>CAVWSP010000008.1:0-60501 GCA_963757835.1 Terriglobia bacterium | reverse complement strand
GGCGCGGATTGGGAGTAGTTAAGGCCGTGGACCGGTGATTTTCGTCACCCACTCTTTTCGCAAAGTACGCGAAAAGAATGGGGCACCCGGCCGGGGATTGGTAGGTAGTCAAGGCCGGGGACCACTGATTCGCGTCCCCCACCCATTTCGCAACAGGCGCGAAATGGATGGGGCACCCTCGCAGCCGCGCTAGCGGCGGGCTTTTTTTGCGACTGTGCGTTCGTAATCCGCCAGGACTTTCGCGCCCAGTCTGGCGGTTCGTTCGCGGTTCAGTGTTTCCGCGGGTGATTTTCGGCACTGCTCGACGGTTGCCTTGAGAGTTGCCAGGGAGGACCGGCAGGAGGGGCAGCCCTTCAGGTGCAATTTCAGTTCTTTTGAAAGCGAAGCGTCCAACTGGCCGTCAAGATAGTCTGAGAGTTCGGCGAACCTGGCCTTGCAGCGGGCGGGGGTCGGCGGTTCGCGGCTGGGTTGGGCGGCAGCCGCTTTTCCGCCGCGTGGCTTGACGCCTTTCATCAACTCGTCGCGGAGAAGAAGCCGGGCGCGGTGGAGATGGGCGCGCACGGTTCCAGAACGCAGCCCGGCGATTGCGGTGACCTCTTCGTCGGAGAAGCCTTCCATGTCGCGCAGCACCAGGACGATGCGGTATTGCGGCGGCAGGTTCTGAATGATCCTTCGCAGGCGTCCCGTCCCGCCGTTTCGGTTCGGGTTGATGCCGCCATCGGTCCCTGACTGCCGAAGCTTCTTCCGATTGGGCATGGACTCCTCCAACAAGAGGCCTGGTGGTGTTCACATGTAAGGGTGCGTTGCCGTAAATGTAACATGGCAAGACTTCATACGACACCCGGCCTCGCCGCCGAGGCAAGAGTCGGCCGGTCATGAGAACGAATCGCGGCTTCGAAAGCGCGCCTTTTCCGGGATAGGATATGGCCATGGCTGCCATCACGATTGATCCCATCGGCCGAGTGCAATCGCCACGTGGCGAAGTAGAAGACGATTTCTGGGGAAGCGTAATATCCGTGATCGAACTGGATGGCGCGCGCTTTACGCCGGAGTGCGTGATGGGCCTGACCGACTTCTCGCACCTTGTGGTGATCCTTCATCTTGACCGTGTTCCTGACAGCAGCGTGGTGAGCGGCGCCAGCCATCCTCGCGGAAACCCGGAGTGGCCGCGGGTTGGAATTTTCGCGCAACGGAAGAAACACCGGCCCAACAAGCTGGGCGTTTCCGTCTGCGAACTGCTCCAGGTGGATGGCCTGAGGCTGAAAGTCAGGGCGCTGGATGCGATCGAGGGCACGCCGGTGCTGGACGTCAAGCCGTACGTGCGCGAGTTCGAGCCCGATCCGGCGCGAGTGCGGCAGCCGCAATGGATGACTGAACTGATGCGTGACTACTTTTCCTGAGCGCGTGGCGCTCATCCAATTCGAGAGGCTCGGGTTCGACCTGCCGTCTCCTGGACCCTGTCAATATCGATGAACTGCAGTTTGTGCAGGCCGTGGATCGAAGCGGCATTCCGGCGGCGCGATCGCCGGATGCGAGAAACGGCACGATCGATCACGTTGGCAAGTTCGGTCCCAAAGTCGGGGGCGCGGTCTTCCTGCAAACGGCGCTTGGCTTTCTCGGCGGAAAACCAACTGGGATTTCGATTGGGTTCCTGCGGCGGGACGAGCCGCAAGACCTCACAAAGATGAGCGTTGACCGCAGGCTCGCTCCGGTTGGGCTTCGCCGAATTTCGCGCCTCGCCCTGCTTGCGGCGAAGGTAACGAGTGAAAGAGGCTTCCTCCATGCGGCCATGCACGCCAGCCTCTTCGAAGGCCTCAAGGGCGGCAGCCTGGGCGTGGGTGAGCCCGGGCTCGACGCTGCCCTTGGGAAATATCCAGCGCCCCTTGCGGGTCCGGACCAGAAGGAATTCGATGATGCCGCTGCGTACCCGATAACAAACTGCTGCCACCTGCTCGCATTGCTTGAGTTTGCGCAGCTCCGCCAGTTTGAAAAATTTGGCTGATACCTGATAGGTCTGCACCTGCGACCAGCCGACGGTCAGCCGCGACTCACCATTGTTCCTGCTGCCCATACCCATAGCAGCAGAGTGCACGACCTGATTCGCTCTGACTAGAGCACACCTTGGTTCGGGCATGGTCACGCGCCAGGCTGGACAGCCGGCGCAAGCTCTGCCATTCTCAGTCTGTCTTATGGCCTATCACGTGGTTTCGCTCACCATGGCACAGGTGCGGCAGGGCGCGCTCGCATTTCAACGCGTGTTGAGCGCCGCTTTGGGTGAATCGAAAGATCTGAAGGTGTATTCGGTAAGCCCGTTTGCCCTCGACGAACGCCGCCGCTTCAAAGACCGTTTCGGAGGCGACGTCGTCTATTTCTTCAATGACGCGGCCCGCGACCTGGTCGTGTGGCACGGTTCCGATCTGCAGTTTGTCGGCGAAATCGCGGAGAGCGAACTGCCGCAACGGCGCACCCTGGTGGTGGGCATTCCCGAGTAGCAAGGGCGGGCCACGGATTCACACGGATTTTCACGGACAATGCGAGAACAAGGGACTTGATCAGTGGGCTCTTTTTAGAAACCCGGGCCACTCGTCCAGGTCGGCCGTCGCCCACTTGTCGCAAAAAACGCGACAAATGGGGCACCCGCGGTCTGAATATCACACGAGGAATCTCCCTACCTACTTGCGTCGCACCAGCCTGCGAGACAGTATTTCTTTTCGACCATCAGGAAGGGATGCTTTGGAAAATCTGTCTTGCCTGCGCTGCAATCGGGAGATCGAAGTCGGACACAAATCTGTCGCCGTGTATATGTTCGCGCAAACGGTGGGCATCAGACCGCGGCAAAAGTCGTCGGCGCAGCGCATTTGTTTCTGCCCGCAGTGCTCCGTCTCCCTGGCCATGGGACCTCCACCGGAAGGCGCGCTGAATCTGGCGGCCTGGAACATGATCCGCGACCTGGTGGGCGCCGACCCTGCACTGAATCAGGCCGCCTGGGAAAATCTGCGAGGCGTGGTAGGTCTGCTGCCCTCCGGCGAACCTGAGGTCTTGCCTCGCCGCGCCGCCGCCGGGGGGTACTTCGAGTTCTGAGCAGTCTCGTCACTGATTGTGCGGCGCCATCCCAGCCGCAATGCCCGGCGAGACGCCGGCGCTACACGTCCCCCGTCACCCCACCCATTTCGCAGAGGACGCGAAATGGATGGGGCACCTTCGCGCAATCGTACCTTCATCCTTCATACCTTTACTTCATATGAAACTGGCGCCGGAGTCAGTTCCAGACTGGATTTCCCTTGGCGTCGCGCAGGGCGAAGGTGTCGTTTCCTTTTACTACTTCGCGTGCCAGGACGAGGTCAGCTTCACCTTGCTTGATCTTTGAACCGGTGAGCGAAATCTCGTCTCCCTTGCTGAATTCCATCCCCATAGCGTCCATGAAGGCCTTGGGGCAAAGATAGACATCAACGGTGTCCGCGCCATTTTTCACCAGCAGATGGGCAATCTCTTTCTCGCTGCCCTTGGGCGGGAGCTTAATTTCCTCGATGGTTCCCTTGATCTTTGTCTCGGCCTGAAGGTCGTACTTGGGAAGGACCGGCCGGGCGGCCTTTTGCGCGCCAGCGGATGCAACCAGGAAGACGCCGACAGCGAGAAGGAGAAATATTCTGGACCGATGCGAGCAACTGCACTCAATTCGACAAGCCATGGCTCCGCCTCCCAGAAGTGGCCGGAGTCTGCGGAAGATAAAATGATTGGAAAAACTACCGACTCGCGGCCCTCATTATTGCCTGCGTAGGATGAAGCCAGCTTTCTCGTCCGCCATGGTACTCCAATTTTCGGGGGACGGATGGCGCGGTTCACTGGAGGCGAGTAGCTCCCGAGGTTCATCGATTCAACCTCCCCGCCCTGTCGATGCAAAGTGCGGAACGACGAGGACCAGGCCCCCGGCGATGTACCCATCTCGAACGAAATCAGCTACTCTACAGAGCACAGGAGTCTCGAACACGAGACAGGAGCGACCAAATGCTGAAGGGCATGGTGATCGGTTTTGTGTTGGCCGTAGTAATTCTGGTGGGCGGGTTCTACTACTATTTTGCGGCAGGGATGGCACCGGTGGCCATAGCCGATCCTCTCATGCCGTTTGAGAGGAAGCTGGCGCACCTGGCCCTGGATGCGCGCATCCAGAAAGAAGCGACCGGCCAGCCCGGGGTGCCCGCGGACGAGGCGAACTATCTTGCCGGCGCGGAGGTGTACAAGCAGCATTGCGCGATGTGTCACGGGCTGCCCGGCCAGCCGCCAACCGATTATGCAACCACCATGTTTCCCAAACCGCCCCAGTTGTTTCGCGGCAAGGGCGTAACCGATGATCCGGTGGGCGAGAGTTATTGGAAGACGGCCAATGGAATTCGGTTGAGTGGGATGCCCGGGTTCAAGACCAAACTGTCGGACACCCAGTTATGGCAGGTCAGTCAATTGCTCGCGCACGCCAACGAAATCTCCGAACCGGTCAAGCAAGCGCTGGTTCCCGACGTGACACCGCCAATACCGGCACCAGGAGTGCCCCCGGCAGCGAATTCGAAAAAGTGATGCTGGAAAGTTAGACAATTGGAACCACGGGTGGTGAGTCAGATCCGCCAAACCGTTGACCACCAAGGACACGAAGGTACACGAAGGAAACCCTGAGGAAAGCCTTCGTCAATACTCGTGATGCGTGCGGTAACGATTTTTGCAGTTATCCAGCCTTTTGACCGCCCGACATAAAGTTCAAACCCGCTTTGGCCGATGTATGGATTAGCCAAAGGCATGATCCCTAGACCAATCCCCGGAGTTGCGACTGTCAGCGCGGAAGACCTCTTCCGCCTGGAAGTGTTGCTGGGCGAGCGCGTAGTTACCCTCGGCGCAGTCGCGGATATTGTCAGCCGGAACAGCGGCTTGAGGGTCCATGTTCTCGAGCTTGCACACGATACCGCCACTCCTGATGTGGATGATCTCAGCCTTGACCAGTGCATCGTGGAGATCGGCATCGAGCGCCTACGTGAATCACTCAGGCAAAGCCGGTTCTGGCTGAAGACCAACTGAAAGCGCGAATAATAGTGACGGGTTAGAAATCAGCGGCCTCGCGTATTTCAGCTTTCGACCCCGACTCTCGGATCCTCATCGAGCTCTCATCCAGTCTCAGGCCTTCAACCATTTTTCAACGAGTTACCGCCCAGGGCGCCGGGCAAGCAATGGACACCGGTGTGCTTCATAGGTTGTGGGACTTCCTATGGACAGCGGATTTTATGCGGCATGCTCGGCCTTGATGGCGCGGAGTCAGGCGCTTGACCTTGTGGCCAACAACCTCGCCAACACCAGCACTCCCGGATATCGGGCGCAGCAGAACATCTTTCGGTCATTTCTGGCGGCGGCGACCGGGCACCCGGGTTCGAGACTCAACCAGGCAGTCAACGATTTTGGAATCTCAGGCGGCAGCCAGATGGACCTGACCCAGGGCAATCTGGAGCACACCGGTAACGACCTTGATTTGGCCGTGCAGGGACCGGGTTTTTTTGAAGTAAAGACAGCCACTGGCCTGGCTTTCACTCGCAACGGGAATTTTCAGGTCTCGGCCAAGGGACAGTTGACTACCGCACAGGGCGATCCGGTCATGGGCGAACAGGGTCCAATCCGCATCGTAGGCGGTCCGGTTACCGTAAGCGCGGATGGCACAATTTCGGTGAGCGGCGCGGTCGCCGGAAAAGTCAAGCTGGTGGAATTTCCTCCGGGCACAGCCCTCGAGAGCATCGGCAAGACCTACTATAGCGCCCCCGCGAAAAGTGAAGCGCCGGCCAAGCAATCCACCATCGCGCAAGGTTCGCTGGAAAGCTCGAATGTGAACCCCGTGGCAGGCGCGGTGGAACTGGTCGCCGTGCAACGCTACGCGGAAATGATGCAGCGGGCGCTGGGGATGTTTCACTCAGAATTCAATCGCATCGCAACCGAAGATTTACCGCGGGTCAACCCGTAAAGGAGCGCTATGTTCCGTGCACTGTACACCGCTGCCAGCGGCATGAACGCACAGCAACTGAATCTCGATAACGTCGCCAACAATCTGGCCAACACCAGCACCGCAGGGTTTCGCCGGCGGCGGGTGCAATTCACCGACCTGCTCTACCAGAACATGGTAATGCCGGGTTCCGCGTCAACGCAGCAGACCACCAACGCCGCCGGTTTACAGGTTGGTCTTGGAACCAAGCCCGGCGCGTCAGAGGTTCTGCAGTTGCAGGGAGACTTCAGCCAGACCGGCAACCCTCTCGATCTCGCCATTCAAGGCCAGGGATTTTTTCAGGTGCGCATGCCGGACGGCGAGATTGCCTATACGCGCGCCGGGACGTTCCATCTCGATCAGCAGGGGAATATCGTGACCGCCGACGGAAATCCCCTCGAACCTGCCATCACTCTGCCGCCCGATGCTCTCTCCGTCACCATCGGCGCAGACGGCACTGTTTCGGTCACGCAACCCGGCCAGACGCAGGCTACGCAGGTGGGAAGTATTCAGCTGGCATTGTTCCCCAATCCCGGCGGGTTGAACAGCGTGGGCAACAACCTGATGCTGGCGACCACTGCTTCGGGAGATCCCATTGTCGGCACTCCCGGCGGAACCGAGGGACTGGGTTCCCTGCAACAAGGATTTCTCGAGCAATCGAATGTGGACGTGGTACAGGAATTCGTCGAAATGATTCTGTCGCAACGCTCGTACGAATCGAACTCGCGGGTGGTGAAAGCCGCGGACGAAATGTTCCAGGACCTGAACAGCCTTACGCGGTAATGAAAGAAGAAATGACTTCGAGACCGGTTAGAGCTTTCGCGATGGTCACCGTGCTGCTGCTGGCGGGGGCGGGAATATCCGTTCGCGCCGAGGACGCTCCGCGAATGCCGATCAGCCGCGATTGCATCCTGCGCGCTCTTCATTCCTCCGGCGTCTCCATCCTGCCGGAGCAGATGGAAGAGCTGTCGGGCATGACCGCCGCTGAACCTAACCCGCCACTGAAGGTGCTCAGCGTCGATATGCTGGACGCGGATTCCGACAAGGTGCTGCTGCGCTGTGAACATCCAAATACTTGTCTTCCCTTCTATGTGCTGGTGAATTGGGGCCGGCTGGAAGACGGGTCGGCGGCGCGTCCTGGACGGCCGGACAACAAAGCGGCGCAGTCTGATCGGCAAGCGGTAAACCCGTTGGTCCGCAGCGGGAGAACCGTGGTCCTGATGCTGGAGGGCGAGTACATTCACATGACCTTGCCGGTTTTGTGCCTGCAGAACGGCGGGCGCGGACAACAGGTGAGAGTGATCAGCAAAGAGACAAAAAAAAGATACGTGGCACGCGTGACTGGACCCGGAGTGGTGACGTCGGCACTCTCGGAGTAAGGCAATCTTATGCGAACGAGCCCTATAAATGGAGCGGTGCGGATGGCTGCCGTAGCTTTGCTCCTGTCGAATGTTCTCCTCACCGGCAGTGTGCTCTCCAAGGTCAAGATCACCCACGATCCGCAGAAGACTCGCGCGGACTACGTGTCCCGCATGCAGCAACAGATTACGGCAGCACCCGCCGAGGTCACGCTGGGAAGTCTATGGACTTCGACCGGCGCACTGACCAACTTGCAGGCGGACTACAAGGCCAGCCGGTTGAACGATGTGGTGACGATCGTTGTGGTGCAGCGCACCACGGCGCAGGCCACGGGCAACGTGGGCACGCAGCGCGATTTCAATACGTCATCAGGAATTTCGGGCTTGGCGGGTTACATCAAGCCCACCAGTGCATTGTCCAACCTGCTCACCGCGCAATCATCCACCAAGTTGAAGGGCGCGGGTTCGACGGACGCGAGCACCACCATGAACACGAATCTCGCCGGACAGGTGATCGCGGTCCTGCCCAACGGGAACCTGGTGGTCGAGGCCGAGCGCCTGGTGACGATCAACAATCAGAAGGAAACCATGCTGGTGCGCGGCGTGTTGCGGCCCGGTGACATCAGGCCTGACAACAGTGCTTTTTCGACGGTACTTTCAAATCTGGAAGTGGAATTGAAGGGCAAGGGAGTGGTGTCGGATGCGACCCGCCCGCCTAATCCTCTGGTTCGAGCACTCTTATGGGTCATTGGTTTCTAAAATCCGGGTGTCTAAAATCCGGATGTCTAAAATTCGCGGGGCTGATTTGTGTGCTGATCGCGGCCCAGCTTTCCGGGGCGGTGACCGGGGCGCAGACCGTGCTGGTGCGCGACATCACCACCATCGCCGGCGTGCGCGACAATCCGCTGGTGGGCTACAGCCTAGTCGTCGGACTGAACGGCACGGGAGACCGGCAACAGACCCTGTTCACTACCCAGACGCTGGCCAACGTGATGCAGCGCATGGGGGTGCAGATTCCGGCCAGCGCAGTCATCGTAAAAAATGTTGCGGCAGTGTTCGTGACTGCTTCTCTTCCTCCATTTGCCCGGCCGGGAATGGCGCTCGACGTTACGGTTTCATCCATCGGCGATGCCAAAAGCCTCGAAGGCGGAGTGCTGTTGCTCGCGCCCTTGCGCGGGCCGGATGGCCAGGTATATGCCGAAGCGCAGGGACCACTTACGCTGGGAGGATATTCGGCGGGCGGATCGAGCAACAGCAAGCAACTCAACCATCCGACCGTGGGCCGCATACCGAACGGTGGAACGGTGGAGCGAGACACGGCGGTTGATCTGAATCGCCTGAGCATGGTCTCGTTTGTGCTCAGGGATGCCGACTTCACCTCGGCGCGTGAAATTGCGAGCGTCATCAATCACCAGTTCAACAAGACGATTTCAACCGCGGTGGACAGCCGGCAGATCAACGTGAACATCGGCAGCTCGGGAATCTCGTCCGTGCCAGATTTGATTTCGCAAATTCAGAATCTTTCGATCAGCGTCCATCCCCCAGCAAAAGTTGTGGTCAACGAACGCACCGGCACCATCGTGATGGGTGGGGACGTGAAGCTCTCCGCGGTATCGGTGTTGCACGGTGGTCTGAGCGTGGAAGTATCCACCAAATTCTCGGTGTCGCAGCCCGAAGCGCTTTCGAAGGGCGGCCAAACCGTGGTCGTGCCCGATCAGGATGTGCAGGCGAAAGAGACCACGGCCAAGACGATTCGCCTCGAGGAAGGCGCCAGCGTCGAAGACCTTATTAACGGATTGCAGACCATGGGCGCAACCGCGCGCGATATCGTAGGGATTCTCCAGGCCATCAAAGCGGCGGGTGGACTGCAAGCCGAACTGGAGGTCTTGTGAGTTCAACCAGCCTGGTCACGCCCGCCGTCAGCCTCTCGGATCTTCGCGGCACGCAGGCGGCAGAAAAACTGGAGAGTTTGAAGAAGACAGACTCCGGCAACGCAGCCAAGATTCAGAAGTCGGCCCGCGAGTTTGAGGCGGTGTTGCTTTCGCACTGGCTGGAGCAGGCCGAACAGTCTTTCGCCACGGTTCCGGGGTCGGATGAGGACCCCGACGCCGATCCCGGACGCGATCAGTTTCACGCGATTGCGATGCAGGCAGTGGGCAGCGCTCTCACCGGCGGTCATGGCGGGCTGGGCATTGCAGCCATGGTGGCGAAGCACCTGGAGGCGCAGGCCGCTCACAAGGCGGCGGTCAATGTATTGGAACCAAAGGACTTAAAGCCTGTTCCCATTTCGATCAAACCGCTGGTTACGGCAAAGGTGACAAAGTGATCATTGGACTAAAGTTTTTTCTGGAACTGCCGATAAAGGTGTTGCGCGGTATCGCAGGAGACTACCGATGAGGATTGACCTTACTAACATCCGGTTTCAAGGACTGGAACGCGACGACAAAGCGAAAAAGGCCGGCAGCAAGGCTGCGAGCACCCCTGACGTCGAGGACAAGGCCAGCCTCTCCACGGACGCGCTGAGCGTGTCCGCGTTCGAAGCCCAGGCCATGAACACGCCGCCCATCCGGCAGGACAAAGTTGAAGCTCTGCGGCAGTCCATCCAGAATGGCGATTACAGAATTGAAGCGGACAAGATTTCGCACGCGATTCTGGAGCAGAACCAGCGCTAGAGGCTTCTCGACCATAGTAATAGGTGAGTTTTCTTGGCCATCGACAGCATCGACGAGCAGGAGCAGGACGACCCATCCGCCGGTGTGGCCGATATACGGGAGTTGTGTATTCAGTTCCAGCGCGCGATTGCGGCTCTGGCGTCGAATGACGTGGCCGCGCTTGAGACGTCCACCGCAGCCCAGGAAGGCTTGGCCGAAAAATTACAAAACTGGTTTCGCGGGAAACCCTCGGGCCACGAGCTTTCTGTAAGAATCTCTCCTTCAGATTTCAGGGAGCTGGTGAACCTGACCAAGGTGTATTCCTCGCTGCTGCAAAAAGCCCTGCGAACCACTCGCCTGCGCGCCGCGCTCTGCCAGACTTACCGGCAGCATTTTCCCTCAGAGTCGGAAGCGGCTGCGGCCAGCGGCTGGTCGTGCGAGGTCTGATCCCATGCCCGGACTGAACACATCCCTCAACATCGCAGTCCAGTCCCTGGAAGCGAACCAGGGAGCATTGAACGTTACCTCCAACAACATCGCCAACGTAAATACTCCGGGCTACAGCCGCCAGATTGCAATCCTGAACGAAGCCCCTACCTTCCAGGAGAACAACATCACCTTCGGCGGCGGAGTGACGCTGGAACAATTTCAGAGCGTGCGCGATCAATTGCTGCAACTGAGAATCTATGAGGAAACCCAGCAGCAGGGCAGCTCCGAGACGCAGTTCAATGCGCTGAGCCAGGTGGAAGGCATTTTTTCCGATCCGAGCCAGGGCGTGGGCGGGGCGCTGTCAGCGTTCTTCAACAGTTTGAGCCAGCTCTCCACCAACCCGACCGACGCCAATGCTCGTCAGGCCGTGCTGACCTCGGCTAACAATCTTGCCAATTCGTTTCACCAGGCGGTGTCAGCTCTGAACACGATCGGGACGGGACTGGACCAGTCCGTGCCGCAGACGGTCGATCAGATCAACCGTCTGACCAGCCAGATTGCCGCGCTCAACGGCCAGGTCGCCCAGATACAGGGCCTGGGAAAAGAGCCAGGCACCGTACAAGACCAGCGCGATGAATTGGTTCGCCAGCTTTCGGGCCTGGTCAATATTTCCGTGACCCAGAGTGAACATGGGCTGACCCTGACCACGGCGAACGGCGTTCCCCTGGTGGTGGCCAATCAGAGTTATGCGCTGCAATCGAACGCCAACAACAGCGTGCTGGAACATGTGTACAGCGCACAAGGCGCGGACATCACCAGCCAGATTCAAGGCGGACAACTGGGCGGTACGTTGCAGATTCGCGATCAGGTCCTCCCCCAGTTGTTCACGCAACTGAACAATCTGGCCAGCCAGTTCGCTACCAGCTTCAATACGCAGCACGCGGCAGGGTTTGACGCCTCGGGAAACGCCGGACAGAATTTCTTCAATCCGCTTCCCACGACCACCGATGCGGCTGCCAATTTCGGCGTGGCCATCACCGATCCCAGTTTGATCGCGGCGAGTTCGGACGGATCCGCCGGGAGCAACGGAAATCTGGAGCAACTCGTCGCGTTGCGGAATCAGCAGCTGCCTGCGGGCGCCAACCCGATGGACCTGTATTCCAACCTGGTGCTGCAAGTCGGAAACCTGGGCGCGAATGCCAAAGCTGCGGTCACGGCCAGCAATCTGAGCCTGCAACAACTCACTGACCAGCGCTCGTCTGTCTCCGGCGTCTCGCTCGACGAGGAAACCACCAACATGATCAAGTATCAACGGGCGTACGAAGCCGGGGCGCGCGTGGTGACCACGGTGGATTCAATGCTTCAGACACTGATGAACATGGGAGTGACAAACTAATGCGCGTAAACCCTGACATGTCCGGCGACATGCTGGCCGCCATCTGGCAGACCCAGAGCCAGGAAAATACCGCCCTGCAGCAGATCTCCAGCGGCAAGCGCGTCAATGTGCCGTCCGATGATCCTC
The DNA here is from genome assembly GCA_963757835.1 of Terriglobia bacterium. Taxonomy (GTDB): domain Bacteria; phylum Acidobacteriota; class Terriglobia; order Terriglobales; family Acidobacteriaceae; genus JAIQFF01. Next base: position 48,534 of record CAVWSP010000008.1, on the reverse strand, counting down.
TGGCTGCGGCGCAAATGGTGGGCAACCAGGACCAGTCGAACCGCGCCGACCAGTATCTTCAGAATATCGACACGCTCACCAGCCAGTTGCAGACCGCGGACACAGCCGTAGGCTCAGCCGTCGCGGCGATTACTCAAGCCATCACTCTGGGCGTGCAGGGGTCCACCGGAACTTTGTCGGACGCGAATCGTCAGCAGATCGTGCAAAATCTCCTGGGGATTCAGAGCCAGCTGGTGCAGCTGGCCAACACCTCGGTGGGCGGCAGCTATCTGTTCGGAGGCACGGCCAGCACCGCTCCTCCGTACGCGCTCGACTCGACCAGTCCCTCCGGCGTCACTTACAACGGCAACAGCGGGACAAATATGGTCCAGGTGGCGGAAGGCCTGAACCTGCAGACCAACATGCCGGGCAACCAGTTGTTCCAGAATTCCGCCGGAGACGTCTTCGGCTCGCTGCAGCAATTGATTACAGCGCTGCAAAGCGGAACTCCTGACGCTGCCGGTACCGCAACCAACCAGCTTCGCACCGCTTTCGACTCGCTGACCGGCCAACGTATCTTCTACGGAAACGCAGTCAACCAGCTGACCTCCACGCAGACCTTCCTGCAACAGGAGCAGGTAACGCTGAAGTCGCAGGCCAATAACCTGGTGGGTGCAGACCTGACCAAGGCTGCGACGGACTTGACTCGGGCAACCACGGCACATGATGCGGCATTGGCAGCCGCAGCCAAGATTCTGCCGACGAGCCTGCTGGATTACCTGAAGTAGAGTCGCCCGAACTCACCCATTCAAGCCAAAACCGGGCTTGAGTGGGCCACCCGTCGAAACCAAATTCCAGAACCAAAGTCAAAGGCGTCGGACAGGAGTGTCCGACCCACACGTGCGTTATTACTACGCTTTCCAGTTTGCAGTTGAGGCGGGCTGTGTGGCCGGCACTGCCGGAGAAGCGGCCAGGCGGCTGTTCAGCTCTGCCCAGGCTTCGCGTACGGTGAAGAGCAACTCGATGAGCTCCCGCAGTGTCCCCCCGTCCTGTTCGATCTGCGCTTTCATCATCTGGCTGCGCAGCATGGAGTAGAAGCGGGACATCTGCGTCGCCAGTTCCCCACCCTCATCCATGTTGAGCGATCCCTCGAGCTGCTGCAAGGCCAGGAAGCCGTGCTTGAGCTTCGCGCTGCGGCCTTCGATGTCGCCGCCATCCATTGCCGCGATAGCGTCGTGAAGATCGCGCGCCAACACATCGTAAAGAATGATGACCAGTTCGATGGGGCTGGCATTGCGCACGGCTGCCTCTTGATATGCGAGTTCGGTCCGGTGGGGTTTCATTTATTTGAGTTCGAGTTGGAGTTGGTAACGCTCAATTCAGAGTTGATCTGCTGCTGCAGCAGTGGCAACTGGCGCAGGGCCAGGTCAACCTGAGTGTATTGCTGGGTCAAAAGAATCTTTTCCGTGGCGATGTAAATCTCGTAATTGTCGATCTGGTCCTGAAAGCTCTTCTGCCCATCGCTCATGCCCTTGAGCTCGATCGAGAACGCCCCCTGAGTTGGATCGGTGAGGGGATCGAGTTGAGTCCTGAGCGCCGCGGCGAAGCCGGTGCCCGTAGCGGGATGAAAGAAATTCTGCACCCCGGCAAAATCGGAGTTCACCGCCGAACTGAGCTTGGCGTCGTCAACCGTGAGGGTGCCGTCATTGTTCATCGAAACGCCGAGCTGGGCCAGCGTGTTAAACGAGTTTCCAGTGCCGGCATAGGTGACGGCCGAGAGCAACTCGGTCTGCACCATGCGGGCCCCGGCGTCGCTGGCCAAGGCGCCGGCGCTGCCGGTGGAAGCGTTGTAGGTGAACTGGCTGGTCAGGTCCTGGATGATGGTGTTATAGGCGGTGACAAAGTCCGTGACCGCCTGGGTGACTTTCGTCGTGTCGGGACTGACCGCGATCTGGACCTGCGTGCCCGGGGCCGCGCCCACCAGGTTCAGAGTGAGCCCAGCCACGCTGTTCGCGATGGTGTTGCCCGCGCTGCTTATGGGGACGCCGTCGATGGTCAAGGACGCATCGGTGCCCGTAGCTCCCTTGGTGAAGGTCAGGCTGCTGCCCGCGTTGTTGACGGTCAAATCACTGGCCGCGCCGGAATTGTTGCTCACGATGGCCAGGCGGGCGCCGGTGGAATCATTGACCACGCTCGCGGTCACGCCCAGGTTGGCGTTGGTGATGGCCGCGGCCAATCCATCGAGGGTGTTGTTGGTGTCGTCAATCGTAATGGTCGCAGCCGGCTGGCTGCCCACCTGGATGGTGAACGCACCCGCCGGAAGAACCGTGGTGCTGCTGGCTATCGCGGAAGAGTAGTACGAAGAGCTGCTGGCCAGGTTGTTGACCACGATGGTGTGGCTGCCTACAGGCGTAGAGTTCGACGCCGTGGCGGTTGCGATGGCCGGCTGCGATGAGCTGACCGCGCGCGCACTCAAAGCGCCCGCGGGATCGTTCAGAGTATCGACGGCATTGGAGAGGGCTGTCACTTCTGTGTTCAGCTGCGTGAGCGCGGAACTCTGGCCCTGCAGGATCTGCTGCTGGGTCTGCCAGACCTGCTCGGGTCCGCGGAGGTTGGCGATGAGCTGGTTGACGGTCGCGGTTACGTCGATTCCCTGGCCGGTGCCCAGGCCGGAGGAACTCAGCGCATTCAAAATGTCGGAGGTCGCCATGTTTCAGGTTCTCTTTCTACTCTTTCGCGGTTTCGCCGGTTTTGGAAAGGTTGAGCATCTGCTCTGAAGGAATCTGCTGAATCAGCCGCCCGCTGGCTTCGTCAATGAACTTGTAAACCACAATATTTCCAGGCTGCATCTCGACCAGCACGTTGGTCGGGCTGACTTCAGGCTTCGGTTGCGTCTCCACCTGGTCCTTGATCGGCGCTGCCGCAGGCGCAGGAACCGGCTTCGGCTCCCGAGTCTGGATCCGGGGGCCGTCAGGAGGAACGGGACTGGAACCGTCAATACGCATGGGGGAACACCGTTACCTCGCTCCGGCGGGGCCTGGTTGAGCCCCGCCGGTGGGTAGCGCGAGGGTTATTGCAACAGCTTCAGTACCGACTGCTGCATCTGGTTGGATTGCTGCAGTGCGGCCATACCAGTCTGCTGCAGAATGGTCAAGCGCGACATATTCGCAACCGCTGACGGAATGTCAGCTGCCCGAATACCATCTTCCGCGTTGGTCAGGTTCTGCACCTGGTTGGTGATAACGCTGGAAGCGCTCTGCAAGCGGTTGGTTTCCGCTCCCAGTGCGCCGCGATCCGCAGCTACGCCGGCGATGGCGGTAGTGAGGTGGCCCAGGGCGGTCTGAGCAGCGGTTGCGCTGGTCAGCACGTCTGCGCTGATGTCGGTCGGAGTTCCGCTGAAACCGATCGCCGCGCTGGAGAGCGCGCCGGTGGTAACAGTGATGGAGCTGGAACCTCCGCCCGTGCCGTCGCTGAGGTAGATGGCGGTGGCAGTGGCGGTGAAAACCTGTCCACCGTTGTAGTTGGTGCTGCTGCCGATGCGGTCGATTTCAGCCTTGATAGCGGTAAATTCGGCGTCGATCGTCGCTCGCTGAGGATCGCTCACAGTACCCGTGGCGGCCTCGGTAGCCAGTGTCACAGCGCGGTTCAGAAGAGCTGTAACCTGGGCCAACGCGCCGTCCGCCACCTGCAGAGAACCCACGCCATCGCTGGCATTGCGGGCTGACTGAGTGAGGGCCGTAATGTTGGCATGCAGTCCGTCGGCAATAGCCAGGCCGGCGGCATCGTCCGCGCCCGTGTTCAGACGGGAACCGGACGACAGCTGTAAGAGGGTTTTCTGCAGCGACGCTTGGGTCATGGACAATTGGTTCTGCGCCGCAAGGGACGAAACGTTATTCAGAATGCTAAGTGACATTTCAAAGCTCCTTTGCTGAGTTTTCGCCTGTTACCGAACCCTGCGGCCTTACCCACTGCCCATATCACCGCTTCGGTCGAATCAGGTGGTGCTATTTGCTGCGGGCCTGTATATCGGCACCCCTACCCTGCTCCATCATCCGAATCCGGTGACGTTGGTACTAGTAACGGCTCCGCGTTGGGACATCCCCTTGATGGTCTGCCCCAGGAGTGCCGATAAAGAGGGCACCGGAACTCCATGAGCCGGAAAGGCAATTTTGTGATCCAACTGACCCGACTGAACAGCAACCCCATTGCACTGAACTCCGACCTGATCAAGTTCGTTGAGAACGCGCCGGATACGGTGATCACCCTTATTAATGGGGAGAAGGTCATCGTGCGCGAGACTTCCGATGAGGTGATCCATCGGATTGTGGAGTTCCGGCGGGCGGTGTTGGCCGGACTACCGTCGTGGAGCGGCCCGGACCTGAACTCAGCGGTCCTGAATCCGCAAGGAAGCCATCCCGCCCGATCTTCGGAGGCCTTCCGCCGTGGATAAGAGCACGATTGGTGGAATCATTCTTGCTCTGGCCGGAATTCTCGCAGGGCTGATCATTGAGGGCGGGAAGATATCCCAGGTGCTGCAGCCCACGGCCGCCATGATCGTGCTGGGCGGGACCATCGGGGCGGTGATGATCCAGTTCCCGCTCCCGGTCGTGCTGGGCGGGGCCAAGGGCCTGGTCAAAGTCTTTCTCGATCGTGCCCAGCCACCCGACGCCCTGATCAAGGAGCTGGTCGGCTATGCCAATCGCGCCCGCAAGGACGGCATCGTTTCCCTCGACGCGCAGCTGGCGACTATCAAGGACCCATTCCTCAAGAAAGCCCTGATGCTGGCGATCGACGGTGCCGAACCCGAGGAATTGCGCACGATGATGGAACTGGAACTCGACAATCAGGAAGAACACGGCGAACGCCTGTCGCAGGTGTTCGAAGCGGCCGGAGGTTATGCTCCGACCGTCGGCATCATTGGCGCCGTACTTGGGTTGATTCAGGTTATGCAGCATCTGGAGGACATCGCCGAGGTGGGCAAAGGAATTGCGGTTGCATTCGTGGCCACCATTTACGGGGTGGGCCTGGCCAACATCCTGTTTCTGCCCTGGGCCGGGAAACTGAAGATCAAGTTTCGCGAAGAGCAGGTACTGCGCGAGATGAAGCTGGAGGGCGTCATCTCAATCCTTGAAGGTATGAACCCGCGCATGCTCGAAACCAAGCTGATGGGTTTCCTGCCAGAGCACAGCCAGAAGGCGCCGGCAGAGAAAGAGAAAGCAATGGGGGCCAGCGCGTGAGCCGGAAAAAAAGGCACAAGGCGCATGCCAACCACGAACGCTGGCTGGTTTCCTACGCAGACTTCATCACCCTTCTGTTTGCCTTCTTTGTAGTTCTCTACGCCTCCTCGCAGGCGGACAAGAAGAAAGCCGCCGTGGTGGCAGCTTCCATCAAGGGCGCGTTTCAACAGCTGGGCGTATTCACCGGCTCGGCGGTCGAAGGTGTGGGCGTACCTGGAAGCCCCGGCATACTGAACCCGGAACTCACCGACGCGCCCCTCAAGGTGGTGAAGGTGGCCGGCAACTCCGAGAAGAGCCCGGGCGGGACCGGCTTCGGGATCGACGTGGACGAACTGCGGCATCAGCTCGAGACCGCGCTCGGGGATGAGATTCGACAACACGAAATCCAGATGCGGGTCACGCCCGAGGGATTGGTGGTCAGCTTGCGCGAGGTCGGATTCTTCAACAGCGGACAGGCGGAGCTGCTAAAGAACGGTCATAAGACGCTGACTCGAATCGCAACCATTCTTGGCGGCCGGGGCTTCGAGATCAGGGTTGAGGGTCACACCGACAATGTGCCCGTCCACAATTCCCGTTTCAAATCGAACTGGGAGTTATCCACCGCGCGCGCGACTACGGTAGTGTCACTGTTAATCGAGCAGCACGGTTTCGATCCGTTGCTGGTTTCGGCCGCGGGCTATTCTCAATATCGCCCGGTCGAGAGCAATAAAACGGAGCGGGGCCGGGCCGCAAACCGCAGAGTCGATCTGGTGGTGGTTGGACACGTGCAGTCGAAAGACAAGCTGGCCCGGACCGAAGCGCCTCCCGCCGATCAGCAGTGATATAGCCCGCCCTGGATTGTTTCCGCGTGCCGCCAATGGGAAAGTCGTGTCTTGCGGTGGGTTCTAGAAGGGCTTCTTGCGCGACAATTCCTTGTCTTTGTACATGCAGGTGTCGGCGCGTTCGATGACCTGGTGGGGTGTTTCGCCCGCTTGCCACTGGGCCACGCCGACCGAGGCGTCCATGTGAATGGCTGTTTTTCCGCCAGCGGCGCCGGACGGGACGGTGTATTCGCCGAACACCCATTTCTGCATGCGCTCGATCTGGGCCTTCGCGCCGGCGAGATCGCAGTCCAGAATCATGATGAACTCATCTCCGCCCCAGCGGCCGACGACATCGCTGGGGCGGGCGTTAGAGCGCAATTCTTCCGCGAACTGCTTCAACAGACTGTCGCCCACCGGGTGTCCATATTTGTCGTTGACCTGTTTGAAGCGGTTCAGATCGAGGAAGACGACACAAAACACCTGTTGATGTTGAATACGCCATTCCATTCGCTCTTCGACGGCGCGGCGATTGGGAAGAGCGGTGAGCGCGTCCCGCAAGGCCAGGTCTTCCGCTGTCTTGAGCCTGGTTTCGTAGGTCGAAACCTCAGCCCGTAGCTGGGCCACGGACTTCTTGCTGTCGTGAGCCATCTGGTCCACATAGCCCCTCAGCTCGGTGGCTCTCTGCACCAGCGAGGCCCGCACCTGCCCCAGGTCTTCCAGGCCTGCAATGCTCTGCAGCTGGGTGGTGAACTCACTGAAATGTCTGGCATAGCGTTGGTCGCGTTCGCCCATGCTTTCCGCCGTGCCGGCCAACACCAGGAGAAGCTCCTTGATTTCGTTAGCCTTGGTCTTGAAATACTCCGCAGTGCGGTCGCCCCAATGATGCAATTGCTCCTCGACATGCTTTTCCGTGCCTTTTACCTGTGCGGGCGTGACTTCCGTGGAGAGACGCTTCTCCAGGCCGACCAATCCCCGTTGCAGGTCTGTGCCGACGGCAGGACAGGCCTGAACCCCGCTCTTTCCCATGGCCAGCAGGGAGGAGCGATAGGCCTCCAGCAAGGCATTGGCCAGGTCGTTGGGGTCGGTCTCCATGTCCAGATACTTCTTCAGGGAAATCACTTTCGAATCTCCTGTGCTCGTATGCTGCTTTCCAACTCGATTGACTGACGGGAACCAATTAAACGGGCGAGAAACCTGGCTGCCGGGCTCGCTGGCTTACCCTCGGTTCGCGGCCGCGAAGGCTTCGTCGGAAAGGCCCGGATTGCGGTAGCCGAAGAGCTGGCGTTTCTTGACCATCTCGGCCACCTCCGGAGGTACCATGCCCTCCCACGCGTTGTCCTTTTGCTTGATTCGCATCAGCACATCGCGCGAGAAGATGTGCAGCACGCTTTCATCGAAGTTGTCGAGTTGCTTGATCCTGTTCTGTTCCACCAGGTGCCGGAAAAGATTGTGCTGCGCTCCGGGGATTTCCGTATTTTCGACGGTCTTCAGTTGTCCGGTGGCGTGGTCTCGCAAGGGATAGACGTAGAGGCGCAAGTCCTTGGTGAAAAGCCTTCCGAAGGCTTCCAGGATCCCGCCTTCAAGTTCGGTGTAGTACTTTTCATTGAAGAGGTCCTGGAGGTTCGCCACTCCCATGGCCACAGCGATGGGTCCCGTGGTGTATCTCGTCAGGTAGGCTGCCAGGCGGTAGTACTCGAAGTAATCCGAGATCAGCACGGTCTTGCCCACCGCACCCAGGGTGTCGGCCCGCGCCAGAAAATCGCTGAGATCGATTTGACCGCCTTCGAGCAGATTGCGCATGGTGATTTCCATGAGCTGCACCACCCGCTTGTCCTTGACCTCGGGCTCGCTTGAAAATCGGTCTTGTGCGCAACGGACCATGTCCATGTTTACCTTGGTCACCGGACGAAAGCTGCCGCGCTCCACCAGGATGGCGTTCTTGCGCAGCACCTCGGACGGCTGCAGCACTTCACCGCTGGGCCCGAAGATGGCGGCACCGCTCAAGCCCAGCTGCACCAGCTTGAGACTCATCACGCGATTGTCAACGTGACGAAATTCAATGCCGGAAAACTCGACCATATCGATCTCGAGACGCTCGGTCGTAAGGTTGTCGAGCAATGATTCCAGCATCAGGTCCGGCTTGTGATGGAGAAAGAAGGCGGCGTAAAGCAGATTGACTCCGACGATCCCCAGGGCCTCCTGCTGCAGGCTGTTCTCATGATCAAGCATGCGAACGTGAATGATGATCTGGCTGTCCTCGTCGCGGGGATGGGTCTGGAACTTGACGCCCATCCAGCCATGGCACTCGTTGGTGCCCTGAAAGTTGCGGGCGGCGACGGTGTCGGCGAAGGCGAAGAAAGCGGTGCTGTTGCCACGCGAAGAGCGCAAGCGCTCCATGTTCAAGCGGTGTTCATAGTCGAGCATGCTCTGCAGCCGCTCCCGCGACACATAGCGCTTGCAGAGCCCATAAATCGCATCGCTGACGGCCATGTCATAGGCCGAGATGGATTTGGAGATGGTCCCGGCGGCGGCGCCGACTTTGAAAAACCAGCGGGCCACCTCCTGCCCTGCGCCGATCTCGGCGAAGGTCCCGTAACGCAGCGGATCAAGATTGGTTTTCAGCGCCTTCTGGTTGGTCGTCAGCCGGGGACGTTCATCCGCAAACGAAGTCTCGATTCGGTTGGTCATCGTCGGCACACCGTTCGCGTCGCGTCCGCCTAGAAGCGGTACATCATCGTAAAATCCAGGAATGCCGTGGCTGATCTGCGGCTCTTTTGCAGTGCAGTGAGCGCCGGATCGGTGGAGGTCACGGTATCGTGAAAGGTGTATATCCCTACCGTCTCCCGCCAGTACAAGTGTCCAGCCAGCGCGGGCGAAGGCAGGAAGAAGCTGACCATCGGTCCCTGAAGATCGTTGGTGCATTGTCCGTTGGGCACGCTGCAACCTTTGGCATCGACATGCTCGGCGCCCTTCAGTTTGTAATCGACCTGCAGGCGCATTGACCACCGGGTCACGCAGTTCTCGGCCGCACAATCCTTGTGAAAATAATCCTTGCCGCCGCCAATCGAAGGATGAAAGCCCTGCTTGGTGTAGTTGGTCGTCGATAGCTCGCTCCAACTGGCGCCACCGCCGGCGAACCAGCCATCGCTAAAGCGGTAGTAGATCGAAGAATCCAGGGCTCTCTGGTGGCCGTTGGCGTTGTCGATGGTGTTGTCGTTCGACTTATGCGAATTGTCATAGGCCGCGCTGGCCGACCAGATCAGATGCTCCTGGTCAATCCGCAGGCCCGCGCCGACTTTGCCCGACAACGGAGCATAGCCTCCGCCGTTGAGGCCCACGCCGCCGTAGATGAAGGGCCGCGGCCATACGATCTTAGGGAGTGAAGTGCCGGAGTCGGAAGTGGTTGGGGCCAATACTGCGTTCTGCGCAGATGCCTGTGCTGCCACGAAGCTCAACAAGACAACGACTAGTACCGATCTGGTGCCCATAGTTTCAGCCTCCGACGAACTTCAAATGCCCTGTGGCCCGAACTTCGCGGGGACTTTATCGGTACATCGATTGGGATTCTTCAATGTTGCGCTGTTGCCTTGACGCGGACCCGGTAGGACAGCGACTGTTGGATTCGCATTGCGTTTGCTCATCGCCAGTGCTTATGGAGGCCGGGCGTCCCGCCCGGCGGGACGGCGGGGACGCCCGTCCTCCACAGCTCCCAGCATGAATCGATTTAGTCAGCGGCTGAAACAAATGGACCACCATTCCGGAGTCTGTAACGCACCATGTCGGAATTCCGACGCTTTCGCAGTATTCGCTTTTCTCGGTGCTCGATTTTGCTAGCCTTCAGAAAGTCACCTTGCGCGCACTCGTTGATGGAAGATCACTACAGTATCCCCAGGCTTCTGGCGATTGACGATGAAAAGGGCCTTGATCTCATCAAGGACGCCCTTTTCGACAGCGGACTGGAAATTCTCACCGCCGACGATATTGCCGAAGGCCTCGAAGTACTAAAGGCAGCCCGACCCCGCATCGTTATTGTCGATTTGAGGATGCCAGGCGCCCGAGGATTGGAAATTCTCGAATCCATCCTGGGCGTCGATCCGGGCACAGAAGTAATCCTGATGACCAGCCACTACTCCGCTGAATCGGCAATCGAGGCCATTCAGAAGGGAGCCTGCGATTACTTCAGCAAGCCCATTGACCCCGACGAGCTCCGCCGCCGGATCTCTCAGCTCTTGTGGGAGGCCGAGGAAAGGCGCAGGACCTACCGCCTTGATCAAGAACTGGTCCATGCTTGTCAGTTTGAAGGCATTGTGGCGCGCAGTCCGATCATGCTGGACGTGTTTGCCAAGATTCGGAGAGTGGCCCCGCATTTCGGGACGGTTCTTGTCACCGGCGCTACCGGCACGGGAAAAGAACTGGTGGCGCGCGCCCTGCATCGACTGAGCCCCGCCTCCGACAACCCCTTTGTGATCTGCAACTGTTCGGCGATTGTCGAATCACTGCTTGAAAGTGAACTATTCGGTCACGTGAAGGGGGCTTTTACCGGGGCTACACAAGACAAGCTGGGTGTGTTTGAGTATGCCAACCATGGGACTGTGTTCCTGGACGAAATCGGCGAGTTGCCACTGACGGCGCAGAGCAAGCTCCTGCGGGTATTGCAAAATCATGAGATCCAGCGGGTGGGCTCACCCGCGCCCAAAATCGTTGACGTGCGCGTGATCGCGGCCACCAACCGGGAACTGCGGTCCATGGTGAACGAAGGCACTTTTCGCAAGGACTTGTATTATCGATTGGCCATGATCGAGGTCAAGTTGCCAGGATTGGCGGAGAGGCGAGAGGACCTGCCTTTGCTGGAAAGGCACTTCCTGGAAAAATTCGCGGCGGAATACAGAAAGCCTCTGAGCGGCATGACTCGCCGGGCCCAGACTCGCCTGGCGAATTACTCGTGGCCGGGGAACATCCGGGAGCTCGAGAACGTCATCGGCAATGCCTGCATGATGGTGGACGGACCCGTCATCGACGTCAGCGATTTACCGGAAGAGGTACAGGGTCATTCGGGACCGGTGGTCGATCAGGATGAAAGCCTGATCTCCCTGGAGGAATTACAGAAGCGCCATACCAAACGCGTGCTGGAACGTGTCGGCGGCAACAAATCTCAGGCAGCTGAGATCCTGGGAGTGTCCCGGGCCACCATCTATCATCTGCTTGAACAGACCAGGCCCGGAGGGGGCGCCTGATTGGAGTCAGCATCCCTTCGATCGGTTGCCCTGCGCCGGATAAGCTAACCCGACCCGGTCAAGCGGGACCGGCTGAACGGCCGGCATGGCAGTCACTGACCGAGGTTTCGTCGCCCAGTTCAGCAAGTGCCCGGCAGAGTTCCTGGTCATCGGGAAAAATTGCGATTCCCCGATGGAGCACTTCCCTCGCCAGCCGCGGTTGCCTGGCATGCACCCGAATGCTGGCGGCACGCAGATAAGCCTTGGCCGTACCTTCCAGACCCGCTAATTCCTCCGCCTCTTCGGCTGCGTCCGAGAGCGAATTCAGGCCTACCAGGGCCTTCATGAGGCGCTGGCGGATTTCGATATTTTCCGGAGCCTTGCGCGCCGCCTCCCGGAGCCGCGCGATTCCCTGCTCGCGCCGTCCGAGTCCAACTTCGGTGTAGCCCAATTTGCTGCTCAGCGCGGAATCGTATCCGGTAAATCTGAGGGCGTCGCGGTAGGCGGTACACGCCTCCTGCAACCGGCCGAGATTATGGAGTGCGTCGCCGCGAAGGTGCTCGCGGAGGGCCCGGCTATGCTGGTCAGGATGGGCTGCGTCCAGCACGATCAAAGCCTGGTCGCACTGGCCAAGCTCGAGATAAATCATTCCCTTGAACAGGGCCGCCGGAGTTGCCCTGGGTTCCAGTGCCAAAGCACGCTCGAAGCAGCGTAGCGGCTCGGCTGGCTCCCGTGAGCACTCATATTCCTGAAGGCCGAGCTGGGTCCAGGCCATGGCATCGTCGGGCAATTCGTGAACCTTCATGCGCAACAAGTCCCGATAGGCCGTCGCTTTCGATCTTCTCGCTTCCTCCTCCACCAGCTGGCCAAAGTGATGGATGCAGAACTTCGCCATGGAGAGTCGCCGCCCCAGGGCCTGGATCTGGGTTTCGACCAGTTCGTGCACCCGTCCCACGAAATAAACTTCGGGGTCACGCCGAAACAGCCGGCAATTCTCGTGAACGAAATATGCAGGCGCGTGTTGGGCGCGGGGGTGCGAGTTCTGGTTCGGCATGGCGACCCGGTCCCATCCCCGGCCGGCAGTGGTCGGGATGTAATTACGAATGGGAACGAGGTATCCGCCGGCGCTGGATGCCAACAGGTTCGGGATTTGAGTCCGGGCTTCTTTATCCAACTCCTCGTCCGCATCCAGCACCAGCACCCAGTCGGTTTGCATGAGCGCGAGGGCGGCATTGCGGGCCCGGGCAAAGTGATTTACCCAGGGGATGGAAATTACGGTGGCGCCAAATTGGTGCGCGATGTAGGCGCTGTTGTCAGTCGAGCCAGTATCGGCAACCACGATCTGGCTGACCATTCCGGACACACTCTCGAGGCAATGTCCCAGGCTCTCCGCCCCGTTCTTCACGATCATCGAGAGACCGACAGTCGGCATGCCTTCCTCATCAAGTGCTAATTCGCGGACTCGTCCGGAGAGATGAGAGCAAGTGATCCGCCAAGTTGATCGATCACGTATCGAACCAGCTCAAGCACTTTGCTGAGCGATGGTTAACGGGAGCGACCAGGGGTAGAACGGGCGAACTGATTAAAGGCGAATGAGGCAGAGAAATTGCAGAGTCTTCTTGGACCCATGAGCCAGCACGACGATGCCATCGCTGCTTTCCAGGAAGGCCGCCACGCGGAAGCCCTACGTCTGCTGGAACAATTGCTGGCAGCGAAGGAAACCTCCGACCTTTGGAACGACTGGGCAGCGGTGCAACTGGGCTCAGGAAATATCAGTCAGGCAGAAGACGGATTTGCCCGGGCCCTGGAACTGGATTCGCAGAACGCCGATGCAGCCGCCAACCTGGGATTGTTGCTGCTCAGCCGAGGCGACGCGGTTCACGCGGTTCCATTGCTGACACGAGCATTGCCGGCATTGCCGCCGCAACACCAGAAACTCGTGGGGGATTTGCTGGCGGCGCAGGCAGCGAAACCTTCCATTCACAGCGGGGCAAACTCCGCCGGACAAGCTCTCCGCGTCCTGGTGATCAGCGACACTTTTTCCAATCCACTGGTGGACGGGCGAGCGCTGCGCCTGCTGGAGATTCTGCGTGCGTGGCGCGAGCAGGGCGCCGAGATTACCTTTGTCGCCCGCGAGGCGGAGAACCGCGAGCAGTGCGAGCCTGCACTCGACCAGGCCGGCATTCGCACTTATGCGAATGACCGTGAACGCCTTCCCTGTCTGGGGCGGAGCCTTGGCCACGATATCGACGTGGGGACAGCCGCCCTCGGCTGTCCGGCTGAGCGCAGCTCACCTGAAGTCAGGAGCGATTTCAAAGCAAACCCGGCCGACCTTCGCTCGGCTGGGCGGGTGAGGGCAACCGCCCCTACGTGGATCGCGGCATCTCCATCCTGTGGCGGCGAGCCACCGTGGTCTTTCCGGGAATTGCTGGAAGAGGGACACTTCGACGTCGCCATCATGACGCAGACCTTCAGGCATGGCATATCGGTGCCCGAACAATACCTTGACGATCTGCGCTTGCACTCAGCGGGAACCAGGGTCGTGATTTTTCTCGAAGAACTGCAACACGCACCGCATAACAGCACGGAAATATCGCTCGCTGATTTCGAACGAGCAGAGGACTGCGCGGGCCGGCAGCGGGAGGTGCTGGAGCGAGCTGACCTGGTGCTTGTCCCCTCGGAAGACGACGCGATCGTACTGCGCGAGAGTGGGCGAGATCTGCAGGTTGGAGCCGCGCCCGACTGGCTCACCAGCGCGGGACTGGAAGGCATCCGGCAGCGGATCTCATCTCTGGTTCCGAGGATTGCCGCCGGCGAGCCCTGTTCGGCGATGCTGATAGAAACGCTGTTTCACGAACGTCTGGCAGCGAGATCTGGTGAAGGCAGGCTCCAGGGACAACTCGAGTGTTACGTGCGCCTGGCTGAACAATTGCTTGGCGAGGCCAAGCCGGAGAAAGCCCTCGAACAGCTGCGGCACGTTTTCGGACGGTCGCCAGAATCGATGCGCGCAGGATATTTCTCTTCGCAGGTATTCATTGTGCTCAAGCGCTGTTACCGGCACCTGGGCGACATGGAAATGGCGGAACGTTGCGGAGGCGAAGCCCGGCGTCGCGTGATGTTGCAGGCGCCTGCGTTGGCGGCGAGCCAATGCCGGCAATCGGGTGGACCGTTGTTCTCGGTCATCGTTCCCACCTACAACCGCTTGCATATTCTCAGGAAGTGCCTGGCGGCGCTGGAGGCGCAGACCCTTCCTCCCACACATTTCGAAGTCATCGTCATCGACGACGGGTCCTCGGATGCGACCCAGGAGTTTCTTACCCAATATCGTCCTCCTTTCCTCTTCCACTACTTGCGGCAGAGGAATTCGGGAACCGGCGCCGCCAGACAAAACGGCGTGGCGCACGCCAGCGGCGAGTACCTGCTGCTGATGAATGATGACACCATCTGTGATCGCGACCTGCTGAAGCAGCACCTGCAGGTGCAGCGGAAATATGCTCCGGAACGATGGGCGGTGCTGGGCAATTTTGAATATCCGGCGGCAGCGCGGCACCGGGCGCTGACCCGCTATTTCTGCGTTGAGCCCTTCATGTTTCCGCAGGTGAGCATGGAGGAGGCGTGCCCCTATGGCTACTCTCATTTCATCACCTGCAATTTGAGCATTCGCAGAGACGCGGTGGTCGAAGCCGGCTCCTTCGATTCAACCTATAAGCTCAGCGAAGACACCGAGCTTGGCATCCGCTTGTTCGAGCGCGGCTACCGAGTGCTTTACCATCCGGACGCTCATGCCTTTCATGACCACCTTCCCTACCCGGCGCGTAACCTGATCCGGCGCGCCCGGGTTTATGGCGAGGACTACTTCTACATGTTTGGCAGGCACCCGCGAGTGATAGAGGAATGGGCGATGCCGGTCAAGTTGACGGCGATGGATGAAGAAAATGCGATTCGCGTTCTCGCCTACGTGGAGGAACATCGCCATGAGGTTGAGGAGGCCGTCGAAGCCGTCGAGCGTTGGGACTCGGTTGATTTTGAGCCACTCCTGACCGATCAGCCGGAAACTGCTTCCATGGTGCTCCGCCTCTTACGACAAGCGGTACCGTCGATTCACTGGTTTTACCTTTTTGAGACCATGCTTCATACCATGATCCGGGAGTTGGGATTGACCCACATGGCCGCGAAGCGCCCTGCTCTGCAGGCGGCGCACGGCGCAGGAAGCTGAGGAAAGCATGAGCCAGGAAACATTGCATCATCGCGAGGTCGCTCAGGCCACACTGCAAGGGCCGCGGGGACCTCTTCCCTTCAGCCTGTTCAAGACCGACGTGTCCTTTCAGGTGGCGAACAGCATTTTTGCAGGAGCCACGTATCCCACGATTTCGTTTGTGCCAGACGTCAAGACCGTGGTCGATATAGGAGCCAATGTTGGCGCCGCTTCGGTTTACTTTGCGATCGCTTATCCCGGCGCGAAGATATATGCCTTCGAACCGGGGAGCGCTCCGTTGTCTCTTTTGCAGCAGAATGTCGGGCCTTTGCCCAATGTAACTGTTTTTCCTTTCGGCCTTCATGCCCGGGAACAGACGCTGTCTCTGTTTCAAGGAAAGAATGACAGCGTGGAATCCTCCCTGTGTTCCAGCCTCCGCACCGACGGCGAGAGCGAGGAAATCCGTCTGGCATGCGCCTCTGATTTTTTCGCCGAGCGCGGCGTCAAGCGGATCGATGTATTGAAAATTGACACCGAAGGCTGCGAGGTGCCCATCCTCCAATCCCTGCATCGATACCTGCCCGAGGTGAAGGTGTTGTATGTGGAATATCACAGCGAGCGCGACCGGCGGATGATCGACGAGATGCTGGCCGGCACGCACATCCTGTGGCGAGGCCAGGTGAGCTTCGCGTATCGCGGCGAGTTTTGTTATCTGAAACGTGAGTTGGTGCCTGACGAAAGCGAAACTCACACCTGTGAAATTCTCATGGACTGGGAGTAAGAAGAGACAATCATGTTTGCGATTATCGGAATTCTCGTCGTATTCGGCGCCGTGGCCGCCGGATACCTGATGGAGCATGGCAACCTCAAGGTG
This sequence comes from Terriglobia bacterium, assembly GCA_963757835.1. Lineage (GTDB taxonomy): Bacteria > Acidobacteriota > Terriglobia > Terriglobales > Acidobacteriaceae > JAIQFF01. The sequence goes on along the minus strand of CAVWSP010000008.1, from coordinate 32,233 downwards.
CTGATGCAACCGGCCGAGCTGGTCATCATCGGCGGAGCGGCCATCGGTACAGTTCTGGTGGCCAATCCCCTGCATATTCTGAAGAAGATTGCCGGCGGATTCGGCGCCGTCTTTGGCGGAAGCAAGTTCAACCAGCAAAGATATCTGGACACGCTGAAGATGATGTACGACCTGTTAAATAAGGCGCGCAAGGATGGTCTGGTGGCGCTTGAGGCCGACATCGAGGACCCGGCCAAGAGCCCGATTCTGTCAAAATACTCCGCCTTTATTAAAGATCATCACATTCGTGATTTCGTCTGCGACACCATGCGCATGGCTGTGAGCGGCGGCGTCGAACCTTTTGATCTCGACCAGATGATGGAACTGGACATGGATGTTCACCATCACGATTCCAGCCAGCCGGTGCAGGCGCTGAGCACCATGGCCGACTCGCTTCCCGGCCTGGGCATTGTCGCCGCCGTGTTGGGCGTGGTGATCACGATGGGCGCCCTGGGAGGGCCTCCGGAGGAGATTGGACACAAAGTCGCAGCAGCACTGGTGGGAACGTTTCTGGGAATCCTTCTTTGCTATGGATTGGTCGGACCGGTCGCGGCCAACATGGCAAAGCTGGCCGAAGATGAGCACGCCTACTATCACGTGCTGCGCGTTCTGATCTCTTCCTTCATGAAGGGAGCTCCTCCCATCATGGCGGTTGAGGTTGCGCGGCGCGCGGTCCCCGGCCACGTGCGACCAAGCTTCAAAGAGGTCGAAAAGAAATGCCGTACCAGCGATTCGGCGGCAGCGGCAGCCAAGGCGGGAGCATAGCCGCATGCCTGGCCTGGACGAAGCGAAACGCCCCATCATTGTCATCAAGAAAAAAGGCGGCCACGGCGGCCATCACGGTGGAGCCTGGAAAGTTGCCTACGCGGACTTCGTGACCGCCATGATGGCGTTGTTCATTGTGCTTTGGCTGATGAACAGCAGCAAGCAGATACAGGTGGCGGTGGGCGGCTACTTCAAGGATCCCACCGGGACTTCCAAAAAAGTGGGCAGCAACCAGATTGGCTCGGGTGAAAACTTTACCCTGACCAAAGACAACATGCCCAAGCTGAAAGAGGAGCTTCAGAAAGCGGTCCGGCAGGTCACCAATTTCGACAAACTTAAGAACCAGATCGAGATGACAATCACTTCGGAAGGATTGCGCATTGAACTGCTGGAGTCTTCCTCGGGCACTTTTTTTGAGAGCGGCAAGCCGGGGTTGAATGACGATGGCCGCGAGTTGCTGGTGGCTCTGGCGGAGCAACTGGGAAAGCTTCCCAACCACATCTCCATCGAAGGCCACACCGACGCGAAACCCTACGCCTCGAACCGGGACTACAGCAACTGGGAGCTATCCTCCGACCGCGCGAATGCCGCACGCAGGCTGATGCAGGCTTCCGGCCTGCGCGCCGACCAGGTTTCGCAAGTGAGAGGCTACGCCGATCAAAGGCTGCGCGTCCCCGGCAACCCCCTGGAACCATCGAACCGCCGTATTTCACTGATCGTGCAATACGTCGTCAAGGATGAAGATGAAGAGCCGGCACACACTTCGGATGCCGAAGCGGGCGCGAAGCCGCAAGGGAATCAGGACAGTCAACACAAATAAGCAAGGCTGCCGTCGCCCTGATTTACGCGATGGATTGAATGAAGAGTTGGACCTGTCTTCGATCTTCCGAAGATGAGTAGAGGAAGTTCAGGCCGCAACGGCCATCCAGGCTGTATTCGACGCTGCCCGGAATATGCAGGGGTGCGGTCCCGCCTGGGAGCAACATCCTTATTGTGACCGTTGTTTTGGGCGCCAGGGGCTGAAGCAGATCGGCGGCCAGCCCATCTTCGCTGATGTCCGTGCACACCGCTTCATAACGTTCTCCGGTGGCGGCCACTTCTACAAAAAAGCTGAAATTCGTAGAGATGCGTGGAGAGCGAAAGCCGAAGGGCCGAACGGAAACCGGGTTCTCATCGCTTGTCATCGAGATGGATTAGAGCTCCCCACGTTGTGCCGGCTCTCCTGTGCGAAGCCTGTCTTTGAATCAGACACCCCTGTCTGGAAAGCTTACACCTTGAAACGCTTCAAACTCCCGAATTAGCACAAAATTAAGCGTCAACGTGTTGGCATGGCAATTGCATTAACTGGAAGTGCTTCTCGTCCTGGGAGCATTTGCCTGGGACGGCATGGCGAACTCAAGAGTTCTCGCATGCCATAGTCTTCCGGGAATTATATCGGTACATCAGTTGGTTTTCTTCAGGAGTGGAGTTGCCGACTCTGGCAACGATTCCTGTTGAACTGGTTCTTCCAGCGTGTGCAGCTGGAAACCAGATCGACCGTTCGGGAAAGGGCCCTGTGAACACCGACGTAGAGCGTCAGAACACCTCAATCCCACAAGTGTTGGTGGCGGAAGACGATGTGCCGCTGGGTAATTTTCTGCGGCGGCAGCTGGAGTCGGAATCCTACGGCGTGAAACTCGTGGCGGACGGCGAGCTGGCGACCGAAGCCGTGACACAGGACAAATATCACCTCCTCATTCTGGACTTGAACATGCCGAAGATGGACGGGCTGGCGGTGCTGAACCACGTCCGTCCCAAACAGCCGCAACTTCCGATTCTGGTTTTGACCGCCCGGACCCAGGTGGAGGACCGCGTTCTCTCGCTCGACAGCGGCGCCGACGATTGCATGCTCAAGCCGTTTTCTTTTTCCGAGCTGACGGCCAGAGTGCGGGCGCTGTTGCGGCGGAACCCGTACTCGCCCGGAAGACCTCTGCAAGTGGGAGACCTGATTTTAGACAGCCGGGAATATCGGGTTGAGCGCGCGGGCAAGCGAATCAACCTGTCGGGCAAGGAATTTGCCCTGCTCGAATACCTGATGCGAAATGCCCGCCAGACCGTCACCCGGGCCATGATCATGGAGCAGGTCTGGAACATGCCATTCGATAACTCCACCAACCTGGTCGATGTGTACGTCAAGTATGTACGCGACAAGGTGGATAACTCCGAGTTTTCCGCGCCATTGATCCGGACCGTGAGGGGCGTGGGATACGTGATTTCAGACCACTAGGGAAAGCAGCACTGAGGAAACCAATGCATACCCAGATCCATAGTTCGCCTTCACATGAGAAATTTCTGCGCATGCTGGCGGCCAGCATGCACCAGATGGCGCAGCCCATGACGACCATCCAGGCTTCGCTCGAGGTAGCGCTGCTGAGTCCAACCACGGAGACGGAATACAGAGAGATCGCGGAAAATATTCTGGGGCAGTTGCGCAGCGCGGTGGAGAGCATGCAGTTCGCCGCTCGCCTGGCCCGGTTTCAGCAGCCCGCGGCGGATGTGCGCGAGGTACTCCTCAGCGTGGTCCTGGAAGAAGTCATCTCGGGCCTGCAACACACGCTGGACACCGCGCAGCTCCGGCTTTTGTTTTTCCGTCCGGAACACGAGCCCTTGATCCATGTTTCACCCGCTCGCTTGAGGCAGATGCTTTTCTATGTGCTGCAAGCGGTGCAGGGTTACTCCCGGCCCGGCGACCTCGCGAAGATCGAGATCCAGGGACCGGCAGATCGTCTGGTACTGCGGATCAAACACTCTCCCGCCCGCAACCCCGGGGCGCATCGCACCCGGCCGGCTTCCGATGACATAGTGGACAGAGCTCTCGCCCTGGCAGACGCAATCGTGACCGGAGCCGGGGGTGACTTCAAGGTGGGCACCAGCCCCTTGCTGATCGTCGCCGACTTCCCAGTGAAGCTCAAGAACAAAGACGTGGCCATCGACCAAAGCAAGGTGGCGGATTTCTCCAGTTCGCAGTCGTCAGCCGGTTCGCATCGCTTTTTCAAGACGTCTTAATTCGGGCGGGCGACAGCGCCTGTCGCACTGCCAAGCGAAAGATGGTTCACAGAAGCCTATGAGCATCGTACCCATGCCTGTGTGTGACGCAGTTTCCGGAGTACTGATTGTCAGCCCCAATGGCGAGTTGCGGCGAGAATTGATGTCGCGGATAAAGTCGGAGCGCTGGCACCTGACGGAGGCGGTCAGCGGCGCCCATGCGCTCGGCCAACTCGAGAGTGAAGATTTTCAACTGCTGTTACTCGATCCTTCCCTGCCCGACCTCAACGCGAACGAGTTTCAGAGAATGGTGCGGACACAATTTCCTCACTTGCAGATTCTGCCTCTGGACCGGCAGACTGGATTGCCGCTGCCGTCCTCGTCTCGCGCCGCTCTGGGCGATGAACTTGCCGGATTATTGGGAAGCAGCGTCGTGGTCACGGGCACACCGGAGATCATCGGCCATGAACCGCTGAACAAGGCCGTCAGCCCTTTGCCCGGGATGATCGGCACTTCGCTGGCGATGCAGCGGGTTTACCATATGACGCAACTGGTCGCGCGCCGCGACACCACCGTACTCGTCCTGGGACAAAGTGGGACTGGAAAAGACCTGGTGGCGCAAGCCATTCACAATCTCAGCCCCCGCAGATCGAACCCGTTTGTGGTAATCAACTGTGCGGCCATCCCCGAAGCTTTGCTCGAAGCCGAATTGTTCGGCTACACCAAGGGGGCTTTTACCGGAGCGGTGCAATCACGCATTGGACGAATTCACGCCGCGCAAGGGGGAACCCTCTTCCTCGACGAAATCGGAGATCTGCCTTTGGGCCTGCAGTCAAAGCTGCTAAGGTTTCTGGAACAGGGCGAAGTGCAAAGACTGGGCAGCACAGACAGTTTCAAGGTCGATGTGCGGGTGGTGGCGGCGACCAACGGGAACATCCGCAAATTGGTCCAGGAAAAACAATTCCGCGAGGATCTTTATTACCGGCTGGCGATTTTCCCCATTGAATTGCCCCTGCTTAAAGATCGCATGGAAGACCTGCCCACACTGGCAATGAGCTTTCTGGACCGCTTCAGTTCGCGCCGATTGGGGTTGAGTTCAGAAGCCGCATTTCAGCTGTTGCAACACAATTGGCCCGGCAATGTGCGCGAATTGCGGAACGTAATTGAACGGGCAACTATCCTGGCCCAGGACGAGCGCCAGGTATTGGCCAAGCATATCGTGGTCTAGGCGGGGCTATCGCGACATCTGGTCTGCTTGAATTTGAGAAACGCGCAGGATAGCAAGAGTGCACGCCAGAAACAGCTGCCCTCAGCGGCTAAAGCCGGCCTGCTCCCTTTCTTTGTGGCACGACTGAAGTCGTGCCCTTCCCAAAGCGATGCGAATTGGCCTTTGTGGCAACCTCTTGTGAAACCACGTCGGAACAAATGTTCCTGAAGTTACCCTCGTCACTGCACCTTCCACATTAGAAGCCTTTGGCAACCGCATTGCATTGTCACTAGGCAGATGTTGCCTACTTCTCATCACGCTCCAATGAATCTGCCGCCCGGCGCCGTCAAGGGCCCGCTGGCGGAGGCCTTCCAGGCATTCATGGCCACGGCTGACCGGATGGAGGCCTCCTACAGTCAGCTTCAAAGCGAAGTCGCGCGACTGCGGCGCGAACTCGAAGAGCGGAACGCCGCCCTCACTCAAAGCCTGGCGGAGAACAAACAGATTCGGACTGCGCTCAAGCGCATCCTGGATGCACTGCCGTGCGGCGTGATCGTGCTTGATGCCAATGACGGCATTGTTCTGGTAAACCCCGAAGCGGGCCGGTTGCTGGGTGCGCCTGCCGATGCCACATCCCTGTTACAACAGTTCCCCGCTCATATCCAGGCCCTGCTCAAGACGGCGATTGCACGCGACGACGAGCATGAAGTCACGCTCGATTCGGAAAAGAGCGCGCGCTGGCTTTCCATCCGCAGGACCGCGTTGCACAGCGCGCCGTCTTCGGACGGCGGCCTCGGCGCGGACCAATTCATCCTTATCCTGCGCGATGTAACCGCGCGTAAGGAAGCCGAACGGCAACGCGAAGCTTCCCGCAACATGCTTGCCCTGGGAGAAATGGCTGCCGTGCTGGCCCACGAAATCCGCAATCCCCTGGGCAGCATGGAACTGTGGACCAGTGTGCTGGAGCGCAAGTCCGCAGTCGGCGAGGAAGAAAAGTATTGCGTTGAAAATCTTCAGGCCGGCATCCGTTCGCTCTCGGCGACGGTCAACAATGTTTTACAGTTCCACGGGCACGGATCAGCCAATCACGTCCGCCTGCAGCTGAGAACCGTCTTGCAGAACGGAATTGCGTTCATCCGGCCGCTGGCCGAGCAAGCCGGGGTCAAGCTTGAGATCAACATGGAGATCGACAACGTTGTAATCGACGGCGATCCTAACGGCCTGCAACAAGTCATCCTGAATCTTGCCATCAACGCCTTTCGCCATACCCCGGCGGGCGGGTCGCTGACCATTACCGCCCGACAGCACGGCGAGCTCGCGATTGTCGATTTCGCGGACACGGGAGAAGGCATTCCGGAGCAGGACCTGGCGAAGGTATTCAATCCCGGGTTCAGTGGAAGCAAACAACGACCAGGTCTCGGACTCACCATCTGTCAGAGGATCATGGAGCAGCACCGCAGCAGTATCCGGGTGCAGAGCCGCGCCTGCGACGGAACCAGATTTTCGCTGGAGTTTCCCGTTCTATGAATACGCAGTCAAAGTCGGTACTGGTGGTCGATGACGAGCCCGGCATGCGCATGGCATTGAAGGCCACGTTCGAGCGCGATGGCTGGCAGGTGGAAACTGCGGCGGGAGCGGCAGAAGCAGAACGCAAGTGCGGACAGACTTCCTTTCCCCTGATGGTGACGGACGTCTGCATGCCCGACGGCGACGGTCTGGAGCTGATGCGCAAAGTGCGAAGCGCCGACGCTTCCACGGCGGTGATTGTGTTGACCGCTTTCGGCACCGTGGCACAGGCAGTCCAGGCCATGCAAAACGGCGCCTGCGATTACCTGACAAAACCATTTTCGTTTGAGCAATTGCAGTCCACCGTGGAGCGGGTGATGCGAAACTCGGCCGGCGGCCAGGCTCCCAAACCGACTCGCACAGAAATCATAGGGCGGTCTCCGGCGCTAATGCGCGCCCTCGATCGCGCCCGGCTCGCGGCACAGACTGACGCCGACATCCTGGTGGAAGCTGAAAGCGGCACGGGCAAGGAATTGCTGGCGCGATTCATCCACGAGGCCAGCCGTCGCCGGGAAAAGCCCTTTATTGCGATCAACTGCGCCGCCGTTCCCGAACAATTATTGGAGAGCGAGTTGTTTGGCCATGTGCGTGGCGCCTTCACCGGAGCCACGGTGGCCAAGTCCGGAAAATTCGAAGTGGCAAATGGTGGGACTCTATTGCTGGACGAAATCGGCGAAATGCCTTTGGAGTTGCAGCCCAAACTCTTGCGAGTCTTGCAGGAACGCGAAGTAGAGCGCGTAGGCGACACGCGGACCATTCCCATCAATATCAGGATCATCGCCACCACCAACGTATCTCTCCAGGAAATGGTGGAGCGCGGCCGTTTCCGCGCCGATCTTTACTACCGGCTTAACGTGATTCCGCTTACGCTTCCGCCGCTGCGGGAACGGATCGACGATATCCCCGTGCTGGGCGAGTACTTCGCGGCAAAGTTTGCGCAACAGGCCGGCCGCCCTGCGCCCAAACTGCACTCTGACTCTGCTTATCGGGCTCAAACAGCATGCCTGGCCGGGCAACGCGCGCGAGCTGTCCAATTTTATGCGGCGGGTTGTGACCATGAACAGCGATTGCAATATCGGACCGGAGCATCTGGCGGCGGAACTTTCAAAACCGCCGGTCCTCAAGGCATTCCCCGATCAGAGCCTGCTGCAAGCGGGAACGCCCATCCGCGAACTCGAGCGTCAGCTTCTGGAGACGACCCTGCAACTCACGGGCGGCAACCGCACTCACGCGGCAGAGATGCTGGGAATCAGCCTGCGAACGATTCGCAACAAAATCCGGGAATTCGGCCTGCCGCCGCGGAGGTATGCCTGATGGGCTCGATGCCGATCATTCAATTTCTGGAGCGCTTCCTGAATGTCACCTCAGATCGCCAGGCGCTGGTAGTCAACAACATGGCGAACATTGACACGCCGGGATACCGCACGCGCGATGTCAATTTCCGCGCTGAACTTGACCGTGCGGTGGGAAATCCGGAGCAGGCCAGCCTGGGGCCGGTCGCTCACAAGGTGGCGGGCCTGCTGCAGCGCCCGGACGGCAACGACGTAAGCATGGACCGGGAAGGCCTGCTGCTGGCCGAAACCCAGTTGCAATTCCGCATCGGCATTCAATTTATTCGCAGCGAGTTTCACCGGATCGTGCAAGCCATCAACGAAGGGAAAGACTCATGAGCATGTTTTCAGCACTCGAAATCAGTGGCTCGGCAATGGGCGCGGAGCGCCAGCGAGCCGAAGTCGTGGCCGCCAACATGGCAAACGCGGAAACCACGCGCACACCTTCGGGCGGGCCTTATCGCCGCAAGGAAGTGGTTTTTTCCGGCGCCAGCAATTCACCGTTTCAACTTTTGCTGGCGGGCTTCCGGCGTTTGACCGGACGCTCGGGCGTGCATATTTCAAAGGTCGTGAACGATCCTGCCCCTCCGGTAATGCGTTATGAGCCGGGCCATCCCGATGCCGACAAGGCCGGTTACGTCGCGTATCCCGCCATCAATCCTATCGAGGAAATGGTCGATCTCATGGGCGCGGCGCGGGCCTATCAACTCAACGCGGCTGCGGTCAGCGCTACGAAACAGATGATCCAGGGAGCGATGGACATCCTTAAATAGGAACATCATGAATAACCTGATCTCAAATCTTCCGGCATTTCCCAATCTCGACCAGCTCGGATCGACGCCCGCTTCGGACGCGAACGAAGGCGAGGGCAACTTTGGCGCACTCCTGAAGACCGCCATCAACCAGGTGGAAGAACTCCACGGAAACGCGGCGCAGCAGGTCACGGATTTACTGAAAGGCGACCGCAGCGACGTGCACAACGTCATGATTGCCGTCGAAAAAGCAGACATCGCCTTTCAATTGATGCTGCAGGTCCGTAACAAGATTGTCAGCGCGTATCAGGAAGTCTCGCGCATGCAGTTCTAGCACTCCGAACCATAAGCCATGGCATCGTTCAGTCAGATCGCGAACCAGGGAAAGAACGCCATCGCGGCCTTCGACACCAAGCAGCTCGTCCTGCTGATGGGTGGAGCCGCGGTTGTCGTGGGAGTGATTTTTTTCTTCGGGCATCTCATCGTCACCCCCGATTACAAGCCTCTCATGACCGGCATGGAGCCCGCCGATGCGCAGGCGCTGGCAAGCCGGCTGGCGGCCAAGAGCATCGCGTACGAAATCAGTCCTGATGGAAAAACGGTCAGCGTCCCTGGCGACAAGCTGGATTCCAGCCGCCTGGAAGTTGCCAGTGAAGGCATGCCGCACAGCGGGCGCCTCGGCTTTGAATTGTTCGACAAGCTGAATTGGGGCCAGACGGAATTCGATGAGAAGGTCAATTATCAGAGAGCGTTGGAAGGCGAGCTGGAGCGCACCATCCAAACCCTTCGCGATGTCGAGAGTGTGCGGGTCCACCTGGTGATGCCGACCGATTCCGTTTTCCTCGATCGCGAGCGGGAAGCCAAGGCCTCGGTGATTCTGCGGCTGCGTTCAGGACAGCTTTCACCGGACATAGAGCGCTCGATCGCCAGCCTGGTTTCGGGCGCGGTGGACAAACTGAGTCCGCAAAACGTGGTTATCACCGATGCAGACACCAATCAACCTTTCAGCCCCCGCCGGTCGGGATCGCAGCGCGATGCCGATCTGGAAGACCAGCTTTCCCGGCGACTGGTCAGCACGCTGGAGCCCGTGGTGGGCGCGCAGCGCATTCGCGCCAGCGTAAATGTGGATTACGACACCAGCAGCAGCGAGGAAAACCAGGAGACGTACGATCCCAAGAGCGCGGTTGCGGTCACCATGCAGACCTCGGAAGAGAAAACATCGGGCGGAGACACGACCGGCGGAGTTCCGGGGACCGCCAGCAACGTTCCCAACGCCACCGCCCCGGCCAAGTCGGAAGATGACGAGACTGACGACACTGTTCAGTCTTCAAAGACCCAGAACGCAACTTACGCCGTGGACAAAGTGGTGCGGCACATTCTGCAGCCGGTGGGAAGAATCCGCCGGATTTCGGCCGCGCTGCTGATTGACGATGCGGTCGATATTCAGCAAGCCAATGGCAAGAGCTCGGAGGTCCGGCGCAAGCGCACTCCTGAAGAATTGAAGCAGATTGAAGTACTGGCCGCGGCGGCGATCGGTCTTGACGAGAAACGCGGTGACACGCTGGCGGTCCAGAATCTTTCCTTCCAGCAGTCGCCCCTGCAAAGTCCGAATCCGCCAAGCAAAGTGGATCGCATCCGGGTTGTGGTGAATGACTGGTCATCGGTCATCCGATACGCCGTCATCTTCATCCTGTTCATGCTGACCTACATACTTCTGCTGCGTCCTATCAAGAAGCAGGCGCTCTCCGCCTTCAGCCAGCTGCCCGACAAGTCAGCAGCGCAGTTAAAAGCGGAGATGGCCGCCAGCGTTCCCGGTTCCTCGGAAGTAATGACGTTGTCCGATACCGAACGACAGTCGCTGGGACTGCAGAAGCAGCTTACGGACAAGGCAAAGAGCGAGCCTGCGGTGACCGGACGCCTGGTCCAGGCCTGGCTGCGTGAGGGAGCACAGTGAGTGCCGCGCGCGCCAAGTCCGCCCTGAGCGGCGCCCGCAAAGCCGCGATTCTCCTCACCGTTCTGGGAGAAGAAGCCGCCGCCGTGATCTGCCGCCAGCTTTCGTCATCCGATGTGCAGCAGATCGCCGCCGAGGTAGCCTCTCTTGACGCGATCCCGCCTGAACTGGCGCAGCAGGTTCTCGAGGAATATCAGCAACAATCCGCAGCTCACCGCTTTGTCATCCAGGGGGGAAGCGACTACGCCACGCGGCTGCTGAAAAAGACATTCGGAGAAGAGAACGGAAAAGAACTTGCCCTGAAAGTTACACAGGCGCAGCGCAACGGAGCCGGAACGCTTGACTGGTTGCGAAACACCGATCCCAAACAGCTGGCGGCCCTGCTGGAAAAGGAACATGCGCAGACGATTGCGCTGGTGCTGGCGCATCTGGAGCCGCAGCACGCTTCGCCGATTCTGTCCAAACTGCCAGCCGAGTTGCAGGTTGACGTGGTGAAGCGTATCGCTCAATTGCAGAATTTTTCGCCCGATGCGGCGGAGACCATCAGCAATATTCTCAACCAGAAACTCAAGCAGGGCGGTTCCGAGAAAAAGGCGGGTCCGGCGCGGCCGGACACCGTGCCCGGTTTGATGAACCAGCTGGAACCCGCCACCTCGCGGGCAATTCTGGATGCGATCGAGAAAGAGAACGCTGAACTGGCGGGCAGCATTCGAAATCTTATGTTCACCTTCGAGGACCTGATTGGCGTTCCGGAAACTGCCCTGCGGGACCTGCTGGGCGCGGTGGACAAAAAGACCCTGGCGCTGGCGCTCAAAGGAGCGAGCGATCCGGTAAAGGAGCACATTTTCAAGGCGATGTCATCGCGCGCGGTCGAAATGCTGAAGGAAGATATGGACGTGCTCGGCCGGGTTCGCGGGAAGGACGTTGCCAAGGCGCAGCAGGAAGTCATCGCCGCCGCCCGCCAACTTGAAGCGGAAGGCAAGATCACGTTGAGAGCGGAGGCGGATGATGAGTTCGTTGCCTGAGCCGGCGGCGGTTGAAGCCTTCGAATACCGTGAACCCGGAGGGACGGAGGGTAAGGCGACACCAGCGGTCGAAGGTCGCGCCACGCCCCAAAACGGAGCTGCTGGCCGAGAAACATCAGAACCACTGGAGGTGAAGCTGGCCGCAGCTCACGCCGAGGGAATCCGTGAAGGCTTGCAGCAGGCCCAGGAATCCTTCGAAAAGCAACTGACAGAGGAACGCACGAAGGTGGCCGAGGCCCTGCGGGCCTTTAGCCAAAAGAGCAGCGAATATTATTCCCGCGCCGAGGTTGAACTGGTTCACCTGGCGCTGGCCATCGCGGCCAAGATCCTGCACCGCGAGGCCCAGGTAGATCCCATGCTGGTGGCGGCTTTGGTGAAGGTCGCCACGGAAAAGCTTCAACACGGAACCAGCGCGACCGTGCGCGTACGGCCGGAAGAAGTTGGCGAGTGGAGCCGCTACTTTGAAGGCAACGCCAGCCAGGAGATTCGGATCGAGGTCAAAGCCGATCCCTCGGTTGAAGCACACAACTGCATTCTGGAAACAGAACTGGGGACCACCGAACTCGGCCTGAATGCGCAGCTCAAGGAAATCGAACAGGGATTTTTTGATCTGCTGGCGCAGAGGCCTGACCAGAAATGAGCGAAGCAATTCTCGACGCCTACACCCAGTGGCTGCATCACTCATCCACCCTGCGCTGGAAGGGGAGGGTCACCCACGTGGTGGGCAACCTGGTGGAGTCCGTGGGCCCGTTCTGTTCGGTTGGCGAGTCCTGCGAGATGGAAGATTCCAACGGCAATCTCTTTCCCGGCGAGGTCGTCGGTTTTCGCGGCTCGACCGTGCTCTCCATGCCCTTGGACAAACCGCAGGGCATCCGTTTCGGCGATCGCATCGTGACCTGGGGAGCGCGCCCTTCGTTGCGTGTGGGACCGGAGTTGTTAGGGCGGGTCATTGACGCGCGCGGCAATCCCCTGGACTCGCTGGGCGAGTATCGGGCCACGCGGACGGTTGCCATCGATGGCACCGTGCCCCATCCCTTGAGCCGCATTCCGATCAGCGAACCGCTGACCTGCGGCATTCGTGCTATTGACGGATTTGTGACCTGCGGACGGGGACAGCGGGTCGGAATATTTGGCGGCAGCGGTGTCGGCAAAACGACTCTGGTGGGCATGATGACTCGAGCGACTGCCGCTGACCTGACCGTGCTCGCACTCGTCGGCGAACGAGGCCGCGAAGTGGGAGATTTCCTGAAGGCGCTGGGCGAAGAAGGCCGCCGCCGGTCAGTGGTGGTGGCTTCAACCTCGGACCAGTCGCCTCTGCTGCGCATACGCGCGGCCCTGGCCGCGACGGCCGTCGCGGAATATTTTTCGGCCCGCGGCAAACACGTTCTGCTGGTGCTCGATTCACTCACGCGCTTTGCCATGGCACAGCGTGAAATCGGCCTGGCAGCAGGCGAACCGCCCACCGCAAAAGGCTACACGCCTTCGGTGCTGGCCATGATGGCGAAGCTCATCGAACGCGCCGGGCGTTTCTCCAACGGAAGCATCACCGGCTTTTACACGGTTCTGATGGAGGGCGACGACCAGCAGGATCCACTGGTGGACACAGCGCGCTCCCTGCTGGATGGACACGTGGTGCTGAACCGGGATCTCGCGGTGCGCAATCATTACCCCGCAATTTCCGTGCTCGACAGTCTGAGCCGCTTGATGCCCGCGATTTGCGGTCCGCAACAGATGGAGATGGCGGGAAAGGTGCGCATGCTGCTGGCCGCATATGCCCGCGCCGAAGATCTGATCCGCATTGGCGCCTACAAGCCGGGCACGGATGCACTGCTCGACAAAGCCATCGCCGCCTTGCCGGCGATCAACGCATTCCTGCAACAGAACCCAAGCGAAATTCCGTTGCCCGAGGAAACCGCTAAACGACTGCTCGCGCTGCCCGCCTAGCCATGGCATTCCGCTTCACTCTCGATGCGGTGTTGCGCTTTCGCGAAAGTGTCGAGCATTCGGAAGAAGCCACATTGCTGCTTATCGTTCAGCAGATCGTTACGGCGGAGCAGGAACTGGGCCAGATCGGCGAGGAACAAGTCCGTATTCGGGGACAGCGGGAAAAAGATCTCGCCCTCAAACTACCCGCCTCTCATCTTATGGATATTGTTGAACGGGAGTCGCAGTTGAAGCTGGCGGCGGATGGACTGCGTCTTCGCCTTCGACAACTCGAAACGCAACGCCTGGCCCAGCTGGCCATCTATCAAACCGCGCGGCGGGACCGCCAGGTCCTCAGCAAACTTCGAGAGCGTCAGCATCACGCCTACCAGTTGCAGCAGAAACGGCAGGAACAAAAAACGTTGGATGACTTGTTCCTGGCACGCGCCAAAGCGCGCGACTAGGCACACTTTGCCTAGCGACGATAGGCAAAGCTTGCCCAGTACACACTTCCAGGCTGTTTTCTGTCGCCAGCTTTATCGGCAGAACCTTCCCAAGTCTTTAGCTCGCAGCGCATTCTCGATCTTTCGGTCTGATCCTCGGCGCGGACAGCTTTGGCCTCCCGCGTGCTTATTTGTCTTGCGACTGAGACTGTCTCGTGAATGTGACGCCACCTACTTCCGGAGCTGCAAACGCGCACGGCACTTCGCCCTTGCCGGCAGCGAATTCATCGCTGGCCGATTTTCTGTTGGCCAAGGCTCCCGCGGATTCTACTCAGGATTTCAGGGCGATCGCCGCGTCACTGTTTGGAGTGGAGAGCACAACGACCGCCCCGGCTCAGGCGCCAGTGCTCGGACCGGACGCAGCCAAGAAACCTGCGGGTCTGCAGGACGAAAGTAAATCGCGCAAGAGCGAAGAAGCAACTGATCCTACCGCCGGGATGGCACATCCCGAATTGACTGTCCCGTTACCCGTTCCTCCCGCAGCGGCGCTCGATGTCACGCCGAAGCAGGAGGCCGCGACGGACCCCGTCAGCCTCCTGGAAATCAAGACGGCCTTGAAAGATCCGGCGATGTTCGCTGGCCGCAACTTGAGCAATAGGAACGACAAAGCAGCGGATGCGGCTTCCAGTCTGCTTTCCACGCCATCCAAAATGCTGGGGACAATCACTCCGCCATCGTCACTCCCGGAGGCAGATACGCCAGCACCCACGGTCGTCATGGGCAAGGTCCAAAAAGAATTGCCGATCTTCGGGAGCGAGAATCCGCATTTGCCCGGGCCAACCGCGCCCCCGAGTGACTTGATACAGGCTAAGGAACTAGCGGCGCGGGCCGTCGCATCTGGCGCAACCATCACAACGGCGCGAAAGCCCGCCGACGGATCCGGCCAGCCGCCGAGCAGCGAATCGGCGAAACCGGTTTTGACGGCGGCGGCCAACCCCGATCGGCCGGCCCCGCCCACGCATGTACCGATCGAGGTTGCGACCGTTTTGCTGCCCCCGGTTGCAACGGTCGAAGTAGCATCGACTGCATCCGCAGGCAAGATACTCGACAAGTCAATGAGCTCAAAGCTTGCGCGACCCTCCGGCACAGTCGAACCCAGCTTGCCAGCCGGATTGACCAACGGGACAAACACGCCGACTGTATCCCCGACCATCAAGGGCCGCGAAGTCAAAGAACGCGGCATCAAGGACACGAGAACGACCTCAACTCAGCGGGGAAAGATTGCGCCCAACGAAGTCGGTACCCTCGCGGATGGGCTGACAAAATCCGCGGCCACAAGCAGCAAAGACGTTGCCAGCGTAGCGTTGGGCACTCATTCCGATAGTCACGCCCAGGCAACGCCTCTGAAGCAGACCGCCGCGACTCCATCGTCCCAAACTGCCGGGGCAGAGGCGGACGGGCCAGACGAAGCTCTTCCCACATCGACAGCGTCACCCGTAACCAGCGCGAAATTGGTCCATGACATGAGCCAGTCCGAATTTCGCGTCGGAATGCAAACCCAGGAGTTCGGCAACATAGACATTCGAACCTCGGTGGCGCGGCATATGTTCAGCGCGCAGATCTCCGTGGAACACAGCGACGTCGCCAAATCCATGACGGCCGATCTGCCGGCGCTCTATCACAAACTCGCCGACCAGCAAGTCTCGGTGGCCAGCATCGTGATTCAGGGGCAGAGTTTCGCGACCTCTTCAGGCCTGGCCCAGGATTCACAGCAGCCGCAGACGTGGAGGCCGCAGAGTTACAACGTCACAAGGTCAGAGTCGGAAGCGGCGCTTCCAGCATTGATGGAAGCGCTCAATTCCAGCGGCAGGTTGGACATTCGCATTTAGCAGTTACAAATCGAAGTTAGAAAGCATGAAGGAGAAACAGCTATGACGATCAACCCCATCGCAGCATCGGCCATGGCCGCCCAGCAGGCGACGCAAGGCAGCAGCTCCACCAGTTCCGCCAATTCAGCGAATTCAGCTTCGGACACGCTGGCCAACAGCTCCAGCGATCTGTTTCTGCAACTCCTGATTGCGCAGCTCAAGACCCAGGACCCGACTTCGCCCATGGACCCGACACAGATGGTGGGACAGATGTTGTCCATGAACCAGCTGAACGAGCTGATTCAAATCCGCCAGTTGATGCAGGGCACCACCACGCCAACCACGCCGTCGCAACCCACAACGTCACCCACAGGAGCCTAAGACCATGCCCAATTTTTCGATTCCACTTTCCGGATTGACGGCCGCGTCGCAGGCGCTGGCGGTCATTTCGAACAATCTGGCCAACCTCAACACCGTAGGATTCAAGGAGAGCCGGGCGTCGTTTACCGATCTTTTCTACCAGGCCTTCGGGACCAACGGAGCCAACGATCCGATCCAGGTGGGTGAAGGTGTAGCCCTGGGATCGGTGACGCCTACATTCACCGGCGGCAATCTCGAAGGCACGGGCGTGCCTACGGATGTGGCCATCACGGGGAACGGACTGTTCGTGACCCAGAAAAATGGCGTGGAGCAATACACCCGCGCCGGCAACTTCACGGTCGATGCCATGGGCCAGCTGACCACGCAGGAGGGACAACTGGTCATGGGATATCCCGCGGTGAATGGCGTTATCAGCCCGTCCCAGACTCTGGCGCCGCTCATGATCAGCCAGGGACAACTTATTCCCGGAGCGGCGACCACCGCGATCCAGACCCAGACCAATCTGGATGCGAGCGCGGCGGTGGGAGATAGTTTTTCAACGCCCGTCACTGTCTTCGATTCCCTGGGCACGTCTCACGTGTTGACTTATCAGTTCACTAAGACGGCTTCCAACGCCTGGAGTTACCAGCTCACTCTGCCCGCCGCCGACACCGGTGGGGTTGGCGCGCCCACAGTAATTTCCACGGGTAACGTCACCTTCAATCCGGACGGCACCCTGGCAACGCCCGCGGCACCCGTCACCGGCATCACAATCGCCGGATTGGCGGATGGCGCCTCGGACATCACCATGACCTGGAACCTGCAGGATGCAGCCGGAAATTCCCTGCTCACCCAATCGTCGGCTCCCAGCGCCACTGCCAATACTTTCCAGAACGGCTATGGCAGCGGAACGCTCTCCGACTTCAGCATTACGTCTGACGGAACCATCGAGGGAACTTTTACCAACAACCAGACGCTGGCGCTGGGTCAGATCGTGCTGGCAAATTTTGCCAATCCACAAGGCCTGTTGCGGGTCGGACAAAACAGCTTCCAGACCACCTTGTCTTCCGGCGCGCCAGCGATCGGAGTGGCAGGAAGCGGCGGCCGCGGCACCCTCACCGGCGGTTCGTTGGAGCAGTCGAACGTGGACATCGCGACCGAGTTTTCCAACATGATTGTGACCCAGCGTGGTTACCAGGCGAATGCGCGAGTCGTAACAACATTCGACCAGCTCACGCAGGACACCATCAACATGAAGCAGTTGTAGAACTGGAAGTTAAACGCTGAAAGTTAGCTGAAGATTAGAGCGATTCCGGCGCGGTTCCCCGCCGCGCTGGAAAGTCGCGTCTTCTACTCTTGCTCTAATCGAAAACAGCTTCCTTTCAGCCCACGCCCTCACGCCGTCGCTGCGCGTTAAGCTGCTCTTTTTCTGTTGCTTGCAGGCCAGACCATAAGCATCCGTTCACCCTACCTCGTCCCGCGACCACTGGCAGAGTGATTGCACCTCCATTGCTTCGCGGAGTTCCGACTTCGCGTTGCTCCAATCAGCAGTCACGAGAAAAACAGAATGGCTACAGCCCAGGTTGCGCCGGTGCGTACGGAAGCCCCGCAGGCGAAAGAACCCGCGAACTCTCCTATTGAGGCTTACCACTGGCTCCGCTGCAAGACCGCGGCGGAAATTGCGGTGCCCAGGTTCACGGTGGGCGACCTGCTCAATCTGCGCCAAGGATCTGTAGTGCGGACGGCGACGCCGGTTGCCAACGACGTCCCCGTACGAGTCAACAAAATCCTCCTGGGCTGGGGACGATTCGAAGCGGTGAATGACCGGCTGGCAATACGAATCACGGAATTGGCATGAATACTCTCTCTCAAGCCGAACCCTTGCAGGCAGTCCAGGATAAGTCGCGTTCTTTCCCGAGCGTACGAGACGGGAGCCAGACCCTGCCGGGCCGGGCCTGGCTGGTGAAGACCTGGAACGCTCTCAAGTGGATTTTGCAGCGTGCCAAAGCGCAGCAGGTGCGCAAGAATTTGCGGGTTTGCGAAACCGTCTCGCTCGGAGAGAAGCGATTCGTCGCAGTGGTTCAAGTGGATGAGGAACGGTTTCTGATCGGTGGGTCCTCCACCGCCGTGTCACTGCTCACTCGTCTGCAGGAAACCAAAACATTTGCCGCGGCCCTTGATCAGGAGGCGGCGAAGATCTCATGACCGCCTGCTCCCGGTTCGTCAGAGTATTTCTGGTTGCCGTCCTGTTGGGGACCGTTTCGGCATCGGCTTCGTCCAAAGCGACGCCCGCGGTCGCGCCGACTCCGGCGTCGAATGAGATTCGTATCACCCTGCCGGGCGCGGCCGGATCCGGCTCCTCCTCGTGGACCATCGTAGCTCTGCTGACTTTTCTGACCCTGATCCCGTCCCTGCTGATGTGCATGACGCCGTTTGCGCGCCTGCTGATTGTCTTTCATTTCCTGCGGCAGGCACTCGGGCTGCAGAGCACGCCCAGCAATCAGACCCTGATCGGCCTGGCCATGGTGCTGACTTTTTTCCTCATGCAGCCGGTGGGCGCTTCAATCTACAACCAGGCGCTGGAACCGCTGCAGGCAGGACAAATCAACGCGATGGATGCGGTGCAGCGCGGCATTGTTCCCATCCATGAGTTCATGGAGCACTACGTACGGGAAAAAGATGTGGCGCTCTTTGTGGACCTCGCCAAACAGCAGCGCCCACACGATCCCAATGATCTTTCCATGCGGATACTGGTCCCGGCCTACATTCTCTCGGAACTCAAAGCAGGATTCCAGATCGGCGCCATTCTTTTTCTTCCTTTTATGGTGATTGACATGGTGGTGGCCTCGATCACCACCTCGGTGGGCATGTTGCAGTTGCCGCCGGTGGTGATCTCGACTCCGCTCAAGCTGCTGCTGTTTGTGATGGTGGATGGATGGGGATTGTTAATCGGTTCATTGATGAGGAGCTTTAGCTGATGCCGGATGCACAAGTGATTGAGATTTGCCGTCACACGCTGCTCGAAGTTCTGTTGCTGGGAGCGCCGATTCTGGCGATCGCGGTGGCGGTAAGCCTGCTGGTGAACGTGGTTCAGGTGCTGACTTCGCTGCAGGAAGCCACGCTTTCGGCGGTGCCGCGGCTGTTGGCTGTGGCGGCGGCCGCCTTCTTCATGATGCCGTGGATGTGGAGGCAGATGGGGCAATACACGGTGAAGCTGTTCTCCGACTTTCATCCGTACGTGAGATAGGCCGACAAATGGAACTGTCCCTGACCGAACTGTTGAGCGGACCGCTGGTGATCGGGATCCGGATTTCCGGGCTGATGCTGTTTGCCCCGTTCTTCGGCAATGGCGCGATCCCGCCCCGCATCAAGGCGATGCTGGTCCTGCTCATCACCGCGGTTTTGTATCCCGTGTATTCCGCGCAGGTCGGCATTGTCACGCTGACCCAGTGGCCGGGAGTGGTGGCACGGGAATTCGTGCTGGGAGCCGCCATCGGGCTGGTCACCAATTTTGTGTTTGAAGCAGCGCAGCTGGCCGGAGCGGTGCTGGGTGTGCAGATGGGATATTCGCTGGTCAACATCCTCGATCCCCAAACCCAGGTGGACACCACGGTGGTCGCCATGTTCCACCAGACCGTTGCCTTCCTGCTGTTTCTACAACTGGACGTGCATCACTGGATCCTGCGCGGCATCGCCCACAGTTTTGACTATCTCGCGCCCGGCGCGGTCCATCTGAATCGCGGCTTGACCACTGAGTTGCTGCACGGAATTGCGGGCGTGCTGGGGACTGGGCTGCAGATCGCGGCCCCGGTGCTGGCCGTGACCCTGGTGGCGGATGTGATTCTGGGATTTCTGGGCAAGGCCTCTCCACAAATGCCGCTGATGCTGCTGGGCCCCGCCTTCAAGAGCATGTTGGGCGTGGGACTTCTGATCATGGTGATCCGGTACTGGCCCGCCATGTTTGCTCGCTACTTCACGGAATCGGTGGCATTCACGGAACGCATTCTGCATCTGGCGGCGCGGTCATGAGCGACAACAAGACAGAGAAACCCACACCGCGGCGCCGGCAAAAGGCGCGAGAGCAGGGACAGGTTCCGCGCTCGCGTGATTTGTCCAGCATTCTGGCGGTGTCCGGCGCATTCGGCCTGGTCGCATGGCAGGGCTATGCGGGAATCGAAGCCTGGCGGAACCTTTTGCGCCACACCTTTGAGTATTCCAGCGGGGACACGCTAACGCCGAGCGCCTCCTTATTTATATGGACGGCATGGACGCTGGCCAAGTGTGTGGTGCCGGTGATGGCAACAGCCTGGACGTTTTCGCTGGTCGGCGGCCTGGCGCAGGGCGGAATCGTGTTCGCGCCCGAAGCCCTGGTCCCCAAGGTAGAGCGACTCAGCCCGGCCCAGAAACTGGGACAGATCTTTTCCCTCACCGGCTTGAGCGGCCTGTTGAAGTCATTGCTTCCGTTCGCAGCCATCGCCTACGTGGGATTCGCGGCGCTGCGGGACCATTGGATCTCGATGGTGCTCGCTTCCAACACCAGCCTTTGGACGTTCACGCGCTTCCTGCTCACCATCGTCTTCGAGGTGGCATGGAAATCCGCGCTGGTGCTGCTGGCATGGTCGCTGGTGGATTACTTCCTCACCTGGCGCAAGTCTGAGAGTGACCTGCGTATGTCACGCGAGGAGATGCGGCAGGAAACCAAGGATTCGGACGGAAACCCCCAGATCAAGATGCGCATCCGCCGCCTGCAACGACAGATGCGCCGGCAGTTGATGTTGCGCGAAACGGAGAAGGCCACAGTTGTGGTCACCAACCCGACCCACTTTGCGGTGGCGATTCTCTATCACATGGATATGGGCGCGCCGGTCGTGGTCGCAAAGGGCCGAAACCTGTTGGCGCAAAAGATGAAGCAGATCGCGCGCTGGAAAGAAATTCCAGTGCTGGAGAATCCGCCGCTGGCGCAGGCGCTTTACAAGACGGTGGACGTCGGCCAAAGCATTCCGGCCAAGCTCTACACGGCCGTAGCGGAAGTCCTGGCATTCGTGTACCGCACACAGCAGCAAATGAAACGACAGGGAGCGACTGAATCGCGCTAATGGCCACCATCACCAAACCGAAACTGGCGTCACGCTCTGCGGTTGACTGGATCGTACCCGCCGCCGCTGTGAGCATGGTGTTCGTCATGCTGGTGCCGATGCCGAGCTTTCTCCTCGACATCATGCTGGCCTTCAGCATGACGGCTTCGGTGCTGGTGCTGCTCACCGCCGTCCAGATTCTGCGTCCCGCGCAATTCTCCGTCTTCCCCAGCTTGCTTCTGCTGATGACATTGTTCCGCCTGTCTCTCAACCTGGCCAGCAGCCGGCGAATTCTGCTGCACGGGGCGGAAGGGCCTTCGGCGGCCGGGCGCGTGATTGAGGCCTTCGGCCAGTTCGTTGTAGGCGGAAACTACGTTGTCGGTTTCGTCCTGTTTCTGGCCTTGATCGCCATTCAGTACATCGTGGTCAGCCACGGCGCGGTGCGAACCGCGGAAGTGACGGCACGCTTCACTCTCGATGCCATGCCCGGCAAGCAGATGGCCATCGACGCCGACCTCAACGCCGGCCTGATCGATGAAGTACAGGCCCGCGCCCGCCGCGAGCAGATCGCGCACGAGGCGGAATTCTACGGCGCCATGGACGGCGCGGCCCGGTTCAACCAGCGCGATGCGCTGGCCACGATTCTGATCACCGCCATCAACATCATTGCCGGCTTTCTCATCGGCGTCATACAGCAGGGCGTTCCCTTCATGGAGGCGCTCAAGACCTACACCGTGCTGACTGTCGGCGATGGCCTGGTCACGATGATTCCCTCCCTCCTGGTTTCGGTGGCCGGCGGCATGGTAGTGACGCGAGCCTCCTCGGACAGCACGCTCTCCACGGATTTAGGCAAGCAGTTGTTCGGCAACAGCCGTCCCTTGTGGATTGCCGCGGCGGTGATGACCGGCCTCGCGCTGATTCCGGGACTACCCAAACTCTCATTCATTCTCATGGCCGTCATCATGGCCGTGCTGGCGCGCCGCGCAAAGCCGGAGGCGATCGAGGGCAAAGCAGTTTCGGCAACCACGGCGGGCAAGTCCGAGAGTGCTCCGTCACCAACTCTTGACCCGATGGACGCGGCCTTGAAACTGGACGACCTCATGCTTGAGGTCGGTGTCGGCCTGGTGCCGCTGGTGGATGCCAACAAGGGCGGGCAGTTGCTCGCCAAGGTGCGAGCGTTGCGCAAGCACCTGGCGACACAACTTGGCTTTCTGGTTCCGTCCATTCACATCACCGACAATCTGACCATCAAGGACCTGGAGTATGTGATCTATCTTCGCGGCGTGGAAATCACGCGCTGGGAAATGCGCCGTGATTGCCTGCTGGCCATCAGTTCACAACCGAATCCGCCCGCACTGGCGGGTGTGGACACGCGTGACCCTGCCTTTGGCGCGCCCGCCAAATGGATCAGCAAGGAGCAGCAGGCCCAGGCTCTTGCGGCCGGTTACGCGGTCGTGGACCAGACCGCCGCGCTGGCCACTCATCTGGGAGAAATCATCCGCCAGAATGCGCACGAGTTACTTAGCCGCCACGAAACCAAGCGTCTGATTGACCGGCTGAGCGAGTCGCATCCCAAGCTGGTCGAAGAACTCGTCCCTAAGCTCATGACCCTGGGCGAGGTCCAAAGAGTTCTGCAGCAACTGCTGCGCGAGCAAGTGTCAATCCGCGACCTGGGCACGATTCTCGAAACTCTGATCGAGACCGCAGGCATAAGCAAGAACCCCGTTCTGCTGAACGAAGCAGTCCGTCACGCGCTGGGGCGGGCGCTGGTCCGGCCGTTGCTCGACGAGCGCGGAGAGCTCAAGGTGGTCACGCTCGATCGCGCCATCGAGGAAGAATGCAGTCGCGCGGCCACGGCACAGTCCGTCAACACGGCCAGTATGGCCCTGCAACCGTCCACTGCCCGCCGCGTTCTGGAGGGTCTGCGGACTTTGTTTGGGGAGCATGCGCTCAGCGCTCCTCCCGTATTGCTGTGTTCATCTCCGGGCCGCTTTTACCTGCGGCGGCTGCTGGAACCTTTTTTGCCCAAGATCGTGGTGCTGGCGCCGACTGAAATCCCGCCGCTGGTGCCGGTGCAGTCAGTGGGTTCGTTGCGGTGACGAGTCGAAGCGAGGACGAAATGACATTACCCCAAGCCGGTTATAACGACCTCTTATCGGAGAACGAACCACGCAACCAGCTCATTTTGTCCGAGCTGTCGCAGGTGTACTACCTGGCGCGGCGCATCCACGAACGCCTGCCGCAACACGTGCCCCTGGAAGATCTGGTGCATGCCGGCGTGCTTGGACTGATCGAAGCGGTGCGCAAATACAATCCGAACAAAAATGCATCCTTGAAATCGTTTGCCTCATTTCGCATTCGCGGGGCGATTCTCGACAGCTTGCGCGCCCTGGATTGGGGATCGCGACCTCTACGGAAAAAAGGTCGGAATGTAGCGGAGAGCATCACCAAGCTGGCCAACAAACTGGGGCGCCAGCCAACGGAAGACGAGATTGCCGCCGATCTTGATCTGGAAGTTTCCGAACTGCAGACCCTGCTGCGGCGTCTGGACGGATTGCACATTGTGGGCCAGATGGCGGGATCGCGCTTCGATGACTCCGAAGCCCAAGACCTCATCGAAAACGCCCCCGCTAACGAGAACGAGAATCCATTCGAAATCTGCCTGCGCTCCGAAAGAAGCGACTACCTGACCCAGGCAATCGAGACTCTTTCGGAGAAAGAGCAGATGGTGATCTCGCTCTATTACCGCGAAGAGTTGACCATGCGGGAAGTCGCTGAAGTCATGGACCTGGCCGAGTCTCGGGTATCGCAAATTCATTCGCTCGCCATCACCAAGCTTCGCGCGGCGATCCAGGTCATGCAACTTAAAGAGGACACGTTCAGGTAATCCACATGGGAACTCTGGCTCAATCACCATCCCCGGGCGCAGAAGGCGCGGTTGTCGTGAACGGCGACATTGGGCCGGACCGGCTTCATCCCTGCGATTTCCGCGTGATCGGCGGCATCGACAAGGCGCGCCTGGCCCCGCTGGTCGCCGCCAGCGAAGCATTCGCGCCTCGATTCACGCAGGCGCTCCACAGCCGATTGGGGCTGAACGGCGAGACTACGCTTCGCACCTCGGAGCAAATTCCCTGCCGGACTTTTGTCGAGAAGGCCGGCGGCTCTTATGTGGCGTCGCTGCAACTCGGCTCGCCGGGCGATATCGCCTTGCTGCAGATTGACTCGATGCTGCTCTTCCCCATTGTGGACCGCCTGCTGGGGGGCAGTGGCAGCCCCAGTGAGCCGTCACGTGAAATCACTGAAATCGAAGAGCAGATCGCGAAAGAATTCGTGCAGCTGATTTGCCGGGAATTGCAGGCCGCATGGCGGCTCTTCGGCGTCCCCGTTTCGGCGGGAACACGGCAGTCACCGGCTGAAATGCAGCGATTATTTTCCGCCAACGACAACGCCCTGGTGTTCACCTTCTCCGCCAACCTGGAATCGTCGGGAGGCGATTTCCAGGTGATGCTGCCGGTCCCTGCGCTGGGTGCCTTCCTGGGGACAACCACTGCATCCGCTCCCGTGGCTTCGCGCAGCGGCGTCATGAACTCCAAACTCGCCGAACAGTTGATCGGCACAACATTTTTGCTCGAACTGGCGTTGCCGGGAGGCAAGGTACCGGCCAACGACCTGTTGAATCTTCGCGTCGGGAAGGTGCTCTCGCTGGGCGTGTCGGTGCGAACGCCGGCAGTGCTCAAGATCGAAGGCCACGATTCATTCGCGGGCATTCCGGTGCGCAGCGGACGTCTCCGCGCCGTGCAACTTCTCGACCGCCTGCCACAACGTCAACCAGAAAAAGGGAGCACCCTATGAGTCGCAATCCAATCGACCTGTTCGTTGCAGCACTGCCAACCGCCGCCACCCAGGCTTTTTCCGCCAAGACTTCGGCCGCCTGGAGCGTGGCCCTGGATGAAAAACCAAAGCCGTCTCCTGCCGGCGCGCAGCTGCTCACCATGCTGCTGGTAGCGGAACCTTCGAAGGCGGAAGCTGCGATCCAGATCAGCCTCGAAAATACTCTGGCTCTGGCGGCTGCGCTGGGCGGAGCGGCGGCCCTTCCCACTCAATTCCAGCCCGAACACGCGCAAGCAGTCCGGGCCCTGCTGGCGGAAGCATGCGAGAAAGCGTCTCAGGCATTGCAAGGGACCAAGATCAAGCTGCAACTGGCCAAGGCCCTGCCCTGGACTCCGGCCCGGCAATTTTCATTCACGGGTACGGATGGAGGGTCGCGAAACATTCAGTTTCAATTGCTCTTCGCCACGGAGTGGGCATCCGATGCAGCCGCCGCCGACGCCCAGTCGCCACGCCCGGAAAAGGGAGCCAACGTCTCCCTGCTGGAGAATGTGGAGATTGACGTCACGCTCCGTTTCGGCGAACGGCGCCTTCCGCTGCGCGAGATTGGCGAGTTGAGGTCCGGATCAGTAATCGAGTTGGACAAATCGCTTCAGGAGCCAGCCGAACTTCTGCTCGGCGATCGCGTCGTGGCCCGGGGAGAAGTGGTCATCGTAGATGGTAATTACGGGATGCGGGTCACCGAGGTGGTCTAGCCCGATACCGAATCGAGCTCGAAATTCGAAGCACCACTATTTCAACCGCGTAAACTACACAGCCGGCGACCGGACTCCGTCCTGGTGCGCGTACCGGATCACTTCCACTTCTGAAATCGCGATCAAACCATCGCCCACCATTTCATCGAGGAGTGGAAGCAACCTGGCGATGTTCGGCTCTGAATCGATCACGGAAATCATGATGGGGCGGTCCGAGGACCACAGCAGGTGCGCACGATGAATCAGCGTGCTCGCGCCGTAGCCCTCAATGCCCCGGAAGACGCTGGCGCCGGCGATATCGAGCTCCCGGCACTTCATTACGATGGCCTCGTACAAAGGCTTGTCGTGCCATTTATCGTCTTCCCCAAAATGGATGCGCAACATTTTTGCTTTTCCGGCCAGCTTCATGTCCGTGCCTCCTGCCGCCGTTCCGCCTGCTTGTAGTTGTGAGCGTACTTGATTACGTCCACGTCGGAGAGAACGACCAGACCCTGCTGCACCATTTGATCGAGTATGGGCATGAATGCCTGGAGCTTTTCCTCCGTGTCCACCACGGAAAGAAGAATCGGGCGATCATGGGAGAGGCTGAGCGCGGCGTCTCTGTGAATTCTCCGGTTCGCGCCGTACCCGAGAATGCCGCGGAGAACCGTTGCGCCGGCAATATCGTGGGAGCGCAAGCCGGAAACGATGGCTTCGTACAAGGGCTTGCCATTCCACTTGTCATTTTCGCCCACATAAATGCGCATGATCTTGGCCTTGCCTTCGCGCTTGAGCGGCGGGCCTTCGGGCGCTTTGTCGTGCTTTTCCTTCTCGGCCGGCTTCACGATCGTGGTGTCGTGCATTTCGATGAGGCCAGTGCCGACCATCTCATGCAGCTTGGGCAAAAGACTTTCCACCTTCTCGGCGGATTCAATGAACTCGACCTTGACCGGCAAGCGGACCGCCAGGTCCACCAGATTGGCGGTTTGCAGACGATGGTCCGCCCCAAATCCCGCGATGCCACGGGTTACGGTCGCGCCCGCCACTCCATGGAAAAAGAGGAAGTCCAGGATGGCGGCATATGCCGTGCTGCCATGGTATTGCTGGTCTTCGGCCACATAAATTCCAACCTTCTTGCCAGGTCCCGCTGTGAGCACGTTTTCCTCCTCGGCTAATCCGACTTCATGAAATGGCCCGCCCCGCG
The DNA here is from genome assembly GCA_963757835.1 of Terriglobia bacterium. Classification (GTDB taxonomy): domain Bacteria; phylum Acidobacteriota; class Terriglobia; order Terriglobales; family Acidobacteriaceae; genus JAIQFF01. The sequence continues at coordinate 5,138 of CAVWSP010000008.1, read as the reverse complement.
ACAATTCCTCCCCAGACAGCGGCGAAGCCGACGACCAGACTTGCGCCTACATAGAGAAGACCGAGCGCGATCTGGCCGTCCTGAATGGTCCTCAGGGTCTCATACTCAAAGCTGGAGAAGGTCGTGTACCCGCCAACCAAACCGATCGGCAGCAGGTATGTCCAATAAGGGCTCCACTCCGCTTTTGCCCCCACTACAGTCAGCAAAACGCCAATCAGAAAGGAGCCCGTGAGGTTGATGAACAGTGTCCCGTAGGGGAAGCGGGCCCCCAGTTTGCTGCCAATATAGGTGCCCACCCAGAAACGCAGCACCGAGCCCAGAGCGCCCCCCAATCCGACCACCAGGTATTTGAGCAAGTTGTTTCGATCCTTTCCGCTTCACAACCGCGTCATTCCAGATTTACTCCGGGCCCCTTTAGCCCGCTACAGGCCTGTGTGCGCACGACTTCACGAGACCAAAGATTCGGTCAAAGGCCCGCCACGTCACGAAGAAAAATGGAAGATGCTACAGGTAGGAGGTTGATACAGGAACGACAACATTGATTCCTACCAAGAACATTCCATTCTTCGTAGGAGTCATCTGCCCGAAGTAAGGGCGGTTAAAGGTGAACCCCAACACCCAGCAAAATTATGCGCCCTGGCACGGGCGGCGTCAACCGCGACCCGCGCCGGACGCAAACGCTCACAGGAAATTCATCAGCGCCTCAATCGTTTCCTTCGGTCGTTCTTCCATCAGCCAATGTCCTGTGTCTTTCAGAACGACGACGGTTACGTCGGTCGCAACCAGTTTCATCTGTGCATTCAGGGTTGCCGCACTGGCCTTTTCGCCGGCGATCGAGAGGACCGGCATGGTCAATTTCGTTTTCGTCATCTCGGCAAAATCATTCGCCGTTTGCGGCCAGGCAGCAAAGTAAGCCCACCCGGCCCGCATCCGGCCGGGGCGGGAGTACGCGGCGACGTAGGCCTGGCGGTCGGCCAGCGGAAGGGATCGCGTCTTGTCCGCGGCCAGATCATTCCAGAAGTAGGCAAAATAGATCTTCTCCCGGCCCGCAACCAAGGCCTCGGGAGTCGGGCCATGAAAGCGGAAGTGCCAGAAATCAGGACTGTTGAAGTACGGCTCCCATCCTTCGACGCCGGGGAGAAACGCGTCCATGACAACCAACTTCTCGACTTCGGCCGGATACATGGCGGCGTAGGCGTACGCAACCATGAGTCCGATGTCATGTCCGACGACCCGTGCCTTTTCGACGTGGAGGGATTTGGCCAGGGCGTGGATGCGGATGGCAGCATCTTTCATGTCCAGGCCGTCTTTGGGTATGTCCGAATCACCAATGCCCGGCAAGTCGGGCGCAATCACGGTAAATTTCTCGGCCAAGAGTGGAATGATCGGTCTCCACATGCGCGAAGTTTGCGTATAGCCGTGCAACAGGATCACGGTCGGGCCGTGGCCGGCAGTGAGATAGTGCAGCTTGAGCCCATCGACCTCTGCTGTTTTCGAGGCGATCGCTTCCGCCGCTGCTCGAGCTGGCGCGGCAAATGATGCAGGAAGCAGAAAACAGATCATGCTGGTAACCGCCAGGAAGCGAACTGTCCTTCCCGCGCTCGAAAGGAAGTCTTCGGGAATGCGTCGGCTGATTGGTTTTGTGCTGTTCATTCTCTTCTCCTGAAATCTCCGGGAAGCGGTGGCGGCCCCACAAACCAATCAGCGCCCTTTGCGCGAACGGTTGACTGCTTCTCTCGCCTCTTTGTCGGCGGTGCGCCGGCGTTCGGTCTCTCGCTTGTCCCATAACTGCTTCCCCTTGGCCAGCGCGAGTTCTACTTTCACTCTGCCATTTTTAAAATACAAACGGGTGGGGATAAGGGTCAGGCCCTTCTGCTGGGTCTTGCCGATAAGCTTGCGAATTTCCTCTTTATGGACCAGCAGCTTGCGGGTGCGCAAGGGCGCATGGTTGAAGATGTTGCCATGATCATAAGGGCCGATGTGGCAGTTGAGCAGCCAGAGCTCACCGTCCTTGAGCAGCCCGTAGGAGTCTTTGAGGTTAGCTTGTCCGGCGCGAACGGATTTGACCTCGGTGCCAGTCAGGGCAACGCCGGTCTCGAATTTCTCCAGCAGGAAGTAGTTATGGGCGGCCACCCGGTTGACGGCGGCATCACGCTCGCCGGCAGCCGTAGGGTCGCGGCGGGGATTTTTTGCCGGACTCGGCTTGGTTTGATGGGTGGGCGTGCGGGCCATGGCAGTACTAAGGTTATCTCATAGTCGAGGCACGTGGTGACAGCCGCCCCGGGCTGTCGGATCGAGCGCAACTCGACAGCGTCTCGGGGAGCCGGGCTGGCAAAGCGGCAGCTTCGCTTCCGCCGGATACCTGGGGGCGGCTTTGTCCCCACGCGGGCGCGGGTATGGTCAACATCCCTGCCCGGAAGTCTGCATCCCATTACACTGCGGGGAGCGCAAAATCGGGGATGAGACACGTCCCGAAACGGCTTCCCGGGTAACGCTGTTGGGACTAAGACTAATGAGTAACTGCTACCAGAGCAGTCACTTCCACGGCTGCGGAGCGATGCTATAATCAGCCAGCTTACTTCTCAAATCAGCGTATATTTAGCGGCCTAGCCCGGGGTTCGGCCGATCCCCGAGGGAAGACTGCCTGCGAGGGACCAGTGAAGACACGCCTGATTCGCCCGGCAGCAATCGCATTGCTTGTGGTTGCGGTAACCCTGCCGATCGGCGCCGCCGACAGCGCCAAGTCGCTTTACAAAAAAGCCAAAGACGCCGAAGCTCGCCAGAATTACGAAGCCGCCTATGATCTGTACAAACAGGCGTATGAACAGAAACCCACGGATTTGGCTTATCGGGCTTCGTACGAACGCACCCGCTTCCTGGCTGCCGCCTCGCACGTCCATCGCGGACAATTGTTGCGGGACGCGGGCAAGCTGCAGGAGGCCCTGACCGAATTCCAGAAGGCGGCCGAGATCGATTCCTCGAGTTTCATCGCCCAGCAGGAAATCCGCCGCACCCAGAAGATGATTAATGATGCGGGCAATGCGCCGCCGACTTCGGCTGCTCCGCCCCCCACCGGCCTGCAAAAACGGGTGCAGGAGGCCCAGGGCCCGGTTGATCTGGCCGCCATCTCGAACGTCCCCATCACGCTCAAGATGACCGAGGACACCAAGATCATTTATGAAACCATCGGAAAGCTGGCGGGACTCAACGTATTGTTCGATCCCGACTACACTTCGCGGCGGATCAAGATCGAGTTGAACGGGGTCTCGGAGCAGGAAGCCCTGGAGATCGTCGCGCTCGAGTCCAAGACATTCTGGCGGCCGGTGACCCCGAATACGATATTCGTCGCTTCCGACAACCCGGCCAAACGCAAGGAAATTGAACAGAGCGTCATCAAGACTTTCTACCTGGCAAACCTGTCGCAGCCCACCGAACTGCAGGACGTGGTCAACGCGCTGCGGCAAATCCTGGAAATCTCGCGCATCCAGCCCCTGCCTTCGCAGGGCGCGCTGGTGGTGCGCGGCACCCCCGACCAGATCGCGCTGGCGGAAAAACTGGTCGGCGATCTGGACAAGGCGCGTCCGGAAGTGATCGTCGAAGTGGCCATCATGCAGGTCAGCCGCGACAAGACGCGGAACCTGGGCATCAGCCCGCCCACCAGCGCCACCGTAGCCTTGCAGAACAATATCAATACCACCAGCGGCACCAGCACTACTACCGATAGCAGCTCAACCACTTCGGGAACTGCGAACCAGATCAACCTGAACCGGCTGGGGAACCTGAACGCGACCGACTTTACGGTCACCATTCCGCCGGCCACGGCCACGGCGCTGTTCAGTGACAGCAGCACCAAACTGATCCAGAACCCGCAAATTCGGGCCGTGGATGGCCAGAAGGCTTCGCTCAAAATCGGCGACCGGGTGCCGGTGGCCACCGGTTCGTTCCAACCCGGCATCGGCGGCGTGGGCATCAACCCGTTGGTCAACACCCAGTTCCAGTATCTGGACGTCGGCGTGAATATCGACATCACTCCCAAGGTGCATGCCGGGCGCGAAGTCACCTTGAAGGTCTCGATGGACATTTCATCCGTGACCGGGCAATCGAACATTGGCGGCATCAGTCAGCCGGTGATCGGCCAGCGCAAGATCGAGCATGAAATCCGCCTGAAGGAAGGCGAAGTCAACATCATGGGCGGCATCCTGGAAGACCAGGACATCCGCTCCCTGAGCGGCATTCCCGGGCTGGCGCAGATTCCCATCCTGAAGTACCTGTTCTCGCAGACTAACGTTGAGCACAAGGAAAACGAGATCGTATTTGCCCTGATTCCGCACATCATCCGGTCGCGCGACGTGACCGACCTGAACGAGAAGGCCCTGGAAGTGGGAACCGCGTCCGCGATCGAGTTGCGGCGCACCAGCCAGGCGGCGCCGCCCGCGCCGGTGAACGAAGCAGCTCCGGCAGCGGCTCAGACGCAGGCGCCCGAACCGCAGCCACAGCCCGCCCCCCAGATGGCTGCCGGCGAAGCCAGCTTCAGTTTCGACCCAGCCAGCCTGACTCAGGCACCCGGCTCGACTTTCTCGGTCAATGTGTTGCTCAAGGGGGCGCAGAACGTATATTCCGTGCCTTTGCAGGTAAGTTACGATCCGAAAGTCTTACAAGTGGTGAACGTATCGAACGGCGGCCTGCTCTCGCAGGACGGGCAGATCGTGGGGATCGTGCATCGCGATGATGACTCGACCGGAACCCTGCAGATTTCGGCCACGCGGCCGCCGGGAACGGCCGGCGTTTCCGGACAGGGCACGGTAGTGACTCTTACCTTCATGGCCAAGGCGAGCGGGCAGTCCACTCTGGCAATTTCGAAAGGCGGGGCCCGTGATCCATCGATGCGCGCCCTGCCCGTGGCCGGCGCCGTAGCCACGGTCACGGTGCAGTAGCACGCGAGCTTTTGCCGCCGTGGATTTACGGGATTTACGGCCGTGGAAGCGCCGCTCGGGAAGGGCACGACTTCAGTCGTGCCAATCAGATGCGGGGGATAGCGGCTTTAGCCGCTGGGGTCTGCTTTCCGCTGGTAACGCGGATATGCAAGCTAACGATCAAAGGCTTTCACCGCCAAAGCTCGCCCGGCACGCGAAAGGGCT
>CAVWSP010000007.1:0-221644 GCA_963757835.1 Terriglobia bacterium | reverse complement strand
GCCGGTCACCGTATTTGACGACGATTTGAAGAAGCTGGTGGACGACATGTTCGAGTCGATGTATGCGGCGCACGGCGTAGGGCTGGCAGCGCCGCAGATCGGGATCTCGAAGCGGCTGGCGGTCATCGACGTTACTTTCAAGGAAGACCCGGACGCCAAGCTGGTAATTGCGAATCCGGAAATCATCCGCACCGAGGGCCGTCACAGTCAGAACGAGGGTTGCCTGAGCATCCCCGAATTTCGCGAACCTGTGTCCCGCGCGCGCAAAGTGACCATCCGCGCCCAGGATGTTAACGGGGAGTGGTTCGAGAAAACCGGCGAGGACCTTTTGGCCCGCGCCTTTTTGCACGAAACCGACCATCTCAACGGCAAGCTGTACATCAGCCACATCAGCGCGCTCAAGCGCGACTTCATGAAGCGCAAAATCCGCAAACTGATGAAAGCGGGAGAATGGTAGGGAGAGCGGACGTCGGGCGTCTGACCTCGGGCGTCGGCGAAAGCAATTACGTCTGAGGCCCGACGCCCGATGCCTTCTTCTCTCAAACTCGCTTTTTGCGGCACCCCGGCCTTTGCCGTTCCTACGCTCGAAAAGCTGGTTGAGGCCGGGTTTTCCGTGCCCCTGGTGGTGACCCAGCCGGACCGGCCCCGGGGACGCGGCATGGAACTCGCGCTCTCGCCCGTGAAGCAGCGGAGTCTGCAACTGGGATTGCAAGTCAGTCAGCCGGAGAAGATCAGGAACAACGAAGAGTTTCGCGGGCAGCTTGCGACATTTACGCCTGATGCAATTGTCGTAGTCGGCTACGGCCGCATTATTCCCCAGTGGATGATTGACCTGCCGCCGCTCGGGAACCTCAATCTGCACGCCTCCTTGTTGCCAAAGTATCGCGGCGCGGCCCCGATTCAGTGGGCCATCGCCCGCGGCGAAAGCGTGACCGGAGTCACCACCATGCGAATCGATGCCGGGCTCGATACGGGAGACATTTTGCTGCAGGAAGAAATTCCAATTGCTCCCGGGGACACGGCGTTAACACTGGCGCCGCGCATGGCTGCGATCGGTGCCGCGCTTATGGTTGAGACCCTGCGCGGACTGCAGTCCGGAACGGTGCAGGCGCGGCCGCAGGAGCACTCGAAAGCGACGCTCGCGCCAATTCTGAAGAAAGAAGACGGCCAGATTGATTTTCAGCTCACATCCCGGGAAATCCTGAATCGCCTGCGCGGCTTTCAGCCCTGGCCGGGCGCCTACACCAGCTTTCGCGGCAAGAACCTCCACCTCTGGTCAGCGCAGCCCGTCGAGCGTGCCGCGGCAGCAGCTGAGCTTATGGTGGAGGGTGGTCACCTCTTCGTGGGTTGTGGCGCGGGCGCGCTCGAAGTACTCGAAGTCCAACTCGAAGGAAAGAAACGCATGCCGGTGGCCGATTTCATCCACGGCCATCAGCCCCACAACGGCGAGAAGCTGGGTTTACTGAGAACCGGGAACTAATCACTGGCAACTGATGTTCTGAATTCATGTCCATTTCTCCCGCGCGCACCGCTGCCTTCCAAATTCTGCTTCGCGTCGAGCAGGAGGATGCTTACGCCTCCGAGCTATTGCACTCGGGCCCCTATGCACAGCTCTCGCCTGCAGACCATGGCCTGGCCACCGAACTGGTCATGGGAGTGCTGCGGTGGCAGTCGCTGCTGGATTCACAGATCAGCCGATTTTCGGACAAGCGACTCGAGAAGCTCGACACTGAAGTGCTTGCGGCGTTGCGGCTGGCAGCATATCAATTGTTATACCTTGACCGGATTCCGGGACGGGCCGCGGTGCACGAGAGCGTGGAGTTGGTAAAGCGCGCCCGCAAGGCTTCGGCTGCTCCTTTCGCAAATGCGGTGCTGCGCAAGTTGGCTGCAAGAGCTCCAGTGAAGGAAGGCGGCGGCGGAGATGACGTCGCGAATGCAGTGTCTTGGACCTTCTCCGGCCAGGCCGACATCGGGAAGCAGGGGGAAACTGCGGAATTTGCGAGCGCGGCTGGGCTGTCACAAAGATTCGCGCATCCGCTCTGGCTGGTTGAGCGGTGGACGCGGCACTTTGGACCTGAGCGGGCGTGGCAAGTTTGTCTCCAGGACCAGTTTGGTTCGACGACAAAGGTTCGCTTCTCTGAAGCTGGCATGGACGCGGAATTGAGACGCGACGGGATTGAACTTGGGCTCGGCGAATTACTGACTTCGGCGCGACGGGTTCGAAGCGGAAGAGTTTCCCGCACTCGGGCCTTTGCTGAGGGCCGAGTTGCCATCCAGGACGAGGCCTCGCAACTGGTGGCGTTGCTGGTGGGCAAGGGGTCTCGAATCCTGGATTGTTGTGCGGCGCCTGGGGGCAAGACGCGCGTTTTGGCGGAGCGCAATCCCAACGCCGAGATTGTTGCTTTGGAGCTGCATGCTCACCGTGCCCGCCTGTTGCGGAAACTGGTTCCGGCCAGAAATGTGGAGGTGATCAACGCCGATGCCCTCGATTTCGCGGCGGGAGCCGATTTCGATCGGGTGTTGGCCGACGTTCCCTGCTCCGGCACTGGCACGCTGGCCCACAATCCTGAGATCAAATGGCGCTTGAAGCCCGAAGACCTGTCTGACTTGCAGGCGCGCCAGTTGGCTATTCTGCGGGCGGCGATGCATCGTGTCGCGCCGGGAGGAAGACTGGTGTACTCAACTTGTTCGCTCGAGCCCGAGGAGAATGAAGAGGTCGTGGAAAAGGCACTTTCCGGCCAGACGGAATTTTCCGTGTTCGATTGCCGATTGGAACTGGAACACCTGCAGGCGGAAGGCGAACTGGCGTGGAAGGACCTGGATTCACTGGCGAGCGGACGCTTTCTGAGGACCTTTCCCGGAGTGCATCCCTGCGACGGCTTTTTTGTTGCGATGCTGCAGAAGAGCTGACTTATCTCATCAGGTTGACCCGCGCCGGCGCTAGAGAACCTGGCTAGCGGACTTCAAAATTTATCGTCGCCCCGGTGAACACTTTTTCGCCTGGCAATGGATTTTGCGTCACGATCGTGCTGCCCGGAAATGGTGGCGACACCGGCGTTTCCGGCGAACCTGGCAGAGGCGGGGCGGAGGTCACACTTCCTACTTTCATTCCGGAATTCTGTACCGCCTGGATGGCGCTCCCCAACTGCTGTCCAACGAAGCTGGGCGTCACGAGGGCCTGGGGTTGAGACGTCACGGCAACCAGCAAGCTGATTTTGGGGGCGGAAACGCCGCTGGCGTTCGGAGGCGGGGCTTGCGCCAGCACCTGGCTGTCCGGCGCGTCCGGCGATTGCATTTGCGCGATGGCGCCCACATCCAGGCCGCGGCGCCGGATATTGATGTTGGCGGCGCGCTCGGTCTGGCCGATCACATTAGGGATGGCGATGCGCTGGGGGCCAAGACTCTCGGCCACGCGGACTTGCCAGCCCTGACGTACCTGGCTTCCGGCGGGCGGAAGCTGGGAGAGAATCTTTCCTTCGGGGACCGTGGGGCTGTAGTACTCGCGTTCCACATTCAGCTCCAGTCCTTTTTGTTCAACGATCATGCGAGCCGCGGCCGGGCTTTCGCCTACCAGGTTGGGGACGGTCACTTCGTGGCCGTGGATGGCCAGGCGCATGGCGGTGAGCGCGGAGATCAGCGCCACCACCAGCAGTACCAAGGCCAGCAGGACCAGTCGGAAGAATGACTTCATTAAGGCAGATTATAGTTGCGACGATGATAGCGGCTGACAACTTTCATCGGAGTGCCTGCCTGCGGTTATTTTCCCGTACGCTGCACCATCTATACTGATTTCCCATGTCTGCGGCAAACGTGACGCCCGAAGCCGACCTTCTCAGCACCCTGCGGCGTCACTGGGGATACGATTCCTTCCGGCCTTTGCAGGAGCGCATCGTGCGCAGCCTGCTGGAGGGGCGCGACAGTTGCGTGGTCATGCCGACCGGGGGCGGGAAGTCGCTATGCTACCAGTTGCCGGCGGTGATGCTGGGACGGACCGCGATCGTCATCTCGCCTTTGATCGCGCTGATGCAGGACCAGGCGGCGCAACTGGCGCAGATGGGAATCCCCGCTGCTGTGCTGAATAGTTCTCTCTCCGCTGAGAAGCAGACCCAGGTCATACGCAAGGCAGCCGATGGCGAATATCGGTTGCTCTATCTCTCTCCGGAGCGGCTGGCGCGGGCCGATACCATTGAGTGGCTGCAGAGGGTCCCGATCGCTTTCTTCGCCATTGATGAAGCCCACTGCATCTCGGAGTGGGGCCATGAATTTCGCCCGGAGTACCGGCAGCTGAGCCGGTTGCGAGTACATTTTCCCGATCGTCCCATCGCCGCTTTTACCGCCAGCGCCACCCGGCGCGTGCGTCACGACATTCTTCACCAGCTTCAGCTGCGCGATCCGCACAAGTACATTGCCAGCTTTCACCGCTCGAACCTGCGCTACCTGGTAAAGCAATGCGAGGGACGCGAGCAACCCAGCCTCTTGCTCCGCGCCTTGCGCAATTACGAGGACCGCAGCGTCATCGTTTACGCACCCACCATTGCGCGGGTTGGGGAGACGGTGAACTATCTCAAAGAGCAGCAGATTTCCGCCATCGGCTATCACGGAAAGATGGAAGCAGCGGAGCGGCGGGACAATCAGGAGCGCTGGATGTCGGACGAAGTGCGCGTGCTGGTGGGCACGATCGCCTTCGGACTGGGCATCAATAAAGCTTCGGTGCGCGCGGTGGTCCACCTCGCGCTGCCCAAATCGATTGAACAGTATTACCAGGAGGCGGGGCGCGCGGGCCGCGACGGACAGCCGGCGGATTGCATTCTGCTGTGGCAGAAGCGCGATGCGGCCTTGCTGGCGTATTTTGCCGACCAGATTGTCGATCCCGCAGAGAAGGAGCGGGCGTGGCAGCGCTACCACACTATCCGCCGTTTCGCTGAATCGGACGGCTGCCGGCACCGGCAGATTTGCCTGCATTTCGGAGAGAGCCCGAAGTGGACGACTTGCGGCGCCTGCGATGCGTGCGGCTGCGAATCCGACTGGCTGGTGAAGTCCACCAAAGTTGCGCTGCCCAAGGCGGGCCCCGTCGCGGCCTTGCCACGAACTGCGAAGCCGTTGCAGGCTGCAGTCGCAGGAGTCGCCGACATCGATCCTGCTCTGCGTGAATACTTGCGAGAATGGCGGCGGGCGGCCGCGAAACAGCAGGGCGTCCCCGCCTTTGTCGTGATGCATGACTCTGCCCTTGAAGAAGTTTGCCGCAGGCGTCCCGGTTCGATCCCCGAGTTGCTCGGCATTTCCGGCTTCGGCGAGTACAAGGCCGCGCTCTACGGGCCAAGGATTTTTGAAGCATTAGAGCAATTTCGCAACGGCGCCCGCGCCGCGCCGGTGCCGGGGACAGACGGGCCGCCGCGTCCAGTCAAACGGGCCAGTGGTTTATGATGGTGGGTCTTGAGTAAGGCCCACATTCTCAACGAGGCGTTCTGCCTGAGGTCCAGCATGAGCACAACTATCGTTCCGGCCGGGAAGTCGCACCTGACGCGCGCAGAGATCAACCGCAAGCAGAAGGAGTACATCTTTCCTTCGGTTTCCACGTACTACTCCGATCCCCTGCCCATGGACCATGCCTCCATGCAGCATGTGTGGGACGTCGAAGGAAAGAAGTATCTCGACTTTTTCGGCGGTATTGTGACCATCAGCGTCGGCCACTGCAATCCGCGGGTAACTTCGCGCACCAAAGAGCAGATCGATCGCATGCAGCACGTGTCCACGTGCTTTCCCAATGTGCCGATGGTCGAGCTGGCGGAGAAGCTGGCGCAGATTACGCCGGGAGCGTTGAAGAAGTCGTATTTCACCAACAGCGGAACTGAAGCCAACGAGACCGCGATCCAGGTGGCGCGCATGCACACCGGTAATTTTGAGGTCGTGGCTTTGCGGCACGGCTACAGCGGTCGCTCGTCGTTGACCCGCGGGCTTACCGGCATGAATACCTGGCGCAAGGGCACGATTGAAGTCGGCATCGTGCATGCCATGAATCCGTATTGCTATCGCTGCCCGCTGGGGCTGAAATATCCTTCCTGTGAAGTCGCCTGCGTGAAAGATATTGAGAGCGTGATTCAGTTTTCGACCTCGGGACGCATTGCGGCCTTCCTGGCAGAGCCGATACAGGGTGTGGGCGGCTTCATCACGCCGCCGAAGGAATATTTCAAGCTGGCTTTCAGCATCGTCAAACAATACGGCGGTGATTTCATTTCCGACGAAGTGCAAACCGCATGGGGACGCACCGGTCACAAGTGGTTCGGCATCGAACATTGGGAAGTTGAGCCCGACATGATTACCGCAGCCAAGGGGTTGGGCAACGGCACGCCGATCGGACTGACCGTGGCCAAGCCTGAGATCGCGGATTCCTTTCAGGGGTTGACGATTTCGACTTTCGGCGGCAATCCAGTGACCAGCGTGACCGCGCGCGCGGTCATTGACATCATCGAGGAAGACGATCTAAGAACGAACGCGGCGGTGGTGGGCGAATACTTCCGCAAGAAGCTGGAAGAATTACAGGCCAAGCACTCGATCATCGGCGACGTCCGCGGCATGGGACTGATGCAGGCGCTCGAGTTGGTGGAAGATCGAGAGACCAAGAAGCCGGCATCCGCGGGCACGAATGCCTTGATGGAAGAAGCGCGGAAGCGTGGCTTGCTGGTGGGCAAGGGCGGCTTTTACGGCAACGTGGTCAGGATGTCGCCGCCATTGAATATTAGTAAAGCTGATGTGGATGAGGCGGCGCGCATTCTGGATGAAAGTTTTGCGGCGCTCCGTACATAAGTGCCGAGCTACGCGGCCGGACAGCCGAGGGCAGCTGTCCCCACGTGACCTGTCATCCTGAGCGAAGAAACTGCTTCGCTTCGCGAAGCACTTTCGCAGTCGAAGGGCCCCTACCTCCCCGCAAATGCCTGGTTCTGGAGGGCTGTGGGAGGCTAACCGCGAAGGTCGCGCTGGCTAAAACCAAGCCGAGCTTTGCTCGGCTGGACGGGTCGGAGACCCGTCCCCACACGAACTCCGGCTCCACATGGGCTGCGGCTAGTGGGCTTCGTCTCCTGCCGGTGCTGTGTCTGGTGTGTCCACCTTTTGTGCTGACGGCGGCGTTGCGTCCGGGGGCGGCTGGAATTCTCCCGGGTCTTTTCCGGCCAGGGCGGCCTTCATGAAATCCATCCAGATGGGTAGGGCGGCGCGGGCGCCGGTCTCTCTTGCTCCCAGAAACTTCTTCTCGTCGTAGCCCACCCACACGCCGCAGCTGATCGAGGGCGAGAAGCCAACGAACCAGGCGTCAGTAAAGTTGTTGGTGGTGCCGGTCTTTCCTGCCAGAGGAAGTTTCAACGTTGACGCGGCGTTGCCGGTGCCATGCAGCACCACCTCCCGCAGCATCGCCGTCATCGTTCGCGCCGTGCGGGCGCTGACCGCATCCCGCACGTCGGGGAAATTCTCTTCCAAAGTGCGGCCTTCGTAGTCGGTCACCTTGGTGATGTAGCGCGGCGTGATGTGCACGCCGTCATCGGGGAAGACGCTGAAGGCGGAGGTCTGCTCCATCGGGGTCACTTCGACCGCGCCCAATGCCACCGGCAGGTAGGGCGGGATATTAGAGGTGATGCCGAAGCGATGGGCGTAGTCGATGACCACCTTGATCCCAAGGCTGTCGGCCAGTTTCAGCGCAGGGATATTGCGCGATTGGGCCAGCGCGCGCCGCAGCGTGATCATGCCTTCGAACTTTTCGTCGTAATTGTGGGGTTCATACGCCGGGCCTGTAGGCATGGGAAACGAGATGGGCGCGTCAAGGATGGTGTCATCCGGAGTGGCGCCGCGATCAATGGCGGCGGTGTACACGTAGGGCTTGAACGAAGATCCCACCTGGCGCAGCGCTTGGGTCGCGCGGTTGAACTTAGAAAGATTGAAATCGCGTCCGCCAACCATGGCCTTGATCTCGCCGCTGGCGTTGTCGATGGCCACCAGCGCGCCCTGCACGCCCGAGTCTTCCTCCAGGCTCACTCGCGCCTTTCCGTCGGCGTTCAGCGCCAGCACTTTCACGTAGGCAATATCGCCAGGCTTCAGGATGGCGGAGAGCCGCTTGCGCGTCCAGGCGGCGTCGGCAGAGGTGAGGGTTGCCGAGTAGCGGCCAAATCGGACGCTCGCGGAAGCCGGCGTCACGGCTGTGACCAGGGCGTGGACGTAGCCGTTTACCTCGGGATCGCTCTCCCAGTCCGGATGCTGGTAGTTGGCCATGGTCACATCGCCGGTCAAGACATTCTGCAGACGGCCTCTCCACCCGTGGCGTCGATCGTACGTTGCCAGACCATCGAAGACGGCGCGGTTGGCGGCGCGCTGCAGGTCCATGTCGAGTGAAGTGTAAACTTTCAGGCCGCCCTCGTGGACCTGGTCGCTGCCATACTTGCCCTCCAGGTAACGCCGGATTTCCTCGACAAAATACGGCGCCAGCGAATCTGGATCATGGGCGAGATCCAGTTGAATAGGTTGTTCGCGGGCCACCGTAGCCTGCCGCGCCGTGATCTCGCCGTCCTCGAGCATGGAATTGATTACCAGGTTGCGGCGCTTGAGAGCGTGGTCAGGATGCGTGATGGGCGAATAGTAAGTCGGCGATTTGGGCAGACCGGCGAGCAACGCGGCCTCGTCCAGGGTCAATTTCTTCGCCGGCTTGCTGAAATAAAACTGGGAGGCAGCCTCGAATCCGTAAACCCCGTGGCCGAGATAAATCTGGTTAGCGTACAGGGTAAAGATCTGCGGCTTGGTGAAACGGCGCTCGATCTGGACGGCCAGGAGAGCTTCCTGAATTTTGCGATGAAATGACCGGTCTGGCGAGAGAAAGAGATTGCGCGCCAGTTGCATGGTCAGGGTGGAGGCGCCCTGCACGCGGCCGCCGGATCGAATATCGCGGTAGGCGGCGCCGGCGATGCGCCAGACGTTGATGCCCCAGTGCCGGTAGAAATCTTTGTCTTCAATGGAAATCAGCGCCTGGCGCAGCACTGGGGGATAGTCGTCATAGGTAGCGACCACCCGGCGTTGCAGCGCGAAGGAGCCGATGGTGCGTCCCTGGTCGTCGTAGAGTTCCGTGATCGAACTGGGGCGGTAGTGCTCGAGCTGGTCAACCTGCGGCAGGTCAGTGGAGTAAACCAGAAGCAGCCCAGCCGTAGCTCCCACCAGGGCGGAGACCAGCACTAGCAGGCCGATCACCAGACGGCCCACCATTTTGTTCTCGGCGCCGGTGGACGCCGGGGAGTCTTGCAGCTGAAATTTCACGAGAGATTGAGTTCAGGATATCAGGAGAGTGGAGGTTGGAAAGTAGCTGTTATTCAGCACTCTAAACATCTTTCAACGTCATAGTCGGAGCTCTCAAGTCCGCGATTGCCTCGTTTTGATCGATGCGACCCTTTCCGAGGAGCGCGGGACGGGCCAGGGGCTGAGCATTCTTGCTCAGAATCATGACTGGGCAATCGTTAGGCTGAGAACAGAAGACTTGGAAGTGGAGGAAATACCCATGACTACCGCTGAACTCGAACTGGCGACCACGAAGGCGACTCCAACCACCAGCGCCCGCATGAAAGCCCTGGTTTACCATGGGCCGGGCAAGTATGCGTGGGAAGACAAGCCAAGGCCTGCGATCCAGGATCCCGGCGATGCGATTGTGCGAATTACGACGACCACGATTTGCGGGACTGACCTTCACATCCTGAAGGGCGATCTCCCTGCGGTAACCGATGGACGCATTCTCGGCCATGAGGGCATTGGTGTGGTCGAGCAAGTGGGAACCGCCGTCTCAGAGTTTCACGTTGGAGACAAAGTCATCATTTCGTGCGTCACCGCGTGCCTGAAGTGCGACTCCTGCAAACGAGGCATGTACTCTCACTGCCGTCACGGCGGCTGGATTTTGGGCTACACCCTGGACGGAACTCAGGCGGAGTATGTGCGCATTCCCCAGGCCGATGGAAGCCTTTACAGTTTCCCCTCGGGAGGAGACGAAGAAGCCCTGGTGATGTTAAGCGACATTCTGCCGACGGGCTTTGAGTGCGGTGTGCTGAACGGAAAGGTGAAACCGGGCGATACGGTAGCGATCGTGGGCGCAGGGCCGGTGGGTTTGGCCGTTCTGCTGACCGCGCAGTTCTATTCACCGGCGTCAATCTTCATGATTGATCTGGATGACAAGCGCCTGGCGGTCGCCAAACAGTTCGGTGCGACCAACCTGATCAACAGCGCGGATGGACATGCCGCCCATCACGTGATGGAGCAGACGGAAGGGGCCGGGGTCGACGTCGCCATCGAAGCCGTCGGGATCCCCGCTACTTTCGATATCTGCCAGGCCATTGTGGCGGCCGGCGGGCATATCGCGAACGTGGGTGTCCACGGCAAACCAGTGGAACTGCACATGGAGAAACTCTGGGACCGCAACATCTCGCTGACTACACGATTGGTGGACACGGTAACCACGCCAATGCTGCTGAAAGTCGTGCGTTCGGGCAAACTGCAGCCCAGCCGGCTCGTGACTCACAGATTCGCAATGAACGACATCATGAAGGCGTATGACACCTTTGGGCACGCGGCCAAAGAGGGCGCCCTCAAAGTGGTTCTGACCAATGCCGGACCTCGCGGATGAGGTTGACCCTCGGCGCGGCCGGGCCGACGTTCTGCTCCCTAAAAGAAAATCGCGCGCCCGAGAGCGCGCGATCAAGACCAACGATGGGCCAACAGCTAGCCCGCCTTGCTTTTCAGCACCTGAATCGCCTTGTGCAGCTGTTCGTCCTCCTGCGGAGGCTTCGTCTTGTCTTCCTGCGCCGGAGTGGCGCTATCGTCATCATCCGGAAGCGCGGCGTCATCGTCACTGTCCGCAATCA
The DNA here is from genome assembly GCA_963757835.1 of Terriglobia bacterium. Lineage (GTDB taxonomy): Bacteria > Acidobacteriota > Terriglobia > Terriglobales > Acidobacteriaceae > JAIQFF01. Next base: position 210,767 of record CAVWSP010000007.1, on the reverse strand, counting down.
CAATGTTCGGGGTGACGGCGCTGTCCTGTATGGCTTTGCCGCTGGGCGAGTAATACTTCGCAACCGAAAGGATCAGCGCTGAGCCATCGGGGAGCGGGATCGTTTTCTGGATCGAGCCATCGCCAAAAGTCTTGTCGCCTACAACATCTCCACGGTTGTTTTCCAGAACAGCCGCAGCCACCACCTCAGCCGGTCCAGCCGTGCCCTTGTTTACCAGGACGACCAGGGGCAGGTTGGTGACGGACTTCGCAGCGTCCGCGTTGAAGGCCTCCCGCGGATACTTCTGGCCCTGCAGATAAGTGATAGTGCCATGATTGAGAAACAGATTGGCCGCGGCGATGCCTTCCGATTCTTCGCCCTCGGCGCAGTTGCGCAAGTCGAGAATCAACTTCTTGGCTCCGGACTTCTGCAGCCCGCGAACTTTGGCTGCGATTTCCTGCGCCTTGCCTTTATTGAAGGCGTCCACTTGGATGTATCCGATGCCATCATCCACCATCTTGTCGGTGACCGGAGGCACGGTGACGATATCGCGAGTGATCACCATTTTCGTCGGTTCAGCGCGCCGGGCCCGAACCACCGAAACGTTCAGGTTTGAACCGGGCTGCCCCATCAGCAGATTGTGGATTTCGGCGAGCGACATCTCGCGCGTGCTTTTGCCCTCAATGGCCTCGAAGATATCGCTGTCCTGTATGCCGGCTTTGTCGGCGGGACCGCCGGGAATGACCGAGATGACCGCGGCATAGCCAAAGCGTTTGGACACCGCTGCCCCGATCTCGCCTTTGGCCTCGGTCTGATTGGCTTTGTACTCCTTGAACTCGGCGGCGGTCAGATAGCTGGAGTTCGGGTCCAGCGACTCCAGTAGGCCGTGCAGCGCTCCGTCGGTCACCAGCGGGATGTTGGGCTCTTCCACATACTCGCTCCGCACCCGGGAGAGAACTTCGCTGTAAACCTGTAATTGCCGGTAAGAGCCATCGTTGTTGGAGGCCCGAACGCCGTCCAGTCCACCCACATACATGAACAGTAGAACAGCGGCGGAGGAAACTACAATTGCGGCCTTGGTCTTCATGGACATCGGATTTAATCTTCTTTGGAAGGAAATTACTCCCTGCGCGCTACCGGGAATATTATATCTGCTTTGATGCCGGATTACCGCGCTTTGCTGCGAGCAAAAATGACCTTCAGTAACCGGCCTGCCCGGATCCGGCGCCGCCGTCGTCACTATCCTCCGCAGGCCTCACTCCAAAGGACTTACCTCGTACCTTCAGCACAGCTGTTTGGTGTATATTTCTCCCGGCTCGAAAGGTGGAAATAATGCGATTTCATCGGGCATTGATCATTCTGGTTACGGTTGCCCTGGTTGCGGGCGTCTTTTTGCCGGCGCAAGCGCAGTCCGGAGAATGGAAGCAGTTGTTTGACGGCAAGGACCTGGTGGGATGGAAGCATGTTGGCCCCGGCGAAATGACGGTCGAGGACGGGCTGATCCGCACCCATGGCGGCATGGGGTTGCTCTACTGGACAGGCGGGACGCTGGGCGATTGTGTAATCCGCGTGGTGTTCAAGATGCGCGATCACAACGATAATTCCGGCGTGTACATCCGCATTCCGATCGAGCCCCGCGAAGCCTGGATGCCAGTGCACTACGGATATGAAGTGCAGATCGATAACGAGCCGGAAAAATCCAACGAAGACGATTATCACGCGACCGGTACTCTTTATTCGCTGACCAAGGCGCTGGCCCGTCCCGGCAAACCCGGGCCGGAGTGGAACACGATGGAAATCACGCTGGATGGTCCGCACACCAACGTCGTGGTCAACGGCGTGAAAGTGACCGAGTTCACCGAAGGTGATCCCGTGCCGGCAAGGAAATTTGACTTTGAACCGCAGCGTGGGCCGCGCCCGCAGGAAGGTTATATCGGGCTGCAGAATCACAGCGACAATGACATCGTGTTCTTTAAGGAAGTTGCGGTGAAGATGTTGAAGAAATGAGCTCTTAGCTCTTAGCCGTTAGCTCTTGGCTAAAAGCCAATGGCTAAAGAGCTAAAAGCTTTCAAAAATCTCGCAATCGTCGGCGGAGGCCTAATGAACAGGGACCGTTTCTCGCGGCGTGAATTCATCGGATTGGGCGCAGCAGCTGGTGCAGCGCTGGGGATCAAGACCATCGTGCTGGATCCGGACCCGCTCTGGGCCTTGCCCCAGACCATGGCCCCGAGCGATCGAGTGCGGTTTGGCATGATCGGAATCGGCATGCAGGGGTCGGGACTGTTGGGCAACGCGATCGAGTTGCCGGGAGTGGAATGTGCAGCCGCCTGCGACCTTTATGACGGCCGCCACACTCTGGCGAAGGAAATCGTCCGTCCGAATCTGCCCACTACGCGGCGCTATCACGAATTGCTGGAGAACAAGGACATCGATTGCATCGTAGCCGCCGTTCCCGACCATTGGCACAAGCAGGTTGTGGTGGACGCGGTCAACGCGGGCAAGGACATCTACATCGAGAAGCCCATGTCGCACACCGCCGAAGAAGGCGTCGAGATGGTAGCGGCGGCACAAAAGACCGGGCGCATCGTACAGGTAGGATCGCAGCGCGTGAGTTCCGTGATTTGCGCCAAGGCCAGGGAACTGGTGGCGCAGGGAGTGCTCGGCGACCTGATGCTGGTGGAGGGTTCGCTCGGCCGCAACGATCCCACCGGGGCCTGGGAGTATCCGCCGCCCACCGACCTTTCCCCTCAAACTCTCGACTGGGACACCTGGCAGGGGACCGTGCCCAAGCGCCAGTTCGATCCGCTCATCTTTGCCCGATGGCGCTGCTGGAAGGAATACGGGACCGGCGTGGCCGGCGATCTGCTGGTCCACCTGGTCAGCGGAATGCAATACGTGCTGAGTATTAATGAAGCGCCGAAGCAGGCCATGGCCATGGGTGGAATCCTGCGCTGGAAAGATGGCCGGAACATGCCGGATGTGCACTGCACCCTGTTCAAGTACGGCGAAATTCCGGTTTACCTGCGATTGAATCTGGGAACGGAAATGCCCGAGACCTATCGCTTCCAGGGTTCGAAAGGCATCCTGGAACTGACCGAGTTCAACCTTACCTACACTCCGCAGGCGGGCGTGGATACCGCGCCCAGCTATTACGCATCGAGCTTCCCCAAGGCCATGCGGGATGAATACTTCAAGAAATGGCATGAGGAGCATGATGCCGTGCCGGGCAAGGAACCGGCCCTGGAGGGCGTGAACTATCGCAGCGCCTCCTGGGATGACGTCAAGCCCCACTTATGGAATTTCTTCCAGGCGGTACGTACCCGCAAACCGGTGATGGAGGACGTCGTCTTTGGCCATCACGCGGCCCTGGCTTGCCACATGGCCAACCAGTCCTACTTCCGCAAGACAGCGGTGACGTGGGACGAGGGATCGAAGACGATCAAGAGCTAGGGGCAGTCGTCGGTCGTCAGTCATCAGGCTTCAGTCTTTCGACGACTGAAGACTGACGACCGACGACTGTTTCCAACTGGCGTAATGCCAGAACGATCCGGCCCATTTCATTTTCCTGGAACAGCCGGATGGCTGCGATTCCGGCTGCTCCGGCCTGCATGCAGGCCGCCGCATTCTTCAGTGTGACGCCGCCCAGCGCGATCACAGGAATTTTTTCCTGACAAGCCTGATGCAGGACTTCGAGACCCGTGCGGCGAGTACTGCCCTTTGCCACGCGCACCTTTCCCTGGTCTGCCTTTTCAAAGACTGGGCCGAAGACCGCGAAATCGGCTCGTTCTTCCGCGGCGCGGGCGACCTCGGCCCGCGTGTGGCACGAGACCCCAATGGTCACGCGAGTGCCCGCGCCACTCTGGCTCCAGATCGTTCGCACGTCGGCGGGAGAAATGTCATCCGAGCGCAGATGCACTCCATTGGCTCCGCACGCGAGGGCAACGTCAGTTCGGGTGTTGATCAGAACACTAGTATTCAGTTTGTTGTTCTCCGTTCTCAGTTCGACGATCTCGCGGGCCAGGATTTCGAGGTCGTGTACGGAGAGGTCTTTTTCGCGCAGTTGGATGTAATCCACCCCGCAGCGGGCGGCATGGGTCACGGTTGCGAGTAGTTGAGCACGGCGGGAGTCTGCGTCACCGGGGAACTGAGAGCGGTCGGTGATGTAATAGAGAAGCATTCGGTCGTCAGTCTTCTGTCAATCCCATCCTGACGACTGAAGACCGACGACTGAAGACTGGGTTAAGGATTGGTCTTCGCAATCTCGGGCATGGCTTCAGGCGCCTTGGGCTGCGGGCCAAGATGATATTTGACCAGGCCATCGCGGAGAAATTCGAAGCCCTCTTCCGGCGAATCTACCATGCGGAACAATTCCAAATCAGCGGCGGAGATGGTGCCCGCGTCAATCATGGCGTCGAAGTTGATGAGGCTCTTCCAGTACGCGCTGCCGTAAATCACAACCAGGATTTTCTTGGCCAGCTTCTGGGTCTGGGCCAGGGTCAGGATTTCAAACAGTTCGTCCAGGGTCCCGAAGCCGCCGGGAAAAATCACCAGGGCCTTGGCCAGATACGCGAACCAGAACTTGCGCATGAAAAAGTAGTGAAACTCAAAATTGAGCGACGGCGTGATGTACGGATTCGGATTTTGTTCAAAAGGAAGATTGATGTTCAGGCCGATGGTTTTTCCGCCCGCTTCCTGAGCGCCCAGGTTGGCGGCCTCCATAATGCCCGGCCCGCCTCCCGTGGTCACGACGAAGCGCCGCCTGCGGGCTGGAATCTGGGCCGACCACTGCGTCAGCAGGAAAGCAAGCTTGCGTGCATCCTCGTAATAGTGCGCCATGTCCACCGAAGCCAGCGCTTTTTTCCGGTCCACCGGCTGCTCTCCGGCTCCCTTTTCGAGGTCGGCGAGCTTTCGTTCTGCGTCTGCACGGCTGTGAAAGCGCGCTGAGCCGAAAAACACCACCGTGTCCTGGATCTGTTCCCGCCGGAAGCGTGAGAGCGGCTCCATGTACTCGGCGAGGATGCGCAGGATGCGCCCGTCCGGGCTATTGACGAAGGCATCGTTTTCATACGCCAGCGGCGCGGACTTGAGCTTGCCGTCACTCATGTTGTGCTTTTCTTTCTCTTTCAGGGCCGGGTTTCGTCGTGGAAGTGAACTGCCTCCCAAAATCCGATCCAGATATCGAGCAGTCCCAGGCCGCTGCACAGGCCGCGGACAAAACCGTTGGAAACGAACGTCCGCAGGCCGGGAGAAGCCAGCAGGAAGTAATTGTCTGTCCACTCCGGCCGCCAGGGCAGAATCACCAACAACACGCCCACGGTGGCACAGAAAAAGACAAAGAGCAGCACCAGGACCCGGTGCAGCCAGAGTTGAAAGCCGGTCCCGTGAAGATTGGCGCCGTTGCCGGGTGGGCCTTCCAGGCCGCGTCCGCCCAGCGCTTCATCCGGCAACTCGCCGGGCAGGGACTCGGAAGGAACTTTGTTGATGGAAGAATCCGGACTTGCGGTCACATCGCGCTCCCACGGATCGTCAATGGGAACGCCTGGTGCTCTACCGCGTCCGCTCCCAAGCATAGAAAGAAACCCATTCCGTCATTCTACGACTTCAGAGCTTTAATGCGCTCGCCTACGTCGCGATAGTCGATATTGGTGCCGTAAACCTCCGTGAAATAATTCAACGCTGCGGTCTTGTTGCCGGCAGCTTCGTAGGAGGAGGCCAATTCATAGTTCAGGGCAGTGCGGGTCTCTTCGTCAATGTTGGGCAGCTTGAGCGCCTTGTCATACCAGCGGATCGCCGCCTCGGCCACGCCCTTGTCGAGGAAGCACTGGGCCAGCCAGGTATAAGTCTGCATCAGTTGCGGGAAGCTGTGGCCCCGATCCACTGCCTGGCACACTTTCTGCAGTTCGCCAATGGCTTCATCCAGCAATCCCATTTCGCGGAAGGCGACACCGAGGTTGTAATGAGTCTCGGGATCTTCCTGGGCGCTGGCCGAGTCATCTTCAAGTTCGTGCTTCAGTTCGCCGAACATGTCGGCCAAATCCACGCTGGCTGAGGCCACTTGCGGCGTTGCCGCCGCGACTTCGGGAGCGAGAGTCCGTTTCTTGGTCGGCTGATAAGTGAAAGTGGGAGCCGGACCGGAAGCGGGAGCCGGAGCCGGAATTTCCTTGGCCGGAGCCGGGGCTGCGGCGGCAGAAGCCTGGATGGGAGCGGCCACCCTCGACTCGCGCGCCATCGCGGGCTGCTCATACGGCGCCGGCGGTGCGGGCGGAGGCGGCAGGAAACTGTCGCCCAGGGAAGCTTCCAAATCGGTGACGAATTCGCCTAACACACCGGCGGCCTCTGCTTGTGGGCTGGCCTGGGCATGTTCCGTCATGGCCGGTGCTGGGGCCGGCGCCAGGGGGCGGACCGGGATATCGAATGCCTCGTGCTGCGCGGCCGGAACCTCATCCGCCTCTTCCACGGAAAACTCTTCTACTACTTCAGGCGGCTTCGAACTGGTTTGAGCTTCGGCGACCTCAATTTCCTGTTGCACAGCCGCCAGCTTGTCTGCCCCGGGCTTCAACTTTTCCAGTTTGGCGAAGACCAGGCGGGCTTGTTCGACCATGGAGTGTGCGAGATAAAAACGCAGCTCTTCGATCGTTTCCGTGATGGTCTCGGACCGGCTATGGTCGGATTCCGCGTCGGTGGCTTCCACACTCTCGGCGAATGCAGCCGGCGCCGGCTCTTCCGTGACTTCGCCCTCCCACTCGGCCGAGATGTCAATTTCGCTCTCTTCCGAAGGGGCTCCAGCATGGACCTCAAATTCGCTCGACGCGGAGGCGGCGGGCGAGCCCGGCTGGTGGAAAAATAGTCCAGAGGATAAAGGTGCGGGGGCGGAAACTGCGGGAGCTTCCGCAACCTCAGCCGTGGTGAAATGATCGAAGTCCGAGGTCGCTATGCTTGCGGGCGCAGCCGCCATCGCATCGGCCACGGCGATCTCTTTGTGCGGTTTGGCGGAAGTGCGCTCCTCGTACTTGCCCGCCAGTTCGCTATAGCGGCTGGCTTCGTCCGGATGCCCGGCATCGTGATAGAGCTGTTCCAGATTGCGGCAGCAGACCGCAGCCTCACCGAAGCGGCCGGCGCGGGTGTGCAATGCGGCCAGGCGCTGGTTGAGGCGCAGGTCGCGAGGGGCCTTGGGCAAGGCGGACATCAGAGGTCCCAGGGCCTTGGCCGGCATATTGTAAGAGACGAACAACTCGGCGTCGGTCAGCGCGGCGCGCACCGCCAGGGCCACGTCGTCGGCATAACGCTGGTCGATAAACGGAGCGGTGGCTTCGAGTTCCTCCACCAGCACCGCGCCCTCTTCCGGAGTGATGAGCCGCGAGCTGGACGCCCCTCCGCCCTGTTTGGCCAGCACCTGCTCGTAATTCCGCGTGTGCAGCTGGTTCTGGGGTTCCAGTTGGGTCAGCTTCAAATAATAGTCGCGAGCTTTCTCCAGATTTCCGGACTGCACCGAGGCGTGCGCCAGCAACTCGTAGAGTTCTGTAATGTGACTGGTGTCGCCGGCCTTCTGCGAGAGATCGAGCACAACTTCCAGGGCAGGCGCATTTTCCCGCATGTGCCCAATCAGCGAATGCAGGCTTTCCAGCACCTTGCCAGAGTCGGTGGCCACAAGCCGATCACAATACTGCTGGTAAACCTGTAGAACGTCCGCAAACTGTCCCGCGGACATGAGCGCGTCCGCGTAGGTGGTGATCGCTCCTGTGTCGTTGTGGACGTTGCACAATTTGGCTGCGAGGGTACCCGCCTCCGGCAGACGTCCGCTCTGCAGGTAAGCCTGCATCAGAGCGCGCAGACCGTCGGGGTGGCTGTCGAGGTCGGCCACTTTCTCCAGATTCTTGATCGCCGCCGGCATGTCACCGGAGTCGAAAGCGTTGCGGCCGCGCAGCAACAGGGCATGACTGTTGCTGGGATCCAGCGTGAGCATGCGGTTCAGGATTTCTTCCGCCGGCCCGAGCTGGCCGCGTCCACGCAGGCTGTCCGCAGCAGCGGCGAAAAGCTGCCAGGCCTCCGTCTTCTTGTTGAGCCGGATGTAAACCTCGGCCAGACGGGTGCGCATCGCGACGTTTTCCGGGTCCATCTCCAGGGTCTTCTGGAAAATCCGCACTGCCTGTTCCAGTTCGCCGGAGCGCAGAAATTCCTCCGCAACCTGCAGGTATTGCGCCCGGGCATCGTTAAAAAGTCCCTGTTGGGTATAGAGCTCAGCCAGCCGGAGTACGCTCTCCAAGGTGGGTTTCAGCTTGGTGAGCTTCTTGTACATGGCGATGGCTTTGACCGTGAAGCCCTGCGTGGCATAGGCGTCGCCCACGCTCTTGAAGGATTCGACGGCCTTGTCGGCCTGGCCCAGACGGGCGTAGAGGTCTCCAATGGTGTTGGAGACAGTGAGTTCCTTGGGGTCGGCTTTGAGAACTTTTTCGTACTCAGCAATGGCATTTTGCAGCTTGCCCTGCTGGACGAACTTCTCCGCAGCGCTGAGAGCTTTCTGTTTGTTGAAGCCAAAACCGAACGCCATAAGATTGCTGACTCCAGCTCCCGGTTTATTTCCCGCCAGAAAACATCTCCGTGAGAAGGTTCACCGACGGGTTGGCCATCCGACCGGCCATGTCTGCCGATCATACGAGGGATGGTCTTTCGGACAAGGGTCATTGTAAGACGGGTTACCAAGAATCGTATGGTTACTAAGGGTTACCGAAAGGGAGTGTACGACCGAGTTACGTCCGGAACCCGCCCCATTCCATTCTTGTTCGGGTTCTCTAAGCCGTCACTACAACTGGCAGACTTGTTCTTGTAAGATCATTTCCGGCAACATTCAGCGTCCCGGGGGGGCACGCTGGGTTGGGGAAACCTCGCTTCGCTACATTCGCCGCGTTCCTATCCAGGAAGTAAAGAACGTGATTTCGGGCCCAGGCATTCTTTACCCCCTGCGGCAGATGAGGGAGAACCATGGGCAGATGGCTCACATGGGTATCGCACCAGCGCCTGACCGGATGGGCGTGTTCGCAGTGCGGCTGGACCTTTCCGGTGCCGGCGATGCTGACCGATAAAGAAGCCAAGAGTGCATACGACCGGCTGGCCGCGAGCAAGTTCCAGGACCATGATTGCTCGGTGCACGGCGAACCGGCGGCGCTGGTTGACTCTGAGAGTTTTGCGGCGCGGGCGAGAAAGCTGGTCACCCGGGGCTTCAAACCTAAAGACGCGGCCCAGATTACTCTGCAGGAAATTACCTTCGAGAACCGCAACGATCCCAGCGCGGCCAGAAAGGCCCAGGCCGATGCGGAAGACTTTCTGCGCCGGGTGAAAGACGGGCTGATCTGACGTCCGAAAATCTTGCGCCTACCTCAGGCGCGTGCGATCGCCGCCAGCAGGATTCAAAGATGACGAACATACCACCAAATATCCGGAAAGCCGGTCATGAGCGACCACGCTCCGCCGACTTCAACGACCAGGCGAAGGCTGTGTGGGGCCGGGTCTCTGACCCGGCCAGGCCGAGCGAAGCTCGGCTAGCCTGCTAAGTCCCCACCACCCGTTATCGAGGCCGACCACCGCCGAACACCCAGCCGAGCTCCGCTCGGCCTGACCGGGTCGAAGACCCGGTCCCACACAGTTCGTGCTTCCGGTTACTGTTTTCCCGCCTGGGACTGAAGAAACTCGCTCTTTCCTCCGAGCAACAACTCTGCCGCGTCATCGGATTCCGCAATCCACTTCCAGACTCGGCGCCCGCCTGCGTCCAGCGAGCAGCGGGCTTCGCCATAGTCCGCCAGCCGGTTCAGCACCGTGGTCACGGACGCAATCGGGTCCTTGTGGCGCTCGAGCACCTCCGGAAATCTCTGCTGCAGCGCGTGGCAGACCAGCCGCGCGCCCAGAGGTCTCTGGGCTTCCATGAGGACCACTCGACAGGCGCGTGTGAAACCCGGCTGCCGGCTGGCCGATTTGCGATCGAGGAAGCTGAGCAGCTGGTCGCTGAGCACGCCCTCGCCAAAAATATTTGCCAGCCCGGCCAGAGTCTGCTTGATCGTACCGATGCGCTTCATGAGTTCCGCCCGCCGTTCAAGCAGTTCGTGAAGCTCCCGCTCCGCGGAGCGGATGACTTCCTGCACATGCGGGTCAGCCGCCTGCGATTGTCCGTTGCTTCCATTCGTACTGGTTTCCATTGGGCCCTCCCGGGCGACGCGGTTGTCAGCTGCCTAGCGTGGATTGCCGGCCTTTGCAGTTTGGACGTCACGGGGGTGCTTTCGGACAGCATCACCGCCCCATTTTGCCTGCAGAATTTGCTGGCCGATGGACTCGTTCTCCTGCCAGACCTGGGTCAGGATGTGACGGCTGTCCTTGCTCTCAAACACCAGCCTGGGCCGCTCCGGCGCGGTTGACGTCAGCACCGACTGAGTCAGCAGGTTCACCAGTACACGGCCTCCGGAATCTCGCAGCTCGAGCTGCCAGGGCTGGCTGCGCACCAGCGAGTAATGTCCCGCCGGGAAAAATCGGCTGCCCACCGCGAAGTCGAATGGGATGTTTGCCTGAATGACCTGCTCGCTGCGTTGGCCCTGGGCGACCGAGCACACTGCCAGGATGCTCAAAAGAAGTAAAGTGACGATCCGTCCAACCATGTTTTTCATAACACTCTCCCTGTGTTTGTCTAGTTTGTGACCACCGCGGTTCTCGCGGATTCTGTTGAATGTCGAAACCGAGTGTGCGGCCCGCCGGATCTGCTGGCTATCCGCTTCTTGCCGCCAAACTGTTTTCGGCGCTCGTGAAGGGTTGGACGTGGCGGATGACCTATGAGATTTATTGATTGTTTTCATCCAATCGATGAACTACACTCATGCAGGAAAATGAGCCCCAAACTGGAAGTCCGCCACCTCAAATTGCTGGTGACCGTAGCCGAAGAAGGCAGCGTCACCGAGGCGGGAAAACGCCTTCACCTCACGCAGTCCGCCCTCAGTCACCAGTTGCGCGATGCGGAAGAAAAACTGGGCACCGCGCTGTTTCTTCGGTTGGGAAGAAAGATGGTCCTCACTCCCGCCGGCGAGCGATTGATTGCGTGCGCGCGCCGGGTACTCAGCGAACTCAGCGACACCGAGGTGCAGATCGAGGGACTCAACGGCGGGTCGCGGGGTGAGATCCGCCTGAGCACCGAATGCTACACCTGTTATCACTGGCTGCCGCCGGTGCTGCAGAAGTTTCACGGCAAGTTTTCGAAAGTCGAAGTGAACATCGTCGCCAGCGCGACTTCGAACCCGGCGGTGGCATTGCTTGAAGGCAAACTGGACGTCGCGATCATCAGTTGTCCCCCGCGCAACAAGAGTCTCCGGGTCACACCCATGTTCGAAGATGAACTGGTTTTGGTGATGTCTCCAAAGCACCGTCTCGCGACTGCGAGCCTGGTGCGGCCGCGGGACCTGGAGACGGAAACGATTCTGATCTACCCTCCCCGGGAAGAAAGCACATTGATTAACAAACTGCTGAAGCCGGCTGGAGTGGAAGCGCAGCGGGTGATCGAAGTCCCGCTCACGGAGGCGATCGTTGAACTGGCTGGCGCAGGGACCGGCATTGGTTTTCTTGCCCGCTGGGCGGTTGCCCCCGCGGTGGAAGCGGGCAAAGTTGCCATCCGACCCATGAACGGTCGCGGGTTCAAACGGCAATGGTACGCGGTGACTCTGCGCAATCAACCCGCCCCGCCGTTTCTGGCGGAGTTCCTGAACCTGTTATCCAACTTCTGCCCCAAAAACGCGCGCCGCATGTCAGCGTAATAAAAACCTCCCTTTGTCATCCTGAGTGCAGCATGCACTTCGCAAAGCGAAGTGCGTGCGGAGTCGAAGGGCCCCTATAGCCACGATGCCGCCGGTTGTGTTCGGCAAGCTGCATCAAAATATCGCAAACGTTTTGCCGGGTATAGGGGTCCTTCGACTGCGAGGCTGCTTCGCTGCGCGAAGCAGCCACTTCGCTCAGGATGACAGGGCGGTTCAGCCGCCGAAGCGATACCATCCTGAACATGGAGCGTCGCTCCGTGACCGAATACCTCGACGGCTTTCTGCAACGAGGGCGGGAGTGCGCCTACGTTCAGCATCGCGGCTACCGGACCGTGCGCTGGACCTACCGGCAGGTCGCCGAGGCCGCCTTTCGCTTTGCCCGTGAACTGGAGGCAAGTGGAATTGGTAAAGGTGAGCGCGTCCTGCTCTGGGGGCCGAACTCAGCCGAGTGGGTGGCGGCGTTTTTTGGTTGCGCTCTGCGTGGCGTGATCGCCGTCCCCATCGATGATGCCGGCGCCGGCGATTTCACCCAGCGCGTGTTTCAGCATGTGGACGCACGGCTGCTGGTGTGTTCCCGCGAGCATGTGCTGCCTGGAATCCCCGCTTTGATTCTCGAAGACTTGCCGGAAACATTGTTGCGCCATGCTGCTACACCCTATGATGCCACGGCAATCACTCCCGACGATGTGTTGGAAATCGTCTTCACTTCCGGGACCACTGCCGAGCCCAAGGGCGTGGTCATCACCCACGGCAATGTGCTGGGCAACATCGCTCCCCTCGAAACAGAAATCCAGAAATACCTGAAGTACGAACGCTGGGTGCATCCCGTTCGCTTTTTGAACCTGCTGCCTTTGAGCCATGTGTTTGGCCAATTCCTGGGCATCTTTCTGCCTCAACTCCTGGGGAGCACGGTGATTTTTCAGAATGCGCTCATACCCGGCGAAGTCATTCGCACCATAAGGCGCGAGCGCATTTCGGTGCTGGTGGCCGTGCCTCACATGCTGCAATCGTTGAAAGAAAAAATTGAGCGCGATCTGGAGGATGCAGGCCGGTTGGAAGATTTTCAACGGCGCTTTCAGGCGTCGCAGGGGAAGCATTTCCTTCATCGCTGGTGGATCTTCCGGCGCGTGCATCGCCAGTTGGGATGGAAGTTCTGGGCATTCATTTCCGGCGGAGCTGCGCTCGACCGCGTGACCGAAGAGTTCTGGGGACGCCTGGGATACGCCGCCATCCAGGGCTATGGACTCACCGAGACCACATCCATCGTCAGCGTGAACCATCCTTTTCGACTCGGTAAGGGATCGATCGGGAAAGTGCTGGCGGGGCGCGAGGTCAAACTGGCCCCGGACGGCGAAATCCTGGTTCGTGGCAGCGGCGTGGCCGCCGGATATTGGACCGGACGCGAACTGCAGCCCATGACTTCGGAACAAGGCTGGTACGGCACTGGCGACATCGGCGCCCTCGATACCGAGGGCAACCTGTACTTCAAAGGCCGCAAGAAAGACGTGATCGTCACTGCCGCCGGGATGAATATCTATCCCGAAGACCTCGAGGCCGCCCTGCGCCGTCAACCTGAAATAAAAGACTGTGTGGTGATCGCGCTGCCGCGAAGCGGGAACGCCGAGCCCTGCGCGGTAGTGATCATGCGGGAGAGCAAGGTTGATCCTGAATCGGTGGTGCAGCGCGCCAACGAAACTCTGGCCGAGTATCAGCGCATGCGGAAGTGGTTCCTGTGGCCGGAAGACGACTTCCCGCGCACCTCCACGCAGAAGCCGCGCACCAGCGAGATCCTGAAAGTCGTGCTGGCACGATCAGGAGCGACGCCGGCTGCGCCCTCCGGAGTGAGCCCGCTGGCCGAATTGATTGCGCGGGTGAAAGGGAAAGCCGCGGGGGAGTTCGGTCAGGAATCCAATCTCGAAGCCGATTTGAATCTGAGTTCCCTCGATCGCGTGGAATTGCTGGGCGCGCTCGAAGATCGCTACCAGGTGGACTTGAGCGAGACCCGGTTCGCAGCGGTCAAGACGGTTGGCGATCTGGAGCGCATGCTGCACGGCAAGCTTCCGGCACGCGCGCCTTATCATTATCCCGCATGGGTGCAGCGCTGGCCCACCACCTGGGTGCGCCTGGTCACTCACTACCTGCTTCTGCGTCCAGCGGTATTTCTGTTGGGATGGCCGCGCATTCAGCGGGCGGGAAAATTTGCGCGGGCTTCGCGGGCCGGTGCTGGTCGTCTGCAACCACATCGACGACGTGGATATTGGCTTTGTGCAAACCGCGCTTCCTGCCCGCTTCCGTCATCGACTGGCTACGGCTACAGGAGGAGAAGCGCTGGAGGCGCTGCGCACTCCGCCCAGCGGCCGAAGTTTGCTGGGCAAGGCCTACGGCCGGGTGCAGTGGATTCTGGGAGTCTCGCTGCTCAACCTGTTTCCCCTGCCGCGGGAAGCTGGATTTCGCGAGAGCTTCGCTTTCGCTGGAGAATCCGTGGATCGGGGTTACAGCATTCTGGTTTTTCCCGAAGGACACCACACCACGGACGGAAAAATACGCCCTTTCCGTGCGGGTGTGGGATTGCTGGCAAATAATCTGGCGATACCGGTCGTCCCGATTCGGATCGACGGACTCTTCGAATTGAAAAAAGCGAAGAAGAAATTTGCGCCGCGGGGGAAGATCCAAGTGAAAATCGGAGTGCCGGTGCGGTTCCCGCGCGGGAGCGCTCCGGAGTGGATTGCCGCCGAGTTGCAGAAAGCGGTGGAAAACTTGTAGGCCGCATGAGCTTGGGCCTTGTTTATCGATCTTGTTACCTTGCGGACAAACCCGCTGAAGGGCCTCCGCATCAGAGTTTGTGCGTGTACTATTTTTGCAGGTTGCCGATAGGCAATCTGCAGCGACGCGCCCATCCGCGCAGTCAGGCACAATCAGAATCTTAGTGGAGGTTCGAAGGCATGCATCTTGATATGAAGCAGTTATCCCGAGTGGCAACGGCTTTTCTGCTGGCCATGATTTTCGTCCTTCCCCAGAACCTGCTGGCAGAAGGCGCGGCGCACGTGGTGAGCCCTTCTGACCTGCAGCGGGCCGCCGTACAAGCCTCGAATGTGCGACAGCAGAACATGGAACAAGTAAGGCAATTCTTCTCTTCCCAAAAGGCCGAGACTGCGTTGCGCTCCGCGCATATGAGCCCGGAGCAGGTGAAGAACGCCGTTTCCACGCTGGACGATGCGGAATTGGCGCAACTGGCCCAGCGCACGCAAAAAGCGCAGGCTGATTTCGCCGCCGGCTCGCTCAGTGATCGCGACCTCATCGTCATTCTGGTGGCTGTCGCCGTTCTCATTCTGATCATTGTTGCGGTCCGCTAGGTTGCGGTCCGCTAGGTTTTGAGGATGTCTGGCCGCACGGTCAGGGTCGGGCTTCTGCTGATCGTGGTCTGCAGCGTGCTGCTGGCCGCGGACCTTCCGGGCGTCTGGCTGGATGTCCCTTTCGTAAAGCAGGAAAAAGATGGCTGCGGCGCAGCCAGCGTTGCCATGGTGATGCAGTACTGGCAGGCCCAGCAGGGCCAAGCGCCCAGCAACGCTTCCGACGCAACCGAGATACAGCGCGCCCTGTATTCAGCCAAAGCCCACGGCATTTATGCTTCCGACATGGAGCGCTACTTTCGGGAGCAGGGCTTCCGCACGTTTACAATTCGCGGAGAGTGGGAAGATCTCGAACAGCATCTCGCCAAGGGACGTCCCCTGATCGTGGCCCTGAAGCCCGCGGGCGGCGGCACTCTGCATTATGTGGTCGTGACCGGAGTGGGAGCGCAAATGGTGATGGTCAACGACCCGGCCCAGCGCAAGCTTCTGCAACGGGACCGTTCGGCCTTCGAACGGGAATGGAGCGCGGCCGGAAAATGGACGCTGCTGGCGTTGCCTCAAAGCCAATCTCGCTGATCCGAGCTTTTGTTTTTCTTTTATTTTTCACATTTGCTTCCATGGCCGTCGCCCAAACCTCGGACCGCGCCTTGGTCGAACGCCTGCGGCAACTGACGGCACAACAGAATTGGCAGGAAGTGATACTCCTGGTCCAGTCAGTAACTTCTCCTGCGGCTGACCTCGATTTCTATTACGGCACGGCACTGGCCCAGGAGGGTCACTGGGAAGACGCTCAGCGTGCTTTTGCCGCCGGAGCCCGGCTGCAGCCTGGTGACAAGCGCTTCCCTCTGGAACTTGCGGGAGTGGCATTCAAGCAGAAGAGCTATCCCGCCGCTGCGCGCCACCTGCGGCGGGCTTTGCAACTCGATCCCACGGACTCCTACGGCAACGATTTTCTGGGCACTCTCTATTTTCTGCAGGAAAACCTCGAAGCCGCGCTGAAGTATTGGAATCGCGCGGGCAAGCCAGGGATTGTCGAGATACGAAGCCAGCCCGCGCCCCGGGTGAATGCCGCCCTGCTCGATCGCGCCATGGTTTTCGCGCCCGCCAGCGTCCTGCGCTTGCCCGACCTGCTGACTACCCAAGTCCGTGTCGATGGCCTGGAAATATTTCCCCGCTACCACTTCGATCTGCAGGCCCGCGATGACGGCAAGTTTGACATTCTTTTCCGCAACCGCGAGCGCGCCGGCTGGGGCCAGGGCAAGCTGGAGAAACTGTTTCTGCTGTTTCGCGGCCTGCCCTTTCAAAGCATTACTCCGGAGACTTACAACCTTCGCCACCGGGCCATCAACTTCGTCTCCATGTATCGCTGGGACGCGGAGAAGCGCCGACTGCGGGCGCAGCTTTCAGGTCCCTTCCAGGGGAATCCAAAATTCCGCTACGCACTGAGCGCGGACCTGCGCAGTGAAAACTGGGACATCAGGAATTCATTTCAGGGCCCGGCGCCCGTGCTGGAAAGTTTCAACCTGCGGCGGGAAGCCGTGGGTGTGGACTTCGCTGCTTTCGAAAGCGGGCGCTGGCAGTGGTCTGCCGGGGCGGAAATTTCGCATCGCGACTTCCGCAGTGTGATTCCGGAAACAGCCTTGCCTCTTAACCTGCTGGCCAAGGGATACCAGCTCAAGCAAGTCACGCAATTAAAGGCCGGGCTCTGGCGATTCCCGGAGCGGCGACTGACCCTCGAGAGTGGGGCGTCCTCGCAGCTGGGACGCATCTGGTCGCAACCCTCCCACTCCTTCGAGAAGCTGCAGGGCTCACTCCGGTTTCACTGGTTCCCGCAAGCGCAGGGCGACGACTATGAAGTACAGCACCGCATCAGGGCGGGCAAAACGTTTGGAGAGGTTCCCTTCGATGAACTCTTCATGCTCGGCCTCGAACGCGACAATGATCTGGAGATGCGTGGGCATATCGGGACGCGCGACGGCAGGAAGGGCAGCGCTCCCCTGGGGCGAAATTATTTCCTGTCCAATTGGGAGGCCGACAAGAACGTGTATCGCAATGGCATCTTCACCGTGAAGCTGGGCCCGTTTCTGGATACCGGTAAGATTACCGATGCATCGGCGGGATTGGGTTCGCAAAAATGGTTGTGGGACCTGGGGGCGCAAGCGACGGTGCGCGTCTTCGGAGTCGGAGTGGCGTTTTCCTATGGCAAAGACTTGCGCTCCGGGAACAACGCCTTTTATGTTTCGATGCGGTAGAAGCACGAACCACGTGGGGACGGGCGCCCCGCCCGTCCTGGTCGAGCGCAAGCTCGACAAGCTTTTTGCTTCGAGTCACATCTCGCGGAGCTTTGCTCCGCCAGGACGGGCGGGGGCGCCCGTCCCCACGTGGTTCGTGGCGGTTAACAACGCGCTATAATGTGTTCATGAAAAACGGATCAATTTCTTCTGCCATTGCTCTGTGTTTCGCGTTTCTCGCCCTGTCGATCGCAGCTGCGGCCAAGACCACGGTCGAACTGAAAGATGCGCAGGGCAAAAGCGTGGGAACGGCGGTGCTGTGGAGTAAGGGAGCAGCGTCGGGCGTGTCCATGGAATTGAAACTCCATGACCTTCCGCCCGGGGCGCACGCGTTGCACTTCCACCAGAAGGCGCAATGCGACGCGCCGGATTTCAAATCGGCTGGCCCACACTTTAATCCTGAGGGAAAGAAGCACGGCCTGGAGAATCCCGAAGGCCATCACGCCGGCGACATGAACAACTTCACCGTAAACGCCAAGGGAACGGCAAAGTTCAAGGTGGTTAACAAAGACGTAACTCTCGGGGATGACAGCCACTCCCTGTTCAGCAATGGCGGCACGGCGCTGGTGATTCATGCCAAGGCGGACGACATGAAGTCCGACCCGGCGGGAAACGCAGGCGACCGCATTGCCTGTGGTGTGATCACGAAATAGGGAGGATCACACAGGTTGAACAGGTTATGCACAGATAACCGGCCCGAAAATACAGTGAAGACCTTATAGACCATGTAGTTTTGCCCCGACGTCGACCTCGGGCGTCAGACCTCAGACCTCAGGCGTCAGACGATCTAGCGCAAATCTTTAAGGCCCAGCGTCCGGGGTCCAAGGTCCGACGTCCGAGGTCCGGCGTCCGACGTCCGGACCTTCAGTCATAGCATCCCTCCACCTGCCACTGCCCGTTGAGCAAATCCCGGACCAGGCGATAGAGCGTGATGCCGGTGGCTTCCTGTAACGCGATGTCCCACTCGTCGCGGGCCCATCCTTCCTGCTCCCACCAATCTCCGGAGGTGCGCCAGGGACCCGCAGCCCAGAGGATTTCCCCACCAATGTCTTTGCGCCTGGGGCAAGCCATGCGCGCCGGCCTGCCTTCCTGCAGGGTCACCGTGGCGCGCACCGGCGGACGGAAGATGCGCATGGCGGTGACCGCGGCTCCGTTTTGTTTTTGGGGATCATCGAGCTTTTTATTCCGGGATGCCTTGGGCCTGCGCACCGCCTGCTCCTGTTTGGGGTCGGGAGCAAAATGCTGCATCCGGAATGCTTCGGGATGGTGCGTGTCCAGCAATTGCAGCGATCCCACTTTATTTTGGCCGACAATTCCCGCAATCCTTGCCAAGGTGAGTTCGAGTTTTTCCGGCTCCGGAGAAGGAGGCAGGAACAATCCACTCTGCGCTGCCCGCGGCCGCACCGGTTCCGCCGACAAATGGATCCCCACGATGGGAGCGCCGGGTGGGTGCGCATTCAAATCAAGCTGCAGCAGCTTGAGGAAAACTTTGGCGTCCAGCAGGGGCACGGGCAGGCGCAGGGTGCGGTGGAAATTTTGTCGAGCTTGCGCTCGACCAGGACGGGCGGGGGCGCCCGTCCCTACGTGGTCAGCGGGGCTGCATTCCAGGGTCAGATCCAGGTTTAATTCCTGTGTGGCCAGCGCCCGCGCCCCCAGGCGGGCGCATAGCTGATCCAGCAACCGGCCCAGCAGAAACGCCAGCGGTTCCAGCAACACCAGCGGATATTCCAGTTCGATGGCCTCTTCGAAAACCAGCGGCGGCTCGACCGGAACCAGCGAACGCGAACTGCATCCCCGCGCCAATTGCTGCAGGCGAATGCCTTCCTGGCCCAGGCGCTCACTCAAGGCGATTTCGGGCAACGCGGCCAGAGCGCGAAGATTTCGGATGCCCCAGCGCTCAAGCACGTCCAAGGTCTGAAGATCGTGACCGCCGGTAAACAACACTTCCAGGGGAAGGTTGCCCAACTGCTCGGCTTCTCTTCCCCGGGGAATTACGACCACCCCGGAAAAGCCGTGAGCGGCGAGCACGGCAGTGTCCGGACTCGAGGCCACGGCAACGTTGGCTTCAAGGCCCAGATCGGAAGCACGGCGCGCCACATCCCGCGCAATTTTCGGCAGCGGACCGAAAAGCGGCTCCAGGCCGGCGAGGTCGAGAAGCACGGTGTCACAACCCGCATCTTGCACTCGCGGCGAAAATGACTGCGCGCAATCGAGCAAGGCAGCGTGGGCGGCAGCCTCCTGCAATAAAGAGCGTGTGCGCAGCACAAGATCAGGGCAGGCTTCCACCTGAATTTTTGTCATTCCCGCTGAAACTCCAGCCTGGCGGGCCTTTTCGCTCAAAGCAAAAACCGTTTGCAGCGGTACTTTGCCTTCCAGCACGGCCAAAGCTCGTGAGCGCAAGTCAGGCTCGGCGCGCAGCAGGGCCTCGACCGGAAAGTCAGGAACGAAGATGCAGGCAAAGGACAGTCATCAGTCGTCGGTCGTCAGAAATTCGTAGCGCCGGCCCTTCGACTACGCTCAGGGCAGGCTCAGCCGGCTGTCGCGAGGGCGTCTCGCCCTCGCAGCAAAAAGCAAAATTCAACGGTAACGCTTTCCCAGGCGCAATCGAAAGCACGGCCGTGCCTACGCGATCCGTACCGCCTTGGTGGCAAATGCCGTAGTGATGCCTTGCGCCGGTTTTCGCTGCATACGCGAACGCAGCAGCTCTCCCTCAACGCGCAATCCCTCCAGAAGTTGTGCGTGGGCCGGCGAAAGTCTTTCTTTGGCTGAAAGCTGAGAGCTGAGAGCTGAAAGCTGTTGCCGCAGCCTGATCAGCAAAGAAGCACAAGCCGGAGCGCAGGGCTCCTGGGCCACCACCAATAACACCGTGGCTGTGGGTTCGACCGCGCGCTGAAAGCGAAACCAGGAAGCCAGCGGAATCCGCCGCGCCGCCGCATCCGGCACATCGCCAAAATCAATAGCCACCAGGCCGAAGCCCCCGCTTTGCAGGAGCAGGTCAGTCACTCGCAATGCCCGTTCAAGAGGCCGGGCGTCGGGCGCCGGGCGTCGGGCATCGGGCGTCGGACGTCGGACGTCAGACCTCGGCCCCGTGACCTCGGACTTCACCCCCGAGGTCTGAGGTCTGAAGTCCGAAGTCCGAAGTCCGAAGTCCGACGCCCGGCTACAGCGAATCCAAAGCAATCTTCCCAGATCAACTCCCGCTGCCGCGGCCGAGACCGCATCGAGCGCGTCGGTGGTATCCACCAGGGCGCAGGCTTCCTGACGCCGGGTAGCAGCCGCCAGGGCGGCCAGCAACACGCTGGTGCGTCCGGAAGAGGCGGGTCCGCAAATTTCGCTCAGACATCCCCGCGGCAGCCCGCCGGCAAGCTCATCGATCTCGCGAATTCCACTGGAAACCATTTCCGGTACAGGCCGCGCCTCCAGCCGCGAGGCCGCAGTCACGCCCGCCAGCTTGGGCAACGCCGCCAGGTGTCGTAAAACCTGCGCCGGCTCCTTCCTCGGAACAACGACAGCAGCACCGCCCGCTGGAGCGGAAAAAAGTGGGGAAGCCATAAGGACCTCAAAATTTCAGGGAACGCCGAGGCGGCTGGCCGAGGCTGCGAATTGCAGTTTCGCTTTTTATTCGCTAACTGGAATTTAGCTCCGGGAGGGAAGGCTGTCAAGAGGGAAAGGTGACTGGCGGTAGGGGCAACAACGTAGCGCGGATGCCCCGTCCGCCCGCAGGGCTGGGCACAGGCGGGCGCGCTACCCAAGGCGGCCTAGCCTGTTTGCTTTGTTATAATGACTGCTCTCCGGCGGCGCTATCGTCTAGGGGTTAGGACGGAAGATTCTCAATCTTCAAACACGGGTTCGATTCCCGTTAGCGCTACCACACTTCCTGTTATCAACCGGTTGTGCCCCCTTCGTCCAGCTTGTGACTAAGGAATGTGACCGCGCCGGTTGATCTTACCGGTGTGCCTGCCAACGACAGGTTACTTCCGTTACTTAGCCATCCGAACCCTTATCGTTCAAACTTTGATTTCAACGACAAGAGCCTGTCAGGAGACTTGGTTGAAGTCGATTCCAATCGGTGCGCCATCCCGCGACCAGGCCCCCAAACTGCTTCGGGTCTGTGGACTGAGTGTGAGCTATGCGGCCCGCCGCCATGCTCTTGCGCGGGTGCTCAGTCAACTCGATCTGGAAGTGTCAGCCGGGGAGGTCATCGGGATCCTGGGCGAATCCGGATGCGGCAAGAGCACGCTCGCGCTATCGATCCTGGGATTGCTCGCTGCGGAGGCGCAGACTGACGGCTCTATTCTGTTTCAAAACGAAGAGTTGCTGGACATGCCCACCGCGCGCCTGCGCGGAATTCGCGGGGCGAAGATTTCCTTGATTCACCAGGAGCCCGGGCTTGCGCTGAGCCCAGTCATGCGCGTGGGTGATCAGATTTCGGAGGTCATCGCGGCGCACCGGCGACTCAGCCGGAAGGCGCGCAGACAGGAAGCTGAATCGATCTTGCAGGAAGTCCACTTGGCAGACACGGAACGGATCTATGGCGCTTATCCTCACCAGTTGAGTGGAGGAGAACTGCATCGCGTTGCCATTGCGCAGGCGCTGGCCTGCCGGCCCGACCTGGTGATCGCCGATGAGCCGACCCGGTCACTGGACGTGACCGTGCAGGCGGAAATTCTCGCTCTGCTGCGCGACCTCAGGCAGAAGTTTGGCACGGCACTCATCTTTATTACCCACAATCCTGCATTGCTGATCGGTTTTGCCGATCGCGTGGCTGTAATGTACGCCGGCCGGGTAGTGGAACAGGGTAGCTTGTCGGGGGTGTTCGGCCGGCCACTCCATCCTTACACCAGGAGCCTGCTGGACCTCATGCCGAGCTCCCGGCGACGCGGGGATTCGGGTGTGCAAAAGCGCTTGCCTGACCTTCCCGGCGCTCCGCCCGATCTGAGCGCCCTTGCCAGGGGCTGCGCTTTCGAGCCGAGATGTTCGCGGAGAACAGAGATTTGCCGGAACGAATTTCCCGAGGAACTCATACCTGCTGCCGATCATCGGGTGAGTTGTTTCCACCATGACCGCTGAGCTGGCGACAAGACGCGCAGCCAAGCCGGCGCTCATGCGAGTGCAGGGATTGAGCAAGCAATACGTGCAGCGGCGGCCGTTCTCGCGAAATCACATCGTAGTGCACGCGCTTAAGAATGTTGACTTCGAAATTCAACCCGAATGTCTGACCGCGCTGGTGGGGGCGTCGGGCTCGGGAAAATCTACCCTGGCCGCCTGCCTGGCGATGCTGGAAAAGCCTGACGCCGGAGAAATATGGTTTGAAGGACAGGAGATTTCCCGCCGCAGCCCTCGCGACCTGGCATGGTTGCGACCCAAAATTCAGATGGTCTTCCAGGATTCAGCCGGCGCGCTGAATCCACATTTTTCCGCCGCGCAAATTATCGCCGAGCCTCTCGAAGTGCAGCGACGCGAGTCCGGCCAGCACCTCCGCCAGCGAGTCTGCGAACTGATGGAAGAGGTGGGGCTCTCGCCCGACTGGGCCGAGCGCTCTCCACTTCAGTTCAGCGGCGGCCAACGGCAGCGCCTCGCTATTGCGCGCGCCATGGCTCTGCAGCCCACGCTTCTGATACTGGACGAGTCGCTCTCCGGTCTCGACCTGGTCACGCAGGCGCAAATACTAAACCTGCTGGCCGACATCCAGGCCGCTCACTCGTTCACCTGCCTGTTGATCTCGCATGACCTGAGCCTGGTGGGACAGATTGCAGATCATATCGCCGTGATGCATCAGGGCACGATGGTCGAGCGCGGCGAGCGGCAGCAGGTGTTTGAAAATCCCCAGCACGCCCACACTCGGGAACTGATGGGTTCTGCCCAGGCCATGGAATTGGCTTTTCGGGTGGCGCAGCCGGGATCGCGGACATGAGCTACCTCAGGCGACGTCTGATTCACGGCATCCTGCTTCTGATTGGGGCGTCGGTACTCTGTTTTCTGTTTACCGACCTCGCGCCCGGAAGCTTCTTCGACGAAATCAGGTTGAATCCGCAGATTTCGCCCGCCACCGTTGCCGCCCTGCGCTCTCACTACGGGCTGGACCAGTCCACGCCCGTCAGATATGGGCGCTGGGTGAAGTCGGTGTTTCAAGGCGAGTGGGGTTTTTCCTTTGCTTACAACACTCCGGTCAGCGGCCTGCTCATGGTGCGGGCGCGCAATACTCTGCTGCTGACTGCGTCGGCAACTTTCCTGGCATGGCTGATTGCCGTGCCTTTGGGGATTTGGATGGCTGACCACTCCGGCCGCTGGGACGATCGATTTGCGCTGGGAAGCACCTCTCTTCTTTTATGCATCCCCGAGCTGGTTCTCGCCCTCGCACTCTTATCCATCGTCGTTCGAACCAACTGGCTGCCGGTTGGCGGGATGGCGTCGCCGGGGTTTGACCAGCTCGGATCGTGGGCAAAGTTCCATGACCTGCTCGCCCATATGGCGATTCCGGTCGCCACCCTGGTGTTGGCGAGTCTGCCCATCCTGGTAAGACATGTGCGCGCCAGCATGATCGAGGTACTGCAGGCTCTGTTCATCCAGACTGCGCGCGGGCACGGAATTTCAAGGGCCCGTCTCCTCTTTCATTACGCCCTTCCAGCCGCCGCGAACCCGCTGATCTCGCTCTTCGGATTTTCGATTGGCGGACTGCTCAGTGGATCGCTTTTGGTTGAAGTCATCACTGGCTGGCCCGGGCTGGGCCCCCTGCTGCTCGAAGCCACCATGTCACGGGACCTGTATGTGATCGTCGGGGTCGTGATGTCGTCAACCATTTTCATGATCCTCGGCAATCTCCTGGCGGATGCACTGCTCGTGGCGGCCGATCCCCGGATAAGGATGCAATGACCAGCAAGGCAAAAATCTGGATGGCGGCCATCGTTCTCGTGTTGCTGCACGCACTCGTGGTATTTGCCGGCTTCGTAGCTCCTGCCGATCCGACCAGTCAGAATCGGGACTTTCCGTTTGTGCCCCCGTCCCGCCTGCACTTCGTGGATTCTCGCGGACACTTCCACTTGCGCCCGTTTGTTTACGCCTGGATTTCGAAACCTCAGAATCTCTATGAGTATGAAGAGTCCCGCGACCGGGAATATCCCGTCCATTTTTTTGTGAAGGGACCTGAATATCGGGTTGGCGGCGTTTTTTCGTCCAGTCTCCACCTGTTCGGCATGGAAGCGCCGGCGCAGATATTTCTTGCCGGAACTGACAATTACGGTCGCGACCAGTTTTCGAGGATTGTGTATGGCGGCCGAATCTCGCTGGCGGCAGGTTTGCTGGCTACTGCAATTTCACTTTCTCTGGGCTTGCTGCTCGGCACCATTTCGGGCTTCTACGGTAGCTGGATCGACGAATCGCTGATGCGCATGGTCGAGCTTTTTCTGGTTTTGCCCTGGCTTTACCTGCTGCTCGCGGTGCGCGCCTTCCTGCCGCTTCACATCAGTCCCGTGCAGACTTTCTTTCTGCTGGTCGCGGTCATCGGTTCCATCGGATGGGCGCGTCCGGCGCGCCTGGTGCGAGGTGTTGTACTGAGCGCACGGAGCCGCAAATACGTACTTGCCAGCCGGGGCTTTGGGGCCTCGGATCGTCACATCCTTCGCCGTCACCTGCTGCCCCATACTTACGGAGTGCTGCTGACCCAGGCGGCTTTGCTGGTCCCGCAATACGTGATTGCGGAAGTGACGCTGTCATTTCTGGGCCTCGGACTGAGCGAGCCCATGCCCAGCTGGGGCAACTTGCTGGCGAATTTGCAACAGTACAATGTGCTGGTTTCGTACTGGTGGATGTTTGCGCCTGGGCTGGCGTTGCTGGTTTTCTCTCTTGGTTACCTTGCCATGGCGGACGCAATCCAGCAGCGGTTACAATCGACCACGGTCTAAATAATCAGGCCGTCTGACCCCTATGCGCCGTTGGGCATGGCTCGCCGTCCTGATATTTGCTTCCGGCCTCAATTCTCTTGCCTTTTTATCTCCCCAGCCGCCGCAATCAGGCGAAGAACTCCAGATCACCGACAATGAGGTCGGCCGGTACGGCGGAAGCCTGGTGGTGGCCCAGGGCGCCGAACCGAAGACGCTCAATCCCGTCACCGCCGCCGACGCACGATCGCGCGAGGTGATCGGCCGCATGACGGCTGACCTCATCCACATCAACCGGGACTCGCAAAGAACGGAACCAGCGTTGGCCAAGTCGTGGACCATGTCGCGCGATGGCCGGGTCTTCACTCTGAAATTACGTCACGGCTTGCGCTTTTCCGACGGACAACCCTTCAACGCTGACGATGTGGTCTTTTCTTTCCAGGTGTATCTGGACGAGAAGATTCACTCGCCGCAACGCGACCTCCTGATCGTCGGCGGAAAACCGCTTGCGGTGCAGAAAATTGACTCTTATACCGTCCGCTTCACGCTGGCTCAACCCTACGCTGCCGCTGAGCGCATCTTCGACAGTCTGGCCATGATGCCGCGCCACCTGCTGGAGAAGCCTTATCGCGAAGGCCGCTTCGAGCAGGTATGGAGTGTCAACACGCCGCCCGCGGAAATGGCCGGGATGGGGCCGTTTCGCTTGAAGCAGGACATCCCCGGTCAACGCATTGTGTTCGAGCGCAATCCTTATTTCTGGAAAATGGACCGAAGCAAAAACAGACTCCCTTACCTCGACGAGTTGGTATTTCTGTTTGTGGGAAACGAAGACGCCCAGGTGATGCGCTTTCAGGCCGGTGATACGGACATCATGAGCCGGGTCAATGCCGAGAACTACGCACTGCTTTCTCGCGACGCCCAAAACCGTGGCTATGAATTATTTGATCTCGGTCCCAGCCTGGAATACAACTTTCTTCTCTTCAATCTCAATGAGGTCAAAGCGCCCACGCCGGCCAGGTCTGCCTGGTTCTCCGAGCTGAAATTCCGCCAGGCCATTTCCTCAGCCATTGATCGGGACGCCATCGTGAGGCTGGTTTACGCCGGACGCGCCGTGCCGCTCTGGGGAAATGTCAGCCCGTCCAACAAACTCTGGGTGGACCAATCCTTGCCTCACCCCGCGCGCTCGGTCGATCACGCGCGCGACCTTTTGAAGAGCGCTGGCTTTACCTGGCGCGGCGATGGCCGTTTGATGGATGTTCAGGGCCGGCCGGTAGAATTCTCCATCGTGGTCAGTTCGTCCAACAACCAGCGCGGCAAAATCGCCACCATTATTCAGGATGACCTGGGCAAGCTGGGAATGGATGTCCACATTGTTCCGCTCGAGTTTCGCGCTCTTCTCGACCGGGTATTTCAAACCTTCGACTACGACGCCGCAGTCATGGGCTTGGGCGGCGGGGACGCCGATCCCAATCCCGAGATGAATGTTTGGCTGTCTTCCGGGAGCACTCATCTTTGGCATCTGGGCGAGACCAAACCCGCCACGGACTGGGAAGCACAAATCGATCAACTGATGCAGAAGCAGATGGTCGAGCTGAATTACGCGCGGCGAAAGCGCCTGTACGATCAAGTGCAGCAGATCATCGCCGCCCACCTTCCGTATGTTTTTCTCGCCACGCCTGACATCCTGGTGGGGGCGCGCAAGAATCTGGCGAATTTCAAGCCCGCCATCCTGGAACCGTCCACGCTGTGGAACGTTGATCAACTCTATTTTCGCCAGGGAAATGGAGCCGCAACCGGGGCACAGCGGTGACAGCGGAAGCACCGGCGCTGGAGCTTTCGTGGTCGAGCGAACGCCTGGTCGGGGAATGCTGTAAGGGCAATCAGGCGGCCTGGGCTGCGCTGATTGAGAAATACAAGAACCTGATTTTTTCCGTTCCCATCAAGTTCGGGCTGTCACGCGAAGACGCTGCCGACATTTTCCAGGCGGTCTGCCTCGACCTGCTTACCGATCTTCCACGCTTGCGCGAGCCACAAGCGCTCCCCAAGTGGCTGATGCAAAATGCGTATCACAAATGCCTGCGCATCAGGAAGCAACGTGTCAATGTGCTGGATGACCCGGCGGAGCTCGAGCAGCAACCCGAGGGACAAAGCAAAGAACTTCCCGAAGAGATGCTTTACCAGCTGCAACGAGAGCAAATGCTGCGGGACGCCATCGCCGCGCTTCCTGCCCGGTGCAACCGCCTGATCGGACTGCTCTTCTTTGACGATCCGCCCCGCCCCTATGGAGAAGTTGCCAAACAACTGAAACTCGCCACCGGCTCGATCGGATTTATTCGCGGGCGCTGCCTGAAGCTGCTGCGGCAGCGGCTGGAGAAAGAGGGCTTCAGGTGACGGCTCCCACGCCCGGCAACCATGAACCGTTGTTCGAGCAGCTTGCCGGCCTTCCCGAAGAAGCTGGCAGGCGTGAGTTCATCTCGCAACATCCGTCCTTGCTTGATCCGGAAATCGTCACTCAACTGACTGACTACGTGCGCGAGCAAATCCGGGTGGACGTTCAGCGCGCCCTGCGCCTGGCTGAGGCTGCTCTCGCCATTGCCGGCGAGCTGGACGATAAGGCGTCACTGGCGCGCGCCCTGCGGGCGAAGGCAAATGTTTTGTATGCCCGGGGCGAACATGCCGCGGCGGTTGACCTTCACGAGCAGGCTGTCGCCTGGTTCGAAGCAGTCGGGCAGAGTCACGAAGTGGCCCGCACCCTTAGCGGATCGATTCAGCCCATGCTCTTGCTGGGGGAATACAACCGCGCCACTGCTGCGGCGGAGCGGGCGCGGCAGATCTTCGCCGCCGAAGGCAATGTCTGGCGGCTGGCCCGGCTGGACATCAATATCGGCAACATCTACTACCGCCAGGACCGGTTCAGCGATGCCCAGGCCTGCTATGAACGCGCCTATCGCGGTTTGCTCGATCAAAAGGATGCCGAAGGCATCGCCGCCGTGCTGAGCAATATGGCAACCTGCTGCATCAGCCTGCACGACTTTTCCAAGGCGGTGGAAGCCTACCGTCAGGCCCGCCAGTTCTGTGAAGAGCATGGAATGCCGCTGCTGGTTTCTCAGGCGGACTACAACATTGCCTATCTTCACTTCCAGCGTGGCGAGTACAGCAAGGCCATCGAAATGTTGCGCGCGGCGCGCCTGGCAGCCAAAAAAATAGACGACGCGTATCACTTGGCGTTGTGCAACCTTGATCTGGCGGAACTCTATCTTGAACTGAACCTCAGCGCGGACGCCGCCGAGTTGGCACAGCAAGGCTATGAAGGCTTTCAGAAATTGGAAATGGGCTATGAAAGCGCCAAATGCCTGGCTTTTTCCGCCATCGCAGCTAGCCAGCAGGGACACGCCTTCGAGGGCCTGAAGCTGTTCTCCGAGGCCCGGGAGATTTTCGTCCGGGAAAAAAACCGCGCGTGGCCTTCGCTGATCGATTTGTATCGCGCCCTCGTCTTCTATAACGAAGGACGTTTCTTCGAAGCCCGGCGGCTCGCCGCCGAGGCCCTGGCTTCTTTCGATTCCCTCAATCTCCAGAGCAAGGCCGTGCTCTCCCAGCTGTTGCTGGCCAGGATCGCGTTACAAACCGAAGACCTGGAGCAGGCCTTCCGCCACGGCAACGAAGCCGTCGCCCGGCTGGCGAAGCTGGAAGCGCCGGTGCTCACGTATCAGGCGCACCTGTTGCTGGGGGGCCTCTATTCCGCCGCCGGAGATCTCGACCAGGCATACTCCTCCAACCAGTTGGCCCGTCAGGCCCTGGAAACTCTCCGCAGCAGTTTGCGCGGCGAGGAACTGAAAATCGCCTTTATCAAGAACCGCCTGGAAGTGTACGAGCGGCTGGTCGAAATTTGCATCAGTCGCGATGACGATCCGAAATCCAAAGAAGAGGCCTTCACATACATCGAGCAGGCCAAGTCGCGCAGCCTGATGGACCTGTTTCTCCGGCCCGCCCCGACCAGCGTGGAGGACGAACCCGGGCAGAGCGAACTGGTGCGCTCCATGCGGGACCTGCGCGAGGAACTCAACTGGTATTACAACCTCATCGAACGGGAGCAACTTCAGCCCGAACCACCTTCGCCCGAGCGAATTGCAACCCTGCAACAGCACGCGGGAACTCGGGAAAAGGAACTGCTGCACATGTTGCAGGAGGCGACTCAATCCGACGCCGAGCAAGCCGGCTTGCAGACCCCGACCAACCTGTCGCTGGCCGCGATCCGCGCCGCCATTCCTGCGGATACTTTGCTGGTCGAATATTTTCGAGTCCGGGACCGCATCCTGGTTTGCGTGTTAGGTTCCAACACGCTTGAGGTTCTTCCGGTCACGCTGGAAAGCCGGGTGGCGGAGGTTTTGCGGCTGCTGCAGTTCCAGCTTTCCAAATTCCGCCTCAGTCCACATTATCTCGAGACCTTCAAGGATTCGCTGGTGCAATCGACCCAGGCCCACCTGACCGAGCTCTACCGGGAGCTTATCGCTCCGGTCGCGTCTCGACTCGAAGCCGATCATCTGGTCTTCGTGCCCCATGGCTTGCTGCACTATGTTCCGTTCCATGCTTTGTTCGACGGCACTGAACATCTGATCGACCGCCACACGGTGTCGTATTCCCCCAGCGCCAGTATTTTTGCTCTCGGCCAGGAGCGGACCGCGAATTCTTCGGGCCCCGCGCTGCTGCTGGGCATCCCCGACCCGCAAGCGCCTGCCATCCTGAATGAGATCCAGGCGCTGGCCGGCGTGCTCAACCAGGCAGAAGTGTTCATGGGAGAAGAGGCAAGCGCACAGGTCCTGCGCGACCGCGGGCCCCGAAGTCGTTTGATCCACATCGCCACCCACGGCCATTTCCGCCAGGACAACCCGATGTTTTCCGCCATCCGCCTGGGGGATTCGTTCCTGAGTCTGTTTGACCTCTACCAGCTGAGCCTTCCGGTCGAACTGATCACGCTAAGCGGTTGCTCCACGGGGCTCAATGTGGTCAGCGCTGGAGATGAACTCATCGGCCTGGCGCGAGGTCTTCTGCACGCCGGCGCTCAATCCCTGGTGCTCAGCCTGTGGGACGTTCACGACCAGAGCACCGCCGAGTACATGACCGCTTTCTACCGCCTTCTCGGCCAGGGGAAGAGCCGGGCGGCCGCCTTGCGGGGAGCCATGCTGGAGCTGCGATCGAGCTATCCCCATCCTTATCAATGGGCTCCGTTCATTCTGGTGGGCAAGGCCTGATCCGCAAATATTTTCTCTGCAGCCTATATTTTTTCCCCGGGTAAGCGCCCTTATTCCACAGAGTCCAAAAAATAAACTGGAGTGACCCTAAGGTCCGCTCCCCGGCGGAGGTAGTGGTGAAGCATTTCAGTGAGGAAGATTGGTCAGACTTTGTACGCGACCTGATCGCACCCGAGATGAAAATGACGATGCAACAACATATTAACGACGGTTGCAACCAGTGCGGCGCGACCTTGCGGTTGTGGCAGAGCGTCTTCTCTGCCGTTCGGGAAGAAAGGCGCTTCACTCCTCCCGGCGACACGGTGCGGGTGGTGAAGAGCCAGTTTGCGATTCCCGCGGAGAAAGCTAAATCAGGCCTGCGCCTCTTATTCGATTCCGACCTGCAACCAGTTACGGCCGGGGTACGGGGTGCGGTGTCGGCGCGGCAGTTTCTCTATGAGACCGACGACCACTACATCGACCTTCGTCTCGAACCGCGACGGGGCTCGGAACGCGCCTGCGTAGTAGGACAAGTCCTCAATCGCAAGAGCGCCGGCCGCGCTGCTCAAGAGGTGCCAGTCCGCCTCATGGAGGGAAAGGTCGCTCGAGCCAATACTGCCACGAACCAGCACGGAGAATTTCAGATCGAGTTTGACCCAGGACAGAACCTTTGCCTGGCCATCGGTCACGAGGAAGACGAGATTGTACTCCCCCTGTATGGAGTTCAGCATAAGCCGAACAATCAGAATGACTTCGCCTAGGTCCAGCATGACCTGTTGGTAACGCTGTTCTGATTACGGCTGTAAGTTTAGCGAATTCTAACTTTGTCCTAGACTCAGGGACCCAGCAAAAGCCGGGAAGGTTGAGTCAGAGGGGGAACCAGTGGGAAAGTTCGATCACTCCAAGACCAGTGTCGCTCCGATCCAACGGCCGAGGGCCAGGCGCGTCGTTCTAGCGCTTCTTCTGCTCCTGTGTTTCGGGGTGCAGAGCCTGTCGGCGCAAGCCGCGCCACAGACGCGGCTGGTGGTTCGGGACAAACTCGGCCTGTCCAACCTGCTCAACCTGTGCAAGCTGGTGGGCTGCAGCGTGGACCACGGACTGGGAGATCCCTCCGGCCAACTGTTCCTGATCAAGACCCCGCGGACCCTTAATGCGATCACGGCCCTGCTGAACATCAACCTGGGGATCATCTCGATCGAGACGGACCAGGTGGTGCAGACGCAAGGCGCGGACGCCGGGCCTGCTCCTGATTATCTTTCGGACACGACTCCGGTCAGCTACTACGGCAGCACGGTATGGCGGGGATATCTGACCCAGCCGGGAAATCAGCTGATCCTGACCGACCAGACTCATGCCAAATTCAACACGACGGGAGCGAACGTCGTGGTAGCTGTGATTGACACTGGCGTCGATCTCACTCATCCCGTGCTCAAGAATTCACTGGTTGCGGGCTACGACTTCACGCGCGGTAAGAGCGGCGGTTCGGAAACCGCCGATGTGAACCAATCCACGGTGGCCGTCCTCGACCATCGCAAGCCGGCGAAAGTCAGTCAATCGACCGTGGCGGTCCTCGACCAGTCGTCGGTGGCTGTGCTGGATAATTCGGACTATGCCGCTTTCGGCCACGGAACCATGGTCTCCGGCATCGTGCACCTGGTGGCTCCGCAAGCCAAGATCATGCCGCTGAAGTCGTTTCATGCGGACGGCACCGGCTATAACTCCGACATCCTGAATGCGATCTACTATGCCGTCAACCATGGCGCCAAAGTGATCAACATGAGTTTCAATTATTCCAGCTCCTCGCCGGAACTGGCCAACGCCGTGAACTACGCCAACTCAATGGGCGTGATTTGCGTGGCGGCCGCCGGCAATGACGGTCAGCAAGCCACGGTTTATCCCGCCGCTCTGAAGAGTGTGATCGACGTGGCGGCGACCGGCAATAACGACATCCGCTCCACGTTCTCGAACTATGGAGCACCGCCGGTATGGTTGACCGCGCCGGGTGAAGGCATCATGACCACCTATCCCTACGGCACCTGGGCGGCGGGATGGGGAACATCATTCAGCGCGCCGCTGGTTTCCGGTACCGCAGCCTTGATGGTTTCCACCAGCCCCACCAAGGCGACCCTGAAGTCTCTGTTGAAGGGTGGCGGAGCCAAAACCCAGGCGGGAGCCGCTTTGTCCCACGCCCAGCCGATTTCAGATGTGCAGATGGGATACGGGCGGCTGGATACGTATCAGGCCATGCAGGCGTGGCGCAAAGCAATGGGGTTGAAATAGCGTGGCCCAAGGCGACTCAATGCTATCGCTGAACAAAATGTCGGGCGACATGTCGCGCAGCTCAGACTGGCTGCGGATCAAGGAACTGGAGCAGCAACAGCACGCGCTGCTGAAGTCGGTGATCTGCGGGTTCAACCAGTTACTCGATCTGCGCGACCTGGGCACTGGGGTCCACAGCACCCGCCTGGCAGAATGGGCGGTGCGGGTGGCACGCAAGCTGGGACTTCCCGAGTCCGGCCTCTATCAGATCGAAGTCGCCGCCCTGCTGCACGACATCGGGAAAATCGGCATTCCCGACGCCATTCTGAAAAAAGAGGGCAAGCTCACCGACTCCGAACGCGTGCTGATGAACAAACATCCGGAATATAGCTGGTCGATCCTGCGCCTGCTTCCGGGCCTGGAGAAGGCCAGCCTGTATGCTCTCCACCATCATGAGAGTTTCAACGGAGCGGGCTACCCGGGTGGGCTTAAGGGCGAGGAAATTCCGATCGGATCGCGCATCGTTTCCGTGATCGACGCCTACGATGCCATGATTTCCAATCGCTGCTATCGCCGTGGCTTCCCGCATGAAGAAGCGGTACGGCGACTGGTGGAGAGCAGCGGAACCCAGTTCGATCCCGCCGTGATTCGAGCTTTTGTAGAAATTGCCGGACAGGAAGCTGCAGACGTCTTTATTGCCACCGGCGTCGCCCCTACCGCTGTGATCTAGGAGCACTCCTACGTGCTAGGGTCAATGAGTGTAATCGCTTATAACAACAGTTGACTTCCGGGTTGCCCGTCAACTGTCCAGAACTCCGAAACCAGTGGTTGGGGTGTGGAGGGCAGCATCACTGGTGCTCCGCTGGCTCCGCCGCGATCGAATTGGAGTCAGTCCCCAATCGGTGGAGCCAGTGTCCCATCGGACCATTTGCCGACCCAGACCATGAAAATTGTCACCCGTTCTTCAGGATCATCTGCCGCTATAACCGGTGAGCCTGGCAGATTGCCTCCCCAGCTTTTCGACGCGTCGCCTGGAACAACAAACATCACATGGGGATGCCAGTTCATGCCGCGGTCGTTTAAGTACTGCTGCTTCGACAGCATGTAGCACATCGCTCCCGGCTCCAGCCCGGGCAGTTCCTTCTTGTCCAGTGCCGATGCGGTCGTCTTGACGATTTCCGTCTTTGATTTTCCCGCAATCACTAGTTTGGTCTTCATCAGGAAGATGGGCACGAAGGTCCTTGCGGCTGGGGGATTGAAGCAAATGGGGGCGCGCACTCTGGGATTCCAGAACTCCGGTTCATCGGTGGCGGCGCCCCATGATCGCTCCACGATGCAGAGAAAGCCATTCGTGCCCTTCACTGCGGTCGTGTATCCCTTCGGTCCCAGCACCATCACTTCGGCTCCGTCCGAAATGGATGCTGGGGCAGCACTGCGAGCCAGCGCGATTTCAGAATCCCCGTCGCGTATCAAATACTGCTCGAGAGGAGCCATGTCGGGATAGGAAACCTTCTCGGCCTGCGCCGTTGCCTGACTGATTGCGCCGGGTAAGACAATCTGCACGAGAAATGTAAACGCAAGGAAACTGAGCGTTTTCTTCTGCATCGAACCCTCCGGCATGCGTACTCTCCGCTTCAGGCGTGGGAACACTGGTGAGATCGCGAAGCAATTTTGGTGTAGATACTACATCAAAGGCCCATCCAACCGTATCTCGCCAATCGAAAATGCAATTACCTGATTAGTCGGCTCCGCGATTCCGGGGAACATCAACTCTTCTCAATATGGCGGGCGGCCCACACTTCGTTTTTTAAAGGGTGGGATTTCGACGGAGAGTGCCGCCGGTAACCCAGGTTCTTGACTTCGATGGCGCCAAAAAATAGTGGAGGCCCCGTCCTTTGCGCACTTTGCAAAGGGCGGGAATCTGGAACGCATGCGTGACCGGGTTGCAGAGCCACAAAAGTTGTGTCCGCTGCGTCGTTACCCGCCCTTGCAAAAAACGCAAGGACCGGGGCACCCTCACCAAGGTGGCGCACACAGACATCATCCAAGGATGGGCTACGGCCTACTGCGGAATCGCTCCGGCGATCCGCGGCGGGGTCTGGTCCCCACTAAACTTAAGATCGCGGCGGTGACATCCTCGGGAGCGAGAGAAGGCAGCTCATGTCCAGCCGCGATGACTTTCATTTTTGCCCCCGCCATTTGATCTGTGAAACCACCCTGCGTTCGGAGAAACTCAGGCATCGCGGTTGAAGGCTTGAAGGGGAGATCGGGTTGATTGCTCACCAAAACAACCACTGGTACGCGGGGAAGTGATGCACTCTTTTCGATCTCCCTCAGTGTCGGTTCCAGTCCGAGCCATTGTGCACGCACAACCCTCCCTGAATCCATCCCAATCTTCTCCAATTCTTGCCAGTGTTCGTGGTCGTTCCTCTGCAACCATCTCAAATACTCGGGTAGAACGGCATCCACAAATATCATGCCGCCAATTTCGTTTGGATATCGGTGCGCAAAAGAACGGATATAGAGTCCACCTGCGGAGTGACCCGCGAGGACATAGGGAGGGGCGACGCCTAGCTTCTGTAACAGAGCATGTAAATCCGTAGCGATCTGCTCACCTGAACGCGGTGATGAGGATTCTTCCGAAAGCCCGAGTCCGGCCCGATCATATGAAACCGTGGTGCACGATTTCGCGACTTCAGTCTGCACTTTCGCCCAGCTACGGAGATCGTTGACAAAACCGGCCTCAAAAACCACGGTTGGTCGTCCTTGGCCTGCAACCACGACATGCACTCGGCGGTCGTTTACCACGACAATGCGTCCGGAATCGGCAACGGTTTGTTCCAGGAACTGGTGGGATGTGCAGAATAGGATGACAGCTAAGCTAAGTTGATTCCATCGCATATCTTTCTAGTACGGAGGGGGGCCCAACGTAGTTCCCTAAAGGCGGAGGGTTGGGCATGCCCAGTAGCCGTTGAGAAGACCGTTGTTGAAATATCGCGATTACACTCATTGACCCAGGTTTTGGCGAACAAGCGACGCAAGCTTCTGCTAACGCCTGTTTTCAGCAGTGGACTTCCGGATAGCCCGTCAACGGAAGTATCGAGGGGTTGGACCGTTCAACCCAATGACCCACTACCGAGTTTTCGTTACCCGCCCTTGCAAAAAACGCAAGGACGGGCACCCTCGCCATAGATGGCGCACACAGACATCATCCAAGGGTGGGCCATCCCCTGCATCCGAAGTTCAGCAGGGTTTTGGAATGACTATTCTTTAATAGCACCCCAAAATAGTTGATAGGCACGGCGACCGCACCGCCGACCGCGCGGTACATGGTCAGGGTCAGGAAGATAGGGTACATACCCTAGTGACTAGCCTCTGTCTTCAGTTCATTCTTCATCTTGCGATTCAGGAGGATCTCATGTTTCAAATCCGGCTCGTTATTGTCCTGTTAGCCGCACTAGTATTTCTGCCTGTAAGTTCAGTTGGGCGTGAAGCACAACCCGAGATGAGTGCGGCCCTCCAGAACCTGCGCGAAGCACAGCAGAACTTGCAACGGGCCTCGCGCGACAAGGGCGGCCACCGGGAGAAGGCAGTGAGGCTTGTCGACCAGGCCATCGCAGAGGTTGAGGCGGGCATGCGATACGACAACCGGCACTAGCGCGCGGCCAATCCGTACAACGCGAGACGGGCGGTTTCTGCAGTCACCCTGACACCCTCCGCGGAGGGCTATAGCACAGAGAGCTAGCGCAAAATCTCACTGCTGGGTTTCGGGATTGACAGTTTCATAGAGGCGACTTCCGATGCAGTTCCTGAACCGTGGACACTACATTGGAGCGCGGTATGCGGGAAACTGGCCGAATCCGCTCTGCTGGAACGACTCCTTCCCCTTCCAGCAGGGCATAGAAGCGATCGGCTGCAAGGTTCTTGAACGTCTCAACTTTCCCGGAAGGCCAGCGGACCTCCAGCGACTCAATCTTCGCTGTCGGCCCTAGCCCAAAGTGCAAACGGAAATCGCTCTGGGAGATGTAACTACCGCCGCTGCGAACCTCGTCGGTCTGCGTCATCCCTCCGGCCACGATCTTAACGCGCGCCCCGATTGCCATGCGATTGCTCCTGGTACCCGCCAATTCCAGACTCACCCAGTGGCGGTCCGGAAACACCGTGGTTCTGCAGGATCATCGGCGCGCCATCGAGATCCTCGACCACGACGTCCACATTGCCGTCGTTGAACAGATCCCCGACCGCCAGGCCCCGTGACACGCGTCTTTCTTCCAGAGCCGGTCCAGCCAGATTGCCGGCATCACAGAAGGTGCCATCTTTCTGGTTCATGTGGAGCAGCTTGGTCTGCGCATAACCACCGCTCGCAGGCACCTTTTCCATTTGGGGATAGACATGACCGCTCACCGCCACCAGATCCAGCCAGCCATCGTTGTCGAGATCCACGAATGCATCGCCCCACTTCACAAGAGGAAAGGAGGGCAAGGCTACCCCTGACGCATAAGAGACATCCGTAAACATCCAGTTCCCGTCGTTGCGATACAGGTCGCTATAGTCGTCGCCGAAATTTGTCACGTAGATGGAAGGACGTCCATTGTGCAGGTAGTCGCCGAGGGCAACTCCCATGGAGGCTTGCTCAGAGCCCGTCTCGCTCAACGCGGTGCCGGATTCGAGGCCCATCTCGCTGAACTTGCCTTTGCCGTCGTTGCGGTAAAGAAAGTTAGGCAGCGTGTCGTTGGCCACGTAGATGTCAGGCCAGCCGGTGTTGTTGAAGTCGGCCCAAACCACACCGAGACCGTAGTAACCGTGCGGGTCATCCACGCCGGCGGCCTTGGAAACGTCGGTAAACGTGCCATCGCCGTTGTTGTGGAACAGCGAATCGCCCGCGCCTTTCAATCCGCGCGGCCCGCAATAGACATCGATACCGCGATATTTGCAGAGTGACTTGCCGCCAAACGGGGGCAGATGGTCGAGTTGAAAGTCAACATAGTTGGTCACCATCAGGTCAACGAATCCGTCGCGGTCGTAATCTCCGAAAGCCGCACCAACCGACATGCGACCGTCCGCGACGCCGGCTTTCGCGGTGACATCCGTGAACGTGCCATCCCCGTTGTTGCGAAACAGAACATTTCCGCCGAGGCACGTCAGGTACAGATCTGGCCAGCCGTCATTGTTGTAGTCGGCCACTGCGCCGCCCATGGCGAAGCAAGGCGCCGCCAGGCCTGACTTGTCCGTCGCATCGCTAAATGTGCCGTCGTGGTTGTTATGGTAGAGCGCTCCGCGGGCCGATTCCTTGCGCAGGGCCATCTCGATGGTAGGCGCGTTCGTGAAATAGATGTCCAGCCAGCCATCGCGATCGTAATCCCACAGAATGACGCCGCCGCTCATCGACTCGACAATGTATGTGCTCAGCGGATTGGCGATATGGCGGAAACGGATACCTGCCTTCTCCGTGACGTCCTCCAGCTGCGGCACCGGATGTCCTTTGCACTGAACCTTCCTGGCGGTCGGCGGAGGAGGAGGCGCGGCCGGATGCTGCTCCTGGCTCAAAGCCATCGATGCAAGCAGCACTGCTGCGCCGACGAGCAGGACGCGAAGGCAACGTAATGGTTGCGGATTCAATTGCTGTCCGTCGCGCTCAGGTTCATGGCTTCTTGTCTTCTTTCTTTTGCGGAACCTGCCCAGGGACAGTAGTCCCCAATTCTCGCAGAGCCGCGCGAACCGCATCATCACCCGGGGCAAGTGCCAGCGCCTTTCGCAATGCCCGGATGGCTTCCGGCTGGTTCCCGGCGCGATAGGCCGTGAACCCGAGATTGCGCATCAGGTTGGGTACTTTGGGATCCCATCCCTCCGCTTCCTGGTAGTGTCCGAGAGCTACCGCATACTGCTCCTGCATTGCTTCGACCGTGGCCAGATCACTGAAGGCGCCGCCCAGAACCGAACGCAAGAATTCTTCCTGGGCTGCGGCCTGTCTCTTCTGGCCCTGCGTCAGCTTGGCGTGCGACAGCGCGTTGCCGCCGAACGGCGTGGCCGCATCCTTGCCCGTCCCCCTCAGAGGAACCGGAGGCTCGTTTTGCGAAAGGCTGGTGACATCGGCTGAAGAAACTCCGGATCCGCCCGATTCACCCATGCCACTCTCTTCCTGGTTGTCGGCGATGATGTTTTGCTGAATCGCGCGCGCCTTTTCGAAGTAGTGCTCCGCTTCCGCTGCTCTTCCGGAAGCAATGAGGATCCGGCCAAGACTGGTGTAGGCCTTCCGGATATCGTTGTGAGCATTTGCGTCGCTACGCTCGGCGAGTGCAATTGCCTTCCGGAGGAACCGCTCCGCGCGCTGATTTTCCTTGCGGCGGTAGGCATTGAGTCCCAGGTACAGCCAGGCTTGCGATGAAGACGGATTCAATCTCGCCGCCTCCCCCAGATAGTGATCCGCCTCCTGCGCCTGGTTCGAACTGAACGCCATATAGCCCAGGAGATAGTTCGCAAAAAAATTTCCAGGATCGACTCGCAGTTGCTCGAGAAATTGCCGGCGGGCCTCCGGCGTGAGCACCCATTCGTTCTGCATCAAGTAGGTCAGGCCGAGAAAGTAGTGGCCGTTTGGAACTTTGGGATCGAGTGAGAGCGCACGCTGGAACTCCCGGATAGCGTCGCCGTACAGGGTGGCCTTTCGATAAGCGTCGCCGAACAACAGATGCAGGCTGCTGCGATCACCGGACGCCACCGTCATCTGCTGGAAAATGGCCGCGGCCTTTTCCTTCTCTTTCAATCGGAGCAAACAACTGGCGAGACCGTAGCTGGTTTCGCGGTCGGGACGAATCTCAAGGGACTTCTGGAAAGACTCCACCGCGGCGCGGTAATCCTTTTTCTTGATCTGCGCCTGGCCCTGAATGGTCCAGGCCGTGGCGTTGCGCGGATCGGCGGCAAGAGCCTGGCTGATCTCTTTGAGTGCTTCGTCCAACCGGCTGGTAAACAAGTTGGCAGCGGCGAGATCGACGTGCGCATCTGCAACATCCTCGAACTCGAGGGACCTGCGGGAGAACTTGGCGGCCTCGGGATATGCGGCTTCAAAGAGGCGCAACTTTCCCATTTCGCGGAGTCCGAGGGCGATTATCTTCTCGCTGGCGGCAGCGGCAGCGGGCAAGTCACCCGCCTCCTTCGCCGAGTTCGCAGCGGCAAATCGCCGCTCAAATTCGTCGAGTGGTGACGCGGGCTTCTGTTGCGCGCTGGCTTGCAGGCCCCCCAAAACGCTAAGCAGAAAAAGGCAGGCGCCACGCGCAGACCGTCTCCAGAGAATGACGTTCGAAGACCGGGAAGGTGGGGTGTGGATCAAAGCCGAATGTCCGAGTTGGTACCTAAAAGTACACGCTTGGTGGCGAGCTGTTCAAGTCGCGGGATTCGGCGAGAAATCGCCATTACACTCATTGACCCGACGTTTGTCGAACAAACGACGCAGGCTTGTGCTAACGCCTGTTTTCCGCAATTGACTTCCGAATAGCCCGTCAGCGGAAGTATCGAGGGGGGATCGTTCAACGCAATGACTCCCTACCCAGTCTTCTGATCAATTGACATGCCGGTTACAGGAGCGCAGACTTGATGCCGCTGTTCGTGTGGCAGCGGGCCATTTGGATCGCGGCGATGCAAGTTCGCCCGGGCTCGTCGCTGGATACTCCCTAAACTCTGCGCCATCCCACTTGCACGCGGGTGTCAATAACGCTCGGGCGCGCCTTATTCTGCCCGGCGCGCCGCTGGAGAATTTCCATGAAAAGAAATGCGTTCGCGACCGCTGCGCTCCTGGTCGCCGTTGCGACCATGGCTTCCGCACAGACCTATGTGGTGATG
This sequence comes from Terriglobia bacterium, assembly GCA_963757835.1. Taxonomy (GTDB): domain Bacteria; phylum Acidobacteriota; class Terriglobia; order Terriglobales; family Acidobacteriaceae; genus JAIQFF01. Next base: position 170,167 of record CAVWSP010000007.1, on the reverse strand, counting down.
CACAATTTCGGGACCACTTCGACGGATCCCCAAGCGCCAGGTGAACCGGGCGTTATTTGCCAGAGCCGCGGCGGCTACCTGTTCAGTGCAGGGGGAACCCAGGGGAACCCGGGCGCAGCTTTCCGGCTCACCACCGATGGACACTACACGGTGATGCATGCGTTCACCGGGAGCGACGGCCAGATGCCAACCGGAGGGCTGACGCTCGGACGGGACGGATGGTTTTACGGAAGCACCGTTTCCGGCGGACCGGGGACTTGGGGAACGCTATACAAGATGCGCTCCAACGGGCAAGTGAAGACGCTGCATTACTATTCGGGCGGGGATGGGGGAAACCCGTGGGCGGCGCCTATCCAGAGCGTGGCTGGCGATTTTTACAGCGTAACCCACGGAAGTTTCAACTACGGACAAATTGTCAAAATCTTCCAGTCAGGTCAATATACGATGCTCCATTCGATGACCCTGTTCGAGGGGGTCTATCAAGTAGCCCCGCTCGTGCAGGGAACGGATTTCGCATTTTACGGGGCCGCCATTGACTCCAGTGGCACGGCGAGTCCGGGGGACTTGTATCGAATCACTTCGACCGGTGCCTTCGAAGTGCTTTACACCTTTGACGGCACCTACGGCAATCATCCAGCCGGCGGCTTGATTCAGGCTACGGACGGAAACTTTTACGGAGTGGCGTCGGAAGGCGGCTCTGACGGAGCAGGTACGGTCTTTCAGATGACTCCGGATCACACCGTCAACCTCCTCTACAGCTTCAGCGGTGGAGCGGATGGGGGCGGACCTGTAGGAGGCATGGTTGAGGCCAGTGATGGAAACCTGTATGGGACGACGTCCAGCGGTGGAGCGAATGGGGCGGGTGTACTCTTTCGCCTGACTCCGAGCGGGACCTACACAGTGCTGCATGATTTCGCCGGGGCCACGGGCAGCGCTCCAAGAAGTTCTCTGATGCAGCACACTAACGGACGCCTGTACGGGATGACGTCCAGCGGCGGGTCGGCGAACCTCGGCGTGTTTTTCAGTCTTGAGGCCGGATTGCCGCCGTTCGTCACTTACCTGCCCACTTACGGCCGCGCCGGCGGCGTGGTGCAGATTCTTGGACAGGGCTTCACCGACACAAGCCAGGTTCTCTTCAACGGAACACCTGCAAGCTTCAAACTCGTCTATCCCACGTTTATCCAGGCCACTATCCCGGATGGGGCCACCACCGGGCCGATCACGGTCAGCACAACGAATGGCACGCTGACCAGCAACAAGGTGTTCATTGTGCACCCATAAGACCGACAAGCAAACGCGACCGCCACGGATTCTGATCGCACGTTCCGCCGCCTACAGAGGCACGGCGCTGCGGGCGAGGTAATCGTCCAGGGAGCGGTCAGGTCCGATGTAATGGAAGGCTTCAGCATAGTCGAGGCCATATTTCTGGCCGGCAGCGCGGTCGCGGGTCTCGAGCGCCACTTTTGTGAACTCATCGATGGCGGCGTTGCCGGCGCCGGACAAGGCCGGCACGCGAAGTTTTCGTTCGACCATGGCAGCATTCACGTCCTTGATCATGTGAGTGATCATGGTCCGGCATGATCTCAGGCAGGCAAGTTTGGTGGCGAAAGTCGGGCCGATGTCCACCACCCGATTTACCAGCTGGGGGCCTCTGGCGAAGTAGTATTTTTCGGATACGCTGTGCGGCTTCAACCCGGCGGCGAAGTGTTCCGGCATGTCCAGGTGTCCGCCGGACATCCAGCAGGCCGCTTCTACCGCCTGGGCGGTCACGTAGTGGTCGGGGTTTTCCTCGTAATGTCCCCAGGGATCGTAGCTGAAAATGGTGTCAACCTTGAGCAGGCGAAACAGGAAGATGAGGCGAGCGCGAAGTTCGGTGCGCGCCACGTCGTCCATGCGGTGGTTGCGATAGCTGAGGTCGAACACCTGCTTCAGGCCGGAGGCCTGCAGGAACGCCTTGGCATCGCGCTCGTTGCCGAGCACGGTTTCTCCCAAAGTGAGGTCGTAGGAGTCCTTCTCGTCGTTGCTGGTGCGGATGAAGTATCCGGTGTAGCCCTCGCGTAACAGTTTGGCCACGGTGCCGCAGGCAAAAAAAGGCCCGTCATCCAGGTGAGGCGTGATCAGGGCCAGCACCTTGCCCTGGTGTGGCCTTCCGGAGACGGCACGCTCGATCACCATATCCGCGGCGGGCGCAGCCTGGGCCGGCAATTGCGGCGCGCCCAACAGACCTGCGGCGACAGCCCCTCTGAAGAAATCACGCCGTTGCACTCGAACCATCCCTCCATCGTCAGCGGCGGTCCCGGGAAGGTGCCGCGACGGGTATGCTTCGGTCGATCATACGTCGAAGGTCAGCTACCCGGTCTTCGCGGTATGGAGGTTGATAGTGATGCATCAGGTTCCAGGACGCGGCAGGTGGTCGCGGCAAGCTCTGCCCTTTGGGCACTAATTCCTTCCAAGTTGCATGTTTATGACAATTAGGCGGTTCCGGCTGCTCCGGAGGGGGCCTTTTCGGTCTCCTGGGACGGGGGACGGTGCAATGACAAGTCCCTTTTTGTGCAAATCTCTTCACATCCGACCCCTCAGGACGGTCCGGTACCATGATTCCATAACGTTACTGGTTTGGAAGCCGGCGTGCTTCTTAGAGACTCGCCAATGCTGTTTCCCTCCCCGAGAGCTTGAAATCACAGATTCCATTGAGGAGCATTTGAAAAACACCAGCGTCAGCGTGGTTCGCCATCGTCATCCCCGTCGCAGGCGGAGGCACGCCAGGACCAAGTTCCTGGTGGCGCTCCTATTTACGGCAACGGCAGCGATAACCTGGCAGTTTGCCCGGCAACCGATTTCCAGTTCCTCGTACCCATCTTTGAAGCCCACTCCGATTGGCCTGAACCAGGCGGTCCCCTCGGGTTTGGCGGGCCAGGAACAGGATGCCTTCATGGCGGGCCGTCCGGGGCGTCCGGCATACCTGTATTCGGTGATTCCCGGAGGAGTAGCGAGCGTCGAAGAACTGCGGCGGGCCATGGAGCAGGATCCAGTCGTGGCGCGGGAATTCCAGGGATTTGATTTTCAGCGGGCCCACCTGGTGCAGGTTTCCGAGAAGCAGGCCATGCATGTCGCCTACCGCATGGGCGACAAGGTGTACTGGACAAGGAAAAAGGTAATGCTGCATCCGGGCGAAACCCTGATCAGCGACGGGAAAATTGTGGCGCGCACGCGCTGCGGAAATCGCATCGCGATGGCCGCGCTCGGACCACCCGCGATGGTGGAGCCAGTAGAAGTGGACTTCAATGAGCCGCTTTTTTCCAATGACATGGTGACCCACGAGGCCGAGCCGCAGCTCGACACCTACGCGGCGGCCTTGCCGGACCAGGCTAATGCACTGCAGGCGGTCGGGCACCGGCGCAAGCTTCCATTTTTCCTGCTGCCCTTCTTCGGCTTGCCCGGCGGCGCGGCTTCGTCCCACACTCCATTGGCGGTTACTCCTGAGCCCGGCACCATGCTCCTGCTGTCCTCCGGGCTGGTAGGAGTGTACTGGAAGGCCCGCAAATCGAGGCGCAAGCCATAAATGAAAACTCTCGGGTCGGCCATGCTTGATTTTTCCAAGCCCAGTCGTGGGGAAACGGGTTTTCTGAAGATCGGTTTCCTGAAACCGAGGTTTCTGGTTTACAGCCAGGCCGCGGTCCTTTTTCTACTGGCCGCGTGGCTGTATGGCCCACTCGCCATTGGCCTGGCCAGTCAGTGGTGGCACGACCCGAATTACACTCATGGTTTCTTTGTTCCGGTGTTTTCCCTGTTCTTGCTTTGGGAGAGGCGGGCCAAACTGGCGGCGCTGCCGAGCCAGCCCGCGTGGTCCGGCCTGCTGATTCTCTTGTTTGCCCTGCTGGCGCTCGTGTTAAGCACGATTACCCCAGGGTTGTTCCTGTACCGCATCTCATTCCTGCTCTTTATCGTGGGCACGGTCGTTTTTCTGGCCGGATGGAAGCACCTGGCGGCAGTCTCGTTTCCGCTGGCGTTTCTCGTCCTGATGATCCCTTCCGCCACATTGCAGAGTCAGATCACTCTTCCGCTTCAGATTATTGCCTCCAAGACCGCCAGTTTCCTGCTGATGCTGGTCGGTGTCCCGGCGGTGCGGGAAGGCAACATTATTCTTCTGCCCACGGCGCGGCTGGACGTGGCGGAGGCGTGCAGCGGGATCCGGTCGCTGTTCTCGCTGATTACGCTTACCGTTATTTACGGGTACCTGGCGGAGACGAAAATCACTCTGCGGGTGCTGCTGGTTTTGCTGGCGGTACCGATTTCGATCCTGGCCAATGCCCTGCGCATCGCGGTGACCGGGGTGGTAGTGGAAAATTGGGGCATCGAGGGCGCGCAGGGGACGATTCACCTGCTTTCGGGATGGCTTATCTTTGCCGGCTCCCTGGCGCTTGTTTTCCTTATCCATCGCTTCTCCCATGCGCTGTTCTTTAGCCGGGATAAGGCCGGAGTGCGGGAGGAATACGCATGAACTCCTGGAACGCTCGAGTCGCGATTGTAGCTCTGCTGTTGGCCGGGACGGGGCTGTTCCTGCAGGCCCGGTCCCGCAGCGAATTTGTTTTGCCGCAAACCGCCCTGGCCACGTTTCCGATGGAATTGCAGAACTGGGTGGGGACTGACGTTTTCCTTGACGACGAGAGTCTGAAGGCCCTTCGCCCGGGAGATTTTCTGCAGCGAACGTACAGAAACGAGAACGGCGGCACAGCCTACGTCGATCTATATGTGGCCTATCTCCAGAGCAAGCATGCGCTGTTTCACCACCTGCCGCAGGATTGTCTGGAAGGCTCAGGGTGGTCGCCGGTGGAGTCAGGAACAACCACGCTCGCGTTTCCCGGCGAGGCCCCTTTCCCGGCCAATCGCTACCTGATTGCCAAAGGAGACGATCGCCAGCTCGTCCTGTTCTGGTATTCGGCCCGCGGCCACAGCGTAGCCAGCGAAGACTGGATGAATGTTTACCTGGCTTTTGATTCGCTTCGCTGGAACCGCACCGACAACGCGCTCATTCGAATGAACACCGAGTTGCAGCCCGGAGAAAAGCCGGCGGATGCGGAGCGGCGCCTGCTTTCCTTTGCCGGACTGGTCACTCCGCTGCTCAAGAACTACATTCCGCTTTAACCACTGGCACCACGTAGGCCCGGACGCCCCTCCTTCGACTTCGCTCAGGACCCGGGCGGGCGAGCGAAAGCTCGCCGAGGTTTGTGCTCGCCTGAGCAAAGAACCAGCCGGGCTTTGCCCGGCCGGGCGGGTGGGGGCACCCGCCCCTACGCGGTTACCGCCGATCAATTGTTGCCTTTCAGATATTTATCGAACCACGCAATCGACCGCCGGATCGAATCAATCTGGTTCTCGCGTTTTTCGAAGCCGTGGCCTTCGTTGGGATAGTAGTGCGCGTCCACGGTTTTCCCGTCTTTCTTCAGCAGTTCGACAACCTGTTCCGCCTCCTCCTTGGGAACGCGGGGATCGTTCCCACCTTGCAGGACCAACAATGGCGCCTTCACATTATGGATGTAAGTGATGGGGGAAGCCGCGTCGTAGATGGCGCGATCTTTCACGGGATCTCCCAGCAGGCTCTTCTCATACTCCTGCAGCATCGCGTCCTCATGTTGCAGCATGGTCATCCAGTTAATGATCCCGTAGAGTTCCACGCCCGCCGCCCACACTTCCGGAGAGCGGCCGATGGCCATCAGAGTCATGAATCCGCCGTAGGAACCGCCGGTGATTCCGATCTTTTTCGGACTGACGTAACCGGTGGCTTCCAGAAATTTTGCCGCATAAACCTCATCCTGCAGATCTCCTCCGCCCAGGTCCTTGTAGTTGGATTTTTGAAAGTCGATGCCGTAGCCGGTTGAGCCGCGCACGTTGGGAGCGATGCAGACGTATCCCCGGGAGACGAAGGCGGCGATGCGCGGGCTCCAGTAATCCTGGGATTGCCCGGTGGGCCCGCCGTGGGGCAGGACTAGCGCGGGATTCGAGGCGTCGCGTTTGAGATTAAACGGCACCCACAGCAAGGCGCTGACGGTTTTTCCGTCGAAAGATTTGTAGCTTACGATCTGCGAAGGCGGCCGCGGGGCGGAGTTGAGGCTGGCAATCGCGGAATAGGTAAGCTGCCGCGGCTTTCGCGAGGCCAGGTCATAAACCCAGAAATCCCCAGGCTCGACCGAACTTTCGTGCGACAAGAGCAGGCGGTCGCCGGAAGACGAAAACGAGGTTGGGTAGGCGGCGAAGCCGTTCAGGCCGCCGGCGATATTGATTCGCCCGGACCTGGTCGTGGCTGTATCTCCGAGAAATACGTCCGAGCGACCGTCGGCATTGACCGCGTAGGTGAAGTGTTTGCCGTCGGGCGAGAAGTCACCCGCGCTGGCCTCCCACTTGGTGTCGGTGACCCAGGTGAGTTTCTTGCTTGCGATGTCCAGGAGTGCCACGTTCTGGTAGCCGCTCCTGGCGTTGGATGTGACCAGCAGCGTCCGCCCGTCTCTGGACAGGGAAGCTGCGGTGTTGAGAGATTTTCCCTGGTGCGGCGTCAGGTTCGTGGCGCTTCCACTCGAGACATCAATCGCGTAGATGTCGGCGTCGGTAAAGCTCACTTCCAGACGGTTAGCGTAGAGTGTCTTTCCATCAGGACTCCAGGCCACCGATTGCCACAGGTGGTCCGGCGTGCTTTCGTGAGTGAGCAGCGTCACCTTGCGCGTGGCCCAATCCATCAGCGCAATGTTGTAAACCGTGGCTTCCTTGGGCTTGTGGTTCAAGGCGATGGTCTTGCCGTCGGGCGACCAGCGCGGGTTCTCTTCGCGAATCTCGGGAGTATTAGTCAGGTTGATCGCGTCCCCGCCCTGGCTCGGGATGGCGAAGATGTCCCAGAGTTCGTTGCCGCCCGAATCCTGCTGAAACAGGATCCACTTGCCGTCGGGAGACCAGGTTTCGCCGTATTGCCTGTCATCCGATTGCGCCAGTTGAATCGGCCACCCGCCGTTCGCGTTCACCTTCCACAAATTCGATCGGCCGGAGATGTCGGTGGTAAAGACAATCTCGTTGCCGTCGGGAGACCAGGAAGCGCTGGACACAGAGCGCGTGAAATATAGATCGTCAATCGGGATGGGTCGGGCGTTCGGATCGGAAGCAGAAACGATCGTTTTGGCGTCGGTGATCTGGCGCGTGTCCGGGCCCGAAGACTGGGCAGCTGCGAGAGCGCAGGCAAAAAGAAGAATACAAGTGCTGGTCAGGGATTTCATGACGGCCTCATTGGAAGTGATGTCGCGCAGATGGTCGCGGGCAATCCGCGGTCGGAATTGTACACCCGGTTTGGGTCGGCTCTCTTTTGCTGGGAGCAGTCCAAAAAGCTTGAACCACAAAGGACACGAAGGTTCACAAAGGACTTCCTTCGTGATCCTTCGTGTCCTTGGTGGTCAATGCCTTGTTGAACCCCTATTTACCTTTGGGCTTGACCCCTCCGACGACCCCACTGCCTTCACGAATCGTGAGTATCTGGTTGGCCTTGACCTGGGTGAAGCGTTCCGTCTTCTGCGTGGTCGGCCACTTCACCTCGATGACATCGACGGTCTGCGACTTGCCCAGACCGAAGTGCAGGCGCAGGTCGCATTGCGACATTACGCTCGAACCGCTGTGGACTTCATCCATCTGGGCGTGGTTGCCGGTCACCACGCGCACCCGGGCGCCAATGGCGGTGCGATTACATTTCGTGCCAATCAGTTTGATCTTGATCCAGTTCTGCAGGTTGCCGCCGTCGTTGCGCAGCAGCGAAGGCAAGTCGTTCATGTTCAGGATGACTGCGTCGATGTCGCCGTCGTTGTCGTAGTCACCGAAGGCAGCGCCGCGGCTGGAAAACAGCTCGTTGATCCCGGGCCCGGATTCAGAGGAAACGTCTTTGAAGCGGCCGTTGCCCAGGTTCCTATAGAGCAGGCGCGGGTTCTTGAAAGTCTGTCCGATATCGTGGCCTTCAATCTCGGGATAGACGTGTCCGTTGATCTGCATCAGGTCTGGCCAGCCATCGTTGTCATAGTCGAGGAAGCCGCAGCCCCAGGCGACGTAGCGGTTGTTGATGCCGATGCCGGATGAAAAGGTGACGTCGGTAAATGTTCCGTCTCCGTTGTTGTGATAGAGGTTGCAAGTGTCGTCGGCGAAGTTGGTTTTGAAGATGTCGAACCAGCCGTCGCAGTCATAATCGCCAACCGCCACGCCCATGCCGGCCTGCTCGTGGCCGTTGTCGCTGTAGGCGCATCCGGCGAGGACGGCGATATCGGTGAAAGTGCCATCGTGGTTGTTGCGGAACAGCATGCTGGGCTGCGAGTCCACCGCGACGTAAATGTCCGGCCAGCCGTCGTTATCAAAATCATAGGAGACGGCGGTGATGGAGTAGCGCGGGCCGGGCTTAAGGATGCCCGACTTTTCGGAGACGTCGGTAAAAGTTCCGTCGCCGTTGTTGTGATAAAGCACGTTGGTGTCGCCGGGCAGGCCGCGGGGACCGCACATCACCGGGATGCCCTTCCACTGGCAAAGTGGGTCCTTATCGGAAGGCGCTTTCGCGGGATCGAGCCTTATGTAGTTACAGACGAAGAGGTCGAGGTGACCGTCGCGATCGTAATCGAGCCAGGTGCAGCCGGCGCCCCAGCGGAATTGCTCGTCGTAAACCCCGGCCTTGTGAGTGACGTCGGTAAAAGTCCCGTCGCCGTTGTTGTGGAACAGGATGTTGTGTCCCCAGAAGCAGCAGAACAGGTCGTCCCAGCCATCGTTGTCGTAATCGCCCACACAGATGCCGGTCTGCCAGCCGGTGCGTCCCAGGCCAGATTTTTCGGTCACGTCGGTGAAGGTCCCGTCGCGATTGTTTTTGTAGAGATGCGAAGTGGGGGCCTTGCCGGGTGGCCAGTTGGCGTCCAGGCGCGTGCCGTTGGTCAAATAAATGTCGAGCCATCCGTCGTTGTCGTAGTCGAAGAAGGCCAGGCCGCTGCCCTTGGCTTCGATGATGTAGCGCTTGTGATCGACCGCACCCCAGACGTTGGGAGCATTCAGGCCGGCTTCGCGGGCAACGTCCACGAATGTGACCGACGAAGCTGCTGGACTCGCGACTGTTTGGAGCGTGTTCCTCCACCGCCAGAGTGGCGTGGTGAGCGCTTCGAGCAGCGTGCTGCCGAGGACGATGGCGGAGGAGCCCAGAAATTGGCGTCGCGGATGATTCATGGATTGTCAGTTGCCAGTTTACAGTTGCCAGTTGTCAGATGAAGCGGTCCGTATGACGACTGAAGACCGACGACTGACGACTTTTTCATTTGCTGGGGACCTTGGGAAATTTGTGAGGAACGATTCCTGTACCCTCTTTGACCGCGATGATCTGATCGATGGGAACATTGGTCAGGCGGTCAACCTGTCCGCTGGGCCAGGTGATTTCCAGCGAATCGATTTTGGTCCGTTTGCCCAGGCCAAACTGGATTCGCGGATCGCTGGCCGACATGTAACTCATGCCCCCCTTGGCCTGTTCCACGTGGACGGATCCCTCCGCCGTTAACTTCAGCGAGGCGCCGATGCCATCGCGGTTGGAGCGAGTCCCGATCAAGAGGACTTCCAGCCAGTGGTTGGCGTTTCCACCATCGTTGCGCAGAAGCGAGGGATAGTCGCCGCGGTTGTTGGTCACGATGTCGATGTCGCCGTCGTTGTCGTAGTCAGCGGTAGCGAGGCCACGGCCTGCGATGGGGCGCACGAAATCAGGGCCGAGGGAATCCGACGCTTTTTCGAACTGGCCTTTGCCCAGGTTCCGGAACATCAGCAGCGGTTCCTTGTAGGACACCTCGCCGTGGTAGAGATTGATATTGTCCAGCATGGCGCCGTTCAGTTGCAGGATGTCAGGCCAGCCATCGTTGTCGTAATCCAGAAATTTCATGGCCACGCCGCTGAGCAGGACAGCTTTGTTGCCGATGCCGGAGCGGAAGGTGTCGTCAACGAAAGTTCCGTCGTGGTTATTGTGATAGAGGCGATTGAGTTCGAAATCGAGGTGGGTGATATACATGTCCTGCCAGCCGTCGCCGTCAACGTCCGCGGCATCGATGCCCATGCCGGCCTCGTAGCGTCCGTCTTCGCTGGCCGCCATGCCGGAGATCAACGACACGTCCTCGAAAGTTCCGTCGTGTTTGTTGATGAACAGGAAATTGGGCCAGGTATCGTTCGCGATCGCGATGTCGGTCCAGCCGTCATTGTTGAAGTCAGCCAGGACCACCCCCATGCCTTTGGATTCGGGCTTGCCCACGCCCGACTTGTCACTCACATCGGTGAAAGTGCCGTCGTGGTTGTTGTGGTAGAGCTTGGTCTTCTGTCCTTTGTAGTTGCCGGGATGACAATAGGAGCGGTAACCCGGCCGGCGTTCGCCGCACCACAGGTTGTTCTTGGGTGACCACTCGATGTAGTTGGTGACCAGCAAGTCGAGCCATCCGTCCTTGTCGTAGTCAAACCATCCGGCGCTGGCGGACCATCCATCTTTGTCCGCAACTCCGGCCTTGGCGGTGACGTCGGTAAAAGTCCCGTCGCCGTTGTTGTGATAAAGGATGGCGCTGCCGTAGCCGGTGACGTAGAGATCGGGATAGCCGTCGTTGTCGAAATCTCCAACGGCAACTCCCTGGCCATAGTGTCCCGCGCCTCCTACGCCGGCCTTCGCCGTGACGTCGGTAAAAGTTCCGTCGCCGTTGTTGTGATAGAGCGCGCTGCGCAAGGGTTGCGGCGGTTTGTAAATATCGGTGGCGGCAGATTGGACGAAGTACAGGTCCATGAGCCCGTCCTGATCGTAGTCCAGCCAGGCCACGCCGGTGCCCATGGTTTCGAGATAATACTTCTCGTCGGTTGCAGTGCCGTCCTGAAGAAAAGTGATTCCGGCAGACTGACGAACCTCGGTGTAACGCACGGGCACGCGGTCGTCTGGTGTTTTCGGAGGCTGGCCCGCGAAGGCCATCATGCTGAAGGCGGCTCCGCCTATCATCATAAGTGCCAGCCCGAGGCGATTGCCGCCCCCCGGCCCCTTACTCGTTTTCGATTTCTTCCGCATTCTCGTTTGGTTCCGTCGCGACCCTAAAGAGTCCGGTCAGCCAATGACAGCGCCAGTTGGAGCAACTGCTGCCGCGCCGCCATCGACATGGGTTCCTGAGCGGAAGAAGACTTGGCCGGGGCCCGGGACAGCACTTCTTCAATCCGATTCACATCCAGGCCGCCAGCGCTGCTGCCTTTGAAACGGTCCAGCACTTCGCGGGCCTTGGCGATTTGTCCAGTCTGATAATAAAAAACACCGAGCGTGGAATAACTTCCGGGCCACTCGGGCAAAAGATCTACGGCGCGCTCCAGTCGTGCCGCGGCTTGTGCGGTGTTGCCTTCGAGCACCGAAACAATTCCCATGCCCCAAAGGATTTTGCCGGAGCCCGGAATTCGAGCCAGCCCTTTCTGCAGCGTCGCCTTCGCGCCGGAGACATCTTTTTCGCGCAACTGCACCAGAGTGAGCGAAAGGTAATACTGGTCGTTGTCGGGATTTCTGGCAATCGCATCGCGGAAGATTTCCGCGGCCCGCGCCGTCTCACCCAGATGAGCGTGAATGTCTCCCAGCAAGGCCAGGAAAGCCGCGTCCTGCTGACCTGTGGAAGAAACCTGCTGCGCCGCTTCCAGCGCCTGCGGGTAAGCGCCTTTGCGGAAATAAGCATCGGCCAGGTCGAATTTGATGTCGTCAGAGTCGGGACTGGCGCGCAACGCCGTCTGGAAATGCTGGATGGCGTCGTCGTATAAATGGAAGCGGGCGAGCAACACGCCCACTCCGGTCTGGGTGCGATAGTCTCCCGAACTCAGCTGATCAAGCTGCGTGATTGTGCTGCGGGCATCATCGAGCTTTCCCAATTTCAGATACGCCTCCGCCAGCAGGTAAAAGTCCTGGGGGCGGTCCGGATGTTTCTGGATCTGCGCCGTCAGTTCGGTCAAATCGAGCTGTGTTCGCTCCTGAGGAGCAAGAGTGGAGCGGTTGTCCAGATAATCGAAAAGGTGCTGATAGGGATACGGACCCGCCGACGCATCTTTCGAGAGAGTTTGAAACACATTCAAGTCTCGTTGCGCCGCCTCCATCTGATGGAGGCTTCGCTCAACCATGGCGAGCTTGTAGTATCCGGCTGCGGGATTGCGGCTGACCTTCACATATCTGCGTAGCAGGGTCGCGGCCTCCTCAAATTTCTTATCCGCGATGCGGAGGTTCGCCAGCTCCAGCAGCGCGTCGGAGAGGTCGGGATTGGAGCGCAGCGCGGACTGGAAAAGTCGTTCCGCGGCGGCCTGATTTCCCTGCCGGCCTTCGATGTAGCCCAGGTTGAACAGGCAGGAAGCGTTGTGCGGATCGAGTTTGAGGCCCTGCTCAAAATATTTTCTGGCTTCGTCGAAGCGTCCCAGGTGCCGGTAGGAAAGTCCCATAAACACATAAGAGCGCGCCGACGGATCCAGTTCAATCAGCGCCTTGAATTCGTCGATGGCCTTTTCCGTCTTGCCGGACATGAAATAGCTTTCGCCCAGCGCGGCGTGCAGATCGGCCCGCCTGGGGGCAATTTTCACGCCGGATTCGAGCAGCGGAATCGCGTCTTCAAAATAATTCTGCGTCATGCTGACCCGGGCCAGCAGGAAAATAACATCGGTATTTTCCGGCGCCAGCTTGTGGGCGCGCACCAGCAGATCCAGGGCATCCACCACTTTGGTCTGTTCGGAATAGACCCGCGCCATCAGGTAAAGAGTTTCAGGCGAGTCGGGCTTAAGTTTCAGCGCCCGGCCCAACACCACCTCAGCTTTCTTGTACTCGCCGCTCTGCAGATAGACCTGGCCGAGGTTAAATAGAATCTCGAAAGTTTCCGGCTGCAGCGCGCTGGCCTTCTCCAGTTCCAGTTGGGCCATCGGGAATTGCCGGGCTCCCGCCAGCAACACACCCAGAGTGAAGTGCAGCTGAACGTCATCTTTCTTCAGTGCGGCGAGCTCTCGCGCCAGCTTCAGGCCCTCGGCCGTTCGTCCGGCCTGAAAGTAAGCGCGCACGAGATTGAAACGCGTCGGCATGTCTGCCGGGCGCACCCGTTGAAAGTGGGGAATGGCCTCGGCCGGCAGACGCCGGGCCATCAGCAGCAGGCCGAGATTGTAGTTGGCCTCGCGGTTGTCGGGATCAAGCCGCAACACTTGTCCAAACTCCTTTTCCGCCACATCGAATTTTTCCTGGGCGACGTAAACGTTCCCCAGATTGTTATGAGTTCGAGCGGAATCCGGGTCAAGCTTCAGCGCGTGCTGAAACGCTTCCAGGGCGTTGTCATAGTCTTTCTCGCTCCCGTATGCGATTCCCAGCAGGTTGTAACCCTCCACGCTGGAAGGATTCAGCTTGAGTTGCTCCTCGATCTTCACTTTGGCTTCGGTGATCGATCCCTGGCGCAGCAGGGTCTCAGCTTCAAGGAAAGGTGATGGGGCCTTCCGAACTGGCGGGGATTGCTGCGCCTCGGATCCTGCACAGACGAAAACGACTGCAAGGAAAACCAGGGCGAATGCCGAAATACAGCGCGATCCAGGTCTGCGGCGCACACTTCCGGGTGACTGCGCAAATGAGGCGCCGATGACCATCTTCCGGTATATCTCCACAGGCACTTTGATTACAGGTGTCAAAGGCTCAATGTAGCATTTCCAGCGCCTGCTGGGCCATCTTGTGCTGCGGTTGCTGGCGCAGCAGCGCGAGCAATACTTCCCGGGCTTTTTCCTTGTCATTCAAAATGACGTAAAGGCGGGCCAGATTCATGTACGCCTGGTCAAAATTCGGGGCCACCTGAATGCATGTCTTGAATCTTTGCTCCGCTTCCGGGTAACGCTGTTCACGAACCAGGAGCACGCCCAGGTTGTTGAGCGCGTCCGGATAGTCGGGGCGCACGCTCAACGCCCTTTCGAGATACTGCTGAGCACTCTGGGCCTGGTCCTGCCGGGCGTAAAGCATTCCCAGGTTGTAATTGACCTCGGGATCGTCGGGTTCGATTTCGTGGGCGCGGTCCAAAAACTTTTGCGCGTCCGCCAGGTTTCCCTGCCGCCGGTACAGGTTCCCAAGATTCAGCAGCGCGATGGTGTAAGTTGGCCGCTGCTGCAACGATTGCTGAAAGTTACGAACCGCATCGTCGGGTTGATTTTCATGCGCGGCAATCATTCCGAGATTATTCCAGGCCTCGGGATATTCCGGACGCAACTTCACCGCCTCTTCCAGATATTGGCGCGCTTCGGGAAAGGCGTTTCTCCTGAGATACAGCGTTCCCAGGTTGTAAAACGCCTCGGGATTGTCGGGCTTGGCGGCGATGACCTGCTTGAAGGATGCTTCCGCCTGCTCCAGGTAACCGTGCTGAAAAAAAGAAACGCCATAGGTAAAGTCGTTGCGCTGGAAGGTGCCCTGGAAAAGCGTCCCGGCGAAGGGCAGGGCCCTTCGCATTCGATCGGCTGGGTTGCTCGGGACCGATTTCACATCTTCCAGAAGTCGCTCGGCAGCTATCGGCCCCTGAAACACCTTGACGATCATCCCCTCCTTATTAAGGAGAAACGATGTCGGCAGGCCGAGGTCGCGGCGCCGGTCGAAGAGGTAGCGATAAATAATGTTATAGACGCCGGCGACATCCCCGGTTGCGAGCAGAGTGGGGAACGGGAAGCCCTCCCGGGCCACGAATGTTTTCACTGTTTGTGCGTCGCGGGGATCGTCCACATTGACGCCAGCGATGCGAAGGCCGCCAGCGGCGAGGGGCGATCTGCCCTGGCCGAGCAGCCGCAGCTGCTCCCTGCAGGACGGCGAAGCTGTGGACCAAAAGGTAAGCAGGACATAGCTGCCCCGGAATGATCTTAGTCCCCATGGCTTGCCCGCGAGATCAGGCAACGAGAAATCCGGTGCGCTCAAAGGTTCGATCAGCCAGGTCTCGACCGACGATGGCAGTGGCTCCAACTTTTCGGCATTGCCGGCGCGCGCATACGAAGAAGGGGCAGCGGCAAAGGACTTCGCCAGAAAGTCATTTGCACCTTCCTGAATTTCGATCCTGCGGTTTACGGGTAAATTTTCGAAGGTCTGGGTGAGGCCGCTGGGCCAGCGAATCGTAGCGCGTACCGGGTCCTCGCCTTTTCCCAACCCGAAGAAAAGCTCCTTGGTGTGCTGCGACAAAAATCCGGAGCCGGCCTGAAGATATTTGGCCTGGCGGAGCGCTCCTGCTTCCACGGTGACCGCAGTGCCGATGGCATCGCGATTGCTTTTTTGTCCGCGCAGGCGAAATGCGATGGAATGGCCGATGTCCTTCATCGCATTGCGCAGGACCCGCAGTTGTGGCGCGTTCCGGTTCTTGAGGACCACTTCCAATCGTCCGTCATGGTCGAGGTCGGCAAGGACAAAGGACCGGCTGTCGTCGGGAAAATCCAAACCAACTGCGCCCGAGACTTCAGAAAAGGTGCCGTCGCGGTTGTTGGCGTAGAAAACGTTTCTCTCCGGACCAGCCCAGGAAGAATCCGAGCGGATCAGTTCGTTGATGGCGTTCCACCCCTGCTCGTAACTGGACGACGGGTTCGAGTTCTGTGGCGACTTGCCCACGACCTGCCGCCAGAAAAAGCTGGAGAGATTGCGAGGGTCGGCTCCGGAAATGTAACCGTTGGCGATGTACAGGTCGGAGTAGCCATCGTGATCGAAGTCCCAGGCGTCGGAAGACCAGGCCCAGCGGCCCATCCCGGCCCCCGCCTGCTCGCCTACGTTTTGGAACCTGCCGCTGCCCTGATTGCGATAGAGAGAATTGCCGCGGGCGTGTCCGCGGTAAAGGGCGCGGATGCTTTCAGGGTCCTTCTCGTGGAAGATCTCTTGTTCTGACACCCGCTGTCCGGCGGCCGACCACATATTGGCCACGTAAATGTCCTGGTTGCCGTCATTGTCGAAATCGAACCAGCATGCACTCATGCCCGCACCCGCGTCTTCGACGCCCGCTTCCGACGAGACGCTCGCGAAGGTTCCATCGCCGTGGTTGCGATACAGGTTGCTGCGCCCGAAATCGTTGGCCACGTAGAGGTCGGGTGTTCCGTCGGAATTGAGATCGCCCCAGGCGCAGGCAAAGCTGTAGCGATTGTTGTCCACGTTCAGTCCCGCAGCCTGGGTACGGTCACTGAAGGTCGCGTTGCCTTCATTGTGCAGCAGGAAGTTTGGCGGCCCATTGCGTGCGTCGAAGTAAGGCACAGGATAGCGGTACTGGTCGAGGCCGGCGTAGTAACTGTACAGACAAAAATAAATGTCGAGACGCCCGTCGCGATCGTAGTCGGCGATGGCAGCGTGGGTGAAAGTTCCCTGCGGAGGCTGGGCAAACTTGAAGGCATCGGGCTTAAGTGAAAATTTCCCGTTGCCCTGATTCAGGAACAACAGCGGCCCGCCGCCGCAAACCACCAGAAGGTCCTGAACTCCCTTGTTATCGAAATCGGCGAACAAGGCGCAGGCCGTGTCATCGAGCACGGCGACTCCCGATGCTTCAGTCACATCCTCGAAGCTGCCATCGCCGCGATTGCGATAAAGGCGGTTGGGAAGTCCCGCGGGCTGGCATACGTATAGATCATCAAATCCGTCGTTGTCGATATCTCCCACAGCCAGGCCGTTGTTGCCATAGACATCGATCCCGCAGGCTCCGTCCAGCACGGTGCGCCAGTGGTCCACTCCGCGAAGCATCTGGTTTTTGTAGGACGCTGTCTGGCCCAGGGCCTGGGCCGTGACGTCAACGAAGACCGGCTCACGGGCGCGAGCCAGAGTCTCTTCGCTTGCCTGCCAGCGCAGGACCCGCCAGCCCTGGGCTTCATCGCGCGACCATCGGGTCAGCCAGTGCCCCACGCGCTGCTCGCGCCCGGCGTCCTTCCGCGATCCGACCAGGTCATAACGAATGTCGATATCGAAAGCAGAGCCGGAGCCCGCAATTTCCCGGATGCCAACGATTTCGAATTCAGCCGTCTCTACTTGCGAGATCGGGGCCAGATAATTTCCCATCTCATGCAGAAATCGCTCGCGGCCGGAGATGACATCTCTCGCAAAACGTCTTCGCAGGACCTCGATGCCGTTGCCTGAACGCTGCACGACTTCCCGGGTCGGAAGCAGCGGCGTGGCTGCGATGGAAGCGTCGAGGAATTTTGTCAAGGCGGTCAGCGCGGGTGGCGCCGTTTTGAGCTCCGCGCTCCATTGGTTGAGCAGCGGCATGATTTCGAAGGCGTACTTCTCGGTGAGGTATTCGTCCGCGCCGGGAACAACCTTCAGCAGAACATCATCGAGCGCGGATTTCGCGGGATAGTGAGGAGTCAAACGGAAATCAGCGAAAGGGAGCGAAGCGGCGCGGCCCCGGGGAGTTTCAAACAGCGGCAGCCGGAAAGGCGCAGTCTGAAAAGGCGCGGGAAGAAAGAGTACAGGCGCCCACCGTATTCCCTTTAAGAAGGTTCGACGTGAAAACAATGTGGTCTTCGTCTGTGACGCGCCATCATCAAGCGTCCCGGCAGAATTACAGATGGCCTACCGAAGCGCATGTTAGCACCCGCGTGAAGTTAATCCAAAATGTGGGGGCGTAGAAAAGCGTGGTCCTCGCTTTCTCGGTCGCCTTTTGTGGCCTGGGATCGGTGGAAACAGACCAGCGCTGGCTGTCGATTCTTGTCCTTCGGGGTGGGATGTTGCGGGGATTGAATGATTCGGGAAGGATAGTACAAAGGCACTAGTTTTATTCTTGACAAGTTCTCCAAACCTGTTCTAACGTGTTCCCGTGCCGCCAATGTACACGTTTACATATGAGGCGCCAAAAAGTTAAGTTCGGTTGCATCAGGCCCGGGAACGCCACTAAACAAAGAATTTAAGGGGAGACTCCAAGATGAGAGCCACTCAATATCCTCTGCGCTGGTTCAGTTTTCTGTGCTGGATCCTGCTTGCCAGTGTTTGCTTCTTGCTGACTGTCGCGCAACCCGGATCAGCCCAGGTGGACCAGGGTGCCATCACCGGTCTGGTGACGGATTCCAGCGGTGCCGTGGTCGGCAACGCCGGGGTGACTCTGACCAATCTGGACAACGGGCTGGTGCTTCAAACCACCACCACCAGCACCGGGGAATACACCTTCTCGCCGGTCAGGATTGGAAACTACAGTGTTTCCGCCACCTCCCAGGGCTTCGCCACGACGACCCAGAAGGACCTGAAACTGAACGTGCAGCAGCGCCTGGTGGTGAACCTGCAGCTCAAGCCGGGTTCCACCAGCGAACGGATTGAGGTCAGCGCCGTTGCTCCGCTGATGCAGACCGAGGACGCTTCGGTCGGACAGGTCATAGGCAGTCACCAAATCGAAAATCAAGCCCTGAATGGCCGGAACTTCACATTCCTGGCGCAGCTCGCCGCCGGCGTGAACTCTCCCCAGGCGGACACCCGCGGCAACGCGGCCACCGGCGCTTTCGCGGCCAATGGCAACCGTCCGGCGCAGAACAACTACATGCTGGATGGCATCGACAACAACTCTGACACCGTCGATTTCCTGAACGGAACCAACTACGTGGTGCTTCCTCCCTTGGAAGCAATCCAGGAGTTCAAAGTACAGACCTCCGGTTTCAGCGCCGAATTCGGACGATCCGGCGCCGCCGTGTTGAACGCGACCATCAAGTCCGGCACCAACAGCTTCCACGGCGCAGCCTGGGAATATTTCCGCAACGACAAGCTTGATGCCGCGGACTGGTTCGAAAACTTCCACAACGTGCCCAAGGGCGAACTCCGGCAGAACCAATTTGGAGCATCGCTCGGCGGACCGATCATCAAGAACAAGGTCTTCATCTTCGGTGACTACGAAGGACTGCGACGCGTGCAAGGCACCATTCTGAGCGGTTCCGTGCCCACGGTGTTGGAGCGGAACGGCATCAATGGCCTTGGTGCTGACCCCACTACGGCGGATTTTTCGGACATGATTACCGGGCAAAACGGCAGCCTCGAAACTGACGCCTTAGGCCGGACCGTCCCCCTGGGGACGATCCTTGATCCTGCAACCACGCGCCCGGTGACGCTCGGCGTAGCCGATCCGGTTTCAGGCCGGGTGGCTACCGCCACAGGCTATGCACGAGACCCTATCAATACCAACTGTGCACCCAGTACCGCTGCGTACAGTCTTGCCAACTGCACCCTGAATCAGTTGCCACTCAACCGGTTGGATCCGAACGCCATTACGCTGTTTAATCTTTATCCGTTGCCCACCAACAATGGCACCCTCTTTTCCAACTACGGAAACTCTCCGAAGCTGGTTGAGCGCCGCAACTCCTTTGATACCCGGATGGACGTCAACTTCAGCGAAAAGAACCAGGTGTTTCTATCGCTTCAGCTATGTGGACGATCCCCAGTTCATCCCTGGAATTTTCGGCGGCATTGCGGATGGCGGCGGCTTCCAGCAGGGCAACCAAACAGCGCTTGCACAACAGAGCGCATTGGCTTACACCCATGTGTTCTCCCCCACCACGGTCAATGTGGCGCGCGCCGGTCTTAACTATTTGCACACCACGCGCGTTTCACCTTCCGCCAACGATCTCAGCGACATCCCTGGGCAATTCGGCATTGCGGGTATTCCTCAATTGCACGAAAACGGCGGCCTGCCCGCTTTCGGAATCAATGGACTCTCAACTCTGGGCAGCAACGCCTTCCTGCCCTCTGATG
This sequence comes from Terriglobia bacterium, assembly GCA_963757835.1. Classification (GTDB taxonomy): domain Bacteria; phylum Acidobacteriota; class Terriglobia; order Terriglobales; family Acidobacteriaceae; genus JAIQFF01. The sequence continues at coordinate 150,459 of CAVWSP010000007.1, read as the reverse complement.
AAGTCACCTCTACCTTCCAGGTGACCGACGACTTCACCAAGATTTACGGCAAGCACACCTTCAAGATGGGTTTTGAGTGGCAACACGTGAAGTTCTCGACCCTGCAACCACCATGGTCCCGCGGAGAATTCGATTACGGCAGCGTTTACACCGACGTGCCCAACGTGCGCAACGGCAATACCGGACGCGCGCAGTTCCTGCTGTCGCCCGACCGCCACAACGGTGGCGGGCGGAATTGACGATGTGGGTGGCGCATCGACGGGCGGCGGCAACAACAGCATGTTCGTTTCCAACATCTCGCTTACCGACAACGGAAAAAACTACTACGGCAGCTACATCAACGATGACTGGAAGGTCACACCCAAGCTGACGGTAAATCTCGGCTTGCGCTGGGACTTCTTCGGCCTGGTCTTTGAGCACCACGGAGCGCAGGCCAACTTCGTCCCAGGCGGGCCGCCTAGCGGCAGTCCGTTGTACCTGCTCCCCGGAGGCACCAACGCTTCGAAGTCTTCTCCCCCAGTTTCAACACTTTGCTGGCCCACAGACGGTATCGGGCTTGTGATTGGCGATAAGTACGGTAAGGGGCTGGGAAGATTCGCAGAAATATAACTTCGCACCCCGCGTAGGCTTTGCCTACGAGGTCACCCCGAAGTTCGTCGCCCGTGGCGGGTTTGGGCTCTTTTACAACGGGTTCGAGAACCGCGGATTCTCACCGAACCTGGGAGAAAACTATCCCTTCCAGTTCAATTTCCAGTACGCCGCTGCAGACGACGGTCACCCCATTACCTACAACATGTTCCAGTCCGGATGCCGCCCCCATCGGCAGCCACCTTTGAAGTCGGCTTCTCCTGCACTCCGCTCGATCCAACTTCTAGTCAATGCCAGCGGCTTGGCATTGCGCGGCATTCAGTTCGACTACCATACTCCCTACTCCATGAGCGGGAACTTGACACTCCAATATCAGATAACGCCCAGCTTCACCTTTCAGGCAGGCTACGTGACCTCGCTGGCGCGGCATTTGGAAGTGTTCCCCAACTCCAACCATCCTACGTCAGGTCTTGCCGGTGGACGCGAACCTCGGTACTCTTCCTGCCTCTCAGGGCGGACTCCCCTTCCCCGATTTCGGGCAAGGTGGTAGTTACGCAACGACCAACGGCAACAGCCACTATCACTCCCTTCAGACCAAGGCCGAGAAGCAGTTCTCCAACGGTCTGAGCTTCCTGGCGACCTACACCTGGTCGCAGGCCCGCACCGACGCCGGCGATCTGCTTAACGGAGGAAGTACGGACAAGGCTTCCGGGCTCCGGATGTTCCGGGAGCAGGAATAGCGTTCGACTACGGCCTGGCTTCGTTCGATATCCGAAACGTCGTTCACCTGAGCGGCAGTTACGAGCTTCCCTTCGGTAAGGGCAAGCGCTACATGTCGGGCGCGGGCGGGGTGGCGAACGCTCTGCTGGGAGGCTGGACTGTGAGCTGGGGTGCCGTGCTGCAGGGCGGACAACCCATCACCTTTAGCTGTCCTTCCAACACCGGCAACGGCACGGGATGCTACGACATCGTAGTCCCGGGCCAGGACTTCAAAAGAGGCATGCACATCGACTCCAACGGGCAACCGAGCTTCCTCGGGAACCCTGCTGCATTCACTCAGCCTTGCGTATTCCGCTCGACCGGACCGGATCCAACTTCGGTGCCAGGTTGCATTCCAATCAACGGTGGCCTCGGCCTGTTGGGTGGTTCTCCGACCCAGGTTGCCGGACCGCCTTTCAAGCGGCTGGACTTCTCCACCTTTAAGGACTTCAAGCTCGGGGAGCGCTTCTCGCTGCAATTCCGGGCTGAGTTCTTCAACATCCTCAACCACCCGAACTTCAACGCGCCAGGATTCGGCGGCAACGGAGTTGTTTCGGCCTCGGGCGCAGGCAATTTCACCAGTTCGAACTTTGGCGAAGTGGGTTCAACTCGCGATGCTCCCTACGATCCGAGACAGATCCAGTTGGCTCTGAAATTGCGGTTCTAACGCGTTCTACGAAAGAGAAGCAACTACGGGCGGAAGGCGCTGAAAGACGCCTTCCGCCCGTTACACGATAGGTCGCACTCTCCGGCGCGCTCGGGTGCGGTGTTAGCATGGGAAGACCGTGATCATCCGGCAGCGGTCGCTGTGGTTCATTCCTTTCGTGTCCCTGATCTGGCTGGCATTGGTCCCGTCGATGCTGGCGGCCGATGCTCCTAAAGCCGCGTCTGGAACGTGATTTCCAGGCCGCTGTGGCGCAATATGAATCTGGCCACTTCCCCGAGGCCGCACAACGGCTGGAGAGCCTCCTGCGAGAACTCCCCCAAAGCTTCGATGTCCACGAACTGCTGGGCCTGGTCTATTCCGCCCAATCGCAGGACGCCAAAGCCAGCCCGCACCTGCAGAAGGCAGTGCGCTTGAAACCGGATTCCGCATCCGCCCGAACCAACCTGGCGGCCAACCTGATGCGCCTGGGAAAGGCGGATCTGGCCGGGTGGAATTCCAGAAGGCGGCCGAGCTCGATCCGACAAACTTCGACACCAACCACAACCTGGGCGAGTTTTACGTCCATTCTGGCAAAGTTGCCGAGGCCACGCGTTATCTCGGTCAGGCCCAGAAAATTGATCCCTCTTCGTACGACAATGGCTATGACTTGTCCCTGGCTTATGTCCTGACCGGGCGCCTCACGGATGCCCGGCAACTGGTGCAGGATCTGTTGAAAAAGAAGAACACGGCAGAACTGCACAACCTGCTGGGCGAGGTTGAAGAGAAAGACGGGAAATTCGTCGAAGCGGCCAACGAATACGAAACCGCCGCCCACATGGATCCCAGCGAGAGCAACCTCTTCGACTGGGGCAGCGAACTGCTGATTCACCGCACGCTTGGGCCCGCGATTGAAGTCTTCCAGCACGCCACCGAGCGTTATCCCAAATCGCCCCGGCTGGTCATCGGCCTCGGCATGGCCCTGTACTCGCGCGGCAATTACGACGAGGCGGTGAAGGCCCTGCTGCATGGGGCCGACCTCGACCCTTCCGATCCCAGCTGCTACCTTTTCCTGTCCAAGGCCTACGACAGCTCGCCGGGGCAGGCCGACGAGGTTATCCAGCGCTTTCGCCGCTTCGCCGAACTTCAGCCGAAAAATGCCCGCGCATCCTACTACTACGCGATGAGCTTATGGAAGGGAAAGCGGGCACAGGATCCGGGGATGGATCTGCAGCAGATTGAAGGGCTGCTGAAGAAGTCACTCGCTCTCGACGACAAGCTGGCCGAGGCCCACCTGCAACTGGGGAACCTTTATTCCGACCAGACCAGGTATGCAGAGGCCATTCCGGAATACGTGCGGGCGCGCGAATTGAGTCCGGACCTGGCGGACGTACACTACCGGCTGGGCCAGGCTTACGTGCATACCAAGCAAACAGAACTTGCGCAGCAAGAGTTGCAGGTGTATCAACGCCTCCGGACCGAGCATCTGGCGGAGGTCGATAAGCAAAGGGCGGACATCCGGCAGTTTGTTTATTCGGCAAAGGATGGGCAGGCGGCGAAGTGATCGGGTTAATGTGGGCGCGAGCGTCCTCGCTCGTGCCGGCATGCACGAGCGGGACGCTCGCGCCCACATATAAGTAATCAGACATGGCATTCAGTTCTTCATCTCGAACTGAGAGACTCCAGGCCGCTGCCGCGGCTTCGAGTCCCGCAGCGTTGGCCCGGCATCTGGCCTGCAATCGCCGCGAATTCCTGCGTACCGCGGCCGGGCTAGCGATGGGAAGCGCATTGCTGGGCCCGAGCGCCATGGCCCGAGTGGCGTCCACTCGCAAGAAGAGAAAAGTTGTGGTCATTACCTTCGGCGGAGGCGCGCGCGACCAGGAGACGTTTGCGCCCGAGGGGCAGGAAAACATCCCGCACCTGATGCGCGAACTCATTCCGCAGTCCGCCTTTTTTACTCAGGTGGTCAATCGCGGGATCCTGGGCCATTATGTCGCCACCGCCAGCCTGGTCACCGGGGTGTACGAGACCTTTAACAATTTTGCCGCCGTCCCTCCTGCCAACCCGACCGTCTTCGAATACTTCCGCAAAGACCTGAAGCGCCCGCGGTCGGATGCGTGGGTTGTGGCTCCCAGCAACGGTTTCAACCGGATTGGAGAAAGCAGTCATCCGTCCTACGGGGCGGGAACGGGAGCGACAGTAATACTTCCCAAGCATTTGTTGACCGCAGCCCTGGCGGGCGGCAGTGGCGACTACGAGCACCTGCTGCGGGACAACTACGAGACCCCGTTCTACGCCCCCGAACTTGGTGGCCGCGAGTTTGAATTGCAACAACTGGAGATGCTGCTGAAGCTCTCCGTCGATGACTTCAGGTCCCACGCCCGGACTTTGTCGAGCCCGGACGAGCTCTCGGTCTATATCGCGCGTCAGCTGATGCGCCAGGTCGCGCCCAGCCTGCTGTGGATCACCATGCACGACATTGATATCGCGCACGCTGGAGCTTACTCGCTTTACATTGACGGCATCCGGCGCACCGACCGCCTGTGCGCCGAGATTTGGCAGGCCATCCAGGCCGAGCCCGAATACGCCGGCAACACCACGCTCTTTATCCTGCCCGACTTTGGACGGGACTCAGATGAGGATTCCGGGGGCAACGGCTTTCAGCATCATCGCACCGGCGATGCGCTCTCCCGCACCACCTGGATGATGGCTCTGGGAGCGGGCGTGCGGCCGGGCGTGGTGTACGACCGCGCCCTGGAGTCCACCGATCTGGTTCCGACTCTCGGCTCCATGCTCGATTTCTCGGCCTCGCTCGCACAGGGCAAGCCGATACCGGAATTGTTGTAGCTCTTATGCTGCCACGCGATCTCAAGCCGGAGCACTTCAAGGAGTATCCGCCAGAGGCCAGAAAACTGGTCACGGATTACGTCGGAGCGCTGCAGCGGCTGCCCCTGACCTTCGTGGCCAGCCTGCTGCGAGAGGCCGTCGATTACGATTTCAAGTTTCCTCCCGAGCGCCGGGCCATCGAAGGGGAGCTGGCGAACCTGAATTCTCTTTCCCCGGAAGAGACAAAAGAATGGTTTCAGGGATTCGCCCAGATAAGCTTGACCGAAAAGCTCGAGAACCTTGATTGGGTCAACTCGCCGGCCCAGTTCGTCGAGCAACTCTCGGCGCATCTGTGGAGCACCCACCAGCTGGATGCCTTTCGTAAGGCGGCGATAGATTATGCCAATCGTCTGCAAGCGGCACTGCCGCCGGAGCCGCCCGCAGCCCCGCGATTAGGAATCGCCGTCATTGGCCAGGGCGCAGCCCGGCACGACGAACCTCTGTTTCGAAGGCTGCGCGCGCATGGCGGATACTTCAGTCAGGTCAATCCCGAGCGTGGCCTGGAGACGCTGCTGGACGCGGTCGCGGCCCGAGCCAAAGCGCATCCCGCTCCCTACGCGCACTGGTACATTGATGGCGGCCAGGAAGCGGCCCACGATCCGACGTTGACCTGCGTCTCCTACAAGGCGCTGGAGCCCGCGCGGGCGATTCTGCTGCGCAAGATGCACGGAGAGATCCAAAAGCCCGGCATGGGACCGGAGGCGTTGCGCACGCTGCTGGCCCAGATGCGCCCGGCCGAACTTGGTATGGAGAAAGCAGGCGTGGGCCCGTCAGGAGACGCGCTGCTGGACCGCTTTCAGGTGAAGCTGTTGACCGAAGGTTCGGGCACGCAGATCTTCAGCACCACCTTCGCGCAGTGGGCGGCGCGCGAAACTCTACGCCGGGCCCACCCGCTCACTTTGCTGGTGCGTTTTGCGCCGCGACAGCGGCAGCAACCGATGAACGAATTGCTGTCTGCAATCCGCCCTGATGCCGAGCTCGATCCAGCCGGCTCCCTGGTGGACGCGGACATGGGCTCGTATTACACCTATCTGAATCAGCAGCGCCTGCCCGGAGCGGAGAAATCGTCCTTCCTGGTATGGTTCGAAGGTCACAATGAAGCGGTAGCCATCGGCCCGGCATTGCCGCGCGGGACCGCATCGTCCAATCCCACCGACCTCAAGCAACTCCTTACCTGGATAAGTTAAGCTGCCTCGTTGTGTGGGTCGGACACTCCTGTCCGACGCTTTTGAAGTTGATTTTGGTTTTAGGGGTTGGTTGGACTGCTGAATGAAGTCGAAGTCAGACAGCTTCTGGCTTCTAGCTTTTGGCCCCTAGCTCATGGCATTTCTGCCGGGATTGGCTAGAAGCCAGAAGCTTCCCCAGTCAGTCAAAGGCGTCGGACAAGAGTGTCCGACCCACACATTATTTCGACAGCACCGCTACACCATAGACGGGAAGCTTGACCGATTGTTTCGATCCGCCTTCGAGCACATCCGTCATCGCTGATGGCAGTGCAACCGTCTGCTCCGCCTTCGACAGGTTGACCAGAATGTAAACGACTCCGTGGTCGCCGTAGCGCGGATAAACTTCGACCCCGTCAGGAACCTTGCCCAGCGCGGGTTTCACGCCACTCACGTCAGTCATCCACTTGGCCGCCGCGTTCATGGCCGAGCCGTCCAGCCAGGCGCCGATGTACGTGATCCGGCCTTTGCCGACTTTACGCGTGATGGCCGCGGGCTTGCCATTGAGCCAGCCGTTGCTTTTCCCGTAGGTTTCGAGGACCTCGGTGTCTTTATCGTTTGCGCTCAGCAGCTCAGCCCATAACTGGCTTTGCCCGGAGCCGAACTTTCCTTCGATCGCCACCGGATCGACCAGGGCGTAATACTGCTCAACCCGTCCACCCAACAGGTCAACCAGCGGCCCGGGCTGACGTTCAGGCTGGAGCCCATTGTCTTCATCTTTCATTGCAGAGCGCTGGCCCAGCACCAGATGTCCGCCACCACGCACATATGCAATAAGATTCTTGGCGGCGGCATCTGAGAGCACGTTCAGTCCGGGAGCCACAACCAGTTTGTATTGGCTGAGGGGCGCGACGGCCTCAACGACGTCGATGGACTGACAGACCGCACGCAGTGGCCCATAGTAGCTCACTAGTTCCGCGATTGGGTCGTAGTTCTTGTTGTGGCGCTGCCAGTCGATGGCCCAGCGGCTGTCGTAAGAATGCAGCATCGCAACCTCGGACTTCACCGACGTCCCCGCCAGCGCTGGACTGGCCTTGGCAAATTCCCGGCCGATCTGCTGCGCTTCCGCATACAAAGGCACAGGCGTTCCGTCCGCCCCCACCAGTGTGCCGTGATATTCCTCCTGTCCGTTCAAAGCGCTGCGCCACTGCCAGTAGCTGACCACATCAGCGCCATGTCCCACGGCGTGCCAGGCCATCGCCCGGACTTCTCCTTTATCGAGGGAATTGTTGATTGGGGCCCAGTTTACCGAGCCCGGCTGGGTTTCCATGACCCAGAAATTCTTGCCTTTGAATCCGCGAGTCAGGTCGTGGGCAAAGCCGTTCTTGGCGGGATCGAGATGGCCCTGCCCGACATAATCGTCCCAGGCAGCGAGGTCCAAGTCTTTCTCGACTACGTAGTGATCGAAGCCGTCGTACCAACCCATCGTGTTCGTGGTGATGAACTGCTTGGGATCGGAATTGGCGCGGATGACCTCCAGTTGGTTCTTCTGGTAACTGCGCCAGGTATCGCTGACAAATCGCTTCCAGGCCAGCAACAATCCGGGATTGCCGTACTGCGTCTGAATCGGAATCTGGCTCCAGTCAAAAATAGTTTCGCTCCAGTAGGAGGTTGTCCAGCGCGCGTTCAGATTGTCGAGGGTGACGTAGCGCGCCTTGAGCCATTGCTGGAATTGCGCTTTGGTGTCGGGATCAAACGAGATGTCGGAGTACTCGTTATCAATCTGCCAGCCCAGCACGTAAGGATTGTGGCCAAAGCGTTTCGCGAGCTGTTCTGCGATTTTGCGCGCCAGTTCGCGGTACTTTGCGTTGGCGAAGTTGAACTGCTGGCGATTGCCATGCTCGGCGCGGTGGCCTTCTTCATCGACCCGCAAGGTCTCGGGATATTTCTGCGTCAGCCATGCCGGCGGCGCGGCAGTAGGAGTGCCTACAACTGTGTAGATGCCATGCTTCGCGGCGGCGGTGACGGCGCGATCCAGCCAGTCCAGGTCGTAGTTGCCCTCGCTGGGCTCCATGCGGCTCCAGGCAAATTCGCCCACGCGCACCATGTGGATTCCGGCTTGCTCCATCAGCACGAGGTCGGCGTCCCAGCGCGACTCCGGCCATTGTTCCGGATACCAGGCCGTTCCCATCATGATGGGCGGAGGGGGAGGCGTCTGCGCGCCGAGGGTGGGCGCTGACAGAAAAACGGCAGCAACAACCCAGAAGAACGCGAATGTTATACCCGCTGACGATCGAATCGTGCGCATGGTGACTCCTGATTTTTGCTGAAATGAGTTCTCAATGTCCGAGGTCCGAAGTCCGAGGTCGCTCAGAGTTTGGCTCCGCGCCGGCCCAGGAAGAGCATGAGCGCCCCGAACAGCAGCATGACCACTCCCCACTCCAGGTTGATGTTGATGCCGAGCGAACGTTCATAAATAGCTTTGTCGCTCAGCGCACCGAAGGCGATCAGCAACACCCCGAAGATGGAGAACAAAAAACCAATTGGCAGCCGAATGTCGAGTCCCATCGCTTCTCCTATCGGAAAATAATATTCAACAAACCGGTGGCCGCCAGCACCACCACTGCCAGCACAACCGGACGCTGATACCAGCTCAGGCCATGCTGCGTGGGGCGTTCCGTGAGCGAATACACGAGTCCTGCGAGTTCTTTCTCGTCGTGCGCACGGGTCAGCAGGCTGACCACGATGGTGATCACGAAGCAGGTGGTCCAGGCATAAATGGCGGTCCAGAAGTTCTGCGCCATCTCGCTGGGATAAATGTGCATGGCGGCAATCCATCCGCCCTTCACGCCCGGGACGCCTCCCTGAGGCAGGGTCAGCCCGTGATGCAGGGCGGCTGCCATGGTGCCGCTCAGCAACCCGGTGAAGGCGCCATGGCCGGTGGTCCGCTTCCAGAACATGCCCAGCAGGAAAGTCGCGAACAGCGGGGCATTCACGAAGGCGAATACCAGTTGCAGCATGTCCATGATGTTGTTGAAGCGTGTCGCCATGTAGGCGGTCGCGATGGAGAGAGCGATGCCGAAGATAGTGGCCATGCGTCCCATCCATAGATAGTGTTCGTCGCTGGCCTTTTTATTTATGTAGGACTGGTAGATGTCGTACGTCCACACCGTGTTGAACGCAGTCACATTCCCCGCCATGCCGGACATGAAGCTGGCCAGCAGCGCGGTCAGGCCGAGGCCGAGGATTCCTGTAGGGAAGTAGTGCAAGAGCATATTTGGAGTGGCCAGGTCGTAATCCAGTTCGACCGTTCCGTCCTTGTCTCGGATGACTTGACCTGACGCATCCATCTTCGCCGGAATCAGTCCGCGTCCCTCGATGGCAGTGGTGGCATGGGTGCCTGCCAGATTGGCCAGATTCTGCGTGGGCAGAGCAATCGCAATCAATCCTGGAAGGATGACCAGGAAAGGGAAAAGCATTTTGGGGAAGGCTGCGATGAGCGGCGTACAGCGCGCGGAATTCATGGAGTTGGCCGCCATGGCGCGCTGGATGACGAGAAAATCCGTGCACCAGTAGCCAAACGACAGCACGAACCCAAGTCCCATGCTCAGGCCGAACCATTCCACGCCCAGGCGATTGGTGTGCGGATTACTCATGCCCAGCCAGGAATGCGTGTAAGTGGGATCTAGATTGGCCTTCAGCCCTTGCCAGCCCCCGATATTCTTCAGGCCCAGCCAGACCAGCGGCAGGAACCCGGCGACGATCAGGAAAAACTGGACGACTTCGTTGTAGATGGCGCTGGTCAGTCCGCCCAGCAGAATGTATCCCAGCACCACCAGCGCAGAAATCACCAGGGAGAAATGAAATATCCAGGCTTGCGGCAGACCCAGCCAGGCGAATGGCGCGTCGAAAATGTGCAGGATCTGAATCAGCTTCGCCATGGCGTACATGGAAATGCCGGAGGAAAACAGGGTCATGATGGCGAACGAAACGGCGTTGAGCCCGCGAGTCTTCTCATCAAAGCGCAGGCGAAGATATTCCGGCACCGAGCGCGCCCGCGAGCCGTAATAAAACGGCATCATGAACACGCCGACGAAGACCATGGCCGGAATGGCGCCAATCCAGTAAAAGTGACTGGTGGCGATGCCGTATTTGGCCCCGGAGGCGCCCATGCCAATCACTTCCTGCGCCCCCAGATTCGCGGAAAGAAAGGCCAGCCCGGCAACCCACGCGGGAATGGAGCGTCCCGCGAGAAAAAAGTCGGTGCTGGTTTTGACATAGCGCTTGAGGACAGCTCCAATGCCCAGCACGAAGACGAAATACACGATCATGATGGTCCAATCGATGGTCCTCAACATGAATTAGTTCTCCTTCGTGAGTCGTGAGCTGACCTTTCTCTCTACCTAACTGTCATCCTGAACGGAGTCGAAGGACCCCTAACTCCGGCGATCACCTGTTTCCGCGCACCCCAGAGTTGCCGCGCCATGCGATGATGTCCGAACAGCGGTCCGTGCTCATAGGGGTCCTTCAACTGCGTAGCTGCTTCGCGAAGCGAAGCAGCTACTTCGCTCAGGATGACACCTTCCTGGCTAATGATTTCAAATGCGCTGCCGCGCTTTCCGGCGTGATGTCGCGTTGCGGCATCCCCAGCATTTCAAATCCCACCATGAACTTTCGAATGCTCGCGGAGCGCAGGAGCGGCGGGTAGAAGTGGGCGTGGAAGTGCCATTCATGATGCGGGCCGCCGTCGGTGGGCGATTGATGAAAGCCCATCGAATAAGGGAAGGGCACGTCAAAGACCTTGTCGTAAGTTGACGTCACCTGCTGCAGCAGCTCGGCCAGCAGGACGACTTCTCTATCGGTAAAATCCCGGAACGTTCCCAGATGGCGGCGGCTGCACACCATGACTTCGAAGGGCCAGACCGCCCAAAAAGGCACCAGGGCGACGAAGCCCTCGTTCTGGCAGACCACGCGAACGTTTTGCTGGTCTTCCAGATGGACATAATCACACAGTAAACAAGTGTTATGTCTTTCAAGATAACTGGTCTGGCAGGCCAGTTCTTTGCCGGGGATGTCTGGAACCGAATGCGTGGCCCATATCTGGCAGTGGGGATGGGGGTTACTGGCGCCCATCATGGCCCCGCGATTCTCGAATATCTGGACGTGATTGATATATGGCATTTCGCCCAGTTCCCGGAATTGGGCTGCCCAGGTGTGGATCACGCCTTCGATGTCCTTTGGCGACATGGTGGCGAGGGTAAGGTTATGACGGGGGGAGAAGCAGATCACCCGGCACAGTCCGGGCTCGCCTTCCGCGACCAGCAACCCCCGGTTTTCGATGTCCAGGCGATCGTCGCGAACCGTAGGTTTGAGGGCGGCGAAGTCGTTGTCAAAGACGAAGGTGCCGGTGTAGCGCAGATTGAGCACGCCTCCCACCCGGGCATTGCCCGGGCACAGGTAGCAGGTGGGGTCGTATTCGGGCTCAGCCTGGCTCGAGACCTTCTCCAGTTGTCCCTGCCAGGGGCGGCCGGCGCGATGCGGGGATACCAGTAGCCACTCGCCCGTGAGAGGGTTAAATCTGCGGTGTGGATCTTCGGTAAGCCTCAATAACGTGCCTCCGAACCCCTTGAGTTACAATGTACCGGAAAGCGTGGCGGCTGGAAAAACGACACATAAAAGGCGTTTGACAGGGAGCATGGTGGCCGCCTATTGTGACACTTGTAATCGCTTACAAATGCAGTATTTCATACTCCCAACCCGGATTTCACGCCCTGTTTTGTGCTTGGCCGTGCTTTCATTCAGAACGATATGAAGTCGGCAGAGTTAGCTCAACATTTTGAGAACGCCTTCGGGTCGCCGCCCCGTATCTTCTGCGCACCGGGGCGAGTCAATTTGCTGGGCGAACACACCGATTACAACGACGGCTTCGTCATGCCCTGTGCCATCGGCTTTTCCACCCGGGTGGCCATTTCTCCCCGGCCGGACCGCAAACTGGTAATTCGATCGGAAGAATTTTCCGAACAATTTGAGTTCGATCTGGATAACCTGCCCAGCCACGGCAAAGGCGCATGGTCAGACTATGTTCTGGGTATTGCGGTGATGCTGGCTGAGATCGGGCATCCGACTTCGGGCGCCAGCTTGCTGGTGCGGGGTGAAGTGCCCATCGGGGCCGGCCTCAGTTCCTCGGCCGCGATTGAAGTGGCCAGCGCGCTCGCCCTGATGAGCCTCAATGGCGCGCGGCTTCCACTGCCTGAAGTCGCGAAGTTGTGCCAGAGAGCGGAGAACGTATTTATCGGCGCGCGGGTTGGCATCATGGACCAGTTTGTTTCCTGCCTCGGCCGCGCCGGACACGCCTTGTTGCTAGACTGCCGCTCCCTGGAATACAGGTTGATTCCCATCCCGGAGAACGTGCGCCTGGTGATCTGCAACACCATGGTGAAGCATGAACACGCCAACGGCGCCTACAACCGCCGCCGGGACGAGTGCGATGAAGGCGTGCAGATCCTGGGCCAGTGGTATCCCAATGCTCGCGCCCTGAGAGACATTTCCGCGGAGCAGCTCGAGCAGCACATTGCCGAGATGCCGCCCACCATCTACAAGCGCTGTCTGCACGTAGTGTCGGAGAACCGGCGGGTGCAGGAGGGCGCTGAATATCTGGTGGCCGGTGATGTCATCCGATTCGGAGGGCTGATGCGCGAATCGCATTGCAGCCTCCGCGACCTCTTCGAGGTCAGTTGCCGGGAACTCGACATCATGGTGGAAATTGCGGAGTCTTTGGAAGGCTATTGCGGCGGACGCATGACCGGGGGCGGCTTCGGCGGCTGCACCGTGAACCTGGTGAGGAGCGCTGACGCCTCCAGATTCGCCGCGCAGATCGCGGAACGATATCAGGCCGCCACCGGGATCAAGTCTGATGTTTATGTCTGCTCGGCGGCCAATGGCGCCAGCGCGGATTAGCATAGTAATCGGCGTTGTAGCTAAGGGAAACTCTCTCGCCCAAGTTATCTTCCTCAGTGAGGAATGCCCAATACACAGGCCGCTGCTTGGCTATAGGGGTCCTTCGACTGCGTGGCTGCTTCGCCAAGCGAAGCAGCTACTTCGCTCAGGATGACAAACACTAGATGGCGCGAGTGGATCCGCGCATTACCAGGTGAGTTGGAATTGAGTAATCGACGTGGGGCCCCTCGTCTTTTCGGATGAGGGCCTCGAGCGCTGCAAAAGCGGTAACCGCAAGCTGAGTTCGCGACAGGATCACCGTGGTCAGAGGCGGCTGGGTGAGATGCGCGAACGAAATATCGTCGAATCCGATCAGCGATATGTCTTCCGGAACTTTCAATCCAGCATGCAGAATCGCGCCCAGCGCTCCAATCGCGGTAAGGTCGTTCGACGCAATGACTGCGGTGGGGTGCTGAGGCAATTTCAGCAGGCTCCTCATGGCCATGGCGCCGCCCTCGATCCGGTGGTCTCCTTTTTCGACCATCGCCTTTTCGGATAGTCCTCTGGACTTGAGGCCTGAGAGGTAAGCGTCGCGACGCATGCGGGCCGATTCCAGGATCATGGGTCCCGCGATAAAGGCGATTCGCCGATGGTTGAGCGAGAAAAGATGCTGCATGGCCTCGTGAATGCCCTGGGCGTAATCAATGCGGATGTTGGTGCTGTGAGGTCCGGTTTTGCCGGTGTCCATGAACACAGTGGGGATATTGCGGCGGGTCAGTTCCGTCACCGTGGCAGGGTCGGCTTCAGAGGTCATGATGGCCACGCCATCGACTTTGCGTTCCACCATGCGACGGATGCATCCTGCCATGCGCTTGGGATTGTAATCCGTGTTCCCGATGATGACTTCCTGGCCGCGATCGACCGCCTGATCTTCAAAACTCTTCACCAGTTCGGGAAAAAACGGGTTCGTGATGTCAGAGATGATCAGACCCAGCATCCGGCTTCTTCCCGAAACCAGGGTGCGAGCGTGGGTGTTGGGATAGAAGTTCAGCTCTTCGATGGCCTGGCGCACACGCGCCGCCGTGCCCGGCCTTACCTTCTCGGAATCGTTGATGGTGCGCGAAACCGTGGCGGTTGAGACCTTCGCCCGTTTTGCGACTTCCTTAATGTTCATGCAGGGTCCACGAGGGACGCTCGAGAGGAGACCTCCATTTTAGCAACGATTGCCGGACAAAAGAAATTTGAGGATGGCCAGGGTTGTGTGGGTCGGAAACGTGTAGGGTCGGAACGTGTGGGTCGGACACTCCTGTCCGACGCCTTTGACTCTGCCTTTGCCTCTGCCATTCCAGACCCCTTCTCTCATTGCCCGTACCGGAGCCGGGAAAAAGTCAACTTCAAAAGCGTCGGACAGGAGTGTCCGACCCACACGTGCTCTTGTATGTAAGCGTTTACAGGGCCGGGGCCAATATTAGATAATGCCCCCGCGATCATTCCCGGAAGGCACCTCAAGGGGAACCATGGACCGACGCAACTTTCTCAAGACTACCGGCACGTTCATCGCGGGTGCGACCATCGCCCGCTCGGCACTAGCCACTACCGCTGCCGATGCCAACGCCACACCCGGACGCCTGGTGCTGCCCATGAATCGCAACTGGCGCTTCAGTCGCACCGTGGCGGAAGGCGCGCATGCCCGCGATTTCGACGATTCCGGATACGAGCGCGTCGTGATTCCGCATACCAACGTCCGCCTGCCCTGGCACAGCTTTGACGAAAAAAGTTACGAATTCGTCTCCAGCTACCGCCGCCGCTTCAAACTTCCCCCCGGGGCCCGGGGCAAGCGCGTCTTCGTGGATTTTGAAGGGGCCATGACGGCTTCTACCGTCTGGATCAATGGCCAGCGACTGGGCGAGTACAAGGGCGGGTACACGCCTTTTTCTTTTGACCTCACTCCGCATCTCGATTTCGATGGCGAGAACGTGCTCGCCGTGGACCTCGATTCCAGCGAGCGCCCGGACATTCCTCCCTTCGGCTACCAGATTGACTACCTGACCTTCGGCGGCATCTACCGCGAGGTCTCTCTTCGCATCGTTCCGGCGACATTTATCGAAAATGTCTTTGCCAAGCCAAAGGATGTTTTGACCGATCATCCCAGCCTGGATGTGGATTGCTACATTCAGCGCACGGAGACATCGCGCGACGCGATGACCCTCGAAGTCAGTCTCCGCGACGGCGATCGCGTGCTGGCCCGGGGCACGCAGAAGGTTCCCGCCGCCCCAGCGGCGACCGAACCCGCTGCCTACACCGTCCACCTGGAAAAACTTGGCGCCATCAAGCTGTGGGACCTCGCGCATCCGAATCTCTACAACGTGCAGGTCCGTCTGCTGCGCGGGACGCAGGCCGTGGACGAAGTCTCGCGCACCATCGGTTTTCGCGAAGCACAATTCACCGATCACGGCTTCGAACTGAACGGGAAGGTGGTCAAGCTGCGCGGGCTGGACCGGCATCAGACTTTTCCCTTTGTCGGGCAAGCCATGCCTGGCCGCGCCCAACGCAGCGATGCGAAGATTCTCCGCAACAAGCTGAAGTGCAACATCGTGCGCACCTCGCACTATCCGCAATCGCGCCACTTTCTCGATGCCTGCGACGAAATCGGACTGCTGGTGCTAGAGGAAATTCCCGGCTGGCAGCACATCGGCGACGAACCGTGGAAACTGATCTCGATCGACAACGTCGGCCGCATGATCCGCCGCGACTGGAACCACCCTTCCATCATCCTGTGGGGGGTGCGCATTAACGAGTCGAAGGACGATCACGACTTCTACATTCGCACCAACGCGCTGGCCCACAAGCTGGATCCGACGCGCCAGACCGGCGGCATCCGTTATTTTCAGGAATCGGAGTTCCTCGAAGACGTGTTCACCATGAACGACTTCGGTTTTCCCCTGAAGCCGCCCAATCACTCGCGCTACCTGAACACCGAGTTCGTGGGACACACCTATCCCACCAAAACCATCGACCAGGTGGAACGGCTCACTGAACATACGCTGCGCCACGCCCGCATCCACGACCAGCTGGCTTCAAATCCGCAATACGCCGGCGGCATTGGCTGGTGCGCCTTCGACTACAACACCCACGGCGACTTCGGTTCGGGCGATCGCATCTGCTATCACGGCGTCACCGACATTTTCCGGGAGCCCAAGCCGGCAGCCGGTTTCTACAAGTCACAATGCGATCCCGACGAAGAGGTCGTGCTCGAGCCCGCTTTCCACTGGGCGCGGGGCGATGCCTCCATCGGATTCTCGAATGCAGTGATGTGCTCCAACTGCGACCAGATAAAACTCTACATCGCGGACGAACTCGTGGCCACGGTGGATCCTGACCGCAAGCAATTTGCGCACCTTCGCTACGCCCCGTTTGTGGTGGAACTGGGCGAGCTCTTTCACAAATGGGGGGACCTGCGCCTTGAGGGCTACATTCAAGGCAAACAAGTCATCGTGAAAAAATATTCGGGCAAAGGCATCGACCAGAAATTCACCCTGTTGCCCGACGACAAGAGCCTGATCGCGGACGGCGCGGATACCACTCGCGTAGTGCTGCGCGTGACCGATGAGTTTGACGCCATCCGGCCATTTGCCAACGATGCGATCAAGTTCGAGCTGGAAGGCCCGGCGGAGCTTATCGGGGACAATCCTTTCGCGCTGATAGGCGGCACCGGCGCGGTCTGGATTCGCGCCAAGGAACAAACCGGAAGCGTTCGGCTGACGGCCACGCATCCCGTGCTAGGGAAGCAGCAGGTAGAGTTTGAGATTGCTGCGGCGGCTCCAGAAGTGGTCTAGGCGCCCAAGCCGCGAAGCGGCGCAAGAATGTAGCCCCGGGCGCAAGCCCGGGGTCGGATGACAGAAGATATCCAGCCCCAACGGGGCGAAAGAAATAAACCCGCGGAGCTGCGCTCCGCCGGACGGACGAGGCGTCCGTCCCTACGTGGTCTTCTGGCGGATCAAATCTTCGACATCGCCGATCTTTTCTCCCAGCAAATTCATTTTGCGGGCCAGGCCTTGAATCTCGGACTCGGCGCGGCGGTTGACATCGTAATCGAGCTCGCCGCGTAAGCGGTCCTTGGTGTCCTGCCGGTTCTGGCTCATCATGATGACCGGCGCCTGGATGGCCGCCAGCATCGAAAGGAACAGGTTGAGCAGAATAAACGGATAGGGGTCCCAGGCCTTTCCCCGCAACACGATATTCACGGCCGTATAGGCGGTGATGGCCAGGGCAAAGGTGATGATGAAGGTCCAGGAGCCGCCGAAGCTGGCCACGCGATCCGCGATCCGCTCCCCGAAGGTCATGTCGGCTTCAATGATGTCGTTGGGATTGCGGCTGGCGCGCACCCGTACCAGTTGCTGCGAGGCGTGAAACTGGCGGCCCAGCACGGTCAACATGTCCATCCCGGCATGTGGCTTGCGCTGCAGCAGGTTGGCAATATCATCGCGGTCCACTTCCAGGCACATCGTTTCTGTAAGGGCGATGGCCTCGGTCTGGTGGGGCGTTTGCTCCAGCATGGAAGCGAAGCCAAAGAACTCGCCTTCCGCCGGTTGATCGACCACGACTTCCTGATGGTCCTCATCCACGGTCGTGACCCGGACGGAGCCGGATATCATCACATAAGCTCGCCCACCCGGGTCGCCGATCTTCCAGATGCGCTGGCGCGGAATAAAGGTTTTGACTTCAACCTGTCCCGCCAAAACTGCGGTTTCATCGTCGTCCAGCAGGGCAAACAGGGGAACGCGCCTAAGTATCTCCGGGCTGCACGCCATTTGATCACCTCTTCAGGCAATGTGGTCCGCGCCTGATCCGTCCAGAAGGATGTCATAAAGTGCGAAACGCGACAACTGGCGTGGATGATCCCATGAAATCTGAGTGTGAGGTTGCGCGGCGTTCGTTTTTTTTGCGCTCTTCGCGGCCTTTCTTTGCGTCCCTTTGCGTAAAGGCTTTTCACCTCGCCACGAGCGCCAAAGATCTTACCGCAAAGGACACAAAGAAAAGCCGCAAAGGACGCAAAACCAAAGCCGCAGAGCAGACTATGGCTGCGCAAACACCCGGGAGTGAAACTCCATGATCTCACCCATGTGGGAGAGAAAATAGGTCAGGCTATGGTCGCCGGGGTAGGAGTGATATTCGTGCTTGATGCCTTCTGCTTCCAGTTGACGGTGCAGCGCGGCGGCGCCATCCTCGAAACCAAAGTCATCCTGCTGGCCGCAATTGAAGTAGATGGCAAGATTTCTTAACGCCAAACGGTTTTTTCTGGCCAGCAAGAAAATATTGTTCTGCTGCCAGTGGGACACGTCGATGGGTTCGCCGAATGCCGGTCCCATGACCCGTCCCAGAGGCGTACCCGCACGCCCGGCATGGGAGAGTTCCTGCGGAGTCTGCGTGATCAGGGCAGCGCTCTGCGCGCTGACGGCGGAAAATAGTTCGGGATGGGCGAAGGCAAATCGCAGCGCCCCGTACCCTCCCATGGAAACGCCGGTGATGGCCCGACCCTTCCGTCCTGGGCGGACGCGATACTTGCCTTCGATGTGAGGCATAAACTCCTGCAGGAAGAAATCGCTGTAGCGAAGCTTATTGCCTGGCGAGTTGATATAGAAACTACGCCTGCCTTCCGGCGCCACTACCAGAAAGTCGGTGATCTTGTGCTGGCGACGCAAGTCCTCGATAACGCTCCATCCCCCGGTACTGAACAACGTCTGCTCGTTTTGTCCCAGGCCGTGGAGAAAGTAAAGCACCGGATAGCGCCGTTGCACGGAGCCCCTGGCGTCATACTCCGGTGGCAGTTGCACACAGTAGTGAACCGCCTGTTTCAGAATGCGGCTGTTGATGACGTTGCAGTCGGTGCGGCTCTGTGCGTGGGCTACCAGCGGAGAAACGAGACTCAGAGCGAGCAATAGCCGGCGAAATCGAAACATGGATTTCAGTTTACTCGTAGCGCAGCGCCTGTACGGGATCGAGTCGGGCAGCACGCGCCGCCGGGTACAAGCCCGAAACCAGGCTGACGATAAAGGCAAAAAGAATGGCCGCGCCCACCAGCCACCACGGCACGGACCAGAAACTTTCGGGCGGAAGCGCCTGGCGTTTCAGGTAAATATTCGTTCCCAGATTGATGACGTGGCCGATAGCCCAGCCCAGAGCCACTCCCACTACCCCGCCCAGCAGGCCCATGGCTCCGGCCTCGGCGAAGAAGAGTTTCTTAACGTCACCATCGCTGGCGCCGATGGCCTTCATGATTCCGATTTCGCGGCGTCGCTCCAGGATGGCCATCACCAGCGTGTTCACGATGCCAATCGAAGCCACCGCCAGCGCCAGGCTGCCGAAAATTCCCAGAAACAGATCGAGCACGGCAAAGAATTGTCGCAGGCTGCGCGTGGCGTCGAGTATCGAAAAAGTGTTGAACCCCAATTTCTTGATGGCCTGCTCGACCGCCTCCACGTTCTTGGGATTCTTTACGCGCACGCTGACCGTCGCATAGCTGGGCTGCTTGCTGAAGCCGCGCATGCTGTCGCGCACGTCGGACGGCTGCATGACACGTAACTCCTGGGCCAGCTTCAGGGGCAGGAACACCCGTGCCCGGGCTGCGCCCCGCATGCTGTCAGGGTCCAGATCGGAGATGCCCACAATTTTCAATTTCTGTTCGCGCGAGATCACGGAGTAAGCCGCGTCGGATTCAGGTTCAGTCGATGCGCCGGATTTCGCGGGAGTGTTCTCACCGGACTCCGGCGAGGAAACGCGCTGCGCGTAACGCATGGTCAATTCTTGCCCTAAAAGCGGCTTGGCCAACTCGCTGACCGGAATATCGTCTTCATGGCCGGGCTCCGGCGTCTTGCCCAGCAGTTCCAGGGCGAACGATTTCTGCAAGATGACCTCAGGCGCAGTTTCAGAAGAGAAAAAACCGCCCGGGATTCCAGTGAAAGCATCGTTCGACCGCGCCGAAGCCGGGATGCCGGACACCATAGTCAGGTGGGTCTTGTCCTGATAGCTGAGCTCGGTAATGAATCGGATGTCGGGATAAGCTTCCAGAACGTCGGGCAGGCGTTCGATCTCCTGGCGGGCAGGTTCATCCAGGGTGCGGCTTTCGGCGGCGGAGGCAGTGCTTCTTTGGTCGTCACGATTAAAGCCACGCAACTCGCGGCGCGAAGTCACGACCACGGTATCGAATAGACCTGATTTGGCCAGGTGCCGCGTGGCCAGCTTTTGCAGGCCGATCCCCAGCGAAAGCATGGCGACCAGCGATGCTACTCCGACCGAGATGCCAATCGTAGTCAGCGAATTGCGCAGCGACGATTCGCGCAGGTTGCGCAACGCAAGCTCGGAAAGATCGTAAGTCTTCATCGGTGCTCTCGCGGTTGTTCCTGGACATTCGGACGATCTTCGACCAGCTTGCCATCCGCCAGCAGGATCATGCGCCTGGCGTAGCGCTCGGCCAGGGCCCGCTCGTGGGTCACCATCACAATCGTCATGCCCAGAGACTGGTTGAATTCGCGAATGAAATTCATGATCTCGGTACCGGTGTGGCTATCCAGATTGCCGGTGGGTTCATCCGCCAGCAGAAGCTTGGGCTGATTGATCAATGCACGGGCCAGCGCCGCGCGCTGCTGCTCGCCGCCTGAAAGTTCGCTGGGCCGGTGGGTCATGCGCGCGCTCAGGCCGACCCGTTCCAGCGCCTGGCGGGTGAGCGTCTGGCGTTGCCCGCGATCCACCTCGGCGAAGCGGAGCGGCAGATCGACATTCTCTGCCAGGGTCATCCGTGAAACCAGGTTGAACGATTGGAAGACCATGCCTACGGTGCGCAGGCGATGCTTGGCCAACTCTTCCCGCGAAAGTTGAGCCAGGTCGCGGTCTTCAACGACCACCGCTCCCGAGGTCGGCCGGTCAAGTCCGGCAATGAGGTTCAGCAGGGAAGACTTGCCCGACCCGGAACTGCCCAGAAGCGCTACGAACTCCCCCGGCTGAATTTGCAGCGACACGCCGTCCACGGCGCGTATCAGCGCTTCGCCCATCTGGTAGTGGCGGCACAGATCGACGATACGGATAGCGGGCGTGCCGTTCGAGCTGCTGGATTGGTCGGGGTTGATGGTCATCTATTGCGAGGTGTTTCTTTGCGTCCTTCGCGACCTTTGCGGTCCAAGCTTTTGGTCGGATTGTCGAACTTTATGCTCTCCCACAACCAGGTGCGGAAGCAAGTCCCTCCACTCCGCTGCAGTCGGGATGAAAGGGTCAGTCATCAGCGGACCTCTCCTCTTATTAGACGCAAGGCGTCGGCGGAACTGACCTCGCCATTTTTTGTAGGGACGCCTTCCTCGGCAGCCACTACCGCATCTCCTTCGCCCGGCGCCAGAAACAGATTATTCTGCAGACCCTGTTGCCTGGTATAGAGATCGAAGTAGCGACCCTGCAGGGCATACAGTTCTTCGTGAGTGCCGCGTTCGACGATCTTTCCCTGCTCGACCACCAGTATCTGGTCAGCCCGGCGGATGGTGGAGAGGCGGTGGGCGATCACAAACGTCGTGCGACCCTGCATCAGATACGAGAGCCCGTGCTGGATCATCTCTTCGGATTCGGAATCGAGGCTGGAAGTCGCCTCATCAAGAATCAGGATGCGCGGCTCGGCCAGGATGGCGCGGGCAATCGAAATCCGCTGGCGTTGTCCTCCAGAAAGCTTTACCCCGCGTTCGCCGACGATGGTGTCGTATTTTTCCGGAAAGCCTTCCGCAAATTCGTCCACCCGCGCGATGCGGCAGGCCCGCATGATCTCTTCCTCGGTTGCCTGCGGACGTGAAAAAGCCACATTCTCGCGAATGCTGCCGTCAAACAGGAACGACTCCTGCAGCACCACTCCAAGTCGTGTGCGGTAGGAATCGAGTCGCACCGTGCTGAGGTCAACTCCATCGACCAGCACCCTTCCTTGCGTAGGCACATAAAACGCGGAAATCAGCCCGATGATCGTTGACTTGCCCGAACCCGACGAACCCACCAGCGCCGTTACCGTCCCTGGCTCGGCCTGAAAATCCACATCGTGCAATACCGTGCGGCTGCCGTCGTAGCTGAAGCTGACATGATCGAATTCGACTTTGCCGAAAATGTCATCCAGTGTGACCGTCCGCTTTGGGTCCTGGTCCTCGGGGCGCTCACGCAGAATTTCCTGAGTACGCTCCAGTCCGGCCAAAGCTTCCGTGATCTGTGTGCCGATATTCACGATCTGCACAATGGGGGCAACCAGAAAGCCCAGAAAAAGCGTGTAAGTAAAGAAACTGCCGATGGTGAGGGTACCCGCCATGATCTGGTGCGCGCCCATGTACATGATGATCGCGCCCACCACTCCCATGAGCAGGCTGGCGGAAAGGCTCATGACGGAGGTGGCGGTCAGAGTTTTCATCACATTGTTCAGCAGACGCCGGACGCCTCCGGCAAAAACCTCTTCCTCGCGCTCTTCCGCGTGGTATCCCTTGATCACCCGCACTCCGCCGAGAGACTCGGCCAGGCGGCCGGTCACTTCGGCGTTGATTTTTCCGCGCTGCCGGAAAATCGGCCGAATCGTGCGGAATGCCTTGTTCAGTGCGACGGCGAAGCAAAGCAGGAAACTGAATGCCAGAATCGTCATGGCCGGGCTGATGCGAAAGAGTACGACCATCGCGATGCCAGAGGTAAGCAACCCGCCCACCAGATCGACCAGTCCGGTCCCCAACAGGTTCCGCACTCCTTCCACATCGGTCATGATGCGCGAGACCAGCGTGCCCGTCTTGTTGGAATCGTAGAACGCGACCGGCAGATGCGAAATGTGCACCTGCACCCTCTGGCGCAATTCCGCGATCAGGCGCTGCGCCGCCTTCGATAACAATTGAGTGAGCGCGAATGAAGTGATCCCCTGAATGAACGTGGCCACCAGTACGACTGAGACCAGGCGTCGCAACAACTCGACGTGATGCTGGGCGATGACGCTGTCGATCAGGAACTTGGTCGAATACGGAAGCACCAGCCCCGACACACGGTTGATGACCATCAGACCAAAACCCAGGGCCAGCAGGCCCCGCCGGGGACGCATCAATTCCCAAACCGCGGGCAGGACGTTCCGCAGCCGCTCGGTCGTCATCGCCGGCTTGGGTTTCGGGGTGGAAGGCGCGCTCACTGCTGTGTTTAGACTGGTCGGGGGAGTGGAAGGGTTCATTTTTGCGGGATGCCGGGCCCTGCGGAAAGTGAAAAAGCGCGGCCTGTGCAGCCGCGCTTTTCATGCCTTTGAATCGAAGATTGTCCGGCTATTCTTCCAGGTGCGAATTCGGAAGTGCCATTTGTGCGGCCGCTGCTGCGAAATCTTCTTCCGAGAGCTCAAAAGAATCGGATCCACCCGCTGGTTTCTCCAGCTTTCGCTGGACCTTGCGCTCAGCTTTTTCCTTCTGTTTCTCCTGCCGTGAGCGCTCTTTCTGACGCTTGGTGAAGCTGGAACGGCCTCGACCAGACATAGACACCTCCAAGGGACATTTTTTTGGCAAATCGTTTTGCAGGCAGCTCGGTGTTCGCGCCGCCTGCGACTGCTCTACCGGTTTCGCTCCTTACCAGCGCGGCTCCCGCGGCTGTCGCGCATGGCCCTGATAGTCGTCGCGTCCACCGCCACCGCCACCGCTGGAACGTCCACCGCCTCCGGGACGTCCACCCCCACCGCCCGGGCGTCCGCCGCCGCCGCGGGGCGGGCCACCGCGATCGGTTTTGGGACGGGCTTCGTTAATGTTCAAGGCGCGCCCACCCAACTCTTTGCCATTGAGCGCCGCAATCGCCTTCTCGGCCTCGGCGGAATCGGTCATTTCGACGAAGGCAAAGCCGCGCGACCGGCCGGTGTCGCGATCGGTCACGATGCTGACTTGCTCGATGGCCCCGTGGGGTTCGAACAGCGCCCGCAACTCTGCTTCGGTGGTGCTGTGGGGGATGTTGCCAACAAACAGCTTCTTCATGGTAGTTCCTCGTGTTGCAGGCTAAAGTGTAACTCAAATTTCAGGACGCGGATTTTTCCGCAACGCTGCGGGGCTTCTTGCTGGGCTCGGGTTTACTTACGCTGAGTCCGGCCGCCTGGAGCAGTTCGCGGGTGCGCTGCCGACGGTGAATATTCTGTTTCCGTTCCCGGTTGAATCGGGCCTTGTCTCCGTTAAATCGCGACATCTTTTTCTCCCTTGAGGCCTACAGTCACAGCCATGAGTCCGAGGCTTCCCCCAAGGCTGGTCCAACACTACCGAGCCACTACCGATCTAAGAAACGCTCCTGCATGCGGTCAAGGACTGGACTTTGGGGCAGCGTGACGATGCGCCTACAGAGATGCAGGTCCTCTCAATCGCGAAGGCGCAGGGTGATTTTAGCGATGTGTCTTCGTGGTTAAGTATCTTCTAGCCTTAGAATTATACCTGCTGGCGGCGGAAGTGGAGGAAAATACTAGGGGGCGCCGCTTACCACGAACCACGTAGGGACAGCCGCCATCGGCTGTCCAGTCGAGCGAAGCTCGACAAGATCTTGCTCGCGAAGAACGTGGGAGCCGGGTCCCGCCGGATGGCCAGGGGCGCTGTCCCCACATGGTTCGTGGCGGTTACCGAAGTCCTGGTTGCTTTGGCGACCATCAGCATTTTATCCCCCTAAACTCGGATCTTTCTGCTAAACTAATAGTGCGTTTGATTAGAATCGGTTGTTGAGCAGCTTCTCGCATACCAGCTTGAACCGCCCTTTAGTACCTCCGATCTCACAGCGTAAATCGATTGAAAAGGAAACAGTAACAAAATGGCAGAACAAGGAACAGTAAAGTGGTTTAACGACGCCAAAGGGTACGGCTTTATCAGCCGTCAGAGTGGCGAAGATGTATTTGTGCACTTCTCGGCGATCCAGGCAGGAGGCTTCCGCAGCCTGCAGGAGGGCCAGAGTGTAGAGTTCGATGTGACCAAGGGGCCAAAGGGCTGGCAAGCTGAGAACGTCCGTCCGCTGTAAGCAGAGCGGAAACTCTAGATAGAAAGCGTGCCCGCGGCGGAAACCAACGAGCGGGCACGCTCTTTCACCAACCAAACGCGATTTTCCAGCCAGGAACGGGGTGTCTCTGACACGCGACGAAACCAAGGCTTCATACGCCATAATTCGCCACAACATCCGGACCTACGAATCCGGGGGAGTTGTGCTGGTGGTCAAAGGCAAGGAAAACGCAGAACTTAAAGTAAAGCACTTCGAGACCGGGCAGAGCTCGGAAGATCGTCACGCCGGATGGCGCTATTTTGTGGAGAAATCCGACCTCAAGGCCGGAATGGACCCCGCCGAAGCAACCAACCTCCGGCAGATGAAGCTGGAAATCAGAGAATCACAGGCGCAACCCGACCCCATGTCGGCTGCCACCCCTCCACGCCAAAACTAACATAGCCTGCGTAGGCCCGGACGCTCTCGTCCGGGTGGACGAGCAAAGCTCGTCTGGATTTTTCATTTTCTGACGACAAAAACCTGCCGAGCCGCGCTCGGCCGGGCGGACGAGGCGTCCGTCCCCACGTGTTCCAGGCTAGTGCCGGCGCTCGGTTTCCTTCAGGATCACAGCGAAGCTGCGGCCTCCGAAACTGAACCCCTGTGAGATTGTCCCCCGAACCCCCACTCTGGCGCCGTCGCGGGGCACGCCGTAGCTCTGGCTGAACACCCACATCTGTCCGGTACCGTCTTCCACTTGAAAGACGCCGGAACCGAGCAGTCCGAAGGAATTGCTCACCCGCCCGCCGATGGCAACTTCCCGGCCGGCGTAACGCCCGGGGTCGCGGTTGATTTTTTCGATACTGGTGCGCGTAGGACAACCCGCCAAGATCAGTGTCCCTGCCATAAGCAGCAGGGCGAGCGAAAGCCGGTTAAGCAGTCTGACCACGCCAACCTCCCCAACCATCAAGTTTGAAGTTCCAAGCGGCATTTTATCCGAAGCGCCATGCCCGACCGGCATGGAGGACAAAGGTCTCCCACTATGATGCACATAGAAATTTTATTGATGGCCACTATTTTCCAGGAGTATATTTTGCTCGCCGGGTTGCACACGAATTCCTTTTGAAGGGAGCGCCGCAGGGGGCGCTCCCTTCGCATTTTAAGGCTGGCTTAACAAAACAGTGTTTCGTCTATCAGGAGGAGCGCCGTGCAGGAAACGCCGCAGCAGTACACCGAACGCATGCTCAACCACAGCCGCGGGAAGGAGCCGCTGCGCTTGCAGCAGGCCACTTCGCGCAAGCTTGCCGCCCTGATCAAGGGGCTCGGCAAGAAGCAATTGACCCGGCGTCCGGGACCGGGAAAGTGGTCCATCGCCGAAATTCTCGCCCACCTGGCGGACGCCGAGTTGGTCGTCGGCTTTCGCCTGCGCCTGATGCTGGCGTCGAACGGCACTCCGATACAGGCCTTCGATCAGGACGCCTGGGCTGAGACTTTCAGCTACAACCGCCGCGACCCGAAGACTTCACTCGAGACCTTTCGCACTCTGCGCCAGAATAATCTTCGGCTCCTTAGTGCTGTGCCCCGCCGGCTATGGCAGAACTACGGCCAGCATTCGGAGCGCGGAAAGGAAACCGTCGAACACCTGATGCGAATGATGGCCGGCCACGACCTCAACCATCTGCACCAGATGGAGAAAATCGCCAAAAGCTTTCCGTAGCGCCGGCGTTCCTTCGACTTCGCTCAGGACAGGCCCGCCGGCTGTCGGGTGGGCGTCCCGCCCACCCAGCTGGAAGCTATTCTCGCCGTCGGTGTTTCTCGCGCCGTCAGTTAGGCGATTCGCACGCGGCGGGCGAGGGCGCCCGCCGGACAGCCGGCTGAGCCTGGCTTGAGCGTAGTCGAAGGGCCGGCGCTACAAGGTCTCCGCGAACAGGCTGGTCAGCTTCTCAAATGCCCGCTCGGCCTGGGGCTGGTTATAAACCGGACTGTCGGGCACGGTCCAGCTATGGTATGCGCCCTCGTACACTTCACTCTCATAGTTGCCTCCCCAGGCTTCGAGGGCGCGGTCGAGCCTGGCGATGGCCTCCGCCGGCATGCCTTTGTCGTTGACGGCGTGGCCGAAATATAGCCGGGCCGTGATCAACGGGCCCAGAGCGAGGTGTGGGCTATTAGGCGCGTCAGTAGCGAGTCCGCCCGCATGGAATGACGCGGCAGCGGCTATACGGTCCGGCCGCGAAAATGCGGTGTACAGCGCCATCTTGCCGGTGAAGCAGTATCCCACCACGCCCATGGGACCGGGTTTGACCGAATCCTGCCGCGCCAGGAAATCCACGTAATCCGAGGCGTCGCAGGTGATGGCCTCCCGGGTCAGAGGGGCGGAGAGCTCGGCCAGGTGTTTCGTAGTGCGCTCTTCGCCAAACTTCAAGGGGAAATCGGAAAGCGGCAGCTTTCGGGTGCGGTAAAACACATTGGGCATCAGGACGACGTAGCCCGCTCCCGCCAGTCGCCGCGCCATTTCCTCGTGCGAGGCTCGAATGCCGCCGATATCGGTGTAGTGAATCACGCCCGGCCAGCGCCCTGCATTTTCCGGGAAATAGATGACGCCTTCGGCGGTCCCGCCAGCGGTTGGTACCTGGATTTTTTGCTCAATCATGGGTTCTCCTGAGGACGACGGTCTATACAGTGAGTACATTTGCTTTAAGATATACGTCCCTATATAAGTATATCATAACTCAGCCAATTTAGCAAGAGTGTCTCTATGGGTGTCTGCGAAGCCTGGAAAGTTTCACCGCAGGAGAAGATGCGCGCCCAGAAGGTCAGGCTTGCCGGCTGAGAACCCAAAATCCTCCCAGCGGATACTTGGACGGGGCGCACTTCCCAGAGTTCCTCAATGGTCTGACTTCTCCAAGTGCTGCGCCTGGGTCAAGCCTTGCTGCGCTTCGACATTCTTCGGCTGCAAGAGCAATGCAGCCTCAAACTGGTCTTCAGCGTTTTTGGGATCTTTGAGAGCCAGATAAACCCGGCCCAGCAGGACTCGCGCCGGAAACTGGCTGGGAGTAAGTTTCAGGCTGGCCTCGAGCGCATCGCGCGCGCCCGCGAAGTCGCCGGTTTTTTCCCGCGCCTGGCCTTCGTAGAAAGCGGCGGTCGAATCCTCGGGACGAACCTCCCTCGCCAGCTTCAGGTGTTCGGCGGCCCGGACGTACTCTCCGGCGTGGAGCTCCACTTCACCCAATTGACGCAGCGCCGTGGGCGATTTGGGATCGAGGCGCAGGACTTTCTCCAGCGCCTGCCGGGCTTCGTCGGTGCGATTGTCATCCGATGCCATCATCGCGCTGTGCAACAGATTCTGCTCGTCAATCTTGTCCTTGGGATCGGGCAAGTTCAAGTCAGGCGCAGATGCGGTGGCCTTGATCTCGGCCAGCATCCCGAGAAATTTCTGTGCGGTGGCATCCGACGGCTGGTAGCGATTCGACAACTCTCCAGGATCGGCGTGCAGGTCGTACAACTCCGGCCGCGGCGCCTCGATGAACTTGAGTCCCTCCGCGCGCACCGAGCGTAGAGGCGCCCAGCCGAAGCGCAGGGGGTAGTCGGTTTCGCCGATGGCAGTGCGGTCTTTGCTCTCGGTTCCAGCCAGGTAAGGCTGCAGCGATTCGCCGTCCAACACCTCGGGCGGCGCGACTCCCACCAAGCCGGTGATCGTGGGGAGAATGTCGGTGGTTCGTACCTGGGCGTCGACCACCATTCCAGGATTGCCGCGACCGGGCAGCTTGACCGCCGTCTTGATGATGAGGGGCACGTGAGTGGTGGAGTCGTAAAGAAAGATTCCGTGCGTGTCCTCGTGATGCTCGCCCAGACCTTCGCCATGATCGCCGACTACGACGATGAGCGCGTTGTCGTATCGTCCCGTCTTTTTCAGATAACCGACAAATCCAGCCAGCACGGAATCGGCGTAGGCAATCTCGCCGTCGTACAGACGGTCTTTGTAGGTCTGCGAAAAAGGTGGAGGCGGCTCGTAGGGATCGTGGGGATCGTAGAGATGGACCCAGACAAAATGCGGGCCGGCGGGATGTGCGGTCATCCATGTTTCCGCGTGCTGTACCACGTCGGCGCCCCGGCGCTCCACCCGGCCCCAGCGCGATTTTGTCTTGGGTTGCGCCGGGAAGTTGTCATAGAAATCGAAGCCGCGGTTCAGGCCCGGGGCCAGCGTGTTGCTATCGAGGATGACTGCGCCGATGAACGCCGCGGTGTGATAGCCCTTCGCCTTCAGCAAGGTTGCCAGGGTGGGATGCGTCGCCGCCAGGGGCACGGCAAAATCGGTGACGCCATGGCTGCTGGGCAGCAGGCCGGTCAGGATGCTGGTGTGCGAAGTGTTGGTGATCGGGCTGGGCGTGAACGCCTGGGTGAAACGAATGCCGTCTTTAGCCAGAGCGTCGAGCGCCGGCGTCTGAATGTTCTCGTAACCGTAGCAGTGGACGTGATCGGCGCGGAGGGTGTCGATGGTGACCAGGAAAACGTCAGGCTTGGCGGCCCTTTTCTGCGTCTGCCCAGCCCCGAGCGCGGCCGAGGCTAAGCAGAAAATGACCAGTATCCGAGCGGACTTCACGCATTTCAGACTAGCATAATCAGCCCAGACGATCGCGCTGGGTCACGGCGTTGCTGGGATATAATTTTGCTATCCGATGATTTCCTCCCGGTCTCTTGCTGTCCTCGTGACCGCCAGCCTGCTGCCCTGGTCATCTGCCGCATTCGCGGCGCCGGCTGCGGCGCCGAATGTGGTGGTTATCACGATTGACACCCTGCGCGCCGACCATCTCGGATGCTACGGCTACAAGCAGATTCGCACTCCCAATATCGACGCGCTCGCGGCCCAGGGCGCGCGGTTTGAGCGCGCCTACACCGCGGTGCCGGTAACGCTGCCTTCGCACACCGTAATGTTTACCGGAACTTATCCCATGCGGAGCGGCATGCACGATTTTGCCGCCAACAAACTGGGGCCAGGCCAGCCCACCCTGGCTTCCGTGCTTAAGGAAAATGGATACGTGACCGGTGCCGTGATCGGCTCGGCCGTGCTCGATTCGCGCTTTGGACTGAATCGCGGGTTTGATTTCTACTACGACCACTTTGATTTCAATCGCCTGCAGGAATCAAACCTGGAAGAGATGGAGCGTCCCGGCAACCTGGTAGCCGATGTAGCCCTGGACTGGCTCAGCAAGAACGATCAGAAGAAGTTTTTTCTCTGGATGCACTTGTACGATCCGCACTATCCCTATCGTCCACCTGCCCCGTATGCGGCTGAATATAAGGACCGTCCTTACGACGGTGAAATCGCCTTCGCGGATTCGCAGGTAGGACGCCTCATTCATTTCCTGAAATCCAAGGGCCTGTATGACAACACGATGATCGTTCTCAGCGGCGATCACGGCGAAAGTCTGGGCGAACACGGCGAGAAAACCCACGGCTTCTTCATCTACAATGCCACGCTGCATGTGCCCTTCATCATTCATCTGCCGGGCGCAGTGTCTCCCCGCGTGGTGCCGGGTCTGGTGAATCTTGCCGACCTGATGCCCACCGTGCTCCGGGAATTGAAAATAGATGTGCCCGCCCAGGTGCAGGGTCAAAACCTGCTTCCCCTGATGAAGACAAAAGAGGCGGGCGAAGACCGCACCCTGTACGCCGAGACCTTTCTGCCTCGACTGCACTTTAACTGGAGTGAACTGCGCGGAGTCGAAACCGATAAGTATCACTTCATTGACGCGCCCAAGCCCGAGTTGTACGACTTGACTAAAGACCCGGGCGAAATCCGGAACTTGTTTGCCGACAAGAAGGCGGTCGCGGAGGAGATGCGGGCCCGCCTCGCCAAAGTGATTCAACAGTACAGCGCAGGCCCGGAATTGGCGGAGAAGACCGGCCTCGATCCCGCCCTGATGGAGCGCCTGAAATCGCTCGGCTATGCCGGGTTTTCCGGCGGCGGCAGTCCAACCATCACCGACCGCGCTTTGCCCGATCCCAAGGACCGCATCCAGGTGTACGAACTGATTTCAGATGCGATTGCCGAGAGCCAGCACGGCGACTACGCCGACTCCACGGAGAAGTTCAATCAGGCGCTCAAGAGCGATCCTGATTCCGTTCCCGTGCACTATCTGCTGGGATTGAACTACTATCGCATGCACGACTTTCCCAAGTCGGTGGAACACCTGCAGCGTGTAATCGAACTCAGCCCGGATTATGCTCTGGCAAGTTTTCAGTTGGGTCTGGCGTATGCCCGCGAGGGGGACTTTGATCACGCGATTGCGACGCTAAAGCGGACGCTGCAGCTCGATCCCAGTAATTTCTCCGCGGCTTACAACCTGGGAGCGGCGTACGTGCAGAAGCAGATGATGACCGAGGCAGCCGGCGCGTTTCGCTCCTCGGTTACGATCGCGCCCGAGTACGCTCCCGGGCATCGCGCGTTGGGGGAAATCCTGCTCTACCAGGGGCAGGTTGATGATGCGCTCACCGAGCTTCGCCGCGCGGTGGAGCTGGCGCCGCAGGATCCCGGCAATCATTCTGCTTTGGCCAAAGCGTTGTCGGCGAAGGGACTGACCGCCGAAGCCGAGGAAGAGATGCGCAAGGCGCAGCCGGGGCAGTCGCAGTAATTCGATCTGTAACTAAAATTCATTGAAGCCCATTCTCCATCTTCTGACGCTCTTGCTCCTCGAGGTTGTCTTGCTCCCGAGCGTGCAGGCGGCAAATCCGCCCCGGCCTGCGGCCCCGAACGTGATTCTCATCACCATTGACACAGTTCGCGCCGACCATCTCGGCTGCTATGGCGCGACCGACGTAAAGACTCCCACTCTCGACGCCCTGGCGCGCGACGGCATTCTCTTCGAACGCGCCATCTCCCAGGTACCGCTCACCTGGCCGTCGCATGCCGCCATTCTGACCGGTACATACCCCTTCCAGAACGGTGTGCAGGATTTTACCGGGCAGCCTCTTGACCCGCGATTTCGTTCCGTAGCCCAGGTTTTCAAGCAGCAGGGCTACGCCACCGGAGCGGTGGTGAGCGCATTTGTACTGGACCGCAGTTGGGGTCTGGCCCGCGGCTTCGATTTCTACGACGACGCTTTCTCAGCCGAAACATTTCGACAGAAAGACATTGGGTTGGTAGATCGCAAGGCGGGCGAGAGCGTCACCCATGCGATTTCCTGGCTGCAGAAACCCACGCGACGCCCGTTCTTCTTCTGGCTGCACTTGTACGATCCGCACAGTCCTTACGATCCGCCGGAACCCTTCCGTACGCAGTACCGTTCGCATCCTTATGACGGCGAAATCGCCTACGCCGACCACGAACTGGGACGCCTGATCGCATGGCTCAAGCAGAACCGGCTTTATGACCGCACCGCAATCGTCGTGCTCAGCGATCACGGAGAATCGCTGGGCGAGCACGGTGAAAAAGAACATGGATTCTTTGTCTACAACTCGACTGTCCACATTCCGCTGATCGTGAAACCGCCCGCGGGTAGCGGATTCCGGCCGGGCCGCGTGTCTGCGCCAGTGGAGACCGTCGCGGTGGCCCCGACCCTGACCCGCCTGGCCGGAATGAAGGACGAGATTCAAAAACAGTTTCCGCACCCGGGGCTTCTGGGTGACAAAGCACAGAGTGAAGACGCCGCCTACAGTGAGAGTTTTTACGCCTTCAGTTCATTCGGCTGGAGCCCGCTCCATGCCCTGCAGACCAGCCGCTACCACTACATCGAGGCGCCCACCCGTGAACTCTACGATGTGATCGCCGATCCTCAGGAGAAAAACAACCTGGCCCCGCAACAAACGGCGACGGTCGCGGTGCTGGAGGACAAACTGCAGGCATTGCTGCGGCAGAATCCATTCAAACCAGGGGAAGCCGGAACCTCGGGGCTTAGCCCCGATGCCCTGGAAAAGCTGCGCGCGCTGGGCTATGTCGCCTATCGTTCCCCGGTTTCGCCCGAGGCATTGGCGGCGGGCCTCCCCGACCCCAAGAGCAAGTTGTGGGAGTTCAATGCCATCCTGGAGGCGGCGGATGCGTTCCAGACGGGCGACATCGATCGCGGCAAGGGGCTACTGGCCAAGGTTCGCGAGAGTGATCCCGGCATGTATGTCGTCTCCTTCATGCTGGGCGAGAATGCGCTGCGCCGGCAGGCCTGGGACGAGGCCGCGACCGAGTTGCAAAAGTGCCTGAATTTGAATCCGAACTTCGATCAGGCCATGGCCGCCCTGGCACGGGCTTTGCTGAACCTGGGCCGAACGGACGAGGCCAAGGCCTGGCTGGACAAGGCCCTGAAGTTCAATCCGCAGAACTATCGCGCCTGGTACGAGCGTGGATTCATTGAATCGAAGACGGACAAAGCCGCTGCCATAGCCGACATGGAAAAAGCGGTCTCCATCCAGCCAAATTTTGCTTCTCTTCGACGCGATCTCGGCATGCTGCAATTTCAGCAGCAGAATTACGCGGAGGCGGCGAAACATCTGGCCAAAGCGGCTGAGTTGGGAGTGGACGATGCGCCGCTCTACAATTTTCTGGGGATCTCTTACGGCCATACCAACCGCTGGCGAAAGCGGTGGCAAGCTACAAGCACGCCCTGAAGCTTGATCCGACGCTGGCCGAGGCCCACCTCAATCTCGGGTTCGCGTACCAGCGCTTGAACGAGTCGCAGGCGGCGCGCAAGGAGTATCAGGAGGCCTGCCGGCTGGAAAAGAAGTTCTGCGAGTTTGTGCATCCCTAGCAGCTTGGGGAAAAAGAATGGGTCGGCCGCGGGTTGGCGAAGCGTCTCGAGTTTGGCCGGGCGGCCCAGGTCCATTCTCGGCGTGGGATTGGGAAGGGCACGACCTCGGTCGTGCCATCTAGCGGGGAAAGCGCGTGGCGTTTTAGCGCCTGGGGTTCGCTTTCCGGCCGCTGTAACCGATGTATTGCCGCCGCTGGCTGAGGAAATGTGTCCTCACTTGAAACTGGCGCGTCGCACCCTCTTGCCGAGATCCGCTCGGCCTAGACGGGTCGGAGACCCGTCCGCACACTCAAACCGCTGCCGCGATTCCTGATCCACCCAACCTGGCCGGCCTTACTGGCTTCGCCTTTGTCGGTACTTCCCTGCAACCTCTTCAACACTTCTCGGACCTTCGGCGCCAGAGGATCATTGGGAAGAATCTTGAGAAAGGCCTGCAGTTCATCCACAGCCTCCTTATGTCGCTTCTGGCGCAGATACAGGTTCACCAGAGCGAGATGCGCCTTTGCCAGCTTCGGGTCAAGCTCCAACGATCGCTGTAACTCTTTTTCCGCCTGCGGAGAGTCGCCAGATGCCGAAACCAGGGAGCCCTTGAGAAAGTGTCCGAAGGCCGAAGACGGCTCCTTGTTCAATCCCTGATTCACCCAGTTCAGTCCTTCGTCATAGTGATGCGTGAGGTAGTGCAGGTTCCCCAGGTTGAAATAGGCCGCGGCATCGTTGGCGTTGAGGCTTATGGCATGCCGGAACTGCACCTCGGCGGCTGCATACGATCCCTTGTTCAGGTAGGCGGTGCCCAGGTTGTTGCACGCCGGATAAAAATCAGGCGCAATGTGCAGGGCCTTCTCGTAATGCTGGATGGCGTCATCGGTCTTACGGTGGTTGTCTGCCTTTACGCCGGCGTCAAATTCCTTGATCGCCGCCCGGGGGAAGAGTTTCTTCAAGTCCGCTGAACTGGTCAGATGAGGATTTCCGCCAGTCACTGTGAGTGGCTCCGACTTCTGCGGATTTCGCGGGTTCAGGAAAATGTTGAGCATGCGTACAAAGCTGGTTTCGGGGTCGATGCTTACGGTTTCACTGGCGGGAAAGTAGGCCTCGTCGTCAATTTTTATGTGGTAGATATTGCCGGGGAGACCATTAAAGCCGAAGCGGCCCTCGCCGTCGGTATAGGCGGTATTGACGACCGTTCCGCGAGCCTCCAGACGGATCAGAACGGGCTGGGGTAATTCCGTCCCCGGGCTCACGCGGACTTGCCCTGAAATGCTGCCACCGTTTATCTGTGCCCAGACCAGTCTGGTGAAAAGAAGAAGTGCGAGACCGGCCAGCAGTGGCGGGAGCCTGCGTCGGGTGTTGAAGGACCTATGCATGAGCCCGCCCAAAATGAAAATGGGGTCTGCTCCGTAGCGGCGGAACAGACCCCAGTCAGACCGCTGAGCTGGTTAGAAAGCGATCTTCAAACCAAACTGCAGGTTGCGGGGATTGAAGGTGCTGGCCGCCTGTCCGAAGCTGCCAGAGTTAGTCCGATTGTTGGTGGCGCCATACCCCGGGAGTTGGAAGTTGGTGTGGTTCAGCACGTTGAATGCCTCCGCACGGAACTCCATCTTCACTCGCTCGGTTATCCGGATGGTCTTGAACAAGGACGTCTCCCAGGACACGTAGCTCGGACCAACGAAGCTGTTTCGCGCCATGTTCCCGTTGCAACCCAGGCAAGGCACGCTGAACAAACCATTTGCACTGCTCAAGCTGGCTTCGTCGCCCGTATTGGGATTTAACTGGAAGGCCGAACCCCAACCGTTTGCCCACTGATCATGGCTGGGAGTGAAGTGGTTGGCGGAAGCGTTGGGCCGGTCATTGCGAATACCGTCCAGATTGTA
Source organism: Terriglobia bacterium (assembly GCA_963757835.1). GTDB lineage: Bacteria > Acidobacteriota > Terriglobia > Terriglobales > Acidobacteriaceae > JAIQFF01. The sequence goes on along the minus strand of CAVWSP010000007.1, from coordinate 114,920 downwards.
GTCGCCGCCGGCGTTCACGCAGACCTTGCTGTCAATCTGCGCTTGGCTGCATCCCGCGACGAAAGTATTCGGGCCAGTGAACACCCCGATGCTGCCCACTGGATCTCCACCGTTGGTATATGTCCAGGGTTCCCAGTGCGCGCCAGTCTGCCAGGAGATAATCCCGTTGTACTGCCAGCCGCCCAGAATGTGGCCCAGGATGCCTTCCTGCGACTTATAGAAGGGAAGCTCGAAAATATAGTTCGCCACCAACCGGTGCCGGATATCGAAAATCGAGTTGCCGCGGTCGAGGCCCGGGAGCAGGACATCGGTGGTATAACCATCCCCCCCACCAGCGCCGTTGGAACTGGTGGCGCCGCTATGCCAGGTGGACCCGTCATCGATGGAGTGACTCCAGGTGTAGTTGAGGTTGAACGCCATTCCGTGGCTGGTCTGCTTTTTCAGCGAAAGTTGCAGCGCGTTGTAGTTCGAGTTTGCCTGGTTCGCCCACACCCGCAAGGTGCCGAAGTTTGGATTCAGGCGCCCTACGGCGTTGCCCGGGCTATTGACGGTGTCAATCTGACTGCACAGTCTGCGGCCCAGGTTATCGGTCACACAATCTCCTTCGGGCAGGCGTTCACCGGGAATCCGGTTCACGTTCTGTGCCCGGAACAGCTTGTGTCCCGTGGTGCCGACATAATTTGCTTCCAGGGTCAGTCTGGGCATGATCTCTCGCTGCAGACCCAGGTAGTAGTTATAGACGTAAGGGTCGCGGATGCCTTCCGGGAATACGATTCCGGTGAGTTGGGCCAAATTGGGGTTAGCCGGATCCCAACCTGTCAGATTGCCTACGGCTTGCGCTCCTGTGCCCTGGTTCGGGTTGGTCGGGGGGCCGGTGAACGTGGGTGCCGTTACCGTGTCGGGTTGGCAAGTCGGAGTGCAGGTGTAGGGCCCGTAAATGACCGTGTTTACATCGCCCGCCAGAGAGTTAGTAGCGGCGTTAAACGAGTAATACGGCAGGTTCCAGCGCGAGTTGGAGAGCGGGTTGTACAAGGTTCCTTCGTAGGACACGCCGAAGCCTCCCCGGAGGGATGTCTTCGCGTCTCCAAAGACGTCCCAGGCGAAACCGACCCGAGGTCCAAAGTTGTTGTGGTCGCCCTTGCCCAGACTCTTGGCGGCGGCGAACCCTCCCGGACCGCAAACGCCCGCCAGTTGGGCTTGTGGATCGGTGCAAGGTACGCTGGCGTCCTTGATCTGACCGGCGCCGGTGGTGACGTTGTCGATAAAGCTGCTGCCCGGGCCCTTGATAAACGTCGTTACCTGGTTGTTAAGCTCGGTGTGGCGACCATAGAGATCGTAGCGCATTCCCAGATTGAGCGTCAGCCGGCGGGTAATCTTCCAGTCGTCCTGGAAGAATGCTCCCATCTCCAGATTCCGCCAGTGGCGCACGTTACTGGACAGGTGGCCCGGCTGATTCGTCAGGATTCCCGGATCCACGCCTGCCGCCATGGTGTAAGGCGAGTCGGCCGCGAAAAACAGGTAGTCGGTGAAGTAGTACGAGGGACGGGCCACGCTGAACTCGCTGTTTTCGATATTCCGGCGGATATCAACTCCCACCTTCATATTGTGATTGCCGTGCGAGATTGAAACCATGTCGGAATAGCTGTAGATGTTTTCATGGAAGGTTTGTGGATATCCCGAATACGAACCGAAGCCCATGGAGCCATCGTCGAAATTGATCTGGGGCACGCCGGGCAGGGCGGTGTTAATGTCAGGACTCAGGTTTCCCGCGTACCCGGCCCGGAATTCGTTCAGCACCGACGGACTAAAGGTATGAAGCAAGCTGATCTGACCGTTGGGATTCCGGATCAGGACCGGATTGATGAATCCCACACCCCTGCCAGTGCTGTTATTCGGGTTGGAAGCCCCGAAACTATCTGGCAAGCGGTTCCAGGCAAACTGCGCAAACATCCGATCCTTCGCCGAGAGGTTGTAATCCAGACGTCCGGAGGCTTCCCGCCCGTTGTACAGATTTCCCGCCCCAGAAGTTTGTTGATTCTGGGACCCGATGAAAGAGATTGTACTGACCTGGAACGGAACTCCGGTGCGAGCAAAAGTACCGGCCTGAAGCCCCGGGATTGCACCGCAACCGGGGATAGTAGCCATTGCCGCTTGATCTTCGGCCGTAACTCCGATGATCGCCGCCATTCTGCCAGCGATCAGCGCGTTCGAGTTGCCCGGGCACAAATATCCGGAAAGGGCCCCCTCTGCGGCCGCATGGCCGCCAAAGTAAGATTCGAGATCCACCGGAGCATGTCCGGGTATCGTTGGCGCGAAGTCCTTGTATAGCAATGCCGCGGTCGAGTTGGGCAGACCGGCAATGACGGCTTGCCGAAACTCCGGAGACTCCGCCGTAACCGTGGCTGGCGGTGAGGATTCGGTAAAGCGGCTGTCCTGGTAGGACAGGAAGAAAAAGAGCTTGTCCTTGATGAGCGCGCCGCCGAAGGTCCCGCCGAACTGGTTAAAGCGGAGGGCCTGTCGCGGCGTCCCGTTCTGGTTGGCGAAGAAATTGTTGGCGTCGAAATAATCGTTGCGGCCAAAGTACCAGCCGCTACCGTGATACTGGTTGGTCCCTGACTTGGTGATCAGGTTGGTTACCGAGCCGGCGCTGTTGCCGTATTGCGCCGACATGTTCAGGGTCAACTCCTGGAATTCCTGGACCGTGTCTTCAATCGGCTGGTTCACCGCACCGCCGCTCAACCCTTTGTTGGAGGAGCCATTGATCAGAAACCCATTGAAGTCTTCGCGCAGACCATTGACCACCGTGGCGGCGCCATTCTCTTGCACGACCCCGCGCACATTCACTGCGCCGGGCGCCAGCTGAATCAGGTCGTAAACGTTGCGGCCATTCAGCGGAAGGTTCGCGACCTGAGAGATGGCCACTGTGTTCGCCAGCTTCGAATCTTCCGTATTCACCGCCGCCGCTTCACCCGTGACCTCAATGACCTCTCGCGTCTGGCCAAGTTGCATGCTGAAGTCGGTGCGCTGGATGGTTCCAGCGTTCAGTACCAGGCCTTTGTTCGTGGTGGTCTTGAAGCCTTGCGCTTCGGTCGTGATCTGGTAGGTCCCGGCGGGCAATTCGTTGAACTTGTAAAGCCCGGTCGGCCCCGTCGTTGTGGTGACCGATAAATTGGTTCCAACGTTGGTCACGGTGACCTTGGCGTTCGAAATGGCCGCGCCCGAAGGATCGGTTACGGTCCCGGTGAACTGACCGTTCTGGATTTGCGCCATCGCGCCTAGGGACAATACCAATAAGGACAAAGACAGAAGGCTGAATTGCAGTTTCTTCATTGACCTACCCTCTCGCAGCTTCAAGATGTTTTTCTGACTGAACCGGGGCCCGAGCCGACCGACTGGCACCAGAAACGTTGGGTGTGCCGGAGAGCTTTTAACAACAGACTGTCATTGTCTGTTATGTGTATCTTGCTGATTTAATTGAACTAAAATCGCTGGGCACGGTACAAACACGTGACCCCCACGGACAAATCCCTGACAATTCTTTGGCACGTGGCTCTCCAAAGAATCTAGGTAATGTTGTCAATGGTTTAGGGGGGATGTGGGTACTTCCGACTATGGCGAACTATAGACGGACCTTAACAGCACTCCAGAATTTGGAAGATTTTCAGATAACTCGAGGTGATTGTATCCATAGTGCTGTGAAATTGTGTTTTGCCGGGTCGGGCTAGCGGACGGGCTTCTCCGTCTGTCCTGCCACAGCCGGCTTGCTCACGGCTTCAGGCCCGCGACCGCCCACCACGCCGGTCCCTTCTTCGATGACCAGCTCCTGATCAACCGCCTGCTTTTCAACCCGATCCACCCGGCCCGAGGGCCAGTTCACGGTGATGGAATCGACCTGAGTGGCGGGTCCCAGGCCGAAATGCAGCCGGGGGTCGCTGGCTGACTCGAAGCTGCTGTTGGCACGCACCTCGGCGCTTTGCGTCATGCCGCCCGCCGTGACCTCTATGCGGGCGCCGAATCCGTCCCGATTCGACTTTTTGCCCACCGTCTTGATGCGCAGCCAGTGTCCCTTCTTCGCTGGCTGGTTGCGCAGCAGCAGAGGGGAAGCGTCCAGGACCGTAACCAGCAAGTCCTCGCTGCCATTGTTCAGAAAATCAGCCGTGGCAGCGCCCCGCGCCACGTAATGCCGGGACAGGGGCGCCCCCGCCTGGAGGCCGATTTCGGCAAATTTTTCGTCTCCCTGGTTGTGGAACAACAGCGGCCGCTCGGCATAGCTCACGCCAAATGAATGCTGGTCCACCTGGGGATTCACGTGGCCGTTGGCTACGAAAATGTCGGGCCAGCCGTCATTGTCAAAGTCAAAAAACTTCACTCCGAAGCCCAGGAATGGGATGCTCACCGGGCCAAAGCCGGCGCCTCCCGCCCGGTCGGTGAACTGGCCGTTGCGATCATTGTGATAGAGGTTGTTGGTGTCGTCGGAGAAATTGGCCTTGACGATGTCAGGCCAGCCGTCGTGATCGTAGTCGGCGGAATCGATGCCCATGCCGGCTTGCTCGCGTCCGTCCGAGCTGTAGGCCACTCCCGACTCCGCTCCTACTTCGGTAAACCCGCCTTTGCAGTCGTTGTGATAGAGCAGGCTGGGGGAGGAATCGTTGGCCACGTACAGATCGAGGCATCCGTCCTTGTCATAGTCCAGCCACAGCACTCCAAGACCGTAGTAGCCGTCGGGATCGATATTCAGTTTCTCGGTTACATCGGTGAAGGTGCCGTCGCCATTGTTGTGGTAGAGCCGGTCGCGGCCACCCTTTAGCCCGCGTGGACCGCAGGAAACCGCAATGCCACGATAGGTGCAGAAAGGGCCCTGCCCGAATTCGGGGAGATGATTGAGATCAAGGTCCACGTAGTCGGCTACGTAGAGGTCGAGGTTGCCGTCGTTGTCGTAGTCGCCGAAGGCCGCGCTGGTGCCCCAGCGTCCGGCGTTTCCTACGCCCGCTTTCGCGGTCACATCGGTGAACGATCCGTCGTGGTTGTTGTGGTAAAGCACCCCGCCATCGAGATAAGTGATGTAGAGGTCTTCCCATCCGTCATTGTCGTAATCGCCGACGGCGACGCCGAAGCCCCAGCCGCAATGCGTGATTCCGGCCTGCGCGCTGACGTCGGTGAAAGTTCCGTCATGATTGTTGTGGTAGAGCTTTCCGGGATGGCACTTGCCCGAGCGCAAATCTTCGAGCGTGGAACCGTTGACCAGGAAGATGTCCATCCAGCCGTCGTTGTCGTAGTCAAGAACCGCCACCCCGCCGCACATGGATTCCATGATGTACAGCTTTTCCGGTCCGCCGCAGGTGAGGTGGAAATCGATGCCGGAGGCCCGGGTGACCTCGGCAAAGGAAACCGGGCTCGCAGGCGCAGTTTTGTGTATGGGAGAAGATGCATGAGCCGGCTTCCGCTGAGCTGTGGCGGAGCCGCCCAAAAGGGCAAGTACGAGCGCCACGGTTGCGGCGATTACTCTCAGGATCACACGCTGGTCCAATGCGGCCGGAGAGGCTGTGTCGCAACCTTGGACCCGGGCAAAGCGTGGACCATCGGGTCCACACAAAGCCGCGAAGCGGCGCAAGAATAAAGCCCACGGCGCAAGCCGTGGGTAAATAGTGGATCGCGAGCGAGCCCCGAAGGGGCGAAAGAAGGGTTGTGACACGGTCCCTGAAGCCGCTCTCAGAAATGGGTTCGTTATTGCGGCCCTGAAGCGCTGCCCCACTCTGGACCAAGAAGAAGATCGGTTCATCGGACTCACTGAGGTCGGCCCGTGGCCATGCCTCCCATTTCCGGCTGTGCTTTCTTCAATTCGGCAAAGCGCTGCCACTCCTGCTGGGCCTGCTCTGTCTTGCCCAGCTTCTGCAGGGCGCGAGCCAGCTGGTAGTGCGGGCTGGGATCGCCGGGCTTCAGCTCGATGCAACGCTGCAACGCGGTCACGGCGGCTTCGGTGTTGCCGTCGAGAAGCAATGCCTTGCCCAGATCGTAGGCCGGGTCCGCATTGGCGGGATCGAGCTCGGTGGCGCGTTTCAAGAGAGGCAGCGCTTCCTTCACCTCTCCGGTTTCCAGCAAACAATGTCCGAACTGGTAGAGAAGTTGGGGATTATCTGGAGAGCGAACCAGTTCCTTCCGGTATTCGGCGATGGCGTCCTGGTTGCGGCCCAGACTGGCATAGGCGAATCCAAGGTGATAGTGCCCCAGCGGCGTGTTGGGATCAATTTTCAACGCACTCTGGAACTGTTCGATCGCCTGCACGGTGCGGTTGGTGTTCTGGTAGGCCCGCCCCAGCAGCACATGGGCCAGGGCGTGGGAAGGCTGAAGTTTGACGGCTTTTTCAAGTTCATCGGCCGCAGGCGCATATTGACCCTGCTGGAGCGAGACCAAAGCCAGGTCGAAGTGAATGTCGAAATGGCCGCCATCGAGGGCTTCTGAATGCTGCAGAGCTTCCAGGGCCAGCGCGTTTTGCCCGGCCTTGAAATAGGCGAGTCCGAGCCAATGCTGGAGTTGCGCGTCCTGCGGCCAGCGGGTTACGGCTTCTCGCCCGGCTCGCACGGCTTCACCCAACCGGCCCAGCTGGAGAAGACTGAGCACCAGGCCGCGGTTGGCGGGAAGGTTGTCGGGAGACATTTGCCGGGCTCGTTCGAAGCTGGTGGCGGCGCGCGCATAGTCGTTGGCGTCGAGCGCAGCCTGGCCGCTTTGCAACAGCCCTTGAAGGCCTGGCGATTGCGCCCACGTCACGGTGCCGGCAGCCAGCAACCACGAGAGGGTCAACGAGATCGCGAGGCGCCGGTAATTTGGCCGCATAAACGCCATCGTCCAGAATCCTAACGGTTCAACCGGGGAGGCGCAATTCCGGCACCGTGTAGCGCCGGCAGCTTGCCCTCGACGCGGTGAGCGGGATGCCCGCCGGGCAGCCGCCGGGGACGGCGGCGCTACCAGAACCAAGCTGCTAGAATCTCCTGCGATGCAAAAGTCCTGTAGGTTCACCCTCCTGATCCTTCTATGCGGGTTCCTCTCGGCCGAAGAGCCGGTGAAATTCGACCCGCTGCCGGTCCCGGTCACCAACAATGCTGTGACCAGCGTGAAGAGCCGGGGATCGCTGCTGATCTACTCGCTGATGGGTATGGGGGCGAAGAAAACCTGGGACGCGACCAGCAATGCCGCGTACACGCTCGATCCTTATACCGGGAAATGGGCCGAGATGCACTCGGTTCCCGGGACCGTGGGACGTCTGGCGGCAACGGCCGTCGGGGCCCGGGAACACGTCTTTCTTTTCGGCGGCTACGTCGTCGATGGGCAGGGCGGAGAGACCACATTGCCCGACGTCAACACGTACGAACCCCTGACCGATCGCTGGTCCCGCGCCGAAGACCTGCCGGTTGCCGTGGACGATTCGGTGGCGGGCGTCTATCGCGATCGCTACATCTACATTGTGAGTGGATGGTCGAAGACGGACGCTGTGAACAACGTCCAGTTGTACGACGCGCAGAAAAACCAATGGTCGCAGGCCACGCCCATTCCAGGCACGCCTGTGTTCGGCCACGCCGGCGCGGTGGTAGGAGACACTATTGTGTACATCGACGGCGCCCATAAGAACGCGAGTGGGGCCCAGCCCAAGTACATCACCACGGATGAATGCTGGATGGGCAAGATCGATCATCACGACCTCACGAAAATTCAATGGACTAAGTTGCCCAACCATCCCGGTACAGCGCGTTACCGGATCGCGGCGGGCGGCTCGGAGAAAGATCAGAAGATTTACTTTTCCGGCGGGACCGACAATCCCTACAACTATAACGGCATCGGTTACAACGGAGAGCCTGCGGAGCCATCCCCGGTGACCTTCGCCTTCAACTTGCGCACCAGCAAGTGGGAAACCATCAACCTGCATACGCCGCAGCCCACCATGGACCATCGCGGGCTGGTGGTTGTCCCCGAAGGATTAGTCATCATCGGCGGTATGGAAAAGGGACAGCAGGTAACATCGCGCGTGACCATCCTGCCCAAGCCAGGAAAAACAAAGTAGCTGAGTGTGTGGGGCGGACACTCTTGTCCGCCGCCTTTGACCTTAGGTTTTGCCTTTGTTCGCAAGACACACAATTCAAAACCAACGTCAAAGGCGGCGGACAAGAGTGTCCGCCCCACACTCTTTCTACGGTTGACAGGGGGCGCGGGAACGAGTAATTCTGGCCTCAGCAAGAGTTGCAATTCATGAAGTGCTGGAAGTTTTCACTCCTGATTTTCGAATTAGTGTTGTTGGCCGCCATTCTGGTTTTGCCGCAGGTGGCATTACCCGCCTTTGCCTTCCACGAGGGAACAGCGCCGGTGGCGGCACACGCGCGGGTGTGTGATCCTGCGCGCACGACGGCGATTGCCATCGGGCAACAGATTCTGCCCCCGGAACTAATTGTGCACGTGCGGATCGGAACCCCGAAAATTTCTTCTCCGCCGGCGGTCCATTCCCGGCTTTCACGGCTCTGCGTCCTGATCTGCTAGGGCGTCCCGTAATCCAGCCCACTCCAACTTGTTTTCTGTAGAGCTTGCTCCGCGAGGGGCGTGCCTGTGATTGATTGCGGGTCCGCGGGGCTTCGGGGACGGCGGCGCCGGCCGGTTGCCAGGTCTGCACTAAGGATTTTGGCGCGGCTGTGCTGCCGCCGACCCCGAATATTTTTTGTTGGCATGCCTTGGCACGAGCGGGACGCTCGCGCCCACATTTAAGAAAATCTACTGGCCTCTCGCCAGCACCAGGGTGATGTCGTCAGGCTGCTCGTGGGCGCCGATCCAGTCGTCCACCGCTGCGGTCACAATCTCGCAGATTCGGGCCAGGGGCTGCGCGCGATGCTCCCAGACCAGATCGATCAGGCGCTGCTCGCCGAATTCGCCGAAATCATTTTCCGGCTCACTCACGCCGTCGCTGTAGGCCAGGAATAGTTCTCCCCGGCGCAGCGCGACTGTTCCCTCTTCATAACTTCTGCGGTCGAACAGACCGATGACGGTGCCGCCCTGCTCCAGCCGGCGCACCGAACCATCTTCTCCCAGGATGATGGGCGGCAGATGACCGCCGTTGCTGTAGGTGAGGGAGCGTTCGTGGCCGTCGTAGATGCCCAGGAACAGGGTGGCATATTTTTCCGCCGGCGTGCTCTGGTAAAGCTGATGATTCAGCAGCGAGAGCATGGCGCCCGAAGACAACTCGGCGCCATTCAGTCCGTGGGCAAGCACCTGGATTGGGCCGGTGCCTGCCGCCGCTCCCACCGGTTCGCGCAGGCTCGGCATGCCCTCCAGGCTGTAGGCGCGGACGGCGGAGTGAATCGTCGCCATCAGGAGCGCCGCGGAAATGCCTTTTCCGCTGACGTCACCCACTGCCAGGATGACCCGGTCTGAGTTCAGCGTAAGGAAATCGTAATAGTCTCCACTCACCGTGCGCGCCGGACGGCAGAAGCCGTACACTTCCAGCGAAGCCAGCTGCGAAATATGCTGCGGGTAGAGCTGCTCCTGCACTTCCTGCGCGATGGTCAACTCGTTCTGCAGCCGCTGCTTCTCTTTTTGCTCCTCGATCAGGTTCTCGATCGACTCGGTCATCGAATTGAACGAATTCGCCAGGGTCGCCAGCTGATCATGCGACTTCACCGAAATGCGATGGCTGAAGTTTCCGCGATTGATGTGTTCTGTGGCGTTGTAGAGCTGGGCGACCGCGCCCGTAATCGTGCGAGTCAGGCGTGTCCCGATGAAAAGCGCCAGCAGTTCGATGATGGCGAAAACCACCGCCGCGAACAACAACGCATACTCAACCCCGGTGGCAAAATCACCCAGCGTGGCGAAGAGGCGGGCGTAGAGCACCGACGGCCGGGTCAGGACCCGCAGCAGCGCACCTGTTTTTTTCTGCGCCCCGGTTGCCCAATCCACGACTGTAACCGGCGTGGCAAAGGCTATCTCGCGATCAAAAGTGCCACCTGCGGACGGCAACGCGCCTGCGCTGAAGGCGAGACGAAGCTGTTCCCGTCCGCTGCCGGGAGTCACGCCACTCTTGCCGCTGCTGAAGGTGTCTTGCCTGTCTTGGCTCTCGAGTGAAATGAGAGGGGCTGATGTCGCTGCCGGAGCCGGTGCCGCGGCAACCGTCCGTGAGGTGTAGAGCGTGATCTCACCCAGGTCCTTCGCCAGTTTCTCCAGTAGCTCCCGGTCGAGCGCCTCACTCGAGACCACGGACAGCTTCTGCGGTCCGGTACCGATTTCAGTCCCCGCTCGCAAATACAGTTCCTCGTGGTCCCAGACAATGGCACCGAAAGTTGGACTCAGGAACGATGGAAATGTAAATGGAGTCTTTCCCAGCGTGTTCGTATCACACGCTGCGAGAGGCGTTCCACCTTTCCAGGCGCAAATCTGGCGAAACTTCCAGGAGGGATCGTTTCGCTTCAAGCCTTCGAGCGATTCAGCGATTGCGGGCTGACCATGTTCCAGTCTTGCCGCCAGCTCGTTGGCAATGGCTGCGTTGACCGACTGCAGGCTGCGCAGCCGGGAATCCAGCCCTGAAGTCACGATGAAGTTTGCGAACTGCCCAGCAAACAAATAGATGGTGATAGACGTATTGGCCACCAGCAGCACAACCGGGATCACGCCGATGAACATGTAGGTCACGATCAATCGGTTCCGCAGACGCCAGAGCAGTTTTGCCTTGAGCCAGCGAAAGGCGAGCAGCGCAAAAAGAATGATGGCGAGAAAGCTCAGGATTCCGATCCATCCACTGAGCGCCAGACCGAAGGAAACCTTGAACAGGCCGAAGAGCCTTTGCAGGGCGAAGAGAAGCAGGTCAAGCCCAAGCAGATAACAGGCGGCCCGCGCCAGCCGGGTGCGAGGCAGCACGCCGGCTGCCTGCAATCGGAAACGCAGCGTGCGCAAAGATAGCTCCATGGCGAAAAAGAGATTATAGAGCGGATGGCGGGTGCCCGGCCTCGGACGTCGAACCTCGGACGTCGGACCTCGGACGTCGGCCCGAACGTAACGCCGGCGTCCCGCCAGCTGTCCGGAGGGCGTCTCGCCCTCCGCCGCTCCAGCAATCGCGATCAGGCCATGACACTCCGGGTCTGACGCTGAGGTCTGACGCCTGAAGTCTGACGCCTGAAGTCCCGCGCCCGCCTTTAAATTTCAGGATAGAAATCGAAAAAGGCTTCCAGGCTGGTTTTTAACTGCTTCTCGATCGCTTCCTTGCTGCCTTCAAGGACGTGCATGGTGACATGGGCGTCGCGTCCATTTTTCAGCTTCAGGGTTGCGTCGCCTACCTCCGCAACTTCTTCCGAGGGCAGTAGTCGCATTCCATAGACGAGTGTCAGGTTTGCCATAAGCTCGATTCTAAACCCCCGACGTCAGTCTTCGGACCTCAGACTTCGGGCGTCGGACGTCGGCCCGAACGTAGCGCCGGCGTCCCGCCGGCTGTCCGGAGGGCGTCTCGCCCTCCGCCACGCCAGCAATCGCGATCAGGCCATGACACTCCAGGTCTGACGCCTGAGGTCTGACGCCCGCCTTCAGATTTCAGGAAAAAATCAAAAAATCGAAGAAGGCTTCCAGGCTGGTTCTTAACTGCTTCTCGATCGCTTCCTTGCCGCCCTCGAGGACGTGCAAGGTGACGTGGGCCTCGCATCCATTTTTCAGCGGACGTCAGACCTCAGCCTCAGACCTCCTCCGCTCTCACGGGCCTTGATCGTGGCTGGCTGGCGCGGCGGAGGGCGAGACGCCCTCCGGACAGCCGGAAGGACGCCGGCGCCACTTGGCCGACGTCCGACGTCCGACGCCCGAGGTCTGAAGTCCGCCGTCCCTGCTAAAATCCCTTGGTGATCCGAAACATCTTGAATGTGGTGACCTGTCTTGGCCTCGGCGTTCTGGCTGCCGCGCAACAGCCGGCGCCGCCAAAGGTCAAGGTAAACGTCTTGAATGTGTGTTCGCCTTCGGCGGCCGAGCAGCAGGAAATTGCTTCGGCGCTGGCGCGCGTGCCCAGGCAGCCGCTGTTTGGCGTGGATTTCGAAATCGATCGCGGGCGATCCAGTCTCGAAGTGGGGCCGGGATTTCTGCAGCCGGGTTCGGGCAGCCAGATGTCGTCCGATCCGGGCACCGCCAGTTGGGTTCGCATCCGGCGGGAGTTTTCCGTGCAGGCGCTGTTTTCGACGGTGCAGTATTCGTTCAGCGTCGATCCCAAAAATATGGTGGAGACGCTGGTCTTCCGGGTGCGCGAGCCTAAAGATCTGTTGCAGGTTGCGATCGAAGACAGCGCTTCGGCGGTCACGCCTGCGGCGACCATGCTGACCAGCAGCACGCCGGCCAGTCGCATCAAGCTCGAACGTTTCGGCAAATCGTCGGTGGTGCTGGCGCGGTGTACGGGATCGGAGGCAGGTCCGGCGCCCGACCAGAGCGCCTACGAGCCGTTGTTTCAGAGCGCCTCGGCCGTCCTTTCAAACTACCGCGGCCTGCTGGGAGCGCGAACCACCGTGCCCGCCGAACTGGAGCGGCTCGGCGGCGCGGCGGAGAAGAAAACGGAGCGACCATCTGCTCCCAGGAAGCCGGTGGCGAAGAAGAAATAAGCGCAGCGGCGGGATGGCGGGACGCCCTCCGGACAATCGGCGCACCTGTCCTGAGCGAAGTCGAAGGAACGCTGGCACTACGGGACCCCTTGCATTTGCATCCAAATTTGAACTCGGCCATCTAAATCTCACGCGACCCTTTCACCCTTTATGGAGAATATTCGCAACGTCGTCATCATCGGGTCTGGATGCTCCGGCCACACGGCGGCGCTCTACACCGCTCGCGCCAATCTCAAGCCTCTGGTGATTGAAGGCCACGAACCCGGAGGCCAGCTCTCGCTCACCACCCTGGTGGAAAATTTTCCCGGATTTCCCGAGGGCATTCAGGGACCCGAGCTGATAGAGAACATGCGCAAGCAGGCGGGACGCTTTGGAGCGCAATATCAGTTGGGCCACGTGGTGAGCGTCGATCTGAGCCAGCGTCCTTTCGCGGTGAATTTTGGCAAGGAAACGATTCACGCCCGCACCCTGATCATCGCCAGCGGGGCCTCGGCGCGCTGGCTGGGATTGCCCGGCGAGAAGGCGTTGATCGGGCACGGAGTTTCTTCCTGCGCCACCTGCGACGGCTTCTTTTTCTCCGGGAAAGAAATCGCGGTGATCGGAGGCGGCGACTCGGCCATGGAGGAAGCCATCTTCCTTACCCGTTTCGCCAACAAGGTGACGCTGATTCATCGCCGCGACCAATTCCGCGCTTCGAAGATCATGCTGGACCGGGCGCAGCAGAACAAAAAAATCGATTTCCTGACCGGCACCGTGGTCGAAGATGTGCTCGACCCTTCCAAACAGGAAGTCACCGCCCTCAAGTTGCGTGACTTGAAAACCGACAAGGCCTGGGACTTTCCCACCAGCGCCATGTTTCTGGGCATCGGACACATTCCGAATGCCCGAATGTTCGAAGGCCAGCTCGAAACCGATCAGGACGGATATCTGGTGACCACGAACAATATCTTCACGCGCGTGCCGGGCGTTTACGCGTGCGGTGACGTGCAGGACCGGCGCTACCGGCAGGCCATCACCGCAGCCGGCACGGGCTGCATGGCTGCCCTGGAAGCGGAGAGATTTCTGGAAAAGGCAGGAGAGTAGTCAGAAGTTCGGGCAAGAGACTTTTGCGGAGGTAATTCCAGATGGCGCGTCCAGCCCCAACCTGTTCCCACCTGGGAGAAATCAAGCCAGTCAAACCCAGCGGCCAGGGCTGCAAGGAATGCCTGGAGATGGGCGACACCTGGGTCCATCTGCGGGAGTGCCTAATTTGCGGCCACGTGGGCTGCTGCGATTCTTCCAAGAACAAACACGCCACCAAACACTTCCATCAGACCAAACACCCCATCGTGCGATCATTCGAGCCGGGCGAGAACTGGCGCTGGTGTTTCGTGGATGAAGTATTTCTGGACTGATGTCGGGCGTCGGGCGTTAGACCTCAGGCGTCGCCTAAGCCCTTCTCAGGCGCCCGCTAGCGACCATATTCTCATGGGCTGAGCTCCGGTTTTTGTAGCGCCGCCGCGCCGAGGGCGGGACGCCCTCGAGACACCCGGCAAGATGCGGCGCTACCCTCGCGGAATCTGCCGCAACTTACGTCCGTATGCACGTTTGGTTACCGAGGTCATCTTTCCCGAATCGACAGGGGCGAATAAGCTGCAAACGGCTCTGGAACCCCTATGAATCGCTGGCCGACAGCTTTTCTCCTCGTGCTTTTCTCGGTCCTCATCGTGGATCAACCCTCGTTTGCCCAGCAGGACCACAGTGACGGCAGCCGCAGGATCGTGACCCGGGTGATGCCCCAATATCCCGATATGGCCCGTACCATGAATTTAAGAGGAAGCGTGAAGGCAGAAGCCCTGGTGGAACCGAATGGCGTGGTCAAATCCGTCGAAGTACGGGGCGGGCATCCCTTGCTCGTGCGGGCGGCCCAGGACGCGATCTATAAATGGAAGTGGGCCCCGGCTCAGCACGAGACCCATGAGCCCATCGAAGTCAGGTTCGATCCCCGCTAAGCAAGAAAGTGTGGGTCGGACACTCCCTTCGACTTCGCTCAGGGCAGGCTCTGTCCGACGCCTTTGATTTTGCTTTCAATTTAAGTCCAGAAATCTTGTCCTAACAACGCAAAAGCTTAGGATCCCAACCCTGAAACCAACGGCGTCGGACATGAGTGTCCGACCCACATAAATCAAAATCCAGACCCCGAATGTGATTGTGATACAAAATTCTGTGATCTTCATGCGCTGCGAAGGCACTCGCCATCCCGACCTGGGCCTGGAACCAACATAGTGCTGAGAGCGCTTTTCATTTCTCTCTCGGAGAACCGCTGGCTGCGCCGGATGGCTGAGCGCTCCGCCGTGGGGCGGCGTCTCTCCAGCCGTTTCGTGGCTGGAACGCAAGTGGAAGATGCTCTGCGGGTCACGCAAGCCGTCAATCGGGCGGGCCTGAGCGTTTCGGTGGACAACCTAGGCGAGAATGTCACCAACGCCGATGAAGCCCGTGCCAGCGCCGAACTCTACCATCAGATGCTGGACGAGATTTCGCGCCGCCAGCTCAACGCCAACGTCAGCCTGAAGCTGACCCACATGGGCCTCGACGTGGACGAGCAACTTGCCCGCGATCTGGTGACGGGACTGGTGACGAAGGCCGCGGCCATGCAACCGCCCAATTTCGTGCGGGTGGACATGGAAGGCTCGCCCTACACCCAGCGCACCCTCGATTTCGTGCACGAACTGCACCGCAAGCCCGGCCATGCCGGCGCGGTGGGCGCGGTGATCCAGTCCTATATGCGCCGCGCGGAGAGTGATATCGAGAAGCTTCTGGCCGGGCGCATCCGCATTCGCCTGTGTAAAGGGGCGTACCAAGAGCCCGACGAAATCGCCTTTCAGAAAAAATCGGAAGTGGACGCGAACTACGTCAAGCTCATGAAGGTCCTGATGAAGAGCGGCGTGTACCACGGGCTGGCGACCCACGACGAAAAAATCATCCAGCAGGCCAAAGCCTTTGCCACGCAGGAACAGATTCCCCGCGACGCTTTCGAATTCCAGATGCTCTACGGCATCCGCCGCGACTTGCAGCGGCGGCTGGTGCGCGAAGGCTGGCGCATGCGCGTCTATATCCCTTTTGGCACGGAGTGGTATCCGTATTTCATGCGCCGCCTGGCGGAACGCCCGGCGAATGCGCTTTTCCTGGCCAGAAACCTGTTCCGCTAGCGAGTCGTGATGACGTGCGCCGCGATGACGTGCGCCGAGACGACGCCCAAGCCGTAATGATGTGGACAGGGTTGGGAAGGCACAGGGTCGGGAAGGGCACGACTTCAGTCGTGCCACGAAGGCTTAGATTTGCTGGCGCTTTAGCGCCTGAGGTTTGCTTTCCTCGAGCGGAAAGCTCCCCGCAGGCGCTAAAGCGCTTCTGGGTTCGGAGAATTAACGGCACGACTGAAGTCGTGCCCTTCCCAAACCGCTTGCCCGAATGAATGCGCGCCTCTAGCACTTCTGTTCTACATGATTCACTGTATTGGACGGTCCGAGTATGGCTGCAACAATCTCAATCTAAGGAATTTAAAGATGAGCATCAGCAACCCTCCGGTGACTGCTCCGCTGGCGCCTTCGGCACAGTGGCACGGCCAGGATTCGCATGGTCATGTGGTCCAGTTTTATACGGAGGATGCGGCTCTTCTCCGCACCGTCAGCCGCTTTATCGGTACCGCCCTCGGGGCTGGTGATGCTGCCGTCGTGATCGCGAGCAAGGCCCATCGCGACGGACTCTCCCGCCAACTGAAAGAGCGCGGCTTCGATGTGACCGGCGCGATCCGGCAAGGGCGGTTGATTACAGTCGATGCGGCCGAGACTCTTTCCCGATTCATGCGCGAGGGCTTGCCGGACCCGGAGTGCTTCGCATCCGCGGTGGGAGGTTTGTTCGATCAAATCAGGGCCGCCGCCGGGCCGTCCCGGGTGGTGGCCTTCGGAGAGATGGTCGCGCTGTTGTGGGCCGAAGGAAAGCCCGAAGCTGCAATCCGGCTGGAAGAACTGTGGAACGACCTGGCCAGCACCTGCTCTTTCGCGCTCCATTGCGCTTATCCCATTACAAACTTTAATCGGGACGAAGATGACGATCTGTTTCTGAAAATCTGCGCCCAGCATTCCGCGGTGATCCCGGACGAAAGCTACAGCGCGTTGTCCACGGAAGGGGAACGCCTGCTCAGCATTTCCCATTTGCAGCAGAAGGTGCAAACCCTCGAAACCGCCAGGGCCCAGCGCGCCGACGCCCAGAACTCCCTGCGCCGCAAACAGTCGGAACTGGCTAATCTCCTGGAGAATGCGGTGGAAGGAGTGCAGCAGGTTGGCGCGGACCAGAAGATCGCGTGGGTCAATAAGGCGCTATTGCGCCTGCTGGGATATTCCCCTGATGAGTATCTCGGCCATCCGTTCTCGGAATTCCACGTTGACCCGGATGTCTTTGCCGAGTACTGGCGGAGACTGATGCGGGGAGAGGACATTTACGATTGTCCCGCGGAGTTGCGCTGCAAAGACGGCTCGGTAAAGCAGGTGCACATTTACTCCAATGGACTGTGGGAAAACGGTGAGTTCGTTTACACCCGGACCTTTGTCCGCGATGTCACCGAGCAGAAGCGGGCAGAACAGGCGCTGCGCGATAGCGAGGCCAATTTGCGTCTGGCCAACGACAAGCTGGAATCGCAGGTGGAACAGCGCACCGCCGCCTTGCGGCAGCTGTCCACCCGGGTGCTCGCGTTACAGGACGCGGAGCGGCGCCGCATTGCGCGCGAGCTGCACGATAGTCTGGGGCAGTACCTGGTGGGATTGAAACTCAATCTCGACATGCTTCGACGGGCGCCGGAGCAAGCGGCGCTGTGGACGCAATCGCAGCAGCTGATGGAGCAATGCGTCACGGAAATTCGCACGCTTTCCTACCTGCTGCATCCGCCCATGATCGATGATGTGGGCTTGGCCTCCGCCGCCCGCTGGTTCGTCGAGGGCATCGCCGAGCGCAGCGGCATTCAGGTGACCCTGGATGCGGCCAGCGATATGGCGCGTTTGCCCGCGGAAGTCGAACTGGTTCTCTTCCGCATCCTGCAGGAGGGTCTGACCAACGTGCACCGCCATTCTGGTGCGTCGGCGGCCGAGGTGCTGATCCGGCAAGAGGCTGGGCAGATAATCCTGGAAATAAAAGACAACGGTCGCGGCATCAGGCAGGAAGCGCTCAGCCGCTTTGACCTGACCGGCGCCGGCATGGGCGTCGGCCTCAGCGGGATGCGTGAACGCGTGCGCGAACTCGGAGGCCGGATGAAAGTGCAGGCCGACAACCACGGGACCTCGCTGCAAATTGCAATGCCGCTGGCCCCAGAGCCCGCCACCACCGCCTGAGCGCCGCCAAACCCCGCACCCTGTCATCCTGAGTGCAGCATCTGCATTCGCTTGCGAATGGAGATGCGGAGTCGAAGGACCCCTACCCGCCCCGCAACCTATGGACATGCGGGCTTTCCTCTCCGCGACCCGAAGAACATTCCTGCTATAGGGGTCCTTCGACTGCGCGACTGCTTCGCTGCGCGAAGCAGTCACTTCGCTCAGGATGACAGGAACAAAAAGTGGAACCTCGACGCGAATCCTTGAATCCAAATTATTAAATCCATCATGAAACGGAGGACGCGTGGAACCACGTATTGACTACTACAAATTGTCACCTGAAGGCTACAAGGCCATGCTGGGCCTGGAACTCTATCTCAATCACAGCAGCGTGGAGAAAAAACTGCTGCACCTGCTCAAGCTGCGGGTGTCGCAGATCAACGGCTGCGCCTTTTGCTTGGACATGCACTGGAAGGATCTGAAACTGGAAGGCGAAAACGAACAGCGCATGTACTCGCTGGACGCCTGGCGCGAGACATCCTATTACACCGAGCGTGAACGGGCAGCGCTGGCCTGGGCGGAGGCGGTCACCAACATCCGGGAGGGACATGCGCCGGACTCGGTGTACGAGGAGACGCGCCGGCACTTCAGTGAGCAGGAGGTGGCTGACCTTACGCTGGCTGTCGTCGCCATCAACGGCTGGAACCGGGTCAGCATCGCCTTCCGGGTTGTGCCCGGGACCTACCAGCCGCCACAGAGACTGAAGAAAGGCGCGCAACCCGAAGCGGTCAGCGCGTAACCTCCGCCCAGAGTTGCTTCCACAGGGTGAGGTTCTTCCAGTACTCGACGTGCGCGACCAGGGGAATCAAGGCATCCTCGTCGCGCACGTTTTCCACTCCCGGAGGAGTGGACGTGCCCGGCAGATCGTAAAAGTCGAGCGAACCGCAGATGATGTCGTTTCGCGAATACACGTTGACCCAGCGGAAAGTGCGGTTTCGGTAATCCTGGATCATGGGCTGCACTACCGCGGCCAGCTGCTCGCGGATGTGCTGGGTGTTTTTTCCCATCACGCTGAAGAAGAAAGCGATCTTGTCCAGCGGGCTGCCGAAAGTAAGAAACAAACCGGTGCGGCGGACAATCCCGGTCGCGTCCGAGGCCAGGGCATCGTCGGCAATCAGGCGGTTGAGCGTGTCGTAGGCGATGACCGATCCCAGAGAGTGTCCGACCACGGCCACTTTTTCATACTCGAAATCGTCACTGCCGGCTGCTTTCGCCAGGTACACTGCGCCCGCGGATTCCTTGGCCGCGTCCTTGATCTTTTTCCGGATGTCTTCGAAGCGGTCGATCTTGTTGGATGAGATGTAAGCGGTCACATCTCCCACAAACTGCACCAGCAGATTCCGCACCACCGCGCTGATCAGAAACAGAAATGGCCAGATCCAGAACCTCGAAGTCAGCGTCCCCTTAAGAAACCTGCAGATGCAATCCCACAGGGCGGCGCCGAAGAGCCAGCGCAGCCACTGCGTGGGCCAGCCGACCAACCAATCCAGCACGGGCGGGAATGGGATGACCCAGGCCTGTCCCCGGCATGCCAGCCAGATGATCACCGCGACGGCACTCACATGGGCCAGAAATGCGATATAGAACAGGATGTGCAGTGTGGGGCTGGTCTGGCTTTCTTTTTTTTCTTCACGCGAGGCGCCTTCCCTCAAACCACTCTTATGTTTGGACACATTTCGCCACTGGACGATATGGGCCAGAACCATGATCAGGATGACCGCCAACACGACGACATTGGAGAAGTGAATTACCGAGTTCTGAAAATTCCCGGGTGTGAGCCAATCCGGAACGCACTTCACCCATACGATGAGGGCCATGATCTTGGCGCCTGCCAGTATGGTTGCGATCGTGATTGCAAAAGCCAGCCAGGTCAAGTCTCTGACTCTCCGTCCGTATGACAGCGAAGCGCCGCGGGTGGGCCGGCTCATCTCGGCGAGAAACAGCGTTACCCCGAAGGTGATGGCTACGGCACAAACCATGCTTGCTACCGTGGTAAGCGTCTGAACTTGTTCCTTGGGGACAAACTTCTGGACGCTGCTGATCCCCGCAAGGGACGCGCCCATGCCAATCACGATGGCGTTGATCACGGTCAGCGCCGCCAGCACCGCCAGGGTCACCAGCAGGTAGGTTGGAGTCCGCCAGCTCAACGGAAAGTTAATCATGTTGCCGAACAACGCGCGGGCAAATCCGGTGAAGAAATTGGCCAGCCCGCGGGTGCCACCATCCCACAGAAAGCTGACGACGTCCGTCAGTTTGACCGCACCCTCGGTTTTTGGGGCCCAATAGCATTCGTACAAGTGGACCTCTTGCGGGGAGGCGCCGGGGCGCGGCAGGGCCAGCTCAACTCGCTGCAGCACGGTGGTGCCAACTCGCACCTCGCGAAACTTGGGCGGAGGAACCGGCAACGGAGGACTGGCGTGCTCGGCCGCGCTGATCAACCCCTCCGCCAGTTGCTCCAGGGTTTCAAAAGGCACCTGCTGGCCCATGCCGTGGACGATCCAGACCGCGCGCTTCCTGGTTGTGCCGGGCGGACGAACGGCAATCCTGGCTCGCAGCTTTTGGGTTGCTTCCATGACTTCTTCCGCGGCGGGCGCCAGGGGGAAAGACTCGTAGGACACGGGAGTTTCGACCGAGAAGCGGCCTACAGATCTTTGATTAGACGTTGCAGGATTTGCCATTTGGAGTCGCTCCTTAAACAGACGCAAGGCCTCCCCGCAAGGAAGCCAACTTCAGTTTCTGTTTGGGTTCGGCCCGGAACATAAAAATAGAAAAGTAGTTACAGCGGGGAAAGTGAAGGGATTGTCCTCTCGGAACGAGTGCGAGTCAATATGAAAATTCCGCGCGGGACGTCCGGCAGTTACAGCGGGAGTTCCCAGATTTCCGACACCAGATCGTCACGGCCCCAGTCGCGGTGCGGCTTCTCCTCGATCAGGCGGAAGCCGGCCTGCTGGTAAATGTGCCGGGCGGCGGGCAGTTCGCTCTGCGTCCATAGAACTATTTTCCGGTAGCCCGCATGGCGGGCGAAGCGTACACATTCCGCGACCAGGCGCTTGCCAATGCCCAGACCGCGGGCCGACGCTTCCACCAGCAGCAGGCGCAGCTTGGCGACGGTCTTCGATTTCTTCACCAGGAAGACCGAGCCCACGATCTCGCCGTCTTTTTCCGCCATCCAGCAGCGCTCCCGCCGGGGATCGAAGTGCTGAATGAATCTGGCCGCGATTTCGGCCACCAGGGCCTCAAAGCGCTCATCGTATCCGTACTCCTGTGCATAGAGCACACCGTGGCGATGGACCACCCAACCCATGTCTCCAGGCTGGTGCGAGCGCAGAATGTACGGTGTCCCGGGCTCTGGTGCGGGATGGAGCAGGGTTTCGATAGAGCGCATGGCCTGGGCCAGTCTTGCCTGCTGAGTGCGCGAAAGGGCCTGCAGCAACGCGGCGACTTCCTGGTTCTGGCGTTCGTCCAGGGTGGCGAAAGTTCGCCGGCCGCGGGCAGTCAATCTCAGCAGGCGCTGGCGGCCGTCCCTGGGGGAGGGTAATTTGCTGGCCAGGCCGCGCTTCTCCAGTCCGCGCAGGATGCGGCTGAGATAACCGGGATCCAGCCCCAATTCCTCACACAGCTCGGTCGCGGGGGGCTGCTGGCGATGGGCGATCTCGTAGAGGACGCGCACCTCGGCGAGAGAGAACGGGCTCTTGAGCAGACCTTCGCGCAGCACGCCGATCTGCCGGGTGTAGAAACGGTTGAAGGCGCGCACGGCCTGAATAGCCGAGTCCATAATGTGACAGTGTCAAACATATAGTTGACGATGTCAAATACTCCTCTCCGCGTTCCACGTAGGGGCGGGCGCCCTCGCCCGCCCGGGCCGGGCAAGCCCGGCCTGTTTTTTCGCCCCGCCTGGATGTTTTTCCTCGTCCCGGCCCCCTGAAACCCAGGCGAGCTTCGCTCGTCCGCCCGGACGAGGCGTCCGGGTCCACGTGTTTATCGTTGAGAAAGCCGGCGTCCGCGCGAATTGAGCTGGGCATAGCGGAAGCACTCCACGCTGTGATCGTTCACCATGCCCACGGCTTGCATGAAGGCGTAGCAGATAGTCGAGCCCACGAAGTTGAAGCCGCGTTTCTTCAGATCCGTGCTCATGGCGTCAGACTCGGAGGTGCGAGCCGGAATGCCCTGGCCCGTGCGCCAGGCATTCACCCGCGGTCTTCCTTCGACGAACTGCCAGATGTAGGTGTCGAAGGAACCAAACTCTTTCTGGAGGTCGAGAAAGGCCTTCGCATTCTTTACCGCGGATGCGATCTTGAGGCGGTTGCGAATGATGCCCGGATTGCGCAGCAGGCTCTGCTGTTTACGGCGATCGTAGCGGGCGATGCGCTGCGGGTTGAAGTCATCGAAGGCGGCGCGGTAGTTTTCCCGCTTCTGCAACACCGTGTCCCAACTCAGGCCGGCCTGGGCGCCTTCGAGAATCAGGAACTCAAAGAGCACACGATCGTCGTGCTGAGGCACGCCCCATTCTTCATCGTGATAGCGGATGGAGAGCGGGTTGCTCGGCCAGGAACATCGGATCAGGTCCGCAGACTTTGCCCTCATAGTGCTCGTATTTTACCGGCAGGCGGTTGGTTTGGTTTGGTGTGGTCGCGGGCGACTCGCCCGCGAATCTGGATCAACTTCAAAAGCCGCGGGCGAGGTCACCCGCGACCACACAGCCCCAGGGCCCGTGACCGGCCGCGTGCTCCTTTTGTAACTTGGCTTTAGCCGGGGCGTCCCCTAGAGTTCAGACTGTAGTGGAAGCATGCGCCTTCGGCCCCCATACGTGCATCTAATTGAAAGACGAAGCTGTTAGGGGCGGTATGGCATGAAAATTTGGGATGGGCTGGGAATGAACTACACGAACTGGTGCCGGGGGCTGGTGGCAGCCGTTGTGCTCATGGCTGGATTGCCGGTGCTTGCCCAGTCTCCATACGTGGCCGCATCCAGCATGGCCCTGCCTGAAGCTTCCCCATCCACCGGATCAGATGCCTCAGATCCCATCCTTACCATCAAGAAACAGGTCAGCGAGGTCAATGTGCTCTTCATCGCCACTGACCATCGCGGCAAATTTGTGCGCAACCTGAACCAGGGCGATTTCACCATCCTGGACGACCACAAGCCGCCCCAGGCGATCGTGAACTTCCGCCGCGAAACCGATTTGCCGCTGGAGTTGGGCCTGCTGGTCGATACCAGCGGATCGGTGCACAGCCGTTTTGATTTCGAGCAGGAAGCTGCAGTCAGTTTCCTGCAGCACACCCTGCGCGCGAACTTCGACAGAGCTTTTGTGATGGGCTTCAACAGTCACAGCCAGGTCACGCAGGAGTTCACCGACAACGTTCAGTTGCTCGAAACCGGAGTGAAAAGCCTGCGCAACGGCGGGGGAACGGCGATGTATGACGCCATCTACCGGGCCTGCCGCGAAAAGCTCGGCAAGGAGCGGGGCGACCATCCGGTGCGGCGGGCCATCATCGTGGTAAGCGATGGCGAAGATAACCAGAGCGAGGTCACCAGGGCGATGGCGCTCGAGATGGCCCAGCGCGCCGAAGTGATCATTTACGCGATCTCCACCGACGACAGCGGCCTGATTCTGCGCGGCGACAAGGCCATGCAACAGATTGCCGACGCCACCGGAGGCCGCGCCTTCTTTCCCTTCAAGATGAAGGACATCAAAAATTCATTTGCCGCGATTGAAGATGAATTACGAAGTCAGTATGTGGTTTCCTACAAGCCGGCTGATTTTGACTCCGACGGCCGTTACCGCTCGATTGAAATTACCGCGCTGAAAAAAGACCTGCAGGTGCGGGCCCGCAAAGGCTACTACGCGCCCCGGCAGTAGCGAAAAATTCAATCCAATTGTTTTTGTCCAATGAAGATCGCGCCAGTCCATGTGGCGCGGGCGCCCCCGTCCGCGGCTTTTGACTTTGACTCTCGAGGGCGGGGGCTCCCGCGCCACATGGGTTTGCGATGCTACAATTTCATCAGGGCCCCAGCCGGCATCCAACTTGGTGTAAGGCCGTAAAGCAGGTACCGTGGTTCTCTTCAAGTCACTCCCGCGCGCGCGAGTCTGCTTGGTTCTGGCGGCGACCCTGTTTCCGATGTTGATGTTGCATGCGGCGGCCCAGCAAGCGCTGCCGCATAAGCGTGCGGTTAAGGCGGTAAAGAAGGCTGCTCCCGAGCCCCCGCCCGCGCCTGCGCCGCCTCCTCCGCCCCCGACGCCGGAGCAGATGCCGGCAGTTCCGCCCCAGGTCCACTACAGCCAGGGACAGCTTACGATTGTGGCCGAAAACTCGACCCTGGCGGATATTCTGCGGGCGGTGCGGGCCCAAACCGGAGCCGCGGTCGAGGTTCCACCCAATGCCACCGAGCGGGTGGTGACGCACCTGGGCCCGGGACCGGCGCGCGACGTCCTGGCAGCGCTGCTGAACGGTTCGCACTTTAACTACGTGATGCTGGGTTCGGCAGCCCATCCGGACAGTGTTGACAGGCTCATCCTGACGTCCAAGGCTGGTGGCGTTCCTGAGCCCCCTTCGCCGGCTCCCGTGGCCCAGAGCAACGATGAAGGCCAGATGGACGATCCCGGCCCCCAAGGCGTGGATATCTCTGAGCAGCCCGTGGATAACCCGGCTGAAGACTCCGGCAATGAAGAGAGCCAGGCGCAGCCCCCGGATGGTCAGCAGCAGGTAAAAACTCCAGAGCAACTGTTGCGCGAACTACAACAACAGCAGTTGCTCCAGCAACAGCTGCAGCAGCAACAGCAACAACAACAGCAACAACCGCAAGCGGCGCCCGCGGGTCCTCCCGATAAGTAGTGCGCTGTTCCAGTCCGATGGCTTGGAGTGGGTTTTGTAGCGCCGGCATCTTGCCGGCTGTCTCGAGGGCGTCCCGCCCTCGGCCTTCCTGAAACGACCAGGAACGACAAAGAGAAAGGCTCGCTCTTACAGCGAATTTATTGGATCAATGATGGGCACGCGTGAGACGGGCGAGGATGCCCGTCCTCCATATGAGAATTGAGAATCGAACGAATTTCCTGAAGTCCGAGGTCTGACGCCCGCCCTCAGTCGCCGCCGGCCTGGCTCTGGCTGGGCACGAGGACTGGGGTGCCGGCGCTGCGCCGGCGCGAGCCGTAGGCAAAGGCATACAAGATGCCGGTCACAGCGGCATAGGCCGCCAGAATTCCCACCACTACGACCGTGATGGCAGTAAAGGAGATAACGAAAGCAACCAGTAACCCGCCCAAGCTCGGCCTACTTTCCAGTTAAGGTACCGGACAAAGCGTTCCGGGACCCGTTTGGCGCAATCGATCACTGTACCCGCGTTGACGCTAGCCGCTGTTAGCAACTAAGATACGTGAGTAGAGTCGCGCAAACCCACTTTCCTTCATTTCTGTGGGGCCGTCCAATTACGGAAGGCCAGTCGCAACTTCCGCCAATTTCATGCCTATTACCAAGATCTCGGTGCGGGGGGCGCGGCAGCATAACCTCAAGAATATAAACGTCGAAATCCCCCGTAATACCCTGACCGTAATCACCGGATTGAGTGGCTCGGGGAAGTCGTCGCTGGCCTTTGACACCATTTACGCGGAGGGCCAGAGGCGCTACGTGGAGACGCTTTCGGCCTACGCCCGCCAGTTTCTGGACCAGATGGAGCGTCCGGACGTGGACGCCATAGACGGGCTGAGCCCCGCCATCTCGATCGAGCAGAAGACCACCAGCCGGAGCCCGCGATCGACGGTCGGGACGATCACCGAGATTTACGATTATCTTCGCCTTTTGTTTGCTTCGATCGGGGTGCCGCACTGTCCTCAGTGCGGGCGGGCGATTGCGCGCCAGTCGGCGGAGCAGATTGTGCAGCGGGTCATGGGCCTGACGCCCGAGGATCGCGTGATGGTGCTGGCGCCGATTGTGCGCGGCCGCAAAGGCGAGTTCAAGAAAGAGATCGAAAAACTGGTGCAGCACGGCTTCACCCGGGCGCGCATCGATGGCGAACTGCTCAATCTCGAAGATGACATTCCACTGGACAAGCGAAAAAACCACACCATCGAAGTCGTGATCGACCGGCTGCTGGTGAAGCCTGGGATCGAACACCGGCTGGAACTGTCGGTGAGCCTGGCCATGAAGCTGGCGGGCGGGCTGGTACAGGTTGCAGTGGTGGGCGGTGATGAGCAGCTTTATTCGGCCAAGCTGGCGTGTCCGGATTGCGGCATCAGCGTGCCGCAACTGGAGCCGCGGTCGTTTTCCTTCAACAGCGCATATGGCGCCTGCCCGGAGTGCCACGGGTTGGGCAGCCGCTACGAGTTTGATCCAGCGAGGATCATCACGGACTGGTCGAAGCCGTTGCTTGACGGCGGACTGGGGCCGGGGTCGGCTTCGCAAAACCTGATTCATTACCTGCAAATTACCGCAGCCGCTCACGGGTTCGACCTGGCTACGCCCTTCGAAAAATTTTCCGAGAAGATCCAGAACCTGTTGCTCTATGGCGAGGGGGGAAAGAATGGCGGCCAGCCAGGCAAGAACAGCAAGAACCGAAAGACCGGCTTCCGCGGGATTCTGGGTTATCTAAAGCAAGCCGTGGATGATTCCACATCGGACACCTATCGCGAATTTCTCTTGGACTACATGTCGGCGAGCAAGTGTCCGGCGTGCCAGGGCAGGCGTTTGCGGCCGGAGAGTCTGGCGGTGAAAGTGAACGGCATATCGATTGCCGATTTCACGGCGCTGCCGGTTTCGCGGGCGCTCGAGACGGCGCGCAAGATCAAACTCAATGGACGCGAGGCGATCATTGCGGGGCGCATTGTGCATGAGGTCGTAGAACGGCTGCAATTTCTGGATGCCGTGGGCCTGGGCTATATCTCGCTGGAGCGCTCGGCAGCCACCCTTTCCGGCGGCGAAGGCCAGCGCATCCGGCTGGCCACGCAGATCGGGTCGAAGCTGCGCGGTGTGCTCTACGTGCTGGATGAACCTTCGATCGGATTGCATCATCGCGACAATGGCCGGCTGCTCAAGGCGCTCGAGGAATTGCGCGATCTGGGAAACACAGTCCTGGTGGTGGAACACGACGAAGAAACTATCCGGCGGGCAGACTACGTGATCGATCTTGGTCCCGGAGCCGGCCGCCATGGCGGCGGCCTGGTGGCGCACGGAACTCCGCAGGAGATTGAGCGAGCGCCGGAGTCGCTTACCGGAGCTTACATCTCGGGACGGATGCAGATCGAAATGCGGCCGGAGCGGCGCACGCCGAACGGTGCGGCCATCACGCTGCTGGGGGCGCGGGAAAACAATCTCAAGAACCTTGATGTCGTGTTTCCCCTGGGCGTAATGACGGTCGTGACCGGGGTCTCGGGATCGGGCAAATCGACGCTGGTCAACGACATTCTTTACCGCGCCCTGGCGCAGAAACTTTACCGCTCGCGGGAAGAGCCCGGCGCCTACAAGGCAATTTCCGGGACGGAGAAGATCGACAAGGTCATTCGTATCGACCAGTCGCCGATCGGGCGCACCCCACGCTCGAATCCGGCAACCTATACCGGGGTGTTTGCCCAGGTCCGCGATCTTTACGCGATGCTGCCGGAATCCCGGGAGCGGGGCTACAAGCCGGGACGGTTCTCTTTTAATGTCTCAGGAGGACGCTGCGAGGCTTGCGGCGGCGAGGGGCAGCGGCGGATCGAGATGAATTTTCTGCCGGATGTTTACGTGCTGTGCGAACTCTGCGGCGGCAAACGCTACAACCAGGAAACACTGGCGGTGAAGTACAAAGGACAATCGATCGCCGATCTGCTGGAGATGCCGGTGTCCGATGCCCTGCCGATTCTGGAGAACATTCCGCAGGTGCGGCAGAAGCTGCAGACCCTGGTGGACGTGGGCCTGGGATACATCCATCTGGGACAGTCCGCGGTCACGCTCTCCGGCGGAGAAGCGCAACGCATCAAACTGGCGCGGGAGTTGAGCAAGCGGCAGACCGGGAAGACGATGTATCTTCTGGACGAGCCCACCACCGGCCTGCACTTTGATGATGTGAAGAAATTGCTCGAAGTGCTGCACCGGCTGACCGACCTGGGAAATACGGTTATGATCATCGAGCACAATCTGGATGTGATCCGCAACGCCGATTGGATTATCGATCTTGGTCCCGAAGGCGGAGAAGAAGGCGGGCGAGTCGTGGCCCAGGGCACGCCTGAGCAGGTGGCGCGCAACAAGAAGTCATACACCGGCCAGGCGCTGGCGGGATATTTTGCCAACGGACAAAAGAGCTCGATCGCGTAGCCTTGTGTGGGTCGGACACTCCTGTCCGACGCAGTTGATGTTGATTTGGAAACTAGCAGTGCCGGTTCAATACTGAATAAATTCAAAGGCGTCGGAGAAGGGTGTCCGACCCACAGGTGTCCAAGCCAAATTGTCTTCCCCGGATCATCCTCTTTCCGAAATGGAGCTCGACCGGCCGGTTGAACCGGCACCGCCCGCGATGGCGATCAATCCGGGCGCCGAGAATCCGCCCTGGAGCGGGCTCGACCTCCTGATCGTGGGGCTGGTTCTGGTGGCGGCCCTGTTCCTTTTCAGTTCGATATCTTTCGTCATCGTCCTGCACAGCTCAGCCTCGAATGGCATGTCTGCCGCCGAGCTGGGAAAAAATCCCGGGCCGCTGGTGATTGTCCCCAGCATGACCCTGGCTTACCTCGCCATGCTGGCGGCCATGTATGGGCTGGTGACGCGCCACGGGCAACGTCCTTTCTGGCAGACCGTGGGATGGCGGTGGCCGCGCAACCTGGGCGGGCTGGGGTTTCTGGCAGCCGGCGCTTTTCTGGCTGTGCTCCTGGGACTGATTTCGCGGTTGTTGCCGATTCCGAAGTCACTGCCGATGGACAAGTTTTTCCAGAACCGCCAGGGCGCGTATCTGATGATGATTTTCGGAGTGGCCATCGCTCCCCTGGCGGAAGAAATGCTTTTTCGCGGATTCCTGTATCCCGTACTCGACCGGTGGCTGCAGACGCTGTTTATGACGCCTAGGCAGCTTCGCCGGGGGTGCATCTGGGTCTTGATCATGGCCGCCTGGGGATACATTGAGCACCGCCTTCCGCTGGCGTGGTCCGTCCTTCTGGCGATTGCGGTTTTTCTGGCGGTCGGTGGAATGGTGGTGGCGCAGAGTTTGAAGTCGGGAGAGCGGCCCTCGGGCCTGTTGCTGTTGCCCACTGCCACTACAGTGTCATGGGGCCTGGCAGCTGGAGCGATTTCCAATCACGTATTCGGAGTCGCGACCATTGTGCTGTTGGTCGTGGCCAGCCTGCTGGGAGCGATCAGTCTGGCGCCGCCACCGCAGACTTCGGCGGCCGGCCGTTGGGGCAGGTTCCTGGCCGTGCTGGCGACCAGCTTCGCATTTGCCATGGTGCACAGCGAGCAGCTGGGACAAGCGTGGGGCCCGCTGCTGGTGCTGTTTATGGTCGGCCTCGTTCTTACCATCACCCGCGTGGTCACGCGCTCGGTGACGCCCGGGCTTCTGATCCACGTGGGCTACAATCTGATGCTCTTCGGCGTGCTCTATATCGGGACGGACCACTTCCGGCATCTGGAGCGCATGACTCAATAGCAGGCGCAGAAAGTGATATCGTTAAGCTGCCATGGCTTCCACTCGTCAGGATCTGCTGCGCTTGCTGGCTGCCAAGTCATTCCGGCTGGGGCAGTTCAAGCTTTCCTCCGGGGGCACGAGCGACTACTACATTGACTGCCGCACCACCACCCTGACGGCCAAGGGCGCGCGCCTTACCGGGCAGTTGGTGCTCGACGAGATCCGGAACCGGGGATGGAAACCGAAAGCGGTTGGCGGCCTCACCATGGGTGCCGATCCCATCGTGGTGGCGGTTTCACTGGCCAGCGGCGAAGTGGATGGATTTCTGGTGCGCAAGGCGGAAAAACAGCATGGCACGGGACGGCGCATCGAGGGCTTCCAGGAAAAGGGCGCGCGGGTGGTGATCGTGGACGATGTCTGCACCACGGGAGCCTCGACGGTGCAGGCGATTGAAGCGGCGCGGGAGTTCGGCTTTCAGGTCGTAGGCGCGCTGTGCCTGGTGGAACGGGAGGAGGCGGGAGGGCGTCCCAGTGTGGAGCAAGCCGCCGCCCCGGCCCCGTTTGTTTCCGTGTTCACCGCCAGCGAGGTCCGGCAAGAACACCTGCTGCAGAATGACGAGACCGCCCCGGGCATACCCGTGGCAGGCTCCGGTTGCGAAATCTGCGGCAAGCCGGCGGTGGTGCACAACCCCAGAATCCGCTGCGAAGTGCATAAAAACTAGAAAGTCGTCGGTCGTCTGTCTTCAGTCGTCAGTTAGACCTGAGACGACGTGGTTGCTGAAGACTGACGACCGACGACTGACGACTGATCCTATGATTCAAACCCTCGAATGGACCGACTCCGGCGTACGCTTCATCGACCAGACCAAGCTGCCGACCGAAGAGACCTACGTTACCTGCAGGACTTATACCCAGGTGGCCGACGTAATCCGCAACATGGTGGTGCGGGGCGCTCCGGCCATTGGCGTGGCTGCGGCCATGGGCATTGCACTGGGCGTGAAGAATTCCAAGGCTGAAAATGGCGGGGACCTGAAGCATGACTTTGACCAGATCTGTGACGTCATGGGCAAGACCCGGCCCACCGCGGTCAATCTTTTCTGGGCGATCAAGCGGATGCGCGACAAATTTGAAATGTTGCGGGTGCGCCCGCTGCCGCAGATCAGGCAGGCGCTGGTGGAAGAAGCCCAGCGCATGCACGCCGAGGACATCGCGGCCAACCAGGCCATGGGCCGGCACGGCGCGACCTTGATGCCCGCCAGCGGAGGCGTGCTCACCCACTGCAACGCCGGCGCCCTGGCGACCTGTGGATACGGCACCGCTCTGGGAGTGATCCGGGCCGCCGTGGAGCAGGGCAAGAAAATCCACGTTTTTGCCGACGAGACGCGTCCCTTCCTGCAGGGCTCGCGATTGACCGCGTGGGAACTGATGAAAGATGGCATTCCCACCACGGTGATTTCCGACAACATGGCCGGCGCCATGATGAACCAGGGAAAAATCAACGCCATCGTGGTGGGCGCCGACCGCATTGCCGCCAATGGCGACGTGGCCAACAAGATTGGAACTTACTCGGTGGCGGTGCTGGCCAAGGAGCACGGCATTCCGTTTTATGTGGCCGCTCCGCTATCGACGGTGGATTTCGAAACACCCGATGGCAGCGGGATTCCCATCGAGCAGCGCGACGGGAAAGAGGTCTCGCATATCGCCGGCCGGCAGATGGTGCCCGATGGCGTCGAGATAGAGAACCCGGCATTCGATGTCACCCCGGCAAAGTACGTTACCGCGATTGTGACCGAGAAAGGCATTGCGCGGGCGCCCTACGCCGAGTCGCTGCGCCGGTTGGCGCCGGATCGGGCGGCGGGCTGAAGCCTTAGCAGATAAGACCGGTTTGAAGACAAATGGTTTGAAGGTAAAAACCGATTAGGGTTCGCGGTAAATGTACGAAGCCAGCGCAAAATCTGAGAACTGACAACCTGAAACTGAGAACCGGTTTTATCTTCGAACCCGGTTTTATCCAGCGGAACTTTTCGGGGCTTTTCCTCGTAGAACTAAAGCAGGAGAGATACGCCCATGTTAGCTTTTCTTCTCTGGTGCATTCTTTTTGTGGTGTGCTGGCCCCTGGCGCTGCTGGCGCTGGTGCTTTACCCGTTTGTGTGGGTGCTGCTGCTGCCCTTTCGTCTGGTGGGGATAGCGGTGCACGGCGCGCTGGCCCTGGTGTGGGCGGTCGTCATGTTTCCGGCGCGGTTACTGAGCGCACCCTTTCGGGTGTAAGGCTGGCACGACCGGAGTCGTGCCCTTCCCGGAACCGCGCAGAGGCAAAACTAGAAACCAGAAAGTAGAAACTAGAAACCGCCTTTTACTCCGCGCCTGGCCCCTGCATGCCCGCCTTCAGTCCCTTTAAATCCAGGTTGCGGACCAGTCGCAGCAGCGAATTGGGATGCATTCCCAGCGCTTTTGCGGCTTCAATGTAATTGCCATTCGCCTGCTGCAGGGCTTGCAGGATCAATTGCTTTTTGGTCTCTTTGATGCTGCCGTGATATTTGTCGGTGGCCGCCGTGGTGGTGGAAGCAGCCTCGAGAACCGCCTCAGGCAGGTCGTCGGGGAGAATGGAATCGGTCGAGCCCAGCACCAGCGCCCGTTCCAGGGCATTCTCCAGTTCACGAACATTGCCCGGCCAATCGTAGTGCATCAGGCAAGCCAGGGCTTCAGAAGACAACGACTTTGCCCGCGTCCGGCACTTGCGGCTGGCCTTGGCCAAAAAATGATCGGCGAGTACGGACATGTCCTCCCGGCGCTCGCGTAACGGCGGCATCTGGAGGCTGACCACGTTCAGCCGGTAATAGAGATCGTTGCGGAAGGTGCCGGACTTGACCGCCTCGGGCAAGCTTCGATTGGTGGCCGCGACCAGGCGAATGTTCAGCTTGATGGGCCGGGTGCCGCCCAGGCGTTCGAATTCGCGCTCCTGCAGGACGCGCAGCAGCTTGGCTTGCAGGCCGGGCGCAAGTTCGCCGATCTCGTCGAGGAACAGCGTTCCCCCTTCCGCCACTTCCACCTTGCCTTTCTTTCTGCCCCGCCGCGCCGGTGAAGGCGCCTTTCTCGTGGCCGAACAGCTCGCTCTCCAGCAGGGTCTCAGCGATGGCGGCGCAGTTGATGGCCACGAACGGCCGGTCCGCGCGGGGACTGTTGCGATGGATGGCATGCGCCACCAGCTCTTTTCCCGTCCCACTTTCTCCCTGAATGAGGACAGTGGAATCGGTGGGCGCGACCCGGCGAATGAAGTCGAATACCTTACGCATGGCGGGACTGCCGCCGACCATATTGTGTTCGAGATCGATTTCAGCGCGCAGCTCCTGATTTTCCCGTTGCAACTTTTCCCAGTGCCTCACGTTGTCAAAGGCCAGGCTGGCGATGCCCGCCACTGCGGTCATGACCTGCAAGTGATCTTCGTCGAACTCCGTGGTTGGGCTGGTGCTGTCCAGATAGATGGCGCCCAGGACTTTTTTCCTGACCACCAGGGGAACGCAGAGCAGGGAGCTCACTTTCAGCTCCGTCAGGGTCTTGACCTGGCGCAGGGCCTCGTTGCCCAGGACATCGCTTACCAGCAGACCGATGCGCTCTCTCAAAACACGCTGCACCACGGTGCGGCTGACCCGCACGGGATGGCCGGGCCCCCGCACCCGGTCCCAGGCGGCGGTCGAGGTGAACTCTTCCGGCTGATCGCAGAGCAGGACCGCGCCGCGCTCGGCCGGGACCACGTCGAAGATGAAGCCCAGAAGCTGCCATTGCAGCGAGTCCTGATCGCGAATGCCGCCAATCCCGGTGGCAATCTTCAGCAGGGAATTCAGGTCGCGCGCGCGGCGGGCGCTTGGCGGCAAATTGGCCACGATCTTGTCGGGCTGCAGGTAGAGCGAGTCTTCCGCCCGCAGCAGAAGCGGAGAGCCCTCGAAGCCCGCGGTCTCCAGAAATTCAACCGGATTCTTGCCGAAGTGCTCTCCATCTTCCTTGAGCAGGAAGATGAGGACGGAATCGCCGATATAGATCTGGTCGCCATGTCGTATCTGCTGTTGCTCCACCGGCACTCCGTTGACCAGCGTGCCATTGCGGCTTTTTAAGTCCCGGATGGAAAACTGTTCGTCGTGGGCCAGCACCAGGCAGTGCCGGCGAGACAATGCGGGATCCGCCGCCCAAAGCTGGTTCGACGAGTCGCGGCCGATGGACACTTCGCCGGCCGGCAGAGAGAAAGCCGTACCCTTCAAAGGCCCGCCGATACCGATCAGTCTGGGATTTTTCTCCGACATGCTGGTTGCTGTTTAGCATATATCGTGCCGCCGTGTACACGCGGAGATGTTCCTGATGGTTTGGGACCGTTGAATTGTGTGGGACCGGGTCAGAGACCCGGTCCCACACAGTCAAGGTCCCGACCCAGCCACCGTGATTAACCTGATGGATTGCGGCCACTAACAGTTAGGTTAGCAGAGAACCATGAATGTGCTCGACAAGAAGCCAGCCGTAATGCCAGCCATCCATCACAAGGTCAGAGGAGTCATCGACTTGTCGCCATATTTCCATCTCGGCGCGGGCCCGCCTTGAGTCTGGCACGCCACCTGCAATCAACCGATGCAGCAACGGTTTTCAACCCGCTGCGAAAGTCAGAGACGGCCGATAGCGAACCAAGGCAGTACGGCATTTGAAGACAGGCTGATCCTGCGCGGTTTCACCGTCTCGAACATCAGGAGGATTTATGAAAAACCAACTGTTTGCTTTGATCGGCCTGGGCCTGCTGCTGGCCACCGCATCTGCCTATGCTCAGACCGGATTGGTGAAGGCGAATGTTCCGTTCAACTTCATCGTAAACAAAACCGAGATGCCCGCCGGGGAATACAGGATTCAACCCCTCGGGGTCACCGGAGTCGCGATGTCGATCCAGAGCGCGGACAGCCAGGTCGTCAATACCGTGTTGCCGCACAGCTGTGTATCGGCTGCAACTCCAGAGGTCAGCAAGCTGGTTTTCCACCGCTACGGCTCGCAGTACTTCCTGGCCCAGATATGGACGGCAGGAAACGACCAGGGACGGGAGCTGCCCAAGAGCGGGCGCGAGTCTGAAATTGCGATGGATTACCCGGTACAGAATGTTGTCGTAGTCGCGTCGCTGCGTTAGATATGCCCTCGGGGGATGGCATACCTCTGGCACAGCGAAGCATAAAAGGGGCACATCCGGTGCCCCCTTTTTATTTCCCTTCAGAATTCGAAGCGTGCGGCGCCGGGGTCGCCGGCAACCGGGATGCAACTGGCTAGCCCGGGCCGTGCCTGCTAACATCGCACCAGATGGCCCGCATCAAGCGTAAGAAAAAAATTCGAATTGAAACCAAGAAAGGCCGCCGCAAGAGCGATCGGGCCCTGCGCCCGCCCGGCGAACTGGTCATCATTACCGGCATGAGCGGGTCGGGCAAAGCGTCCGTGCTCAAGGCCTTTGAGGACCTGGGCTATTACTGCGTGGACAATCTGCCAGTCGAGTTGATCCCCCGGTTCGCGGAATTGATTGGGCAGTCGCTCGAGATCAGCCGGACCGCGCTGGTGGTGGACGTTCGTGAAGGCACGCAACTGGAATCGCTGCCTGCGATTGTCAACTCGGTCAAGCGCATGCTGCCGACCAAGGTGATTTTCCTCGAAGCCTCTGAATCCATCCTGCTGCGCCGCTTCAGCGAGACCCGCCGGCCGCATCCGCTGGGCACCGGCACGACGGTGAAGTCGTCGCTGGCCGCCGAGCGCCGGCATCTCCGCTATATCCGGGCCATGGCGGACCTGGTGATCGATACCTCCAAGTTCAATGTCCATGAGTTGCGCGCCCATATCACGCAGCGCTTTCACAAGAAGGAGTCGGGCAAGAATATCCTGGTCTCCTGCGTGAGTTTTGGATTCAAACACGGAGTGCCCGACGACGCCGACCTGCTTTTCGACGTGCGCTTCCTCCCCAATCCGCACTTTGTGCCCGAGTTTCGTCCGCTGACCGGTCGCGACCCGAAAGTCGCAAAGTATATCCGCTCGTTCCCCCAGAGCCGGGAATTTATCCAGCGGATTTCGGGATTGCTGGTGTACCTGCTGCCGCACTACATCCGCGAAGGCAAGAGCTATTTGACGATTTCCTTCGGCTGCACCGGGGGACAGCACCGCTCGGTCATGATCGCCGAGGATGTCGGCAAGCGCCTGCGCAAAGCAGGATACCGGGTAAAGGTGGTGCATCGGGACAGTCCGGGGTGAGGCTACGGCGTCAGGCGTCAGACCTCGGACGTCGGCATGCCAATCCGTTTCGGAAGAATGGCGTTTGGATTTCGACCTTGCTGATTGACTCGCGTCCCGGTTCCCGAGGTCCGACGCCTGACGCCTGACGCCCGAATTTGGTTACAATGACATCTTGCATAATCTGCTGATTCCACCAGGCGCGGGCCTCGACGGCGTGCGCACCGAAAGCTCCAAATGCGGCAACTGACCCGCCTTTTGCGGTATGTTCTGCCCTTCGGGCTGCAATTGGTGCCGGGTGTGGTGCTGTTGGCAGCGGTCGGGTTCCTGGAAGCGTTTCGCCTGGTGCTGGTCAAGCCCATCTTTGACCGCGTCCTGAACCCCTCGACGGGATCGGACAACATACAGCTCTTCACCATTCCCGGCAGCGGGCATGTGGTTTACCTGCAGCAGTTCGTTCCCAGCCATTTTCACAATGCCTGGACCATCGTTGCGTATGCGCTGGTTGCCTCCACCATCCTGAAAGGCATCTTCGATTATGCCGGCACTTACCTGGTGAATCATGCCGGCTTCGGCATGATCACCGACCTGCGCAACGACCTGTACAACTCCGTGCTGCGGCGCTCGGCGGCATTTTTTCAGAAGCACACCACCGGGACGCTCATTTCAACCATCATCAATGACATCGAGCGGGTGCAGTACGCCATGTCCAGCGTGCTGGCGGAGTTCCTGCAGCAGTTCTTCACTTTTCTCTTCACCGCCGTCGCCGTGATCGTGCTGGGACGGAAACTGGCCTGGGTGCTTCTCCTGTTTATCCCTTTCATCATCTACTCGGCGGTAAGGATCGGACGCCGGGTACGCAGCACCACCCGCGGCGGGCAGGACAAGCTGGCTGACATTCAGAACATCCTGCAGGAAACCATCAGCGGCAACCGGATCGTGAAAGCTTTCAGCATGGAATCCTGGGAGATGGCGCGCTTTCGCCAGGCCGCGCAAAGACTCTTCAAGGCCAACCTGCGTTCGGTGGCGGCGGCGGCCATGAGTTCGCCGCTGATGGATATTTTCGGGGCGATTGCAATCGCCATGCTCCTGTTATTAGGCCGCGACCGCATCGCGCACAACGAATTTACCCTGGGAACGTTTGGCGCATTCATCACCGCCGTGTTCAGCCTGTACAACCCGGTGCGGAAGTTTGCACTCTTCAATAACAATTTTCAGCAGGCGTTGGGCGCGTCCTCGGAGATTTTCAAGTTCATGGATACCGAGGACGACGTGAAGGAAAAGCCCGGAGTCAAGCCCCTGCCGCCTTTTGCCGATAGCATACGGCTGGAGGGTGTGTGCTTCTCCTACGAGGCGGACGGTGACGAGGCGCGGGAAATTCTATGTGACATCAATCTGGAAGTGCGGGCCGGGGAAGTGGTGGCGGTGGTGGGATCGAGCGGCGCGGGCAAGAGCACGCTGGTCCACCTGATTCCTCGTTTTTTCGACGTGACCGCCGGCCGCCTGCTCATCGATGGACGCGACGTGCGCGATACCACGCTGGCCTCGCTGCGCTCGCAAATCGGCGTCGTCACCCAGGAGACGGTGCTCTTCAATGACACCCTGCGCAACAACATTGCCTATGGACAGCCCTCGATTTCGCAGAAGCAGGTCGAAGCCGCGGCGCGCGCGGCCCTGGCGCACGACTTCATCATGGAGCTGCCCAACGGTTACGAAACCATGATTGGTGAACGCGGGGTGCGGCTCTCCGGCGGCGAACGGCAGCGCATTGCCATTGCCCGCGCCTTGCTGAAGAATGCTCCCATCCTGATTCTGGACGAAGCCACTTCGGCCCTCGATAGCGAGTCGGAGGCGCTGGTGCAGTCGGCACTGCATAATCTTATGACCGGGCGAACCGTGTTTGTCATCGCCCACCGGCTTTCGACGGTCCGACGCGCCGACCGGATTGTGGTGCTGGAAAACGGGACCATCGAGGACATCGGGCGGCATGAGGAGCTTATGCGGAAGCCGGGGACCTACCGGCGGTTGTATGATCTTCAGTTCGCGGAAGGGGACCAGCCCAAGGCGAACGCGGTTCGGTAGCACCAGGGTCCGAAGGCGAGACGAGGCCGTGTCCAGACTTGGGACGCGAGCAAAAAGGTGGAGTAGCGGAGTCACAAAAAGCCGCGGAGCGGTGCCAGAATAAAGCCCACGGCGCAAGCCGTGGGTAAATAGTGGCCCGCGAGCGAGCCCCGAAGGGGCGAAAGAAGGGTAGTGACACAGCCTCGGGACTCCGGCGCTACGAAAATCATGCCTATCCGTTCCATGACCGGGTTTGCGCAGGTGAAAGGCCAGGTGGCTGATCCGCAGCACCCGAATGCTCAGATCGGTGTGCCGGGCAAGGGTCCCATGGGCTTCATTCTGTCTTTGAAGTCGGTGAATCACCGCTTTCTCGATGTGCACTTCCGCATGCCGTCGGACAGCGATGCGCTGGAAATGAAATTGCGCAGGGTGCTCAAGGAGAAGCTGGCGCGAGGGCACGTGGAACTCACCCTCAACCTGGAGCGTGGCGGGAGCGAGAACTTCGCGCTCAACCGCCAGATCGCGGGTGGTTATATCCAGGCCTTTCGCGCGGCGGCGGCTGAGTTTAGCCTCGCGGCGGAGCCGGACTTGAACGCTGTCCTGCGGCTGCCAGGCGCGCTGGATGCGGCCGCGCTTCCTGCGGATGGTGCGCTCGAAGCCTCTGTCCTGGCTAAGGTGGAAGAACTGCTCAAACACCTCAACCAGATGCGCGAAGAAGAAGGGCGCGGCATCGACCACGAGTTGCGGCAGCGCATGGCCCTGGTGCAGAAGGCGGGCGAGGGTGTGGAGAAGCATCGCCAGACGGTTTTGCAGACCTACGTCGAAAGGCTGAAGGCGCGCATGCAGGAACTGATTGGAAGCCAGGTAGAGCCGGAGCGCCTGCTGCAGGAGGCAGCCCTGCTGGTCGATCGCAGCGATATTCAGGAAGAACTGGTCCGGCTGGATACTCATGTGAAGCACTTTCTGGGCTTGCTCGATCAGGGCGGAGAGGTGGGCAAGAAGCTGGATTTTCTGTTGCAGGAAATGAACCGGGAAGCCAACACGCTGCTCTCGAAGACCTCCGGCCTGGCCGGCGAGGCGCTGAAAATCACCGAAATGGGCCTGGCCATCAAGACGGAGATCGAGAAGGCCCGGGAACAGGTGCAGAACGTCGAATGAGTGGCGTGTACATCATTTCAGCGCCCTCGGGTTCGGGCAAATCCACGCTGGTGGATGGGGTGCGGCTCATTGTGCCGGGGCTGAAATTTTCCATCTCATACACCACCCGGGCGCACCGTGGCGACGAGCAGGACGGCCGGGAATATTTTTTCGTCTCGCGCGCGGAATTTGAAGAAATGATTCGCCAGGATGAATTTCTCGAGTATGCCAGCGTCTTTGGCAACTACTACGGCACGGCGCGCCGCTTTTTACGCGAGGCCAGGGAAGAGGGGAAGGACCTGCTGCTGGATATCGATGTGCAGGGCGCGGCCCAGATCACCTCCAAGATTCCAGAGGCGGTGAGCATCTTCGTCCTGCCTCCCAACCGGCAGGAACTGGAGAAGCGGTTGCGCACCCGCAGTCTGGATGCGGAAGACGTGATCCATCGCCGTTTGGTCACGGCCTCTCGGGAGATTGAGAATTACGACAAATACGACTATATTTTGGTTAACGACCGCCTGGACGAATCTATCGACGCGCTGAAGTCGATCCTGCTCGCGGAGCGACTGAAGCGATCAGAGGCCCAAGGACAGAAACAACAATCCGCTGACGACACCGACCTGATGGCCAAAGCCGAGCGCTGCCGGCTGAAAAACGTGCGGGAGCGGCTGCAGCCGATTCTGGCCTCGTTTGAGAAAGTAGCGGCGCCCGGTGGACGCTAGCGGCAAGGGGAGAAGACGATGAAGTTGATGGATGGGTTTGACAGCAACTATCGGTACATCCTGGTGGCTGCGCGCCGAGCGCGGCAATTGCAGGGTGGCGCGCCTCCGGTCATCGAAACGCCTTCCCGCAAGCCTTGCCGGATTGCGCAGGACGAAATCAAGGCGGGCAAGGTGAAGTGGGTGATCCCCGAAATGCCGCGCTCGGCGGCGGAGGTTGCCAGCGAGATGCTGGAGAAGGCGATTGCCAAAGATCTGTGAACTGCGGATTGTAGATTTCAGATTCCTGATTTCAGATGTTTCGACCACGGTGCGAGCCGTGCCGGGTTTCAAATCTGAAATCTAAAATCTGAAATCTGCAATCGATGTGGCCCCATGAAAATTGCGCTCGGAGTCAGCGGCGGCATCGCAGCCTACAAGGCGGCGGAAATTGTGCGCCTGCTGCAGGACCGCGGCATCCGGGTGCAGGTCATCATGACCCACGGGGCGCAGCAGTTTGTTCGCCCCCTCACCTTTGCCGCACTCTCCGGCGAAAAAGTCATTACGGACATGTTTGCCGGGGGCTCCGACGAGAAAAGCGCTCAGCCCAATATCGATTCGGCGATCGAGCATATCGCGGTGGCGCAATCGATTGATGCTCTGCTGGTGGTGCCCGCCACGGCTGACGTTCTCGCCAAATTCGCGCAAGGCATCGCCGGCGATTTTCTGACCACCCTGTATCTGGCCACCACCGCACCGGTCGTGGTCGCGCCCGCCATGAATGTCAACATGTGGAACCATCCCGCCACCCAGGCGAACCTGGAACTGTTGCGCCAGCGCGGCGTGCGGATTGTCGAACCCGGCGAAGGCTACCTGGCCTGCGGTATGACCGGCCCAGGGCGGCTGGCCGAAAATGAACAAATCGTCGCGGCCGCAATGGAGGCCCTGGGCGCTTCGCAAGAACTGGCTGGCGAAACCGTGCTGATCACCGCCGGTCCCACCCGCGAAAAAATCGATCCGGTACGCTATCTCACCAACCGCTCCAGCGGGCGCATGGGATACGCGCTGGCCGAGGCTGCGCTGCGGCGCGGAGCGCGAGTGTTGCTGGTGAGCGGTCCCACTGCGCTGACGCCCCCGGGCGGTGCTGAAGTCACACCCGTGGAATCCGCCGAGCAGATGCGCCAGGCGGTGCTGAAGCTGCTGCCGGAAGCGACCATGGTCATCAAGACCGCAGCCGTGGCCGATTACCGTCCCCGGAGCGCGGCCGAGCAGAAAATCAAGCGCAAAGGTTCGATGTCACTGGACCTGGAGCCGACCAAGGACATTCTGGCGGAAGTGGCTCGCGCCAAAAGCTCGCAACTCATCATAGGGTTCGCCGCGGAAACCGAAAATGTTCTGGAAAACGCGCGCAAGAAGCTGCTATCGAAAGCGCTTGATGCCATCGTGGTGAATGATGTGTCGCGCGAAGGCGTGGGCTTTGATTCCGATCGCAACGCAGTGACCATCATCACCCACAGCGAGGTGATCGAAGTGCCGGAAACCACCAAGTGGGAAGTGGCCCAGCGGGTGCTCGACCAGGCAGTTCGACTGCGAAAAGTTCCACAGGCCAGGTAGCCGGCTGTGACCACGTGGCGACGGCTGCCCTCAGCCGTCGGGCCGAGCGCAGCTCGGCTGGCTTTTAAGCGCGAAACATTTCAGATTCGTGATTTTAGATTTAAGATTGGACACCAGCCCCTCGTCATGAGGAAGTTCAATCTGAAATCATCAATCTGAAATCTGCAATCGTTCTGGAATCCCATGCCCCCAGTTCTGGACCCACAACTCAAACGCGCCCTCGCCGACCGCATCCGCTACTACAATGAACTCGGCATCTATGATTTTTACCGCCGGGCTGTTTCCCCGGGCGAGACCGCTGCCCAAATTCAGCCAGAAGAGCGAGACCCATTGCCCAGAGCCAAAGCCGCAGTCGTATCTCACACAGAAGGGTTAGTCGACATTTCCACGCAACCCGAGTCCGGCCTTGCCGACCCCGCCCAGGGGCTGCGCGCCATCCGCGAAGACATCGGCGATTGCACTCGTTGCCGCCTGGCCAAACAGGGACGCAAGCAGATTGTCTTCGGCGTGGGCAATCCCCGGGCCGAGTTGATGTTCATCGGCGAAGCGCCGGGCGCCGACGAAGACCAGCAGGGCGAGCCCTTTGTGGGCCGGGCCGGACAACTGCTCAACAATATGATCAAGGCCATGGGCCTGCGGCGCGAAGATGTGTATATCGCCAACATCATCAAATGCCGGCCTCCGGGCAACCGCACTCCGGAACGCGACGAGTGCGAAACCTGCTCGCCTTTTCTGATGCGCCAGATTGCCACCATCAAACCCAAGGCGCTGGTGGCCCTGGGTGCAGTTGCAGCCAAGACGCTGCTGGCGATCAATGCGCCGATGACCGAGCTGCGCGGCAAGTGGTATGACTTCCGCGGCACCAAGCTGGCGGTCACCTACCATC
Source organism: Terriglobia bacterium (assembly GCA_963757835.1). Taxonomy (GTDB): domain Bacteria; phylum Acidobacteriota; class Terriglobia; order Terriglobales; family Acidobacteriaceae; genus JAIQFF01. The sequence goes on along the minus strand of CAVWSP010000007.1, from coordinate 72,719 downwards.
CCGCGTTTCTGTTGCGCGATCCCCGGCAGAAAAAAGAAGCCTGGAAAGATCTGCAGATGGTAATGAAGGATCTGGGTCTGGTGGCTCCTCCCAAGAGCCCGGAGTAGACTGGCGACATTTCCTCGCTGCAGCACGAGCGAGGACGCTCGCGCCTACATTTACCATGCCTGAATTCTGCGACGTAGCTTTGCCGGTGCCGCTCGACCTCGTCTTCACCTACGCTGTCCCGGATGGGATGCAGCCGGTTGTCGGTGGACGCGTCCTGGTGCCCTTTCGCCAGCGGCGCATGTCGGGGATCGTCACCGCGCTGCACGATCGCAAGCCGGAAGTTAAGACCAAAAACCTGATCAGCGTGCTTGATCCCGCGCCGGTGCTCGACGAGCAACTAATCCGCCTGGGCCAGTGGATTGCTGACTATTATCTCGCTCCCGTCGGCGAAGGTTTTCCGCACCATGCTGCCGCTGGGCGCGGAATTCAAGAAGGCAATCGGCTATCGCATCACGGAAGAAGGGCACTTGGCGCTGCATCGGGCCGGTATGTCAGGGTCCTCTGCGCGTTCCCAGAAGACTCCTGAAGACCAGCTGGCTGAGTTTCGCGTGCTTGACTACCTGGCCGAACGCGAGATGACGCGGGAAGAAAGTTTGCGGGCCGCGACCCGTGTGTCCCGGCCGTTGCTCGCCGGAATGGCGCGGAAGAAGTGGATCGTTCGCGAGGATTTGTCCGAGGCCCGCGACGCGACGCGTACCGTCCGAGTCGCGGTGCTAAAGAATGCGGAAGGCAAGCTCAACCTCAATCAACGAACGCTGGTCGATACTCTGGCCGCCGCTGGCGGCAAAGCGGCTGTCGATATGCTGCAGTCGCTTGAAGTCCCGAAGAGCACATTGAACACGCTGGTCAAGCGGGGGCTGGTGGAAATTATCGAAGAGCCGGCTGACTTCACGGTTTCGGTTCTGAAGGCGCGGCCCAGCCTGTTCGACTCGCAGTTCAGCGCGGCGCAACTGGCGGCGCTCAAATTTATCCAGCAGAGTGTGAACGCGCGCAAGTTTTCCGGCATGTTGCTGCACGGCGTTACCGGATCGGGCAAGACGGCAATCTATCTTTCCGCGATGCGGGCTGTGCTCGAAGCCGGCCGCTCTGCCATTTTGCTGGTTCCCGAAATCGGGTTGACTCCGGCAGTGGCTGCCGATTTGCATCAACTGTTCGGCGAAGGAGTTGCCATCCTGCATTCGGCTTTGTCGGACAAGGAACGCGCCGAACAGTGGCATCGCATCAAGCGCGGAGAGGCACGCATGGTGGTGGGCACGCGTTCCGCGGTGTTCGCCCCGGTTACCGATCTCGCGCTGGTGATTGTGGACGAGGAACAGGACCCGTCTTACAAGCAGGAGGAAGTGCCGCGGTATCACGCCCGTGATGTCGCGGTGATGCGGGCGAAGATGGCCAACGCCGCCGTGGTGCTGGGTTCGGCCACGCCGTCGCTGGAGTCCTACTTCAATGCAAAAAAAGGCAAGTACAAGCTGCTGGAATTGCCGGATCGCGTGGAGCAGCGTCCTCTGCCCGAAGTCGAAGTGATCGACATGCGGCAGGAATTTCAGGAGACCGGGAGCGAGCAGGTCATTTCGCGCAAACTGGCCGAAGAAATTAAGGAACGGCTCGAGCGCAAGGAACAGGTCATGGTGCTGCTGAACCGGCGGGGGTATTCACCGGTGGTGCTGTGCCGCGCCTGCGGCAAGACGCTCGAGTGCAAGAACTGCGCCATCGCCATGACCCATCACAAGCGCTCTCGCCGCATGGAATGCCACTATTGCGGCTACACCGCGCCGGTTCCGAAGGGGTGTGTGCATTGCGGCAGCGAGTACGTCTATTTTCTTGGGACCGGTTCCGAGAAGTTGGAGGAGTTGCTGCACGGAATGTTTCCCCAGGCACGCATCGGGCGTCTCGATCGCGATACGGTGCGCGGCCGCGAAGACTTCGAACGCGCCCTCAACGCCCTCGACGAAGGCGAACTCGATCTGCTGGTGGGTACGCAGATGATCGCCAAGGGCCACGACATTCACGGGGTCACGCTGGTCGGCGTGGTGGGCGCCGATATGGCACTGGGGTTCCCGGATTTTCAGGGCGGCGGAGCGCACCTTCCAGTTGCTGACCCAGGTGGAAGGACGAGCGGGGCGCGGCCAGACACCGGGCAAAGTCGTTCTGCAAACCTATTTTCCCGACCACTATGCGGTGCAGTACGCGGCGAACCACGATTTTGTCGGTTTCTACGAAAAAGAGCTGCGCTTTCGCAGTTGGATGCACTACCCGCCCTACAGCGCCCTCGCCAACGTGCTGGTGCGCAGCGACAAACTGGATGAAGCGCTACGCTGGTCCGGCATACTGGGGAAGTGGTTTGAGAAAACCCGGCACGAAGGCATTCGAGTCCTGGGGCCCGCGGCCGCGCCGATTGTGCGTTTGAAGCGCGATTACCGGTATCACTTCGTGCTGAAATCGGCCAGCCGTCAGAAGCTGAACGCTCTGCTCAGAACCATGCTGGCGTATGCCGTGCAGCAGAGAATCCCGCGTTCGCAGGTGATCGTGGATGTCGATGCAGTGTGGTTGATGTAACGTAGCGCCGCCGTCCCGGCGGCTGTCCGGCGGGCGTCCGCCGCCGCCGAGGGCAGGATGCCCCCGGGACAGCCGGCGAAACCTGTCCTGAGCGAAGTCGAGGCGCCGCCGGCGCTACAATCAAAGTTCCTTTTGGCGCAGGAATTCCCTTACCACTTCCTTCACATCGCGGTGTTGACCGTCCACCGCGTAGTTGAGCCGGCGCATGTCGTCGTCAGAAATCTTTCCCGCAAGTTCATCCAGCGCCTTTCCCACCTCTGGATGGCGCTCCAGCATCTCCTGCCGAATGACAGGCACGGCCTCATAAGGCGGAAAGTAATGGCGGTCGTCTTCCAGAACGAACAGGTCCAGCGCCGGGATCAGTCCATCGGTGGTATTTCCCGCGGCGAGGTCCACCTGCTTGTTCTGGAGGGCGCGCGCCAGCAGGCCCAGGTCCATGATGCGCGGAGGTTCAGCGAAGCGCAGGCCGTAGGTCGCGGCCAGCCCCTTGTAACCGTCGGGGCGTTCCATGAATTCGTAGCCGAAGCCGGCGCGCCATTGCGGCGTATAGGCGGCCGCCTCGGAGATGGTTTTCAGGCCGAGGCGGCGCGCGTCTTCGCCTCGGATCTCGATGGCGAAGGTGTCATTGAAGCCAAAAGTCTGGCCGACCACGAGATTGAAACGTCCGGCGTACTCGGTCTTCACCTGCTGGTAAACCTGTTGGGGATTGCTGGAAGGTTGCGCTTTCAGGATTGCGGTCAGTGCGGTGCCGGTGTATTCGGGATAGATATCGATGCGGCCGCCAAGAATCGCCTGGTGGCAGATGTAGGTTCCTGCCAGATAGAAGCGGCGCTCGACCGGGAGATGGGTTTTGTTTTCGATCTGCTGGGCAATGATTTCGCCGAGGACAAGTTGTTCCGTGAAATTCTTGGAGCCAATCACAATGCGCTCGGCGCGCGGCGGACCGCACGATGCCAGGAGGACCAGCGCGGCCAGGGTGGCAGCAAGTTTTCGGATCGCGAACATGGACACGCGCATGTTTTTGGCGGCCAGAAGCAGAAATTCTGAAATGACGTTTCTTTCGCCCCGTTGGGGCCTTAATCGGTTTTCTTCTTACCCACGGCTTACGCCGTGGGCTCTATTCTCGCGCCGCTACGCGGCTCCGGTACGTCCTAGCGTGGAGCCAGGCGCTTTTCCAGCCATCCCAGACTGGTATCCGCGAGTATGGCCAGGCCTGCGGCGGGAATCGCGCCGGCCAGAATAACCTGATTATTGACCATGGCCAATCCGCGAAAAATATATTCGCCGAGGCCACCCGCGCCGATGGCGGCGGCGATGGTGGCGACGCCGATCGAGAGTACTGTGGCCACGCGGATGCCCGCGATAATCACGCTCAACGCCAGCGGAAATTCCACTTGCCAAAGCAGTTGGCGGTCCGTCATGCCCATGCCGCGCCCCGCCTCCACGATCGCGGGGTCCACGCCTCTGATTCCGGTGTAGGTGTTGCGAATCAGAGGCAGAAGCGCATACAGCGTCAAAGCAAGGATCGCGAGGCGATCGGCGCGCGCGCCAATCCAGGGCGCGGGCAGGAGGAATCCGAACAGGGCGAGGCTGGGAATAGTCTGAACAATGTTTGCGCCGCCCAGTACGGGTTTCCTTAGCAGCGGCCAGCGCGTGATCAGAATGCCCAGCGGAATTCCAATGAGCACCGCCAGCGCGATGGAAGCCCCCACCAGCCAGAGGTGTTCGGCAGTGAGTTCCAGAACCTCGGTATGGTTCTGAAGGATGAATTGCAGGACGCTCATGATTGACCTCTGCGACACTGCCCGTTTCGCGGGCGTACTCGACGAACATTTCGTTTGTGCCGCCGAGTGCAGGATGCCCTCGGGACAGCCGGCGGGACGCCGGCGCTATTTTCACAAGTCATCGTGGGGCCTTCGGCGACGAGATTTCGGTTTTGAAGGCATCCACGTACGCACCGACCATGGGGTCGGTGGAAGTTAGAAATTCCTGGGGCGAGAGTGTAGCCACCAACTGGCCTGATTCCATGAGCGCCACGCGGGTGCCAAGGAACAGGGCCTCGCGCAGGTCATGGGTGACGAAGACTACAGTTTTTCCCAGGCGTTGCTGCAGAGCCAGGAATTCGCGTTGCAGTTCGGCACGGGTGATGGGGTCGAGCGCGCCGAAAGGTTCGTCCATCAGGAGGAACGCCGGATCGGCGGCCAGGGCGCGGGCCACACCAACTCTCTGCCGCTGTCCGCCCGACAATTCACGCGGGTAGCGTGATGCCAGCTGAGGCTCCAGGCCCACCAGCTGAAGCAGCTCCGCCACCCGGTTCTGAATGCGATCGGCAGGCCATCCCTCGATCTGCGGAACCACCGCGATGTTGCGGGCGACGGTGAAATGCGGGAAGAGTCCGACTTCCTGGATGACGTACCCGATCACGCGTCGCAGACGAATTACGTCCCATTGGTCGAGGGAGCGGCCGTCCACGTAAATCGCGCCCGCGCTCTGCGTGAGCAGGCGATTGATGAGCTTTAAGGTTGTCGTCTTGCCGGAGCCACTGCGGCCCAGGAGAACCAGGGTTTCGCCGCACTGCACTTCCAGATTGAGATCGCGAAGCAGTGTGCTTCCGTTATTCAGGCGGTAGCTGACGTTGCGGAATTCGATGGCCGGGCCGGCTTGGGGAGAGTGGCTCATGCGCGACTTATTTTCGGATCACTACTGTGAGGGCAAGATGCCCTCGCGATCAGCCGGCTGAGCCTGCCCTGAGCGTAGTCGAAGGGCCGGCGCTACGACACCTCGTATGCTTTTGCCGGCAGGCCGGTGATGCGAATGCCGGAGTGGCCTTTGTGGCGAATATTCAGGCCGATCAGGAGCGCGGTGATCTGTTCCAGAATGCGCGCGTTCTCCAGCTTGCCGCCATCGATGGCGCGGACGCCGGGAATTTTTGCGGCCAGCATTCTTACCGTCCTCGAAGCGTCGGCATCGTCACTGCAGACAATGACGTCGCAGTCGATGGCGGCATCGCCATTCAGGATTTCAGCGGAAGTGTTGTGGAACGCGGCGACCACCGACACTCCCGGCGGCACGAGTTCAGCGGTTTGCTGTGCGGCCGAGCCTTCCCAGAGGCCCAGAGTACGAGTGGCGCGGCCACCCACGCTGGCTGCAAGCGGCACAGTAGTGTCAACCACGATGCTGCCTTCCGGGATTGCCGGCTTGATTTGTTTGAGCAGGGCGCAGTGGCCTTCAAACGGGATGGTCAGCACCACCAGATCGGCGGCCGCGCAGGCAGTGCTGTTTTCGTCGCCGGAAATCTTTGCCTGGCTGCCGACCGCGGCGCGGATTTTCGCTGCAGCTTCGCGAGCGCGTGCAGCGTCGCGTGATCCGATAATCACGCACTCGCCGGCGCGGACCCAGCGCAGGGCGAGTCCAAAGCCTTCCGGACCGGTGCCGCCGAGGATAGCGATGACGCCCGCCATAATTACGCCGACTCCATCAGGCGAACTCCGGCTCGAGCGCTTCCTCGATCGCGACCTGGTCAGGCGGCAGCCTGAGGCTGATTCTCGTATAAACGGTATTGCGCTCGGCGGGGATGCGTCCGGTTTCAAGAATCAGCGACTGGAATTCCTCTCCGCTCGTGTATTGTCCCGCCGTCGCTCCCGCTTCGCGCGAGATGTTTTCCTCCATCAGCGTTCCACCGTAGTCATTGGCGCCGGCATGCAGGCAAAGCTGCGACAGGCGCCGGTTCAGCTTTACCCACGACACCTGAATATTGTTGATCGCTCCGGCCAGCATGACCCGCGCCAGGGCGTGAATCTTCAGGTGCTCGCCCAGGGTGGGGCCGGGCCGCGCGATTCCCTGATGAAAGAGCAGCGTGTTCTGATGGACGAAGCCCAGCGGAACAAACTCGGTGAAGCCTCCGGTCTGCTGTTGAATGTCGCGCAGAAGCTCAAGCTGATTTACCCAGTGCATCGGACTTTCGACGTGCCCGTACATCAGCGTGGAGGTGCTGCGAATGCCGCACTGGTGGGCCGTGCGCACCACCTGCTTCCACTGTTCGGTGGAAAGCTTGTTGCGTGAGAGCACGAAGCGCACGTCGTCGTCGAGAATTTCGGCAGCCGTTCCCGGCAGAGTGTCGAGGCCGTTGTCGCGCAGCATGGTGAGGTAGTCAGGCAGCGGCATGCCGGTAAGCTCGACGCCGTAAACGATCTCCATGGGGGAGAAGGCGTGAATGTGCATGTCAGGCACGGCCGTCTTTATCGCGCGCAGAATGTCACGATAGTAGAAGGGAGGCAATCCGTGGGGCAGCCCACCCTGAATGCAGACTTCAGTCGCGCCCAGCGCCCGGGCTTCCACGGCTTTCTGCGCCATGGTTTCGAGGCTGTGGAAGTAGCTGTCTTCCTCGCGCGGGCCCCGGCTGAAGGCGCAGAACTTGCATCCCACAAAACAAATGTTGGTGAAATTGATATTACGGTTGACCACGTAGGTCACGATATTTCCCACCAGGTCGCGGCGCAGCATGTCGGCCGCCACCAGCAGGCCGAGAAGATCGTCGCCTTCGGCATTGGCGAGCAGCAGGCATTGTTCGCGGCAGAGGACGCTGCCATCCTGCGACGCCATAACCTGGTCCAGCGCGTTGCGCGCCTCCGAGGACATGCTCTCTGCAACGGCTGGCCACTCCAGAGCAGGAAACATTTCCAGTTCAGAATCGGGTAGGACTCGGGTCACGGCTCCTCCTCGGAAAACACGCCTTAGCGAACCCGCCTCAGCGAAAAAAGATCGCTTGCGGCCGGGCGCATCAGGTCACGCGCGCTGCCCCGGCCGGGACGATAGGCGAACCCTCGAATGATACACGCCGGTGTGCGAGCTATCTTGCCGCAGACCAGGCCCGCGGCGCAAGCCAACTGGTCGGCGTCCGCTTCAATACTAGCCTGCAGCCTGTATCCGTGCGAGTCCGGCAACCCGCGATAGTCGTGGAGGGCCTGCATTCCGGCCACTCCGATGGCAACCTCGGTCAGCCCTTCGCGCCAGGGCCGGCCGAAAGTGTCCGTGATGATCACCGGGATGGAAACGTGCAAACTGTTTTTCAGCTCGCGATGGATTCGCGCTGCCGAGCGGTCGGGGTCGTTGGGCAGCAGGAGCGCATGGCGGCCTCCGTCCACGTTGGAAACGTCCACGGCGCTGTTGGCGCAAATCAGGCCGTGCTGAGTCTCCGTGATCAGGACGCCGCGCTTGCGCCGCACGATGCGTCGGCTCTGTTGCATTGCCAGTTCGATCACGCGAGCGTCGAGGTGATAGCGCTGCGCCCAGCGGCGGGAGGCGGCGGAGGGCTTGATGTTTTTCAGGTCAACGAATTGCCCTTCGGCCTTGGAAACAATTTTGTGCTTGATGACCAGGATGTCGCCCGGGCGCAGTTTGTGAGGCTTCAGAGCGCGGAGAAGCAGGCCAGTGAGAGAATCGCCGGCTTTGACCTCGGTTTTTATGGGGAGCGGGATGATGCGGAGTTCGTGTACCGCGGGAAGCGAGATTTTCTTTCGCCCCTTTGGGGCTTTCTCGCCTTTCTGCGGCCACCCACGGCTTACGCCGTGGGCTTTATTCCTTCGCCCCTGCGGGGCTGATTTTTTTCGTGGGGCTGGCACCTTACTCATTTGCGGCTACAGGAAGCTCATCAACCTGCCATTGCCGGACCAGGCGCTGGGCGCGTGTTTCGCCCGAGGCGGCGGCAAGGGCCCGCAGGTCAGAAGGGTTGTCGATGTCGAGCGCGATTCCGGGCAGGGAAAGCACGACGCACGGTTTCCCCGTGGCCTGCGCGGCGGCATGGTGAGGCGCGAAGCTGTCATTGCCGAAGCGCGCGGGAAACAATCCGGCGGGGCGTCGCCAGATGGCGTTGGTGCCGCGTCCGTCGGCGGCGCGCACCAGCACAGAGCCTTCCGCGGGCGCGGATTGCAGAATCTTCTCCAGCTCCCAGCACTGGATGAGAGGAATATCCCCGGGAATCACCAGCGTGCTGTCCACGCCCTGGTCCTCACAGTAGCGGGTTGCCATTTCGATGGCGTCGGTCTGGCTGCGGTTGGCGTTGTCGGGAATCACGGAAAAGCAAAAATGCTGGGCCAGTCGCAGCGCAAACGGATCGCTGGTCACGACGCTGACCTCCGGGCGGTCGATCCACGTACTCAGGGTTTCGAGCACGTCGAACAGCATGGCTTGCGCAAGCTCGGTACGGGTGGGTTGGTCAAACCAGCCGGCGAGACGTTGCTTGGCGCCCGAGAGATTCTTTACCGGGACCAGAATCATGACAGGTCCGAGCCCGCGTGGGCGGCCGTTTCATTCGAAGCCGGCGACTCGACCTGGGCCAGGATCTGCCGGGCCAGGTCAATTTTTTCTTCGGCCGTGCCCATGATCGTGTTGGCGCAGTGGACCCGCAGCCCGGGCTTTCTTAATTCCTCGGCCGCTTTGGCGTCGCGATGGTCAACTATCAGAAGGTCGAGGAACTCGCTGTAAGCCTGGGCCACGCCTGCGATGGATACCGGCAAGCCCTGCGCCGCCATCAGAATGCCGGCCGGCCCCGAGACTGCGGTGTTACCGATAATCGGGCTCACCGCCGCTACCAGGGCGCGAGTCTGTTTGAGCGCCTCGGTGATGCCGGGCACGGCGAGGATTGGGCCAATACTGGTCACGGGATTGCTCGGCGCCAGCAGCACCACGGACGCCGACATGATGGCATCGATCACGCCGGGGGCGGGTTCGGCGTTTTCAATGCCGGCGAAACGAATCGAGTTGACCGGGTCCTGATACCAGCGCTGCACAAAATATTCTTCAAAGCTGAGCTCGCCGATCGGGGTATCGACCCGGGTCTCGACGCGGGTATTGGTCATGGGCAGGATGCGGGCCTGCACTCCCATCTTGGCCGCGATCTCGGCGGAGACTTCTGACAGCGTCTTGCCCTGCTTAAGCAATTTCGTGCGCAGCAGGTGGACGGCAAGATCGCGGTCGCCGGTGTGGAACCAGATGGGCTCTCCCAGGTCGCCCATAGCCTGCAGGCAAAAAAATGTGTCGCCCTTTACGCCCCAGCCGCGTTCCTTGCTCAGCAGTCCAGCCAGCACGTAGGTGATGGAATCGAGGTCGGGAGAAACGTACAGGCCCCACCACTCCAGATCGTCGCCGGTGTTGACGATGATGGTCAGGTCTTTGGAAGGCACAACCTGGCGCAGGCCGTCCACGAACTTGGCGCCACCCGTCCCGCCGGTAAGTACAACGATCATGCCGCCCTGGCCCTCCCTGCGTAGCCTTCGCGATCGGCGGCTGCCTGGACTTTTTCCGCCAGCAAGCCGGACCGCGAGGTAAGCGATGTCAGGAATTCAGGATAAACCGGCAGGCGCTGTCGCAGAATGTATCCTCTTGATTCCGTGCGGGCCTTGAGCTGCTCCAGGTGCGGCCACGGCCTTTCCGGATTGATGAAATCGGGGGTCAGGGGTGAAACCCCGCCCCAGTCGTTGATCCCGGCATCGAGCAGTTCGTCGTAATAAGGCGCGGAAAGATTGGGCGGAGCCTGGATGTTGACCTCCGGCATAAGAAGTCGCGCCACCGCAACCGTTCGCAACATCTCGCCCCGGGTCGGCTCCGGCCATTCGTGCATCGGAATCTCCCGCTTGACCCGAAAATTCTGCACGATCACTTCCTGGATGTGGCCGTAGCGGCGATTCATCTCGCGGATGGCGAGCAGCGTGTCCACTCGGTCTTCGAGCGTTTCACCGATTCCGATCAGCAGCCCGGTGGTGAAGGGCACGGACTGCTTGCCGGCTTCTTCAATGGTGCGCAATCGTTTTGCCGGAACCTTGTCGGGCGCGTTGTCATGCGCGGCGCCGGGCGCAAGCAGCGCGGTGTTCGTCGTCTCCAGCATCAGGCCCATGCTCGGAGAAACTGCCGCCAGGCGGGTAATCCATTCGGCGCTCAGCAACCCTGGATTGGGATGCGGCAGCAGGGTCGTCTCCCGCAGCACTCGTTCGCACATGGCCTCGAGATAGTGCAAAGTCGAGTTGTAACCCAGGTGGCGCAGGGTCGTGCGCATTTCAGGGAAGGCCAGCTCGGGTTTGTCACCCAGGCTGAAAAGGGCTTCAGTGCAACCCAGTTTCTCGCCGGCGCGCGCGACTTCCATCACTTCGTCCGGGGTCATGGTGTGCGCGCCGGGTTCGCCCGGGTCGCGGCGGAAGGTGCAATAGCCGCAGTAGTCGCGGCACAGGTTCGTCAGCGGAATGAATACCTTGCGCGAGTAGGTGATGACGCCGGGCTTGAATCTTTGCTTGAGCTCGAGCGCGGTAGCGAGGAGAGCGGGAAGTTCATCCTCCGGGCAGCGCAGGAGCTGGCATGCTCCCTCGCGCGACAGCGGCAGGCCGCCGCGCACTTCGTCGAGATAAGCGGTGAGAGAATCTTCCTGCACCCGCATGTCTGCTTGCGCTCCCGGACCCGGTACGGTCGAACAACCAGAATGATACATGAGAGGGATAGGGAACGCCGCGTGGTTTCCGGCGCAACGGCGTTCATGGTTGAGCCAATTGTTCAACTTCACGCGTTTAGTGGTAAAACTCTTAGGGCGGAAGCGCCAATTGCACGGCCCCGCCGGAAACGCTACGAAGCATCAGGGCTCCAGCCTGCACATGGCCGTCACTCAAACGGAATTCCGCAGCGCGCTAGGCAGTTTTGCCACTGGCGTAACTGTGATCACCGTGGATTACGAGGGCGAAGTTCACGGCATGACCGCCAACGCCTTCACTTCGGTGTCGCTCGACCCGCCGCTGGTGCTGGTCTGCGTTGACCATCGCGCCCGCACCCACGCGCATCTCCATGCCCGGAAGCGTTTTGGAGTAAATGTGCTGGCCCAGAACCAGCAGATCATCTCCGAATATTATGCCCGCCCGGCGCAAGACCATCGCCATGCTGAGCAGGAGGCGGGAGCCCACTTTGACCGCACAGAGCACGGCACCCCGGTGCTCAACGGCGCCCTGGCCTATCTCGAATGTCGGCTGCACAGCGCCCAGGATGCAGGCGACCACACGATCTTTATCGCTGAAGTCGAGGAAGTCGTGGTGCGCGGAGGCGATCCCCTGCTCTATCACCGGGGGGAATACCGTACCATCGGAGGCTCAGGCGCCTAGTCGTCAGGTTCTCGTGTGGCGCGGGCGCCCTCGCCCGCGTTTTGCATTCGGCCAGCGCGACGCCGGCGCTACGAAAGGCTCTTAGAGGGATTGTTTTCTGCGTGACCTTAGGCTTCCTCCCAGGAAATTATGCAGCCCTGAAGGCCTGCTCCACCCAGGATTTCAAACCAATACCTCCTGATTATCCACGGTCGAGCCGGGACGCCCCCAGGTAGGCTAAGATGAGTCGCTCAAAATTCCAGCACTAGGTCCGGACGGAGACACAATGTCGAATCGAAGGCAGTTCATGCGCACGCTCTCCGGCGCGGCGGCGCTCAGCGTCACCACCGATGTGAGCAAACTCGGTCGAATGCACTTCCTCCGCGTGGCAACCGCCATGCCGGATCCCGGCCCGCACGACCGCCTGGAACCGGACTGGTACCGGCGCAAGGTCGCGCAAGTCCAGCAGAAGATGAAAGAACGCAAGCTCAACGCGTTGCTTCTTCTGGATGCGACCAACATCATCTACACCATTGGATACTTCCATCTCTCGACCGAGCGCCCCCTGGCAGCGCTGATTCCGGAGTCCGGCGATCCCGTAATGTTCGTTCCCGGGCTGGAAGTTGACCAGGTCAAAACCTGGTGGGTGAAGGACTACGAGTCCTACTTTGATTTTCCCGGCCCGGTGAACCGGGTGCGCTGGATTTTCGAGCGCGTAGCCAAACGCGGATTCGACCGGGGACGCATTGGCGTGGAAGAACCGCGGCCCAGCCGGCTGCATCAAATAAAGCTGGGCGCTCCCCAGGCCGATATCGTGATGGCCGGAGACCTGGTCGATGACCTTCGCCTGGTCAAGGACGAAGACGAAATCCGCATCATGCGCCGGGCCATGACTTACGCTGACTTCAAGGTCCAGGCCGGCCGCGATTTCGTGCAGCACAACGGCAGCGTGACCGAGGACGAGATCCTGAAAGTCACCGCCGACGCGGTCGCGGACAGGATGTCGAAGGAACTGCATGACGTTGTCGGCGTCGGCATCGATCCTCCCTTTGGAGGACTGGTGCCCTTCGGCAAACGGTCGGCGTTCCCGCACGCGGTCCCGAGCAAAGACCGGCTGAAAACTGGGGACGCTTTGATCCTCAGCTTCGGCGCCCAGGTCGGAGGATACAACGTCGAGTGCGAGCGCTCCTTCTGCGTGGGCAAGCCGAGCGATTACGCCAAGCGCCTGTTCGACGCCATGCTCGCGGCCCACGACACCGGCGTGGAAAATTTGAAGGAAGGCGCAATCGCCGAAGAAGTGGACCAGAAAAGCCTGGACCAGATTCGCAAAGCCGGCCTGGAGAAGTTTCTGAAACATCGCACCGGGCACGGCATTGGCCTCGAAGGCCACGAGGCTCCCTGGATCGCCGAAGGCGACAAGACCGTCCTGCGGCAGGGCATGGCCTTCAGTTGCGAACCCGGAGTTTATGATCCGGACTGGGGCGGCTTTCGGCACTCCGACACGGTCATCGTCAGGAAAGACAAGGGCGAAGTGCTGAACAGTTATCCCACCCGCCTGGAGGATATGGTCATCGAGATTTGAGCAGGTCTGTAAATGATCAAAGATCAATCACAGAACGATTCGGAGAAATGAAATGGCAGAGAAAATCGACAAGCCGGAAGCAGAGTGGCAAAAGCAGTTATCCCCGGAGCAATACTACGTTACCCGCAAGGCTGGGACGGAACCGGCGTTCAGCGGCAAGTACTGGAAGACGAAAGATGCGGGCACCTATACCTGTGTCTGCTGTGGGCAACCGCTGTTCCGCTCGGAGACCAAGTTCGAGTCAGGCACGGGCTGGCCCAGCTTTTTCAAACCTGTGGACGAAGCGGCGGTGGTAAACCACACCGACAAGACCTACGGCATGGTCCGCACCGAGACCCGATGCGCGCGTTGCGATGCCCACCTGGGCCATGTCTTTGAAGACGGCCCCGCGCCGACTGGCCTGCGCTATTGCATGAATTCCGCAGCTCTAGATTTGAAGCCGGAAGAGAAGAAATAAATCAAAACTGTGCGGGTCGGACACTCTTGTCCGACGCCTTTGACTTTGCTTTTGCTTTTGCCCTGCTTTGCAAAGAACGAAAGTCAAAAGCGTCGGACCAGAGTGTCCGACCCACACTCATGAACTAGACGCCAGCCACTGCGGCTGCCGCTCTGGGCTGCTCGGTTGCAGCGGGCTTGGTCTCAGCTTGTGCCTGCTTCTGCGCCTGAGACTTGTCCTGCTTGTGCTCCACTGCGCGCACCTGCACGCTGCCCTTCAGAATGGCTCCATCCTCAACGCTGATGCGCTGGGTGACGACATCGCCGGTCAGCGCGCCTTCACTGCGGATGTCCAGCCGGTCGGTGCATTGGATGTTGCCCTGCACCTTGCCCAGGATCACAACTTCGCGGGCCGTGATGTTGGCGGCGACGCTGCCGTTGCGTCCCACGGTAATGCGGTGCTCGGCAAAATTGACGGTGCCCTCGATTCGCCCATCGATATAAAGCGATTCGGTTCCGCTGACTTCGCCCTTGATGACCACGGAGCGGCCGATTGTAGCCTGTTCCACGGGCACGCTGACGCTTTTGCTGGGGCTGAAGGATTGGTTTGAGGGTAACTGCGATTTTTGAGAATCTGATGGCTGCAGCATCGGTTGCGGCGCTCCTTTAATGTTCCGCGCGGCTCCAGGGGCGTAACCGCATGCGGCGAGTATGCTGGTCTCTGCTGATCTATTTATCTCTGCTTATCTATGGCCGATTGGCCAAGCTGAATATCGCACGGCAGCCAGCATTAAGGCAGGTTACGGAAGAACGTTGTACGGGTTCGAAAATCAGGTAACTGGAACCGGGTTAGCTCGCCCGTGCTGGCCCTAGGCTTGAAGCGTCTTCCCCAGTTCCTCCCACTCCGCCATGCGGCCCTGCAGTTCAGCCCGCCGCAGCGCCAGTTCCTGTGTAACCCGTTGAGTCTCCTCGGCGCTGACAAAGCTCTGCAAGGCTGCTTCACACTCGGCGATGGTATCTTCCAGGCGGTTGATTTCAGATTCGAGCTCGTGCACTCGATCTTCCATCTGCTTTCGTTTGATGGGATTCAGGCGTCGTCCCGCGGCATCCTCGGATTTCGCCGGCTGTCCGTTGACGTTTCCATTCGCCGGCTGCGCATGGGCTGGTGACGTAACCGCTTTCTGCAACGCCGCAGCGCCGCCCTCTTTTCGCCAGCGGTAATCCTCGTAGTTGCCGGGATAGACTTCGACCCGGCCCTCTCCGACCTCCAGGACTCGCGTAGCCAGGTTGTCGATGAAATAGCGGTCGTGCGAGACGAAGACCACGGTGCCGTTGTAGTCGGTCAGCGCCTTCAGCAGCACGTCTTTGGCGCGCATGTCGAGGTGGTTGGTGGGCTCGTCGAGCAGCAGAAAATTTGCCGGATGCAGCAGCATCCGCAGCAGCGCGTAGCGGTTGCGCTCCCCGCCCGAGAGCACGCCGATGCGTTTGAAAACATCGTCGGCGGAAAACAGAAAGCATCCCAGAAGGCTGCGCAACTCGGTCTGGGTGGAGCGCGGAGACATCTCGCCCAGGTCATCCAGTATGCGCGCATCCGGATCGAGCTCCTTGTATTGGTCCTGCGCGAAGTAATCCGGATCGACGTTGTGTCCCAGACGGTACTCGCCCTCAGTCAGAGGCTCGGTCTGCGCCAGCAGCTTGATCAGCGTGGATTTACCGGCTCCGTTCACTCCCACCAGCGCGATCCGGTCGCCGCGCTCGATCATGAAACTTACATCGCGAAATACTTCCTTATCGCCGTAAGATTTCGCCACCCCGATGAACTCGGCCACGATCCGACCGGCGGGCTTGGGTTGGGGAAAAGAAAAGTGGATGGTCTTCTCTTCCTCTGGCAGCTCGATGCGTTCAATCTTCTCCAGTTCCTTGATCCGGCTCTGCACCTGCTTGGCCTTGGTGGCCTGGTAGCGGAAGCGATTGATGAAGACTTCCAGCTGCTCGATGCGTTCGCGCTGGTTGCGGTAGGCGGCCTCGAGCTGCTCCAGTCGCTCCGTCTTCGCGTTCAGATACTTTGCGTAGTTGCCGTGGTAAAGATGAATGCGCTTGTTCCATATCTCGACAATCTTGTTGATGGTCACATCGAGAAAATAGCGGTCGTGCGAGATCAGAACAAAAGCGTGGGGATAGTTCCCGAGATACTCCTCCAGCCAGTTGCGCGCCTCGAGATCAAGATGGTTGGTGGGCTCGTCCAGCAACAGCAGGTTGGGCTGCTGCAGCAGCAGCTTCACCAGCGCAATGCGCATCTGCCAGCCGCCGGAAAATTCCTCGGTCTGCCGGGTCCAGTCTTCCTTGCGAAAACCCAACCCTGAAAGCACGGTGCCGACTTGCGCCTCGATGGCGTATCCGTCGCGAGTGGTAAATTCGTGCTCGATACGCTGGTAGCGCTCCGCCACCTGCGCGTATTCGGGAGATGCATGGTCGAGTTCGGACATGCGTCCAGTGAGCTCTTCCATCTCCTGCTCCATGCGTCGCAGGTGCGCAAACACCGACATGCACTCGGCAAACACGGTGCGTCCAGAGAGCGCCAGGCCGTCCTGCGGAAGATAGCCCGCGCTGATGCCCTTGGCCCGGCTGACCGAGCCGTAGTCAAGAGTTTCGGTCCCAGCCAGGATCTTCAGCAGAGTAGATTTGCCGGTGCCATTCGCGCCCACCAGCCCCACCCGGTCGCGAGGGGTGATCATCCAGTCCGCTCCCTCGAACAGGAGCTTGTGGCCATAGCGTTTGCCGGCGGAAGAAAGCTGAAGCATCCCTTCAATCGTCTCACGAGAGACCTTGTTTGATGAAGAACCTGTCACCCTGAGCGGAGTGGGAAGCCCGCTCGCGGGCTTCCTGCGGAGCCGAAGGGCCCCTATTCCAAAAGTGAAGGTTGGGAAAGGGAATCTGGCATCCCGATCAGCGACTGGCAAGGAAATAGGGGTGCTTCGACTGCGTCCGGCCGGTCGCAAGCGACCGGCCAGACTGCGCTCAGCATGACAGTTCGCTTTGGAATTATGGCGGGAGGCCGCCGGGGACGGCGGGGTTGCGTTCCGGGAAGGCTAGGGTGCGGTCGCCGTCTGAGCGAGCCCAATCTTTTCCAGCGCGCGATCGACCACGGCCTGCAGCTCGCGCGCGTATTTCACTTCCCGCCCCTTGGCCAGGATCTTCCTGGCGTCCTCGGGGCTGAACCAGGTGGGATTTCGGCTATCTTCCTGTGGCTCTTCCGTGCGCTCCACCTCGAGCAGGAATGCCTTGATTACATACTCCCGCACTCCGGGTGGTTTCCAGAAAACCCCTTTGGAATGGATGTACAGGCAGAAATGGCGCGACTCAATACGGCCGCGGACGCCGGCTTCTTCGCGTGCTTCACGTTCCGCAGCCTGGCCGTGCGAAAGATTCGATTCAGGATCACCCTTGGGAAACGTCCACTTGCCGCCGCCGTTCGTGTTTACCAGAAGGAACTCGATCGCGGCGCCGCGCCGCCGGTAGCAGACGGCCGCCACCTGCAGCGGAAGCGCGTGTTGTGGAATCCGGGCCGCTCCCATTTTCGAAGCCTCCGCAGAACTTTCCCCGCCAACGATCCTAATCCAGAAGATATTTCAGTAGTGTTAAAGTGCAACGGAAAAGGTGCAACCCAGTATTACCAAAGGGTTACGGGCACTTCTCAAGCTGCGACGCTGCCCCTCCGGCGGTCACCGGTTGTTCCAGCAGGCGCATAGTGTCGAGGACCGTCGAAATGACGACTTCGTTTCCGACGGCAGTGTTGATCATCATGTGGTAAAGGCAGCGGGTGGGCCAGTCCGCGCCGAAATAGTGTTTGACGAATTCGATGCGGTCGCGGTCCACGGTATCGACCAGTTCTTCGGCTTCCTTGTCACTGTGCCCGATCAGGCGCAGACGCCGCAGCTTTTCTGACCGTGGCGCGTAGAGGAAAACGTGGAAGGCATCCGGGAGTTCGCGCAGAAAGTAGGGAGCGCCTCGCCCCACGATCACACAGTTTCCAGCCGTCGCCACCCGGGTCATCACCTGGTGCCCGATGGCCACAAAGCGATCGGTGTCGAAGGGTTCGGTGCCCTTGATGGGCATGCTGCGTTCGTAACTGCCCCGCCAGAATGTCTTGGCCAGGCGGTGAAAGGTGCTGTCGAGGCGTTCGTCGCAGTACATCACGGCGGAGGGGTCAACGCGGGCTTCGTGGGCGATTTCCTCGGTCAGGGCCTGGTCCCACAGCTTCCAGCCCAGGCGGTTGGCAATTTCGCGCGCGATTTCCGCCGCGCCGCTGCCGAATTCCCGTTCGACCGTAATCACCCTAAACAAAGGCTGACCTCGTGTGGGTCGGACACTCTTGTCCGACGCCTTTGACGTTGTTTTTGACCTTGCTTCATGTCCTTCGACGCAAGACCATAGCCCAAACCCCGAAACCCCAACCGCAAAACCAACCCCAAAACCGTCGGACAAGAGTGTCCGACCCACACAAGCCGCTAGTGGACTGCCATCTCGCCGCCCGTCGGCGGGCGCTTCATCAGAAAGACCAACGGAACCATCACTAGAATAGCTACTCCCAGCAGCCAGAAGTTGTCAATGTAGGCCAGCATGCCCGCTTGTCGAAAGACATTAGCTTGTAGCAACCCGTAAGCCCTGTGCATGGCGTCCGCAGGGGAAAGTCCTTTGGCCTCAAGCGCCCGCGCCATGCCCTGAAGCGTGGACTGAACCTGCGGGTTGGCGGCCGAAAGATGGCTCGATAGCCGGGCAATATGGTGTTGCGACCGGCGGTCGAGCATGGTGGTCACAATTGAAATACCCACGCTGCCGCCGATGTTTCGGGCCAGGTTCATCAGCCCTGAAGCCGCATTGTTCTTCTCCTTGGGCAGAAACGCATAGGCCGCGGTGTTGATGGGGATAAAAAGGAAGGCCAGTCCCATGGTCTGGATCATCCGGGCGTACACCACAGTCCGGAAATCGACCCCCAGCGTGAAGTTGGTCATGTGAAACAAGGAGAAGGAAAGCACCACCAGGCCATACGTCATCATCTTGCGTGCATCGAAGCGGGAGAGCATGAGGCCCACGATCGGCATCAGCAGCATCAGGCTGAAACCACCCGGCAAGAGCGCCAGTCCGGACTGTTCCGCGGTGTAGCCCAGCAGGGTCTGCATGAAGAGCGGGAGCAGCACCGTGCTGCCGAGCAGGGCAAACCCCAGCATGAACATCAGCAGATTGGAAGCCGCGAACGTCCGGTTGGTGAACAGGTGCAGGTCGATCACCGGGTCCTTGCGCGTCCACTCCCAGTAGATGAGAAACAGCAGGGAAGCCGCCGCGATCACCGCGAGTACCACGATGAAGTGTGATTCGAACCAGTCCTCGCGCTGGCCTTTATCCAGGACAATCTGCAGCGAGCCCAAACCCAGCGTCACCAGCCCGAGCCCGATGTAATCGATTTTTGTTTCCGAAAGCTTCTTGCGCTGCATGAAGGGCGGGTCCTGGATCAGGCGCGAGGTCAAGATCAGGGAAAGAATGCCCACCGGAATATTCAGAAAAAAGATCCAGCGCCAGGTGAAGTTGTCCGTGATCCATCCGCCCAGCGTGGGGCCGATGGCCGGCGCCAGCACTACCGCGAGGCCATAGACGGCGAAAGCCATGCCGCGTTTCGCGGGAGGAAATGTATCCGCCAGGATGGCCTGCTCGCTGGGCTGCAACCCCCCGCCGCCCGCGCCCTGCAGGATGCGAAAGAAAATCAGCATGCCCAGGTTCGGGGCCAGCCCGCACAGAAAAGAGCTGATGGTGAAGATGGCCACGCAGCTCATGTAGAAGCGTTTGCGTCCGATGATGGAAGAGATCCAGCCGCTGAGCGGCAGGACGATGGCGTTTGAAACCAGGTAGGAAGTCAGGACCCATGTGCTCTCGTCGGTCCCGGCGGAAAGGTTGCCGGCAATGTGCGGCAGGGCTACGTTGGCGATGCTGGTATCCAACACCTCCATGAACGTGGCCAGGGTGACCGCCAGCGCGATGACCCAGGGATTGATGGCCGGACGCGGCAGGGCCGAGCCATCCGCGGTCAGAGCGGCCGAACTCATCTCACCCTACTCATCTGACCCAGACCTTGGGCTCAACCGACATTCCCGGGCGCAGAATATGTTCCTTGGTTTCTCCCGGATCAAAAGTGATCTTCACCGGAATGCGCTGCACCACCTTCACGTAGTTGCCCGTGGCATTTTCCGGGGGAAGCAGGCTGAACAGCGCCCCGCTGGCTCCCGCGATACTCTGCACGTGCCCGTTGTACTTCTTCCCGTAAGCGTCCACCGAAATGGTCGCCCGTTGTCCTGGCCGCATGTAGCGAAGCTGGTCTTCCTTGAAGTTGGCGGTCACCCAGATGTCGTCCAGGTTGATGATCTTCATCAGTTCCTGGCCGATCTGCACATTCTGGCCGACTTCAACCGTACGGTTGCTTACGATTCCGCTGACCGGAGCGACCACCCGCGTGTACTGCAGATTCAGGTTGGCCTGGTCCAACTCGGCTTTCTTTTGCTGGGCCTGGGCCAGGGCGGATTGGGCGCGGGCGCGAATCGCGGTCATCTGTTGCGGCGCGGTTCCGGCGGAACGCAAATTGGCTTCGGCCTGCTCGCGCTTGGCCTGGGCCTGCGGCACCATCTGCTCCGCGGCCACCGCCGACGCCCGGGCGGCGGCAACTCCCGCCGCGCTGGAGCGCGCCGCTGCCACTGCCTGGTCATACTGCTGGTGGGAAATCTCCTGCTTGTCCACCAGCTGTTTGTAGCGGCCGACATCGTTCTGCGCCTTGATGTCATTGGCGATAGCCTGCTCCAGCTGGGCCCGCGCCGCCTCCAGTTGCTGGCGCGCCACCGAAACCCCAGCCCGGGCGCCCTCTACATCCGCCTGAGACGCCGACAACTGGCTGTCTGTATTCACCGACGTGATGGGAACGTTTGACTGAAATGATTCCGCCGTAGCCTGAGCATCGCGGTAGGCAGCACTGGCCTTGGCTACCGCCACCTGGTAGTCCCTGGGATCGATCTCAACCAGCGGCGTGCCCGCCTCCACAAACTGGTTGTCGTTGACCAGAAGCTTGATCACGTGACCGGAGACGCGGGTGCTGATGGCGTTCAGGTGGCCGTCGATCTGCGCGTCGTCGGTGGATTCGTAGCTCCCCAGGTAGCGCCACAGAAAGAAGCCCGCCACCAGCAGCACAATTCCGCCCACGATCAGGGCCAGGCGAAAGCGCGGATTGCGCGAGGCTTGCTTCCAGCGGAGGTCCCGCTCCGAAGCCGGTAAGGGAGGATGTTCGCGGGTTTCAACTGCAGGCGTGTCGTGCACGGTCGTCGTCGTAGTTTGTTCCATATTACTTGCCGCTCAGATATTGCCGTACGCCCTGCTCTGCGTATCCCATGGCGCGCACCAGTTCGATCTTGGCCAGGTTGTGAGCGTACAGGCTTGAAATATAATTTTCATGGGCCGAAGCCACAGTCTGCTGGGCCTGGACCACCTCCAGGTTGTCGGTAACTCCGGCGGAAAACCGGTCGCGGGCCTGGATCAGCGTCTGTTCCGCCAGATCGACGGAACTGCGCGCCACTTCCACTTGGTCGTCGGCGGCCGCAATATCCAACAGGGCGGTGCGCACCTCATATTCAATCTGGCCGCGCAAATTGTCCAACTGGGCTTGAGCCTGGCGCAGGGTGGCATCGGCTTGCAGCACGTCGGCGTGGGCCTTGCCTCCCTGAAAGATGGGAATGTTCAGCCGTCCGCTGACGCTGTACGTTCCGTGCGAATTCCCAAAGTTGATTCCCAGGTCGCCATAGTCAGCCAGCAAGTCCAGGGTGGGATAGTGCTCCGCAGTCGCCCCCTTGCGATAGTGTTCCGCGGCCCGCACCTGTTGCACCGCCGCCAGATAATCGGAGCGGGAAGCATACGCGCGCTGCACGCTGGCCTCAATACCCTCGGTGGCCAGGCGATCGTACGGCGCCTTCGAGGTCAGCGCAATTTCCTGGCCCGTGGGCAGCCCGATCGCGCGCACCAGGGCCAGCTTCTGCTTGGCATACTCGTTGCGCGCCACGATCAGCTGTTGCTGCCGGTTCTGGAATTCCACCCGGGCGCGAAGCGTGTCGATGGCCGGGTTGAGGCCGGCGTTCTGCTGGTCGGTGGCCTTGCCGTACAACGCCTGCGCGCTTTCCAATTGCGCCTCGGCGGTTTCGACCCGCGCCGCCCCGGAGAGCGCCTGAAGATAGGCATTGCCGGTCGCCAGCACCACCAACTCGCGGGCATCCTTGTAACTGTACTGCGCGGCCTTCTCATCTTCGACCGCTCCACGCTCGCGGTTAAGAGCCTTGAGGTTCACGATCGATTGCGTCAGGTACACCCGCGCGTCGGTAAATCCGTAGGGACCCACCACGGTGGGAAATCCGGGGAAGCGCAGTCCCCGGGCCGCCAGGTTGTCCTGCGCCACATTGACGCTGACCGCGCCCCTCACGTTAGGCAGAAGCTCGCTCAGTTCCTTCCATTTCTGTCCCCGGGCGGCAATGGAGTTGTAACTCTGCAGCAGCACCCCAAGGTTATTTTTCAGGCCAAGATCAATCGCATCCTGGAAGGTGAGCGACACGACTTCCGGCTTGACGCTTCCCTGGGCAACACTGCCGCCGAACGGGTTCTGGTTCGATGGAGTTGTGATTTTTATGGACGCTGCAGGTGTGGAGTCCAAGCTCGTGCCGGAGCTTTCGCTGCCCTGCCCCTGTGCTTGTCCCGACCAGAACGCGAACAAACAGAGAACGACACCTGTCGAAACGATAATTCTCTTTGGGGACAGCGATCTGTCAGGGTTCAGGTCTTCCATATCGAGCGGGACTGAACGTAACTAACGGAATAGGCTATGTTGATTCCAAGTGCCGCATTATAGATGCAAACGATTGCCGGCAGGGCCCCGGCCTGCCCGCATTTTTGAGATGACCGACCACCGGTCTGTCCGGTTACAAAACTTTTCACTTACCCCCGGGCAGCCCGTTGCATCTAAAGTCTATATCGTTCCGGAGGGTCACTTGAGACAGTTCAGTTTACTGGCGATTCTGCTTCTTTCTTTCCTCATACCAGCCACGCTTCATGCGCAGCAGTTTGATGTCGCCGTTGGCGTGGGCACGCTCACGGCGCCCTCGGCGTCGAGCGCCTCGGGAGACCACAACCCGGTGTCGCTGACCGGCGGCGCTTACCCGGTCGTCAGCGCGGACCTGCTTTTGAAGGGGCCACTGGGCGTCAGCGGCGAGCTGGCCTGGAGGAGTAGTCGGAACCTCTACGCCGGCTTCCAGCCCTACCGCCCCCTTTTCTATGACTTTAACGGGATCTACGCCCCCAAGCTGGGCCCGCATGCGGCGGCTGAACTGATGGCCGGCATCGGCTGGGAGAGCCTGCGTTTTTACACCGGAACCATCAATTGCAGCGCCATCACCTGCACCGACTTCGTCAGCAGCAACCACTTCATGGGACACATCGGCGGCGGCTTCCGCTACTACTTTCACGGCCATTTTTTCGTTCGCCCGGAAGCCCACCTGTACATGATTCACAACAATCAGGAATTCAGCTCTCCCTACGCCACCCGCTTTGGAGTGTCGCTGGGCTACACCTTCGCTCCGGGATTCTGAAGGCAGCGGCCAAATCTAAGGCGCGGGCTTGAGGGTCACCAGCCGGTCCTCTTTGGGATCGACCTCGAGCACCAGGTCCTTGTACTCGACCTCGGACGCGCCGGCGTGAATCTGCAGGCCGATCGGGCCCTTATGCAGGCGGGTAGGATCTTCGTCAGCGTAGCGCGTGACCTCCACGCCATTGACCGCCATCCGTATGCTCCCGGTTTTGAGGTGCCCGAGAATTTCGGTCTCATGCCAGGCATGCGGATCAAAGTCAGGATGAGGTAATTTCTCGCGCGGCGGGCCCTTCTTGCCTGGGTGATAGTCCCACATACCGCCACTCGGAGGGATTACCAGGATGCAATCCCCGTATCCCCAATCAGGCATGCGATTCCCCCAGAAACAAACCCCCAGGTGGTTCTTCTCGCTGACTAACCGCGATTTCAGGATGAGCCGGAAGTCGGCGTAGTCGCCCGCGGCAAGAATAAGCTGGCCGCCGTGGTCAGCGACCCCGTGGATGGAGTTGTCCTTCACAGACCAGATCGCGGGGTTGCCGTTCCAGCCTTGGAGTGTCACTCCGTCGAAAAGCGTGGTGCGAGTGGGAACAGCGTTGAGGGGAGCGGCTGGGGACTTGGGGGAGTGCGAGCAGCCCGCCAGAAGCAGACTTGCAATCAGCAATGCAATGATGCATTGATTCATTGACTGGGCCTCGGACTCGGTTTGAAAAATCCACCTGCAACCCGGCGTCATCCTGAGGTACTTCAGTCCCGAAGGATCTGGCGTGCACAGCGCACGCGATTGCCCGAGCTTCACAGACGGCGTGGTCGAACTGCATTATGCCGTCGGTAAGTAACTCTCCCGAGGCTATTGCGAGGAACGCGGCAGGAATCGCCGGATGCCGAAGTCATACACCCCGGCGCCGATGACTCCGCCCACCAGCGGCGCCACAACCGGCACCCACCAGGCCTGGCTTCCATCGGTGATGCCATTGTTGCGAAAACCGGCCAGCACCGTAAACAAACGAGGGCCGAAGTCGCGCGCCGGATTGATCGCATATCCGTGCATTGCCCCGAAGCTCATCCCGATGGCAACCACCACCAGTCCGATCATCAGCGGCGCCAGGTTCGCTCCCGGAGGCATATTGAATTCGTCAATGATGGCGAAGATGAGCAGCAGCAGCAACGCCGTGCCGATTACCTGGTCCAGAAATCCAGCCTGGGGCAAGCTGGGAAAAGCCGGAAAAGTGGTGAAGACGCCCGCCGTTTTCTC
The DNA here is from genome assembly GCA_963757835.1 of Terriglobia bacterium. Taxonomy (GTDB): domain Bacteria; phylum Acidobacteriota; class Terriglobia; order Terriglobales; family Acidobacteriaceae; genus JAIQFF01. Next base: position 48,075 of record CAVWSP010000007.1, on the reverse strand, counting down.
CAAGAGCGGGTCCACCCGGTGGAAGGCGGGCAGGTAGTTTCGATACACCAGCGCCGCGGCCAGGAATGCTCCGGCAGTCTGCGCGATCGAGTAAGGCAGGACCTTCCGCCAGGGAAATCCGCGGAAAACCGCCAGCGCCAGGGTGACGGCAGGATTCAGGTGCGCCCCGGAGACTTTTCCGGCGACGTAAATCCCCATCGTCACTGCCAGTCCCCATCCCAGCGTGATGTTGGTGTAACCGCCGTGAATCATCTCTCCCGGAGTCTGGCTGGGAAAGAGCACCACCATCGCGACCACCCCAGTGCCGAGCATGATCAACACAAAAGTTCCGAGGAACTCAGCCATCAACTCCGCCGGCAGTGAGAACTTGGGATTCATCAGGACGCTCCAGTCACGACTCAGCGCGACGTAGTCTAACAACGATTGGTGCGTACGGGGTATATCTTCTTGAGCGCAGGGTGATGAGGAGAGTGAGCTTCTGCACCGTAAACCTTGTCCTGAGCGCAGCAGGAAGCCCGCACGCGGGCTTCCTGCGGAGTCGAAGGACCCCTATTGCATATCAGAACCATTCAGCCCGGGAGAGGCACGAAGAGGACTCCGCTCAGCATGACCGCTTCGCTGGGAGTATGGCTCCTGCTGAGCATCTATTGAGCGCTAACGGCATGCACGGTCAGGATCACGCGCCGGTAAGAAGTCAGACGGGGTGATCCATCGTCGGTTACGGCCAGGATGATGTGCGCCGTCCCACTCCCCTGGCATTCCCCCCTGGGCAGCCACTGCGGACGGCAGACCGCGGTCGCCGTCACCGTGGCCTTTGCCGTGTCGGCGCCGCTGATGCTGACTGCGGCCAGGTTCGCGTCGGTGCTGCCGGCTTCGCCGTAGTGAAACCAGTGGTAATGCAAGCGCTGGCCATCGGGATCGCGGCTCTGGCTCGCGTCCAGCAGAATTGGTTTACCGACCTCGGCATCGATCACGATAGGAGCCGTTCCGGGCTGCCCATTCACTTCCAGCAGCGGATTGTGATTGGCATGACTGTAATCCTTAATGGTCCAGTCCATCCGCGCTGCGAAATCGTTTTGATACGCTTCGCGCCAGCGCCAGATCGTTGCCTGGTCAGACGTGTACTCCCTGCCATCCACGCCCGCCACCGTGTCCTGCGAGGTGACTCGCGAATACGTGTTGCCGCCCTGGGTCCAGATGGCATGCGTCTCGCCGTAAGGTTGCCGGTAAATATAGCGGCCTCCCCACCCGCCCCAGTCGGGCCGGCGATAGGCGTTCAGCCCGTTGTCGATCAGGCCCAGAAAAGACGGCGTGTCTCCTTCCATGATGAAAGCAAACCTGGGATACAGCTTTCCCAGCGGCCCCTTGCTGCGGATGTTCACGTCCAGCCACTCGTTGGTGACGAGAGTCGAGTCCGCGCCCGCGCCGTTGCGGTAGTAAACGTCCCCGCTGATTCCGGTCCAGGTCGCGTAGTAGTAGTCGTCTCCCTTTTGGGTTGAGGGTTGGACAATGTAGAACAGTTTGGGAAATTCACGCCGGATCCACGGGCCGGTATCGTCCTGGTCGGTGATGGAATAAACCCGGATTTTCCCGACGAATCGGTCCACCTCCCCGGCCGGCCGGGTGGCGCGCACATGCAAAAGCGCCTGCGCCAGGGTGTTGGCCCCGCCCCAGATGCAAATCCATAGCGGGCGCGGGTCGTCGCGGTCAACCGCCCGAATGATTGTTTCCGCGCCTGCCGACATTTTGTCGGTGCCGATGGCGGCCAATCCGTAGCCCGGCTGCCCGGCAAGAACCCGGCCGTCAAGCTCCTCTGCAGTCGGCCAGCCCTTGGCGTGCAGCATGAGATTAGCCCGGACCTGTCCATAGGCCTGGATCAGGGCATGCATGGTTTCAGGATGCAGCGCGCTCTTCTGCCAGGTAGAGGTAGTGGCAACGATTCCTTCAATCTCAAATTCATTCGAGTACAGGAGCAGACGCACAAACGACATCTGATCATCCGGCTCGTTGCCGATATCGCTCATGACGATTACCCGCGGACGACCGGTGAAGTCGTCAACTTGAGTGGGGGAACGGTCTGCAGCCGCGAATGAGAAGCACGCCACGCCGGAGACGAACATCCACAGGACAAACCAGCAGCTCCACCGCAGACTCTGATTGCTCATCTGAAACCTCAGTGCCTCGCCGGCACAGTGTATGCCAGCAGTGAACGTGCGAGCTAAGCCGAAATAAAAGTTAAGTGTCGCGGTTGGAGGTATCCTTCAGTTCCACCCGCACCCGGTCGAGCGCCACCAGCGTGCTCACCCAAAGCGACGCCGCCAGGTATCCGGCGACCACGTCGCTGGGATAGTGCACCCCCAGGTAAACCCGCGACAGGCCAATGGCCGCGACCAGAAGAGCAGCCAGCGTCCAGATCAAAACCCGCCCCAAGCGCGATTGGATTCGCTTGGTCAGCAATCCCGCCAGCACCCCATAAAAGCAAAATGAAAACAGGGAGTGCCCGCTGGGAAAGCTGTAGGTGTAGGGCACGGGCACGAAAAACGGAACCGGGCGCGGACGATGGAAGGCATATTTCAGGCTCAAGTCCAGCACCAGCGCCCCCAGAATCGTGACCACCATCCGCAGCGCCTCCCGCCTCCAGTGGAAGACGAGGAACGCAATCACCGAGAGGATAGCGGCCGCGGTCAGCCCGTCCCCGCCCAGAAACGAAATGAAGATCATTGCTTTGGTCAGAGGTGGAGAGGCGTAGGCATGAACCTGGTTCCGGATCGCAAGATCGAAGCCTGCGGTGCGGTCGTGCGCAACACCCTCCCCGATCCACGCGAACAGAAAGAGTGAAAGCACCGCGATGGTCAGGCTGGTGAACGCTGCAGCTTGAAATAGGAGGTTCGATTCGGGGGCAGTCGCCGGCTTCGGAGATAGGGATTTATTGTCCTTCGTCACCTTCGCCTCCGCCCGCCACTGCTGCGCGCGTTGATGCGTATTCCGCGACCAGACTGCACAGTTTGTCCAGTAGCGCCGCGTTTCCCCGGCGCGGATACGCCTTCAGGCGCTCACGATAAGCCGGCAGGTTATACAGGAACGACTCCACGCGTTCCTTGTTCAATTCCTCCCAGTATGTCCCGTATCCCATCTTGTCGAGCCAGTAGGCGTTAAAAATCTGTTCAAACTGATGCTCGATGGGAATCGCCAGGTACGGTTTCCCCAGGTGAAGCGCCTCGGTCATCAGGGAAAATCCGGCATTGGCGATGACCGCCTTGGCGCTGATCAAGTCTTCCAGAAATTGATCCATGCCGGGTTTTCTGTAAAGCACGTTCCCACTCTGTCCTTCACGCCCAAAGCCGTAGGCCACAAACGGGGACCGCACCGAACTCAATAGTTTGGCGAGCGCTGGCGCCGGCGAGGTCACATAGACCAATACATGCTCACCCGTCACCGGCGCGCTCTTGAGCACCTGTTCGCGCAGGATGGGCGGAAACACAAACGTACGGGGACGCTTGACCCGCGCCTCGAAGAATGAAGTCACCAGATACGCATCTGCCCGCGGAGTCATGATCCGCGTCACCAGCTTCGCCACCGCGGCATCGCTCCGGTACTTTCTGGGATAGGTCACATCGGTGTTGGTCAGGCAGTGCTGGTTATCGATGGAGATCACCGGCAGCCGGAGGTGATGGCCCACGTGGGAGGTGAGCGGCTCAAAATCGGTGATGACCAGCTGTATCTTCCATTCTTCAACCCGTTCGGTCAGGAGCGCAATGCTCTTGGCCCGCTGACGAACCGAAAGCAGGTTCCGGGTCAGCGTGCGTCCGTACCTGACCTGGTTGTTCACGTAGGCCAGGCGCAGACCATAGATTTCCGTCACGTCAAAAGTTTCACGCAGATTGCGCAGCCCGCGATCGAAGGACGCGACGTGGACGACATGTCCCTTGGCGATCAGGTGCGAAATAACTTCCTGCGCCCGGGTGGAGTGGCCCGACCCCTCGCCATTGACCCCGTAAAGAATGTTGGCCATGAGATGCCGCAGTATATCGCGGCGGGCGCCGCGCTTACCCTCGGCCCGCAGATAGAGCTCGTGCCAGTCAACGCATCGTCCAGGCATGGCGTGAGGCCAGTTGGAAGCCGGGTGTCTATTCAATTGCGAAGTTCGAACTCGCGCAGCAAGGTTCCGGAACCAGGCTCATCTTCGATCACACCGGCTTCCCATCCGGCGCCGGCGATCACCTGGCGGCAGGATGGAAATCACACTATTGGCATCCTTTGGCGGAGCTTCTGCGCTAGAAGTGTGTGACTCGGCGAATCGATGGCAGGACTACATCACAGGAAGAGACAAGGGGAAAGGTAATGGCACTGACACGAGATTCCAAAGAGACGGCTAAGGCTCGCGCAGCCCCCGGCGCAAACCATCGGATGCCTCCGGAAAAAGGCTTTCAAAACAAGCCAGTCCTTCGAATCCTGGGGTGGGAGACGGGGATTGAACCCGCAACGTCCGGAGCCACAGTCCGGTGCTCTACCAATTGAGCTACTCCCACCGTTTCTCCTCGATTATAGCAACTGGGGTGAGAGCTGTCAGAGCGGCTAGTGCCGGCCGACGCCGACGTACTGGAATCCCATGGCGCGCAAGCGCACCGAGTCAAGCAGGTTTTTGGTGTCCACGATCACCGGACGTTTCAGCAGGTGCTTGATGCGATCGAAATCGAGGCTGCGGAACTCGGGCCAGCCCGTGCCCACGACCAGCGCATCCATGCCCTCGGCCGCGGCGTAGGCCGTTTCGCAATAGTGGACGGTGCCGTTCAGTTCCATGCGCGCGTCCGGAATGGCGACGGGGTCGTAGGCCCGGACCCGCGCGCCCCGCGCCACCAGGTTCTGCGCCAGACGGAGCGAGGACGATCCGGCCACCGAGTTGGTATTGGGTTTGAAAGCCAGGCCGAGAATTCCCACGTCTTTGTTCTGAACTGACTGCACGATGGTCGAAATCTTGTCCACGATGCGGTCGGCGAGGCTGAGATTCACCTCCCGCGCCGCGCTCAATATTTTGAGCGAGACGCCCTTGGCGCGGGCCAGTTCGGCCAGCGCTTCCATGTCCGACTCGGCGAAGATTCCGCCCATGCCCGCTCCCGGCTGCAGGCAGCGAGGCGCGATCTTCTTGTCCAGCCCCAGCGCCATGGCCAGGCTGACGGCATCGGCGTTCACTTTCTCGCACAGGCTCGAGAGCTCATTGATGAAAGAAATCTTGGTGGCGACAAATGCCGTGGCCGATTCCCGCACCAGTTCCGCGGTTTCGTGATTGGTCACGATCACCGGAACGCCCCGCATCACCAGGGGATGGAGAATCTGCTTTAATGCCAGCACGGCATCGTTGGCAAGCGTGCCCAGAATGATCCGGTCAGGCCAGTTGAAATCTTCGACGGCGCAGCCCGGAGTGAGGAATACCGGCTGCGACACGATGGTCGCCTTCAGCCCGGCATCCTTCAGTCGCTTCTCCACGCTGGTCGCGGTCCCCACCGATACCGGCGTCATGATGGTCAGGATAGGAGGCTTCGGCGCCAGGCGCGCGATTCGCACTGCCAGGTCGGCCAGATGCTGCGGCGTGTCCTCGGCCAGAAAAATCACCTGGGCTTTCCTGGCGAAGGACTCCATGTCTGTGGAATAAGCCAGCCGCCCGGAACGCACATTGCGCTTGATGACTTCGATCAGGTTCTTTTCGAAAAAGGGCACATTGCCCTGGGCCATCTCGACCATGCGGGTACTATCGGGGTGGCAACAGGTTACTGGAGTTCCGAAATCCGCCAGACAGGCTGAAACGACGGTCCCAAGATAGCCTGACCCGTAAACTCCTGTCTGCATAAGCCTCCTGGCCGTAGTGTCCTGAAACCCGCGCGGGCAGCGGCTTTACGCAGCAACCCCACATCCTATGTACGCCCTGAAAGCGACCTTGGCAATAGACGGAAAGGCCATGTACTTCGGAGGTTGGAAACGGGCGTCGGGCGTCGGACTTCGGCCCTCGGACCTCAGACCTCAGACCTCAGACGTCAGACCTCAGACCTCGGCTTACCACGTCGTGCGGAAAGTCTTTGAAAGATTCCATCGCGCGGGAACGTGGACAGCCGTGGAAGAGCGGCGTTTTCAGCGCCGCGTTACCGGGAGAAAGGGTCGGGCTTCAGCCCCTAGTGGCGACACTGGGCCTAAAAGGCCGACGTGTCTGGCGCTGAGAACGCGGCTCTGCAAGGGCCGCACTTCCGCCACGCCCGAAAAAAGCTAGAGGGAGAAGAACCGGCCGCCACGGATCTCCACGGATGCACGCGGAAAAGGCAAGACAAGAAGACGAGAGATTCTGATCCGTGGAATCCGTGGCTTGGTTTTCCCGAGGTCTGAGGTCCGAGGTCCGCTTTAAGATACCAACTGGCGGCCCAGCGGGACTCCGGCAAGATCGACCCAGCACTTCTGTTCGTCCTCGCGCACGAACGTCAGTTCGCTTACCTGGATGTCGCGACTGCACTCGAAGTGGCTCCAGCGCTCAAAAGCAACGCGATACGCCTGCTGCGCCTGCGGTTCCGCACTCATCTTGACGATGGTCAGGTGGGGCATGTAAGGCCACTCTTCCTGGGCGGCCAGGGCCTTAATGTTGAGCTGTTCGTGCAGTTCACGCATGCGGTAGGAGCCATCGCCCACGCGGATAAAAACCGTGGCTGTGCGCGGGATGAAAGTCTCGACCTCGCCCAGCGTTACCGTGAACGGCGCGACCCGGCTGCAGGTCTCTTCCAGCATCTCCAGCGCCGAGCGCTCCGTCCCCTGCAGCAGGCGAGGCGGGAGCACGGTCAGATGGGCTGCCAGATGGGGGAGTTCGGGGTGTAGCTGGCGGCGCAGGCGTTCGACAAATTCCCCGACCGGATTTCTTACGTAGGCCACCAGGGCATAACGCGGGGTCAGCATGGTCCAGAGCGAATTATACGCCGTGAACGTAAACGGAGCACTGGATCGGGCCTTCAGGCCCGGCGGTCATGCACTTGGCCGTGCCACTGTGATGAGTTTTAACTTTCCACTGATAGCTGCCCTGCGGAGACAACTTCTTCTCGGACACCGCCTGACTCGGCAGGATAACGCGGCAGCAGCAAGCTGAGTCCGGCTGCCACCAGGCAAGTCAAGGCAAGGCCAAAGATCAGGCGGGGTTGATACATACCGTAGCGATCATAGAAGTGACCAACCACGATCGGGCCGGTGGCTCCGCCCACGGCATACGCGGTCCAGGTCAGACCGTAGAGGGCGGCAAAATGTTTACGGCCAAAGTAACGCGCAACCAGATATGGAACGACGTCCGCCTCGCTACCCAGGCCGTAACCGATGAGCGCCGTTCCGATCAAAGACGGGGTGGCGGTTGCGGCCGTGGTCAGGGTGAAGGTCCCGGCCGCAGCGACTGCCAGCATGAACATGGAGACGTACGGCGCGAAGTAGCGGTCCAGCAGCAGCCCGGTGGTCAGGCGCCCGAGGATCCCGGTTGCTCCCATCACAGAGAGGGCCTGGGCGGCGGTCTCTCCGGAAACGCCGCGTTCCGTGAGCATGGCGGCCAGATGAGAGAGCAGGCCGTTCGAGCCGAAGGCTTCCAGCATGATCATGATCGCCATCGTCCAGAATATGAAGCCGCGCAAAGCCGTGCCGACGGAGACTCCCGTGCTGAAAGATTCGTCGCTGTGCACCCCACCAACTGGGCGGTTGCGCACAAAAAGCATGGTCAGGGGAAAGCCGAGCAGGGCAATACAACCGAGGACGACGTAAGCGCTGCGCCAGCCATAGTGCTGAATAACGGCTTGCGTCACCAGCGGGATCACAATTGAACCGGTGCCGCTTCCCGTGAGCACGATGGCCAGGGCAAATCCGCGATGTTTTCTAAACCAGGTCAGCACCGCGCGCGTGTAGGAGAGTTGCGCTGTCCCATTCCCCACAACGCCGAGCACAAAATAGGTCAGATAAAAGCGGCTGATATTCGGCGTCAGCGTGCTCAATGACATGTAGGCCACGGCAAAGACGACGATGCTCGGAAGAATAATTCGCCGCGGAGGGTAACGGTCCAGCAGCATTCCGATACCCGGGGAAAACAACGCCACCGTAATCGCGGCAATGCCGAATGCGCTGGAAATGGCCTCGCGCTGCCAGCCAAAGGTCTTGAACAGCGGCTCAATGAACAGGCTGAAGGTGTAGGGCATGATGGCCGCGAAACTCACCATCACGCCGACGAACGCAGCCAGGCCAACTCTCCAGCCGGGATAGTGAACCGAAGTTTCGGCGGCGCTCGCGTTGCTTTCCACTAAGCCACTTCCTGGGAAGGTTCTTCCTCGGGACGTCCTTTGCCGTATCCTTCACGCGCCATGCGTTCGCCCATTTCCCGATAAGCTTCCGCTTCCCGGGGCTGGAAGGTCCCCAGGCCATCGACGTAGCGGTTATACATGCAGAAGGCTGCGGCAATCAGTACTGTGTCGTGAATTTCTTTGTCGGTCGCGTTGAGCATGCGGGCCCGGGCGATGTCTTCATCCGTAACTTGCTTTCCGTCTTTTTGCACTTTGCCGGCGATGTGGAGCAAAGCTTTCATCTTGTCCGATATTTCGGCCGTCTCAGGATTGATCTTGGCGCAGTTCACCAGATCAAGATTCCCGCCCAGATGCGCGGCTGCGGCGGCGCTATGCGACAACTGGCAGAAATCACATTCATTGCGGTACGAAACGTGGGCAGCGATCATCTCGCGCTCTGCCGGGGTGAGCGTGTTGGGTCCGCGCAACAGCACTTCCGCCAACTGCATTAGCGGCCGGGCCGTGTCAGGGCTGAAGGTCAGCGGTCCCACGATCCCCGGCAATCCTTCCTGAAGTTGAATGTGGGCCATGTTGTCTCCTTAGAACAGGAACTTCAACGCGAACTGTACCAGGCGCGCAGGCTCCGCCTCCAGAATCTGATTGAAGGTGGGAGAACTGATGTCGCTATTGGGGATGTGGAAGTTGGCATGATTGAACAGGTTGAAGATCTCCGCCCGGAACTGTAAGTCCTTGGTTTCGGTTAGACGGAAATTCTTCGAAGTGCCGAAATCCCAGTTGAAGTAGCGAGGGCCCACCGCAATGTTGCGGCCCGCAGTGCCAAATTGTTGCGTGGGCAAATTGCCATCCTGGGGAACGCGCGTGAAGGCAGCGACATTGAGCCAATCGTTCACCTGGCGCGGCCCGTTGTTGGGATCTTGCCCAGGCACAAGATTTGGACGGTTGGCGGAAAAGCCCGTGATTTCCGGAGCGCTGCCCTGGAAAGAATTGTCCCTGGAATCGAAAACCGTGAATGGGGTTCCGCTCATTCCGGTTGCGATTCCATTCAATTGCCATCCTCCCAGCACGGCTTTACCTGCGCCCTGGAGGTGTTCAAAGAAGGGAAGACTCCACTGATAGCTGAACACCAGGCGGTGGCGCGCATCGAACAACGACGACCCGCGTTCGGCGGCGAGATTCCGCGGGTCCTGTGCCAGATCATTTTCTCCGGCTACCTGAATCGAACTGGAACCTGCGATGTTGAAGGAGGAGACATCGTCGATGGCATGCGACCAGGTATAAGAAGCCAGGAAAGACAGGCCATGACTGAAGCGCTTTCTCAGACTCGCCTCCAGCGCGTTGTAGGAAGAATTGGCGATGCCGGTGATCAGACCGGTCGAGGCGAACTCGCAGTCGCTTTCCGGATCGTTGAGCCCGCATCCGGAGTGGATACGCCGCTGGTCCACGTTGTCGGCGGTGGTCTGTCCCGGAATGTAGACCGTAGGATTCGCTTCGATGAAGCGCGGGAGTTTGGTCCCCTTGGTTCCCACATAGCCGACCTCGAGCAGTACATCCCTGCCCAATGATCTTTGAACGTTGAAGTCCCAATCCTGCGCATAAGGCAAGGGCAGGTTCGGCGCCAGCGTCAGATTGGTCAGAGGCGTGGCAAAGGTGTTGGGCGCGGGCGGCGGTCCGCCGTAGGGATTTTGAAAATCCAGAGGACTGCTCGGAGTCAGATTGATCTGCTCGGTTTGCAGAAATGGAGGCGCGCTGATCGGCGATTGCAGCGGTCCTCCCTGGCCCGTGTAGTAGGGCTCGTAGAAAAGTCCGTAGGCAGCCGTGATCAGCCAGTTGCTGCTGCCGGTGGGGTCCCAGGCGATGCCGGCTCGCGGAGCAAAAGCTTTCTTGAAGGTTGGAATCAGCCCTCGCGGCACGCCCGCATCGCCGGGATAGAGCAATCCTTCGGGAGCGTCGGGAAACACAGTGGACTGACGACCGGGAATCCAAAGGGTCATTCGGTTTTTCTCCTCGGTATAAGGAGAAACCAGGTCATAGCGCAGGCCCAGGTTCAGGGTCAGACGCTTGCTGGCCTTGAAACTGTCCTGCACGTAACCATTGAGCGATTTACCGTTGATCCCGCGGCCGAAATCACCGCGGCCCTGAAGGAAGAAAACCGGCTGGCCGATCATGAAGCTGGCGAACGGATCGCTGATGGGAAAAGGCGCAAACACAAAGAAACCATTGGTGGCGATGCCTTGCAGCATGTTGATGTGCTGATGCTGGAAGCCGCCGCCGAATTTGAACTCATGCTTGCCCCGGACCCAGCTCAGAGAGCCGCTGTAGTCATAGGCGTTTTCGTAAGTGCGGCGAGGGCCGGTGATGGGAGCGCCGACCGTGGTGTAACCGCTGACAATCAGGTGAGGGGTCCCGGCGGCAATCGCCAGGCTGGGATCGTAGTTAAAGCCCAGGCTCGACGGCGAATTGGAGTCGGTGCGTTCACCGAAAAGAAATTTATTCCGCAGGAACGAAAAGCGGAAGACCCCCACGACGGAAGGCGTGAAGGTGTGAGTTTCCGTGGCCACAAAATTCTGTGAGCGTTGATTTTCGGTGACGGGGAAGCCGGGTACGCTCGCGCCCGCGGGAGAAAGCGGATCGAGACGCGTCCCGTCGTTGATCATGTAGCGGAAGTTCAGGGTGTTGTTGGGCGTGAGGTAGTGATCAATCCGAACTCCTCCCTGATCGGAGTCGTCGTGCTTGGTTACGGTCGAAGTGAAAGTATTTAGGCCACTGTTGGGTAGCGGGAAGAGGTGCAAAAGGCTCTGTGAAAATGTGCTGATGAAGGGTGGAGGAAGCTGGTTAAAGGGCAGTGGCGTCGGCGCCGGACTGGTGACCAGCAGCAGTAGTTGGTGGTCCGGATTGCTGCAAAAGCCGCCGGGATCAAACGATTCTCCCTGGCTCGGGTCACACAATTCGCCGAAATCGCCCTGGCGTTGTCTTACGGATGGCACGGTGGAACCCTGGGTCTCGCCCTCGCGGTTGCGGAAGCCTTCATAGAATAGAAAGAAGAAAGTTTTGTCTTTCACAATTGGGCCGCCGATGGTGCCGCCGAACTGGTTTTGCTTGAGCGGCTCCGTTGTGTTCGCAAAGTAGCGGGTGGCATCGAAAATATCGTTCCGCAAAAATTCGTACACCGCGCCATGGATTTTGTTGGTGCCCGACTTGGTGATGATGTTGGTGGTGGAACCCAGGCTGCTGCCGAATTCCGCGGGGGCGTTGTGAGTCAGGATCCTGAATTCAGTGACCGCATCCACCGGCGGTTTCAGAACGAAGCCTCCGTCCACGCCATTGAAGTTATTGGCTCCGTCGATCAGGAAATTGTTCGACTCTGGACGCTGGCCGTTGACCGCAAACGACTGTCCCTGGCGAATCGAGCCTCCGGCCTCCCTTAACCCTGGAGTCAGCGGCACGACCCCCGGCTGCAACGTACCCAGTTGGGTAAAATTGCGCCCGTTGAGGGGAAGGTCCAGAATTTCGCGCTCCTGAACCACCTTACCCAGACTGGTGACCGTATCCTGAATCAACTGCGCGTCTGCATTGACCTGAACTTTTTGCGCTTCGGAACCTATTACCAGGCGCACCGGAACTGTGGCGGTTTCGTTTACGCTGAGCGAAATTCCTTCCTGCGCATAGCTCTGAAAGCCCTTGGCTTCGACTTGCAACTGGTAGTGGCCAACGGGAAGTTCCAGCAGAATGTAGGCGCCATCACGATCGGTCGTGGTCGTCCGGGTCAAGCCGGTTTCACTCTGCCTGGCGCTGACGGACGCCTTCTGTACCACCGCGCCACTCGGGTCGACCACCGTGCCGCGAATGTTCCCGGTGATCTGCTGCGCGTTTACGAATCCTGCCAGCAACGTGACCAGCACACATAGAACTTTCCTTGCACTCGCCATAAGTTTCCTCACACTTTTGTTTCGAGAGTCTTGTCCGCTACGGGAAATACCTGGAGGCTGGCCCACTTCCCCCAAGTCAGCCGATCCGACGCCATCCAAAAGTGGAGGGATTATTAAAGTTTCGTGCGTGCCGGGCAATCGTATGAAAGTACTACCCGGCCGCAGCCGCTACTGGATTTCTACTATTGCGCTCTGTTCTCTCCGCATTTAAGTTGGCAAGTCAATCTGGCGGGATTCGTGTGCCTGCAGGCTGAGGCGGATGGCGTTGTCCAATACCAAAATCAGAATTGTCGAAGATGCCGACGCTACCGGCGATGTCGCCGCAGCCTACGAGTACTGGCGCGCCAGTTCCGGGCGCAAACAGGTCCCCGGAGTTCTCAAATCGCTAAGCGCCCGCCCTGACTTCCTCAAACAAGCCGTGGATTTTTCCAACACCATCCAGTTCTCGGATGGGCACCTTTCCCGCCGCCACAAGGAAATGATCGGCTGTTACGCCTCCTATTTAAATCACTGCGCATATTGCCTTGACAGCCACGCCTTCTTCCTCAAGATGCAGGGCATCAGCGAGGGAACCATGAGCGCCTTCCTGGAAGGCAATCTGGAAAAAGCCGACCTCACCGAGGCCGAACGCGCGCTGATGAAGTACGTTGAACTGGTGACCAGGGCCGCATATCGCACGACTGCGGAAGATGTGCAGGCACTTCGCGATGCCGGTTGGAAGGAAGAGCAAATTGCCGAGGCAGTGTACATCATCGCCCTCTTCGCCATGTTCAACCGCATCGCCAACGCCTTCGGCGTGCCCGCGCAAAATTACGTGGAGATGGGGAGGTTGACCCCGTGAGCGGGCAAAATCCAGAACAAAAACTGTTGATGCCGGAGTACATCCAGGATGTGGCGAAAGCCGGACTGAAAATCAACCAGATCCAGGATGCGGATGCCACCGGGGAGACCGCGGCCGTTTATGACGAATGGCGCGCCGCGTCTGGCCGCACCAGAATGCCCGGCATCCTTAAATGCTTCGGCCAGCGGCCCGATTTCCTGCGCCAGGTGATGCAGTTTTCCAACGCCGTCCACTTTTCCGAAGGCCATCTCTCCCGCCGCTATAAAGAGATGATTGCCAGCTATGTTTCCTATCTGAACCGCTGTCCCTATTGACTGGACTCCCACGCCTACTTCCTGCGTGCTCAGGGAGCCACCGACGAAAACATGGTTGCCGTCCTCGAAGGCAGGATGGATGACGGCGGCCTCACGCCAGCCGAGCGCCGGTTAATGGACTACGTTCGCCTGATCACGGAAGAGTCCCACAAATCCACGCCTGAGGATGTGCAGAGGTTGCGCGACGCAGGGTGGGAAGAAAATCAGATTGCGGAAGCCGTGTACATCACGGCCATGTTCGCATTTTTCAATCGCGTAGCGGACGCGTTTGGAATCCCTCCCCAAAACTACCTGGTCACGGGGAGCCTGACTCCATAGCCCGCCATGGGCGCCCGATGGGGCACAAGTTCGAGTCCCTTGGGTGGTTCGCTTCGTAGATGTGATTTAGAATCAGTGAAGCAGTTATAGTCGGGGCGTAGCGCAGCCTGGTAGCGCACCTGCCTTGGGCGCAGGGGGTCCGCGGTTCAAATCCGCGCGCCCCGACCAAATCTTCCGCTGGTTTAGAGTTCCACGTTCCCACCCTTCGCAAAGAGCGCGAAGGATGGGGCAGCCGAGATTGGTCACGTCGATTGCAAAGGGTGGGCCAGCCCGCCACGTCGATAACTTGGGAGCGTACAGCATCCCGTCCGGAGACCGGCCTTCTCATCCCATCTGTTTACGACAGTAATCTGGTCAAGGTTGAGGCGGAGCGCCAAAATCTATCCGATGACCAAAGAACTAGTTGCACTGATCGAGCGTTACTGTCACACGCCTGAGTTTATGATGTCGGATTTGACGGACGTGAACTCAAAAGGCATGACGGGCGACACTCTCCTACACTCCGCAGTTATCACAGCGGCCATTCAGGACGTAGAGTTGCTCATCCGATCGGGAGCAGATGTCAATGCACAAGGCGACCTCGGCTACACGGCACTTCACCATGCGGCAAGCCGTGGTTTGTTGGACATTGCGAGGAAGTTGATTGCATCCGGCGCAGACACGGGTCTCAAAAACGAGTTCGGTCAGACTTCTGCCGATCTTGCGATCCTTATGAAACGGGGCAAATTGGCCGACCTTCTGACAGGAAAGTGACCTGGACTTCGGATAGTTGGCGAAAAATCGCCATTTCACTCATTGATCCTGCGAAAAGCCAAGGCTCAAGCCGTAAAGTGTTGAAAAGCCATGGGGTAGGAATTGCGCACCAGCAGGGAAGTTCGAAAATCGTTCTCTCGGCTCGACCAAATTTCTCACCAACCAAGAGTTCCGCGTTCCGACCCTTCGCGAAGAGCGCGAAGGATGGGGCAGCCGAGGTTGGTCACGTCGATGCAAAAGGGTAGGCCAGCCCGCCAACTCTTACCTCAAGCCACGAGTGGACTTGGCGTCCGGGCACCCACACATTCGCAACGTGCGCGAATGTGTGGGGCACCCGGCCGGTTGGTGCATGCATCTCCCGAGGATTTGACTGCCTGGGTGGGCACGGAGCGCGGAAACAAGGAACCGGTTCACATTGCCAGCGAAGGCGAGGACCTGATCGCGGACCTCAAGCGGGGCCTTTCCTATGTGCGCCGACAGCGGAAGATTCGAAGGCCCTGAGTCCGATCGCGCAGTAGTTTGTCTGAAAAGTGCAGAAGTCTTCTCGAACGCCTTACCTGTCAGACTGCAACTTCAGTTGGGTCAACCATCCCAGCAATTACTGGACGGCATCCAAAGTGCCGTCGTGTGTATCAGGCACGGATGACGGATGATCGCGCGGTGACCCGTGCCTTCTCCTCAGACAGAGGTGGCCCATGCGTCGCCAAGACCTGTTGAAGCCCGATGTGATGAGCGAAATCATCGTCCTGGGCGCCGGTACTTTGTTCCTTTTGATCCTGATCGTAATCCTTGCCATCGTACTGACTCACACCGCAATGCCGGTTTGAGCGGAGCCCTTTCATCAGGTCTGCGGGGCGGTACTCAGAACAGTTGAGCCTGGGTGGGCGACGCGCCCAGTTCTATCGGCTGCGCACAATCCGCATCGTCGTTCAGCACCTGGTTGACCCTGGTGCTGACCGGATAGCGGCGCATGACCGTAGAGTCGAAAGGCTTCAGCATCTCCGACACTGACACTGGGTTGCGGAAAGCTGGGTCCAGCCACAGATCGTAGTGGTGAGGATTCAAAATGACGGGCATCCGGTCGTGAATGTCGGCCAGGAGAGAATTTGGGGTGGTCGTCAGGATGGTGCAGCTTTCGATGGTTGCGCCCTGCGGATTCATCCATCTGTCCCACAGACCTGCGAAAGCGAAGAGCTCGCCGTCGCTTACTTCGAAGCAGTATGGCTGTTTCGTCTTGCCGTTTCTCTGCCACTCGTAGAATCCGTCGGCGGGGATCAGGCAGCGCTGCGATCTGAAGGGCTCCCGGAACGAGGCAGTGGAGGCCACGGTCTCGGCCCTGGCATTGATCGTCTTGTATCCGATGCCTGGGTCCTTCGCCCAGGCCGGCACAAGTCCCCAACGCATCATGGAAAGCTTTCGGACGGGTTCGCTGGCGTCTTGCCGAATGGTCACAACCGGCTGCGAAGGAGCTATGTTGTAGCGAGGATTCCAATCATCCTCCCCTGAGGCGGCCCCGAAGTACTCCTCAACAATCTGTTTTCTTCGCGACAGCCGGTAGCGCCCGCACATGAAGGAATTATCGCAGATTGGCCGCGCACAAATGCCACAGTGCGAAACGGTTGACATCACAGGGGTTGGACACGAGAACGGTGCCGCCCTTGACCACGGTGGCGGCCGCGGGAGACGGGTCCGCGCTTCCAATCCGCGCGCCCCGACCAAAACTTTTATCAGCTGAGAGTTCCGTGTTCCCACCCTTCGCCAAAAGCGCAAAGGATGGGGCAGCCTGGCGGGTGCCGCAACTACTCCCCCTCGCTCCCTGTCTCCCCGATGCGCACCCGTGGTACCATCCCGGTGTGAGCGATGCGGTTTGTGTCTCAAGCCCTGCTTCGGCCGCCCCAGCCACGACGGCGACTCCGCGGCACTCTGTAATGGTTCGCGTCACTCACTGGATTACCACCCTGTGTTTTTTTGCCCTGCTGGTCACTGGATTTGAAATTGTGATCTCTCATCCTCGCTTCTATTGGGGTGAAACCGGCAATGTATTGACTCCGCCGTTGTTCAAGTTGCCGATCCCCGCCTCGAGATCACTGGTGCCGACCGGTTACGGCTACGTAATGCCAGACCAGAATGGCTGGAGCCGGTATCTGCACTTTCAGGCTGCCTGGGTGGTGGTATTGACCGGTTTACTTTATGTGATCTTCATTTTTTTCACGGGACATTTGCGGAAGAACCTGCTTCCGCATAAGGCCGATCTTTCCTGGCGCAGGTTCCCGAAGGCGATGGCAAACCATCTGCGCTTCCGGCGGCCGAGCGCGGACGAAGCCTGGTCATATAACCTGCCCCAGCGCCTCGCCTACCTGTTCGTGATCTTCTTTCTGTTTCCCCTGGTGATCTGGACGGGCCTGGCGATGTCTCCGGCTTTCGTTTCGGCGCTTCCCGCGACCGTCACTTTGCTGGGCGGCCAGCAATCCGCGCGCACGATTCACTTCTTCGTCTCCCTGGCGCTCTTGCTCTTCGTGCTGGTCCACGTGGGGATGGTTTTTCTTGCCGGATTCATGAGTCGCATGCGGGCGATGATCACCGGCCGCGCTGGTGAACATATGGAGCGCACATGAGCGAGTCGTCATCTCGAAATCTGTCACGCCGAAAACTGATCACCACCGGAATCGCGGCTGCGGCGGGCGTAACCGGTTTGGGCGTGGCCGGCCGCCTGGCGCAAAAGTATGGATTGGTCCCACCCGATCACGGCGGGATTTACGGCCTCGGCGAAACCCTGACCTACGCTTCCCAGCGGCTGCTGACCAAACACTCGCTGGCCCGTGAGTTTCCCCAGAGCCAGATTTCGAAGCCCCCGCTGGCCAACGAAATGTTTCCGCTGAATGACGCGTTCAAGCGCCTTCAGGCCGGAGGATTCGCCGACTGGCGGCTCTCTATCAACGGCATGGTCGCGAGGCCCGCCTCGTTTTCGCTGGAGCAGCTGAAGAGTTACCCGTCGCGCAGCCAGATCACCATGCTGCAGTGTGAAGAGGGTTGGTCATACATAGCCGAGTGGATCGGCGTGCCCCTCTCGCACGTGCTTGAACTCGCGGGAGTCCTGCCGCAGGCGAGGTACGTGGTGTACTTCTCGATCGATCCCCAGTGGTGGGAAAGCATTGATATGGCCGATGCCTTGCATCCGCAGACTTTCCTTGCCTATGGGATGAATGGCGGTGAGCTCCCGGTAGGGAACGGCGGGCCGCTTCGCCTGCGGCTGCCGCGCCAGCTCGGCTACAAGAGCGTGAAATTCATTACCCACATGACGGTCGCCGACAGCCTGAAAGGGTTCGGCAAGGGTCTGGGCTCCGCGTCTCCCGAAGCAGGTTATGCGTGGTACGCGGGCATCTGACACGAAAGTCAGCTTCCAGCCGTTAGCTCTTAGCTTTTGGCTAAATCTGAAACTCTTTCGCTCTGACCTGCTCCGACAACCTCGTATCTCAGCACTACCTGGAAGCGGAATCAAGACTCAAGTTCAGTTCCAGAACGTTGACCCGAGGCTCTCCGAAGAAGCCCCATTGCCGTCCCTGCGCGTGCTGGGCGACGAGTTTCCGCACTGCTTCTTCGCTCATGCCGCGGGCCCTGGCAATTCGCGGGACCTGGAACTCCGCCGAGGCCGGTGTAATGTCGGGATCGAGTCCCGATGCTGACGTCGTGACCATATCGACCGGGATGGGCGCGCCAGGATTCTCTGCCTGCGCGCTGGCCACGTCGGTGTTTACGCGATCGATGAGTTTCTGGTTGGTAGGTCCAAAGTTTGACCCCCCTGAACTGGTAGCGTCGTATCCGTTGCCGGCGGCGGAAGGACGGGGATGAAAGTATCCCGCGCCCGCGAAGGGTTGGGCAATAATGCGCGAGGCTACGACCGTTCCATTGCGTTCGATCAGTTGTCCGTTGGCCTTGTCGCGGAAGAAAAGCTGCGCCAGCGCCGTGACCACCAGGGGATAGACCAGGCCCAGCAGGACGGTAGTGACGGCGGTCATCAGTACGGAAATCAGGAGGTTCTTTTTCATGACATTTCTTTCTGGTTCCACTTCTTTCGCCTTAAATCTGAAATCTGAAATCTAGAATCTGAAATTCCTAGGCCATCCCGACATGGGTGATGACCATATCGATCAGCTTGATGCCAATGAACGGCACGATGATTCCGCCCACGCCGTAGATCAGCAGGTTGTTGCGCAAGAGCGCGGCCGCGCCCATGGCGCGATACTTCACCCCGCGCAGCGCCAGCGGGATCAGGGCGACAATGATCAGCGCATTGAAGATGACCGCCGACAATATCGCCGAGCCCGGAGTCTTGAGGTGCATGATGTTGAGCGCGTTGAGCACCGGGAAGGTGCCGGCAAACATCGCAGGGATGATGGCAAAGTATTTCGCGACGTCGTTGGCGATGGAGAACGTGGTCAATGCTCCGCGCGTCATCAGCAACTGCTTGCCGATTTCGACGATCTCGATCAGCTTGGTGGGATTCGAATCGAGGTCCACCATGTTTCCCGCTTCTTTCGCGGCCTGGGTGCCGGTGTTCATGGCCACGCCGACGTCGGCCTGGGCCAGCGCCGGCGCGTCATTGGTGCCGTCTCCGGTCATGGCCACCAGTTTTCCGTCGGCCTGTTCGCGGCGGATCAGGTCCATCTTTTCTTTGGGTGTGGCCTGGGCGAGAAAGTCATCCACGCCGGCTTCGCGGGCGATGGCAGCCGCGGTAAGCGGGTTGTCGCCGGTGATCATGACGGTGCGAATGCCCATGGCGCGAAGCTGGCTGAAGCGTTCGCTGATTCCTCCCTTCACGATGTCTTTGAGATAAATCACGCCCAACGCCCGCTTGTTCTCCGACACCACCAGGGGGGTGCCGCCGGCGCGGGCGATCTGTTCGACCGTGGCCTGCACTTCTTTGGACAGACCGCTGCCGTTCACCGAGGAAATATATTTTGAGATGGCGTCAGAGGCGCCCTTGCGGATCTCACGGCCATCCAGATTGACGCCTGACATGCGGGTCTGCGCGGTGAATGGCACAAAGTGCGCTTCGTGCTCCGCCAGGTTGCGTCCGCGGAGGCCATATCGTTCTTTTGCCAGCACCACAATCGAGCGCCCTTCGGGAGTTTCGTCGGGAAGCGACGACAGTTGCGCGGCGTCGGCGAGTTGGGCCTCGGTCACTCCGGGCGCGCACACGAACTCGGCGGCCTGGCGATTTCCCAGCGTGATGGTGCCGGTCTTGTCCAGAAGCAGGGTGTTGACGTCGCCCGCGGCCTCGACCGCGCGTCCTGACATGGCCAGCACATTGTGCTGCACCAGGCGGTCCATGCCGGCGATGCCGATGGCGGAGAGCAATCCGCCGATGGTGGTTGGAATAAGACAGACCAGCAGCGATACCAGCACGAAAACCGTTTGCGGTGAGCCCGAATAGATCGCGAAGGGTTGCAGCGTGACCACGGCCAGCAGGAAGATAATCGTCAAGCCCGCCAGCAGGATGTTGAGCGCGATTTCGTTGGGCGTCTTCTGGCGCTCCGCGCCTTCGACCAACGCGATCATGCGATCGAGGAAAGTCTCCCCGGGATTGGAAGTGATCCTGATCTTGATAAGGTCCGAGAGCACGCGGGTGCCTCCGGTTACGGCCGAGCGGTCACCTCCTGCCTCGCGGATCACGGGCGCCGATTCGCCGGTGATCGCAGACTCGTCCACCGAGGCCACGCCTTCGACGATTTCGCCGTCACCTGGAATGAATTCGCCGGCGGCCACGGACACAAAGTCGCCGGAACGCAGTTTAGAGCTGGCAATCTTTTCAATCCTGCCGTCGGGCAGCACGCGGTTGGCAACCGTTTCCGACCTTGCTTTGCGCAAGGACTCCGCCTGGGCTTTGCCGCGCCCCTCCGCCATGGCCTCGGCGAAATTGGCGAACAGCACCGTAAACCACAGCCAGAGCGTGATCTGGAGGTTGAAGCCGAACTGTCCCTGGTGACGCAGCACATCGCGCACCAGCAGGACCGTGGTCAATACGCTGCCCACTTCCACCACGAACATGACGGGATTGCCCATCATCTTGCGCGGATTCAACTTCAGTATCGATTCCCAGATCGCGCCGCGCACAATCTTTACATCCCAGATCGCTTTACCTTTTTTTTCTGCCATATTTCCTCAGAAGGTCTTTCCGGACTGCATCAACAGGTGCTCGAGAATGGGCCCCAGGCTCAGCGCCGGGAAGAACGTCAACGCACCCACAATCACAATCACCCCCACCAGCAGCACGCTGAACAGGGGAGTGGTCACCGGAAACGTGCCCAATGACGGCGGAATGTATTTCTTTTTTGCCAGGTTTCCGGCAATCGCCAGCATGGGGAGAATCATGAAGAAGCGCCCGATCAGCATGGTGATGCCGCCGGCGATGTTGTACCAGGGCGTGTTCCCATTCAGCCCGCCGAAGGCGGAGCCGTTATTGCCGGCCATCGAGGTGAAGGCGTAGAGAATCTGCGTAAGCCCGTGCGGCCCCGAATTGCTGATGCTGGAAGTGCCGAATCCCGCGATCGATGAGATGCCGGCAAGGGTCAGGATGATGAGTGGGAAAACCAGTGTCACCAGCATGGCCATCTTGACGTCGTAGGCTTCGATCTTTTTGCCCAGATACTCCGGCGTGCGGCCGACCATCAATCCGGCGATGAATACAGCCAGCACAACATAGATCAGGATGCCGTACATGCCCGCGCCCACTCCGCCAAACACGGTTTCGCTGAGCATGATGTTGGCCAGCGGCACCATCCCGCCCAGCGGGGTGTAGGAATCGTGCCAGCCGTTGATGGCGCCGCAACTGGCATCGGTCGTGATGGTGGCAAACAGCGTGGAGTCGGCAATGCCGAAGCGCACTTCCTTGCCTTCCATGTTGCCGCCGGATTGCATCAGGGTGGCGCGCTGGTCCACTCCCTTGAGCAGGGGATTGCCTTTGGCCTCCGCCCAGTACGCGGTGGTCACGCCCGCCACAAACAGGATGGCCATGGCCGCCCAGACGGCCCAGCCATGACGCGGCGATCCGGTCATGCGGCCCAGGGTGTAAGTCAGGCCCGCCGGAATCATGAAGATGGAAATCATTTCCAGATAATTGCTCAACGGCGTGGGATTCTCGAAAGGATGCGAGCTGTTGGCGTTGAAGAAGCCGCCGCCGTTGGTGCCGAACATCTTGATCGCTTCCTGGGATGCGACCGGCCCCTGTGCGATCACCTGATGGTTGACTGTGTCCATTACCGGCTTGCCGTCGGGGCCGACAACTGGTTTTCCATCAGTGACCCGTTGCACCTGCTGCGGTTCGACCAGTTTCACGGTGTCATACGGTCTGAAGTTCTGCACCACGCCTTGCGAAACCAGGATCAACGCATAAACGATGCACGTCGGCAGCAGCACCCAGAGTGTGGTGCGCGTGAGATCGACCCAGAAATTGCCGATGGTGTCTTTCTCCCGCCGTGAAATTCCGCGAATGAACGCAATCGCGAGCGCGATGCCGACCGCCGCCGACACGAAGTTGTGATAGGCGAGTCCCGCCATCTGCGTTAGATAGCTCATGGTGGACTCGCCGCCATAGTTCTGCCAGTTGGTGTTAGTGGTGAACGAGGCCGCTGTGTTGAAGGCAAGGTCGGTGCTCACCGCCGCGAACTTCTGGGGATTCCAGGGTAGAAACTGCTGTGTGCGTTCGATCAGGTACAGCACCAGCATGGAAACGCAACTGAACAGCAGCATGGCAAAGGCGTATTCGGTCCAGCGCATCTCGTGTTCTTCGTCCACCAGGGTCAGGCGGTACAGAAGGCGCTCCACCGGACGCAATAACGGATCGAGAAAGGTGCGCTCGCGGCTGAACACCCGCGCCATGTAAACGCCCATGGGCTTGGTTACCGCCAGAATCACGGCGAGATACACGATGATTTGCAGCCAGCCATTTGCCGTCATTGGAATTAAAACCTCTCCGGTCTCAGCAGGGCGTAGAGCAGATAGACCATCAGTCCTGCGCTTACAATCAGCATGATGATCGATTCAGCATCCATGGCATTTCACCTCAGCGAATGCGATCGCAGAACTTTACATACGCGATGGAAATCAGAAAGAAAGCGATAGTGATTGCAACGAAAATGATGTCTCGCATGTACCTATTCTCCGATTACTACGCAGTCTCAGCCGGAGCGGTAACGGCGCTCCGCTGTGGCATCGACTTCTCGACCAGCCTTGCCGGCGGTCGCCGCATGCAGCCGGCCCGCCGCGGTCTCCCCTGGCCTGCCGGAATTCCAGGTGAGAGCTGTGGTGATTCGAACCACTCCAATCGCCAGGTGGGAAGCGGAATTCGCAACCACGGAGCGGAACGGAGCCCGGACGCCTGACTCATCTTCCGGTCGAACCGTGTGTCCGGAATGCATTTTCCCATCACGGGTGAGGGCGACGAGAAATCGGATCATGAATCCCACGCCCAGAATGCACACCAGCACCATGAGTACGTCTGCACTCGCAACTGTCTCCAAGTGAAGCATTGCCGTCTCTCAAAACCATTGGATGGTTTTGACCGTAAAGTTTGTATAAGAAGTGCATAAAGAGATCGTAAAGAGAGTTAAGCGATTGAACAGGCGGGAGTTGATTGGGATGCTACAGACCACGTGGGGACAGCCGCCCCCGGCTGTCCGGTCGAGCGAAGCTCGCCAGATTTTCTACCAGGCCACAGATGCACTTCAGGCCAGCGGAGCTGTGCTCCGCCGGACAGCCGGGGGCGGCTGTCCCCACGTGGGTCCTGGTGAAATAAGCGAGGACATCAAGCGCTTCCGGCGGGTTCGAAGCGGTATCCCACCCAGGGTTCCGTGATGATGTAGCGCGGAGTGTCCGTGGAGTCGATTTTCTTTCGCAGCTGTGCCACCAGCACGCGCAGGTGTTCCGGCTGCTCCACGCTGTTGGGCCCCCAGATGGCGAGAAGAAGGGCGCGATGGGTAATCACTCTGCTGGCGTGTCTCGCCAGATAAAGCAGAAGCTCGAATTCCTTGGGCGTAAGCCGGACATCGCTGTTCTTGACCGAAACTCGAAATGCATCCGCATCAATCCTGAAATCACCGATGGTGATGGTGCGCTTAGCGGGGTCCTCGGTGGGCTGGGCGCGCGCCAGGTTCCTTCGCACCCGGGCCAGAAGTTCGTCCATGCCGACGGGTTTGGTTACGTAGTCGTCCGCGCCCGCGTCCAGCGCCTCCACCTTGGTCTTCTCCTCGCCCTTCACCGACAGCACGATAATCGGCAGCGAGGACTCCGAACGCAGTTGGCGGCACAATTCAATCCCATTCATGTTGGGCATGGAAATATCGGTCACCACCAGGTCAGGCTGCCACTCGCGAGCCGATCTCAGGCCGGCGAGGCCGTCATTCGCGGTGCGAACTTCGTAGCCGCTGCCGGTAAGCGCCGTTCGCAGCACCCGCGTGATCTGCGGTTCATCATCGACCACCAGGATGCGCTTCTTCTCGGCCATGAATGTTCAGGAGGATTGCTGGGTCACAATGTGGACGTCCACCGGCGGCGCGTCCCGAAGAAATTTGTGGATGGCATTCAAATACAAGTAACGCTTCCAGCCTTTGACCGAAGAGTGGCCGAATACCACCTGTGTGATGTGCTTCTCCCGGACAAACTGGGCCACGGCTTTGGCTACGGTCGGCGACTTCAGTTGGACCACCTGCGCGCCCACCGCTTCGGCAAAACGAACATTCGACGCCAGAGAGCGCTGGTTGGCCTCGTTGTCGTCCACTCCAATGTCCACGTAAACCACATATAACTCCCCGTCGAGTCGTTTTGCCATCCGGGCCGCGCGGGCAATGAGGTGCTGTGCCGCGGGATTCGAACTGATCGCCACCGCGAATCTTTCCCGGATGCCGAGATTACGCTCTCCCCCCTCCTGCTCCAGGTAGTTTTCCAGGCTGCGGTCAACTTCCTGCGCCACCTCCTGCAGGGCCAGTTCCCGGAGGGCAATCAGGTTTCCGGGACGAAAAAAATTCGAGAGCGCTTTCTCCACCCGGTCCAGCGGATAAATATCGCCGCGCCGCATGCGGGTCTGGAGCGCCTCCGGGGTGAGGTCGGCCATGACGACTTCCCGCACCCGCTTCATCACCCAATCCGGCACGGTTTCACGCACCGTGATGCCGCTGATGCGCTGCACGCTGGGCGCCACGCTCTCCAGGTGCTGCACATTCATGGTCGTCAATACATCGATGTCGGCATCCAGCAACTCCAGGACGTCCTCGTAGCGTTTGCGATGTCTGCTGCCTTCAATGTTGGTGTGCGCCAGTTCGTCCACCACCACCACCGCCGGCTTGCGGGCCAGGATTCCATCCAGGTCCATCTCCTCGAAAATGGTCCCCTTGTATTCGATCTTCTTGCGGGGGATGGTTTCGAGTTTTTCCGTCAGCTCAACCACTCCTTTGCGGCCATGGGTCTCGACGATGCCGATGACCACGTCCTCGCCCCGGCTCTTCCGCCGGATGGCCTCGCTCAGCATGTTGTAGGTCTTACCCACGCCCGGCGCATATCCGAGAAAAAGCTTGAGCGTGCCCCCTTTTTTTTCAGGCGCAGCGTGTTCAAGCCACTGTTCGGGAGTCTTGCTCATTGCCGCCTATTGTCGCGGACACCGCGCGATTTGTCGATATTCGGCTACAATCCTTGCTCGTGGACCGGACGGTGATCAGGGCGGCGCTCCGTTTTGCGGCTTGTGCCGCGGTGCTGTTCCTTGTAGTTAACGTCTATACCGCCGCCATCCGTGTGAATCCCACCACGGTCGCTCTCACCCTTCTGATCTGGGTCCTGATCGTCTCCGCGCTATGGGGTTTGCGTTACGCGCTCTTCACCGCTTTCCTCGCCACTACGGTTTTCAACTTCTTCTTTCTTCCTCCGGTTCGCACTTTCACCATCGCGGGCACGCAGAACTGGATCGCCCTGTTCGCCTTTCTCACCACCGCGGTGATCGCCAGCCAGTTGTCCGATCGGGCCCGCAAGCAAACCGACGAGGCGGTCGGCCGGCGCCGCGAACTGGAGCGCTTGTACAGTTTCAGCCAGCAATTGCTGACTGCGGACGATGTTCTGCAACTGCTGAATGCGGTCCCCGGACACGTGGTCGAGTCCTTCGGTGTCTCTGCCGCGGCCGTCTATGTCCCGGAGAAGGGCAATATCTACCGTTCGGGAGTAGATGCCTCGGGCCTGGACGTTGAGCAGCTCAAATCCATCATTGCGCGAGGCGAAGCGGTGGTGGACAGCGCCCGCAACCTGAGTTTCACTCCGCTGAAGATGGGAGTGCGCACCGTCGGCGCGATGGGCGTTGCCGGCAAGCTCTCCCGCCAGACCCTGGCGGCCGTGGGAAGCCTGATTGCCATCGCGGTGGAGCGCGCCAATGCGGTGGAGATCATGGCCCGTTCCGAAGCGGCGCGCGAAGGCGAACGCCTGCGCTCCGCCATTCTGGACTCCGTCACCCACGAGTTTCGCACCCCGCTGACCTCGATCAAGGCGTCGATTACCAGCCTGCTTTCGCCCACCGGCCTGGGTCCGGACGATCAACGGGAACTGATGACGGTCATCAACGAAGAGGCCGATCGCTTGAACCGCCTGGTCGGCGAAGCCGCGGAAGTGGCCCAACTTGAATCCCATGAATTTCAACTTGACCTCAGAGATTGCGGCCTGCTTGAGCTCGTACAGGCGACGGTGGAAGAGGTTAAACAGATGCTGGGCAAGCATCCCGTGGAGATCAGGGTGCCGGAGGCGATTTCGGTCCGCCTGGACCCTGACCGCATCAAGGAAGTTCTGGTCCAGTTGCTGGAGAATGCCGCCAAGTATTCCGCGCCGGAATCCCCCATCCGCATTACCGCCGAGTTGAAGGGCGCCAATGTCGAGGTGAGTGTCGCCGACCAGGGAGCCGGGATTGACGATATGGAGCAGGGGCTGATTTTCGACAAGTTCTATCGCGGCAAGAACCAGCGCTACCGGGTGCAGGGTACGGGCATGGGCTTGTCGATCGCGCGCGCGATTGTCGAAGCTCATGGCGGCAAGATCGGCGTCACCAGCCAGCTTGAATGCGGCTCCGTGTTTTACTTTCTTTTGCCGCTGCGAGCGTAGGGCGCCGCTTGCGCTCTGGAGAACGCGATCCCAGCGGGTCGGGACGGTAGCGCAGCAGCGCCAGCGCAGTGACATCGTTGTGGACCGGCGCGGTGTCCATGAAATTCTGCGCCGCCTGCAGAACGGCCAGGCACAAATCCTGCGCTGTGAGGGCGGACGCTCGCTGCAGACTGTCCTTCACGCCTTCCAGGCCGAATTCCTCGTTGTTGTACTCGGCTTCCACAATTCCGCGCGAGACCGCAAGAAGAACCGCGCCCGGTTCCAGGGCGCAAGTGGCGGCGCTGTGCGTGGCGTGAGAGAAAATGCCGAGCGGCAGTCCACTCGCCTCCAACTGAGTGACGCCGGAATCGTCGCGCAGCAATCCTGGAGTGTGACCGGCGTTGACGTAGCAGACCGTACCCAGATCCTCGTTATAGCAACCGATGAATGCGGGACAACTGCGAATCCCGCCGGCAACCTGCAGGATGGTGCCGTTGATCTCATGGCAGAGCCCAACCATCGCTTCCGCCTCGTTGAAGTCTTCCCCGGCGAAAAGCCCTGGGGCGAGCGTTCGAAATGTGGTCTGCGCGGCGATCAGGATGGCGCGCGTGTCTTCCCTGCGGCCGGCCAGATCGAACAGCCCAAACAGGACGCGCGAGGGGCCCACGCGCAGGAATTCGTAGAAGTCGCCGGCTACGCGCTGGCTGTGGTACACGGCGGCGATTTCTGCCCGGCGCAGCACCGGCACCTCGGAATGCCGTGGATCGTTATGGGGCAACACCGTTTTACGCCGCTTGAACAGGGAGCGTACGAAGCCCGCCGGAGGCAAAGTCAGGGCGCGAATGATTTCTGCGGTTCGGGTCATAGCTCGTTCTCTGCTTGCTTTGCTGCCTGGATTCTGGCGCGCGAACCAGTGCCAGATCGGTTCTTGGCTTTCCGGGACCCGGGAGCTTGCTTCAAGGGCCTAATCGGCATTTCTTCTCCTTACCGTTAGAAGACGGGCTGCAACGCATGGCCGGTGTCAGGTCGATGTCTGGGGCCCAATATAGCGATGGCCTCGGCCGGGGGCACATTTCGTGGTTGACGTCGGTAAACCGACTTTTCGGCCTCTTTCAGACGCGAAACTTTTTCCGATGACACAATGCCTCAGTGGTCCTGGCCCGAGGCTCCATATGCTAGATGCTGGGAGATGTGGAGCCTCAGGCCTCTTAAAGATTCATCCCCGCCCGCAGATTGCCTTTCCCTTAGACGAAGACGAGGGCCCGTTCCTTGGCCGTAGCCCGATAGTGCCGTCACTCTGGCACCACGGAGCCATTTACTCGAATCGGCAAGAGATTTAGCTTTGGGTTGAGCAGTTCTGGGGGAGGGCTGTTCGACGGGCGTCCCAAGACTCAAACCTGGGTCTGGGGCGCTTTCGCTTTGGGAAGCTCGCTCGGGTTTCCCGAGGCCCTATCCGGTTCGCTTCAGAGGCTCTGCCACAACCTTGCACGCGGGAAAGCGGGCATTAGCGGCCCACAGAAACGCCCGCGAGCGCGGCCCAGGGGCGCGCGCGAATCCCGAAAAGGGACGAAAGAAAGCGTTGTGATACGGCATTTTCGATGCCGACAGACCGGCAGGCTTCAGAGAGGCAGTCGCAGACCACTGTCCCTTCAAATGTGCAAATCCCAAAGCATGTACAGTTTCGGCGCCAGCAGCAAGTTTCAAGGCATCCGCGCAAGGCGTAAGACTAAGTGCCGCCATCCACGCGGGTTAGGGGGTTCTCAGGGACCCGCAATAAGTCGGTCAGAGGTCAGCCAGCCGTTCCTGAAATGGGACAGACCCTCGCTTCCACAAGCTTTCCACAGGGGTGTGGAAGCGGAGTTGTCGTGCGATTTAGCCTGGAAAACCCTATTCCGGCGACCCCATGCCGTCCTGGGCCATGGACTCAAAGCGGGTGGACCGTTTGACGAAAGCCAGCTTGATCCGGCCGGTAGGGCCGTTGCGCTGTTTGGCGATAATGATCTCGGCGACGCCGTCCAGTTCGGGCTCGTCGGGCTTGTAAACCTCTTCCCGGAAGATGAAGGCCACCACGTCCGCATCCTGCTCGATCGACCCCGATTCCCGCAGGTCGGCGAGTTGGGGACGGTGGTCGCCACCCCGGCTTTCGGGCGCGCGGCTCAGCTGTGAAAGCGCCACCACCGGCACCTTGAGTTCCTTGGCCAGCGCCTTCAGCCCGCGCGAGATCGCCGACACTTCCTGGGTCCGGTTCTCGTACCGCCGGCCCCCGCCTGACATGAGCTGCAGGTAATCGACGATGATCAGATCGAGCCTGCCCTGGGACTGCTGCAGGCGCCGTGCCTTGGCCCGCATTTCGCTCAGGCTGATGCCGGGCGTGTCGTCGATGAAAATCGGTGCGTGTGCCAGCTGGTCCATGGCGTGGACTACTTTGTCCATATCGTCGCGCCACAGCGAACCGGTGCGCATCTTGTGTGAGTCCACTCGCGCCTTCGAACACAGCAGCCGAAGCAGCAGGGCTTCGCGCGACATCTCCAGGGAAAACATGCCGACCACTTTCTGGTCTTCAATCGACGCATTCTCGGCAATGTTCATGGCGAAGGCGGTTTTTCCCATGGAGGGGCGGGCGGCGATGATGATCAGGTCGGAACGCTGCAGCCCGCTGGTCATTTCATCGAGATCGGTGTAATGCGTGGCCAGGCCGGTGATGCGCTGGCCGCGCTGCAGCAGTGCGTCCACCGATCCGAAGGATTCCTTGACGATTTCCTGCACGCCCATGAAGCCGCGCCCGATGCGCTTCTCGGAGAGCTGCATGATGGCGGCTTCGACTTCGTTGAGGATTTCTTCGGCGGGATCGCTCTGATCGGCGGCGCGGGCAATGGCGGAATTGGAAACGTGGATCAACCCACGCATCAGCGCCTTGTCGCGCACAATCCTGATGTAGTGCTCGATGCTGGGCCGGTCGGGTACGCCATCCACCAGGCCGGAGATGTAGCCCACGTCTCCGATGGCCTCCAGTTCCTTGTGGCGATCGAACTCCTCGACCAGCGTGATCATGTCGATCGGCCGGGAAGACTCGGCCAGGTCCATCATGCGGGTGTAAATGCGGCGATGGGAGTCGAGGGAAAAGTCTTCCGGCTTGAGATGCTCCGCCGCCTGGTTGTAGGCAAAATTGTCCAGCAGGATGGCGCCGAGAATCGACCGCTCGGCTTCAACGTTGGCCGGCAGGCTGTGCGCGAGACTGTAGTCAGTAGTGGCCAAGTCGTGTGCTCTCAAATGAAACCAGGTTTGAAACGCGAAGGCGATAGTAGCCTTGAGCCGCTTGTGGACGTCGCGCGGCAGCTTCGGAAAACTGGAAACGAAAAGAATTTTTTCGGCCGCATACGTGCTATACCAAGTATAGGAGAACAAAAAGCGAATTTTCAAGTATGAGGATGGTTGCGCCGGCGCAAGGGCGGGAGTCGCTTGATCCGTGTGAATCCGTGCAAATCGGTGGCAAAGAAGTGCAAAATAAAATGCGGCCCAGGCCAGCCACCCGGGCCGCATCGCTCGTGAGTGCCACGTCTGCAGGTTTCACCGCGTTAAGCGGCGAAGCGTGAATCCAGAGAACCGCGCTCCCGAAGGAGCGTCCGTTCGCCGGCCCACCCTGTAGGCGATCTCTCCGCGAATACTAGATTCGCGGATATTGTCCTGCGGCGACGGCGAGAAGCGGGCGGCGTCAGTCCTGCTTTTTAGGGAAGGACTCTCTGAGGAGGCCGCAACGCCCGAGTTTCACGAAATGAACCGAAGTCCATTTCTAAAAACCCTCCCGGTGGTTCACCCTCGAGAACCGCCGGTCACCGCCAGCTCTGTTGCCGTCGCGAACAGGCTCAATGCATCTCACGTTTGCACTGTGAGCACTTTGCTCGAATCTCGAATCACACGCAACGGAAAATTGGGCCTGAGTTGTGCAGAAACTGTGGAGGATGAGACTTCCTTGTGGAAAGGGAAGGAAAACCGGGAAAGATTCCGCCGGCTTTGATGTGGGTCAAAGGCGTCGGACAAGAGTGTCCGACCCACACACAGAAAAAAAGGCACGACCGAAGCCGTGCCTTTCATCCGTGTAAATCCGTGGTTAGTCGCGCACTCCATCCAGAAACGCCCGCAACTTCCGCGAGCGCGAGGGATGGCGCAGCTTGCGCAGCGCCTTGGCCTCGATTTGGCGAATGCGTTCGCGGGTTACAGCAAAAGACTGGCCTACTTCTTCCAGCGTGTGCTCCGAGCCGTCTTCCAGGCCAAAGCGCATCTTGATGACCTTTTCTTCGCGCGGGGTGAGTGTGCGCAGCACCTGCGAAGTCTGGTCTTTCAGGTTGACATTGATCACGGCCTCGGCCGGCGAGACTACCGCGCGATCTTCGATGAAGTCGCCCAGATGCGAATCTTCCTCTTCGCCGATCGGCGTTTCGAGGGAGATCGGCTCCTGCGCGATCTTCAGCACCTTGCGCACTTTGGCCACCGGAATGTCCATGCGCTTGGCGATTTCTTCCGACGTTGGTTCGCGTCCCAGTTCCTGCACCAGCTGCCGCGAAGTGCGGATCAGCTTGTTGATGGTCTCGATCATGTGCACCGGGATGCGAATCGTACGCGCCTGATCAGCAATGGCACGAGTAATTGCCTGCCGAATCCACCACGTGGCATAAGTTGAAAACTTATACCCGCGGCGGTATTCGAATTTGTCCACTGCCTTCATCAACCCGATGTTGCCTTCCTGGATCAGGTCGAGGAATTGCAGACCGCGGTTGGTGTACTTCTTGGCAATCGAAACCACCAGGCGGAGGTTGGCCTCGATCAGCTCCCGCTTGGCCTGCTCCGCATCCATGTCCCCCTGGATGATTTCCCGCTGGGTCCGCTTGAGCTCCTGAAAGGAAACCCCGGCTTCACCCTCCAGCTTTTCCAGTTCGGAACGGACCGATCGCGACTGCCGGCGGTAGTCCTTCTTCTGCTCGTCGCTGCGAGTGGCTTCCGCCTTGCGTTCCAGGTTCTGGGATTGCCGGTCGAGCGACCGCATGGTATCGACCGTCTTGTTCACCCGGTCGATCAGCCGCTTGCGCTCGGCGTTGGTGAATCCCAGCTTGCGGACGCACAGGGAAACGGCCACAACCGCGCGCGCCAGGTTCAGGCGAGCACGGCGGTAGTCCTTGGGGCGCTTCTTCTGGGAAACTGTGGCGAACTTTTCGATCAGATGGCTGGCCTTCTTGTAGGCCTTGGCCAGGTCATCGATCTTGCCGGTGAACTCCTTCAGCCGGTTCTGAAGGATTTCGTCGGTGATCTCCTCCTCGTCGAAGGTGACCACTTCCTTGATGGAGCGGACACCCTTCTTGAGGTCCTCGCCCATCGCCAGCAGTTCGTTAATGACGATTGGCGACCGCGAGAGCGCTTTCAGCACCCGCAGCTGCCCGCGCTCGATGCGCTTGGCGATTTCCACTTCGCCTTCGCGCGTGAGCAGCGGCACCGTCCCCATCTCCCGCAGATACATGCGGACGGGGTCGTTGGTTTTTTCCAGAGCGCCGGGCGTGAGGTCGAGTTCGACGTCCTCGCCGGCTTCTCCTTCTTCTTCGAACTTCTTATCGAGCGCGGAGGAGGGAAGTTTGGGTCCCTCGAGCACGTCGATGCCCTGCGTGCCAATGGTGGTCAGCAGATCGTCCAGGTCCTCGGGAGAATGCACGTCGTGCGGGATAAGGTCGTTGACCTGGTCATAGGTCAGATATCCCTTCTCTTTACCTGTGTCGATCAGCTTTTTGATATCGTCGTACTTGTCGTCAAGAGCCAAGACGGATTACCTTCTTTTCGTCCTACGGAAAGGACAGAGAGCGTTTTTTAGCGGTGGGAACGTGAAGCGGCGAGCTGCGCGCCGGGCACAAACCTTCGAATTATAGCATCGGAGGGGTTTAGCGGACATCGGCGGACTGCCGATTTTTGACACACCCCGTCCATGTTCCCGTCAACTGTATAACTTAGATGTCAGGGCCCTCCATTTAGTTTCATAGTGTTTTTGCTCTAGGCTGGCCGGGCTGCCGGAGTGTCGTCGGCCAGGCTGGGATCCATCAAGGCCCGTTTCAGCCGCATCTTTTCCTCCAAAAGGGCCTGTATTTGGCCCGCTTCCCGCCCGCGCGTGACCTGCAACTCCCTCTGCACCCGTTCCAGCTTTCTCCTTAATTGGATGCGCCGCAGGGCCCGTACCGCGCCCTCCAGCCGCTCGGCGGAGAGCTCCTCTTCGTCCTTCATGAGGATGGAAGCCAGCAGGCTTCGCTCACCCTCGGGCAAGGGCAGGTCAGTGACATGCACGGCCTCAGACCGCAGCAGCACTTCGATCAGCGATTCCGCCGCCACGCCCTGATGCAGGAGTTCGCTCTTGAGGACGAACTGGGCTTGGCGGCAGGGATCGAACTCCTCTTCCACCCCGTCGCGGGCTGAAAGATGCTCTTCCGAGTGCTGGATCTCAGTGGCCGAGACCAAAGCCCGGATCAATATTTTTTCGGCGTCCGTGATCTGGACCTCCGCCCGGGCCTTCAGGGTGGCCGTGGAGCGGTTGGCTGCGGCGTGCTTCAACTCCTGGCGCAGCACCGCCGAGTCGATGCCCAGCTTCTGCGCCATTTCCCGCGCCAGCTCATCGCGAACGATGCGGCTGGGCACGCGCTGGATGTGAGGCAGCAGATAGTTCACCGCCTTCACCTTGCCCTCGGCGCCGCGCACCGGAAACTGGGCCCGCGCCCGTTCGATGAGATAGTCGAAATACTTCTGCGAGTTTTTCAGCGCCGCCGGCGTATGCCTCTTTCCCTTTGCGCCGGATGAAGAGGTCAGGATCGAAGCCCGATTCCAGGGTAAGCACCTTTACCTGAAACTCTTCTTCCACCAGCAAACCCAGGGTGCGTTCCGTGGCCTTGGCCCCCGCCGTGTCCGGATCGAAATTAACCACAACATTCTTCGTGAAACGCCCCAAAAGCCTGGCCTGCAGCTCCGTAAACGCCGTCCCCGAGCTGGCGATCACGTTGTGAAAGCCCGCGGCAGAGACCGAGATGCAGTCCATCTGCCCTTCCACCAGGATGGCGTAATCCAGTTTGCGAATCGCCTCTTTCGCGCGGTCGAGGTTGAACAGCACCCGCGACTTGGAGTAAATCGCGGTCTCCGGCGAATTCAGATATTTTGGCCCAGCCTTCTCATCGGCAGAGAGCGTCCGCCCCGTAAATGCAATCACGCGCCCGGCCTCATTCGTGATCGGAAACATGACCCGGTTGCGGAACTTGGAATACATGGCGGCGGCTGCTAGCTTCTGGCTTCTGGCTTCTGGCTGCTGCCCCTCATCGCTGTCATCCCGAGCGGCGTCGAGGGAGCTGTTGTTTTGTTGACGACCGACGACCGACGACTGACGACTGCTTTCCGCCTTCCAGGAGAACACCCCGCTCTCCCGCAGCACATCTTCCTCGAACTCTCCCTTCAAGCGGTCGCGCAGAAGAAACCC
This sequence comes from Terriglobia bacterium, assembly GCA_963757835.1. Taxonomy (GTDB): domain Bacteria; phylum Acidobacteriota; class Terriglobia; order Terriglobales; family Acidobacteriaceae; genus JAIQFF01. Next base: position 14,026 of record CAVWSP010000007.1, on the reverse strand, counting down.
GGAATCCGGCGCAAACCCTATCCTGAAGGCCTTGATGACCTCCTCGTTCAGGCCGCGTCCCGCCAGGTACTCGCGGGCATGTGCTCCCTCCGGACGCCTTAGATATTCCTGAAAGAAAGCGCAGGCTCGCTCATGAACATCCAGCAGTACGGTTCGCAGTCCGGCTTCCCTGGCCTCGGCCGGACTCGAGAACGTGATCTTGGGCAACGCAATGCCCAGTTTCTGGGCCACCGCCCGCACCGCCTCGGGGAAGGTAATGTTTTCGACTTTCTGGACAAAACTGAAAACATCGCCGGAAACACCGCAGCCAAAGCAGTGATAAAACTGCCGCGTGGCGTGGACGGAAAAAGACGGTGTCTTCTCGTTATGAAAGGGACAAAGCCCGGAGTAGTTCTGCGCCCCCGCCTTCTTCAGCTTGACGTAATCCCCGACAATGCGAACGATGTCCGCCTGCTGCTTGACGCTTTCCTTGAAGTCGCTGGATTCGGTCATGGTCGAAGGCACAGCTGTCCGCAGGAATTGTGAGGCAGACGGCCGCTGATTTGAATATACCGGAAGCAGATTGCTGTGGAGAAGCTGTGGAAGGAGGCTGCTATTCGGTTGATCGCAGCGGAAAACCTGCCTACTTAGCCTCTGTCATGCTGAGCGGAGGAAGAGCGGTCGCTTGCGACCGCTCTTCTGCAGTCGAAGCACCCCTATATCGCCGGAAATCTACACCCGCAGCTCCACCACCGTGGCCCCGCCGCCTCCTTCATTCTGCGGAGGCTCGGTCACCGATTCCACGTGGGGATGCTTCTGCAAATACTGTCGCAGCGCTTTTCGCAAAATGCCCATGCCGCTGCCGTGTACCACGCGCACCCGCGGCAAGCCGGCCAGGAAGGCGCGATCTACGAATTTCTCCACTTCGCGGGTGGCGTCATCCACGGTGCGGCCGATGACATTGATCTCTGACGGCACGCTGGCATCTTCTTTCTCCAAAGACACCGAGATGCCGCGAGCCCGGGCGGCCTTGACCGGAGAATCAGCCGCTCGCGACAACACTTCCGCAATGTCGTCACGCGCGATCTTCATCTTCATAGCGCCGATTTCGACTTCAAAATGATTCTCGTCGATGCGCCGACTCACTACGGCAGGCCGGCCTACCGACTTGAGTTTGACTGTATCGCCCTGGGAAACATGCTTCACCAGCTGCGGTTGCGCATTGGGATCGCCTCGGTCCGCCCCAGTCGCATGCGCTACCACGGTGGAATCGAACTGCTCGCCGAATTCCCGCCGCAGTTTTGCAATCCGCCGCTCGGCGTCTTTCGACAGCTTTTGCGAAGCGGCCCGGTCCTCGATCGGCGCTGACCATTTCCCGTGCCTGATACTCGAAATCCCGCAACAGGGTCTCGAGTTTCTTTTCCATCTCTTTGATCTTCGCCTGCTGCTCTTTCCGCCCCTCGGCGGCAAGGTTCGCCTTTTCGCGCTCCAGTTCCTGCTCACGGGCCTTCAGACGAAGGCGTTCCGCTTCGGCCTCGCGCAAGTTGGCATGCAGGCTGTCGAGAAACTGACCCACATCGCGAGCCTGCGTGCCCAGCTTCGAGCGCGCCGCTTCGATGATCGACGGATTCAGCCCCAGGCGCTGCGCGATGTTGATGCCCGCCGAGGCTCCCGGCACGCCGATCTTCAATTCGTAAGTAGGCTGCAGCGTGGCTTCGTCGAAGCCGACTGACGAATTCACCACGCCCGGCGTATTTGCGCCAAAAACCTTCAGCGAGGTGTGATGGGTGGAGATTACCGTCACGCAGCCGATGCGCCGGAAGTGCTCGGCAATCGCGACCGCCAGCGCCGCGCCTTCTTCGGGATCGGTGGCTGAGCCCAGTTCATCCAGTAGCACCAGTGAATTTGCCGTGGCCGTGCGGGAGATGAAGTCGATGTTGGTCACGTGGGCGGAGAATGTCGAAAGGTTCTGTTCGATGGACTGGTAGTCGCCGATGTCGGCCAGCACGGCATCAAACACCGGCAACTCGGCGCGATCGGCTGGGACCGGAATCCCGGACTGCGCCATCAACGCCAGCAGGCCAACCGTCTTCAAGGCCACAGTTTTTCCGCCGGTGTTGGGACCGGTGATGACCAGTTCCAGTCGCTCACCTTCGAGTTCGATGCTCACGGGAACGACATGCCCGCCCTTTGCCTTCAGGTTGCGCTCGAGCAGGGGGTGGCGGGCATTGATCAAAACCAGCCGAGCAGGGCTCGGCCCGGACAGCCGGGGGCGGCTGTCCCCAGGTGTTTCTTGCCGGTCCACGGAATCGTTTCCCAACATAAGGACCGGCACACAGCCGTACTCTTCGGCGAAGCGGGCCTTGGCAAATTGCAATTCCAGTTCGCCCAGCACGTCCACAGCGTTCAGGATCGGCTCGGAGTTTTCGCCGATGCGGCGCGTCATCTCCAGCAGGATGCGGTGAACCTCAGCCATTTCTTCATCGGCCAGCCGCACCAGTTCGTTGTTCTGGTCGATGGTCTCGAGGGGCTCGACGAAGACGGTCTGCCCGCTGGAACTGGCTCCGTGAATCACGCCCTGCACGCGGCGCTTCTGCTCGATCTTGATGGGGATCACGAAGCGCTCGCCGCGGATCGTGATCAGTTCGTCCTGCACCGCGCCGCCCTCGGCCAGTCGGCGCAGGTAGCCGCGCAGCGACTCCTGGATGGCCCGCTTCTGGCGCTCGATATCACGCCGGATTCGTCCTAGTTCCGGCGAAGCCCGGTCTTCGAGCGTGCCGTCAGGTTGGATCTTGTTGCGAAAGCCGCGCAGGAATTCGGTGAAGTCGATAATGCCGGATGAAAGCTCCGCCACCGCGGTCCACGCTATTTTCATCGCCGCCGGCGGGCTCAGAGCGATCTGCCGCCACTCGGCCGCGCGGTCGATCACCAGCACCACATCGCGAATCTCCGTGGTTTCGAGGACCGCGCCGTCAATGCGCGCCTGCTCGACCTGAGTCGTAATATCCAGGAGTCCCGAGAACTCGAAGCGTCCTCCGACGCGCCGGAATTCCCGAATTTCGCTGGTGAGCTGGTGCTGGTTTTCAATCCAGCGGCGATCGACGGAGGGAGCCAGCGCAGCCGCCCGCTCCCGCCCCAGCGGCGAAGATCCGTATCCGCGGATCAGGTCGAGCAGAGACTCGAATTCCAAGACCCGGGCGCTGCTGTGGATGAGAGCAGAGTGCATCGGGATTCATGTTACAAGAATGCCGGTGGCCCCGACGCAGAAGAGTTGAGCAGGGTCCTGATGTGGGGTGTGAAATCAGAAATCAGAAATCAGCTCTAAGCCTGGGCGGCTCCAGCCATCTTCGGTGCCGGCTGCTTCGCCGCGGGAAAGCGAAGTTCGAAAACCGCTCCACCTTCAGCACGATTCTCGCAGCTGATCTGTCCCTGGTGGTCCTGGACGACACCATAAGTGACGCTCAACCCCAGTCCCATGCCCTTGCCGACAGCCTTGGTCGTATAGAAAGGATCGAAAATACGCTGCGGGTCCCGGATGCCTGGACCGGAATCGGAAAACTCCATCACCAGTTCATCGCCTTCTTCGATCACGCTGACAGAAAGGGTCCCGCCGCCCACTTCCTGGAGAGCGTCAGTCGCGTTCCCGATGATTTCCACGCAGCACTGGAAGAGTTGATTGACGTTGCCCCAGATTTGCGGGAGCCGGGGAGCAATCCGGCTCTCCAATTGAATGTTCTTGTTTTCCGTGCGCAACATTTTCATCTGCAGGGCGCGTTGTACGACCGAGCCCATATCCAGCAAGGTTTTTTCTCCGGGCGACTGCTGGGCGAAGCTGAGCAGGCTGGACAGCAGTTCCCTGGTTCGCCTGGCCTGTTGCCCGATCTTGCGCGCCATGTTGCCCTGCTCCGACTCCGCACCCGCCTGCGCCGCCAGCAACTCGGAGTATCCCAGGATCGCAGCCAGGGGGTTGTTGATCTCGTGCGCCGCACCCGACACCAGTTGGGCGAGCGATGCCAGCTTCTCGCGCTGCACCAGTTCGGTCTGCAGCCGTTTCATATTTTCCAGGCTGGAGCGCGATTCTTCCAGCAGCCGCACCAGTTCCCGGTCCATCAGAAACTGGCGAAGAAATACGAAAAGTCCCAGCACCAACGTGGCCGCCAGAGTCACTACCAGGCGGAACTGCCGCAGGTTGGCCGGTGCCGTATCGCGAAACCACGCCCAATATCCCATCAGTGGAAGGGAAAGCATGGCCAGCATGGCCAGCCGGGGGGCGAGCATTTGCCAGCGCGAGAGCTCCGAAGGCGCAGGCTCAGATGGAGGCTTCAATTCGCGGGCCAGAAGAGCGGCCCAGATCATCCAGCTAACCGAAGCAATGACCGGGATGTCATAGATGCTGCCGGTGTAATATTGCCCGCGAGCGATGGCGCCATTCAGCACCAGCGAACTTACCGCGTAGAGTCCCGAAGCCACAAACAGGTTTCGGTAGATCTTTTTCCAGGCGCTGCGCGCATTCCATGCCAGTACGCCCAGCACGACCAGGAATGCCATATTTTCCACCAGATACAGCAGATCGTAGTGGGGGCTGTAAACAGCAACATTGAGCACCACATACTCGTCGGGAAACACAATGAAGGCATACAGGAAAACCCACCACACCAGCAGCATCAGGAAGGTCAACGTACTGAAGTAGAGTTTTTTTTCATCCGACAGGTGGGGACGCAGCGCCACCGCCGCCATGAACGGCACCACGTGAACGAAGAGGATTGCATCTCCGATGAACGGATCGGGAATGGGAAGGCGCAGAATCACTTCGTACAGCGTCCACAACGCTAGACTCGTTGACCACAACAGGCAACCCAACGCCATCAGACCCCAGAACAATCGCACCTGGCCGCGGGTCGAAACCGCGTTGGAAATCATGAGCAGGAAGGCCAGAAACAGTAACGAAAACTGGATAATATCGCCGAAGGCCAGCAAGCCGAAGCCGGCCGGCACGCTCAACGATACGCCGGCATAAATCAATGTTATGCCCGCGATGCCCGCGATCCGCCATTGACGCATCGAGATCATTAGATATTCCGCATTTTAGTGGCTGAGGTTGCGGCCGGTCAGTTTCGGGCGAGACAAAGCGTTACTTTAGTACCACCAGCGGCAGTCGTCGGTCGTCAGTCGTCAGCGTTCCGCCGTTCGGTGTAGCCCCTGTTGGCTGAAGACCGACGACTGAAGACTGACGACTGTCCTCCTGCTAGAATCACCCCATGACCTTCCCGGTCACACGCCTTCGCCGCCTGCGGCAGAATGAGCGCTTGCGTGCGCTGGTGCGTGAGACTCGCCTCACCCCTGAGACCTTCGTTTACCCCCTGTTTGTTTGCCCTGGGGAAGGTGTGCGCAAGGAAGTGCGGTCCATGCCGGGCGTGTTCAATCTTTCAGTGGATGAAGCGGTGAAAGAGGCGCGAAGCACTGCGTCGCTTGGTGTCCCCGCCGTGATGCTTTTCGGTCTGCCTGAGGCCAAAGACGAGGTTGCCAGCGGCGCCTGGGCGGAAGACGGAATCGTGCAGCAGGCCGCCCGAGCCATCAAGCGGGAAGTGCCTGAACTCATCCTCATGGGCGATGTTTGCCTGTGCGAATACATGTCTCACGGGCACTGCGGCATCGTGCGCACCTCGCAAACTCCGCATTCACTGGGGGCGGCCGCCATGAAGTCGATGGCCGCGATGGCCGTGAAACCTCAAGACAAAATGAAAGCCATCGACGCGGCGGCAGCGCGTACGGCTGAGCCGGAATTCGAAATTCTCAACGACGCTACGCTCGAACTGCTGGCCCGCACGGCGGTTTCTCAGGTCCGCGCCGGGGTTGACGTGGTTGCCCCATCCGACATGATGGATGGCCGCGTGGCCGCCATCCGCAAGGCTCTCGATGAGGCCGGGCTGTCCAATGCCCCCATCCTTTCTTATGCGGCCAAGTTCGCCTCCGGCTTCTACGGCCCCTTTCGCGAGGCTGCCGATTCCGCGCCTCAGTTCGGAGATCGCCGCTCCTACCAGATGGATGGCGCCAACCTGCAAGAAGCCATGCGGGAAATTGAGGCGGATATCGAAGAGGGCGCCGACATGATCATGGTGAAACCCGCCATGCCTTATCTGGACGTGATCGCGGCGGCCCGCCAGCGCTTCGATCTGCCCCTGGCGGCCTACCAGGTATCCGGCGAGTACGCCATGATCGAAGCCGCCGCCCGCAATCACTGGATTGACCGCGACCGCGTCATGATGGAATCGCTGACCTCCATTCGCCGCGCCGGCGCCGGCATCATCGTCACCTATTACGCCCGCGAAGCGGCCCGCCTGCTGGGCTAGCTTATGCTCTGTCATCCTTCCCCTGTGTCATCCTGAGCGAGCCGCTGCTTCGCTGGCGAAGAAGCGGAGAGTCGAAGGACCCCTATACCCTTATGCGCGCTCTGCGAGCAGAGAGTGGTATCCGTGGATGAAAGAGCGTGGAGAAGGTAGGGGTGCTTCGACTTCGGTAGGGCGGTCGCGAGCGACCGCTCTACCTCCGCTCAGCATGACAGAGTCTAGCTGAGCGAAGCTCGGCAGGTCTTCCGCCCGTGCGGGAGACTAGATAGCGCTGCGGACTCTGCACGTAAACCACGCGGTCATTCTTGCATGCCCATACCAGGGCGACGATCCATCCAATCACGCTCCACCCTAAAAAGAAATTGAGTAGAAAGATGGAAAGCCTGTCGTATTTCTCGCGCAGCAGAGCGATGATCGTCGGCAGGAAGTAAAGGAGAAACCCCGATCCAAAGATGGGGAACAGGAAGAACCCAAAAACGTGCATGAGAGGCCTCCTTACAGATAATTCTACGTCCAACATGAGCTGTAAGTTCCCTCGATGTGTCCCTGGGAGCGTCGCCCCGGACCTTGCTATCGCGATCTGGAGCTTCTGTTCTAGAATCAAACGTTTGCCATCAAGCATCTGTTCATAGTGAGGAGCGCTCCTTTGCCTGAAACTATTTATGACGTCGCCATCATCGGCAGCGGTCCGGCCGGCTACACCGCCGCCATCCGCGCCGGCCAGTATGGACTGAAAACCGCTCTCATCGAAAAAGACAGCGTGCTCGGCGGCACCTGCCTGCACGTCGGCTGTATCCCGACCAAGGCCCTGCTCTTCAATGCCGAACTCTGGGACCACCTGAAAGAGGCGAAAGAATTCGGCATCGAAGGTGTGGACGCGCGGAAGCTGAATTGGGCCGCCATCCAAGAGCGTAAGTCGAAGATTGTGGCCAAGCACACCAAGGGTCTCGACTTCCTGATGAAGAAGAACAAGGTGGAAACGATTCGGGGCTATGGCAAGCTGACCGGCCCGGCGCAGAACGGGATACTGACGGTCGAAGTTTCCGCGGACAGCAAGACCAGTCACGTCAAGGCGAAAAATGTGATCCTCTGCAGCGGATCCGAAGCGCGCATGCTGCCCGGTCTGGAGCCCGGCGATCGCATCCTGAGCAACATCGAGATTCTCGCCCTTAAAGAAATCCCCAAGTCGCTGGTGATTGTTGGCGCCGGAGCGGTGGGCGTCGAATTCGCATCCATCTTTCGTTCCTTCGGCAGCCGAAGTTACCCTCATCGAAATGCTGCCCCGCCTGGTTCCGGTAGAAGATGAAGAAATTTCCAAAGAGCTGGCGCGGGTCTATCGCAAGCGCGGCATCAATTTCCATACCCACGCCAAGGTGGACAAGATCGAAAAGAGCAAATCAGGAATCACCGTAAACTTCAGCGTGGATGGCAAACCGCAGAAGATCGAAACCGAGAGAATCCTGATCGCAGTAGGCCGCAAGCCGCGCACCGAAAACCTCGGCCTGGAAAGAACGAAAATCAAGCCTGACCGCGGCTTCATCAAGACCGACAGCTGGATGCAGACTGCCGAGCCCGGGGTTTACGCCATCGGCGACATCGTGCTGGGGACGCCGCAACTGGCCCACGTCGGCGCCATGGAGGGCATCGTCGCAGTCACCAGAATCGCCGGCAAGAAGGGCAAGCCCATCAACCCGGAACACATCCCCAACGCGACGTACTGCCATCCTGAAATCGGCAGCGTGGGCCTGACTGAAGCCAAAGCCGAAGAAGCAGGCTACAACGTCAAGGTCGGAAAGTTCCCCTTCACCGCAAACTCGCGCGCGTCGATCGTGGGCCAGCATGAAGGCTTCATCAAGATCGTCTCCGACGCCGACTACGGCGAGATTCTGGGCGTACACATCATCGGCCCGCAAGCCACAGAACTGATCGCGGAAGCAGTCGTGGCCATCGAACTCGAAGCCACGGTCGAAGATTTGATGTGGACGATTCACGCCCACCCCACGCTGGCCGAGGCCATGCTCGACGCCTCCAACAGCGTGTATGGAATGGCAGTCAACGCTTGAGGAATTTGGTAATTGAGTAATTTTGCAATTGGGTAATTTGAAAAACCGCGTGTTCTGGAAATTACCCAATTGCAAAATTACTCAATTACCCAATCGCACTTGATCTCCGTCCTCCAACTCGGCACCGTGGATTACGCCACCGGTCTGCGCCTGCAACAGCGCCTGGTCGAGCTGCGCAAGGATGGTCGCATCGGCGACGTCCTCCTGCTGCTCGAACATGCGCCCGTCATTACCCTCGGCCGCAATGCCAGCCGGAAAAACATCGTCGCGTCACCCGAAGTGCTGGCCCAGCGCGGGGTGGAGGTATTCGAATGCGACCGCGGCGGGGACGTGACGTTCCATGGTCCGGGCCAGCTCGTCGGTTATCCCATTTTTGATTTGCGCGCCATCGCCACGCCGGACGGCAAGCGGAAGACCCTGGGCGCGATCGAGTACGTGCGCCGCCTGGAAGAAGTCCTTATTCGCAGCTGCGCTGATTTCGGTATTCCCGCCGCCCGCATCTGCGGCCTCACCGGCGTCTGGACCACGGCAGAGCATGTGGGCCCGGGTCTTCGACCCGGGCAGGGCGGGTCAGAGATCCGCCTCCACCCGGTCAAGGAAGAAGCCAAAATCGCCGCTATCGGCGTCCACATCTCCCGCGCCGTGACTTCCCACGGCTTCGCCCTCAACGTAAACACCGACCTCGGGTACTTCAACCTGATCATCCCCTGCGGGATCACGACCAGACCAGTGACCTCGATGGCGAAAGAACTGAACCGGCAACTCTCGCTCCAGGAGATCGCGCATTCCATCTCCCGCAACTTCGGCGTGGTCTTCGAGAGTCAAATGCTCTGGCTGGAAACTCTCGATGCGCTGTTAGGGCAATCCGTGGGCGTACCCGTAAAGGTGCCGGAGCAACTGCGCCAGCTGCACGAGGAGGAAGACACGTTCCGGGTCTAGCACCAGGGCTATCCCCTGGGACGCGACAGAACCGAACGCTCCGCGTTAGCATGGATGACGCCGCCCATGGCTAAAAAACAAAAAGCAGGACGTGCTGCGCGGTCCGCACCAGCCCCGACCACGGACCAGCGCACCTACACCATCGCCGATCATCGCCTCGAAAAGCTCGACATCTCCATCCGCCGGGTCCGCAAAGCCGGCAAAGTGAGTTACGAAGTCAGCGGCGACCTCAGCGCGCCGGCCCCGCCCATCCGCGAATCGAAATATCTGGGCAAGAAGCAATGCCTGGAAATCTACCGCTGGATGCTGCTCAACCGAAAGATGGAGGTCGCGCTCGAGAATCTTTACAAGCAGGGAAAAGTAGTCGGAGGAGTTTACTTTGGCCTGGGCCAGGAAGCCTGCTCCTGCGCCTCCGCCTACGCCTTGCGCAAAGATGACTGGCTGGGCCCGATGATCCGCAATCAGGGCTCAACCCTGGTCCGGGGCTTCTCCCCGCGCGACATCATGATGCAGTACATGGCCAAGGCCGGTTCGCCAACCGGAGGCCGCGATGGATCGTCACACTTCGGCGACATCGAAGTCCGCAACGTGGTTTCTCCCATCTCAACCCTGGGCGACCTGCTTCCGGTGCTCGCGGGCGTGGCCCTGGGCGCGCGTTTGCAGGGACGCAATATTGCCGTCATGACCTACATCGGCGACGGCGGCCAGTCCACCGGAGTCACTTACGAGGGCCTGAACTTCGCCGCCGTGCAGGACCTCGGCCTTGTTCTCTTCGTCGAAAACAATCTATGGGCCTACTCCACGCCCGCCGACATGCAATTCCGCGTGAAAGACCTCGCCGAGCGCGCCCTCGCCTACGGCATTCCCGGCGTGATCGTTGACGGCACCGATCCCTGCCAGGTTTACGACGCCGCCCATGAAGCTTGCGAACGCGCTCGCCGTGGCGAAGGTCCAACCCTCATCGAGGCCAAGATGATGCGCATGAAAGGGCACGCCATCCATGACGCCGCCGACTACGTCCCCAAATCCCTGTTCGAGTACTGGCGCAAACGCGACCCCATCGCTCGTTTCGAAAACTACTTGTTAAATGTAAAAAAGTGGTTAACCCCAGGTGAGAATCGGGAACTGACCGCTGGAGTCGATCAACAACTGGAAGCCGACCGTGATTTCGCGGTTGCCAGCCCAATGCCGAAACCCGAATCCGCCGCCGGCGGAGTGTATTGCGAGAGCGGCTGCCACGAAATCAAACCGAAGTATGGAACACCGAAAGCCACAAAGGGAAGTGCCGCGGGTCGGGCGAGCGTCGAGGCTGCAATACACTTTAAATGACGCTTTGTAGCGCCGGAAGGAATCGGGAAGACAAATTATCGGAAGGCGAAATTAAGAAGCGCAATGCCACAACTCACATATCTCGAAGCGATTCGCCAGGGCATCTGGGAGGAAATGGAGCGCGACCCCTCCGTCTTCTGCCTGGGCGAGGACATCGGCATCTACGGCGGCGCATTCAAAGTCACCGACGGCTTCATCGACCGCTTCGGGGCCGAGCGCGTCATCGATACGCCCATTGCGGAATCCGCCATCGTGGGCGCCGCCTTCGGCGCCTCGCTCACCGGAATGCGCCCGGTAGCCGAGTTTCAGTTCATGGATTTCATTGGGTGCGCTTTCAATCAGATCGTCAACATGGTTGCAAAATCTCATTACCGATGGGCGGCGCCTGCTCCCCTGGTTATTCGCGGCCCCAGCGGAGGCAATGTACACGGCGGTCCCTACCATTCCCAGAACCCGGAAATGTGGTTTGTGCACGTGCCCGGCGTGAAAGTGGTGTGCCCGGCCAGCGCTTATGATGCCAAAGGCCTGATCAAGGCGGCGATCCGTGACAATAATCCGGTCATCTTCTTTGAGCACAAGTATCTTTATCGCCGCATCAAGGAGGAAGTGCCGGCCGAGGATTACATCGTGCCGTTGGGCAAAGCGCGCATCGCCCGTGAAGGCCGCGACCTGAGCATCATTACTTATGCCGCCATGGTGCACACCGCACTGGAAGCCGCCGAGACGTTAAGCGGCGAGGGGATCGAGGTCGAGATTGTTGACTTGCGAACTATCTCGCCGCTCGATCGCGAAGCCATCGCTGCCAGCGTGCGCAAGACCAGCAAGGTTATCGTTCTGCACGAGCACTCCCGCACCGGAGGCCTGGCTGGCGAAATTGCCGCCATCATTAATGAAGACGCTTTCGAGCATCTCGACGGCCCCATTGTCCGCATTGCTGCCCAGGATTCTCCGGTTCCATTCTCGCCGCCGCAGGAGGAGTACTTCCTGCCCCAGGTGAGCGATGTGTTGCGTGAGGCCCGGCGCCTTAAAGCATACTGAACCCACGTGGGGACAGCCGCCCTCGGCGGTCCGGCCGAGCCAAGCTCGGCAAGAGAATTTAAATGCAGGAGAATCTGGTCACCATCGCGGTCTTTCATAGCCAGCCGGAATTCCTGCTGGCCCGCTCTCTCCTGGAATCAGCCGATATCGAGTGCTTCGCGTATGATGAAAACATGCTTCGCATCGGCGGCTGGCATTCCCATATACTCAGCGGAATCAGGCTTCAGGTGAGGGAATCGGAAGCGCAGGACGCCCGTGCCATCCTTAATCACACGGCACAGCTGGACAATCCGTAGCGGCGTCCTCTTAAAAACATTTGTCAACAGGAGGCAGGAATGCGCAATTTCACCCTTGGCGTCGTCATCACCTTGCTCGTGCTCCTGCTGGGAGGGTTGGCCATCGCCATGCTCGGCCTCCTGCCCACGAATGCCGACTCCAATCCGCCGAAGATGGAGCGCCACATTGCCATGTCCGCCATGGATGCCTCCATGGAGCGTCATGCCCCGCGCCTGACCAACCCTCTGCCCCCGACCGACGAAAATCTGATCGACGGAATGAAAATCTACACCATGAATTGCGCTTTGTGTCATGGCGGCCTCGATAACAAACCCAGTCCGCTCGACCATTCCTTCTACCCGCCGCCTCCGCAGTTGATCCTGAATCCACTGGATGATCCTGAGTGGCATATCTACTACGCCGTCCGCACCGGCATTCGCTACACCGGTATGCCCGCGTGGAACAAGGCCTTGAGCGAGCCGGAGATGTGGAAAGTCACTGCCTTCCTGTCGCGCATCGAAAAGCTGCCACCTCCGGTGCTGGAGTATTGGAAGAAGTCCACAGGAGTCGCGCCACCCCCGGTTGACCCCAAAGGGGAAGAGAAAGCGCACCACGATTAGAAACGTCGCGTGCACAGCGGAGCGGCTTTGCTGGATATATATAATAAAGGTTTGCGCGCGCCTGGAACGAAGCCGCGTGGAAGGGAATTATGCCGACTGATATCGTCATGCCCCAGATGGGCGAATCGATCTTTGAAGGGACCATCACCAAATGGCTGAAAAAGCCGGGTGACAAGGTGCAGCGCGACGAGCCCCTGTTCGAGATTTCAACCGACAAGGTGGACGCCGAAATTCCGGCGCCGGCTTCGGGCGTCCTGCAGGACATCAAGGTCGCGGAAGGCGCCACGGTTCAGGTTAATACCGTTGTCGGCACGATTTCCGCGGATGGCGACAGCGCTGCTTCGAAGCCGGCGGCGGCGGCCCCACCCGCTCCCGCAAAAAAAGAGGCCGCCCCGGTTCGTACCCCTGCCCCGGCGGCTGAGCCGAAGCCAGTGGCACCGGCCTCACAGCCTCAGCAGGAAGAAGACGACCATGCGCGCTCCTCTCCGCTGGTTCGCAAAATCGCGCGCGAGCACAATATCAATCTGGCGCAGGTACCGGGGACCGGATTGGGCGGGCGTATTACCAAGCAGGACATCGCCGCATTTCTGGAAGGCGCTGCTCCCGTCGCCACTCCCGCCGCGCCGGTCCCTTCCCCCAAGCCCGATGCCGGATCTCCGGCCCCGGCTGCGATTCCCGGCGATCTGGTGCCCATGAGCCATATTCGCAAGATCATCGCTCACCGCATGATCGAGTCGCGACGCACCAGCGCCCACGTGCACTGCATGTTCGAGGTTGACCTCACGCGCATCGTTCAGTTGCGCAACAAGACCAAGTCCGCTTTCGAAAAACGCAATGGCGCCCGCCTTACCTTCATGCCGTTTTTTACCCGTGCCGCCATCATTGCGCTGCAGCAGTTTCCCATCGTGAATGCGTCGATCGAGGGCGAAAGCCTGCGCTACCATGGCCACGTCAATGTCGGCATCGCGGTTGCTCTCGACTGGGGCCTCATCGTTCCCGTGCTGAAAAACGCGGACGAACTCAACTTCCTCGGCCTGCAGCGCGGCATCACCGACCTGGGGGAGCGCGCCCGCACCAAGAAACTCAAGCCGGAAGAAGTTGAAGGCTCCACCTTCACCATCACCAATCCCGGCCAGTTTGGCGCGGTTTTCGGATTGCCCATCATCAACCAGCCCAACTCGGCAATCATGGGTGTGGGCGGAATTGCCAAGACGCCGGTGGTGGTTAGCGATGACAACGGCAACGATTCCATCGCCATCCGCTCTCTCGTTCATCTGACTCTTGGCTACGACCACAGGATCATCGATGGCGCGGTCGCCGACCAGTTCATGGCCGAGGTCAAGAAGGCGCTCGAGAACTGGAGCGAAGAAATCGGTTAGCTAAGGTTGAGTCGGCTTCGCCCAGGTGGAAGCGTTCAAACACAAAACGGTGCCGT
>CAVWSP010000006.1:0-229055 GCA_963757835.1 Terriglobia bacterium | reverse complement strand
TATGCCACAATGAAGCGTGGATTCCGCGCAATATCGGGAGGGACTTGAGCTGTTCAACCGGGCCGCTTTCTTCGACGCGCATGAGGCCCTGGAGGACGTTTGGCGGGCAGCGCCGGCGGCCGACAAGAAGTTTTTGCAGGGTCTGATTCAGGTGGCGGTCGCGCTCTACCACCATGGCAATGGGAATTCCGTGGGGGCGCGCTCCGTGCTCCGGCGTGGGTTTCGAAATCTCTCCCGCTATCCGGAGAACTTCGGTGGCATCAATTCGGCGCTATTGTTGAGTTCGATTGCGGCTTGGCAGCGCGCCCTGGACGAGGGCACGCCAGTGCCTCCGCTGCCCACGATTGTAGTGATGGGATAGTTATCGTTCGCGGTTGTTACTGGCAGACATTCAGTTTTCAGTTCGCAGTTGTCAGTTGTCAGTCGATGGTTTCCGGTTAGGTCAGCGTCTTTGTTTCTTCCTGATTTTCTTCCTGACCACTGATGAGCGACGACCGACGACTTCTTTTTTCTGTTCACCGGGCGCCAGCACGCGCCGCACGATAGGCGTGTTCAGCTTGTATTTGCGTTCGGTAAGGTTTCCGGCGTCGTCCTTGACGCGCACCACGAAGACCGGCAGATCGCCTTCTTTGTCGAAGGTCTCGTGGGAGACCGTCACCGGCAGCATACCGTTGAGGTTGCGCTCGCGATAAGCGGTTTCGTAGCGATGCTTTCTGACGTTCCAGGTGAAGACCCGAATCTGGTTGTAGTCGAAGGGTAAGCCATCTTTGTTTTCGGTGAAGAGCACCAGGTACTGGGGAACCTGCTTCTCGCCGTCGGTAACGTGGTCGAGCACAAATGAAGACACCAGGCGCTGCCCCTCGGAGTACTGGGCGATCTCGAGGGGCACATCGACATCCAGCATGCGCCCCAGGACCCAGCCCACATGTCCCGACTCATCGCGAACCAGCCACCAGTCCTCCATGGGCGGCGGGGCGGGAGCTTTGCCGGGGGTTGCGGCCTGGGCCTGGCCGCCGGGCACGAGCCTCTCGCTGCTGGCGCGCTTGAGCAGCCCCACCTTGGCCCCCTGGTCCATCTGGTAGAGGTGTTCCGTATCGCGCCCCGGCTCCAGGTGGATGTTGCTCGGGTTGTGGGCAATGGCGGTCGCCTGGACGGGATCATTGCGGGTCTGCTGCGCCAGTTTCTGGAAGGCGTCATAGTCTTCCTGGCTAACCAGGTAACGCTGCTCCAGCCATCCCTCGGCGCCGCCGGAAGTACGGACCCGGGCAAAACGGCGGTCCCGTCCGAGTATTTCCACGGCCTCGCCGTTCTTTACGGTTCCAGCCGGGTTGTAAACCGCCGCCACCTGGTCGCGCAGAACAGCCTGCGGGGCGGACACGTAGGCCACCTCTTTGCTGCCGCTTTTGCCGCCGCGATTGCAGCCGTCGAGCAGGGCGACAACCGCCAGCAGGACGAGACAACCGCAGCATGCGAAAAATGGGTGGCGGAATTTCACGGCGTCAAGTCTCCCCGAAGCTCGAACACGCTTTTCTATCCCAGACTACGCTTGAGGACTGGAGTCCCCGAAGGAAATACCGATGGCCTTGGCGGTCTGCACCAGCTGGCCGTTGGGATCGACCGTCTTCAGACGGCCAATGGCCTGGGCAATATCCACGGCTTCAATGCGCCCGCTGCGCAAACACACCATCTTGCCAAAGCCGCCCTGGGCAATCAGATCGACCGCGGCCACGCCAAAACGAGTGGCCAGGATGCGATCGAAAGGCGTAGGCGTGCCGCCGCGTTGAATATGACCCAGCACGCTGACCCGGACTTCCTTGTTGGCGCTGGTGGCGATGGCGTTGCCGATCAGGTTTCCGACCGAACCGGCCCGCCGCTTTTCTTTTAACTGCGGGGGAAGCTTGACCCCTTCCGCTACCACCACGATGGTGAAGCGCTTGCCATAGCTTTCGCGCACCCGCACAAACTTGCAGACGTTTTCGACGGTGAAGGGGATTTCAGGAATCAGAATGACATGCGCTCCGCCGGCAAGTCCGGCTTCGAGCGCGATCCAGCCGGCGTCGCGTCCCATGACCTCCACCACCATGATGCGGTGATGCGATTCCGCAGTGGTGTGGATCTTGTCCACGGCGTCGGTGGCGGTGGTGACCGCAGTATCAAAACCGAAGGTGACCTCGGTGGCCGAAAGGTCGTTGTCAATGGTCTTGGGCACGCCCACGATCTGCATACCCTTTTGAAACAGTTCGAGGGCAATGGTCTGCGAGCCCTCGCCGCCGATGCTGATCACGGCATCGATGCCGAGCTTGCGGGAGTTGGCGATGACCTCGTCGGAAATATCGCGCATAACTTCCTGACCGTTTTCGACGGTGCAGTATTGAAAGGGATTGCCCCGATTGGTGGTGCCCAGGATGGTGCCTCCACGAGGCAGAATGCCGCCCACATCCTTCAGTTTGAGTTCGTAGGATTTCTCCGGCCAGATCAGTCCATCAAAACCGTCCGGGATGCCGATGACCTTCCACTTGTACTTGAGGAAGGCACACTTCACCACGGCACGAATGACGGCGTTGAGGCCGGGTGCATCGCCGCCTCCGGTGCAGATGCCGATGCAGCGGATCGCGGTCATTGCACGGTGATGGTCAAGGTATTGCTGTTGATTCCGTTCAGAGTGGCGAAGATGTGAGCGATCTGGCCCGAGGTGCCGGTGTTGGCCGTGGCGCTTCCGCTGCCCTGGCTCAAACTGACAGCGGTGGTGTTGTCATTGTTCCACGTCACCTGGCTGGTAATGTCCTGGGCCTGACTGCTCCCGGAAAATGTCCCCATCGCGGTCAGGGTGAAAGTCGAGCCGGCGGTGGGGCTACTGGTTGATGTCGTAAGTGCGATCGACAGCAAGGGGCCTGTGTTTACCGTGATGGTGGACGTTCCGGTGATCGTCCCGGAGGTGGCAGTAATAGTGGCGGTGCCGGGAGGATTGGTGAGGGCTGCGGCTGCGGTCACCAGACCACCATGGCTCACGGTGGCTACCGTCGAATCGGAGGTGGTCCAATCAACGCTTCCCGTCAGGTCCTTGGTGCTGTTATCGGCGGAGTAATTGCCGGTCGCCGACAACTGCCGGGTTTGCCCTTGAATGAGCGATACAGAGGAAGGCGTCACCGCAATCGAGGTCAGGGTGGGGTTAACAAAGAAGCCGCGACACCCCGGCGCCAGGGCCAGCAGGAACAGCGACGCAAACGCAGCCAACAGACGGAGTTTCCGGTTAAAGGAAGGCATCAAAAAAATCCTGGCAGACGTACTTTTCCTGCACTGTCCGCTACGAGTGGCTGAAAAGAATTGTAGCAGACCAGGTTTTTTGCCATCCGAACCAGTGTACTTCTGTGTGCACTAAGGTCTGTGGCGGATCTCAGTTACCGGGTGCCGATGCCAGCCAGCAACCGGCGGGACGTGCCCGTGACCGCTCGGCGCCCGGGCCTGCTAATCTGCTGGTAGCATTTTTCGGTAAGTCCAGGACCGAGGCTGAAGCTACGGAATGAAAAGACTCTCTCTCCTTGTTTTTCTTTGCCTTCTCCCTTTCTCGCTGCGTGTTTCCGCGGGCTCTGTGGGCGAAACCGGTCTTGCGCCGCCGCCTGCTAATGAATTACAGCGGACGCAGACACACGTTTCCCCGGCCCTTCCTCGATTGTGCTCCGCCTGCGTCCGGGCGAACATGGAATTTCTGGCTTCTGACGCCCTGCGCGGACGAGGCAGCGCCACCGCCGACGAACTGGTGGCGGCGACCTATGTGGCCTCGCGACTGCGCGCCTACGGCATCACTCCTGCCGGCGACAACGGCGGCTATCTGCAGCGGGCGGGGCTGCTGCAGCCAAAATTTACCGCGCCCCCGCAACTCACCTTTGTTAAACCAGGCGCGGGCGGAGAAAAAGTCTCCTGGAGTTGCGGCAAGGAGTTCGCCGCCCCTTACCTCGCGCGAGCCCGTTTTTCAGGCCCCCTGCGCGTGATCAACGTTGATGAAGACGATCCGCAGACCTCAGGCGCGGTAGTGCTGATCCTGGGAAACGACCGGCGCCGGCAGCGGAGCGCGGCTTTCGCGCTGGCCGCAAAGGGAGCGGTAGCGGTAATTCTCGCTGACACCGCGGAACGCGCCGCCGAGTTCCAGCGCGCGCGACAACTGCCCACGCTAGCGGTGAAACTGGAGGGGCCGGATGCCTCCGGCCTGGGGAGTGACCTCAATCTCCTGGAGGCCGGTCCCGAGGCAACCGCCACACTCGAAGCGCTTCCGGAGAGCACGGTTCTGACCTTTGACGGCCCTGCGACCGCGGAAGAGAAATACACCTGGAATGCGGTAGGGCTTTTGCGCGGCCGGGACCCGAAATTACAGGCAACGGCAGTCTTGCTCTCGGCGCATCTGGATCATCTGGGAATCGGCCCGGCAGTGAATGGAGATGACATCTATAACGGTGCTGATGATGACGCTTCGGGCACGACAGCCGTGCTCGAACTGGCACGCGTTCTGGGAAGCGGGCGAAAGCCCAGGCGCACCGTGATCTTCGCCCTGTTCGGCAGCGAGGAGACGGGCGGGCAAGGATCAACATTCTTCCTGCAGCATCCGCCGGTGCCTTTAAAGCAAATCGCCGTCAACCTCGAATTCGAAATGCTGGGACGCGCCGATCCGGCGGTGAAGGCGGATACGGTGTGGCTCACGGGTTGGGAGCGCTCAAATCTCGGGCCCACGCTGGCGGCCCGGGGCGCCAATCTGGTTGGAGATCCGCATCCCAAACAAAATTTTTTCGCGCGCTCCGACAACTACGTCCTGGCGAAGAAGGGCGTAGTGGCCCAGACAGTTTCAAGCTACGGACTGCATAGCGACTACCACCAACCCAGCGACGACGTAGCCCACATCGACTTCAGGCACATGGACGCAGCCATCGGTTCGCTGTTGGGGCCGGTCCGCTGGCTGGTGAATTCTTCCTTTACACCGCAGTGGAATGAGGGGGGAAAGCCTTGAAGACAGGCGTCAGACGTCGGGCGTCGGACCTCAGCTGAAAGAATCAACCCCAGAGGCTCTTGCTGAGGTCTAACGTCCGAGGTCTGACGTCCGCCTTACTAGTTTGCCCGTTTCGCCTTGGCGATTTTTTCGTCGATGGGCTTGCGGCCGGCGAAGCCTTCGCTGGGGTCGTGCCAGTGCGTGATTCCCTTTTCACCCAGTTTCCAGCACAACAGAACGGTACGGCCTTCCACCTGGCAGGGGAAGTCGAGCAATCCGATGTCGAGGTCTTTCACCTGGACTCCGGTGGCGTCGATTTCGGCGAGCGTATCTTTCACGCGCTGGATGGTTTTCTCGCGCTCCGCTTTGCGCCGTGCCACCTGAATGATATTCACAAGCAAACCACCGCTGAGGAAGACCTTGTGGGCGAGTTCCTGGAGTTCGGCATCGACGGCTTCAATCAGCTTCTTGCCGTCAATGGATGTTCGGAGCAGGGATTCCAGAACCGGCAAAAGACTTTGGGCTTCATCGAGGGTAAAACTGCGGTCGGCCATAGGGGTATATGGCTATTCTAATGCATCAGCGGGTCCTGCCGTGCGAAGGATCGGAGTGGGTCGCAGTATTCAAGTCCACGTACAAGCTCTGGCCGCGGTCGAATCCCGGCGGGTAGCAACTTCCATCGCGATCGTAGTTCGCGGGACATCCGACGGCAACGTCTCGCCTTCTAGGAGATTGCGCAAATTGCCACACTTCCGCGAAGTCGATGCCGCTCTCGGTTGGACTGGGTGGAGACTTGGGGAAGGCGCATCCCGGTGAAGGCGGGCAGGCGTCGTTCGCGACCCAGTACGCAATCTTCCTTCCGCCTGAGTTTTGCCGCACATCCCGGGCGGTGATAACGGACACGCCGCCGCCTTCGTCAGCCGCAATGCCCGAGCAGTAAATGCCGGCGCGAAAACCGGCTGCGGCTACGCCGTCCGCCCAGGCGTAAATGTACGACTTCTGCTGGGGCAGCATCCGTCCCCCTTCTTCCTGGTCCAGAAAGATTATTGTTCCCTCGGGAAAGCCTTCGCGCCGCGCCGAGGCTGCGGCAATCTGGGCATCGGATTTGCCCAGCCCACCGGCATGGGAAACCGTTTTCAATTGCGAGTAAAGCCTCCCGTTGAACAGCACGAGAAATCCGAAGCCGGCCGCCTGCAATGTCTGGCGCTTCCCAACCCAGGTGTTCGTCTTTTCGCCGGGAGGATGGTTAAGCCAGAAGCCGGCATAGGAAAATGTCTGCCGCAGCAACTTCAGGTTCGCGTCTCCGGGATAGTCGTTGCGATCGAATCCCAGGAAGGCGGATGCGGGCGCAGAGGGCGCGGACTGTGGCCTCATGTTCAAACTGAAGGCGATTATCAGGACCGTCGTTAACCGGATCCGGGAAAGGCACCGCATTTTTAAGATGTTACCGGGTTCAATAGCCTTTCGGGAATCTCCCCCGCGGAGGGTGCAGATTGACTGCAGGCAGAAAGCAGGTCCCTCGAATGCGCTCGGGATGACAGGGTGAGGTTGGGCTCAGAAAAACGGACCTTTCGGCGATTAGCGGTGGGGGTAGCGGGGTTGAAAAAAGCGGCTGGGAAATATTCCTCCCAGCCGTTGGGGCAGAGGCATACCACCAACCTATTGCGGCAGAATTACAGAATCGATTACGTGAATGACTCCGTTCGAGCACGCGATGTCGGCCTGGACAACCTTGGCGTTGTCCACCATGACAGCTCCGTTGCGGTCTGAAATGCTGACGCTCTTGCCGTTGACCGTTTTGGCGGAGGTCAGCTTCATCACGTCCTTGGCCATGACTTTGCCGGGGACGACGTGATAGGTGAGGATCGCGACCAGCTTGTCCTTGTTCTCGGGCTTGAGCAGCTCCTCCACCGTGCCGGCGGGGAGTTTGGCAAAGGCCTCATCCGTGGGCGCGAAGACCGTGAACGGGCCGGGTCCCTTGAGTGTGTCCACCAGTCCGGCGGCCTGTAATGCAGCCGCCAGGGTCTTGAAGTTACCCGCCGCGACCGCCGTGTCCACGATGTCTTTCGTCCCGGCCGCCAGGGCGCTGGTGGTCACGGACAACAGCATGGTCAAGGCCATCAGTAAATATGTGATCTTCATTTTTATTTCTCCTTCAATTTTTGAAAACGTGTCAATGGATTGATTATGGAGAACATTGTTTTGAAGTTGGAGAAAATACACAGTCCGGGAAGGATTAGCTTTCCTGTGGAGATAAGCAGGGCCGGGCTTGTGTACTGAGGAGAAAAACCTGAGCTCGACCATGGAGGACGGGCGTCATCGCCTGTCAGACACAGGCCATTACCCGACGGGCGAGGACGCCCGTCCTCCACAAAACGCGCTCACCCGCCGATGTGCACCATGGTCCGCGATGCGGGGACGAAATCCGGTTCGCCGATATGGTGGCGCTCTTCTTTCCTCTGGATCACGCCGCGAATGAATTCCGCCAACTCTTCGTCTGAAGCGCCACGCCGCATCTGGCCGTGGAGGTCGTGGTCCCAGATGGAAAACAGGCAAGTACGGATTTTGCCGTCGGAGGTGATGCGAATACGGCTGCAGTGCCCGCAGAAGGGATGCGAAACGGGCGCGATGATGCCGATTTCTCCGATGCCGTCGTCGAAGCGGTAGCGGCGGGCAGTTTCGCTGCGAGCGTGTGGAATTTCCACCAGGGGCCGATATTCGCCCATGCGTTGCAGGATTTCATCGAGCGCGACCACGGTGTTCGGCGACCAGACCCGGTCTTCTTCAAGCGGCATGAACTCGATGAAGCGCACCACCACGCCTTCTTCGCGGGCAAACTTGCCGAAGGGGATGACCTGGTCTTCGTTGAAGCCGCGCATCAGCACACAGTTAACTTTCACCGGCCACAGACCCACCCGGCGGGAGGCCCGGATGCCGGCCAACACGTTGTCGTAGCCATCGGGCACGCGCGTGATGCGGGCGAAGCGGCCGGGATCGACCGCGTCCATGCTGACCGTGACGCGCCGCAAGCCGGCGTCCTTAAGCGATTGCGCCATGTCGGCCAGAAGGTGACCGTTGGTGGTCAGCGCAATATCGAGTTCTTCTCCATCGCTGGTGCGCAGCCTGGCCAGTTGGCGGACGAAGTCCACCACGCCCTTGCGCAGCAGCGGCTCTCCCCCGGTGATGCGGACTTTCTGGATTCCGAGTTCGACCAGCACCCGGGACATGCGCAGGTAGTCGGCAAAAGGCAAATCGCCGTAGAGCGCGCCTTCGTTCCCGGTGCGGCAGTAAACACACTTGTAGTTGCAGCGGTCGGTGATCGAGATCCGCAGATCGGTGATGGCGCGGCCGAATTTGTCGTTGAGAGGCACGGCGTTGGTCCTTGGTCCTTGGTCGTCGGTGTTTGGCCGTCGGCAGCGTGATCGTATGAATTTTGACTAGCGACTAACGGCCACTGGCCAACGATCTGGGAAAGGGACAGACAGGCGGGAACATCCCGGCAGCTGTTTCCTTTCCAATGGCTTCTCGCGAAGCCGGGAGGCGCGGGCGTTTCCACCTGCACCCTGGGGTTGGCTTCTCTTTGCGAACTTTGCGCCTCCTTTGCGGTCTTTGCGGTCAAAAGCTTTTAACCGCTAAGGGCGCGAAGATACCGCAAAGGACGCAAAGAAAACCATCCCTCGCCGCCGCAGCCAGGGTATGCCCGTAGGCTGGGGCGGTCGGAAACTCGACTTTCATTATAGATGCACGCGGCGAAGCGAAGAGGCAAATTAAGGCTTCCTGGCCAGCGCCTTGCCGATGGCCGATTCCGCCAGCGGGGCCATGATCTTGAATCCGGCGGCGTTGGGGTGCAGGCCATCTTCGGCCAAGTCTCGCTTGAGCAGTCCTTTGTCGTCCACCATGGCGGAGAAGTAGTCGAGGTACACGAGTCCGTGGGCGGCGCAATACTTCTTCAGCCACTGATTGAGCGCGAGGATTTTCTCGGGAGAGCGTTGCGCGAAAAAATCCTGCGATTTCGGCGTGTAGTTGTGCACCGGCAGAACGGAGGAAAATACCACCGCAATATGATTGGCCCGCGCCAGCTCCGCCATTGAGGCATAGTCAGCCTCGATGTCTTCGAGGCGCATGGGGCCGGTGTTTCCGGCGATGTCGTTGGTGCCGGCCAGGATGACCACCACACTCGGATGCAGTTCGATGACATCCTGACGGAAGCGCACCAGCATCTGCGGCGTGGTCTGCCCGCCGATGCCGCGATTGAGGTAAGGCTTGCCGGGGAAAGAATCTTCGAGCTTCCAGATGTCGGTGATGGAATCGCCGAAAAAGATGACGCGGTTCTCGCCGGGCGCGGGCGGCTTGAGTGCGGCGTCAGCGTCGCGGTAGCGGGCGAGCTGGCCGTAATCGTCGGTGAAGACCGCAATGCGCGAGGCCCGGTACTGGTCGAGGCCGGCGAAGCCAGTGGGTGGAATGGCGGGCTGCTGTTGGGCCGAGGCACAGAGCGCAAGGCAGACGAAGGATGCCAAATTGATAAAGCGACGTGCGATCAGATGCATATTATTCCTGAACCTGCTAAAGATCGGCCAACCTGGAGAATTTATCTCTCTTGGCCCCGCGCAATAGGGCGCAAGCCAAAATAACGCTTTCGCTCGCTTTCGGCAATGTGTATACTTGATGTATATACATTATATAAGGGAGGCTGCCATGGGCACGGCGAAGGTATTCCGCTCGGGAAACAGCCAGGCAGTGAGGCTGCCGAAGCAGTTCCGCGTAAAGAGCAAAGAAGTCGAAATTTTCCGCCGGGGAAAAGAGATCGTCTTGCTAGAGAAGGAGGGGACCATGGCGCGCGCCTTCGATTTGCTGGCTGGATTGCCGGAGGACATTGAGGTTGACCGCCGAAAAGATTATCCCCAGAAGCGCAAGGGGATTTAGGTGGAGCCGCGCTTTTTGCTGGACACGAACATTTGCATTTATATCCGCCAGGAAAGGCCGGAAGCAGTTTTGCGCCGCTTCCGCAGACTCCGTCCCGGGGAAGCGGCGCTTTCGGTCATCACCTACGGAGAGCTGATCTACGGGGCGGCGAAAAGCTCGCAGCGGGAGTCTGCTCTGGAGAAGTTGCGTGAACTGGTCCACTGGTTGCCGGCGCTTCCCCTGCCGGAAGCCGCTGCGGAAGCCTACGGAACGATCCGCTTTGAGCTGGCAGCGAAGGGCGAGATGATTGGAAACAACGATCTCTGGATAGCAGCCCACGCGGTGGCGTCAGGGTTGACGCTGGTCACCAACAACGAACGAGGGTTCCGGCGAGTGCGCGGGCTGAAGATGCAAAACTGGGCGGATTAGCGTTGTGATGTCGTTCAAAAGCCAGTCGAGCTGCGCTCGACCGGACGGGTCAGAGACCCGTCCCCACCCAAACCCTGCCTACATGCCGTCGTAATTCGGGCCGCCGCCGCCTTCGGGCGGGACCCAGGTGATGATCTGGTAAGGGTCGGCGATGTCGCAGGTCTTGCAGTGCACGCAGTTCGACGGGTTCAGGCTGATGCGTTTGCCGTTGGGCTGCGTGGCGTCGTCCACCATCTCGTACACGTTGGCCGGACAGAAATTCTGGCACGGGCTGCCGAATTCTTTTATGCAGCGCGTGTTGCAGACATCGGTGTCGTGAATCACGAGATGCGCCGGCTGGTCCTCTTCATGTTTCGTGCCGGAGTGGTAAAGGTCGGTGAGCTTGTCGAAAGTCAGCTTGCCATCGCCTTTGGCGGGACCGAGCAGAGAGGCCTCGTCGCCGCCGTCCGCGGGCAGTTCGGCCAGCTTCTTCAGATGCTGATATCCCGGGGTTGAGGGATAACGGTTGCGCAGGCCGCGTCCGCCGGTGAACTGCTGCAGGCCGGCATTGATCATGCCACTCCAGAAACCATGCTCGAAACCCTGGTGAAAGTTGCGGACTTTCCAGAGTTCGTCCTTGATCCAGCTCGATTCCACGCGCCGCTGAAAATCGCCTAAACTGGCCGCCGAGAAATCGTCTTTCTTCAGCGCCTCGAATGCGGTCTCCGCGGCCAGCATGCCGCTCTTGATGGCAAGGTGAATTCCCTTCAGACGCTGCGAATTGAGCAAGCCGGCGGAGTCGCCAAGAATCATCCAGCCATTGCCGGCCAGGGGCGGAATCGACCACCAGCCGCCGTAAGGCAGAGATTTGGCGCCGTAACGGATCATCTTGCCGCCTTCGAGAAGTCGGGCAACGAACGGGTGCTTCTTGAATTCCTGCAAGACGCGCTGAGGATCGAGACGCGGATCGGGATAGTCGAGGCCGACCACGAAGCCGAGCGAGACCACGTTGTCTTTTCCGCCGTAGATCCAGGCGCCGCCGTATTCCTTCGTGGTCAGCGGCCAGCCCATGGTGTAGATGACCTCGCCGGGCGCAATGCGGCCGGCAGGGACCTCCCATAATTCCTTGATGCCCTGTCCGTAGGTTTGCGGATTGCGGTCGCGATTGAGGGCGAAGCGCGCGATGAGCTGCTTGGTAAGCGATCCGCGGGTGCCCTCGGCAAGAATCACCACCTTGGCTTGCAGGTCATAGCCCGGTTCAAAATTTGATTTCGGGCGGTTCTCCTTGTCCACACCCTTGTCGTCGGTGCGGACGCCGGTAACGCGATCGCCCTCGAGCAAAAGTTCCGAGCCGGCAAAGCCGGTGAAAATCGTGATGCCTGTTTCCTCCACCTTGCCGCCCAGCCATTTCACAAACCGGTTGAGCGAGATGACGTAGTTGCCGTGATCGCGCAGCGGCGGCGGCGTGATGGGAAATTTGAATTTGCCCGACTGGGTAAGGAAGTAAACCGCCTCTTTCGTGACCGCGGCCTCTATCGGCGCTTCCTTCTCGAATCCCGGAAGCAGTTCACGCATGGAGCGGGGATCAAGCAGCGCACCGGAGAGGCAATGCTGTCCGATCTCGCGCGCCTTTTCGAGCACGTAAATATTTTCTTTGCTGAGCTGGGAGTCGGGATGGCTCGCGTTGTGCTGATCGATGAGTTGCGAAAGCCGCAAGGCGCAGGCCATGCCAGCCGGCCCGCCGCCGACGATGACCACATCGGCCGGCATCTGCGGGCGTTCGATGTCAGGGAGCGGTTTGCGGAAAACTAACATTCAGGTTTCAAGGTTTCGCGTTTCAAACAATCGAGGTGTGCATTCACGATGCTCGTTTGATTTTCCGCAATGACTCCAGTAAGCGGTTGATCAAACCGAGGACCTGATACGATTCCTGCGTCAGAGCTTCGTAGATCTTGCCATCCAGAACCCGCAGTTCGCAGGCAATCTCGAGTTGGGTTTCAAGCTCAAGCAGAGAACCCCGTGAGTGCCCCAAAAACTGCTGAAACTCTCCCGCCGTCAGTCGACCCTGGCCTTCAGCGATATTCGACACAACTGAAATCGCAGCGCGTCGGATCTGCGAGGTCAATCCGTAGGTTTCGGCCTTGGGGAAGCACTCCGTCTGCTCATAAACGTGAACGGCGAGGCTTTTCGCCTTTTGCCAAACGATCAAGTCTCGATAAGAATGGCTCACTATACCTCCTCGTGCCACCCCGGTTGAAACCTTGAAACGTGAAACCTTAACCTCCCGCCTTGGCTTTTTTCACTTCTTCAATCAACGGCGGCACGATGTCGAACAGATTCGCTACCACGGCAAAATCGGCAATCTCGAAGATCGGCGCTTCGGAGTCTTTATTGATCGCAATGATGGTGCGTGCGCCCTTCATGCCTACGATGTGTTGAATGGCGCCGCTGATGCCCAGGGCGAGATAGAGCTTGGGCGCAACCGTTTGCCCGGACGATCCGATCTGCCGGTCCATGGGGAGCCATCCCGAGTCGCAGATGGGGCGCGACGCCGCCAGTTCACCACCGAGGGCCTCGGCCAGCTGTTTGGCCAGTTCGATATTTTTCTGCTCCTTGATGCCGCGACCGACTGAAACGATGATTTCGGCCTGGGTCAGGTCCACTGCCTGCTTGGCCTCTTTGAAAACTTCCTGCGGCTTGTTGCGGATGAGGCCGTCGGCGATTTCCACATTGACGGTTTCGACGGGCGCTGCGGCAGCGCCAGCTTCCACCTTGTCCGCGCGAAAGGCGCCGTTCTGAAAAGTGACGAACCACGGAGCATCGCAGGCGAAGCTCACGTCGGCGGCCAGCTTGCCCTGAAACATCTGGCGAGTGAAAAGGAGTTTGTCGCCGTCTTTCTTGTATCCGATGCAGTCGCTGATGGCGGTGCGCTCCATCGCGGTGGCCAGCTTGGGCACAAAATCGCGCACCTGATAGGTGTGCGGCATCAGCACCAGTTTGGGTTGTTTTGACGCGATGAATTGCTTGAGCGCTGCCGCAAAGGCGTCCGGCGTATAAGGTTCGAGTTTCGGGGACTCGACGGCATAGACTTTCGCAACCTTCTTGCCTGCGATTTCGCCGGCAAGACTTGTGACTCCACTGCCGGCGACGGCGGCTTCGAGAGTCCAGCCGGTTTCGGCAGCCAGGGCTTGTCCCGCGGCGAGAGTCTCCCAGGAGACGCGGTTCAGTTTTCCTTCACGTTGTTCGACGATAACGAGGATGGAGTCAGACATGATTTTCGTCTCGGGTACAGGTCCGGGCGATGATTTTCTTAAAAACAGTTTCCAGATTCGAGTTCTCGGTTCCCAGTTACAACACGTGTACTTCGTTTCGTAATTTTTCCACCAGCTTCTTCGCTACTTCGGCGGGCGAACCTTCCAGGAATTCGGTGTTTTTCGTTTTCTGTGGAATGTACAGGCGCTCGATCTTTTGCAGATTGGGGCCGAGGGCAGACTGCACTTCGGCCAGGGCGACCTTGCGCATGGGCTTGTTTTTCGCCTGTTTGATGCCGATCAGGGTAGCGTAACGCAGCTTGTTGATGCCGGACTGGATAGTGAGCACGGCCGGCAAGGGCATGTCCACAAACTGAAAGTAGCCGGCTTCGAGCTCGCGTTTGACCCGGATGCCGCCGTCCGTCTTTTCGATTTGCATGATGATGGTGGCGTGGGGCCAGCCCAGGAGTTCGGCCAGGACCACGCCGGTTTGCGCGTAGCCGTAATCGTCGGACTGAAGGCCGGTGAAGATGAGGTCGAATTTCTCTTCCTTAATCGCGGCCGCGAAGGCCCGGGCGGTGTTGGAGGCGTCCAGGCCGACAAAGGCGTTGTCTTCCAGGTGGATGGCGCGGTCGGCACCCTTGGCCAGGGCCTCACGCAATACCTGCTGGGCGCGCGGCGGCCCGGCAGTGATGACCACTACCTCGCCGCTGTGCTTTTCCTTTTGCCGCAGGGCCTCTTCCAGGGCGAAGGCGTCCGGCTCATTGACCTCGTACGATACGTCTTCGCGGATCCAGGTGCCCGACTCGTTGAGTTTGAGTGGCGCATCTTTCTGCGGCACCTGCTTCATGCAGACCAGTATCTTCAAAGACAAGCTCCTTCCCTGTCAGGTTCACGGCATGTAAGCCAAACCACTAAGTATAAATGAGAGTCGCGAATCGCCACAGGTGACGCATCTTCGCGGTGACAAACAGCCAGCCTGGATGAGCTGCGACGTATACTATTTACCAGGAGGAACATAATGCGCACACTTGGATGGCACGGTCTGGCCTTCACGTTGTTCTTGTTCGGTCTGTTCGTCCTGCCTGCAAATGCTCAGGAAAATTCATGGCAGGGACCGGCGAAGGGTCCTCAGCTTAAGGCGCACCTGGTTGATAAAGACAAGAATGCCGCCCGCAGAATCGCTGTAGTAGAGGTTGACGTGCGGAATGTCACACTGACCGATCCCATCGCTTATCGTAATAGCGCCTCAGGCATGGGGCATCTGCAGTACCGAGTGGATGACGGCCCTTACATCCTGCCCATGGCCAATCACCTGGTTTTTGAAGGGTTGACTCCGGGCAAGCACACCATCGAAGTGTCGCTGGCCGACGGTTCCTTCCGTCCCATGGGAGCGCAGGTAGCGCTGGAATTAGTGATTCCCTGAAATAGCCAGGTCATTCGGTGAAGACCACGGACTGCACGCCGGAAATCTCAAAGCGTTTGCGGCAGCGCACATTCTTGCAGCCCATCAGATCGTCTTTGCGCAGCATGTAAGAGCGGGCCTTGGCGAAGCGGGCACGATCGCGCTCGTCGGCGCGTCCCGACAACTGTCTCTTCTTGGTGCGGACAATCCAGGTCACTTCGTACTCGGCGGGTTGATGGCAGTGCGGGCAGTTGAGGGTAGCCATCTTCTTTTCCTGTCGTTCATCGAAAAATTCACGTTCTTCCATGGTCAGTTCATTCTCTCTTGGCTAATTATTGCAGCTTTGCCGCATTCAAGCTATGGCAAGATGGGTGGGATGGCGAAGAAGAAGCGCAAGCCGAAAAAGTTCAGCGCGGTCGATCAGGTAAAAGCCATGGCGCGGGCCCAGATCGGCGCGCCCCCCGCCGGACGTGTGGTGCCCGACCGCAGAGACAAGAAGACCGCAAAACACAAACCGACGCTGGGGAAAATGCTGGAGCCGGAATGAAACCTACGGCGGCGGCAATGCCGTCTTGCTCTCGATCCCCTGTCCCTCGACAATTGTATAGATGAAGTCCGCGGGCACATCGCGCAGCACTTCCACCTTGCCGCTGGGCCACCTGATTTCTATTTCGTCCATTTTGGATTCGGTTCCCAGGCCAAAATGCAGGCGCGGATCGTTCTGTGAAATGTAGCTGCCTCCGGCGCGGACTTCGCTGAACTGCACCAACTTCCCTGCTTTCACCGTCACTCGCGCTCCGATCGCAGCCCGGTTGCTCTTTGTGCCTGCCAGCTTGAGTAAAGCACGATGATTGTGACTTCCGCCCTGATTCAGCAGCAACGTGGGGAGCGTTCCCACGTTCACCAGCACGACGTCGATATTCCCGTCATTGTTGATGTCGCCAAAGGCCGCCCCACGCCGGCTTTCCGGTGGAATTCCGGCCAGCGCGGTGGAGACATCCTGGAAGGTGCCGTCGCGGTGGTTGCGGAAGAGCTGAATGGGTTCGCGGTATGTCAGTCCGCCCGGGATCGAATCCACCTGGGGATACACATGGCCGTTGGCGATGAAAATATCCAGCCAGCCGTCGTTGTCCATATCGAAGAAAGCGGTCCCCCAGCCCACCTTGAGGAAAGTGGGTTGGGCCAGCTTCGCGGGATAGCTTACGTCAGAAAAACCGTCTTTGCCCTGGTTGAGATACAAAGTATCGGGCTGCTCGTGGAAGTTGGTTACAAACATCGACAGCCGGCCCTGGTGCAGATAGTCGCCCCAGTCCACACCCATCGAGCCCTGGCCCTGGCCATCGCCGCCGAGAGCGATGCCGGAAAGCATGCCGACTTCCTCAAAAGTTCCGTCGTGCTTGTTGTGATACAGGTAATTCGGGCCGGCGTCGTTGGCTACGTAAAGGTCGGGCCAGCCGTCGTTGTCATAGTCACCCCAGGTCACGCCCAGTCCGTAATATCGGTTTACGTCTTCCATTCCTGCCTTCTTCGAAACTTCTTCGAAGGTGCCGTCGCCGCGATTGTGGAAGAGCAGGTCTGACTCGCCGATCATGCCCCAGGGGCCGCACTGCACGAGGATGCCCTTGAAGCGGCAATTCTTCTCGTCGCTGCCGAAGGTCGGGAGATGGTCCATGTCGAAGTGGACATACCGCGAAACGTAGAGGTCCACGAAGCCGTCGCGATCGTAATCCGCCCACGCGGCTCCCGTACTGAAACCGCCGGCGGCCACGCCGGCCTTATCGGTGACGTCCTCAAATTTGCAGTTGCCCAGGTTGCGATAGAGGGCATTTCCGCCGAAGCCGGTGACGTAAATGTCCGGCAGGCCGTCGTTGTCGTAGTCGGCGACGGCCACGCCCATTCCCCACCCCTTGCGCGCCAGGCCCGCGGCGCTGGTGATGTTGGTGAATTTGAAATTTGCATCCTGATGGTAGAGGGTGATCATGGGGTCGCCGCCCTTGCGATAGCGGTCGATGGTGGAACCGTTCACCGTGATGATGTCGAGCTTGCCGTCGTTATCGCAGTCGATCAGGCCGGCGCCGCCGCTCATGGATTCGACAATGTATTTCTTTTCCGGAGTGGAAATGTGGGAGACCGTAAGGCCGGCCTCTTTGGCCACATCTTTGAAAAGGGGTACGGGGGATTGCGATGCATGGGCGCGTGGTGGCGGAGACTTCGGGGCGGCCGTCTGGGCGGATGCGCACAGCGAAAGCAACAGGCCCAGAGAGAGGATCGCACGCATGACTAAGAGAGTTGTGATTATAGCCCACTGCCCGCGTAACTTTTGTGACCGCTCACACATCCCATTCTGCGGCATGCGATACTTCGTGTAGCCACTTCTCGCAGCCAAGGATTGGTAGGAATGATCAAGCTTTTGCTTTTGTTACTGACGGTTGTTGCTGGCACCTGGTTATTCGTCGCGGCCTCCGCTCCGCCCAGCCGCGACTCTGCTTCGCCGGTCCTGGTTGAGCTGTTTACTTCCGAAGGCTGCTCCAGTTGTCCTCCAGCCGACGCACTGCTCCAGCAACTGGACCGTACCCAGCCAGTGCAGGGCGCGCAGCTGATCGTGCTCAGCGAACACGTCGATTACTGGAACCGTATCGGCTGGACTGACCCCTACTCTTCGCGCTTCTTCAGCGACCGTCAGAGCGCTTACGGCGACCGTTTCGGCCTGAGCAGCGTTTATACGCCGCAGATGGTGGTCGATGGCGAGACGGAGTTTGTGGGCAACGATTCGCGGCTGGCCAGCAAGGCGGTGGAAAAAGCGCTGGCTCTGCCGAAAGTGGCAGTCAGGATTTCGAATATCTCGCTGGACGCTGCAAAAATGCTGCAGACCCACGTTGACACCGACGCGTTGCCGGAGACTTTGAAACTCCGCAAGGCCGACGTTTATCTGGTCGTGGCCCTGAATCATGCCGAGTCCCAGGTGCTGCGTGGCGAAAACAGCGGCCGGCGCCTGACCCACGTGGGCGTGGTGCAGAGTCTTACAAAAATCGGCAGCATCGAGGCCGGAAAAACTTTCTCGCAGGACGTTCACCTCAAGCTCGATCCCAGGACCGATCCCGCCAATCTGCGGGTGATTGCTTTCATCCAGCAACCTGGCCAGAGGCAGGTCCTGGGCGTGGCGCAGCAACAGCCCCAGAAGTGAGCTGGGGTTTTTGCGAACTTTGCGGTTGTCTTAGCGTCCATTGCGGTTACGGGGTTGGCCTTTTGCGACGTCGGCAAAGAGCTTGAACCGCAAAGATCGCAAAAGGGGCCGCAAAGAACGCGAAAGCCCCCCACTTCCATCTCTCCTGTTCTCTCTGCTAAATTTGCCTCCTCGATTTGCTGACCGGAGGGACCGTGCGCATCGACTTGTTTCGGATGGAACGAACCCAGTGCCTGTATGAAAACGAAGTCGAATTCAACCTGTCAGAGAGCGGCGTACTTCCGCTGAGGGTCGAGGAGGTATTGCAGAGTTCGAAAGAGTCGGCTGACTTTCTTGCTCTGGGTTTGAAGTATCCGGAGTCAGACGGCTCTGAGCAGCTGCGCGAGTGCATCGCCTTGTGGTACGGCACAACTCCCGACCATGTGCTGGTCACCAACGGCGGGTCAGAGGCCAACTTCACCGCGCTCTGGGGACTGCTGGAAAAGGACGATCACGCAGCCGTGATGCTGCCCAACTATCTTCAGACCTGGGGGCTTTCCCGCGCTTACGCCGCCCGGACCAATGCCTTCTATCTGGTGGAGGGCAGCGAGAATGGCAACGCGCGCTGGGCGCTGGACATTGAAAGTCTGCATCGATCGGTGAGCAAGAAGACGCGACTGATCGTGGTTACAAATCCGAACAACCCCACCGGCGCGGTCCTAAATCAGCAGGAGATGGACGAAGTGGTGCGGGTTGCGCGCCAGGCCCGGGCATGGCTTCTGGTGGATGAAATCTATCGCGGCGCGGAAGTGAACGGGCCGCTCACCCCGACATTCTGGGGACGCTACGACAAGCTACTGATCACTTCCGGACTCTCCAAAGCTTTCGGATTGCCTGGACTGCGACTGGGATGGATCGTGGCCCCGCCTAAAACCATCGCGAAGCTTTGCTCGTACCACGATTACACCACGCTGACTCCGACCATTCTGTCCGATCGCCTGGCGCGGATTGTGATGGAACCAGTGCGGCGCGACCAGGTTCTCGAACGCACCCGCGCGATTGTGCGCCGCAACCTGCCGCGGCTGGAATCCTGGATCCGCTCCCACCATGACATCTTTACTTACATACCGCCGGTGGCCGGCGCGATCACGTTCTTTCGCTACCAGCTGCCGATTTCCTCCAGCGCGCTGTTTGACCGGCTGCGCAAGGAACGCTCGGTGCTGATTACTCCCGGAGACCATTTCGGCCTGGGACGCTACATCCGCGTGGGCTTCGGGTACGACGTGGACTACACGCTGCGCGGGTTGGCCCGGGTGGATCTTACTTTGGAAGAATTGAAGAAGAAGCGGAAGCCGTTGCGGAGCGAAGCGCCTCGCCGCGGGGCTGCTTAGTTTATCTTGCTTCTATAGGCTGAGGGCGGGACGCCCTCAGGACAGCCGGCTTAGCCTGCCCTGAGCGCAGTCGAAGGGCCGGCGCTACAAAATCCTTTCGCCGCGATCCTCTGCCTTTGCGCGTTCGAGGACCAGCGATGCCGCGGCCACATCCTGCACTCCGACTCCCGTCAGGTCGCAAACAATAATTTCAGTTTCTGAGGTCCGGCCCGGCTTGAGCCCGGCGGTGATCTCGCCTAGCTCTGCGTAAAGTTTTTCTCTCGCAATGGATCCACGCTCGACTGCGTGATGGATTTCACCCAGGCGCAGGCATTGCGGAATGCTGTCGGCCACAATCTTGTCGGCACGCGCCAGCACATCTACATCGAGTTCCTGTTTGTCGGGTCCGTCGGAGCCGACCGCAATCACTGTGACTCCGGGCTTCAACCAGGCGGCCCGCACCAGCGGCTCGCGGCTGGCGGTAACGGTGATTACAACGTCAGCGCCGTCCACCGCCGCCCTCACCGATTCGCTTACCAAAAAATTGCACGCCGGAAGTTGTCCGCCGCGTTTGATCGGGTGTGTGGGTCGGACACTCATGTCCGACGCCTTTGACGTAGATTCTTCGGCACGGCGTTTGGTCAGATCATCGGCGCGGGCGCGCGCCTTATCAAGATCCCGTCCCCATACCCGCACTTCGTCGAAACTTCTTACGAGGGCCAGCATTTCCACCTGATGCCGGGCCTGCGCTCCGGTACCCACCACGGCGACAATCGAAATCTCGGCGCGCGCCAGATACTTGGCGGCGACCGCGCCCGCAGCTCCGGTGCGGAAGTCGGTGATAAATCCGTTGTCGAGAAGAAAGGCGGCGGGGGCGCCGGTGTGCGCGTCAAACACGACGATCATGCCGTCGTTGGCGGGCAGACCCAGCTGCGGATTGTTGGGAAATCCCGAGACTATTTTTACCGCGTAGTACGGTCCACCGTTCAGGTATCCGGCTTTGACGTGAATCTCGCCGCGATTTTGCGCCGCCGTGCCTCCCGGCACCTCATTTTCGGGCACGTCGAGATGGATGACCGCCGGCAATTGCGCCCGGCCGGTGGAATATGCGGCGAAAGCCTGTTCCATGGCAGCGATGCAGGATCGGGGATCGAGCAGGGCGCGAATTTCAGGCTCGCGCAGGATCAGAACTTCAGGGCGCTTCATTTTATGAAACTCGGAATCTTTTTATGAAACTCGGAAATCTTCAGAGATTATGAAACTCGGAATCTTCAGAGAACGGATTCTGGAACTCCGGTTCTGAAACTCGGAATCACTTCGCAGCGGGTGCAGGTTCCGGCGACTTGCCCCGTTCGCGCCAGCCCTCGATGATCAGGTAAAGCACCGGAATGAAGAACAGGTTCAGGAAGGTGGAAACAATCATTCCTCCGAACACTGTCGTACCCACGGAATGCCGGCCGTGTTCGCCGGCACCCGAGGCCACCACCAGGGGCACGACACCCAGGATGAAGGCCAGCGAAGTCATCAGAATGGGACGCAGCCGGATCCTGGCCGCTTCGACGGCGGCTTCCATCAGCGGCATGCCGCGATGCCGCAACTGTTCGGCAAATTCCACGATCAGGATGGCGTTCTTGCTGGAGAGTCCCACCAGCATCACCAGCCCGATCTGGCAATAGACATCGTTTTCCAGGCCGCGCAGCGACTGTGCCGTCAACGCTCCCAAAAGCGCCATGGGCACGGCCAGCATTACGATGAAGGGCAGAACAAAACTTTCATACTGTGCCGAGAGGGTCAGGTACACCACCAGCGTGCCCAGCCCGAACAGGATCAGGGTGGTGCTTCCCGAACTGAGTTCTTCGAGCGACAAGCCGGTCCACTGGAAGGTGAATCCCTGCGGCAACACTTTCTGGCTTAACTCTGCCATGGCCTCGAGCGCCTGGCCGGAACTGAAGCCCGGAGCGGCAGAGCCGTCGATTTCGGCCGAGCGGAACAGGTTGTAGTGACTGATCACCTGCGGCGCCGTGGTCTGCTTGATCGACACCAGGTTCTCCAGCGGAATCATGGACCCGCCGTCAGCCCGCACGTAAAACTGCTTGATGTCCTGTGCCTGGGTGCGGAACTGCTGGTCTGCCTGCACGTAAACCCGGTAGGAACGATTGTTGAAATCGAAGTCGTTCACGTACGCGGAACCCATGTAGATACCCAAGGTATCGGTAATCTGCTGCAGGGGCACGTGCAGACTCTTCGCCTTTTCGCGGTCGATGGTCACCACGAACTGGGGATCGTTAGCGGTGTAAGTGCTGTAGAGGCCGGTCAGGTCCTTGCGCGCGCTGCCCTGACGGATCAGGTCGTGCGTCACGTTGGCCAGTTCTTCCAGGGTATGGCTGCCCTGGTCCTGCAATTCATAAGCAAAGCCGCCAAACTGGCCCAGGCCCTGCACGGCGGGAGGCAGGAACGGAAGCACGAGGGCGCCGGAAATGCCGAACAGGCGGCCGCGAATCCGGTTCACGATGGCCTCGGCGGCGTGCGCATCTCCTTTGCGCTGGGAGTACGGTTTCAACGGGACAAAGATCAGCGCCTGGTTGGAGGCGCTCCCGCTGAAACTGAAACCCGCGATGGCGAAAATGCCGCGCACTTCCGGAACGTCCTGAAGAATGTGCTGAACCTGTTGGCCGATGCCCTGGGTGTATTCGAGCGACGCCCCGGAGGGCGCCTGCACCGCGATGATGAAATATCCCTGGTCTTCGTTGGGCACGAAGCCTTTGGGCACGCGCTGGAAAACCAGGTAGGTAAGGCCCAGCGCGCCGATGAACAGCACCGCCGCAATCAGCCGGAAGCGCAGGAAAAAGTGCAAGGCGCGCCGATACCCTTCGGTGATTCCGTTGATGACTTTGTCCACTCGCCTGAAGAACCAGTTCTTTTCGCCGTGCTCGCGACCCAGCAGGATGGCCGAGAGTGCAGGCGTGAGGGTCAGCGCGTTGAAAGCGGAAATCGAGATCGAGAATGCGATAGTCAGCGCGAACTGGCGAAACAGAATGCCGGTGGTGCCGGGGAAAAAAGCCACCGGCACGAATACCGCGACCAGCACCAGCGAGGTGGCGATGACTGCGCCCGCCACTTCCCCCATGGCGAGGGATGCAGCCTTATGGGAATCACGCTCGCCCTCCTGGATGTGACGCTCGATGTTTTCGATCACAACGATGGCGTCGTCCACCACCAGCCCGGTCGCCAGGGTGATGCCGAAAAGAGTGAGTGTGTTGACGGAAAATCCCAGCAGCTTGACGAACGCAAAAGTTCCGATCAGCGATACCGGAATGGTCACTGCGGGAATAATTGTGCTGCGCCAGTCGGCGAGAAAAATGAAGATGACGAGAATGACCAGGACAATGGCCTCGACAAGGGTGGTGAGCACGTCCCGGATCGATTCGCCCACGGCCTCGGTGGTGTCGAAGGCGTTCTCATACTTCAAGCCGGGCGGGAAGTGCTGGGACAGCCGGTCGAGTTCGGCCAGAACCAGGCGGTCCACTTCGAGAGCGTTCGCGGTCGAGAGTTGGGTGACACCGAGACCCACCGCGTTGTAACCGTTGTACATCAGGTCCGAGCTGTAATCCTCGGCGCCGAGCTCGGCCCGCCCCACATCCTTCAGCCGGACCAGGGTGCCGTCGGCATTCGTCTTGAGAATGATGCCTTCAAATTGTGAAGCCTCGCTGAGGCGGCCGATGGCGCGCACGCTGATCTGAAATTCCTGCCCGGCTTTGATCGGCGGCTGCCCTACCTGCCCGGCGGCAACGTCAACGTTCTGCTCCTGCAACGCGCTCACCGCATCCGATGCGGTCAACCCGCGGCTGGCCATGCGCACCGGATCCAGCCAGAGGCGCATCGAGTACTTGCGTTCGCCGAAGATGATTACGTCTGCTACACCCGGCACGCGCTTAATCGAGTCTTTGACGTAAACGTCCAGGTAATTGCTGATGAAGAGCGGGGGGTAGCGCCCATCGGGCGAAAATACGGCAGCACCCAACACGAAATTGTTGGAAGCCTTGGTGACGGTGATGCCCGTGGCCTTGACTGCGCCAGGAAGCCGTCCCTGGGCCGTGTTCACGCGGTTCTGGATGTCCACGGCGGCCAGATCGGGATCGCGGTTGAGATCAAACGTGGCGGTAATCGAGCTTACCCCGTTGCTGCTGCTGCTCGAGGTAACGTACTTCATGCCCTCCGCGCCATTGATCTGCTGCTCGATCGGCACGGTCACGGCGGTTTCGACGGTCTGGGCGCTGGCGCCGACATAAAAGCTGCTCACCGAGACTTGCGGCGGCGCCAGGGTGGGAAATTGCGAAATCGGCAAACTGGGAATTACGGCGGCGCCTGCCAGAATAATCAGGAGCGCGCAGACCGTGGCGAAGACTGGCCGTTTTATGAAGAAATCAACGAACATTCAGGAGCGGACCTCGGGCGTCGGACTTCAGGCGTCGGACCTCGGGCGTCGGACGTCGGACCTCAGGCTCCGGCCCTCGGACCTTTGACCGCCGACATCGTCAACTCGAATCATATGTGCTCTGAGAATAGCAAACGCACCGGCAACTCAACTCAAGGTGGTCCAGCTGCAAAACTCTGAGGCCTGAAGTCTGATGTCCGACGTCCGAGGTCCGACCTCCGAGGTCCGAAGCCCGAGGTCTGACGTCCGACGTCCGACGCCCGCCTCTAGCCCTTAGGCACGATCACGGGAGCGCCATCAATCAGGAATTGAGTGCCCGAAACGATGATCTTGTCTCCCGGCTTGATCCCTTCGAGCACCACGTAGTTGTTGCCGGTCATGTCTCCGACCTGTAATGGCTTCTGATGGGCGACCGTCTTGCCGTTCTGCTCCTCGGCGACGAAGGCGAAGTATTGGCCTCCGAGTCGGGAAACCGCGAGCACGGGCACTACTGTACGTTGCTGCGTACCCCACACGATGCGGGCGTGGATGAACTGTGCATTGCGCAGCTTGTCGTTATTGTTGACAATCGGGGCCTTGGCCAATACGGTCTGGGTGGTTGAGTCCACCTGGGGCGAGATAAAGTTGATGCGGCTTT
The DNA here is from genome assembly GCA_963757835.1 of Terriglobia bacterium. Taxonomy (GTDB): domain Bacteria; phylum Acidobacteriota; class Terriglobia; order Terriglobales; family Acidobacteriaceae; genus JAIQFF01. Next base: position 204,509 of record CAVWSP010000006.1, on the reverse strand, counting down.
CGGCAATTACATTGCCCAACTGATCGACGATTTGCAGGGGCAGGTTCATCTTAAGTTGCGAAGAGCGCTCGATCGGTACGTAGACGTAGGCTTCCAGGCTCCCGGGTTTGTCCACGGTAGTCAAGGGCGTGGTGGTGGTCACGCGGTCCCCGACGCGTACCGGAATGTCTCCGACGATCCCGGCGCTCGGAGCGGTCACGCGGTAGTAATGCAGTTGCACGCTTTCCTGGCGCACCTGCGCCTGCAGGGCCTGCAACTGGGCACGAGCCTGGTCCAGCGCAGTTCGGGACTGGTCGAGCGCCTGTTTGCTGATGACCTTCGCATCGTATAGACCGCTGTTGCGCTCGAACTCCTGCTCGTCCCACTTGAGCTCGGCCTGCTTGGCCGTCATGGTGTCTTCCTGGGTTTTCAGGGTAGCCTGCTGTTTGGCTGGGTCAATCTGCATCAGCGGGGTCCCGGCCGAGACCCGGCTGCCGGAGTGAACCAGGATCGCCGTGATCTGGCCCTCTACCTGGGGCATGATGACGGCGGTATCGCGCGACTTCAAGGTGGCGACGTATTCCGTGGCGTCTTTCACCGGAACCAGCTGAGCGGTCTCCACCTTAACTGGTATGCCGGGAGGACCCTGGGGCTGCGCCCCCTTGACCGCCCCGCCGCTGCAGGCCACGCCCAGGGCCGCAAGCGTCAGAGTTGCCGCCAGGGCTGCCCGTGGTCGGGCCGTTACCCGATGTCCCCTGCTGGTCAGTACATCCATCTTTGAAACGCTCCTTCAGAGACAGCCCTGGGGCACAACCTGCTTAGATTAGCAGATGCAGGTCTGGACTCTGGACTGGAAGACAGTCGGGAGAATAACCGAATAGCAATGGGTTGGGAAAAAATCTGCGGACAGGCCCAGATAGGGACCCGGATCCTAAGCGCCGGTGGACTGTCTAGCGCTTGCGTGGTTTGGTGGCTTCCTGCATCTGTCGCTCTTCGGCCACAACCGCGACGTAGAGCAGGCCGAACGCCAGACCCACCATCATGAGTACGAGTGTCATGGGCTGAATGTAATCCCATAGTTTCGGCTCGCCAAGGTCACGCCGGTACCCCTCCGGTAATACCACTGACGTGCCATACAGGAAGACCTCGGACGTCGGACCTCAGACGTCGGGCTTCGAACCTAAGGCTTCGGCCCCACACACTCCTGGCTGTGTTTGTTTAGGCCTTCAGTCGATCGTGGGTTCTCGCGGCCGGAGGTGTTAACCGCAAAGCCCGCCAGCAACCTTAAGATCTGACGTCCGAGGTCTGACGTCCGAGGTCTGACGTCCGAGGTCTGACGTCCGAGGTCCGCCTTCTGCTACATTATTTCGGAAGATGAAACCTGCCCGCAGTTTTGCCAGCGACAACAATGCCGGAGTTCACCCTGAAGTTTTGCAGGCCGTAGCCGAGGCCAATCGTGGCCACGCAGTCGGTTATGGAGACGATCCTTACACGGCTGCGGTGGTGCAGAAATTCAAACGGCACTTCGGTTCGGACATCGAAGTATTTCCTGTTTTTAACGGCACCGCGGCCAATTGCCTGGGCCTGAAAGCGCTGACCAGTACTTATCACGCGGTCATCTGCGGCGAAGCCGCGCATATTTACACCGATGAATGCGGCGCGCCGGAGAAATTTACCGGATGCAAACTTATTCCCGTCGCGGTGACCAACGGCAAGCTGACGATTGATTCCGTGAATCACGCCTATCACGGCATCGATGACCCGCACCATGTGCAGCCCCGAGTCATTTCGATTACCCAGGCCACCGAAGTTGGAACGGTGTATCAGCCTGGCGAGATAAAGGCCCTGGCGCGTTTTGCCCACCAGCGTGGCATGTTTCTGCACATGGACGGCGCCCGCATCGCCAACGCCGCCGCCAGCCTGGGACAAACCCTGCGGCAGGCAACACGGGATTTGGGAGTGGACGTGCTCTCTTTCGGAGGAACCAAGAACGGCGCTCTGGGGGCGGAAGCCGTGGTTTTCTTCGACAAGAAGCTGGGCCATGACTTCCTGTACCTGCGCAAGCAGGGCATGCAGCTGGCCTCCAAAATGCGCTTTATCTCGGCCCAGTTTGATGCCCTGTTTACCGGCGATCTGTGGCACAAAAACGCGCAACATGCCAACCGCATGGCCCGCCTGTTGGAGAAGGAACTGCGCCAGATTCCATCGGTAAAGATCATTTATAAAGTGGAAGCCAACGGGGTGTTCGCCAAAATTCCACGTTCCGCGATCGCACGGCTGCAAAAGCGTTATTTCTTTTATGTCTGGAACGAGCAGCAGTCCGTCGTCCGCTGGATGTGCTCCTTCGATACCACCCAGCAGGATGTGAAGCAGTTTGCCCGGTTCGTGGCACAGGCGGTAAAAGGGAGAGACCGGCACAACTAGTGCGCGCATCGATCTGAGGATGCCCCATCCCTCGCGGCTTCACTCTCTGGTTTTCGATCCCACCAGTTCGGCATCCCTACTCTATTGCCTCAGCTGACACGCGCGGGCCGAAAGAGCAGAAACGGGCCATATGGCCGACCGCGATTCCCACCCTTGCAAGAAGCGCAAGGGTGGGGCAGCCTCAGGTGCGATGATTCAGGAGACGCGCCGCCCGTCAAGAATAATGGCCCGCTAGGCCCATTCGGTTTGCATATCCGGCGGTCGCATCAGCGTCTGCATGACCACACAGTACTGCTCGGTCTTCTCGCGTAGTCTGCCCAATTGTTCAGCGGTCGCCTCGGGCGCGCGGATATCAAAGCGGACCCGGATGTGTTCGAAGCCGACCATCGCCTGCTTCGACACGCCGAGGGTTCCGGAGAGATCGAGGTCTCCTTCTACCGTGACCTCGATGTGCTGAGTGGGAATCCCCATGGCGGTTGCGACCATCTGGCAGGTGATCTGGGCACAGGCCGCCAGCGCGCCGAGAAGAAGGTCGCCAGAGCAGGCCGCCGTACCGCTGCCTCCGACTCCGGCGTGGGCTTCGGCCTGGTAGAGGGCGCGTCCCAGGTCCACCGAACATGCCATCGGAGTCGCGGTTTCGCCGCCTTTTGCTTTGAGCGTAATGCGGGAGCTGCCCGGCTCGCGGCGGTACTGTTCCTTCAGCGGTTGTTGGACTGACCTCAGATCCATGGGGTCCCTCGATTTTGATATTCTTTCAATAACAGACGCCGCTGCCAGGAGCGGCTTATCGGTTGGCCTGTACTCCTCCTATATAGTAAGGCACCGAAGGGGACGGATGCTCCGGGGTGATTCCGCAAAAACGAAAGATCCGCAGGGTGCGTCGGCGCCGCGCGGGGAGGCGAGTACGCTCCCGCCGGGCTCTCGATTTGGCGCCTACGAGATCCTCTCTCCGCTCGGAGCCGGAGGCATGGGTGAGGTCTATCGCGCGCGCGACACCCGCCTTGGTCGTGAGGTTGCCATCAAGATCATGCCGGGCCACCTGCACCCGGACCGCAGGCGCATCGAGCGCTTCGAGCAGGAGGCCCGTTCAGCTTCGGCCCTCAACCATCCCAATATCGTGACCATCTACGAACTCGGAGAGGTGGATGGAACCTGCTACATCGCAATGGAATTGGTGGATGGAGAAGCCCTGCGCGATCTGCTGGCTTCCTCTATTCCGATGCCCCAGGTGATTCATATTGCCGCCCAGATTGCGGATGGATTGGCGAAAGCCCACTCAGCCGGCATCGTGCACCGCGACCTGAAACCGGAAAACGTCATGGTTTCCCGCGACGGGTTGGTCAAGATTCTCGACTTCGGTGTGGCCAAGCTCGCTCCGGGACCGGGTGCGGAGACACTGGACACTCGTCCCCTGCAGACTCTTCCGGGGACGGTCATGGGCACCCTGGAATATATGTCTCCGGAGCAGGCCAGCGGCCTCGAAGTGGACTTCCGCTCCGACCAATTTTCCTTCGGATTAGTTCTTTACGAGATGCTGACGGGTAAACCCGCCTTTCAGCGCGACAGCATGGCGGAAACCATGGCCGCCATTCTGCGGGACCAGCTGGAACCGATCAGCTCGTTGAATCCGGAAACACCGGCTCCGCTGTGCTGGGTAGTTGAGCGCTGCCTGTACAAGAAACCCGAACATCGTTACTCCTCGACCCGGGACCTGGTGCGGGACTTGGTCGCCACCCGCGATCGGCTGTCGGAACTTCCGATGGAGAGCCCGGAGAGTCGTCCGAGCAATCTTCCCACATCGCGTACCGCATTTATTGGACGCGATCTCGAAGTAGAAGCGGTAAAAGAGCTGCTGCTTCGACCCGACGTCCATCTGGTCACGCTCACCGGCCTCGGCGGCATCGGCAAAACGCGGCTGGGCCTGCAGGCAGCGGAAGCGCTCGCCGGCCATTTCATGGGAGGTACTTATTACGTTCCGCTGGCGCCGGTGAGCGATCCCAGGTTGATTGCGGCGGCGATCGCGCAGACTCTGGGCCTGCGGGACGCCGGGGGCCAATTCCCTCTGGAAAGCCTGAAAGCTCACTTGCAGAATTCGTTGCGCCTGCCAACGCTTCTGTTGCTGGACAACTTCGAACACCTGGTTTCCGAGGCGCCGCTGGTGGCAGAGCTGCTCGCGAGCAGCGCCCAGCTTCGGTTGCTCGTCACCAGTCGCGCGCCGCTCCATATTTATGGCGAACATGAATACCCGGTGCCGCCTCTGGCACTGCCCGATCCCAGGTCCATTCCGGCGGTCGAAGAATTGGCGGGTTATCCAGCGGTGGCTTTGTTCGTGCAGCGCGCCCAGGCGGTCAAGCCTGACTTTGAGGTCAACCAGGAAAATGCGGCGGCGGTAGCCACCATCTGCGCCCGCCTGGATGGCCTGCCTCTGGCCATCGAGCTGGCAGCCGCCCGCATCAAGCTGCTCTCGCCCGCAGCCATGCAGGCGCGTCTCGAAAGCCGCCTGCAATTGTTGACCGGCGGGGCGCGGGACCTTCCGACTCGACAGCAGACCCTGCGAGGCGCAATCGACTGGAGCTACGATCTTCTGAGTGCCGGCGAACAGAGGCTCTTCCGCAGGCTTTCGGTTTTTGTGAGCGGCTGCACTCTGGAGGCGGTGGAAGCAGTGTGCAACGCCAAGGGCGACATGGAGTTGGATGGACTCGACGGCATGGCGTCGCTGGTGGACAAGAGCCTGTTGCAGCGGGTGGAGCGCGGGGAAGGAGAATCGCGCTTCGTGATGCTGGATACGATCCGCGAATACGGACTGGAGCATCTCGGGGCCAGCGGCGAGGAGGCGGCGACAAAGCGCGCCCATGCCGCTTATTGTCTGGTCCTGGCCGAAGAGGGTGCCGCGTCCGGCGCCACGGCCATGCAGGCCGAGTGGCTCGATCTCTTCGAGATGGAGCACGACAATCTGGGCGCGGCCATGGACTGGCTGATCCAGACCGGCAACGCCGAGTGGGGTCTGCGCCTGGGCTCCGCGCTCTTTCGCTATTGGGAAAGCCGCGAGCACTTCGCGGAAGGGCGAGACCGTCTGGCCAAGGTGCTCAAGCTCGAATCAGCCGCTGGCTCGGCTCTCCCTCGGGCAAGAGCTCTGTTCGCGGCTGGCGCCCTGGCTGGGGCGCAGGGCGATTACGCATCTGCCTGCGCGCTGTTCCGCGAAAACCTGGAAGTCGCGCGGGAATTAAAAGATGACTGGGGTGTCGCCGTCTCACTCAACGCGCTGGCCGTCACCACCCGCGACCGGGGAGGCATCGCGGAATCCCGCTCCCTCTTCGAAGAGAGCCTGGCGCTGTGGAGAAAACTGGGGGACCGCACGGCCGTCGCCCGTGCTCTCAGTAACCTGGCGAGCGCGGTCAACTTGCAAGGTGATCATGCTCTGGCCCGCTCCCTCGATGAGGAGTGCTTCTCGATCTTCAAAGAACTGGGTGACGCCACCGGAATGGCATGGTCGCTCAACCATCAGGGCGACGCGGCGCGCAGCCATGGCGACCCGGCTGGCGCCCGCGTTTTGTACGAACAAAGCCTGGCGATATTCCGCGAACTCGGCGATCGCTGGGGAATTGCCGGCTCGCTCGCTGACCTGGGAAATCTGACTCGTGATCAGGGCGACTATGCCGCATCGCAGGCACGCTACCGCGAGAGCATCCAGATCTTCCAGGAGTTGGGACACAAGCGCGGCATCGCTCGCCTGCTGGAGTGCTTTGCGTGTTCCGCCGCCACCCAGTCGCAGCCGGAGCGCTCGTTGCGCCTGGCAGGAGCTGCGGCCGCCTTGCGCCAGGGGCTGGGGGCGCCGCTTCCTCCCGTCGAACAGGCCCAGGTCGAAAAGAGTCTGGAACTGGCCCGGAAAGCGCTATCCAACGCGTCAGCCTCGGCCGCGTGGCTGGAAGGATGGGGAATGCCAGTCGAGAAAGCCGTCGAGGATGCTCTGACGGTCTCAGGGTGACCACGTGGTTATTGATTATTCCGCAGTGGTGGGATCGATGAGACGACGCACGGCGGAGATGCGATGCGCCGGGAATCCGCCTCGCGTGGCGTGTTCCTGAATGGTCTTTTCGTCGGGGGCAATGTAAACGCAATAGAGCTTGTCGCCGGTGACATAGCTGTGCAGCCACTGAATTTCCGGACCCATTCCTCGGAGAACTGACACCGACTTTTGGGAGAGTGCACGGAATTCGCTGTCAGACAGCTTTGACAATCCGGGTATTTCGCGCTCGATCACGAACTGAGGCATCGAGAGAATCTCCAACGTCGAAGGCTTGCCAGAACTGTACTCCCGCGCCCGAGGACGAGTCAATCGGTCGGCACCCCGGGTAGCGGCTCAATTCGACACCGGCCCTTTCCCGCGGCGTCATCCTGAGGGACTTCAGTCCCGAAGGTCCGGCGTGCATCGGCAGTATCGCAGGGGCAAAGGCTGAAGCTGCTTCACGCCAGATCCTTCGCGGCCTGAAGGCCGTTCAGGATGACGCCCGTGGGGTAAGGGCCAGAGCCCGCCGCTCGGAACAATCACTGGTACTTGGGATCGAAGAGGGCCGGCGCGTCCCCGCGCTTGCCCGTCATTACCAGCTCGGAATCGAATTGTCCGCCGGTGTTGACTCCGAACAGTCTGTGCTTCAGCTGATTTTCCTTGAGAAAGGGCCAACGCAGGACTCTGCCCAGACGCTGCGTGAACGTCGAATGGTAAATCTGCGAGGGATGAATCTGAATGTCGTCGAAGCCGCAGATATCCAGCAGAGACTTGAGATTCGAACCGGAAAATCCGTATTCGTGGGCCAGGGTCACGTACAAACTCGAGGTGGCGCACGGCCCCTCCATGTTCGGGGTCCGCAACAACAGCACGCCATTGCGTCTGAGGGCCCGGTAGAGTGCGTCCACCACCCACAGCAGGGAGTACTTGGGGATGTGCTCGATCACGTGCGACATGAAGATGAAATCGTACTGCTCGGCCCGGCCAGCCAGAAAACTTCCGATGTTGTCTTCAATCTCGTGCAGGACGATGTGATCGGGCGCCCAATCCCTGACGAAAGACTTGTTTGCGATGCCGAAGTCGGCGCCGGATAGATTGGTGTAGCCGAGCTTTATGCAGGCCGCCAGAAACCATCCCCGGCCGAACCCGATGTCAAGGATGGCAGCGCTCTTGTTTGCAGGAAGGAGAGAGCGGACTTCATCAGCCGCCTGCAATACACGGGGTTCGTTCTTAACTTCTTCCCATGAGGGCTGGCGCTGCTCGGAACGATGCCGCAAGCTCATCCGGCGATAAACTTCGGCAACAAACGCGTGCGGCTCCATAATTTGGCGACGAAGTATCGTACTACTTCCCATCCGCCGGATGCAGGCAGGGCGCGGGGAAATGGGGCGCCCCATCCTCTTTCCCGTATTTTGCGAAGAGGATGGGGGCATTCGGGCGCTGTCATTTGCAGGGCATATCTTCGGGCCCGAACATCTGGCGAATCTCGGTCTCGCCCTCCCATCCCGGCCAGTACTTTTTGTGCAGCTCCATGAAACGCACCGCGCCTTCGATCGCTTCTTCTTTCGATTTCAGCTCAAATTGGGCAAAACCGCCGACCACTTCCTTAGCTTCAGTGAAGGGCCCGTCAGTGACGGTGACTTGTCCTCCGGAAAGCCGGACGCGGGCGCCCAGCGCGGTCGGTCCGAGCCCGCCGCTGCCCAGCATCTTGCCCTTCTTCGAGTCCTCTTCGGCCAGCTTCGCAATCGCATCCATCAAAGGCTTGGGCGGAGGTCCCTGTTTCTCGGTGTGCTTGACTATCATCATGAATCGCATGGCCTGATCTCCTTATCAGTATTAATCAGTCTTAATCTGGGCTCCGAGTCTTCCGGACGTCTTACCTCGGCCGGACCTTCCTGGGCCCCTATCTATAGGTCGAACGAGGGACAGCAGAATCGACATCCCGCGTCGTTATTTTGAAAGTATTTTTCCGGTGACCTGAAAGCGTCAACTTCATCCGTGAAAACATCCTTCAAGAATCCTGCCCCGACGATGACCAGAAGCAGCGGCCAAAATGATATCAACATCCGGACCACTTCCACGAAGAACCCCTGGTGATCGGAGGCATACACCCGGCCGGCTTGCGCGGCCGCCAGGATGACCGAAGGCGCCAGGCCCAGCATTTCGCCGGAGGTGCCAAGGAGGTGCGTCAGCTGACTCACGACTTCCTGCAGGTTGCCAAACCATATATGAAGTCCGAGCCCCACCAGCGCCCCGCCCGCGATTGATTTCAAGCTTCCCGACGACCTGTGCTGTCTTGCCATGACCGCCTCCTGAGTTCCACTTCCTTGCTTTCACTGGTAAGTCGAACGAGAACCGGCGAAATCGACAGCGCGTGCTGTTTTTTCTTCCCCTTATTTATTAAGCGTGCGGAAGGACGGAGTTCTGGGCGATTCTTGCCTCAGCGGGTCAGGAGAAAGACATAACACCCGGCAATTTCGTGCATCCCACTTATATGTATATACATCTATTCGACCATGAAACATTCCCCGATACCGAATCTTCCGTGCATGTGCGCCAGCGTCCGCCGGACTTCGCGGGCCTTGACCCAACTCTATGAGAACGCGCTGCGCCCGCTGGGATTGCGGGCCACCCAGTTCACCATTCTGCAAGCGCTCTCACTGGCCGGGGAGGTCACACAGAGTCAACTCGGCGAAATACTGGCAATGGATAGCACGACCCTCACCCGAACTCTCCAGATCATGACCCGGGAAGGCTGGATCGCGGAACGCCGCGGCGAAGACCGGCGCGAACGGCGGCTGCGTCTGGCCAAGGCGGGCGAAACAGAATTCAGGCGCGCCCTGCCAGCCTGGGAAAAAGTTCAATCGCGTTTGCGCCGCCGGTTGGGAGAAAAGTCCTGGAAGGGCCTTCTGGACATAACACATCAAGTCACCGATCTGATTACCAAACTCTGATTACCAAACCCTGATTACGAAACAAGGAGACTCGCTATGAAAAACTCTGATACGACAAGTTACGGAAAACTCACCGCAGTCCTCATCGCCGCCTGGTTCGTCTTTGCCCTCTCCGCCTCGCTCCTGCACTGGTTCAAAAATGGTGCGAATCGTATCGGCCTTGCAGTCGCGGTTGCGGCGGTCGTGCCGATTGTTGTTTTCGCGCTGTGGTTTGCGACTTCGGAAAAATTCCGCCGCTTTACCCTTTCGCTGGACCCGCGAACTCTCACCCTGGCACAGTCCTGGAGAATCGTAGGATTCACCTTCGTCGTACTGGAGGCGCGCGGCCTGCTGCCCGCTATCTTTGCCCTGCCAGCGGGATACGGCGACATGGCAATCGGAGCGACCGCCACGCTCGCGGCCTGGAAGCTCGCCAATCCGGCGCGGCGCAGCAGTTTCGTGCTTTGGCAACTGCTTGGCATCGCAGACCTGGTTGCGGCAGTGGGCCTGGGCACGACCGCGCGCCTGATCAGCCCGGAGAGCACGTCAATGGTCGCCATGACGGTGCTGCCACTAAGCCTGGTTCCGACGTTTCTGGTGCCGCTGTTCCTGATCCTGCATGTGATTTGCATCGCCCAGGCCAAGGGATGGAAGGCCGTCCCGCGCGAAACTGGCGCAGGAATTAAAGCTGCACAGTCCGCTGCGTTCTAATGCGGCACCGGCTGTGTTCCCTTTCGCGAGGCACGTGTGCCCCGTCCTCGTCTCTCCGTTTTTGAAGAGACAGGGCGGGAGGGCGAAAATGGAATGCATCGTCTGGAAAGTTCAGACCTCCGAAGGCCTGGTGAAAGTTCTCTGCAGACACGCCGCGAAAGCAGGTCCCTTCACTTCGCTCGCTTCGGTCGGGATGACATAGTTTGCCGATTTCCGAAGCAGAGCACCTTCTCCGCGAACCTGGCGTGATGGCCGTTGCATCCAATCTTTGTTGCGCAAAATAGCGAGGTGAGGAAATGAAAGTTGGAGTCATCGGACTGGGCAACATGGGCTCGGGTATGGCCGCGAACCTGCTCAAGGGCGGGCACGAAGTCACCGTGTATAACCGCACGCCAGCTAAGGCACAAGCTCTGGTGGCGCAGGGCGCGCGCTACGCCGCCCAGGTAGCAGACGCCTGTCGGGGCGAGGTACTGATTACCATGCTGGCTGACGACGTGGCCTTGGAGAGTGTGGTCTTCGGCGATGCGGGCGTGATCCGGAACCTGGCCAGGGGCGCGATCCACATTTCTTCGAGCACCATCAGCGTGGCGCTTTCGGAAAGGATGGCGGCGGAGCACGCGGCGAGTGGGCAGCGTTTTGTCTCGGCTCCGGTGTTTGGACGTCCCGAGGCGGCGGCCGCGGCCAAACTCTTTGTCACCGTGGCCGGAGCGCCGGATGCGGTGGACGCCTGCATGCCCTTGTTCGAATCCATCGGACAGAAAACTTTTCGCTTCGGCGACAAGGCTCCCGATGCAAACCTGATCAAGCTCAGCGGCAACTTCCTGATTTCATCCGTGATCGAGGCCCTGGGCGAGGCCATGGCGCTGGTGGGCAAGGCTGGTCTCGACCAGCACCAGTACGTTGATTTCCTCACCTCCACGCTGTTCAACGCGCCGGTTTACAAGACTTATGGCGGATTGATCGCCGACAAAAAATTCCAACCCGCCGGCTTCGCCGCTCCCCTGGGATTCAAAGACAACCGACTGGTGCTGGCCGCCGCCGAGAAGTTGCGCGTACCCCTTCCCCTGGCCAGCCTGATTTACAACCGCTTCCTGACCTTGCTGGCCCGCGGCGGTGAGTCGCTGGACTGGTCGGCTTTCTCTCAACTGGCGGCGGAGGATTCCGGGCAGAACGCCCTGCCGGCACGCGAGTAGGCCGGAGGCCCGCAATCGGCGCTCCGTTTTTTGGAGAGACAGGGCGGGTGGCGATAACGGTATGTTCTGGTGAACGAAGATTTAGTGAGAATTAGAATCCCCTGAGAAATAAAATCCCCACCCTGCCGTTCCAAAAAACGGAATGACGAGAGTGGGGCACTCTTATTTTTTGGCGGCGATCTGGTTACGCAGGCGATTTTCGCGCTCTCTGAGTTCCGGAGTTAGTTCAGCGCCAAAATCTTCCGGCTCGAACACCTGGCGAATTTCGATTTCGGTCCCGCCGTCGAATGGACTGCGCTTGAGCCACTCCACCGCATCTTCCATCGACTGGGCCTTCCACAGCCAGAAGCCGGCGATCAGTTCCTTGGTCTCGGCGAAAGGACCATCGGTTATGGTGTGCTTGCCGCCAGAAAACTTGACGCGCTTGCCTTTCGAGGTGGGGTAAAGTCCTTCGCCGGCCAGCATCACGCCGGCTTTTACCAGTTCTTCGTTGTACTTCCCCATTGCTTCCAGGATCTCCCGGCTGGGCATGATACCTGCTTCACTGTTCTTGTCGGCTTTGACGATTACCATGAATCGCATCGGAATTCTCCTTAAGAGTTTTGCATTAGAGCCAGGGGTCTGGTTCAGTCCCTGGCTCTATTAGACGTCGAACGACGGGCCGCTGGATCGACAGCCGGGAAGAATTTGTTGCAAAACTTTTTCGAAGCCGGTCTCAATCTTGCAGGCGCAGGAAGTCACGCTAAGGGATGGTTGCCGAGGCATGGTTCGAAGGCGGGCTTACCTGGCCGGCGGAATTCACAGCCCTCACGAAGTAGTGGTAGGTGGTCCCGTTGCTCACTTTGTCGTCAAGGTAGGTGGGCGCCGTCACCGAGGCCAGCGGTGCGAACGTCCCGTCAGGCTGGCTGCGATAGACGTCGTATCGGGTTACGGTTACGCCGGGCTTGGGAGCGGGCGCGTCCCACTTCAGTAGAACGCTGTGAGGCTTCTCGTCGGCCCCCACCCGAAGCAGGACTGCGCCCACGACCCCAAACAGAAGGATCGCCAGAATTGCCAGCGGCAAGCGTAGGGCTCGTCTCAATCTCGCTATCTTACTGCTGATTGACCAGCGAACCGGCTTCCGTGATGCTGCCCTTTACCAGTTCCGTCTGAATCTTCAGCTTCTGGTGAGGACGCAGGTCAACCACCGTCTCGAATGGCAAGTAGCCGGGCAGCGCAACCCGGACACTGTGCCGCCCGGGAGTGAGCAGCATGGCCTTTCCCACTCCATCGAACTCGTCCACATGGCCGGCGAACTGCTTGTCCACGAAGACCGCCGCCCGGCTGGGTGTGGCCGAGATTTTCAACTCCCCGGTTGCCTCGCCGGCGGCAGGGCGCGCCTCTCTTACCAGTGAGACATTGACCACGCTGGTTTGCCCGGGCTCAAGAATCACATTTTGGACATAGTCTTTGTACCAGGCCTGACGCACCAGAACCTCGTGTTTGCCCGGCAGCAGCACGATCTTCTTGTCGCCGTTCAGTTCCTTGACAAAGCCCACGTACTGGCCGTCCACCCAGACCCCGGCAGTTTTCTCTGCCTTGGTGTGGGCCACAAACTTTAATTCGGATTGAACTCGATCCTCGGCATGAACCAGACTAAGCAGGGCCATGATTGCCAAAATTACGGGCACACTTCTACGTCTAAACATTTCTACCTCCAAAGCAGAGACTATGAACCAGTCTAAGTGTGATTCTATTCGCCGCCGACGGCTAGTGGCCAGAAGGATTCCCGAGGTTGCCACGAATCTGCACCCGATCTGTAACTTCCGCTATTCCAGCACATCACTGTCTTCACGCCAGGTCATGCCCGGCGCAAAAATCTCTGGAGGATTCCATGAAAAAAGTGGTCGGTAAGCTGATGATGCTGTGTGTCCTGGCCCTGTCCGTGAACGGTTTTGCCCAATCCACGCCCGACTCGAATCAGGACAGCATGAAACATGACGACATGAAGCAGGACACCATGAAGCATGACGACATGGCCAAAGATGACATGGCCAAAGACAAGAAAGCCAAAAAGCTCAAGAAGAAAAAGATGAAGAAAGACGACATGAAGAAAGACGACATGAAGAAAGACGACATGAAGAAAGACGACATGAGCAAGGACGAGATGAAGCAGAACTAGTTGCCCGGAGCCGGCCCGGGCGGCGCATCCTCGTCGCCCGGTGCGGCTGCGACGGAGTCATTGCGGGATACCTCCCGAGATTTCCGCGGAGCGCCCAGGCCCGCGCTTTGGCCCGTCAGGTATCGCCTCAGGCACCGAACACACGGCACATATCCTTCACGAATCGCTTCGGCAGCAGTCACCATGCGCACCCTGCCTCCGCCCTCGTGTTGATGTATAAACCTGCAGCCCGGGGCATGAAAGGTCTTGCCTTCGCTCGCAATCTCCACCATCATCTCGGGCGGAACGCCGGCCCCCGGGTCAGCATGATAAGAACGCAGGGCCGCGGGTGCGGGCGAATTAAACCTGGCCAGGGCGAAGCTGCCGGAAACCAGGGCCAGCGCGGCCACGGCAACGAGCCATCCGAAAGCCGTTCCCCGGGGACCGGGCATGGACTCGGCCAGCTTTTTCTGCCAGCGGGCGCTAAAACCCGGAGGCAGTTCAATCAAGCGGTCATCGGCGTACAAGTGAACCACGTTTCTGGTGCCATCGAGCACCGCGGTGCAATGCCGGCATTGGCGAATATGCTCCTCCATCGCGACCCGCAGTTCCGGGCTGACCTCGTCCTCAAGGTAATTTGAGATTTCCTGCCATACCTGTTCGCAATTAACTACCATGGCTTGCTTCCTTTCCCGAATGGCGTACGGCTGAACCAGCCATCCGCCAGCGCAGGCGCCAGAAGGTCCCGCAACATCAGCCTTGCCCGCAGCAAACGGGTTTTGACGCTGGCGATCGAGATGTTCAGGGCCTCGGCCGCTTCTTCAATGCTCATTTGTTCCACGTCCCGCAGAAGAAACACTTCGCGATACTTCTGCGACAGGCTGGCCAGGGCCTTTGCCAGCAAGGTGCGGACTTCGCTTCTTTCCAGCGCCTCCGAGGGAATCTCCCGCCAGTCGGCGAAATCCCGCGGAGTGTAGGCGCCCTCTTCATTCTGGTCCTCCGATTCAGCAATCGGTTCGAAGAGGTTGGCGTGCTGCTTGCGTTGCCGCATGCGCGCTTCATTCACCGTGATCTGGATCAGCCAGGTGCTGAAGCGCGACTCGCCGCGAAATTGCCGCAGATTGGCGAAGGCCTTCAGGATGGCTTCCTGGGCCACATCCTGCGCATCCGCCTCATTGCGTAACAGGGCCAGGGCGGTCACGTAAACCCGGCGTTCATAAGGCTTCACCAATTCCGCGAACAGGGACGACTCCCCGTTGCAGATGCGCCGGATGAGGGACGGTTCGCTGTCATCGGCGGGCTTCTCGACCATCGTCATTCGTCGCAGCATCGGGTTTCAAAAGGGCGCAGCCAGGAACGAACTAGTGCTTAAGATAATCAGGGTTCTTCTTCCATCCCGTGAGCATGGAGGTGAAGTTATTCCAGCCGTGCAAAACCACCATCACGAGATGTCCTAAAAGGAAGAACAGAATCGCCCACATCACGGCAAAATGCCAGATCCGGGCCCAGTGAAAACCGCCCATCATCCAGGCCAGCCAGGAAAATTGTACCGGCTTCCAGACCGCAACCCCGGTCAGCACCGACAAAACGCCCAGGCCGAGCACGGAGGTGTAGGCCAGTTTCTGCAGCGGGTTATAAACCTCGCGGACCACAGGCTTAGGACCAAACAAAAAGTAATAGTGCACCATGGGCCAGACTCCGCGAACATCGCGCGGAGTGAACAGCACCTGGCGATAGTTGCGGCTGAACATCTGGTAGCCAAGATAGAAGAGGCCGGTAACGATATAGACCCACATGAAGGTCAGATGCCACTGCAGGCCGCCTCCCAGCCATCCGCCGAGGGCGAAGGCTTTGGGCCAGTGCAACAGGTCTTTCTGCGGAATCTTCGCGCCAAAGCTGGGAAAGGCGCGAAAGATCTGAAAGCCGCTGGCCACCATCACCAGCAGCGAAACCGCATTCAGCCAGTGCGCGAAGCGCACCGCCCAGGGATGCTCATAGACGGCCGCTTCAACTTCTCCGCTCTTCGGTGACTCGATTTCGATTACCGCTTCGCTCATCGTATTTACTCAACCCCGCTGAGGGGCCATTACAAACTGTAAAAAGATGAATAGCCCTGGTCTTCCCAGTAGCCCACCCGGTCCAGAACGTTTGTGACTTTCAGGTCGGTCAAATATTTGGCCTGCTTGTAGCCAACCTTGGTCGGAATCTGCAGGCGCAGGGGCGCGCCGTGCTCGCGGGTCAGCGGCTGGTCGTACATCTCGTAGCACAGCAAAGTTTGCGGGTGCAGCGCCGTGGCCATGTCCAGCGATTCGTAATAATCGTCCGCGCACTCCACGTAAACGAAGCGGGCGGAGGTGTCGGCCCCGATCATGTGCAGGAAGTCCGAAAGCCGCGCCCCGCCAAAGCGGCCGATCACATCCCAGCCTTCCACGCATACGTGGCGCGTGTTCTGACGCACCCGGGGCAGGGACTGCACCTGCGCCAGTTTGTACTCCCCCGGTTTCTGGACCGATCCGCTCACAGTGAGGGTCCAGGCTTCGAAATCGACGCCGGGATCCTCCACGTCGTACCCATTGATGGGAAATTTTTCAAAGGGGGTGAGCTCGGACTCGGCAAAAGTAGTCGCCAGATGCCGGGAGCGAAACAGCCGGGCCGAAGCCCAATCACTGAAACCCAGGCCGGCCTTGAGCAACGGCTCCTGAAGTTTGGGGATGGCGAAAGCTCCCACCGCCAACACCGGCGCCAGCTTCAGCAATTCGCGGCGGGAGACTTTTCTGAACTTGCGGGAATTGATTCGATCTTCCATGATTCAGCTAGCGATCCTGTAGTGCCGGCGTCCCGCCCTCCGCTCGGATACCCAAGGACGCAAGTGTACCGCGCACATGAGATTCCCGTCGCAGAGAAAAGTTACATCTGGATTGGGAGGAGATAAGGGTTGCACAGCCAGCATGAGATCATCCGGGATATCCTTCGCAATAATTAACCCTCGACATGGCCCCTTGCCGAGATTCTTATCAACCCACCCCATGTAGTACAGCAACTGGCCTGCCGTCTTGTTCCGCCCTCTCCCAACTTTCAGCTCGATAACAGCGAACCGTCCTCACCATCAAGGGCAAGGATGTCAATGAAGCCATTCTCCACGGGGAACTCAATGCCCGATTGATCTCCAGTGCGGTAAAAGCACGGGCCGGGCTCGATACGTGTGGGATTTCTGCGCCAGAAAGTCGCGGAGATCAGATTCAGCCGCGAACTGCTGATCAGATTCTTCGTCTTCGGATTCTACAGACTCTGTCCCATCCGGCCTGTCGCCATCGGCCAAAAAACTCTCGTATGGTTGCTTGATACGAAGAAAGAGTCGTCGTCTTGTCTCCCCAACCGGCGTGTTTCCATGCGCCCGGTAGCTTCCCCTGAAGAGTTCGAAGACTCCTCCTAATGAGCCAGCCCTCTGCGGCAAGCCTAAAACCGGGGCGATGTGAAGAAGCCCATTTGGCGTATTCTGTATGTACAATGGCGCGTTTTGCATATCGCAAGACGGCGTCGAGCATGTAGATTACCCACATGGACAGAGCGAAAGCGTACTCCGCTGGAAATGCAACTTCGCCGCTGGCTCTCTCTGCCATCACGCGGCGTGACCTAACCGAAGGCGACATACAGATCTGAGTATCTCGATGAGCAAACACTTCCGCTTTTCCGGCAGCAATTTCTCGAAGTTGGAAGAACTGGGAGTCAAACCGTCTGCAGTCCTGCGCCGGGCAGGACTCTCCCAGGGGTGTGTGAATCAGGCGCGCGTGCTCCTCAAGACCGAGGAGCTTTTTGCTCTCTGGCGTGCTATCGGGGAAGTCAGCACCGACCCAGCCATCGGCCTTTTGCTCGGCACAGAAAGCAGGACCGGACGATTTCACCCCGTCGGCCTCGCCGCTCTCTCGTGCGAAAATTTCGGCTCGGCCATCGATCAGATCGCGCGCTACAAACAGCTCACCTGCCCGGAAGAAGTCCTGCAGGAAAAGGACGACAAGGAATGGAGCATCCAGTTCCGCTGGCTTCTGGCGGATGAGGTCGAGCCTCCCGTGCTGATCGAGTGTGCGTTCGCATGGGTGCTCTCGATCGCCCGCCACGGCACAGGTACGCGCCTCTCGCCGCTGCGGGTGGAGTTTGTACAACCCCGGCCGCACCTGAAAACCATTGAGCGGCACCTGGGATGTCGCGTGATCTGCGGAGCTTCCAGAAACGCGATCGTGTTTCGCGCCGCCGACGCGCAGAGAGCTTTTGTTACCCGCAATGCTGAGCTTCTGGGAATGCTTGCGCCGCAGTTTGAGGAAGAACTGAAGCAGGAGAACGGGGACGAGAACTTCCTCGAACGTGTCCGGATTGCGGTACAGCAAAAGCTCACTGGGCGGCGCCCCACTATCGAGGACATCGCTGATGCGCTGCATATCAGTTCCCGTACCCTGCAGCGGCGATTGCAAGACCTGGGGTCCAGCTTTCAGCGTGTGTTGGAAGATGCGCGCCATCAACTGGCTCGCCACTATCTCAACAACTCCTTCCTCGAATTGAATGAGGCCGCCTATCTTCTCGGCTATGAGGACGGAAACTCTTTCGTTCGCGCCTTCCGCACCTGGGAAGGGGTCCCACCAGCCCGCTGGCGAGAACAACAGCGTGCGAGGGCGGCATCGTAACCAGGCACAGTCGGTAGGGAAAACACTTTATGAAAACACTTTATAAGGAGAAGCAATGAAAAAGCGCAAACTTGGAAAGAGCAATCTTGAGGTTTCGGCTATCGGGCTCGGCTGTATGGGGATGAGCTTTGGTTATGGTCCGCCTGCGGACAAAACGGAAATGATCTCGCTGATACGGTCTGCCGTCGAACTTGGCGTGAACTTCTTCGACACCGCCGAAGTTTACGGTCCCTTCACCAACGAGGCTCTGGTGGGCGAAGCGCTGGCTCCCCTTCGGGAGCAGGTGGTGATCGCCACGAAATTCGGGTTCAAGCCGGATCCCAATGGTGGACCACGCTGGAGCGTTCTGGACAGCAGTCCGAAACACATCAAGGAGGTCGCCGAGGCCTCGCTCAAGCGCCTCAGAACCGAGGTCATCGACTTGTTCTATCAGCACCGTGTCGATCCAAATGTGCCCATCGAAGACACCGCTGGTGCCGTAAAGGACCTCATTCAGCAGGGCAAGGTGAAGCACTTTGGCCTTTCCGAAGCTGGGGCGGGGACAATCCGGCGCGCACACAAAGTCCAGCCCGTCGCGGCGCTCCAGAGCGAATATTCATTGTGGTGGAGAGAACCTGAGGCCGAAATCATACCGACACTCGAGGAACTCGGCATCGGGTTTGTGCCGTTCAGCCCGCTGGGCAAGGGCTTTCTCACCGGCAAGATAAGCGAAGAGACTCAGTTCGACAAGACCGACTTCCGCAACATCGTTCCTCGCTTTACGGCGGAGAACCGCAAAGCGAACCAGGCTCTGGTGGACTTGGTTGGCAGGTTCGCGGAGCAGCAGAAGGCGACGCCCGCTCAGATTGCCCTGGCATGGTTGCTGGCCCAGAAGCCGTGGATCGTTCCCATCCCAGGCACCACCAAGCTGCATCGACTCGAAGAGAACATCGGAGCGGCTACCGTGGAACTTACGCCCGACGCTCTCCGGCAACTGGAAGCGGCAGCCTCGAAGATTCCTTTGCAAGGCGCGCGGTACCCCGAAGAGCTGCAGAAGTTGGTGGGCCGGTGAACCACAACCGACGCAAAGGCGCAGGGACATTTGAGCAAGTTCGAGTATGACTCATCTGGCGATTTAGGATGGAAAAACGGTCGAATGGATGGAAAACGTTAGCCACGAGCAGTACCGGAATTCTCAATCCAAAGCGGAAGGAGTTACAGGCATGACCAGGGAACCTTCTGGAGCGCAAAAACTGATCGGTGACTTCGATCCCAAGCTGGCTGAGTTAACCGACAACGTGCTGTTCGGCGATGTCTGGGAACGTCCAGGGCTGTCGAAGCGCGATCGTAGTCTGATCACGGTCGCCGCCCTGATCGCTCTGAATCGGCCGGAACAGTTGCGGTCTCACCTCCAACGGGCACGCGCGAATGGCGTAACCAAGGATGAAGTGGTCGAAGTAATCACGCACCTTGCCTTTTATGCCGGATGGCCTAATGCCATAAACGCCATCACTGTCGCCAGGGAAGTGTTCCAGTGAGGAGGTCACCGGATCGCGGGCAACTGGCGCCCAAAGAGTCGAAGAAACTGCGGTCGCTCTGCGCGATCTCTTTGTTCATCGCGATGACCGCAATGACGCTGTCTGGCAGCCAGAATCGAGTCCTAAATGATCGCAGCGCAAACGAAGGCGGCGTAAATGAGGGCATCCGCGGACGGTTTATCGGGGCGTGGCGATTGGCGCGGCTTGAAGAGGCGGGCCCGGACGGGAAGATTCACCGCGCCGATTGTTCCGGGCTGCTGGTTTACACCCGCGACGGCCACATGTCGGTTCAGGTGATGTATCGGAACCAGCCGTCCAACCCGCCGGCAACGGCCACCGCTGCGCCGGTGCAATACGCGCAGGGAGGGTACGAAGCGTCCTTTGGCACGTATGAGGTCAACGAGAATGCTCACACCTTCACCTTCCATGTTGACGGTGCACTGGTGCGGACCCTCGTCGGCAAAGATTTGCCACGCGCATTCGAGTTTTCAGGCAAACAGCTCATCGTGAAGTCCACTCGCCCGGAGGAACGCTGGAGGGTTGCCTGGGAGCATTACTAGGCCGCCTCACAACAGGACACGTCAGAAGGATTTGTCCCACGCGACACGAATTAGGAGGGCAACATGTCAGCGCCAAACGATACTCTGAGAGACCGCCTTTCCCGATCTCGCGAAATCAACATCACTGTGACCGGTAGAAAATCAGGACACGCCATCTCTAATCCGGTCTGGTTCGTATTGGACGAAGATAAGCTCTATCTCCTGCCGGTGCAGGGATCGGATACGCAGTGGTACAGGAACGTCCTGAAGAACCCGTCGATTGGGATCAAGGTGCGCGGCGCGCAAGGTGAGTTCCAGGCTGTTCCTATCACCGACGCGGCGCGCGTCTCGCCGGTGGTCGAGAAATTCCGTGACAAATACGGGGCGGGCGATGTGAAGAAGTACTACTCAAAGCTTGATGTCGCCGTTCTCGCTCAGACCCAATGAGCGCGAACGCGAATCGTGAGCAGATTGTCAGGCGCGATTACCATCCCATTTGGCCCATCCGCCCAAGGATGATCGCGCTGTAGTTATTCATGCGCTCGGGTCGTCGCTTCAGGGGAGCCGGCAGAATTGCCGCCAGCCGTGCCGCCTCTTGCCGGTCGATATTCCGGGCTGGGGTTTGGTCGTAATAACGACACGCCGACTCTGCACCATAAATTCCGGGGCCCCATTCAACCACGTTGAGGTAGATCTCCAGAATGCGCCGCTTGCCGAGGACGAATTCGGCTACCGGCACCAGGGCGGCCTCTGCGCCCTTGCGCAGGATAGAGCGGCCTGTTCCGAAGAACAGGTTTTTTACCAGTTGCTGCGTGATGGTGGAAGCTCCGCGAGTGCGATCGCCTTCCAGATCGTCCTGGGCAGCGATCTGGATCTCGTGCCAATCGAATCCGTGGTGCTGGTAGAAGTGCGCGTCCTCGGCGGCGACTACAGCGTGCTGGAGATTGGGCGAGATTTGGCTGAGCGGAATGAACTGGTAGCGTTCGCGATACGGCGTGTGATGAACCCAGGACTGCAGGCGGCGCTGGATGTGCACCGCAGTGGTGGGCGGGTCGATCCATCGGGCAGCCAGAATGATCACAGCGAACAACGACCAGAGAAGCGCCAGGCCAATGACGAACCATCGAATAAAAGATCGGAGGAAACTCGCCCGAAGCGGGGTCTTGGCGTCCGGGTTCGGCATTTCAGTCACGTTCCAGAATAACTTGCCGGGTAGCCACTGGTGGATGATCTTGCACGCGCCAACACCGAGCGCTGTGGTCTGCTCTCGGCGGCTCTTTGCAAAGGTGGGAAGGCGGAACTTTTAGTTGATGAACGATTGGTCGGGGCGAGAGGATTTGAACCTCCGACCCCCTGGTCCCGAACCAGGTGCTCTACCAGGCTGAGCCACGCCCCGACTAGGTCGAAATGAAACGATGATCGGAAGCACGTGGGCCAGGCCTTCAGGCCTGAGCGTGCGATTCCGATACAAAGTATAGCACTTGCAGTTGACTGGCTTTACTTCCGCGTGAGCCGCTGAGAGAACGCCTCTCGCCTGTCGGTCTCGAAAATCAGGGGGGCAAACCTCGACCGGGGCCGCGCCGATTTCCTATAGAATGTCGCTTTGCTATATAGCATTGCCATCCTATGATCGCGATCACCGCCAGCGCGCTGTTCACACCTGTGGAGCGGATCGAGCAACCGCTGCTCCTCGTGGAAGACGGGGCCGTCGTTGAAGTGACTTCGCGGGCGCGCCGGGAAGTCCCCGGCAATGGCCGCCTGGTGGATTTTGCCGACGGCATCCTGGCGCCCGGCTTCATTGATATCCATATTCACGGCGGCGCCGGGCACGATGTGATGGAAGCGGGCGCGGGCGCTCTGCCGCCAGTGGAGCAATTGCTGGCCTCCCACGGCGTCAGCAGTTATTTCCCGACCACTGTAACGGCGCCGCTGGATGCCACTCTCTCCGCCTTGGCGCGGCTGGCGGACGCGATTGAAGGGGCGGAGCGAAATCCACCACCACTTGCACCACAAAACGGTGGGCTGCGGGCGCGCCCGCTGGGAATTCATCTCGAAGGTCCCTTCATCAGTCACAAGCGTCGCGGCGTGCATCCTCCGGAGAACCTGCTCGATCCCTCTCCGGCGGCGTTTGATCGTTTCTGGCAGGCGGCGCGGGGACACATTCGCGTGCTCACCATCGCACCCGAATTGCCGGGCGCGCTTGAAGTCATCAGGCTGGCCGCCTCGCGCGGAGTTTGCGTGAGCCTGGGACATTCCAATGCTGACCTGGATGCGGCCCGGGCCGGTTTCGCTGCCGGCGCCCGCCATGCCACCCATACGTTCAATGCGATGCGTCCGCTGGACCATCGTGATCCCGGAATTCTGGGCGAGGTGCTGACCAATTCCCGGCTCTCGGCCGAAATCATCGCGGATGGAATTCATGTCGATCCCGTGATCGTCCAGCTATTTCTCAAGGCCAAAGGGCCGGAAGCTGCCGTCCTGATCACTGACGCGACGGCCGCCACCGGCATGCCCGACGGCCGCTATCATCTGGGGTCGCTCGAAGTCGAAGTCAAAGACGGCAGGTGCATGGTTGGTGAATCGCTGGCGGGCAGTGTTTTAACCATGGACCGGGCGGTGCGCAACGTCATGCGGTTCGCGCAATGGGAGTTGCAACAAGCGGTGCGCCTGGCCACCGTGAATCCGGCGCGGGTGGCGGGAGTGAAAAACGGCGGCGCGATCCAGGCCGGCGCGCCTGCCGATCTGGTGGTATTGAGCCCTAACGGCGAAGTAAGAAATACGATAATTCGCGGCGCAGGAATCTAGCAGAGTAGCGCCGGCAATGATAGAAAGTAGCGCCGCCGTCCCGGCGGCTGTCCGGTGGGTTTCCTTGCCCACCGCGCCGAGGGCGAGACGCCCTCGGGACAGCCGGCAGGATGCTGGCGCTACTTTAGAAGCTACTCAGGAGAATTGAATGGCTGACAAAGGGGGATTCCCCCACTACATGCTCAAGGAAATCTTCGAGCAGCCGCAGAGCCTGCGGGACACGATTGAGCCCCGGGTATCGCTTGAGGAAGCGGTGGTGCGGCTCGACGATGTCCGCATCAGCACTGACGAACTGCGCGCGCTGCGCCGGATCAACATCGTGGCCTCGGGCACCAGTCGCCATGCCGGCATGGCCGGGCAGTACATGATTCAGGACCTGGTCAACATCCCGGTGGACGTGGACTATGCCAGCGAATTCGAATATCGCAATCCGCTGATCGGGCCGGGCGAGCTCACGATCGTCATCACGCAGTCCGGCGAGACCGCCGATACCACGGCGGCACAGCGCGAGGCCAAGGCCAAGGGCTCGCGCACGGTGGCGATTTCGAACGTCATGGATTCAACGATTGCGCGCGAGGCCGACGGCGTGCTCTACACTCACGCCGGGCCCGAGATCAGCATTGCTTCGACAAAAGCCTTCACCGCGCAGATGGCGGTGCTCTATTTATTTGCGCTCTACCTGGGACAGGTGCGCGGCAAGTTTGCCAAGGAACAGCGACGGCATTACATCCGCGAACTGCTCGACTTGCCGGGCAAGATGGAAGGCTTGTTGAAAACCGCGCCCGCGGCATGCGAGCAGCTGGCGGAGAAATATTACAAGGTGCAGGATTTTCTTTTCATGGGCCGCGCCATCCACTATCCCGTCGCCATGGATGGCGCGCTCAAGCTTAAGGAAGTTTCCTACATCCACGCCGAGGGCTATCCCACGGGGGAAACCAAGCACGGTCCCAATGCGATGATCGACGAGAACCTGCCGGTCGTGATCATCGCGACTTGCGATCGCGAGGATTCGGGATCGGTGCTGCGCTATGAGAAGAACCTGGCCAACATCCGGGGCTTCAAACAGCAGTCGGCGCGGGTGATCGCGATTGCGTCGGAAGGCGATGAAGAGCTTCCCCGCCTGGCCGACCACACCATATTCGTTCCGCAGGCCACTGAACTGCTGCTGCCGCTGCTGGAGATCGTGCCGCTGCAGTTATTCGCTTATTACATGACGGTCAAGAAAGGTCTGGACGTGGACCGGCCGCGCAATCTGGTGAAGTCGGTGACGCTGGAGTAGCAGACTTGGGACCTCGGGCGTCGGACGTCAGACCCGCTGGAGTAGCGCTCTCGTGCAGCAGAAAACTGAACGCCACCTGAATTCGCAAGGCTCAACCTCTGCTCTTTAAGTTTCGCTTAAGATTGCAGGCTTCTCTCCACAATAAAGTTTCGCAACCGAATTATTTTTCTCTCCTGTACGCATCACACCTGCTTGCGACGCCCTTCGCCAAGGAGAGAAAAGAAAATGCGGAAATTCGGAATCTTGTTGTCTATCGTTTTGGGTTTGCCGTTGGCGCTCGCCGCCCAAAACGGCGGAGCGATGCCTGCCGGCGGCGAGTATGGGACGCGTGCGACGGTATTTGGCGGATATTCCTATCTGCGCAACGGCAGCAATGGTTTTAACGGCTGGGAGGGCCAGGGCACTTTCAATTTCAACCGCTACCTGGGTGTGACCGCTGATGTGAGCGGCTCCATTCTTAGCCCGTTTTCATTTTCGACATCGGGATTTTCGGCATCCACCTACCAGCACGTTACCAACTATTTATTCGGCCCAACCGTCACCGCCGGATTTGGCAGAAGCGCCGTCTTTGCCCACGCCTTGTTCGGCGCAGCACATTCCAGCCTGGGTGCAGGGGTAAACGTTCCCATCATAGGCGGGATCTCCACTGGCCTTACCAGCGCCAATGCCTTTGCCATGGCCTTTGGCGGCGGCATTGATATCGGTATAACGCGGCATTTCGCCATCCGCGCCGCGCAGGTGGATTACATCCGCACACAGTTCAGCGCGACCGACGCCTTGTTGACCGGGCTTTCCAGCAGCCTGGGTAACCGGCAGAACAGCTTCCGCTACTCATCAGGAATTGTTTTTCGATTCTGAATTAGTCTGAAGTCCGAGGTCCGCTCTTAGTTCGGCTTTCTGTGTTTGCCGTCGGAGAGGTAACGCAGCAGCGCGGTGTCCGAGGCATCCTTGAATTTTTCCAGGAATGACGCCTCCGGACTGAACACCGCATCGGCGGAGACTTTTTGCCGTATGCTCTGCCGCAGTCTCTCGCCGGTTTCGGATTCGTTGGTCATCACCTGCATGTAGAACCAGAGGAAGTGGCGCATCTGGTCGAGGGACGATTTCAGCATCTGGAGCGCGTCCATCTCGGGCAGCTGGCTGAGGGCCTCCATGAGTTCTGGATCGCTGGGCGCTTCCATGGCGGCACAGTTGAGTTGGCGTTGAATGGCGCGCAGATCTTCGGTCACGCGCAGGATCCGGATGTGAATTTCTTCGAGGTAGTCTTCTCTTCCCATGGTCCCCGGCTTCTTTCGACGTCAAGACACCATCTCATTCGCCACTGATAGCGAACAGATGTCCCATGTGCATGCGCTTTCGTAATTCAAGCCATTACTTTGGTCTCGGGTAATTTTCGAACGACAAAAATTGTCACTGCGACGTTGGGAACCGCCGCGGGACGGGTGAGAACACCCGACGCCACAGGCCGCGTGGGGGCACCCGCAACAGTAGGGGCACTGATGCGCGACCTTAATCTGGTACACTGTCGCGTTCCGCCGCCTCCAGCATTTCAGGACGGCGGAGCTTCCCTGGGCCCTCAAGCTGCATCGAAGCGAAAAGCCCTATGAAAGATACTCTGGGAGTCCTGTTAGCGGGAGGAGCGGGCGAGCGACTCTATCCCCTCACTCGCGATCGCGCCAAGCCTGCCGTCACCTTCGGCGGAATCTACCGCATCATCGACGTCACGCTTTCGAACTGCGTCAACTCCGACCTGCGCCGCGTTTACATCCTCACCCAGTACAAGGCGCTCTCGCTGAACCGGCACGTGCGCGAAGGCTGGAACATCATGGGCAGCGAGATGGGAGAGTTCATCGAAGTCCTGCCCCCGATGAAGCGGGTGAGCGACCAGTGGTACCAGGGCACCGCCGATGCGGTGTATCAGAACATTTATTCGATCGGCTCGGAGCAGCCCAAGCATGTGCTCATCCTCTCCGGCGACCACATTTACAAAATGAATTACGGCCTGATGCTGGCGCGGCACAACGAGACCGGCGCCGACGTGACCCTGGCCACCATCCAGATCGACCCCGGCGAGGTGGCCCGCTTCGGAGTGGTGGAAGTGGATCGCGATCACCGGGTACTGGGCTTCGAGGAAAAACCAAAAGTCACCAAGCTGCGCTCGCCTGCGAATCCTGAAAAGGTTTGCGCTTCGATGGGCATCTATCTGTTCAACACCGATGTGCTCATCCCCGTGCTTTTGAAAGATGCGGAAGACCCCGCTTCCAGCCATGATTTCGGCAAGGACATCCTGCCCAAGATGGCCGACGACTACCGGGTTTACACCTACGACTTCGTCGATGAGAACAAGAAAGAGGCGCTCTACTGGCGCGATGTGGGGACCCTCGAGGCCTACTACGAGGCCAACATGGACATCGTCGCCGTGTCGCCGGTGTTCAACCTCTACGATTCGGACTGGCCGATCCGCACCCATCAGCGCCAGTACCCGCCGGCGAAGTTTGTCTTCGCCGAAGCCGGACGTACCGGTACGGCGGTCGATTCCATCGTTTCCGCCGGCTGCATCGTTTCCGGCAGCATGGTAAAAGGCAGCGTGGTCTCGCCCGATGTGCGCGTAAATTCCTATAGCGAAGTTGAAAGCAGCATTCTTTTTTCCCACGTGAATGTGGGCCGGCATTGCCGAATCCGGAAAGCCATCATCGATCGTGACGTGCACATCCCGGAAGGCACCACCATCGGATATGACAGCGAAGCTGACCGCCAGCGCTACTTCGTCACGGAAAGCGGAATCACAGTCGTGACCCGAGACTATTCCCTGTTCGAAAATCCAGTCACGGTCGATTACTTCACCAGCGAGTAATCACCACCACCCACGTAGGCCCGGACGCCCTCGTCCGGGTGGACGAGCGCAGCTCGTCAGGGTGTTGATTTCAGATTTCAGATTTCAGATTTCAGATTTCAGATTTCAATTCTAATCTTCGCTCCCCGATTCTGATTTATCTCCTTTTCGCTCCTCTCGCGCGATAGGCTCTCAAACTTTGCCGAACTGCGCTCGGCTGGGCGGACGGGGGCGTCCGCCCCTACGTGTTTCGCGCCTCGGCATCCGGCCCGCGGGCAGGCACATGTGTCATCTAGTTGCACACCGATTGCAACAAAATATGCAGGCCCACCTTGACAGGGTGAATCAGCACAATGCAGGATTAAGACTAAGCAATCCAGATGCAACCATGTTGCATCTGGATAGGTACATCCGCTAGGTGCAACCGGGTTGCATCTATGTAACGGCCGGAAAGCGGCTGCCTCTAAACAAAACAGCGTCACCACAAAAGGCTTGGGGGAGAGATGAGCCAGACCCGGATCAAGATCAAGAAGAACAAGAAATCAGGGAGAAGCCCCCGCCGCGGCGCCAGGTATTGGATGGCGGTGGGGACGGTGGCTGCCTACGCCACCTTCAGCGGCGACGCCGTATTCAAAGTTTATGCCCAGCAGGACCGGGCGGCGCCCGCAGTGAACGCGTCCGGACAGACTCAGGGCTTGACCGTCCGCCGCTATGACATCCCTCCGGGGGCTCTGGACTCCGTACTCACCGCCTTTCAGAAAACCGCGCACTTCAGCGTGACCGTGCCGCAGGAGTCGATGCGCGGCATCTGGTCTCCCGGAGTGGCCGGGCTATACACGCCGCAGGGGGCGCTGCAAAAACTCCTTACCGGCACCGGCATCGGCTATCACCTGACCGGCGCGGACGCCGTGATTCTGGAAGTCCAGGGCATGGCAACCACGGTCAACGTTACCGACACCGGCGTGCAGGTTTCGTTGCCGAAATTCACTCAATCGCTGCTCGACACGCCGCACTCCATCGATATCGTCCCCCAGCACGTCATCGCAGACCAGGGCGCGACCACGCTGCGCGACACGTTACGCAATGTGGCCGGCATAAGCATCGCCGCCGGGGAAGGCGGCGCCCAGGGCGACAACCTGACGGTTCGCGGCTTCACTGCGCGCAACGATATTTTCCTCGACGGCATGCGCGACTTTGGCAGCTACTATCGCGATCCTTTTGAGCTGCAGCAGGTCGCAGTCCTGCAAGGTCCGGCGTCGGTCACATTCGGACGGGGTTCCACCGGCGGCGTGGTCAACCAGGAAACCAAAGTTCCGCAAGCGGCCGCGCTCTTCGCTGGGACCGTGGACCTGGGCACGGACCAGACCAAACGCATCACGGCCGACCTGGATCGGCCACTGCCTGCTCTTGGAGGTGGCCCAGCTTTCCGGCTGAACCTGATGGCGCACGACTCCAGGTTCGCGGGACGAGATATCGCGGAGGCCCGGCGCTATGGCGTCGCTCCCTCACTGGCCTTCGGACTGGGTACGCCGACCCGATTCACGCTCAGCTATCTGGGAGAAGGCTCCGACGATACGCCCGACTATGGCATCCCCTGGCTGTTTAACGGCCCCGCCCCGGTGGAGCGCCGCAACTACTACGGCTTCGAACATGGCAACTATCTGAAGACCAACGTGAACATGGGGACGGCCAAGTTCGAGCACGACGTGAACAACCACATCACCTTCCGCAACCAGGCGCGTTACGCGCATTACCATCGCGATGTTCGCATCACCGAACCTCAAATCGACCAGAGCACTCTGGATCCGGACCCGTTGACCACGCCGCTCGGTCAGATCGGCGTTCTTCGCAACCAGATTACGGTCGATAGCACGGAAACTCTCCTGCAGGACCAGGCCGATGTGATCGTGAAGTTTCACACCGGTTCGCTGCGTCACACCGTGGTGGCAGGCGCAGAGGGCGGACGCGAAACTTCTTCTCCATACCGCCAGCGTTTCGATCTCACCACCGTTCCGACGACCAACCTTTTGCATCCTGACACCAGCCAGCCCTTTGCCGGCCTGGTTCCGGGCACCGGCATCACCGACACTCACGTGACTGCCATCAGCGCGGGCGCCTACGCGCTCGATACCGTCAACCTGCTGCCCAAGCTCGACCTCACTGCCGGAGTTCGTGTGGACCGGTTCGACGCCACGGCCAACCAGTCGGTGCCGGCAAACTCAGATTCGCCGTTCAAGCGGGTGGACGTCATGCCCAGCTGGCGCGGCGCGCTGGTCTTCAAGCCCGCGGCCGGCGGGAGCATTTACTTTGACTACGGCACCTCGTTCAACCCTTCGGCCGAGACGCTGGCGCTGAGCGTGGCCACGCAGAACGCACCGCCGGAACAGAGCCGGACTTTCGAAGTCGGCACCAAGTGGGATTTGTTCGCGCGCAAGCTTTCCTTGCGGGCAGCCGCGTTCCGCACCGACAAGACCAATGCCCGGGAAACTGTG
Organism: Terriglobia bacterium; assembly: GCA_963757835.1. Taxonomy (GTDB): domain Bacteria; phylum Acidobacteriota; class Terriglobia; order Terriglobales; family Acidobacteriaceae; genus JAIQFF01. The sequence goes on along the minus strand of CAVWSP010000006.1, from coordinate 174,982 downwards.
AATGCGACAACTGTAGTTTTATCCGGCAGCCAGCGGGTGAGCGGCGTCCAGATACAGGCCAACGGATACATAACCAGCCGTTGGGAAATTCTGGCCAGCTACGCTTACCTGGATGGCAAGGTCACCGGATCGCAGGTCTTTCCACAATCCGTCGGCGCTCAACTGGCCAACGTTCCCCGCAACACCTTCAGCACCTGGAGCACCTTCGACCTGCCCTGGCACCTGAGCGTGGGCGGCGGCGCGGATTTTGTGGACAGCCGCACTGCCAGTTCGACCACGCCTCTCGATCCGGTCACCGGCCTGGTGAAACAGGTGCCGGGCTACTGGGTGTTTAACGCCATGGCGAAGTATCCCCTGAGCGAACATGTCGAGCTTCGGGCCAACGTGTACAACCTGGCTGACAAGTATTACTACGACCAGATCCATCCCGCGCACATTGTGCCCGGGGCGGCGCGTTCGGCGCTGCTGGGTATTACTTTCAAATTCTGAGCGTGAAGGGAACATTACCCATTGCTACTGCCAATCCCCGAGGTGTTGACAACCGAGCAGGTGGCCGAGGCTCGGCGAATCCTGGACCAGGCGGAATGGGTGGACGGTCGAGTCACGGCCGGCCACCAGTCCGCGAGGACCAAGGACAACATGCAGCTGCCGGAGAGCCATCCTGCCGCCCGGCAGTTGGGAGAGACCATTCTCACCGCCCTGGGGCAGAACCCCCTGTTTGTTTCGGCGGCCTTGCCCGCGCGCGTCTTTCCTCCGCTCTTCAACCGCTACCAGGGCGGACAATCATTCGGTACTCACGTGGACAATGCCATCCGCCAGGTCACCGCGACCGGACACAGAATCCGCACCGATCTCTCGGCCACTCTGTTTTTCTCGCAGCCCGGCGAATATGACGGGGGCGAATTGATCGTCGAGGACACTTACGGCGTGCACCAGGTGAAGCTTCCCGCCGGTCACCTGATTCTCTATCCCTCCACCAGCCTGCATCATGTGACACCGGTCACGCGCGGATCGCGGCTCTCATCCTTCTTCTGGATCCAGAGCATGGTCCGCGACGACGGCCAACGCACGCTGTTGTTCGATCTCGACACCGCCATCCAGCGAGTCATCCCGGGCAAGCCTGACGATGCCGCCGTGGTGCAACTCACCGGCGTTTACCACAACCTGCTGCGGCGATGGGCTGAAGTTTGAGTTCGGAAGGCCTCTGATGACCCTCCGCAGAGCCCTCTTCTGGATACACCTGACCGCCGAGTGCGTGGCTGGGCTGGTCATCCTTGTGATGTCCGCGACCGGCGTCCTCCTCGCCTACAGGCGCCAGGTCACCAACTGGTCGGAGCGCAGCCTCTGGACACAACCCGCCCAGAGAGGAGTTCCTGGTTCTCAGTTTGTTCGCCTTCTATTCTCCTTACAATTGCACCCCCTGCTACAATGCCTTGCCTTGTAGATCGCAAGAACTTTTGGAGCCACATAAACGTATCTGTATTGTGGTGTTAAAGCCCTAAGCACGGGTGAAAAGACCAGGAGTTCCAGGGAGTGCGGGTTGGAAGACGCCCAGGTCGTAGCCATGCTGGTCCGTCGCTGCATTGCCGGCGACGTGGTGGCCTGGGAGGAGATCGTGCAGCGCTATAACCGACGAATCTACAACATCTGCTATCGCTTCGCCGGCTCGGGCGATGACGCTCAGGACCTCACCCAGGAGGTCTTCATCAAGATGTTCCGCACCCTGAGTTCGTACGATGTCGAGCGGGGAGCGTTCATGACCTGGGTGACCACTATCACGCGCAACCTACTAGTGGACCACTTCCGCAAGGGCAAACAGGACCGGATGACCGAGTCGCTGGACACGACGCCGTCGGAGCACGAAGACGCTATGCCCCTGAGCGAGAAGATCGAGGACAAGGCGCCCGCAGCCGATGCCAGCGTGCAGAGCCGCGAGGCCCGCGATCTGATCCACAACGCCCTGCAGAAACTCTCGCCCGAACTGCGCGAGGCGGTCATCCTGCGCGATCTGCAGGACATGGATTACAAAGACATTGCCACGGTACTAAAGGTTCCGGAGGGCACAGTGAAATCAAGGATAAATCGCGGTCGAGCGGAACTTGCCCGGCTGCTACAACGTACCTATAGGCAGGTGATGTGATGGCAGGCGAAACCAAAAACGGCATGCAGTGTGCGGAATTCGATGCGCTGCTGATCGAAGCTCTCGACGCCACCCTGACCGGGCACGGGCTGGAAAGCTTTCAGGCCCACGCCCGGGTGTGCGCGGTATGCGGGCCTCTGTTCGCGGAGGCCGATGCGGGGCGGCGCTGGCTGAAATCGCTGCCCGAAGTTGACGCTCCATCTCACCTGGTGCACAACATCCTCCTGGCCACCACGGGATACGAAAGCAAGCGCGTTGCTGTCCAGCCCGGGGCCAGGGCTTCGTGGGTAGATGCGCTCACTTCGTGGCTGCGGCCGGTGTTCGCTCCCGTGCTTTCCATGAGCCGCCAGCCCCGCTTCGCCATGTCTTTCGGAATGGCGTTCTTCTCCCTCTCAATTTCATTGAGCCTGGCGGGGGTGAAGGTGAGCGATGTGCGGCATGTGGACCTGCGGCCCAGCGCCATCAAGCGCACCTATTACGAGACCACGGGACGCGTGGTCAAGTATTACGAAAATATTCGCTTCGTGTATGAAATCGAATCGCGGGTGCGGGAATTCAAACGAGTGACCGCTCCCCCTGCACCACCCCCACAGGAGCAGAACAATAAAGAAAAGAAAGACAACAATACCAGTGGACAACCCGAACCGAGACAGGAACGCAACTACAGCCAGGGAGAGAACCAGCCCGTGCTGGCCTCGCTCCCGAATGATCCGCCTGTAGTGAGGATGACCACTTACAGGAGGCTTTCATGAACTGCGCTAACCATCCCGAAATTGAGAAGGTGGCGTTTTGCCGCACCTGCGGAAAACCGCTGTGTGGCAGCTGCACCCGTTCGGTGCACGGAGTGATTTATTGCGAGAGTTGCCTGGCCGCGCGCCTCGAAGGCGTACAGCCGAACGTGCCGCCTCCGGCCGCCGGCTTCATTCCGGCAAGCCCCATGGCGGCACCTGCGGCCGGTCCGAATCCGGCTCTGGCAGGCGTTCTGGCGGGCTTCTTTCCCTTCGGAGTAGGTGCCGTTTACACCGGTCAATATGCCAAGGGCCTGGCCCACCTGGTGATCTTTACCCTGCTCATTCTGGGCGCGAGCAGCGGAAGCGACGCCATGGGGACGGTCTTCGGGCTGGCCATCGCGGGCTTTTACTTCTACCAGATCATCGATTCGGTGCGGACCGCGCGGGCCATACAACTGGGGCAACCCCCGCCCGATCCCTTTGGATTGGGAACCACCTTCAGCGCGGGCGAACGCGTGGACGTCAGCAAAGTCCCGGTGGGAGCCCTGGTCCTCATCGGCCTCGGTGTGATCTTCCTGCTGCATACCCTCGACATCTGGGACTTCAGTGCTCACCGCATCTGGCCTCTTGTGCTCATTGGCATCGGCGGCTGGTTGCTGGTTCGACGTCTGGGCCTGGTCGGCGAAGTTCCTCCCGGATTCGATCGCGCGCGCAGCTGCAGGCGGGGCTTGATGGGGCCTGCCATTCTGTTGACCCTGGGATTTCAGTTCCTGCTCGACAGCATGGGTGTAATCCGCTTCGGCCGCACCCTGCCGCTGCTGCTGGTCGTGATCGGATTGGTAAAGATTTTCCAGAGTACGGCGGGTCCGGGCACGGGGCCGCCGCCACCCATCGTCGGCCAAGAACCGCCTTCCCCATTTGCCAGGGGCGAAGTGCAGCCCCCGTCATACTCTCAGAGTCAGTCGGAAGTGAAGCCGGAGGTGAAAAATGGCTAGCCCGGTACAGGCCCCGCCCCCAATCGACAATCGGCCGAGGCAGCGACGTTCCGTGGCCGGTCCGGTAGTCATGATCCTGCTGGGAGTCGTGCTGCTGCTCACCACCATGCACGTGCTGCATCCGCAGCCCCTCCTGCGCTGGTTCGGCACCTACTGGCCCGCCCTGATCATTCTCTGGGGCGTCATCAAACTGGTCGAGTACGAGCAGGCGAAGCGGGAAGGGACACGCCCTGTGGGACTAGGAGCCGGGGGCGTCCTGCTTTTGTTCTTCCTGATCATTTTCGGCTTGTCGGCAACCCAGGCCTCCCGCTTTAACTGGGATGAAATACGCAACCACATCCAGATGGGCGACGAAGACTTCACCCTGTTCGGACACAACTACAGTTACGATGACCAGCTGCAGCAGGACTTTCCCGCGGGCAGCAGCCTGCGCATCGTGAACGACCGGGGCGCAGTGAACCTGACCGTGTCGCAGGACAATCAGATTCACGTCGTCGCGCACAAGCGGATCAACACGGACAGCCAGGAGGAAGCCGACAAGTTCAATCCTGCCACCAAGCCGCAAATCAGCGCCAGCGGCAATGTGATCACCTTGAACGCCAATACGCAGGGCGCCGGCGATCACCCGGTCACCACTGATCTCGACGTCAGCGTGCCGCGAAAAGCGCCGGTCGTGGTTACCTCCCGGCGCGGCGATGTCAGTGTCGTGGGCCGCGAGGGAGACGTTGAAATTTCCAGCCAGCATGGCGATGTCGCCGCTTCCGATATCAATGGCAAGTTGACTCTCAACCTGTCCGGCGGCTCGGCGCGGATATCGAATATTTCAGGGGATGTGTCAGTCCAGGGTCGGGCCGACGATATTTCCCTGGCTGAAGTGAAGGGCGCGGCACGCATTAACGGCGAGTTCGACACCATCAAACTGGCCAAGATCGCCGGACTGGTCGGCTTCAAATCGGCCCGCACCGATATGGAGTTTTCCAAACTCAGCGGTGACCTGGATATGGATTCCGGCGACATGCGGGCCAGCGACCTGACCGGTCCATTTCGTCTGCTGACCCGCTCGAAGGACATCCGGCTGACCGGAGTCAATGGCGATGTGCGGCTGCAAAACGAAAACGGCGCAGTGGAAATACACATGAGCAAGCTGGGCGACATGCAACTGAGCAACCGCAACAGCGACGTCCAGCTTTACCTGCCCGACAAGGCAAGCTTCCAGGTGGACGCCCGTTCTCGCGGTGGAGAGATCGAATCCGATTTCGCTGCCCTGAAAATCGACAATGGCGACGACCAGGCGACTGCCAGCGGCACGGTGGGCGGAGGCGGTCCGCACCTGGTGATCAACAACGAGCACGGCGGAATCGAACTGCGCAAGGGATCGTCGCTGGCCGAGGCTCCCATGCCGCCCAAGCCGCCACGGGGCCCGTCAGTGCCCAAGTTGCCGGTGCCCACGGAAAACTAGCCAGCTCGATGGAGGACGGGCGGGGACGCCCGGCCTCCATTTCCCTCTTCGTCTCCATTTCCTCGCGGCCTCCATTTTCTCTCCTCCCTCCTTTTTCTCGCGGCGGCAACCGTGTTATGGTCAACTTTCTTCCCAAGCCCACTATGATTCGCGCTTACAAAGGAACAACTCCCACGATTCCACAATCCAGCTACGTGGACGATTCCGCGCAGCTCATCGGCGATGTGGTTCTCGGCGAGCACGCCAGTATCTGGATGAATGCCGTGTTGCGCGGCGACGTCCACTCCATTCGCGTGGGCTCGTACTCCAATGTGCAGGACTGCAGTGTGCTGCATGGCATGAAGGAGCAATATGGAGTCTTCCTGGGCGAATACGTTACCGTCGGCCATTCCGTGGTCCTGCATGGCTGCACCATCGAAGACCGTTGCCTGATCGGTATGGGGTCGATCATTCTGAATGGAGCGCGCATTGGCGCGGGGTCGATCATTGCGGCCGGAACACTGATTCCGGAGAAGACAATTGTCGAGCCCGGATCGCTGTGGATGGGTTCTCCGGGAAAGTTTCGCCGCAAGCTGGAGGATAAAGATCAGGAAACGATCATGCGCTACGCGCGGAATTATCTGGAGTATAAGCAGTCGTATCTGCGGGAGAGATAGCGTTTCAAAAAATCACCGGGGCCTTGCGGCCCCGGCTTCAGTTGGTGGTTGCCCGGATAAAAATCGTTGTTAATGTCATTCAATGTGGGCGAGCGTCCTCGCTCGTGCACGCCGTGGCACGAGCGGGACGCTCGCGCCCACATTTACCTGCTTAGGCGCTGCGGCGCGGGCGCATGGTCAGGTCGCGGACCTGGGCCAGCACACTCGATAGCTGCATCCCGTTCAGTTGCGATACGAACGGCATCAGGTCCGCGATAAACTGATCTTTCATCAGTTCACCGATTTCTTCCTGGCGGTTGCGTTCCCCGCCGGAAAGCAGATCGGGCACGGTAACCTCGAGCGCGCGGGCCAGCCGTTCCAGTGAGGAAAGGGTCGGAGTGGCCTTTTCGTTTTCGATCTTCGACACGTAGGTCCGGGGGACCGACATGCGCGCCGCCAGTTGGCGCTGGCTGAGTCCGCTGCGCAACCGGAGCGAACGGATCGATGTCGCCAGGTTCAGATGCCCGCGGCCATTGCCATTCGCCGGCATCATCTGCGGCGGTGGCGGCGCCATTACGACTTCCGGCTCGTCCTCATCTAACGAGGCATGGCAGCGGCGACAAAGATCGTTGGTGGTACGGAACTGGACCAGCAGGCAGTGATCGCAACGAACTACTTCCCTTGAATCTACTGGTGCAAGGGTAGTGGCCATCTAGGTGTGGGAGGGCCAGAGCGGGGCTTCTCCGGAACGAAAAAAGGAAGCGCAAAAATCTTCGTTCCAACCTGCAGCGTAATCTGCGGTACAACACCTGTGGATGTCAAGAACATTCCGGGGTCAAACACAGGATACGTCGTGGGAAAAGCAAAGTGAGCCGGAGAAAAACCGGAGAAAACAGGTAAGAAACCATGAATGATCGAGAGCAGGCCTGGTGTTTACTAACTGAGTTCACTCAATCAGAAAGTTTGCGCAAGCATGGACTCGCGGTCGAGGCCTGCATGCGCGCTTATGCCCGCAAATTTGCTTCCGAGTCTCCTGAAAAGGAGGAGTTGTGGGGCGTCGTCGGACTGCTGCACGACTTCGATTACGAGAAGTATCCCAGCCTCGACGATCATCCCTACAAGGGCAACGAAATATTGAAAGAGCGAGGCTATTCAGACGAGATCCGGCGCGCCATCATGTCGCACGCCGAATATTCCGGCGTGACCCGGGACTCGCCGATGGAAAAGGCCCTCTTCGCCTGTGACGAACTGGCCGGATTCATTACCGCATGCGCCCTGGTGAAGCCGGGAAAATCCCTCGCCGAGGTCGAGGCCAAGTCGGTCCGAAAGAAGATGAAGGACAAGGCATTTGCCCGCAGCGTGAAACGCGAAGACATCGTAAACGGCGCGGCAGATTTAGGGGCGGACCTGGAAGAGCACATCGCATTTTGCATCGACGCGATGAAGGGGATCGCAGACCAGTTAGGGCTGGACGGCAGCGCAGCGAAGCCAGCATAACCAAGTCTCGCGTGGGGACGGGTCTCTGACCCGTCCATGCCGAGCAAGGCTCGGCCAGGTTCCTGTTGGAAGCAAGAACAACACCTCGCCGAGCTGCGCTCGGCCCGGCCGGGTCGAAGACCCGGCCCCACACGGGCATTCCCAGTTCCTAGCGCAGCGCCTCCGCCACCTTCCCGCTGGCGATTAACTCCGAGAGCCGGGCAAAATCCTGGTACATCACTCGATCTTTTTCCATGGTGGCGCATACTGAGCGGATTGCGGCATGGGCCATCTGTCCACGCTTCGAAGTCTTGAGCGGAGCGTGAAAGTCCAGGGCCTGGGCCGCGGCCATGGCTTCGATCGCCATTGCGTTGCGTGAATTTTCTACAATGCGTTTCAGCTTCAGGGCGGCAGTCATTCCCATGGACACATAGTCTTCCTTGTTGCCGGAAGTGGTAATCGAATCCACAGAGGCAGGATGAGCCAGCACTTTGTTCTCGCTGACCAGCGAGGCGGCGGCGACCTGCGCCATCATGAATCCCGAATTCAGCCCCGCGCCAGGAGCGAGAAATGGCGGGAGGCCTTCGTTGAGAGCCGGATTCACCAGGCGCTCCAGCCTGCGCTCCGAAATGCCGGCAAGCGCGCTGAGCGCGATGCCCAAAAAATCGAGGACGAAGGCCAACGGCTGGCCGTGGAAATTTCCGCCGGAGATGACGTCGGCGTCTAACGCGGAGCTTCGCTCCGCAGAGCGGACGTGGGCGTCCGCCCCTACGTGGGCGTTTTTAAGAAACACCAGCGGATTGTCCACCGCCGAGTTGACTTCGATCTCCATGACCTCGCGGCAGTGGGCCAGGGTGTCGCGCACTGCGCCGTGCACTTGCGGCATGCAGCGCAGGGAGTAGGCGTCCTGCACGCGGTCACAGTCGCGGTGCGAATCGCGCAGCGAACTACCTTCGAGCATCTTGCGCAGATTGGCGGCTGTCCTGAGCTGGCCCCGGTGCGGACGGGCCTGGTGGATGCGTTCGTCAAAGGCCACGTCAGTACCCCGCAAAGCGTCGAGCGAGAGCGCGCCGATCACGTCCGCCGTGTCGGCCAGGATTTCGGCGGCCAGCAGCGCGAGGATTCCCACTGCCAGCATCGCCTGCGTTCCGTTGATGAGGGAAACGGCTTCCTTGGCTTCAAGCAACAGGGGCTTGATTTGGGCGCTGCGCATCGCATCGCTGGCGGGAACGCGCACCCCCTTCTCGGTGAAACATTCGCCTTCGCCGATCAATGCCAGGGCCAGGTGCGCCAGCGGAGCCAGATCGCCGCTGGCCCCGACGCTGCCTTGCGACGGGACCATCGGAGTCACGCCGCGATTCAACATCTCGCAGATCGTATCGATGACGGCGCCCCGCACTCCCGAGTGTCCCTTGGAGAGTGAATTCGCGCGTAACAGCATCATGGCCCGGGTCTCGGCCAAGGAAAGCGGCTCCCCGATGCCGGCAGCGTGGGAGCGCACCAGGTTGACTTGCAGTTCGCGAATCTGATCACCCGCAATGCGGACGTCGGCCAGTTTGCCCACGCCGGTAGTGATCGCGTAGGAGACACGGTTTTCCGCGACCAGCGCATCCACCACCGCGCGAGCGCGATCGACAGCCTCGCGGGCGTCTGGGTCGAGCAGAACGGGACGGCGATCGACCGCCACTTCCCGGACCGCTTCGAGAGTCAGATCTCTTCCGTTGATGTGCAAAGCTTTCAAAAGAATTTCCAGATTACGGTTTCGGGTTTCAAATGCGGCCTATTTTCCTGCTGCTTCGCGAAATACTTTCAGGATGTTCGCCGGCAGTTGCGCCGGCTTCATCTTCGCATTAAGAATCATGTGCGTGGTCTCGCCTTCCGCCAGCACTTCACCGTCGCTGGCCCGCGCCAGTTCGTAACCAAAATGTATGAGGGACTCGCGAACATTTCTCAGATGGGTGCGGACGATGATCTCGTCGTCATAGCGCGCCGGCGCCTTGTAGCGGCAGCGCGCATCCACCACCGGAATAAAGCATCCGTGGTCGCGCTCCATGTCGCGATAAGTGAATCCCAGCTGCCGCATCAGATCGACGCGTCCGATTTCGAACCAGATGAAGTGATTGGCGTGATAAACCACGCCCATCTGGTCGGTCTCTGCGTAGCGCACACGCACTCGGCTTTCCGAGATTACGCTGTCGCCATGCGCGCCCGCTTGCGGTGGCTTCACTTCGTACTCCAGCGCGGTTTGCGCTTCTCCAGGAACGACGTGATGCCTTCCCGGAAATCAGCGGTCGTGCGAATGCGCGCGTTGTCTTCAATCGCTTCCGCAATCTGCTGATCGAGCTGCCCCGCGATGAATCCGTTGATCAGGCGCTTGGTGGCTCGCACTGACGACGGGCTGTTCTCCATAATCTGCGACGCCAGGTCGCGAGCTCGCGCCATCAAGCGGGCCGGTTCGACCACTTCGTTGACCAGGCCAAGGGCATGAGCCTCGGCGGCGTTAAATAACCGCCCAGTCAGCAGCAAGTCGCGGGCGACTTTATGTCCCACCTGCCAGACCAGCATGGAAGAAACGATGGCCGGCACAAATCCGATCCGGACTTCGGTGTAACCAAACTTGGCCTCGGCCACGGCCAGGGTGAAGTCGCACATGGTGGCGAATCCGGTGCCGCCCGCGATGGCCGCGCCGTTCACCGCGGCGATGGTAGGCAGGGAGAAATCGTAGATGCGGCGAAAAATGCGCGCCATGCGCGAGGAGTCCTGCACGTTCTGCTCGTGCGTCCTGCCCAGCAGGGCTTTCAACTCATCGAGGTCCATGCCCGCGCAAAAAGCCTTGCCCGCGCCGGTGAGGATGATAACCTGGGCCGGCGATTGCTCGACTTCATCAAGAGCAGCGAGCATTTCGTCCAGCAACACTTGACTGATGGCGTTGCGCTTCTCCGGCCGGTTGAGCGTAATGGTGGCGATGCCGGAATCGAACTCGAGCTGAATGGTCTTGAATTCCATGTTGTCGTAAAACCGGTAATCGCAACTCAATCGGCAGCGGCGGATTCGGTGTAGCGGGCTCCCAGTTCCGCCGTGATTCTCAGCAACACATCCAGCGGCTTCAGCGCCGGCAATTCTGCTCCTCTTAGTTGCAGCGCTTCCACCACTTTTTCAGTCGCAATATTGCCCACCAGGGCGTCCTGTGCGAAGGGGCATCCACCCAGTCCACCAAGAGCTGAGTCAAACCTGCGGCAACCCGCATCATACGCAGCCTGAACTTTCTCCGCTGCTTGCTCGGGACGGCTATGCAGATGCACACCGATCTCCAGATAGTCGAACTTTGAATTCACCGCTGAAAACAGTTCACGAATCTGTGCCGGTCCGGCCACTCCCACCGTGTCCGCCAGGGAAATCGTTCGAACGCCGAGAGATTCAAGCAGGTCCACGGCATCGACTACTTCGCCGATATTCCAGGGATCGCCGTAAGGATTGCCAAACGCCATGGAAATATAAACCGTCGTGTCGAGGCTGGCCGCTTCCGCCTTGTTCTTGACCTTCTCCAGTTCGTCGATAGCATCTTCCAGGGTCTGATGCTGGTTGTTCTGCAAAAAAGTCGGCGAGACGGAATAAGGGAAGCCCAGGGTGCGCACTGCCTGGGTAGCGATTGCCCGCTGCGCTCCTTTTTCATTTACCACGATGCCGATGATTTCAACATCATCGGGCGGATCCAGATCCTTCAGCACTTCTTCCGAATCGGCCATCTGCGGAACTGCCTTCGGCGACACAAATGAAACCGCATCAATGTGTTTGAACCCGGCGCTGATCAATGCCTTCAGGTAGTCGGTCTTGATGTACGCGGGAATCTGCCCTTTCAGCCCCTGCCAGGCATCCCGCGGACACTCAACGAGTTTTACGGGTTTGGACATTTCTTAACCACGGAGACACCGAGGCACGGAGAAATTCACAGTATTTTTCTTATGATCCCGCCACGAACCAGTGCAGACACGTGAAAGTTAATAATCAGACCCACTCTCTTTCCCGTCATCTTTAGATAGGTAAGGAGTTGCGCCTCGTGAACTGGCAAAACATGCTCGACGCACTTGAGTTCAAGAGTCACCGAATCTTCAACCAGAATATCCATTCGGTAACCGCAGTCCAGGTGGATACCCTTGAACTCAACCGGCAGGGCCACCTGTCGGCGAAACGCTATTCCACGGAGACGCAACTCGTGACAGAGACATTCCTCGTATGCCGACTCAAGAAGGCCCGGACCGAGTGCTCGATGCACTTCGATGGCAGCGCCAATCACCTGTTCTGTCAGATTTTCGTGAAGCAGTTTACTCCGTGGCTCTGTGTCTCCGTGGTTAAGCACGATTCTCTCCCTCATGAATCATGTTTGCAGCACTCCCACCTTGAACTCGGGTACGTCCGGGTTCAGCGCGGCGGCTTCGAGCGCTTGTGTAATCGCATCGCGCGTCTCCACCGGGTCGATGATCTTGTCGATCCATAACCGGGCCGCTCCGTAACGCGGGTCGGTTTGTTCGTCGTAGGTTTTCTTCACCGACTCGAACAGCTCCTTGCGCTCTTCTTCGCCCAACTTCTTCCCGCTGCGTTCCAGTTGCTTGATCTTGATTTCGACCAGGGTGCCGGCGGCGGAATCGCCGCTCATCACCGCATAACGCGCGGTTGGCCAGGCGAACACAAAACGCGGATCGAACGCTTTACCGCACATGGCATAGTGTCCGGCGCCGAACGAGCCGCCAACGATCACGGTAATCTTGGGAACGACCGAGTTGGACACCGCATTCACCAGCTTCGCTCCCGCCTTGATGATGCCGCTCCACTCCGCGTCGCGCCCCACCATGAATCCATTCACGTCGTGAAAAAAGACCAGCGGGACCAGGTTCTGATTGCAGTCCATGATGAAGCGGGCGGCCTTTTCCGCCGACTCCGTGTAGATCACGCCTCCGAATTCCATTCGCTTGTGGCCTTCGTGGTCGGTCTGCTGGGCATGCAATTTCTGGTTGGCCACGATGCCCACCGCGAAGCCGCCGATGCGCGCGTAACCGCAAATTATGGTCTTGCCGTATTCAGCTTTGTACTCGTCGAAACGGCTGCCGTCCACAATGCGGGCCAGGATTTCCTTGGTGTCGTAGGGACGCGCCGGCGAAGAATCATAGATGCCGTAAATTTCCTCGGCCGCGAGCGCGGGCGCCTGCGGCTTCCTCCGGTCCCAGGGCGATTGGCGGCGGTATCCCCACTTCTCGATGATGGCGCGGATGCGCGTGAGGCAAGCTTCGTCGTTGGGTTCGCGAAAATCGACCGTGCCGCTGACCGCCGAGTGCATGACGGCGCCGCCCAGTTCGTCGGCGGAAATCTTCTGACCGATGGCGGCCTGCACCAGTGCCGGCCCGGCCAGGAAAAGTCCGCTGCCGTCGGTCATGAGCACGTGATCGCACATCACCGGCAGGTAGCCGCCCCCCGCAACGCACATGCCCATGATGGCGGCAATCTGCGAAATTCCCATGGCCGACATCACGGCGTTGTTTCGGAAGACGCGGCCAAAGTCGTCGGTATCCGGAAAAACATCTTCCTGCAGCGGCAGGAAGACGCCCGAGGAATCCACCAGGTAAACCGTCGGCACCCGGTTTTCGATCGAGATGTTCTGCGCCCGAATCACTTTCTTCGCAGTCATGGGAAAAAACGCGCCCGCCTTCACGGTGGCGTCGTTGGCAATGATCATCACCAACCGGGTCTGGATGCGGGCCAACCCCGTGATGACGCCCGCCGCGGCTGCGCCTCCCCACTCTTCGTACATGCCGTGCGCGGCGTAGGCGCCCAATTCGAAAAACGAGCCCGGATCGACCAGCAGGTTGATGCGCTCGCGCGCCGTGAGACGTCCCTTGCTGTGCTGGCTCTCGATCGCTTTCGGCCCGCCGCCCTCGCGAATTCTCTCCTCTTCGTTGCGCACCTGCGAAACCAGGTCAGCCAGAAAGCGCATATTGGCTTCAAAGCGCGCCGAGGTGGGATCGATATGCGACTCGAGAACCGTGGAACTCGACGGCGTTCCGGGATCAATACGTTCGTTCATGTGGATGATTCTGAAGCGAAGTTTACGGTATAACAGCATCGCAGGAGGGCGCAAACCGCTGTTTCCGATGCCAAGCACCCCGACCACTGGATCTCAGATTTGAAGATTCTCGATTTCAGATTCCTGTCTTTTCCAGCCATCGTTCCAGGCGGCATCCGTCTTCTTCCAGCAGGAAGCTGCCCGTGCCAAAGCACTCGCCGAAAATACGATGCGACTCTGGATCGCGCGCCGCCCGCGTGATCCACTGCTTCCCCACCTGATATTGGCTGGCCGTGAACCATTTCTGCGGCAGGACTTCGACCAGCCCCGCATTGGGATAGATGACGTAGAGGGCGAAGGCCGGGCTATCCGGGCTCTTCGCCGGATAGCTGGTGGGGACAACCAGTTCTTCCACCGTTTGCAGTTCGGTTGGCACTTCAAGCTTGTGCACGCCGGCGGCCAGGCCGAGCGCGACTTCGAACTCCGCCAGTGGCGCCGCGGCCGAGTAGATACGCTCACTGGACGGCTTGAACCAGCCCGCAATCTCGGCCAGGTCGAAGGCCTTGAGTTGGTCGGGATCAAAACAGGTAACGCGAATACTGCGGCCTTCCGGGCACCAGATGCCCAGATACGACGGCGGCACGAAGAACGGCCGGCAATATGTGTTCAACGCGAGCCGCGGTTTGTCTGCTTCCTGCTCCAGCGCCAGAGTGATCAGATAACCCAGCGGCCCTTCGCTGCCATGATGGGTCCAGACAAAGCGCTGGCCAGATCGAGAGTTGAAGGCGGGAAAAGTCTTCCAGTACCAGGGTGTGGGCCCGACCGTGTGCTGCAGGATATCTTTCAAACGGGAAGTGCTGATCTCGGCCATCAATATCAACCGGCCGTGGGCACGCCGCGCGGCTTGACGTTGCCGCGAATGAACTGGACGATATCGTCCATGGATGTACCCGGCTGGAAAATGGCAGCCACGCCGGCCTTTTTGAGATTTTCCATGTCCTGGTTGGGAATGATCCCGCCGACCACCACCAGCACATCATCCATCTTGTTCTGTTTGAGCAGGTCCATCACCCGGGGAACGATGGCGTTGTGCGCTCCGGATAGAATCGACAGACCGATTACGTGAACGTCTTCCTGAAGCGCGGCGTTCACGATCATCTCCGGCGTCTGGCGCAGGCCGGTGTAAATGACCTCCATGCCGGCATCGCGCAACGCGCGAGCAATCACTTTGGCTCCGCGATCGTGGCCGTCGAGGCCGGGCTTGGCCACCAGCACGCGGATCTTCAGGTCTGCCACGCCTTCCATTTAACCACAGCGGGCACAGGGGCGCACAATTGCAGGGATTGTGGGCTTGGGACTTCAGATTTCAGATTGGGGATTGTGGATTGCGGACTGCGTATCTCAGATGTCAGATTTCAGATCTCAGTTCTCAGATCTGCGGCCGGACCTAAAATCGGCAATCCCTACATGGTCTTTATGTCCAGGCTTCTCCACAAATACCAGCAGGCCACCGAGCGGTACGGTTCCCAGGATTTCGCGATCTTCGTCATTACCTCAGGCCTGGGCATCTTGCGCTTCTTGTAGAGCCTCCTGATTGCCATCTGGATGCCGTAATCGCCCGTGGGCAGCACGTTGGGACGGCGCAGGGTGAACATCAGAAACATTTGTGCGGTCCACACCCCGACGCCTTTGACCTGGGTGAGGTGCTTGATAACTTCGTCGTCGGTCATGGCGGGGAGACGTGAGAAATCGAGTTCCCCACGGGTGGCGCGTTCTGCCATGTCTTTCAGGTAGGACGATTTCTGCTTGGAGAGTCCTACCGAACGCAGCTGCGCGTCCGTCAGTTTGAGAATGCCTTCCGGCTTGACCGGTTCACCGGCCAGGGCGGCGAAGCGCTTGAAGATGGTTACCGCCGCTTTGCCATTCAGCTGCTGATAAACGATGGCTTCCGCCAGGCTGTGAAATTCCGGCGGACCAAACTCCATCCGGAAGGGTCCGACCTTCGCGATGATGGCGGCCATTATGGGATCGGCCTTCTTCAGATATTTGGTGGCTTTGCGCATGCAGTAATTTGACGCGAACCGGGTCCGTGAAGATAGCGGCGACAGCTTGTGAAATCTCAGGAAAGATACTGCACAGTTTGCCTGATCAACTCCGCCGTCCCGCGATAGGGATCGCCGGTGTCGTCCCACTCCATGGAACAATACCCTTTGTAGCCGTGCCGCTTCATGAGGCCGAATGTCTTCGCCATATCCACGTGCACCGTGATCCCTTTGCTGTTGGTTTCGGAGGACTTCACGTGCGAAATGCAGTAGGCCTTTCCGAACATGGCATCGATTCCGCGATAGGCGTAGTCCGGTTCCCGGGCGGCAAGGGTGTTGCCAAAGTCCGGCAATGTGTGCAGCCAGGGGCTGTTGACCTTCTCGACCAGCGACACCAGGAAGAACGGGTCTTCGCTTACCGGATTGTCATTCTCGAGAGTGACAACGACGTTCTTCGTCGAGGCATACTCAGCAACTCGCGCTAGGCTTTCCGCGGTGCGATCCAGGTCCGGTTGGGAGTCTTTCGCGCGAGGGAGGTTGGTGCGGATGCTGGGCGAGCCGATGTCGGCAGCGTTATCCACCCACTTCTTGCTGAACGCGATGGCCTGCTCGCGCTCGGACCGGTCCGCCGCATAGGGGCTATGTTCGCCGTCCACCGCGATATTCACCACGGCCCCACCGGCTTTTTCGACCGCCGCTCGAAATTGCGCCAGATACTTCGGATCCGTGGAAGGAAAGTGTCCCGTCCAGGGTTCGATCTTGTTGATCTGAAACTTCTCAATTACGTGGGCGGCGAAATCCTTCAGGTCCATGGGCTTCGCGGCTTTGCTCTCCTCTCCGGCGATAAACTCGCGGAAGGGATAGGAGGCTATGGCGATGCGTTGACGCGGCTGCGTAGGAAACTGCAGGTTCGGAGCAGAGCTGGCATGGGCCAACGCGGGAGCCAGCCAAACTCCGGCCGCTGTGGTCGCGCATCGTTGCAAAAATCGTCTTCGAGTAAATGGCGACAAGCTGGTCAGTCTAGCACGGTTGTGCACCGGGTTTGCGGTGGCCTCCGGCACGCGGGCGAGGGCGCCCGCGCCACATCAACCTCTCTGCGTTTACTATTGAGCTTTCACGAAAGGATTTCATGATCACCATCGTTTCCGGCCTGCCCCGTTCCGGCACTTCACTCATGATGCAGATGCTGGCCGCGGGCGGCATGCCCATCCTCTCCGATGGAGAACGCCGGGCTGACGTTGATAACCCGCGAGGCTACCTGGAGTGGGAACGCATCAAGCAATTGCCTAAAGAGCCTGCCTGCATCGCCGAAGCGGAGGGCAAGGCGGTAAAAGTGATCTCTCAGCTCCTGCTTTCCCTGCCGGCACAACATGAATACCGCGTCATCTTTATGCAGCGGCCCTTGCCCGAAGTGATGGCGTCACAGGATGAGATGCTGCGACGGCGGGGGAATTTCAATCCCGGGGAAGACAATGCCGTGGTGACCCGAGCATTCCAGGACCACCTCTCCGACGTGTACGCCTGGCTCAACGGCAAAGCGCCCGTGAAAGTGAGCCGGGTGCAATATCACTCTGTCTTACGTGAGCCCAGGCAAACGGCGGAAACGGTTGCAGCGTTCCTGGAAGTTCCCCTGGACGTCGAGGCCATGGCAAAACAGGTAGATGGAACTCTGTACCGGCAGCGCCGCAAATGACTGTGCGGCCGCGGGCGACTCGCCCGCGAACGCATCAACCCTTTCCAGGCGGAAGCTGAAAACCGATCTTGCGCTTCGACGGCCCCTCCGGAACCATGAGTTCCTTGATGGCTTCGATGATGTCCTGAATCGAGGTGTCGTGGGTTTCCAGGCGGCGGTCCAACTCGTTGATTTTAGCGGCGAGCTGGCGGTTTTTGGCCACCATCTCGCGCATGCGCACGAAAGCTCGGACCACGAAAACGCTCATCTCGATCGCCCGCTCGGAATTGAGCACAGTTGCGGCCATGATGGCGCCGTGCTCGGTGAAGGCATAGGGTAGGTAACGGCGGCCACCATGCCTCTTACTTGAGGTTGCAATTTGCAACCTCAAGATTTCATCCTCTTTGGCGCTTAGTCGAAACATGAAATCGGCGGGAAAGCGCTCCTGGTTGCGTTTTACCTGTTCGTTCAACCGCTTAACGGAAACGCCGTAAAGCTGGGCGAGGTCGCTATCGAGAATGACCCTCTGGTGGCGGAGGATCAGGATTCGCGATTCCACCGGTATGGCGAGCTGTGCAGGGTGTTTTGGCATGGCACTACGAGAAGTATAGCGTCTGATTTGAGGTCGCAATTTGCGACCTCAAAACTGCCAGCAGTTCAGACGGGCATAAGCTGGCGGGCGAGGGCGCACGCCCCACACAACTCCCACACAACCAGAAACTACGTCACGCTCACTTCGGTGTAGGTGCCGAACACTTCGCGCAAGGCTTCGCAGATTTCACCTACCGTGGCATAGGCCCGTACTGCGTCCACGATATAAGGCATGGTATTGGCCGATGAAATATCTCCGTTTGCGGACGATCGCGGCTCCTGGGCCGCGGCCTTCTTCAAGGCGTCCAGACACCGCTCGACCTCCTGGTTGGAACGGCGCGCGCGCAAGGCCTTGAGTTTGGCCGACTGGTGCCCGGCCACGCTTTCATCGATGTACAGGGTATGCGGCGGTTCTTCCTCGATGACAAATTCGTTGGCGCCCACGATGATCTTTTCTTTGGCCTCGGCGGCACGCTGGTACTGGTAGGAGGCCTCGGCGACTTCTTTCTGCGGATACCCGCGCTCGATGGCTTTGACCATGCCGCCCATCGCGTCCAGCTTGCCAAAATAGTCGAAGGCTCCCTTTTCCATTTGCAGGGTTAAGGCCTCGAGAAAATATGCTCCGCCCAGGGGATCCACAGTCTCGGTCACTCCCGATTCGTAGGCGATGATCTGCTGAGTGCGCAGCGCGATGCGCGCTGCTTCTTCGGTGGGCAACGCAAAAGCTTCGTCGTAGGAATCCGTGTGCAGCGACTGGGTGCCGCCCAGCACCGCCGCCATGGCCTGCAGGGCCACCCGGGCGATATTGTTCATGGGCTGCTGCGCGGTGAGAGAGACCCCGGCCGTCTGGGTGTGGAAGCGAAGCAGGCGGCTGCGCTCGTTCTTTGCCTGGAAACGGTCTTTCATCACCTGGTACCAGATCTTGCGGGCCGCGCGGTATTTGGCAATCTCCTCGAAAAAGTCGTTGTGGGCGTTGAAGAAAAAACTGAGCCTCGGGCTGAAGTCATCGACATCGAGGCCGCGCCGCTGCGCCCACTCCACGTACTCGACGCCGTCGTAAAGCGTGAAAGCCAGCTCCTGCAGGGCGGTCGAACCAGCTTCGCGGATGTGGTATCCGCTGATTGAAATGGTGTTGAATTTCGGCGTAAATCTGGAACCAAATTCGAAGGTGTCCACCACCAGGCGCATCGAGGGCGCGGGAGGATAGATGTATTCCTTCTGCGCGATGTACTCCTTGAGGATGTCGTTCTGCAGCGTGCCGGAAATTTTCTTCCAGTCCGCGCCCTGCTTTTCCGCGACCACCAGGTACATCGCCCACAGCACCGATGCCGGCGAGTTGATCGTCATCGAAACAGTGGTTTTTTCGAGCGGAATGCCGCTGAACAGAATCTCCATGTCCTCAAGCGAATCGATGGCGACGCCGCACTTCCCGACTTCCCCTTCGCTGGCAGGATGGTCGGAGTCATACCCCATCAGCGTGGGCAGATCGAAGGCCACCGATAGCCCTCCGCCGCCGCTCTCCAGCAGATACTTGTAACGCTGATTGGTTTCTTCCGGCGAAGCGAAGCCGGAGAATTGCCGCATGGTAAAAAGTTTCCCGCGGTATCCGCTGGCGTGAATGCCGCGGGTGTACGGTGGCTGCCCGGGATAGCCGAGATACCTTTCCGCGCTCCAGTCATCGGGCAGATCAGCGCAAGTATAGAGACGGCGAACCGGCACCGCGGAAATAGTGGTGAAACGGGCGTGGCCGTGTTCGTCTCGATTCACGCCGGTGGGCGCGCCAATCGGCTTCTCGGGTGATTTCTCCAGAGACGGCAGGAGGGTGTTTTCCGCCCATTCTTTTTCGCCCGGCGAGGGATGGCGGCCGTCAAACACGTCGGCAATGGGGCTTTCCGCAACTTGCGGCTTGGCAGGCTTCTTATCGGGCATGGGCACTCCGCCTGCTTCCGATCATAGAAGAGGCCAGTACGGCGGGCAAGACACCAACGTGTGTGTGGGTCGGACACTCTTGTCCGACGCCTTTGACTTTGTTTTTGACCGTTCTAATCGGCAC
Source organism: Terriglobia bacterium (assembly GCA_963757835.1). Classification (GTDB taxonomy): domain Bacteria; phylum Acidobacteriota; class Terriglobia; order Terriglobales; family Acidobacteriaceae; genus JAIQFF01. The sequence continues at coordinate 155,133 of CAVWSP010000006.1, read as the reverse complement.
CGGTGGCAAGACTACTAAGGCAACTTCAAAGGCGTCGGACAGGAGTGTCCCACCCACACTGGACTTTGTTCTTGACCGTTCTAGTCGGCACCGGTGGCGAGACTAGTAAGGCAACTTCAAAGGCATCGGACAGGACTGTCCGACCCACACTGGACTTTGTTCTTGACCGTTCTAGTCGGCACCGGTGGCAAGACTACTAAGGCAACTTCAAAGGCGTCGGACAAGAGTGTCCGACCCACACCGGACTAGGGTCCTACAACGGGAGGTGTGGGTGGGCCCTCATCCTTTTTTTCGGGATCCTTCTTTTCGGCCTCGGGCTTGGGCATGCCTGGAGGCAGCACGACTGCCTTGGTCAGGCTGCTGTCGTCCCCCAAAGCCCGGGTCGGCACCGTCACGCCGGAGGCTTTGCGTAAGTCTTTCAGAATGTCCTGACGATCGTGGCCGGCGTATTCGCGAGCAAAGCGAGTGAGCGCTTCGGTCAGGATGTCATGGTGATGCAGCGTCTCCAGGCCCGGCTCGCGCGTGATGTTCAGCCACAGGCGGTGCACCAGATGTACGTCTTCCGTCTTCAGCGACGGCGTATGCGGGCCAATGTGGAAGGTATCAACCTTCAGGGTGGGATAGATGACCTGGAAGATGAATTGCCGCTTGGGCTCGGGCATGGCCTCCCAGGCATGGCCCAGGTAGAAGGCCTGTTCCTGGGCGCTCATCTTGCTGGAGAGGCCTGAGACCACGGCGGAACTCTCCAGATTGTTGGCGGTCTGCACGATCGCCGACCAGGGATCGCGCGCCGGCACCACCAGCAGCGAAACGTGTTTGCCGAAGTTTTCCGCGACCGAAACCGCCCGGGTAAACAGCTGCTGCTCGTAGTCGCTGAAGATCTGCTCGGTGGAAAGATCATAGGCGGCGGTGCCGAACTGGCTTACCCGGGCCGACATGACCACGATGTCCTGCTCTTTGGTGTCGATACGCTCCAGCACCCACTTCAGGTGGTTCAGGGTGTTGTAATCGCGCACCGTTACCATCACATTCCCGGCCCGGATGCCCAGCCCGGAGCGCTCCACGGTATCGCTTTGCAGCAGCTGGAAGTGCTCCTTCATGTGCTGCTCAGCCAGGGCGTGTTTGCTCCGGTTTACGCGTTCGGAGATGCTGAAAATCAGGAAGAAGGATCCCGCAAAACCGAGCCCTGCAACCGTGGCGATCGACTTGGTAAACAGGTTGAGGATGGCAGTGCAGAACAACACCAGAAAGACGGCGAACAGTCCAACCGGCAACTCGTGGCCGGCGATAGTGATGTTGGGCGGCACTTTCCAGCCGCGCTCGCCTTTGTACTTTATGCGCAGCACCAGCATGGCCAGGCTGTTGAAGGTGAAGCTCCAGATCACACCGAAGGCGTAGGCCTCGCCCAGCAGGTACACGTTGCCGCGGCTCACCAGGATGGTGAAGACCTGCAGAATGACGACCAGGTTGACAATCCGGTAAGTGGTGCCGAATCGTGGATGCGGCTGCCGGAACCAGTCCGTGAGAACGCCGTCTTCCGAGATCCGGTTGAGCACGCCATTCGAACCGATGATCGCGGTATTGACCGCGCCTGACAGGATCAGGAAGCCCACCACCACCACGAAAGCCCGGAAAGCCAGACGCAATAGCAGCGGCCCGTACTCGTACATGGCCAGTCCGGCGATGAGATTGTCTTTGTAGATCGGGACCCGCACCGAGTCCGGAATAATCATCACGAACAACAGCGCGGTAAGGCCGGTAAAAACGAAGCTGTAAACCGCGATGATGATGGCGGCGCGCTTCAGGTTCTTGAGCTTGGGATGGGCCAGTTCCCGGTTCACCTGGGCCAGGGATTCCTCGCCGCTCATGGCCAGTACGGAATGGCCGAAGGCGATCAGGATGCCGAGAATGGCGAATTTGGAGGCCAGCCCGTGGGCCAGGTCAGTGTGCTTCAGGAAGCCGAGGGCCTCCTCGCTGAACTTCAGGCTGTCGGCGGTGGGCAGCGGCACCGTCTGGTATCCCTGCTTCACCAGAGTGAGCGCAGACCAGCCCAGCAGGATGACCACCATCACCGTGGTGATCTGCATGACCCGTAGGGCCTTCTCGCTGGATTCCTGAATGCCTTTGGTGTTCTGCCACCAGAAGTATGTGGTCACGATCAGGGCAAAGACGACCGAAGTCCAGTTGACGTCCAGGTGGGGCGTCCCGTGAAACATGTTGTGCATCGCCCGCGGGATCCAGCCATGGGAGTCGGCGGTGGCGAAGGTGTCATTGATCAGCCCGGCGATGTACTGCCCGGCCGAAACCCCCGAAATGGGGCCGGTCAGGATGTAATCGAACATCAGAGCGGAAACGCTGACCTTGGCCAGGGTCCCGCCCAGCGCCTCCTTGACCACGCGGTAAACTCCGCCACGGACGAACATGGAGCAACTCTCCACGTAAACCGCGCGTACCGCGAAGGAGAACAGCATGACCGCCACGATGAACCAGGGAGCCGATTTCCCGATGGCCTGCTCGGCAATGCCGGCGGCATAGAACGCGGACGACCCCAGGTCGTTCAGCACTATGGCGGCCGCCCGCCAATAGGAGATGAACGTCAGCATCACCGAGGTCGCGACTACGATGCGAACGCGATCACTGGTTGAACCTGCGGGCTGTAAAGGAGATGCCATTGCGGAGGCGGGCTAGCCGATCTCCGAACCGGAATCGTTACGGAGTGAAGGCGTCCCGATATCTTCCACACCCCGGAACAATACGGTCCCGGAGTCCGGAATTCCCATGGTGCATAAGAACTGTAGCAGAAGAATTCTATCCCTGAGGAGAGCACCCATACGCGTAACCCATGGTAGCCCATCGGAGCATGGCGGCATAGATGGAAAAAGCAAATACGCCCAATCGGTGGGGCGAACGCCGAAGTTCGGACTGCAGACCTCAGACTTCGGACCTCGGACGTCAGACTTCGGACTTCGGACCTCAGACTTCGGACTTCGGACGTGGAAGCCCAGGCTTCAAACCCCGGACTGCACAAACAAGAAGCGCGCAGCTGGAAGGTTCAAGGGTCTGAAGGCTGACGTCAGAGGTCCGAGGTCCGAGGTCCGACGTCCCGACGCCCGACGTCCGAGGTCCAGCGTTTGTTATGCTTGCAACGTGTGGCGGATCCACAAGAGCGCGTGGCTGCTGGTCCTGCTTTCGGCCGGCCTGCAGATCCTGATTTTTCCCCTGCCCAATCTGTATTTTCTGGGCTGGGCAGCGGTTGCTCCCCTGCTCATCGCGCTCTTACGCGCCCGGGAGCCCGATACCCTGCAGCTTGAGGCCGGAGTGAAGCTGCTGCCGGCCAGGCCGGCCCAGGCCTTCCTTCTGGCCTACGTCTGCGGGATTCTGTGGTATGCGGGGACCTGCTACTGGATCTACAACACCATGCGCCAGTATGGCGGGGTCGGCACGCTCGCCGCCCTGGGGCTGCTGTTTCTTTTCTGCCTTTACCTGGCCATCTATCACGGCGTCTTCGGCTTGCTGATCAGCCTGCTGGCGAGGGGCGGGGAGGGAACAAACCCGTTCAGCCGCCGGGCGCTTCTTCTGGCTCCGGCGGCATGGGTTGCGGTGGAACTGGCCCGCACCCGCATCACCGGGTTTCCCTGGGACTTGCTAGGCGTCACCCAGGTGGACAACATTCCGCTGGCCCACATCGCCACCCTCACCGGCGTTTACGGGCTGTCGTTCGAGATCATGGTGGTCAACACCGCCCTGGCCGCCGCTTTCGTGATTCGCTCCGAAAGGGGCCGGCGCGGCAAACGCAAACCGCTTCTGCTGGCCACCGCCGCCGCCGTGGTGGTGTTGCAGGCCGGAAGCCTGGTGAGCCCTCCTGCCCTGCCCACCAACCATACCGCCCGCCTGGTGCAACAGAACATTCCAGTTTTGCAGGGAAGCGACTGGACGAAAGAATATTTTGAGGGAACGCTACGGGATTTGAGCCGCATAAGTCTAAGCCTTCCCGGCCAGGACCAATCGTCGGGTTCTCCACCGGCGTCCTCGGTGCGCCCTGATTTAATTGTGTGGCCGGAGTCGCCGGCGCCCTTCTATAGCAACGACCCCACCTTCCGGGAAACAGTCAGCAATATCGCCCGCGAAGCCCAAACCTGGATGCTGGTGGGGAGCCTGGGCATGCGCAATGCGGGCGAGACTCCGGAACGAGCCACCCAACTCTACAACTCCGGCAGCCTGGTCAGCCCGGCGGGCGAATGGGTGGGACGCTACGACAAGATGCACCTGGTCCCATTCGGCGAATATGTCCCGTTCAAGCGGGTGTTTGGTTTTGCCGGCGGCCTGACCCAGGAAGTCGGGGATTTTTCGCCCGGCACTTCGCGCGCGCCCCTGCAGGCGGGCAGCAAGCTGGGTGTCTTCATCTGCTATGAATCCATCTTCCCGGATGAAATCCGGCAACTGGCGGCCAATGGCGCCCAGGTATTCGTGAATATATCGAACGACGGCTGGTACGGCGACAGCGGAGCCTACGCCCAGCACCTGAAGCAGGCCCGCATGCGCGCCGTCGAAAATGACCGTTGGCTGCTGCGCGACACCAACACCGGCGTGACCGCTTCGATCGACCCCTACGGCAGAGTCGTGTCCAGCCTTCCCCGCAAGCTCCGCGCCGCCCTCGATGCTCCCTACGCCCTCACCAACGTAACCACGTTCTACACCCGTCATGGCGACTGGTTCGCTTACCTGTGTGCGATAATTTCTGTAGCGGGAGTGTTGTTGAGTTTCCGGCCCGCGGCAGGACAGAAACTAAATCATGAATGAAGAGCTTGAGCAGGAATACACCGGCCTGAAGGACAAAGTCCGTGATCTCCGGGAGTACCTTTGACGCCGGCAATCTCCGTGAACAGCTAGCTGAAATCGAGAAGCAGGCTGCCGATCCAGCTCTGTGGTCGAATCCGCAAAAGTCTCAGCAGGTCATGCGTCAGAAGAAGCGCCTGGAAAATGTCCTGGCTACCGAGACTGACCTGGTGCGCCGGGGTGATGACATCACCGCGTATTTCGACCTCGGCCGCGAAGGGGAAAATGTTGAGGCCGACCTGCGCCGCGAGATTGACGGGCTGCGCAATCTGGTCGATCGCCTCGAAACCGAGAGCCTGCTCTCCGGCGAAAATGACGGCCGCAACGCCATCGTGACCATCCATCCCGGGGCTGGCGGAACCGAATCGCAGGACTGGGCTGACATGCTGCTGCGTATGTATCTCCGCTGGGCGGAGCGGCGCGGCTTCCCGACTGTGCTTTACGACTACCAGCCCGGTGAAGAAGCGGGGCTCAAGTCCGCGACCTTCGCCGTAAATGGCGAATACGCCTTCGGGCTGCTGACCAGCGAAATCGGCGTGCACCGCCTGGTGCGCATTTCGCCCTTCGATCAAGCCAAGCGCCGCCATACTTCGTTTGCCAGCGTGTACGTTTCGCCCGAAATTGACGACAGCATCGAAATCGTGATCAAGCCCGAAGAGGTGCGGGTGGACACCTACCGTTCCAGCGGCAAGGGTGGCCAGCACGTGAATACCACCGACTCCGCCGTGCGCATCACGCACCTGGCCACCGGCCTGGTCGCCAGTTGCCAGAACGAGCGCTCGCAGCACAAAAACCGGGAACGGGCCATGAGCATGCTGAAATCCAAGCTGTATGAATTTGAGCTGGAGAAGAAGCGCGAAGTCACTCGCAAGATTGAAGATTCCAAGCTCGATATCGACTTCGGTTCGCAGATCCGTTCCTACGTCCTGCAGCCTTATCGCATGATCAAGGACCACCGCACGAAAACGGAAGTCGGCGACGTGGACCGGGTGCTCGATGGCGACCTCGATCCCTTTATCCGCGCCTATTTGCGGATGCGGCGGGGAGAGAAGCAGGACGGCAACAAGCTGAACGGCAACAACTAGGGCAGGAGAAATCAGGAGGAGTTCGAGGTTATGGCCCGCATGATCGACCTCATCCGCGCTTCCGCGGTGCCGGCGAACCTGATGCAGTCGGCGGCCAAGGGAGCGCTCTCGCTACCTCCGCGGGAGATGATTGAGATTCTGGTGTACCTCGCGGTGCACAGCAAAGTCTTCGGCGAGCAGGCGCAACTCACTCTCGCCGGGTGGGACGAGGCGGCCTCACGGGCTGCGGCCAGCGATTCCACCACTTCTAAAGAGGTCCTCGATTATCTGATTTCCCCGAAAAACCTGCGTCCGGTGTTGCTTCCGGCCCTGCTTACCAATCCGTCGGTGTCAGAAGAATCGTGGCTCGAAGTGGCGCAGGGTGCCGGCCGCGACCTGGTCGAGGTCATGCTGAAAAGCGATCAGATCACGCATTCGTTAGCCATCCTGAATGCGCTCTTTTCCAACCCGAACCTGAGTGGAATTCAATCGGAGACCATCAGAATCAAGATTGAACAAGCGACGCCGGCTCCAGCCGAGCCTGAGGCCAAAGCGGAAGTGAACTCCGCGCCGGAAGCAGCAGAGGCTAAGCCCGAGGAAGTCTTCCAGGCCGCATCCAGCGACCAGCCTCCGGAAGCAGAAGATGTGCTCGATGAAGGGGTCCTGGCCTACCTGGCGGAGCACGAAAGCGAGATCGCGGCCCAGGCTGAACACGCTTACCAGCCCATCGGGGGCATCCACGAAGAGTTGCCGAGCGATGAACCGGAGGCGACCGAGGCAGCCACCGTCACCGCGTCAGCCGGGAACGCGACCGGGGCCGCTGCCAAGAAAGCGCCGATCAAGAAGCCCAAGTCGAAGCCGGCCGAGGAACGGGGCAGCGCCCTGCAGAAGATTGCCAAGCTGGACATCAAAGGCCGGATTCAACTGGCCCTGAAGGGTACCAAGGAAGAACGGTCGCTGCTCATCCGCGATGGCACCAAGATCGTCGCCCTGGCGGTGCTGGAATCGCCCAAGATCAGCGACGGCGAGGTGGAAAGATTCGCCAGCCAGAAGAATGTACTGGAGGCGGTGCTTCGCGGCATCCCGATGAAGCGGCGCTTCGCCAAGAATTACCCCATCGTCCGCAATCTGGTGTTCAACCCGCGCACCCCGCTGGACCTTGCGCTGGGGCTCATGAAGAACATGCTGGTGGGCGACCTTCGCAACCTCTCCAACAACAAAGAGGTTTCCGATACCGTCCGCAAGCTGGCCACCAAGATGTTCAAGCAAAAGATGGACACCAACAGCAAACGCTGAGAATCACGTGGTTCTTTACTGGACTGGCTTTCCCTCACGACACTACAATCGCGGAATGGCTTCCCTGCCGCAGTCGGATCCCATCGCTGACCTGCTCAAGCGCTCCCGCACCATCGCGGTCGTGGGGCTCTCCAACAGCCCGCTGCGCCCCAGCCACGGCGTCTCTGCCTACATGCAGACGCACGGCTATCGCATCATTCCGGTGAATCCGAACATCCACGGCTCACTGGGAGAGAAGGCTTACCCGTCATTGCTCGAAATCCCGGAGAAGATTGACATCGTGAACATCTTCCGCCGGCCTGAGTTTGTGGAAGAAGCGGTCGATCAGGCGATCCAACTGAAGGTCCCGGTGATCTGGATGCAGGAAGGAGTCGTCCACGAGAAAGCGGCCCAGAAGGCCCGCGCGGCAGGCATCTTCGTGCTCATGGACCGCTGCATTCTGAAAGAACACAAAGCGCGCTTCGGGTAGGCAGCGCCAACGAAAAGCCTTCGTGGTTTAAGCCTTCTTACGCCCGGACGAAGATCACGGTTGCGTCGTCCTGCAAGCCCTGCCCATTGGCGAAGACTCGCACGTCGGCCAGGATGCTCTCCGCTGTCGCTTCGGGTCGCAACACATGGTCCCGCATGCGCTCCGCTCCGTACTCCTCGTCGGAGAGGCCGGTGGCTTCCGTAATTCCGTCGCTGTAGAAAACCAGCCGCGAGTTTTTAGAAAGCTGAACCCGGCTCTCGGAGAACTCCCCGGTCCCGAGGCCCAGCGGCATGCCGCGTTCGCTGTCCAGAAAACGCGCGCCCTGTTCATCGACCAGCAGGGGCCGCAGATGGCCGGCGCTGGAAAAGGTCAACTCCCGGGTCGTTGGATTGAGCACGGCCAGCAGCATGGTGACAAACTTGCCGGAGGGAAAATCCTCCACCAGCAGGCGATTCAGGCGGGTAAGGACTTCGCCCGGCCCGCTGCAGGTCTGCGCCAGAGAGCGTAGCATGCCGCGGGTGGCGGACATCAGCAGGGCGGCAGCGGTCCCCTTTCCTGAAACGTCGGCCAGCACCAGGCCCCAGCAACCATCGTCGAAGGAAATGAAATCGTACCAGTCGCCGCCCACCGCGCCCGCGGGGATCGACAGCCCGGAAATCGCGAACCCCGGAATGAAGGGTGAACTCTTGGGCAGCAGCGCCTGCTGAATGGCGCGCGCCTCGTGCGCCTCCTGGCTCATGCGTTCGCGCTCGTGCCGTTCGTGCTGGAAGCGCCGCGCATTGTGCACCGCGACCGCCACGTGATCGCACAGGCTCTGCAACCAGCGCAGGTGTTCCCGGGTGAAGGCGTCCAGGTCATGATGCGAAGCCGTAAACACTCCCACCAGTTGACCATCCACGAGTAGAGGAATGGCGACCTCGGAGCGCGTGGATTCCTCGCACCCGATGTAGTAGGGGTCCTGGAGCACATCGGGCGCGTAACGCATCTGTCCGCTGGCCGCGACGTAACCCACCATGCCTTCCGTCCCCACCTTCAGCCTTGAGCCCTTGCCATGAACGGTGCAGCCGTGGACGCCGGCCATCTCCAACTCGCCGCGCCCCTGGTCGTGCAAATAGATGTTGGTTTCGACGCAGCAGAACGCCGTAGCCACATCGTCCACAATCTTGCTGATCAGTTCATCCAGATCGAGGATGGATGAAATCTTCTGCGCCCATTTCTGCAATTTGAGCAAATGTTCAACCTGGTCAAGTTGTACGGGCCGGACGGCGGCCGGGTCCGAAACAATGGTTCTTGGGCTTGTAGCCATGGGATCCAGCCTCCTTAGAAGAAGTACAGAAAAGGAAAGAGCCTGCACAAGATCAGATGCGCCGGCCTAGGTGCCGGATTCTGTTTTCGGCTCGCGCGAAGTATGGCCGGAAGTGGCCCGGGAGTTGCCCTTCTGGGAGCGCCGCCGTTTGATCTCTTCCAGTCGCTCCCCAATGCGTTTTTCCAACCCTTCGCTGCTGGGCTGGTAGTAAACCCGGCCCGCGAGGTTGTCGGGAAGACACTGCATGTCAGCCACCTTGTCTTTCAGATCGTGCGCATACTGGTAACCCTGGCCATACCCGAGACCCTTCATCAATCCCGTGGGCGCGTTGCGTAAGTGGAGAGGAACAGGTTCGGCAGCGGTTCGCTCCACGTCGCCGAGAATAGCGCCATAGGCGGTGTACAGCGCATTCGACTTGGGCGCCACCGACAAGTACACCACGGCTTGCGCCAGGGCGAGGTTCCCTTCCGGCATGCCGAGAAAATCAACGGCGTCGCGGGCCGCCATGCATTGCGAAAGGGCGTTGGGATCGGCCAGGCCGATATCCTCCACCGCCATTCGCACCACCCGGCGGGCGATGTACAACGGATCCTCGCCGGCTTCGAGCATGCGTCCCAGCCAGTAGAGTGCTGCGTCGGGATCGCTGTTGCGCACCGACTTGTGCAGCGCGGAGATGAGGTTGTAATGTTCCTCCCCGGCTTTGTCATAGCGCAAGACTCGCTTTTGCAGGGCGTCCTGCACCAGTTCGTCTGAGATTTCGGCGCCCGTTTCTTTCCCGTCGTGGCCGCGGGCCAGCGAGGCGGCTACTTCCAGGACGTTGTAGGCGCTGCGTGCGTCGCCGCTGGAATAGGCAGCGATTTTTTTCAGGACATCATCAGAAGCCTGCAACTTCATCGCGCCCAGGCCGCGTTCGTCGTCACCCAGGGCGCGTTTAAGAAGCTCGACAATCTGCTCTTCGCTCAGCGGCTTGAGCACGTACACCCTGCTGCGAGAGAGCAGGGCGGAGATAATTTCGAAAGATGGATTCTCCGTGGTGGCGCCGATCAACCGGATGTTGCCCTTCTCCACGTGCGGGAGGAAGGCATCCTGCTGGGCCTTGTTGAAGCGATGGATCTCGTCGATGAAGACGATCGTGCGCGTACCGTACTGCTTGGCGCGCTCGGCGTCGGCCATGACCTGCTTGATTTCCTTGATGCCGGTGAGCACGGCGGAGAATTCGACAAACTCAGCCTTGGTGATACGCGCGATGATTTGCGCCAGCGTGGTCTTGCCGGTGCCGGGCGGCCCCCAGAAGATGAGCGAGCCGAGGTCATCGCGCTCAATCTGTGTACGCAGCGGCTTGCCCGGACCGACCAGATGCTCCTGGCCGACGAATTCATCGAGTGTCCGCGGACGCATGCGGTCAGCCAGCGGGCGAGTACGGTCGCCGGGATTCTCGCCAGCCTGCGGAATGGTTGGGAACAGACTCATGCAAAAACACTTCACCACAGAGTCACAGAGTCACAGAGAAAAACAAACAAATTCTTTGACGACCATCCTTCAAAGAACTCTCCTGATTATGCCTTGCATCAACAACGGCACGTTAAAGTTAATCAGGAGTCCGACTCTCTTACCCGTCAATCTCAGGTAGGTCAAGAGCTGCGCCTCGTGGATTGGCAGAAGTTTTTCGACCGCCTTTAATTCCAAAATAACTTCATCGCGCACGATCAGGTCAATCTTGTACCCACAGTCCAACTTGAGACCCTTGTATAGCAAGGGCAGTAGCACTTGGCGTTTGAAGTCCAATCCCCGCAAGTGGAGTTCGTGGCACAAACACTCTTCATACGCCGACTCAAGGAGTCCTGGACCCAGGTTGCGGTGCACCTCAATGGCGGCGCCGATGATAGGGCTGGTTCTAGGGTCCTTGCCTTCTTCGATTTCTCTGTGTCTCTGTGCCTCTGTGGTGATGAGCCTCATCGTCTTTGCCTCGTCACTTCATACAACACGATACTCGTCGCCACGCCCACGTTCAGCGACTCCACCTGCGGCGCTTGCGGAATCGCCACAACCTCATCCATTTCTTTGATGAGATCACTGGACAATCCTGCGCCTTCACTGCCGATAAAAATAGCCAGCGGCCCTGAGAGTTTGGCCTGATCGAGAGGCGTACCCTTGTGCGACGCCGTGCCTACCAGGCGAAAGGCGTGGTCTTTCATCCAGCCCACGACTTCGGGCAATTTCGCTCGCGCCAGTGGCAGCCGGAATACTGAACCTGCCGAGGCCCGCACCACCTTGGGATTGTAAGGGCTGACCGTGCCCTCTCCCAGCAGGACGCCGCCGGCGCCGAAGGCTTCAGCGGAGCGCAGGATCGTCCCCAGATTTCCCGGGTCCTGCACTCCGGCGATGACCAAAATCGGCCCTGTTGTTGACTTCGCCAGGACGTCTTCCCGCGAGAGTTCTTTCCAGCGCGCCAGGGCAGCCACTCCCTGGGGAGCGTCGCTGGGGACGGCGCTCGAAAACAGCTTGTCGGGCAGCAGCAGGGTTTCGACCTGAGCGGCCAGCTGGGACAGCAACTTTTCGGCTTTGGGCGCCGCCGATTCACTGAAGAAGACTGCTCTGAAGCGCAGGCCGCTGCGAATGGCTTCTTCCAGAATGCGGAAGCCTTCGATGGCGCAGTAGCCGTCGGAGGTCAGCTCTCCGCGGGAGAAGGCGCGGCGCAACTCCTTGACCAGTGCGTTGTGGCGTCCCTCAATGCGGCGCAGCCGGGTGTTCAGGACCGGGGCGGCAGTGCCAGTGGCTTTCTTCATGTTCGCGCGCGTGCGCTCAGAATCATACCTGTTCTACTCGGCTTTCTGCGCTTTCCCATGTTATGTTTAACGTTCGCCATTTCAATACTTGGGGCAGGAAGGAACCTGCAGTGCGTGTAGAGATTGTCAAGATTAACTGCGATAACCCGGAGGCGTCGCTGATCCGTTATGCGGCAGACCAGATTCGCGCCGGCGAAGTTCTGGGCATGCCGACCGATACTTTTTACGGGCTGGCGGCCGATCCTTTTAACCTGCGCGCCGTGGACCGGGTGTACGACATCAAGTCGCGCTCGCGCCACAAGCCGCTGTCGCTGCTGATTGCCGACGTGGACCAGGCCGCGCAGCTGGCGCAGGACCTGTCGGAGGAGTTTTACGCGCTGGCGCGGCGTTTCTGGCCGGGACCGCTCACCATTATCGTGAAGGCGTCCTCGCGGCTTCCTCTCAAAGTGACAGCCAACACCGGCAACGTGGCGCTGCGCGTGCCCAAGGCGCCGATCCCGCTGGCGGTGGTGCAGGCGGCGCAGATTCCGATTACCGCCACCTCCGCCAATCTGAGCGGAGAATCCGAGTGCACTACCGCGCTGGCCGTCCGCGACCAGCTCCAGGACCGCATTGCGATCATTGTCGATGGCGGCACTTCGCCCCGTGAAGTGGCTTCGACCATCATCGACCTCACCGACGAAGAAACCCGGTGGCGCATCATGCGGGAAGGGGCCATCCCGGCCCGGGAGATTTCCGAGTTTTTCGCGCAAGGATGAATGTGGCAGCGAACCGGCGCCGGCGAAGCCTTTGGCCTTTGTGGACGCTGGCGCTGGCTGCGGCTATAGTGGCGCTTTTCCTCGGAATCACCAGCCTTCGGATCGTGCACCAGGCCGGCTTGCAGGAAGTTCGTCCCGCCGACACCATCGTGGTTTTTGGTGCGGCCCAATATGCCGGACGCCCGTCGCCGGTTTTCCGCGCCCGGCTTGATCACGCCTACGACCTGTTCCAGCGCGGCGTTGCGCCGGTAGTCATCACCACCGGGGGCTCAGGAGATGATCCCACTTTCAGCGAAGGCGGCGTGGGTCATGATTACCTGATGCATCGCGGCATTCCCGAGCCGCGGCTGATCGCGGAGACTCAGGGTTCCGACACGGCTTCCTCGGCGGAACGGGTGGCCGTAATCATGCGCACCAACCGGATGCGCACCTGCGTGGCGGTCAGCGACGCCTACCACGTGTTCCGCATCCGCAAACTGCTGGAGCATGAAGGCGTGCAGGTTTTTGTTGCGCCGCGCCCGGATTCCCGTCCGCGATCAGCCTGGCAGCGAGGACTGGCGGTGTTGCGCGAAGCGGCCAGCTATACGGCGTGGCGCTTCCATATTCCCGCCTAAGGCGGGCGTATCGACGAACCACGTAGGGGCAGGCGTCTCACCTGCCCGGCCGGGCAAAGCCCGGCAAGGTTTTTTTGCTCCACCACCTAAAACCCAAGGCGAGCGTCGCTCGCCCACCCGGACGTGGCGTCCGGGCCTACGTGGGTTGCGGCTGATCGTCGGTTTCGATTCCTGCCAGCCGCGCCGCCATTGCTGTTATGTCGCGGGCTGCGTCGGGGTGGGCCAGGTTGCGCGCGGCTGCACTCATCCGCTGCAGGCGGCCGGGATCGCCCAGCAGCGCCGCGATGGTATCGGCCAGCCACACGCGCTCCAGCTTGGTTTCTTCCACCACCACTGCCGCGCCGGCGCGCTCGAGCGCCTGGGCATTGACTCGCTGATGATCGTCCGCCGCGAGTGGAAAAGGCACAAAGACTGCCGGCTTGCCCGCCGCCGTGATCTCCGCAACTGTGCTGGCACCCGACCGGCACAGCAGCAAATCAGCGCGGGCGAAGACCGCTGGCATGTCGGTGATAAAGGGAGAGACCTCAGCCGACAAGCCAGCCTGCTGGTACGCGGCCTGCACGTCACTGAAGCCGCGTTCTCCAGTCTGATGGATGATGTGGATATTCGGTATCTGCCTCACCAGCTCAGGCAAACACTGAATCATGGCCTGGTTGATAGCGTTCGCTCCCTGGCTTCCGCCGAAAACCAGCAGGGTTGGATTGGCGTTTCCGGTAGCGCGCCCCGCGATCTGGAAAAACGCCTCGCGCACCGGCACTCCTGTGACTTCGGCATTGCGGAAATATTCTGCTGTTTCGTCAAAGTGAACCGCCGCGCCTGAAACCCATCTCGCCACCATGCGATTGGCAAAGCCGGGCACGACGTTGGGTTCAAAGGCCAGGGTTGGAGTTCCCCTGAGAATGGCCGCCAGCATGGCCGGACCGGAGGCGTATCCGCCCACCCCGATCACAATATCGGGTTGAAACTCAACCAGAAGGCGATGAGCATGCCAGACCGCGCGGGGAAGGTCGAACAGAGTCTTCAGCCGCGTCTTGAGACTGACTTTGTTGAGCGCGCCGACCTGGACCAGGCGCAAGGGAAATCCCGCCGCCGGCACCAGCCGGTTCTCGATGCCACGGGCGGTTCCGACAAACAATATTTCAGCGCCATACTGCTTCTGCAGCTCGTGGGCAATGGCCAGGGCGGGAATTACGTGTCCGCCGGTGCCGCCCCCCGCCAGAATCGCCCGCATGATCTGACTATAAACCGGAAGCTGCCGACGCAGATCATGGCGAGTTGACAGTTAAGGAGCATGGCAAAGATTCACGTAGGCCCGGACGCCCTCCTTCGACTTCGCTCAGGACCCGGGCGGGCGAGCAAAGCTCGCCTGGGGTTTCACGGTTTGGAAAAACCAAAGGACGGCCGGGCTGTGCCCGGCTGGGCGGGCGGGGGCGCCCGCCCCTACGTGAGTCGTGGTGGTGCCGACGCCCACACCGATATACTCAAATCATGAATCAGGAGGAGCGCGACCGGGAGCTCGGCATGGGCCGGCGCATTACCCGCCGCGATTTTCTGAACGGCGTCGCTGTAGGGGTCGGCGTGCTGGGCAGCGCTGGATTCTCAGAGCTGGCTTCAGGTGAGGGACATCCACCGGCCGGGTTCTACCCACCGGCGCTGACGGGCATGAGAGGCAGTCAGCCGGGCGCCTTTGACGTCGCCCATGCCCTGCGCGATGGGACTTTTTGGGAATCCGCCGGAAATCCAGCAGACACAGGTGAGACTTATGACCTGATTGTGGTGGGCGGCGGCATCAGCGGCCTGGCAGCCGCCTATTTCTACCGTAAGCAGGCCGGCCCGAAATCGCGCATTCTCATTCTCGACAATCACGACGACTTCGGCGGGCACGCCCGGCGCAACGAGTTCCGCGTAGGCAAGCGCCTGCTTCTGAGCAACGGCGGGACCCAGTCGATTGAAAGTCCGTCCGAGTATAGCGAGGTCGCCAAGGCCGTTTTGAAGGATCTCGGGATTGAGACGAAAAAGTTCTACAAGGCCTACGATCAGAAACTCTACTCGCATCTGGGAACCGCTTGCTTCTTCGACAAAGAGACCTTCCACGAAGACCGCCTGGTGCCGGGCATGGGCTCACTTCCCTGGTCCGAGTTTCTGGACAAGACACCGCTGCCGGACAAAGTGCGCCGTGAGATTGCGCGGCTCTATACGGAGAAGAAAGATTACCTGCCAGGCCTCTCGCGCCAGGAAAAGCAGGCTCGCCTGGCCAAAATCAGCTACGCCGGCTTTCTGACCGACATTTGCCGGGCCGATCCTGCCGTTCTGCCGTTCTTTCATACTTACACCTACGATTTGTTCGCGGTGGGAATCGAAGCCATCTCAGCTTTGGCCTGCTATCGAAATCCCGACGACTACGGGGCATACCACTACGCCGGATTCGACGGCATGGACCTGGGCGAGAATGAGGAAGACGAAGGCGAGCCTTACATCTTTCACTTTCCCGATGGCAATGCGTCCGTCGCGCGCCTGCTGGTGCGGTCACTGGTTCCGGGCTGCATCCCGGGCCACACCATGGAAGACATAGTCACCGCCCGGGCGGATTACGCCAAGCTGGACCAGCCGTCGTCTTCGATTCGTATTCGTCTGAACGCCACGGCAGCTCGGGTGCGTCATGTTGGTCCGCTGGAGTCGTCGAAAGAGGTTGAAGTCGCCTACGTACGCGAGGGCAAGTTACAGAGCGCGAAGGGCAAGGCCTGCGTGCTCGCCTGTTACAACGGCATGGTTCCCTATCTCTGTACCGAACTGCCGGAGTCGCAGAAAGAGGCGTTGCATTACGGCGTGAAAGAGCCCTTCATCTACACCCACGTTGCGATTCGCAACTGGACGGCGTTTCACAAGCTGGGCATACGCCAGATTATTTCGCCCGGCGGCTATCACTGCTTCACCATGCTGGATTTCCCCGTCAGCCTGGGTGCGTACAAATTTCCCGTCAATCCGCAGGATCCCATGGTGCTGTTCATGCTGCGCACCCCGTGCAAGGCCGGCCTGCCGCGGCGTGACCAGTACCGCATGGGAAGATTCGAGTTGATCAACACGCCCTTCTCCACCTTTGAACGCAATATCCGAGACCAGTTGCAGCGCATGCTCTCGGCGGGCGGATTCAGCGCTTCCCGCGACATTGCAGCCATAACGGTAAACCGCTGGGGGCACGGGTATGCGTATGAATACGATTCCTTCTCCGACCCGCAGTGGGCGCCGGAGGAGCGTCCGTGCGTGATCGGCCGCAAGCAGTTTGGACGCATCTCCATTGCCAACTCCGACGCCGGCGCCAGCGCATACACCAACGCCGCCATCGACCAGGCCTATCGCGCAGTCCAGGAACAATTGAAAAGCCCCTGACTTGTCATCCTGAGCGAAGTGAGCCCATTCGCTTGTGAATGGGCTCACGAAGTCGAAGGACCCCTACTCAAGAAAAATGCTTCCCGCATTCTGTCTTGAAGTGGATCCAGACAAAACATGAAGTCGCCAGCATCCCCGTGAGTATAGAGGTCCTTCGACTCCGTAGCTGCTTCGCGAAGCGAAGCCGCTACTACGCTCAGGATGACACTTCAGTCGGTTTGCTTGGTGATGTTGAGCAGAACTCCCACGCAGGCCAGGGTCACGAACAGCGACGAACCTCCGTAAGATACGAAGGGTAGCGGGATTCCCTTCGTCGGCATAAGGCCCAGCACCACGCTCATATTGATGAAGGCCTGCACCACCACCATGCTGGTGATGCCGACCGCCAGCAAGCGCCCAAACATGTCCTGTGTGCGCAGCGCGGTGCGAACTCCACGCCACAAGAAAATTCCAAAAAGCAGCAGGACCACCATCGATCCCAGCAAACCCAACTCTTCCGCAGTCACGGCAAAGATGAAATCGGTATGCGGTTCGGGAAGGTAAAACAGCTTCTGTTTTCCTTCCATGAATCCCAGGCCCGTAATGCCGCCCGTGCTCACCGCAATGAGCGACTGAATCATGTGAAAGCCCTTGCCCTGCGGGTCGGAGTAGGGATTGAGAAACGCCAGAATGCGGTCGCGGCGGTAGGCAACGTGGAAAATCAGGAAATAAAGTGGAAGTAACGATGCCAGGCCGGCATATCCCAGCCAGCGCAGGTCGAGGCCGGCAACGAACAGGATGCACGCGGTAATTGCAGCGCAGGCGATAGCCGTGCCCAGATCGGGTTGAAACACAATCAGACCCAGAAACATCAAGGTGGGCAGGACGGCAGGCAGCAGCGTGTTGCGCCAGTCATTCATGGCATTGATGCGGCTCTCCAGAAAGAATGCCAGGAAAAGAATGATTGCGACCTTGGCCACTTCCGACGGCTGGAAAGAAAATCCGCTGAAGTGAATCCAGCGGTGGGTGTGGTGGGCACGGTCGAGAAAAAATACCGAGATCAACATCAGCGTGGTAAGGCCCAACGTCGAAAACACCACCCCGGGATGCTTGTAGCGGCGGTAGTCAACCTTCATCGCGACCACCATGGCAGCGAGGCCCGCGGTGGCCCATCCTACCTGCCGCAACAGGAAGTAGTAGCCCGAGCCATAGCGTTCCTTGGCCATGACGGCAGACGCGCTGAATACCATCACCAACCCCACAAATACAAGGATCAGGGTAACGGTGAACAGCCATCCATCGACGCTGACACGCTTGGCCATGGGGAATTCATTTCACCACGGAGACCCGGAGCCGCGGGAGCAGAATGTCTGTGAATTTCCGGTGTGGAGTGTAACCATCTTGGTTCCCCTGGGAAAACACCAATGTAGGCGCGAGCGTCCCGCTCGTGCGGGATAGTGGTGCCTCTAGAGGTGGGAAAATTCCGGAAAGAAGAGCACGAGCGGGACGCTCGCGCCTACACTCCACCAGCCAGGGCATGCACTACTTCTTTAAACACCCGGCCCCGGTGCTCGTAGTTGCGGAACTGATCGAAGCTGGCGCAGGCGGGGGCCAGCAATACGATGTCTCCGTCCGCGGCCGTGGCCGCTGCGCGCCTCAGCGCGGTTTCAAGAGTCTCCGAGTGATCGACTTCTACGCCTTTAATCTGCGACTCGATCTTTTCCGCCGCCGCGCCGATGGTGTAAACGCGCTTCACCCGCTGCTGCAGCAGTTGGTTGAGCTGGGAGTAGTCGCTGTCTTTGTCCTTGCCGCCCAGAATCAGGTGGACATTTGCCGGGAACGATTCCAGGGCCTTGATGGTGGCATCCACGTTGGTCGCCTTCGAGTCGTTGTAATATTCCACGCCCCGAATGGTGGCGACATATTCCAGCCGGTGTTCGACGGCTTTGAAGCTTCGAACTGCATTGCCGATCCGTCCGGGCTCGCAGCCCATAAGTGCGCCGACGCAAACCGCGGCCAGCACGTTTTCGACGTTATGGCCGCCCTTTAACGGAATTTCCGAGGCCAGCATGATCTCCTGCTGCCCCTTGGCATCGCGGAAAAGTACCCGGCCATCGCGGACGTACGCCCCCCGCTCCACCTCTTTCTTGCGGCTGAACCAGAAGACCTGCGCCCGGGTTCGGCTGGCGAGTCCGGCACAGGTGGGATCGTCGGCATTGAGCACCGCGAAATCTTCCCCCTGCTGGTTCTCAAAAATGCGCGCCTTGGCGTTGGTGTAGGCCTCGAATGTGCGGTGACGGTCGAGGTGGTCGGGCGTGATGTTAAGCACGACGGCAACTCTCGGACGAAAGGTCTGAATCGTCTCCAGCTGAAAACTCGATACTTCCAGCACCACCACGGTGTCGTCCGTTGCCCGCTCGACCAGAGAGATTGCCGGAGTGCCAATGTTGCCACCGACAACGGTGGAGAAGCCACCCGCCGCGACAATTTCACCGGCCAGCGTCGTGGTCGTAGTCTTGCCGTTTGAACCGGTGATGGCGACGATGTTCTTGGGCAGAAACCGTGACGCCAGCTCAATCTCGCCAATCACGGGCTCGCCCGCGACGCGGGCCTGCACCAGGGGCGCGGAATCCACCGGGACCCCGGGACTGACCACGATCAGGTCCTGCCCTCGAAATGTGCGCTCGCCGTGCCCACCGGTTTCTACCGCGATGCCGTGATCGAGCAGGACCGGGATTTCTTCTCCCAGCTGCTCTTGCGGCTTGGCATCCGAGACTGTAACCTTCGCGCCCCGGGACTGCAGAAAAAGGGCCGAGGCCACTCCGGATTTACCCAGCCCGACGACGAGGACGCGTTTGTTGGCGAGATCCACAGATTTTGCTCTCAACCCCCCCACCACGGAGACACAGAGGCACGGAGTAAACACAGAATAAAGGAAAAGTACGAGAAGCACACGGCACGGATACACCCAAATTCGCGAACCACGAAGGACACCAAGTTGCACGAAGGAGTGAGCCGAGAGGGATGCTTGGTGTGACTTCGTGCCCCTGGCGGCCAAGAGAATGCCCCACCTTCCTCCGTGCCTCAGTGCCTCCGTGGTAAACACTACCTGAGCTTTAGTGTGGTCAGGGCAAACAGGGCAAACACCAGGGACCCGATCCAGAAGCGCACGATAATTTTTGATTCCGACCAGCCCAGCAGTTCGAAGTGATGATGGAGTGGCGCCATCTTGAAGATGCGTTTCTTTCTCAGTTTGTAGGACGCCACTTGCAAAATCACGGACAGCGCCTCGATCACGAAGATGCCGCCGATGAAAGGCAGCAGCAGCTCCTGCTTGATCATCACGGCCACCGTGCCGATGGCGCCGCCCAGGGCCAGGGATCCCACGTCCCCCATGAAGACTTCGGCGGGATGGGCGTTGTACCAGAGGAACCCGATGGCCGCGCCCACCATGGCTCCGCAAAAGATGGTCAGTTCTCCGGCCAGCGGCATGCGTTGCAGTTCAAGATACTGCGCGAAGGTGGCGTGGCCGCTGACGTAGGTAAGGACAGCCAGCGCCCCGGCAGCAATGACGGTACAGCCGATGGCGAGACCGTCCAGGCCGTCGGTAAGATTCACCGCATTGCTCGATCCCACGATCACCAACACCACAAAGGCAACAAAAGGAACAAACGCCAGCGGCCAGAGCGCAGGATTGTTGACCAGCTTCTCGATCACCAGGTCGGGATGGAATTGCTTGATGAAAGGAACCATCAGCTTGGTCGAGTAAGCGCCGCGAGTTTGCATCGCGATCAATGCCACGGCAATCAGGATGCTGACGGCAATCTGCAAGCCCAGCTTGGCTTTCGAAGTGAGGCCCAGATTTCTGCGGTTCACCACCTTGATGTAATCGTCGGCAAATCCGATGGCGGCAAAGGCGCAGGTGGCAAACACCGCGATCCAGACAAAGAGGTTGCTCAGATCGGCCCACAACAGAGTGGGAACTACGATGGAAATGGCGATCAGCAGACCGCCCATGGTGGGAGTGCCGGCCTTTTTCTGATGGGCCTTGGGTCCTTCCTCCCGGATGAATTGGCCGATCTGAAACTCGCGCAGACGGTTGATGACGATGGGGCCGACGATCAATGCCGTGAAAAGCGCAGTGAGGCTGGCAAAAGCTGTACGAAAAGTCAAATAACGGAAAATACGGAATGGCGGGAAGTAGTGGAAGAGCTTCAGGTAGAGCAGCCAGTAGAGCAATCAGCCTCCCGTCAGTCGTCGGTCGTCAGTCTTCAGTCGTCAGGAAGCAGGCGTCAGTGACGATCTCCAGCAGTCTTGGATTTGCCGACGACTGAAGACTGACGACTGACGACCGCCTCCAAAGCTCTTTCCAATTTCACGCCGCGCGACGCTTTGAGCAGCACCACGTCGCCTTCGCGAGTTTGGCGGACCAGCCACTCGCCAGCCTCTTCGGGTGTGGCCACGAATTCTGCCCTGATCCCGGCGTGGCTTGCGGCCTCGACCATGGGCTGCGCCAGGCCCCGCACCCCAACCAGGATGTCGATCCCCTTCTCTGCCATGTGCTGGCCGGAACGGCGATGCAACTCCTCGCCTGACGGACCCAGTTCCAGCATCTCGCCCGCGACTACGATGCGGCGCTTGGCCGGCATTGCCGCCAGAGTGTCCACCATTGCGTTGAGGGCCGTTGGATTGGAATTGTAGCAATCGTTGATGACTGTGATGTTGCCCACTTGGACGACCGCCCCTCTTTTGTCGGCAGGGGCCAGGGTCGCCAGGGCGCGAGTGGCTTCGGAGGGGCTCAGGCCTCGCTCCATTCCGGTCGCAACCGCGGCCAGAGCGTTATAGATGTTGTGCGTCCCCACCAGGGCTAGAGTTGCAGGCTCACGGCAACCACCTGCCACCACATCGAACGCTGAGCCGGCGGCGCCGCGGGATTCGATGTTCTCAGCCCTGACATCAGCCGTCGCATGCAGGCCGTAGCGCACGACTTTGCCGTGAAAGTCGCGGCCGAACTGCGAGACATACTCATCGTCGGCATTGAGGATCGCGGTGCCGCCCGCGGGCAGGGACTCAATCAGTTCGTACTTCGCCCGCGCGATTTCAGCAACAGACTTGAAAAACTCCAGATGGACCGGAGCCACGTTAGTGACCACGCCAATTTCCGGCTGCGCAATTTTTGCCAGCGCGGCGATCTCTCCCCGATGCGACATGCCCATCTCGATCACAGCGGCCTCATGCTCAGGCTCGATTTTCAGCAGCATCAGTGGCAGCCCGAAGTGATTATTGAAGTTGCCCTCCGACTTCAACACCCGGAAGCGGGAAGAGAGTACGTGAGCAATCGCCTCTTTGGTAGTGGTCTTGCCGGTGGATCCGGTTACGCCGATGAGCGGTTTTCCCCACAAACGGCGGACTGCTGCACCCAGGGTTTGCAGAGCGACCAGGGTATCGGGAACGGCCAGCAGCCGGGTCTTTACCGCATAGCGCGCCAGTTCGTCCTTGCGGACAACCGCCGCCACGGCGCCCTTTTCCAGCGCCTGCTGGACAAAATCGTGGCCATCCATGCGCTCGCCCTTCACCGCGAAAAAAAGCTCGCCGGGCTGAATGGTGCGCGAATCGATTGAGTAAGCCTGGGCGATTGCCTTATGGTCGAATTCGCCGCTGGCCGAGATGAATTCGGCGACTCTCGAGAGCGGAAGCTTCATGCACGTTTTCCCGCGGCGGCGTTCGACGACTTGCAGTCGTATCCGGCATCGCGCAGGATTTTCTGCGCGACCTCCACATCGTCAAACGGGACCGCCCCGTCCCGTGTGGTCTGGACCTTTTCGTGTCCCTTGCCGGCAATCAGCACAATGTCTCCCGGGTTCGCTTCTCCGACTGCCAGCGCGATGGCCGCCTTTCGGTCGGGCTCGGTCTTGTATTTCGTGCCCGAGCGCTGCAGTCCGACCATGGCGTCGTTAATAATGGCAAGCGGATCTTCGCTGCGCGGATTGTCCGACGTCAAGATTACGAAATCGCTGCCCCGTCCGGCCGCCTCGCCCATTAACGGACGCTTGGCCCGGTCGCGGTCGCCGCCGCAGCCAAAAACCGTGATTACCTTGCCCTTTTGTCCCGCCTGCTGAACAAATTCCCGCGCCAGCGACGTAAGGTTCCGCAGTGCGTCGTCAGTATGGGCGTAATCCACCACCACGGTAAAGGGCTGCTGGCAATCCACACGCTCGAAGCGGCCAGGGACGCGGTCAAGTGCCGCAATTCCCTGCGCGATCTCCTCCGGCTTGCAGTTCCGCAGGTAAGCCGCGCCTGCCGCCGCCAGAATGTTGTACACATTCACTTTTCCGATGAGTGGGGAAAACAGCGGAATACTTTCCTGGGGCGTCACCAGATCAAATCTGGTCCCGCGCGGAGTGATTTCGACCTTGTCCGCGTGGAACTCCCCCTTCGTCAGCCCGTAGGTCAGCACTTCAGAGCTGCGCTTCCTGCTGATCTTCACCAGCTTCTGACCGTACTCGTCGTCGCTGTTGATCACGGTTGCGCGAGGCGCCTCGGTGCCGCAGCCTTCGAACAATACCTGCTTCGAGGAAAAATACTCTTCCATGGTGCGGTGATAGTCGAGGTGGTCGCGCGTCAGGTTGGTGAAGACCGCGACGTCGAACGGAATTCCGTAAACCCGCTGCTGCTCCAGCGCGTGCGAGGAAACTTCCATCACGGCTTCGGTTGCGCCCTGGCCCAGGGCCTGGTTCAGAATGCGATTCAGTTCCAGCGCTTCGGGAGTGGTGTGCGGCGCAGGCAGGGTCTTTCCGGCAACGTGATATTCGATGGTCCCGACCAGCGCGCTCTTGCGCCCCGCGGCGGTAAGAATGGATTCAAGCAGGAATGCTGTCGTACTCTTCCCGTTCGTGCCGGTGATGCCGGTGATGGCCAGCCGCTCGGCCGGCTTCCTGTAGAAGTTGGCGCTGAGCCGCGCCAGCGCCCGGCGACCGTGCGACACCTGGGCCCAGGCCACGTCCGGGCGGGGCTTTTCGTTGTCCGAATCAGTGACGATCGCGACTGCGCCTGCAGCGATCGCCTGATCGATGAACTTGTTCCCATCACTCGATTCTCCCCGCATGGCGACAAAGGCATCGCCGGCCTTGATCCGGCGCGAGTCATACTCCAGCCCGCCAATACCGGGATTGCCGCTTTGCGAAAGCACTTCCGCGCCGTACAGGAGTTCGAGGAAAGTCATTGTTTTGGATTCTAGTGCACTGGGCCGAAACCAGTGTCATCCCAAGAGTAAGGGGTCATCCTGAGCGGAGTCGAAGGACCCCTACCCCATACGTGTTGCCATTGCCAGGGGTCCTTCGACTCCACGTGAAGCCCGCGACGCGGGCTTCGCGCTGCGCTCAGGATGACAAATGGCCTTAGTTTCGTAACCCGGTGTTCACCGGCCAAACTTCACCATCACCTGCGATCCTGACGCTACATGTGCACCCGGCGGAGGCGATTGCTGCCGGGCCAGCCCGCTGCCCACCGCATCCAGATCCAATCCGCTCTCCTGGGCCATTTCAATCGCGGCCCGGACGCTCTTTCCCAGAAACGATGGGACTACAATTCCGCCCTGCTCGACGTCCAGCACGACCGTGCCGCTTGACGGAAGATGAGACGGCGGTGGCGTTGCTCCGGGCTTGTCGTCCGGCATCGCATTTGGCCTTTGCTCCGGAGCTGCAGGTTCGGACTGGCGCATCGCGGCGGGCACGACCACGCTGGCGGTCACGTTGGGCGCGGAAGACGCGGAAGCGACGGCCGGTTGGTCACCGCCATCGGCCGTTGGAATATCGGATGCATCGAGGGTGTCGCCCAGGCGGTCAGGCGATCCTTCTTCGACGTCCTGATCTTTTACGCGGCGCTCTGCCAGCAGTACCTGGTGGCTGGGCGGCAGCTCAACGTCGTGGGGCGTATGAAGATATTCCAGGACCTGCTGCGTGACTCTCTGGAACACAGGCGCGGAAACTTGTCCGCCCTGATGCAGGCCTACGGCGGAATCCAGGATCACCGCAACCGTGATAACCGGATCGTTGATTGGTGCAAATCCGGCGAACGACGCCACGTACTTGGTATGCGAATAGGCATGAGTGGCGGGATCAACTTTCTGCGCGGTTCCGGTCTTCCCCGCCGAACTGTAGCCTTCGAGGATGGCCTTCTTCCCGGTGCCGTGCAGGACCACGCCTTGCATCATCTGCTTCATCTGCGCCGCAGTCATGGGTGAAATCACCCGTCGCTGCACCCCAGGATGAAAGGCAACCATCTGCGGAGTGCCCCGCGGTTCCGTGGTCCCGGCAATAATTCGCGGCGCCACCCAGACACCATCGTTGGCGATGGTGGAGATCATGCCCACTAACTGCAGCGGAGTCACTCCGATCTCCTGGCCCATGGAGATGGCGCCGATAGAAACTTTGGACCAGCGATTCAGCGGCTTGGAAAGCCCGCGGGTCTCGCCCGGTAATTCGATGCCCGTGTGCTGCCCGAAACCGAAGGCGCGAATGTATTTGTAAAAACGTTCTTCGCCCAGGCGCAGTGCAATCTTGATTGCTCCCACGTCGCTTGATTCGGCCAGAATCCCGGCCACTGTAAGCAGTCCGTGCGGTTTGCTGTCGCGAATCCGCATGCCGTTGATGACGATCGAACCCATCTGGCAGTCAAACACCTCGCTGGGATGGGTCAATTTTTCTTCCAGCGCCGCCGCGATGGTGACGACCTTGAAGGTCGATCCCGGCTCGTACACGTCGCTTACGGCGTGGTCTTTCAGTTTTTGCGGTGTAATGTCGCGGGCCAGGTTGGGATTGAAGGTGGGACGATTGGCCAGCGCCAGTATCTCTCCCGTTTTCGGGTTCTCCACGACCACCGTGCCTGACTCGGCATGGGTCTGCTGCATCGCGGTTTCCAGCTCCCGCTCCGCAATGTACTGGATTTTTTCGTCGATGGTCAGAACGACGTTTTCGCCGGGGTCAGGCTGCTTCTCGACGCTGCCAAACCATTTGCGGCGAGCATCCACCGAAATCAGCATGCGGCCGGGCTTGCCGCGCAGTTCGTCATCATCCGCGCGCTCGATCCCGCTCAGGCCTTCGTCGTCCATACCGACATAGCCCAGCACCTGCGCCGCCAGTTCACGTTTGGGATAGAAGCGCTTCGATTCTTTCTGGAAATAAATGCCACGCAGATTCATCGACCGGATGCGGTCGGCGGTTTCGGCGTCTGCCTTGCGTGCCAGCCAGCAGAAGGTGCGGGCAGCCTTGCATTTCGCCAGCAATTCCCGGGGATCCGCCTTGGTGATGCGCGCCACCAGGGATATGGTCCCGGCCAGATCCGGGATGTCAACCGGCACCGCGAATACGGAATCGACGGAAACGGACATGGCCAGTTCGCGGCCGGCGCGATCGTAGATGATTCCCCGCCGGGCTGCGACTTCAGTGGTGCGCTGCTGCTGGCGCTGCGCTCGCTGCTCGAACTCGCCATAGCGAAAGATCTGCAGATAGACCAGGCGCAGGCAGATGGCGCCGGCCCAGAGCACCAGAATTGCGCCCAGAAGGTAGAGCCGTTTGTTCGCGCTGTTGCGGGGTGTGCTCGTTGCCACGGTCCAGGCCCCTTAGACAAACATGGCGGCCCACCATGAGGGAGCCGCCAATTGGACTTTTGTAGCGCCAGCGTCTCGCCGGCCTACCGGGCCGGCCGGAGGCCGGCGCTACATTATTTCTATCGTGCCGAAACCACCGAGACCGGAGTCACGCTGGCCAGCACCGGCGTTGCGGCGTCCGGTGAAACCGTATCCATGTGCATCACCTGGCCGGCTTGCGGGGATTGCAGTCCCAGCTTCCGCGCCAGAACGTCAATGCGCTCGGGGTCG
The DNA here is from genome assembly GCA_963757835.1 of Terriglobia bacterium. Lineage (GTDB taxonomy): Bacteria > Acidobacteriota > Terriglobia > Terriglobales > Acidobacteriaceae > JAIQFF01. Next base: position 128,761 of record CAVWSP010000006.1, on the reverse strand, counting down.
CGCAGTGAGGCTTCTTCCAGGCGCAGGGCGCGGTTTACCTCGGTGAGGCCATCGCGCTGCACCCTGAGGGCTTCGATCTTGTAGCCGTATTCAATGGCCTTGAAATGCTGCCAGGCAAAGGTCATCACCAACAGAAACAGGCAGCCCAGGGCAACTCCAAATTGCTTCATTTCGCGGCTGCGCTGCGGGTCTTCCACTTTCACCAGGCGCGAATTATCGATGGGCTTGGCGAAATAAATTTCGGGAGTTCCCGTCCAGCTGCGTTTACGCCGCACGACCGGAGCTGCGCACTGCGCCGCTGCCGCCATCTATGCCACCCCAGCCAGACTGGATTCGAATTGCGCAACTTCCTGCTGCGCCACCGCATACCAGTAGGCGAGTTTCTCTTCCTGGGAGCGCGTGTCCTGCAAGCCCCTGTCGGCATGGGCTTCGCTGCGCTCCACCGTGGCAATCAATTCGTCGATCAAGGTTCCCGTGTACTCTGTTGCTCGATACATCTGTGGCCTCCGTTCTACCTTCCCATCTCTCCGGGACGGCACCGAAGAAGGTAGAGAGTTGTGTTTCGCCCTTGTTGTGAGAGGCGATGCCGTCCCGGAACTTTTATCCCGGCCCATCCGTCAACGGCTGTGGCCGGGTCCCTGGCTGGTTTTCCAGGGGTAAACTTTTTGGTCAAACTTTGTAGCGCCGGCTCTCGCCGGCTGTCTGACCCGTCCTACACTCTTTCTGCTGCCCGCATCTTTGCGCTGCGGGCCCGCGGATTGCGCTCAATCTCTTCTTCCCCGGCGGTCACTGGCTTTTTCGTCAGCAACTTGTAGTGACCCTGCTTCACGCCTTCGCGGAAGGCATCTTTCACGATGCGGTCCTCCAGCGAGTGGAAACTGATGATCACTATCCTTCCGCCCGGTTTCAGCACTTGCGGCGCCGCCTTCAACAGCTCCCGCAGATCGTCCAGTTCATGGTTTACGAAGATTCGGAGAGCTTGAAAGGTCCTTGTCGCGGGATGAATTCTTCTTTCCGCCTGGTTCATTGGCCGGGCCGCGGCTGAAATCACGGCTGCGAGTTGCGCAGTCGTCAATATCGGCCGCGACCGGACAATGGCTCTGGCGATTCTCCGCGACCTCCTTTCCTCACCGAATTCGTAAATCAGATTCGCGAGTGTGACCTCGTCCGTCTGATTTACCACTTGTTCGGCGGTGGGCCCGGCTTGCGTATTCATTCGCATGTCGAGCGCGCCTTCCGCCTGAAAGCTGAAGCCCCGTGATGGTGTGTCCAACTGCAGGCTGCTTACGCCGAGATCCGCCAGCAGTCCGTCGGCTGACGCCGCTTCGAACCGCTCTCCGATCTCCGCGAAAGAACCGTGCAGAAGAACCACTTCAGGCCAACCCTCCCCCCCGGAAGAAATCAGCCTGATGCGGGCCTCATCCAGCGCCGCAGGATCCTTATCGAGCCCAATCAAATGACCCGGTGCGCCGAGGCGTCTTGCGATTTCTAAACTGTGCCCGCCCAGGCCCACCGTGGCGTCGATATACGTCCCGCCACGCTTGATATTTAAAAAGTCGATCGCTTCTTTTAAAAGAACCGGGACATGGCCACTCTTGCTTCCACCATGTCCACCCCGCTCGGGGGTGTTTGTTAAACCCTCGTCCACTAGATGCCCAGATCGTCGAGCGTCTTCTCATCCTCAGAGGTAAACGACTGCTCCTCAATCTCGGTGCGGTACGCCTCCAGGTTGCGAACTACGAGATGCGTCAGATTTCCAGTCACCGCGACTTCCCCTTTGAGCTGCGCCGCCTCCCGCAACAATTGCGGTAACAGCAACCGCCCCTGACCATCCATCTCGACCATCTGCCCGTAGTAGTTCACCCGGTCCAGAAACTTTTTCTTCGTAGGATTGAAGGTGGAGAGCCCAGCCAGCTTCTGCTCGATCCGTTCCCATTCCTCGAAGGGATACACTTGGCCAACCTTGCCATCCAGGCTGGTGATGTAGAATTTCTCGTTGTACTTCTCGTCGATCACCCGCTTGAACTCGGCGGGGACTTTGAGCCGTCCCTTTTCGTCCACGCGAGTTGGGTGATTGCCGCGAAACATGTGTTCTGCCCCTTAGGGCGGGTAAACTTTTTAAAACGAGTGCTGCCACAGCGAGGGAGGTCAAAGCGGCCAAAATGCCGGTCATTTCTGGTTCGTTCGGGCTGTTTTTTGGGGTGTCAGCTACAAAATCCACTGGCGCCTCTCAAAGTTCCAACGCTGCCCACGACCGCTACCGTTCGTGCCACTTTCTACCACATTTGTCCACATCCTACGCCTAAAGCATTTGTTGTCAATGAGAAAGTTATAGGTCGATAGGGGGAGAGATGAGGTATTTTGGAAAGCGCGATTAGTTGTGGCTTACTGGTTTGATGACCACAATGGGTGTGGTTTAGGAACTTGGTTCTGCTGTCGTTACCCGATTGCAATCAACGTGAATTGCCCTGCGCGGCGGTGCAAATCCTGTGGAAATCGCGGCTTCATGCACAGGCAATAGAAAAGCCCCGATCTCCGCCGGGGCTTTCTGACTTCTCACCGTGAATTTCGCCTCTACCAGATAACCTTGGCACCGATCTGGATATGCCGCGAGCCGCCTGAACCGATCACCGGGTTCGAGGCATAGACATCAGGCGTGTACTGCGCCACCCCGAAGGTCCCGGCCGATCCGTCTGACAAATCATGATCGGGATCGGCAAAGTTAGGATGGTTCAGGAGATTGAAGACTTCGCCGCGCAGTTGCACCGCGAAGCGCTCCCCCAGTTTGAAATCCTTGATGACGGAGAAGTCCAGATTGATGAAGCCCGGTCCGTAAACCACATTCCGGCGCATATCCCCGAAGGTGCCCGGAGCCGGCGGCGTCACGATGGTTCCTCCCGAGGCAAAGCAGCCCCCGTAGATGCTGTCATCCGGACCGTTAATAAGCTGGTCCGCTCCCGCCTGCCCGCCCAGGCGAAAGGCCTGGTCATAACATCGCTGGGCCGTGGGATTGAGTCCACCCGTGGCATGGAACAACTCGTTCACCGGATCGTACTCGACGGTGCTGAACTGATCTGCGTCGAGAAATGGGACCGGCGTATTCTTCGACCAATGCAGGTTGGCAGGATCGCCGGTAATGTTCCAGTGATCGTTGAATTCACCGGTGCCGCTGATGTCGTTGAAGCTGTCGTAGATGAATAGCGGCGTTCCGCCCTGCGCGGTGAAAATTCCATTGACGTGCCATCCCTGCAGCATCTGAGCAAATCCGTGCTTGGAGGGCAGTTCGTAAGTCATCGCAAAAGTGAACCGGTTGCGGATATCCGAGCCGGAATTCGAACGCTCGGACGCCGGATCGTAGCTGTTCTGAATATTGAATTGCCGGTTGCTGCCGGAAGTGTCGATGGCGTGCGCCCAGGTGTAGCCGGCGACGAAATATATGCCCTTGCTGGAATTCTGCCGCAAGGTCACCTGCAGCCCGTGATAGATCGAATTCGCCCCGTTGCCCAACTGATAGATGTAACTCAGGCTGGGAAACTGGTTGTAGAAAGGACGGCCAGTCTGTTCATCGGGAAGTCCTCCGTCAATCACTCCCTGATCGTGGCTGTAAATGTTCTGGTTGATATCGCGAATGTTGTAAAGCTTCGTGCCCTTGTTGCCGACATAAGCCACGGTCAACGCCGCGCTCTTCCACATTGCCTGCTGCACATTCGCGTTCCAGTTCATCACGTACGGCGTCGAAAGGTCTTTGGTGAGGCCGAACACCGGGCAGGGCGCGTCACTGGTGCAGGAGAGATTAGCCACCGAGAGATCGCCAAAAATCGGGGCGCCGCTCTTCCAGTTGTCACTCATCACGTCGGGGTCGGGCTCGAGCGTCGCGGTAGCGATGTTGCCGCCACCCGGCCCTACCGGCGCGCCCGCTACCCCGGTAGGATTGAGGGAGATGCCGTTGGCGTTGGTGTTGTTTTGTCCGATGAAAACCGAGATATGCGGGATTTCATAAATCACGCCGCCGCCCACGCGGAAGACCGTGTTGCCGTTGCCGCGCGGATCCCAGGCGATTCCCAGGCGGGGGCCGAAGTTGTTGTAGTCGGTGTGGTACGGCTGACTAAGTCCGCGGCCGACCTGCACCAGTCCCACCGCGGGATCGAAATCTGAAAGAAGATTGTGCTCCTCGTGAATCGGCAGGCTGACGTCGTAGCGCAGTCCGGCATCGATGGTCAGCCGCGGAGTGACACGCCAGTTGTCCTGGATGAAAGCTCCGAAGGATTTCTGATCCACGACGCGCCGGCTGTCGCCCACGAACACGAAACTGCCGCTACGAACATCGCCGGTGGTAAAGCTTTCCAGATCTCTGAAGCGGATTTCTCCGGAACCAAAAGTGTTGCGGAGGTTATCGGTGCTGCCGGTGCGGAATTCACCGCCGAATTTCAGATTGTGCTTGCCGATCACAAAAGTCGCGCTGTCGGTGAATTGCAGCGTCTGGTTGGGCGTCGTGTACAAGGGCCAGGACTGGTTCCCGCCCAGAGTGTGCTGGACGAAACCGCCAATGCGAATTTCCGGCATGCCAAAGTTGGTGGGATCCATGACCCCGGTATTCAGGCCGTAAGTAGTCACCGGATCGCTGTTGTGGTCGGCTTGCACCACCTGTTGCCAGAACCGGTTGTAACCCACCCGTAACTGGTTGGTGAGGCGCGCCGTGGGGGTCCAGATCCAGCCGCCGCCGACCACCTGTGCCCGGGTCTTCGACTGCGAAAGAAACAGGGGATTCACCACCGTGGTGTCTTCCTCGGTCTGCACGCTGTCGCCCAGGAAGTACGTGGCCACTAGGTTGGACCTCTCCGACAGGTGGTAATCCATCTTCAGGATTCCGTTGTCTTCGCGATTGCGATTGTTCAAGTCCAGGTTGAGCGCGATGTCAGGTCCGGGATTAAAGGGCAGAAAGGTGGCCAGGTTCCGGCTGACCGAACTGCAGTTTGCATCCATCGTGCATAGAGCAAACGCATCCGCGAGGCTGCTGTCAGGATCGCCAATCGAATTAGTGACCGGAACATTGACCGATCCCGGATTTCCGACTACATCGCGCACGCCTTCATAGTTGCCGAAAATGAAAAGCTTGTTCTTGATAATGGGTCCGCCGGCGGAAGCGCCAAACTGGTGAAAGTTGAGCGCCGCCACCGGATCGGGGCCCGGATTGAACCAGTTGCGCGCGTCCAGTGCGCTGTTCCGGTTGAAATAGTAAGCCGATCCGTGGAAGGAGTTGGTCCCGGACTTGATTCCGATGTTGATGATCGCGCCCGGCTTCCAGCCGTAGTCGGCTTCGGGGCTGGACTGCACGTTGAATTCCTGAATCGCGTCGATCGGCAGGTGGGTCGCGGGCGTTCCTTCTACGCCTTCCGCATTGATGACGGTGGTGCCGTAGTAGGCGTCGTTATCGTCCAGGCCGTCGACAATGTAGTTGTTGTCATTGGGCCGGTTGCCATTCGCGGTCATCGACAGAAAGCCGCCTCCGGGAGTGCGCTGGACGCCGGGCTGCAAGTCTGCCAGATTCTGAAAGTCGCGGCCTAGCAGCGGAAGCTCGTTAATCGCCTTGTTGGAAAACGTCCCACCCAAAACGTCGTTGGTGGTCTCTACCACGGGAGATTCTTCCGAGACGGTTACCGTTTCGTTGACTGCGCCGGGTTCCAGTTTGAAATCGGCACGAATGTCCTTCGCCACTTCCAGCTGAAGGCCGGTGCGTTGCGCCCGCTTGAAGCTGGCGGCCTGCGCAGCCACAACATATGGCCCCGGCTCAAGGTTCGGCGCGTTGTAATCTCCTGCCGCGTTCGTGGTCAGGGTTCGCACCACCCCGGTGGCAGTGTTCCTGACCGTCACCGTCGCACCGCTAATGACGGCGCCTGACGGGTCGGTCACTGCTCCCAGAATTCTGCCTTGATAGGTCTGGGCTGAAAGAAAGCTGCTCAAAACCACGACCGTTGCCATGGCAACCAATCCAGCTCGGAAGAATTTCATTCGATTTCCTCGTGGTCTGTGTTCAAGACCGATCGCTGGTCGGATGTTCACGCAGCGAATTTTTTCCGGTAATTCCAAAAATGTGGGGAGAGCGGGAGAGCCTGGAAACACAAACCGATAGAATCCGAATCACAACCCGGATTCGAGTTTCCCGGCATCCACAAGAAGGGCCACTTGTTCCCGGGTGTATACGGTAACGGAAGAAAGAAGTATGTTCTGTGACATGCGCGCTGTCCTGCCGCCGAGTTTTACAAAGAACACCGCCGAAGTCAACCGGCAAAACAAACCTTTACAAATGAAACATTCGTTTCGGGAACAGTATCAATATACGGAATTATCAGGCCGCGTGGTGTGGATAACGCCCTTCTCCACCGAGATCGAATAGCTTTCGCCACCTTTACCGGTCCACGATTTGAAATCGAAGTGCGCACCCGTAGGGGCCCGGTAAACGGAAACGTCATGAATTGTCAAAGGCGTGTTAGGCCGGCAAACTTCCGGGGCCGATTTCGCCTGCAGGAAATAGGCGCCGCGACCGGATCCCACCACAACGCTGGATCCGTCGGATTCCATCAGGACGGCGGATCTTTCATCGATGGCAACTTCGCGCGGCGCCTTTGACCAGCCGTCCTGCACCAGGCGCGCGAGGAATCCCAGCGTCCGTCCCATGCGGTCGCGTTTAGCGAAATGGCTGTCGGTGAGAGTGTTTTCCAGGTTCGGAACCTTGATGAAATCCCGCACCAGCGTCACTCGTTCATGGTAGGGATTGGGCAGCACGTCGGTGGATGCGAGATCGTTGTCGTCGTCCTTATCTTTCAGACATCCGTAGGCGAACTCGCCCAGTACGGCGAGTCCCGCGCTTGTTCCTCCGACAGGCTTCCCGCTCGCTATGTTGGCGTTTATGGCGTCCTCTACCGGCGTGTTCTGCCAGAACTTGACGTAGCGCGCCTGGTTGCCCCCAACGATGAAAACTGCCTCGGCGTGCCGGATGATATCGACCACGGCAGGGTCATGTGCAGCGGCATCATCAGGAATCACCAGCGTCGCCACTGAGTTCAGCTTGCACATGCCATTGACGTATGAGTTGTAGCCGTCGTCGCCTCGGGCTCGCAGCGCCAGAAAGTCGCCACCATTCGCCTTCTTGCACAACCAGCGAAAAGCGTCGTCCAGGTCCTTTCCGCCGCCCATGAGAGCAGTGCCGGGCTCCGGAGTCGCCATACTGTCGGCTTTGTTGCCGATACGAATGTATTGATATGAAGAAGCCGCAGCAACGGCGGAAAATAGGAGTATGGTCAGCAGTGAAAACGTAATTTCCAGCACTCTATTTTTGGCGGACATGATGGTTTGGGGCCCGATCGTCAGAATGGGATTTTTGACAACATCATTGTAGTTTAGTCGATGAAAGCGACCGGACGATTATTCGAGGCACTGCCTGTGCCTCCCACCTCGCCTTGGGTGCACCTCTGTGGAAGGTTTTACTTCGAACGGATTCTATGATCCATCTGGCGCACTTCGAGCAATGGGTCCCGGTCCCGATTGAGCGGGTCTTTCTTTTCTTCGCCAATCCCGGAAACCTGCCACGCATCATGCCGCCGCACACTGACGCTGAACTTATCCGTCTGAAACTGGTGCCGCCTCCAGGGGTGGCGGAAGAACGGGCAACCATCACCGACCGCGCCCCGCTGGCTGGCGCCGGCTCCGAAGTTGTTACTTCATTTCGCCTGGTCCCCTTTCTTCCATTTCGCGCCCACTGGACTGCCCTCATCACCGAGTTCGAATGGAACCACCATTTTGCCGACGTGCAAAAGAAGGGACCCTTCAAAAGCTTTCATCATCGTCATGAACTTACCAGCGAAACGCGGAACCAGGTGAAGGGAACCGTGGTACGCGACGTGCTCGAATACGACGTGGGATTTGGATGGCTGGGCGAATTGGCAGAAAAGCTTTTCGTCAGGCGCCAGTTGCAGCGGACCTTTGCCTATCGCCAGAAAGCACTGGAGAAGCTGTTATAGAAAGATCGTGTGGGGACGGGTCGGAGCCTGTCCTGAGCGAAGCCGAAGGAACCCGTCCGGGTCGAGCAAGGCTCGACTGGTTTTTTGACCCTGGATCTTTGAACCTGGTTCTCGTGGCTGAGGGCGGGACGCCCTCAGGACAGCCGGCAAGATGCCGGCGCTACCTTAGACCGGTCCCCACACAATCTTCTATCGGCTGGGCTCAACCACTACCGCGGTCCCGTAGGCCAGCACTTCCGTGACGCCCTGCATCACTTCAGTGGCATCGTAACGCGCTCCGACCACCGCGTTTCCGCCCAGTTCCGCCGAGTGCTGCAGCATCAGGTCGAAAGCCTCGGCCCGGGTCTTCTCGCATAACTGGGTCAGCAGAGTAATGTTGCCGCCAAGAATGGTTTGCAGGCTGGCCCCAATCGTCCCGAAAATCGAGCGGGAGCGCACCACAATGCCGCGCACCACGCCCAGCGTGCGCACCACGCGAAAACCGTCGAGTTCGAATTGCGTGGTCACCATGTTGTGGGCAACCATCCGTCCGGGGGCACCGTAGCCTGTGGACATCGTGTTCATCCTTCCTCCTGGAAGTTGTCGTGCCGCTTCGCAGCTACTATAACGATTCCAGCTGCGCTGTAATTACATATTCGTCTTCCCCAGTGTCGTACTGGACACGCAGCACATTCGGCTTGCAGCACACCTGACAATCTTCCACGTAAGACTGATTGCGTCCAGCGGACTCGTCCACGGTGGTCGGGTTCCACTCGCCGCAGCCGGCACATTGGAATCCGCTTTCCATGGCCGCTTCATTCTCAATTTTTCCATGACGCTTGCCAATTGCATATCGGAAGACCCCTATAATGGCGGTTCCTGATTGATCGGAGGTCTCATGGTTTCACGACGCCGCTTTCTGCAGGCCGGCAGCATCACTGCGGGCGTAGCCCTGGCCGCAGTCCCGTCGGCGCTACAGGCCGAGGAGGCGTGCGCTCCGCTGCCACCGTCGATCGCCAGCCTGAAGTCCATGAAAGACCTGGCCAAGCCGATTGCCGTGGATGAACGCGCCGCGCGGCAGGAGAAAGCGCGGCAACTGATGGCGGCCGACCATCTCGACGCCATTCTTCTGGCCGATGGCACGTCTCTCGAATACTTTGCCGGCGTGCACTGGTGGGGAAGCGAACGCCTGTTCGCGCTCGTGCTTCCAACCAAAGGACGTGCCCTCTGTGTGTGCCCCGCCTTCGAAGAAGGGCGGGCCCGCGAACTGCTGGCCAATTCTCCGGAAGGCAAGAAGGCCGACGTGCGCACCTGGCAAGAGGACCAGAGTCCCTACCAGGTTCTGGCCCAGGGATTGACCGACCTGAAAATTTCAACCGGCAGGCTGGGCATGGAAGAAACCGTGCGATTCGTCTTCAGCGACAAAATCGCAAAGGCCATGCCGCGATTGCAGATTGTGAGCGCGACTCCAGTAACCGCCGGCTGCCGCATGATCAAGAGTGAACACGAACTGGAACTGATGCGACTTGCCAACCAGGTCACGCTGACCGCTTATCGCGCCGCGCACGAGACATTGCATGACGGAATGCCGCAGGCGGAACTCGAAAGACATGATCATGGCCGCATACGGACAACTGGGGTTTCCCGGCGAGGTCGACATCGAGATCGGCGAGAATTCCTCATTCCCGCACGGCTCGGTTGTTCCCCAGGTGATTCACGAAGGTTCACTGATCATGCTGGACGACGGCTGCACCGTCGAGGGATATCAATCCGACATTACTCGTACGTTCGTATTCGGCAAACCTTCAGACAAGATGAAGCAGGTGTTTGAAGTTGTTCACCGCGCACAGACAGCCGGCCTGAAAGCTGCCCGTCCTGGCGTCGAATGCCAGGCCGTGGATGCCGCTGCGCGGAAAGTGATCAGTGATGCAGGCTACGGTCCGGATTACAAGTTCTTCACTCACCGCGTAGGGCACGGCATCGGAATGGATGGCCACGAATGGCCCTACCTGGTCCGCGGAAACACCACGCCCCTGGCCCGCGGCATGACCTTCAGCGATGAGCCGGGCATCTACATCCCGGGCGAATTCGGCGTGCGCCTGGAAGACGACATGCACATTACCGAAGACGGCGCAGAGCTGTTCACCCCGCAGAGTCCGTCGCTGGAGGACCCATTCGCAGCGGCGTGAGGTTTTCTTTCAGTGTCATCCTGAGCGGAGTAAGTGCTTCGCCTCGCGAAGCACTTACGGAGTCGAAGGACCCCTATAAGCGGGAATGCACTTTCTTCTAAGGGGATTTTGCGTGTAAAGCACGCGTGAGCCGCCGTGCCACCCTGCCTCGGAGTTGCTATAGCGGTCCTTCGACTGCGTGACTGCTTCGCGAAGCGAAGCAGTCGCTTCGCTCAGGATGACAACTGAAAGAAAGAAACTACGCTTCGGGAACGGGAGGACACCCGGGAAAGCTGAGCAGGTAGGTGTTACCCACATAGCCGAGATACTTGATGCCAATCTCGCTGGTGAAGAATCCGTCAGCCGTCATCTCCCGCAGAAACGCGAAGTACTCCACGCCCTGGCTCAAGCCCGGATCCTTTTCCGCATTCTTGCAATAAGCGATCAGATCGAGAATCTCTTTTTGCTGGGCCGGCCCACAGTCGAGATAAGCGTTGCCGTAGCGGTCAGTGCATTGCGCCTCCAGCCACATCATGCCGCCACCAAGTTTCAGCTGATAGTCGGGATTCTCGCTGGTCAGCAGGTCGATAAATTCCGGCGCGCCGGCTTCCTTGGCCCCGCCGGAATCGGCGTCCGCGGGAATGATGGCCTGGCAGAGTGCCTGCAGTGTCTTGTATTGCTGGGGCGAAAAAAACTTCGGAGTATAGACGCCCGCCGTGGTTGCGGCTTTCTCGGCCGCGACCATGTGGTGCGCGTACTCGGCCGCCTGCGCCGGAATCACCCGCAGAACTGAGCCAGCCATCGCTCCCATGGTCAGAGTCTTCAGAATGTCGCGCCGTGATATGGACTTGGTTGCCATGTGTCCTTCCTAGAGACTTCCCTTCTTGGCCTGATCGATCAGATACTCCGACGCGCGCCAGGAGAGCGCCATGATAGTGAGCGTCGGATTCTTGTCCGGGTTGGTCACAAAAGATGCGGCATCGGTTACGAACACGTTGTTCACGTCGTGGGCCTGGGAGTACTTGTTCAGCACCGACGTTTTGGGATTGTTCCCCATGCGCGCCGTGCCCAGTTCGTGGATGATCACACCGCCGTCTGAGATTCCGTAAGGATTGCGGCCGTCGGGCTTTACCTTGCTGATGAATGTTCCGCCCGCCGTCTCCACGATCGAGCGGAAGGTTTCCTGCATGTCCTTGGCCATGTTGATTTCGTTGTCGCTCCACTGCCAGTGAAAACGCAGCACGGGAATGCCCCACTCGTCCACGGTGTCGGGGTCGATATCGCAGTAGCTGTGCTCGTTGGGAATCATTTCGCCGCGTCCGGAAAAACCGATGTAGGTTCCGTACCGGCTGCGGCAGTACTGTTTGAGCGACGTACCGTATCCTTCGTGCTCTTTGCAGGTATCCTCGAACTCGCCGACGCCAGGCATGCCGCGGCCGCCGCCGAATTCGATATGGTATCCGCGCAGAAAGTCATTCTTGCGATCGTATCTCCACCACGGCATGTACAAGTGCATTCCACCCACGCCGTCGTGATTATGAGGCGGCATTTTCTCCAACCGCGGGAAATATCCCCCGGCGGAGCTGCCGACCGAGTCCGTCAGGTAACGGCCCAAGGTGCCGGAAGAATTTGCCAGGCCGTCGGGAAAAAGCGTGGAGCGGGAATTGAGCAGCAGGCGCGCCGACTCGCAAGCGCTCGCAGCCACCATGAAGGCCCGGGCATGCACCCGTTTTTCGGAGCGCGTGGCTTTGTCGATGTACGCCACCGCTTCAGCCTTGCCGTCTTTTCCTATCACGATCTCGCGGGCCATGGCGCCCGTGATCAGGGTGAGGCGACCGGTGGCTTGCGCCGGGGGGATCATGACCTGGCTGGAACTGAAGTTGGAAGCGGTCAGGCAGCCGCGCCCGCACTGCGCGCAATAATGGCAGGCAGCGCGGCCGTTCAGCGGCTTGGTGAGAATCGCCAGCCGCGAAGGCACGCAGGGAATGTTCAGCTTGTCACAGGCCGTCTTGATGATGGTTTCAGTGCAACGGGGCGGAGGCGGCGGCAGAAAAATGCCGTCCGGCGCGCTGGGAATATTCTCCTTGCTCCCGAACACGCCGATGTAGGATTCGACCTTGTCGTAGTAAGGCGAAACTTCTTCGTACGTGATGGGCCAGTCGTCGCCCATGCCGTCGGTGGAGCGGGACCTGAAATCAACCGGGGCGAAGCGGAGAGCGATTCTTCCCCAGTGATTGGTGCGTCCGCCCACAATGCGGGAACGGAACCAGCGGAATTGCGATCCGGCGGCGGTAGTGTAGGGTTCGCCTTCGATTTCCCAGGCGCCGTTGGGGGCAATGAATTCGTCGTTCAGTTCATGGCGGTGTTCTCCGCCGACCCCAACCCCGCGATGCGGCAGTTGGTACGGCCACATGTGCTCCTTGAAATCCTTTTCCGGATTCAGGGGCGGGCCTGCCTCCAGCATTACTACGTTCAGCCCGCCTTCGGTGAGCACCTTCGCGGCCGTGCCGCCTCCCGCGCCCGATCCAATCACGCAGACGTCGTACACCTTCGGGGAACGAACCACTTGTGCCATCAGGCTCTCCGGAAAAGATATTGAACGCTAGAAGCGCACCTTCGCCAGGTATTGATAACTCTTTGTGATGCTGGCGAAAGGGTCCTTCGGGTGATCATGCTCGACGAAGTAATGCTTGATGCCGGCTTTATCCGATTGCGCGAAAATCTTCTTCCAGTCGATGATCCCACTGCCCACTTCGGTCATCTCGTCCAGCGAGTCGCCGAAATTCTGTCCGCCAGAAGCGTCGGTTTTCGGAATCCTGGTCAGGTCCTTGACGTGCACCAGTGGGAAACGTCCCGGGTAGCGCTTGAAATACTTCAACGGGTCCTGCCCCCCTACCATGATCCAGCACAAGTCCATTTCCATCTTCACCAGCTTGGGATCGCACTCTTCCAGCAGCATGTCGTAAGGAAGTTTCCCGTTGACCGGAGTAAATTCGAACCAGTGATTGTGATAGGCGAACTGGATTCCAGCTTTCTGGCAGGCTTCTCCGGCGCGATTAAACGTTTCGGCCGCGTGCTTCCAGCCGTCGGGTCCCTTGCGAACATCGTCGTCAATGTAGGGGTTAACCAGATATTGGTGCCCGACCACGTGAGCTGCATCCAGAACGCTGGGAAACTCGGCCCCCAGACTTTTGTACGGTATATGGGCGGAGGGGCCGGTGAGTCCGTGGCGGTCGAGCATGGCCCTCACTTCCTGGGGAGTATGGCCATCGTAACCGGCGAACTCGACTTCGCGATACCCGATTGCCGCGACCTTCGCCAGCTTGCCTTCGAAGTCGTCCTGCATCACGCTGCGAATGGTGTAGAGCTGCAAGCCGACTTTGTCGATCTTGTGGTCACCCGCGGCCCAGGACAGCTGGCGCGAAAGAATCGTTGCGGCCGTCATCGTACCCAGAAACCTTCGTCGGTCCATATTAGATTTCTCCTCGCTTCATCTGACTGACAGCATAGTCACAGGCCCGCGCCGTGAGGGCCATATAGGTAAGAGACGGGTTGACGCAGGAAGACGACGCCATGCAGGCGCCATCGGTGACAAAAAGATTGTTGGCGTCGTGCGCCTGGTTGTGGGCATTCAGCACCGAGGTTTTCGGGTCGCGTCCCATGCGCGCCGTACCCATTTCGTGAATGGTGAGGCCGGGAGCGTTGTCCTCGAGGACGGGCTCGATGTTCCTCGCTCCTGCGGCGGAAAGCATCTCCGATGCCGTGATCGACATGTCCTTCAGCAGGGCGCGTTCGTTTTCCCTCCAGGCGCAACTGATCCTGAGGACGGGAATGCCCCAGGCGTCCACCGCGGTTTTGTCGAGTTCGACAAAATTTTCGTGGTTCGGCAGGCACTCACCAAAACCGTAAAATGACATCGTCCACGGTCCGGGACGGCGGAGCGTGTGTTTGAAATTCGCTCCAAAGCCGCGCATTTCCGTGCCCCGCTCCCACTTCGGCCGGCTGGCCCCGCCCTGAAAACCGTAGCCCCGAAGAAACATCGGGTGCTTTTGTTTCACGTTGCGGAAGCGTGGAACGTAGATTCCGTTCGGGCGGTTGCCCAGGGAGATGTGATCTTCGTTTCCCGGAATGCGGCCGGTGGCGCCGCCGCCCATGCAGTGGTCCATCACGTTGCGCCCCAGCTCTCCGCTGGAATTGGCCAGCCCATTGGGAAATTCCGGTGTGGAGGAGTTGAGCAGAATACGGGCTGACTCGAGCGCCGAGGCGCACAGGAAGACAATGCGGGCGCGAAACTCGATGGTGTCACGCGTCTGGCCGTCGATCACCCGCACCCCGGTGATTTTTCTTTTTTTCGAATCGAACATCAGGCTGTGCACCACGCTGTGCGGACGCACTGTCACCTTGCCGGTGGTAAGCGCGGCCGGCAAAGTCGAGTTCAGACTGCTGAAATACGAACGGGTAATGCAGCCGCGGGCGCACGGCCCGCAGTAGTGGCAGGGGGCACGGCCCTTGTGAGGCTGGGTCAGGATCGCGGTGCGCCCGATGGTCATGAGACGCTCGCCCGGGAAATATTTCGCGATGGCATCCTTGACCACCACTTCCGCGCAATTCAATTCCATGCCGGGCAGAAAATGGCCGTCGGGCAGTTGCGGAAGTCCCTCGCGCAGGCCGGAGACGCCGATGAAATCTTCCACGTAGTCGTACCAGGGAGCAATTTCCTTGTACCGGATCGGCCAATCCACGCCCAGGCCCTCGCGTTGATTGGCTTCAAAATCGAGATCGCTCCAGCGGTACGACTGCCGTCCCCAAATAATCGACCGGCCGCCCACCTGGCGTCCGCGAATCCACAAGAATGGTTTGCCCGGCTCGGTTTTATAGGGATTTTCCTTGTCGTTGACGAAGAATTTGCTGTTCCACTCGTCCATCCCGCCGCAGGTTTCCTGAACCGGCTGGTTTTCCTGTACGCGCTTGCGGTCGCTCATCCCGCGATAGCGCACTTCCCACTCGGGCACATGCTCGGCGTAATCCTTGTCGGGATCGATGGGGCGGCCCGCTTCGAGAACGAGCGTCTCCACTCCCTTTTCGCCCAGTTCCTTCGCGGCCCATCCTCCGGTGATTCCCGAGCCCACCACGATGGCGTCGTATGTCTTGGCTGCCATGCTTACTTCGCCGCCTCCTCTTCCAGAGGGACGCAAGCGGCATGGCGCGATGGAATGATCTCCCCATGAAGTTCCTGCTCAAACCCGATCTGTGAAGTGTAGTAACCAATCAGCGTGAGCTGCTTGATCATGAAAAAGAAATTGTGTTCAGGCGGGCGCCTTCGCCTGCGTCTCGGTTCCGGTTCGGCGCGCGTTGCGGCTAGTTCATCATCCAGCGCCTGGAGAATTTCGGTCTGCGATTTCGCCTCGCAGTCGACGAAATCCTTGCTGAATAAGTCCCGGGCGCGGGTGTCAACATCCGTCAGGCCGGTCATGAAGGTTGATTTCTCTTCCTCGTCGTACCACTCGGTGAGGATCAGGTCGATGAATTCATTCACCCGCGCGGCCTTCGCGCCCGGCGTGTCAGTCTGAGGGATGATGAGTTCTGTGATGACTGTGACGGTCGCGTTCTGATGGGGATCGAGGCTCTTGAGTACCGGTTGATCGGGAAGTTGCTCGTGCACAGCGCGGAACATTGAAAACGCTTCCCGCGACAGCAGCGGAAGGGCCGCCGCCGAGGCCAGGAGTCGTAATGCTTCGCGTCTTTGCATGCTTGCTCCCCGAAAATGAGCGGAAGGGGCAGCTTACGCCGTCGCGGGAAGCGAGGTCAACGGCTTAGGCAGTATCCCTGTCATCCCGAGCGCAGTCTCGAGCCGCCCTTGCGCGGTGAGAGCAAGTCGAGGGAGCCCTGCGCTATTACAGTTCTATCCGCTCGGAGGGGTCCTTCGACTCCGTAAGTGCTTCGCGAAGCGAAGCACTTACTACGCTCAGGATGACAGCGCGAGGCGATCAGGTTGTTCCCAGGATTTCGTTCCTTACGTTCTTCAGAACGTAGAGGGCGCGCTCCACTCCCACTTCCCCGGAGAGAATTGGATCTTCATTCTCGACGCTGAAGATGCCCTGGAACCCGACGTCCATATACGCGCGCATAATCTCTTTCCAGGTGCCGGCGCTGTGTCCGTAACCTACCGCCCGGAAAGTCTCCGAGGCCTGCGAAAGGTCGCTCTTGTCGGAGGAGAAGTTGAGCACGCCGTAGCGATCGACGTTATGTTTGTAGAAGGTTGTGTCTTTCATGTGGGCGTGGAAAAGCGCGCCTGCCTTACCCAGCATGTGAATGACCTCGACCGCGTCGCACTGCTGCCAGAAGAGATGGCTGAGATCGCAGTTGGCCCCAATCTCCTCGCCCACCGCCTCGCGCAGGCGCAGCAGCGTCTTTGGGTTATACACCACAAAATTGGGATGCATCTCGAGTGCGATCTTGTGGATGCCGTGATCGCGGGCGAACTTGGCTGCCTGTTTCCAGAAGGGAATAACTTTTTCCTTCCACTGCCAGTCCAGCATTTGCCCGTATTCGGGCGGCCAGCGGTAGGTGACCCAGTTCGGCATGGTGTCGGTGGGACTGCCGCCGGGACAACCGGAGAAACCCACGATCACACTCACTCCGAGACGTTCCGCCAGCAGCACGGTGCGGCGAAATGCTTCCGCATCGCGCTCCGCAATCTTGGGATCGGGTGAAACCGGGTTACCGTGGCAGCTGAACGTCGCCACCTGTATATTGCGGTCCTCAAATTTCTTCTTCCACGCCTTGGCTTTGGCGGGATCGTCCAGCAGGTCCTTCACCGGGCAGTGAGTTGAATTGGGATAGCCGCCGGTGCCAATCTCGACCGCCTCCACGCCCCAGGCCGCAAACTTGTCGATCATTTCCTCGGTGGACAAATTGGGAAATGCGGGGTCAAAGACGCCGATAGGAATCTTGCGCAGCGTACCCGAAGGCTTTTCATCTGACTGCCGCGCAGGGCCGCCTGCCAGCGCGGAGGCTGCATGGGGCGCTGCCGCCGCCACCGCCAGCAGGCTGGAAGTTGTAAGAAAGTCTCTTCGACTGCGGGAGGTGGGTGCGGACTTCTTATTCATGGCATGTCCCCGGGCGTTTGAATTGGCAGGTCGATTGAGTACCGCGCCCGCATTATACGCATGCGGCGAAGCAACGATCCAGCAGAACCACGTAGGGGCAGATGTCCTCATCTGCCCGGTCGAGCGAAGCTCGACAAGTTGTTGCATCCAGCAATCTAGCGGAGCTGCGCTCCACCGGGCAGATGAGGACATCTGCCCCTACGTGATTGCCGCTGTTGACAAGAACGCCGCTTTCTACCATGCTTCTGTGCCCGATGAGAAAGCTGCGGAAAGTTGCGCGTTCCGTTCCAATCCTGAGTCCATCCGCCCGGATCAGTCTCCTGAGCCCAAAGCGACAGCAGATTGTCCGGCCGGCCTTCGAGCGGCCGCGTGAATTCGTGCTGATGAGCGTGCGGGCGATGGCCAAACGGTTACGTACCGATCCCGCCACTATGGTCCGGATTGTTCGCGGAATGAAATTTGCGTCCTACCGGGAATTCCAGCACTACGTGCACGAGCTGTCCATCGCCCACGCCACCTCGCTCGATACCATGCAGACCGGCCCGGCAGGAAGGTCCGCTATTTCGACGCAAGTGCGGGCGTCGCTCGATCAGGACGTCAAGAGCCTGAACCACCTCGTCCAGACTCTCGAGCCGCAGAGGATCGCGGCCCTGGTGCGGCGGCTGTACGCGGCGCGACGTGTGGTACTCGTCGGCGGCGACCTGGCCGCCAACCTGGTAAATTTCCTGGAACACCTCCTTATTATCCTGGGACTGCCCGTCACCAGCGCCACCACGCCGGCGGAAGTAGTGCACAAAGTTCGCATGCTGGGGAAACGGGATCTGGTGATTGCCGTCAGCCACGGCCGGGGGCTGCGGCAGACGGTAGAAGGCCTGCGTCAGGCGCGCGCCAGGGGAGCGTATTGCGTGGGAATCACCAACACGCTGGTATCTCCCATCGGGCAGTTTGCCCACGAATTTTTTCTGACTTCGATCGCCACTCCTTCGTTTGGCTCTTCGTACGTCGCTCCCATGGCGTTGTTCAACGTCATCGTGCTCGCCTGCGCCAACCACCGGCGCTCCCGCACCCTCAAGCTGGCGAAACAACTTGAGCAGGAACAGCGCCACGGCTTCCGCTGGTACGAATCATGAGAATCAGGCCCCGGTTTTTCTTGCGCCTTGCTGTAGTAGTTCTGGGAGTGACGGTAGCGATGGCATTTTCCATCGAGCGTCCGTCCCCGCCCGCTTACAACATCCGCATGGAGAGCGGGTGGATCCCGATGAAGGACGGTGTTCGCCTGGCGGTCACGTTGTACATGCCGGAGGGCGGCAAAGCCGGCGAGAAATTTCCCGCGGTCCTCGAGTATCACCCCTATCGCAAGGACGACGGCACCGCGCAACGGGACTACGAACTCTACTCCTACTTCGTGCGCCGCGGATACGTATGTGCCCGCGTCGATATCCGCGGATTCGGCGGCAGTGAGGGCGTTCCCACCGGCCGCGAATACTCCGAGCAGGAGCAACTCGACGGCCTGCAGATTATCTCCTGGCTGGCCCACCAGCCCTGGTCCAACGGAAACGTTGGCATGATGGGCATCTCCTGGAGCGGCTTCAACTCGCTGCAGATGGCGATGCGGCATGCACCTGAACTCAAGGCCATCATTGCGGTGGACGCAACCGCGGAACTCTTCCACGATGATGTGCACTACATGGACGGCATGGCGCACATCGATGAGTTCGAATTGAACATGGACATGGCGCCGGGCATGACCGGCGCTCCCGATTACACGCTCGATGAAAAGGTGCTGGGCCCGCGCTTCGACGCTCCGCCCTGGTCGTTGCTTTACCTGAAACACCAGCATGACGGCCCGTTCTGGCGCAGTCCGGTGCGTCCTTACGGCGAGATCAAGATTCCGTGCTTTATTATCGGCGGCCTGCTCGACGGCTATCGCGACAGCATCACCGACATGCTGCAGCAGACCAAGGCCCCGCTGAAAGCGATTGTCGGACCGTGGAACCACACCTTTCCACATGACGCCGTCCCCGGCCCCGAAATCGAGTGGCGCGCTGAAGCTGTCCGTTGGTGGGATTACTGGCTCAAGGGACGAGACACCGGCGTGCTGAACGATCCCAGGCTAATCATTTACATGCAGCACTGGCACCCGCCGGACCCGAATCTGCAGAATGTTCCTGGTGAATGGCGCCGCGAGGACAGTTGGCCGCCGCGCGATGTGCGCGACACAGTTTTCTTTCCCCAACCAAACTACACCCTCGCAACCACGGCGCCCGAGGCGGACGTCCATCAACTCAAATACGTCCCTTCAATCGGTGTAGAAGCCGGATTCTGGTGGGGAGAGTTGCTGAGCGATCCGCGTCCTGTGGATGCCTTCAGCCTGGTTTACGATTCCGCGCCGCTCAAAGAAGACATCGCAATCCTGGGAAGGCCGCGGGCGCTGCTAAAGGCGTCAGCCACGGCACCACTGGCGGACTGGTTCGCGCGGCTTTCGGACGTTGCTCCCGACGGAACGGTCACCCAGATCACGGGCGCGGGGATCAACGGCGCGCAACGCAAATCCATGTCAGAACCGCTCGCGCTCGAACCTGGCAAAGTGTATCCGCTCGACATCGTGATGCACCTGACGTCGTGGGTTTTCCCCAAAGGTCACCGCATCCGGCTGGCGGTTTCGAACGCGCTGTGGCCGATGATCCTGCCCACTCCCTACTCTATGACTACGTCGCTTGAAATCGGAAGCGACGGTTCCCGTCTGACTCTGCCGGTCGTCCCCGTGAAAGGCGCACCGGCTCCGGCATTCCAGCCGCCGCAGCCTGCCGAACAGCGCAAGGACATCAAGAGCATCGGCTATCCCTGGCCGGGCGAGTGGACCCTGGAGCGCGACGAGGCCAATCAGAAAGCCACCGTGCACTGGAAGGGCAAGGCAGAAACCGACTATCCCTGGGGAAAGGAAATCGACTACGAGAGCCTGGTCTATGACGTGGACGATGCCCATCCCGAGAGCAGCGCAGTCCACGGCGAAGCGGAAAGCATTTTCACCCTGAATGGACGAGAACTCAGGTGGCGCGGACATCTGTCCGTGACCACGGACCAGAAGAATTTCTACTACAAGTACACGCGGGAATTGCTGAAAGACGGCCAGATGGTGAAGCAGAAGACCTGGAAAGAAACCATCCCGCGCGACCACCAATAAAGCAATCCTGTCATCCCGAGCGCCGCCTCGAGCCGCGCTGGCGCGGTGAGAGCAAGTCGAGGGACCCCTACCTGACCAAGGACTCACCAGCCTATAGGGGTCCCCTCGACTTCGCTCGGGGCAGGCTCTTCGACTCCGTGACGGCTTCGCGAAGCGAAGCAGTCACTGCGCTCAGGATGACAGACGCTACTGTTTGTAAACCTTGCCGTCTTTCATCACGAACTGCACATGCTCAAGCACGCTGATGTCCTGCAACGGATCGCCGGCAACTGCGATCACGTCGGCATACTTGCCCGGCTTAATGTCCCCCACCACGTCGGAATGGCCCAATAAATCCGCGGCTGAGGTGGTGGCTGCCTGGATGGCCTGCATCGGCGTCATGCCGTACTTCACCATGAAGGCAAATTGCCGAATGCTGCGGTCGTAGGGACAAACGCCGGCATCGGTCCCGAATGACAGCTTGATGCCG
This sequence comes from Terriglobia bacterium, assembly GCA_963757835.1. GTDB lineage: Bacteria > Acidobacteriota > Terriglobia > Terriglobales > Acidobacteriaceae > JAIQFF01. The sequence continues at coordinate 107,834 of CAVWSP010000006.1, read as the reverse complement.
GCTTTCACCGCTTTGCGGAAGTTCTGGCGGTGAAGTTCTCCCAGTTCCGCGTCGTGCTGCAGAAAATCCTTGGGAATTTTTCCCAGCCTGCCCGCTTCCTGGATACATTCTTCGTCGTAGATATCCATGTCCAGGTAGGTGCCGTGCTGCTTGGCCAGCGCAATGCCCTCGTCATCGATCATGGTCGCGTGCTCGACCGAAGCCACGCCGGCCCGGATCGCATTCTTGATGCCCTCGGGAGAGTGCGCATGCGCTTCGACCCGCAATCCGAAGTGGCTGGCTTCATCCACCGCGGCCTGCAACTCTTCGAGAGTAAACTCCTGCGATTTCGGATTGCTGCCATGGGTCAGCACGGCCCCGCTGGAAAGGACTTTGATGTGGTCGGCCCCGTCGTGCACCAACTGGCGGATCCTCTGCCGCACCTCCCACGGGCCATCGGCTTGCCCGTAGCGCAGGTTCCAGGGCAGCGTGATGTCGGGCGCGAATCCCGTCATCGCGCCGGCGCCGCCGGTGATCGTGACGTAGGCCCCGGCCACATACATGCGCGGACCCTCAATATAGCCATGAGCGATGGCATCTCGCATGGCAACATCGTTCAGCGCGCGGTAAACGCCCACGTCACGCACCGTGGTAAAGCCCTCTCGCAGAAATGTGCGGGCGTTGGGGACCGACTCAAACGCCACCTCCGCTGCGGTCTTCCTCATTTGCGACATGGGATCGCCGTCGTCGGTGGGTCCATCCGCCAGGTGGGTGTGGCAATCGATTAGGCCAGGCAAGACGGTCATCTGCGAGAGATCGATGACCTTGGCGTCCGCTGGAATGGCCAGGCCCTTGCCCACCTGCTCAATCTTGTTGTCACGGATCAGAATGATCTGATCGTTGAGCACGGTGCCGGCCTGCGGATCCACCAGCCGGCCGGCCTTGATCGCCGTTACCTGGGCGACCGCGCCTGCGGCGTACGACAACGTCAACCCCAGCACTAATGCGAGAGCTCTCTTCACTTGCATCACCTCAGTCTTTGGTTGTACGGAGACAACAATGTCAGATCGTAGATTGAAGATTTGAACTCAATCCGCGGCTGCGACGCTGATTTCCACGCCTCTTTTCAAGTCCGCCGCCAGGAGCCGATGAAACAGATGTTCTCCCGCCTCACGCCGCACTGACAGCCTGCCCGCTCCGTACGCACGCGACTTCAAACCGCGCTGCACCGCCTCGCAGATGCCCAGGTCTTCATCCTGTACCCGCGCGCCCACGGCCACGCTCTGCTCGTTGTACGAGCGCCGCGCCTCGCTGATATCTCCGAAGTAAAAGTCGAAGATCACGCGGCAATGATCGACATCGAGCGGCAGCACCAGGTTGGTGTCCATATAGCCTTCGTAGCAATTGATCATCAGGTTGGGATATTGCCAGAAGTACCAGGCGCGGTCGCCCTGGCGCGTGGAAGCCGTGGCGGCATCTTCCGTGCCCGCCACCATCGGACTGGACTGCAGGCAATAACGGTCCTCGTTCTCGATGGTGTACTCCTTGTAATCGAGCACCGAGCTCAGACCTTTGTGAAGATGGGGGACGTGGTATCCGCCGTCGAGGTAGTTGTCCACGAATACCTTCCAGTTGCAGTGGATGTCATAGCTGCGGCTGTCGAAGTAGTGCAGCTTGCTGACGCCGAGTGGCGCCACCCGCTTGACCAGGCCGCCGAGAAAGCCGTCGAGGGGCGCAGCCCGCGGGTCCAGATTCACGAATACAAATTTCTCCCAGGTTTCTGCCTTCACCGGCACCAGACCATTCTGCTGGCGCTCAAAATTCTTTACACCGTCGAACTCCGGCATGCCCTTCAAAGAACCGTCCAGCCCGTAGTTCCAGCCGTGGTAAGGACAATGCAGGATAGAAGCCTGTCCGCAAGGCTCGGTGACCACCGCCGCGGCGTGATGGCGGCACACGTTGTAAAAGCCGCGCAGAACACCGTCGTGGCCGCGAACGACAACGACCGGTTCGCCGGCGATGCTCGCGGTCACGAACTGGCCTGGCTTCTCCACCTGCTCAACCCGCCCCACCATTTGCCAGGTCTTGCTGAAAACGGTCTGGGCCTCCAGCTCGGCAATTCGCGCGTCCACATACCAGGGCGCAGGGATGGTGAAAGCATCCGGCAAGGCGGCCTTGTCGTTGTAGGCCGCGAGAATTGACGATACCGACATGTGCCTGTTGTTCATGCTCCGATCGCCCTCTTCAGCACGTCCAGAAACTGGGTAACGCGCGCATCTTTCTTTTCCTGAGGATCGCCCTGGCGGCGGAACAACCCGGGATCCAATTCTTCGGTGAGCAGCGCATCCTGAAAGCGCTCCATCGTCCAATCCAGAATCGAGACCATCATCTCCTGGTCCATTTCGCGATGCAGCTCTCCGCGCTGCAATCCGTAGCGCACGAAAGCGACCGTGCCGTAAGGATCTTCAGCCATGAGGAAGCGGTTGATCTCGCGCTTCAGTGTCAGATCGGTACCGTAATTTCCCAGCAGCGAGACCCGGTAAGGGATCCAGTCTTCATGCAGGAGATGTTCCGTGCTCACCAGCCAGTAGCGCAGGACCTCGAAGAAGCCGCGCTCTCGTACCTCGGCGGGGGCGTCGAGGTAGCGGGGGAAGGAACGAACCGCTTTCTTATAGACTTCGAAAAACAATCCGTCCTTGCTGCCGAAGTGCTGAAAGATCGACCCCTTGGCGATGCCGAGGGCGGCGGCAATGTCTCCCACCCGGGCGGCATGGTAGCCCTGCTCGGCAAAATGGCGCATGGCGGCGTCGATGATGCGGGTTCGCTTGCCTTCGGAACGGGGCCGGGACGGCATGCTGCGATAACGGGGCGGGGAGACGAGGCTGCTTCCAATTCCACTCATATCTGACCTCAAGTCATAAGCACTCTACAGAATTGTCCGTCGAATTTCAATTCTATTTGCTGGGAAGATGCGGTAATGTATCTTGCTTTCGTGGCCACTTCTAACTTCGGGTCATAAACGTGCCATCGCCTTCATCTTCCAAAATCTATGACGCAATCGTGGTCGGCGGCGGCCACAATGGTCTCACCGCGGCGGCCTATCTCGCACGCGCTGGACTCTCCACCCTGGTACTGGAGCGCCGCGAGATCGTGGGCGGGTGCTGCGTCACCGAAGAGATCGCTCCCGGATGCCGCGTATCGACCACTTCTTACATCGCCAGCATGTTGCGGCCGGAAGTGATCTCGGACTTGCATCTCGCGGAGTACGGCTTGCGCATGGTCCCCTGCGATCCGGCGATTCAGGTTCCATTTCCCGACGGACACGTGGTCCCCTGGTGGGCGGATCGCGAACGGGCAAAGGCGGAATTCAAAAAGATTTCCGCAAAAGATGCGGAAACTTTCGTTCAGGTTGACGACCGACTGAAAAAGCTGGCGCGCTATCTGCAACCTTTTTTCATGGAGCCGCCGCCTGAAATCGACACCCGAAGCATGCGCGGATGGACCGACCTGTTTCGGGTGGGAAAGAAATTCCGCGGCATTTCGAGCGACGAAGTCTCGCAACTGATTTCGTTCCTGACCGGGAGCCTGGGCGAATTTCTCGATCACAATTACGAATCCGAAAAGATGAAGACCATGTTCCTGGCCAACAACGTCTATGGCAAGCATGGCGGACCCTATCAGCCGGGCACGGCCATCGGCCTGCTCTTTCACCTGCTGAGCGGCGGCGAACACGAACTGCAGGGCTTCTATGGACACGTCATGGGCGGCATGGGCGCGATCACCCAGGCACTGGCGGCGTCGGGCAGAAAGCTGGGAGCCGAAATCCGCACCTCCGCCCCGGTCGCGCAAATCGATGTCCGCGATGGCCGGGCCCGCGGCGTTGTGCTGGAAGATGGCACGGAGATTCGCGCCCGCATCGTGCTCTCGAACGCCGACCCCAAGCGCACCTTCCTGAAGATGGTGGCGTCATCAGAGTTGCCCAGCGAGTTTCTGCATGCCATCCGCGGCATCAAGATGGAAGGCCCCTGCGCCAAGGTCAACCTGGTGCTTGACGCCGAACCGCAATTCACCGGAACATCCGCCGATGCCACTGCGCTCGAACGCACCTTCTATACGCTCGTCCCTTCCCTGGCCTTCGCCGAGCGCTGTTATGACATTGCCAAATTTGGCGATATTCCCGAAGAGCTCTGGGTCGATTGCGTGGTTTCGTCGAATGCCGACCCCTCGCTCGCACCCGCGGGCAAGCACATCCTGACCTGCTTTGTGCAGTACGTCCCGTATCACCTGCGCCAGGGTAACTGGGATGAGAACCGCGAAGTGCTGGGCAATCGCGTGATCAAGAAGATCGCCGAGTACGCCCCCAACGTACCCAATGCGATTGTCGCGCGCCAGGTGCTCACGCCGCTCGATCTGGAGCGCACCTACGGATTGACCGAAGGCAACATCTTCCACGGCGACCTTCGCCTGGAGCAGCTCTTCTTCATGCGCCCGGTTTCCGGATGGTCGCAGTACCGCACTCCCATCGATGGCCTGTATTTATGCGGAGCGGGAGCGCACCCCGGCGGCGGCGTCACCGGAGCCCCTGGTCACAACGCAGCCCACCAGGTCATGCGTGACTGGAAAAAAGGCCGGCTCAAAGAGGCCGCTGCTTGAGCAAAAAAACTGACGTCCGAGAACTGGCCACTGAAAACTGGCGACTAATTTTCAGAGCACCGATTTTGTTCCATAAATCGCGCCAGGCCTCCTCGACATGACTTTCAATCCCAGTACCGCTTCGCGGAACGAGGCCCGGACAACGACCGCCGACATCGTGATTCTCGGCGCCGGCGTCATAGGCGCCTCTATCGCGTTCCAACTCGCCCGGCGCCGTGCCGGTAAGGTCATGGTCATCGATAAGGGTCATGTCGCGCAGGGCGGAAGCGGACGCTCCTCCGCGTTGGTTCGCATGCACTACAGCTATCCACCGGAAGTACAGCTCGCTCTGGTGAGCTTGCGCATGTTCGAGAACTGGCGTGATGTAGTCGGTGCAGAAGGAGACTTCCGCAAGACCGGATTCGTGCGCATCGTTCATCCCGGCGAAACCGAACGCCTGAAGCAGAATGTGGAAATGCAGCGCCGGCTCGGAGTGAACGTAAAACTCATCGACCGAGCGGGGCTCAAAGACCTGGAGCCGGATTGGGCTGTCGATGAAGTCGAACTGGCCGCCTACGAACCCGATTCCGGCTATGGGGACGGAGCCGGCGTGGCCAACGATTTCCTCACCCAGGCCCGGGAACTGGGCGTCACCTACCAGTCGAAGACCCAGGCCCTGGAGTTTCTTGTGGACGGCGGACACGTGCGCGGAGTCCGCACCGATCACGGGGATATTGCGGCGCCGGTCGTGGTCGCGGCCACCGGACCCTGGACCCGGCCGCTGTTTCAGCGCATCGGGATCGATCTGCCGATTGAGACCGAGTACCACCAGGTGGCGATCCTGAAAAACGCTCCCGGCATGAAGGGTGGCGGCTGCGCCTGCATCGATTCGGTGAGCGCCACCTATTTTCGGTCTGACGGGCAGGACAAATTTCTGATCGGAGATTTCTACGGCCAGCGCGGGGCCGATCCGGACAATTTTCCGCAGCGCGCTTCCGACGACGGTCTGGAAGAGATCATCGAGCGGGCCAGCCGCCGCGTTCCCAAGCTGGAGAACGCCGAAGTCATGCGCGGTGTCACCGGAGTTTATGACATGACGCCGGATTCACGCCCCCTGCTGGGCGAAGTTTCCGGCGTCGCCGGATTGCATGTTTGCGCCGGCTTTTCCGGCATGGGATTCAAGATTTCGCCGGCCATTGGCCTGGTGATGTCAGAGTTGTTGCTGGACGGACGCGGTCAGACAGTGGACATCAGTTCGTTCTGCCCGGGACGCTTTGCGGCCGGCAAGCCGATCAAGGCAGAGTTCGAATACAAAGACGACTAGTTTTTTAGAAGATGTCATCCTGAGCGGAGGCTTTCCATTCGCTTGCGAAGGGAAAGCCGGAGTCGAAGGACCCCTACCGTACAGGTACTGTCAATTGAACAGGGATTTTCGCAAGCTGCAATGTAATGTTCGGCGCACAGCAGCGTGAAGGAATAGGGGTCCTTCGACACTGCTTAGCGAAGCGAAGCAGTCACTGCGCTCAGGATGACATTTGGAAAATGATGGGTGGAAAAACTTTAAGGAGCCAACATGGCAAAGAAGAAAGGCATACTCGAACGCCTCAAGGACGGTCCCGTCCTGGGCGACGGCGGTTACCTTCTCGAACTGGAAAAACGGGGATGGGTGCGAGCGGGTCCATTCACTCCGGAGGTCGCTCTGCTCCATCCCGACGCGCTCCGCGAATTGCATGTGGAGTTCCGCGAAGCCGGCGCGGATGTGCTGCAAGCGCTGACGTTTTATGCCAGCCGCGACAAACTGGCAACCGTCGGGCTGGAGAACAGGCTCGAAGAGCTGAACCGCGCGGCGGTACGCATCGCTCGTGAAGTCGCGGGCGACAAGTGCCTGGTCGCGGGCAATCTGAGCCTTACCTGGATGTACGAGCCCGAAAGTCCGTCGGCCGCCGACCGCGTCCGCAAAACCTTCGATGAGCAGCTCGCGGTCCAGGTGGACGAAGGTGTGGACTTCATCATTGGTGAAACTTTTTCCTGGCTTGGCGAAGCCCTGATCGCGGTCGAGCGGGCACGGAAGACTGGCCTGCCGGTGATGGTAACCATCTGCTTCGAGAACAAAGATGAGACCGCGGACGGCAAGTCTGCCGCCGAATCCGCCAAGGCGCTGCTGGACGCGGGGGCCGATATCGTCGGTATGAATTGCCTGCGTCCTCCCGAGCACACTCTTCCTGCGATGGAACAGATGCGCCGGGCGGTCTCCGGCTATCTCGCCTGTCAGCCGGTGGCCTACCGCACGCCCGGGGACAAGCCTGATTTCACCAGCCTGCCGGAATTTCCCCTGGCACTCGATCCGCTGCAGCTCACGCGGAAAGAGATGGGCGACTATGCGCTTCGCGCCCGCGAGATTGGGATCAACTACATCGGTTCCTGTTGCGGATCGGTTGCCATCCACGTTCGGGAGATGGCGCGCGCTCTGGGCAAGCTCTCTGAAGATGGACGCGTCTGGAAGAAGGGCGGAGAGAAGCCGATGTCAGCCTACGAGTATTACGGGCACGACCAGGTCGCCGCGAAGAAGTAGCTCACTTCCGGCAAAAGAAAAGGGCCAGCCTTCGTGGCTGGCCCAAGTTTTCATTTGGGGAAAGAGATCATCTCGAACTGCATACGGCAACAGAATTTAGATCCCGGGATCTTCCATCTGGAACGGGCCAGCAGCGGCCGCCCGTTCGTATTGTAGAAAAGTTAAGGCATTGGCGGGCCGCATTTGTCACGTAAATGTCATTTTATTGTTAATGCCACCGCTAATGCCGCTCATACGCGGGGCTGTCCGGTGCGGGAGAGTCGTAATCCCTTCCGTAGAGATTCTTGTGGGCCGCGGGCAAGTTGGCTTCCGTGAGTCGTAATACACCCAGGGTAGAGCTGGCCTCCGACACCGTGACCTCGCGCGTCATCGCCTTCAAGGTTTCGGGGGGCGTGGCTTCGTACCAGACCCGAAGCGTGTACTTGCCGCTGGCAACGTGCGCAATTACGACCTGGCCGCGCGCATCGGAGATGCCATAGTACGGAGTGTCCAGCGCAATAACCACCGCGCTCATCTCGGGATGGATATTGCAGAAGATGTAGGAGATCCCCGGCTTGTCAAAGTGAACGTCGCGGGTAGTTCCGGCTTCATACAGTCCGAGATCGAAGCGTTTTCCCTCAAACAACGAAAAAACATTGTGGAAGAATGGATCGCGGTTGGGGAACGCCACTACCGAGCCGACGGGCACGACCAGCACGTGCGGCTCGAAGATCTTGTTGCGCTGTACCAATCGCGGGAGCTGAGCCGGCGGGACATGGTTCTGATGAAGTGGCGACCCGACCCCGCCGCTTTCCGGCTCCAGCCACACCACCACATTCTCTGCCTCAGGCGCTTTTAGGGCCTCGCTGCCCTTCATCATCTCGACCCGGGCGGTCAGCGTGACCTCCTGAGCGCGGGCGAAGCCCATGCACAGCAGCGCCACGCAGAACCAGCGGCAAGCGGAAACCAACAGGCTTTTCAAAACAGAATTCCCATCATCAGGTTCACCTGGTCGGCGGTCGGACTTCCGGCATCAATGTCGAAGGTTCGCAGGTGACGGTACTCTCCCGACAGGAGCAGGTCCGACCGTGGACGATAAATCACATTCACCAGGGAACTTCGGTTCTGCAGCAGGGGCGCGGGAAAACCCGGGCTCAAGGGAAAGCCCCGCACATCCGCGGCGAACGGGTTATCCACGCCGAAGGCGCCGTTGAACTCCAGTTTACTGGTGGCCGTGACTTTCAGCTGAGACCATCCTCCCACGGAATTCAACGCCCGCAGCTGCGGACTGGAGTTGCCGTTGAACAGCACACTCCGTCCCACAGCGCCTCCCAGTCCGCCGATGGCGCGGCCGCGATAAAATTCACCGGTCAGGCTCACGCGCCGCGCCAGGGGCACACTCCAGTCCGTCATCGCAGCCCAGCCATCTACATTGTGGTTCATGCTCCAGTTCTGACGGCTGTAGTATCCGGCAGCGCCCAGGGTCAAAGGCATGCCAAAAACGCTGCGCGTCCATCCCGCGCGCGCAGCGTAGGCCGGCTGGCCCGAACTCTCGCCCGCCTGGGCGAAAGGCGCGAAGGCGGAGGGAAGCTCTCCGGTTACGTTGTCCAGGATGCCGCCCTGCAGCATGACGCTCTGCCCCTCCGAAAGACGGAAGCGGTGCTCCACCCGAACCTGCGGAATCCATCCCCAGAGGTTACCGGCATAACTGAATGCCGGGATGGCCAGTGAGGCAAATGAAGTCGGTGAAAGCGGGGAGAAAAAAGTATTGTCCTGTCCCCCTACGATGGAGGTGTCTTTCCAATCCATCCGCATCGTGGCGACACGCAGGCGGGCCAGGCCGAGATTCACTCCATTCGGAGTGCTCGAAGATCCCCCCGCAAAATCGACCTGCAGGCTACCCGAGGTCCGTGCCCCGGCCAGGTGCGGACCAAACACTTCCAGGCCGATTTCCGATTGCCGCAGGGTAGCGCCGAACGTCTGTCCGGACACATTGGGGATATCCGGAATTGCCCAGGTCGGTGTGTCCTGACTGTCCATGCGTCCGTGATTGCCGAACAGATTCAGCAACACGATGCCCGAGAGGCGGACCCGATACTTCGAGGCCGCTTCCACTTTTGTCTGGTACTGGTCGTCCAACTTGCTGTTCAGCAGCTGGGATGACTCTTCCAGGGAAGAGACGCGCTCTTCCACCGGGACCGGTGCCACTCCGCCTGGGGTCACAGCCGCAGCTTCAGGGACCGCGCCGCGCGACGTTTGCAGCTCCTTACGCAACTGCTCCGTCTCGGCACGGTATTGCCCGGCTTCCGAACGCAGTTCGACCACGGCGGTGCGCAATTCTCGCACTTCGGCCTGCAACTCGCGCACCGCATCGGTCATCGCATCCGTTGGCGTTGCCGCCGGCGAAGTAGTGGCTTGTGTCCAACCATTGATGCTGCCCAAAAGAAGGAGTAATCCGATCGCGCCGAATTTTCTGGTCCGGCCAGGCAAACCATTCTTGTGTTTCACAATTCGCCTCCCCGCAGAAAACGTGCAGGAGACCCGTCCAGCGTGCCCAAATGAACACGCGGCAGTGGACTGAGCCTCTGCTCCGAAATGCTACTCCGATTGTGACTGCTCGGTACGAGCCATCGACGTGCGCGCCGCTCCCCCCGGTTGTCCGGCCTCGGATGAGGCCAGGGGAAGGAGCACGCGGAAAACGGTTCCCTCGGCTGAGCTTTTTTCCACTGTCACATCTCCGCCGTGGTCCTGGACAATTTTTTGCACTACGGTAAGCCCCAGTCCGGTCCCGTTTTCCTTGCCGTGGCTGATGAAGGGCTCAAACAGCTGACCGCGAATCAACTCCGGTATCCCGCGTCCATTGTCGCTTACGCGAATCTCGACCCCGCCCCGGACTTCCTTCAACGCCACATGGATGAGGCCGCTCTCGGGCACCACCGCTTCGCAGGAGTTCAATAGCAGGTTATAGAGAGCGCGCTCCAGCTTCCGCGGGTCGAACCATCCCGAACTGCTGCCTTCCTGGCTGAATGTAATACGCACCGGATGAAATTCCGGGTGCGTACCAATGGCCTGCACCACGCGTTCGACCGAATCCCTGACGTTGCCGTAGGTCCGCCGCAAGGACTCGCGGGTGCGCGAAAATTCCAGCAGGGAATCGATGAGATCGGTCATCTGGTTGACCGCCACTCGAACTTCCTGGTAAAGCTCTTCCCGCTGCTCGGAAGACAACCGGCTCTCGCACAAGAATTCCGCATTGGCCACAATGGCCGCCAGTGAATGCCGCAAATCGTGAGAGATCGAACTGGCCATGCGCCCGATCGTGGCCAATCTCTCCGCCTCCAGCAACTCCTGCTGCGTCTTCTGCAGGCTGGTGCGCATCCTGTTGAAGGCGCGGGTCACTTCAGCGACCTCGTCACCTCCATGGGAGTCCAGGGTGTAAGTAAAGTCGCCCTTCTCCAAAGCGCGAACGCCGGCGACCAGGTTTCCCAGCGGCCGGGTGAAGGTGTGCGAAATAAAGAACACCAGGGCGCTTCCGCCCAGCACCGCAGCCAGTCCCAGGGCCAGCAGCAGGCGGTTGAGGCTGTCGAGAAAGGCAGTCGCCTGATCGTAGGACTTGAGCACGCTCAGCCGCACCGAAGGATTTCTGGCGCCCGCCAGTTCGAGCGATGTGATGAGGAAGCGTTCGTCTCCGAGTTGAATTTCCTCCGCTTCCGACCCTCCCGAGGCGGTATGCAGGACGCGCTGCCGGGCCAGTTCCGATTCCTGCATCGGGGACAACGTAGTCTTCACCACGGCATCGCCGTAATAAAACGTCACCTGGCTGGCCGCAATCCTGCCGACTTGCGAGGTTAGCCGGTCATCGATTTCGTAGCCGATCACCAGAAAGCCCAGCAGGTGGTTCTCCTCGGCTGGGCCAAAATACACGGGCCGGAGAAAAACTTCGTAAAGATGCTGGCCGCCAAACCACCAGTGCCCCGAGCTCTCGTCGCTCAGGGTCCCGGCCAGTGACTGCTGCGCCATCTCGCGGGTCATGCCCGGAGACGCAGTGTGCAAGGCCACCACGCGGCCGGTGCGGTCGGCCAGAACAAAAAGATCGCTGCCTGCCAGGCGCCACAAGCCGCTGGAGGCATCCTGAATGGTGGCCTCATGCTGGGTGGTCATCAACGCCCGCAGGTTGGGCAGGTCCGCCAGCAGTTCGGCGGAGTGCAGCAGGGTAAGTTCACGTTCCCGCTGGAAGTTCTGGAAGGTGCTGACCGAATTACGCAAGTCGGCGAAGATCTCCCGCCTGACCTGCTTCTGCACGCTGTGCCGCACCAGCAGAAGGCTGGTACAGGTGAGGCCGGCGGAGATCAGCAGCATCGAGAGCAGAAACTTGGTGCGCATCCGAAGTTTCAGCATGAGTGCTCTCCTACCGCCAGTCGTCCCTTAATCACGGTACAAACTTGTAGCCCATGCCGTGAACCGTCCGGAAGTGTATCGGATTGGCCGGATTTTTCTCCAGCTTCTGCCGCAGCTTCAAAATGTGATTATCGACGGTGCGCGTGGAGGGATAATTCTGGTAGCCCCAGACTTCATTCAGTAGCTCGTCGCGGGAAATCACGCGCTCCGCATTCCGCATCATGAATTTCAGGGTCTTGAATTCCTGGGCGGTCAGCCCGATGGTCTGGCCGTCGCGCGTCACTTCCATCTTGGTGAAATCCACGGAGATGCCATCGAAACTGTTAACGTCGCTGGTCGAGGAGCGCGTGCTGCGCCGCAAGGCCGCTCGAACCCGCGCCAACAGCTCTCGCGGGCTGAAAGGCTTGGTCACATAATCGTCGGCGCCGAGTTCGAGCAGCAACACTTTGTCGGAGACGTCGCTGGCCGCGCTGAGCACGATCACGGGGAGAGTGGGCGCCTGCAGTTTGATCTCCCGGCAAACATCCCGCCCGGACATGGCAGGCAAACGAAGATCGAGCACGACCGCGGACGGCGTGGTGGCGCGATACGCCTCCAGCGCCGATTTGCCATCCGCGCTGATCTCCACCGCGAATCCCTCCGCTTCAAACAAACGCTTGAGCGCCTTCTGGACCGCCCGGTCATCTTCGACCACCAGAATCCGTTCCATCGGCCCCCCAGAATAAAGAACCCCCAGGCGCGGCATGGGCTCGCCACGCTGCAGGACCAAACCATGGTTCTGTTCCAGTCTCATCGCCTGTGCTCCGCGCTCCCCGCGCAGGGGATCGCCAGTCAAGCTTACTACCATGCGATTGATATCTAAGGCTTTCAGCCCTTTGTTGACAATCTTTTTACAACTCGGGAAGAGCCTGAATCGGGATGATTTCCAGCAAGAAAAGCAGGTCCCTCGACTGCGCTCGGGATGACAGCACAGCAGGGAATCCAATCGACATTGTCATCTTGAGCGCAGGGGAATCCAATCGAAATTGTCATCTTGAGCGCAGGGGAAGAACTCGCTTGCGAGTTCTTCCCCGGAGTCGAAAGACCTGCTGTCGTCTGGGTCAACGCCGATCTCGACCTGCACTGAGCCCAATCCAGTGACCCTATTCAGCCACGAACAGGTTCTCGGCAAAGGGCCATTCCTGATCAATCCACTGCGCCTTGCAGTAAAAACCTGCCTCTCGGGCGATTCGCGACATTTCTTCAGGACAATACTTGTGGCTGCTCTCAGTCCAGATCGTCTCGCCTTCGGAGAAGGTGACCGTTGATTCCGCTCGGGGAATAGACACGGTCTGCCCGCGCCGCGAGCGCAGATGCATCTCCACGCTGCGCGCCTCGGGATTGAAGCGGGCTACATGCTCAAACTGCTCCAGAACGAAGTCCGCGTCGAGTTCCCGATTGATGCGCGCCAGCAGGTTCAGATTGAACGCCGCCGTCACCCCCAGCGGATCGTCATAGGCCGCGAGTAACTGCGGCATCGGTTTTTCCAGGTCGGTGCCGAGCAGAAGCGAATCGCCGGGTTGCAGAATGTGGCGAACTTCCCGCAGGAACGTTGCCGCCGCCGGCCGGTCGAAGTTTCCAATTGTGCTGCCCAGAAACAGCACCAGCAGATTCTGCCCTTCACGACGCCGGGCCGCCACCTCAACCAGGCCGTCGAGATATTCGCGCTCAAAGCCGACGATACTCATGAAATCGATGTCACCGAGTTCGCGCTCGCACATGGCCAGCGCGGCCGGGGAAATCTCTATGGGAAAGTAGGAAACATGCTGGCGCCGGCAAAGCGCTTTCAGCAGCCAGCGCGTCTTTTTTCCGCTGCCGCTGCCCAGTTCAGCCACGGCCACCGGCCCCGGTACTTGCTCCACAATCTCGTGGGCATGCCGGCGCAGCAGGCGCTCGTCGGCCCGGGTCAGACCGTACTGCGGCAGAACGCTGATGACTTCAAACAACGCCGATCCGACATCGTCATAAAGATACTTCGACGGCAATTCCTTTTGCCTGGCTTTAGTGAGTCCGGCGCGCACTTCCGCGGCAAACTCCAGCGCCGGGTCGGCAGTGATGGCGTGCGTCAACATGAAATGCCCCTTCTGATTCATCTAATTCTCCACGCAGCGGAATCCCGCATACACATACTGGTAGTGCGGCTGAAACCAGTTCCGGAAAGACCGGCGAAGCATGCTGCTCGCGGTGCGGGCGCTGCCGCCCTTCATCACGTAATGTTGACCATCGAAAAAATTGGCGGAATAGCCAGGATAAAATTCAAAGGGCTGAAAGCCGGGAAATGGGGCGAACACCGTGCTCGTCCACTCCCATCCGTTGCCGACCAGGTCGGCCACGCCGAAAGCGCTCTGACCCTGCAGAAAAGCCCCAACCGGCGTGGGGTCCCAACTCTCGAAATCGAAGTTTCCGAACCTGCGGTCGGGAGCGTCTGCCCCCCAGGGGTACGGCCGCTCCGTCCCCTCCGGCGTGCCGTAGGCCGCTCGATGCCACTGCGCTTCGGTGGGCAACGACTTTTTCGCCCAGCGCGCGTAGGCACTGGCCTCCGCATGGCTCACGTAAACCGGCCAGTCGAGTGGCAAAGGAACATTCTCGAACATGGTGCGGTACTGCCACGCGCCGTTGACTCGATTCCAAAAGACCGGCTGCGAGATATTCTCCTGCGTCTTCCACTTCCAGTCGTCCTCACGCCACAGTGACTGGTTGTCGTAGCCTCCGGCATCGATGAACCGGAGATATTCGCGGTTGGTCACTTCGTATTGATCGATGGAAAATGCGGGCACCGCGATGGTGTGCGCTTCGTACTCGTTGTCCCATCCAAAAGTCGTCGCGTCATTACGTGAAAGGCCGAGCTTCGCCTCGCCTGCCGGAATCTCGATCATTCGCGACTCAGCCGGACGAACCACCAGTTCCGGCAAGCGCGGCTTGCGCACTTTGTTGTCGAAGGGTAACTGGTGCAGCATGTAGGCCAGGGTTTCCGCGTGCATCAAGCGGTGCTCGATCGCCACCTGCAGCAGTTGGCCGGGGGAAGCCTTCTCCTGACCCCGGAGTTGTGACAACGGTCCGGCCAACCCCTCATCGAGAGCTCGCCGGACCTGGCTCACATAGTCTCGGACTTGCGCCAGAGAGGGCCAGTCGGACGGCTGATCCGACGGCAATCCACCATCGACCGGATCAATGCCAAAAGCAAACAGGTTATCGAATTCCGAATGGAAGCTGGTCCGCCCCAAAACGCGCTCGCGAAGTAGATTCCAGTCGAACGCTTCCAGGTGTCCTATGTAAAAGACAATGCGGTGTCTCTCGGGAATTGGCCGTTCATAAAGGAACTCGGGCTTGAGCTGCTGGAACAGGCGGTCAGTTTCGGAGCGGGCCTGCCGCAAGCGGGCAAAGAGTTTGTGTTGACCCTCGATTCTGTCCTGCGCAGCCAGCATTGCGGACCTCCCGGTTCTGGCAGGGGCACTTGGCCCCGGCGGGGTGGTGGGTAGAGATACTGAGATGATTAAACCGGCAGAAAGTTGCTCACTTTGTTGCGATTCGAGGAACTTAGTGGCGAAGGCCCAAGAGGCGGGCAGAGCGGGCCCTGAGGAAGTTGAAGGGATGCCCGCCGGACGGCCGGCGAGACGCCGGCGCCACAAAATCTTCAGCCCTAGACCGAAACCGACTGGTAGTCCTCGTAGGCGCCTTTGAAATCGGTGATCTGGTGGTTGCCTTCGAAGTGCCAGATGCGGGTGGCCACCTCATCGATCAGATCTTCGTCGTGGGTACAAAGAAGCACGGTCCCCTGATAGCGCTGCAGGGCGATGTTGAGCGCGTTGATCGATTCCAGGTCCAGGTGGTTGGTAGGTTCGTCGAATACCAGAACATTCGGCTTCTGCAGCATTAATTTGCAGAAAATCAGCCGCGCCGCCTCGCCGCCGGAAAGGACTTCGGTACGCTTGTCGCCGTCTTCGCGAGGAAACAACATCTGCCCCAGCAAGCCGCGAATCTCTTCATTGGACGCCGCCGGGTCCCATTGATGAAGCCATTCGAAGGCCGTCATTCCAGGCTGGATCAAGGCTTTATGGTCCTGGGCGAAATATCCCACCGCGGCTTCGTGCCCCCAGACAACTTTGCCGTCGGTAAGGAAGGGGCCGTCATATCCGCTGGTCTTACGCAGTTCGCCTTCCGGAAT
This sequence comes from Terriglobia bacterium, assembly GCA_963757835.1. Taxonomy (GTDB): domain Bacteria; phylum Acidobacteriota; class Terriglobia; order Terriglobales; family Acidobacteriaceae; genus JAIQFF01. Next base: position 92,070 of record CAVWSP010000006.1, on the reverse strand, counting down.
CGTGGGCGAATTGGCCAGCAGGGCATTCAGCAGTGTGGTCTTGCCTACGCCGTTGCGGCCCATCAGCGCGATCTTTTCTCCGCGCACAATACTCGCGGTAAAGCCTCGCACCACTTTCGCGTCATCGTAGGACTTGGTTACGCCTTCCAGCTCCAGAATGTGCTTGCCGGAGGGACGCTTCTGGTCGAACTTTAGATAAGGACGCTGGATGTTCGACCGCGCCAGTTCGGTCACCTGCAGGCGCTCCACTTCCTTGCGCCGTGACTGCACCTGGCTGGAACGGGTGCCGGCGGAGAAGCGCGCGATGAACTCGTTCAGCTGCGAAATCTTCTTTTCCCGCTGAGCGTTCTGCGATTCAATCTGCGACCGGATCTGCGTCTTCGCTACCACCATGTCATCGTATGTGCCGGTATAAGTAATGATGGTCTGGTAATCGATATCGGCGATGTGGGTGCACACCCGGTTCAGAAAATGACGGTCGTGCGAGATCACGATCACCACGCCGTCATACTGATTGAGGAAGCCCTGCAGCCAGTGAATGGAATCCAGATCCAGATAGTTGGTAGGCTCGTCGAGCAGCAGCGCCTGGGGATGTCCAAAGAGCGCCTGGGCCAGCAGCACGCGCACTTTCTGCCCGCCCTGCAGTTCACCCATTTTCCGTTCGTGCAGCGCGTCGGGAATGTCCAGCCCTTCAAGCAGGATGGCGGCATCGCTCTCCGCCGTGTAGCCGTCTTCTTCGCCAACAACTCCTTCGAGTTCGCCCAGCTTCATGCCGTCCGCGTCAGTCATCTCGGGCTTGGAGTAAATTCGGTCGCGCTCTTCCATCGCCGCCCACAAGCGCTTGTTGCCCATGATCACGGTATCGAGCACGCGATATTTGTCGAAGGCAAACTGGTCCTGGCTCAATACTCCGAGCTTTCTGGGACGCACGACCGTTCCCTTCTGCGGCTCGAGCTCTCCCGTCAGCAGGTTCATGAAAGTGGATTTGCCGGCGCCGTTCGGCCCGGTCAGGCCATAGCGCTTCCCCGGCGTGAAGGCCGTGGACACCTCGTCAAACAGAACTTTGGCGCCGTAGCGCATCGACACATTACTTACTGAAATCATGGTATTTATGGGAACTGCGGGAAATTACCCGACGGGGGGACGCAGCTTCTCTATTAAGAATATCACGAGGCCAGACGGTGCCCCATTCATTTCGCGCAGTTTGCGAAATGAGTGGGGAATCCCGGCCTTATCCAACGTGGGACTTGGAAGAAAATGAGGCCCCCCTCATCAAACGCACCGCCAGCCACGCCCCAAAAAACACATCAAACGTCAAACAGAAACCAGGCCACCAATGCGGCACTCCGGGGTTCTCAATGAGCCAGTGATGGACGAAATCGAATACTCCGTGGCCAATAATGGCCGCGACCGCGAACCACAGATTCATTTTGAAGCCGAGTACGGCGAACAGCAGAAATCCGCAGGCCACCAAAATCTCTATAACCAGCGTTCGGCCGGAAGCCCCCATCACGGCAAACAATACGTAATATGAGGCGATTACGATAACCACCGGAGGATAAAAACCGCGCTCGCGGTCCAGGCCGACAACGGCCGCGAAGCCGGCCACGGCGATGGAAAGTATCAATCCAATCAGGTATTCCACGGGAATGCCCACCTACGGCTTCTCCCACTTGCCCGATTCCGCCGAGCGGAACAGGGCTTCGATCACCGCCATGTTTTTGATTGCATCCTCAAGCGGAACCGGCACCTCGCTCCCCTCCAGCACAGCCCGGGAAAAAGCGTCGCCTTGGATGGTGTACTGGTCGCAGACCGGAAATTCCTCCATGGTAATGCCGCCACCCAACAAGTCGCGCCCGTCATCGATAAAAATCCGGCAGGACCGGTCAGTCGGAGCATTAAATGGAATCTCAATTTCAATGCGTCCCTTGGTCCCAAAGAACTGGCTGCGCTGGTAAGGCACCAGCTGCATGCTGCACGTGAAAGTGGATTGTCCCGAGGGAAAATCGAGCATGGCCGAGGTCAGCCGGTCAACTTTCATCTGGGGATCGCGTTCCACCAGTCCCATCACTCGCGTCGGTTCTTCTCCGAATACAAAGCGCGATGTGTTGATGGGATAGCACCCGATATCCATTACCGCGCCGCCGCCGTAGGCAGGAATATTGCGGATATTTTTAGGATCGTTGTTGAAGTAACTGAAGAACCCGGTGGCCGCGCGCAATGGTCCAATCCGGCCCGACATCACCAGCTCGCGGACGCGCAACCATTGCGGATGGGTGCGCACCATGAAAGCCTCACCGATCTTCACTTTCGCGCGGTCCCGCACCGCCAGGAGCTGGCGGGCCTCGGCCACGGTCAGGCTGAGCGGCTTCTCGCACAGGACATGCTTGCCGGCCTCCGCCGCCTTGATCGACCAGGGGACATGAAGCTGGTTGGGCAGCGGATTGTAGATTGCATCAATCTGCGGATCAGCCAGCAGCTCTTCATACGAGCCATAGGCCTTGGGGATTCCCAGACCGCGGGCCGCCTCTTCGGCCTTACTCCGGTCGCGCGAGGCAATTGCGACTACTTCGCACCACTGGCCCTTCTGCATGCCCGGTATGACTTTTTTTACCGCGATCTTCGCTGCGCCCAGGACTCCCCATCGAACTTTGTTTGCCATAGGCGGAACATCATAACGGAAACTCTACGAAGGCAAAAATGGCTCCCTTCCGTGTGAAAGGCATCATCCTGAGCCTGCGAAGGATCTGGCGCGCAGCAGATGTGCTCTCCGGGCAGGCTGTGCCGAAGTCCACGCCAGATCCCTCGGAACTGAAGTTCCTCAGAATGACGCCGCCTGGTGGATACTCCGCTGCGTGGTGATTGGTAACGAAACAGACTATTACTATCGGGTCAAACACCACGACCACACATGCCGCCGGTAGGTTATTCTTGGTCATGCCGCTTCACGCGCCAGCCCGCGACCAGCAACTGATCCAGATTGTGAACGCAGCCCTCGACGATGCCTTCAAAAAGAGCCGTCAATGGCTGGCATGCAAGCCGGGTTGCTCGCAATGTTGCGTGGGAGTGTTTGCCATTAATCAACTCGACGCCATCCGCCTGAGAAAGGGATTGGCGGAACTCGAACTCGAAGATCCGCAGCGCGCCGCCCGTATTCGCGAGCGGGCCCACGCCTCGGTCGCGCGTCTCTCGCCCGATTTTCCGGGCGACGTCTCCACCGGATTGCTGAATGACGACGACTCGGACGAAGCCTGCAAGCACTGGGACGAGTATGGCAACAATGAGCCCTGTCCCGTACTCGACCCTGAAAAGGGCACCTGCGAACTCTACGAATCCCGCCCCATAATTTGCCGCACCTTCGGGCCGGCCTTAACCTCGGAGAACGACCTGGGACATTGCGAGCTCTGCTTTGTCGGCGCTACGGAAGAAGAAGTGATCGCTTCTGAAATGCATCCCGACCCCGACAATCTCGAGGAGGCCCTGCTGAAAGAACTCGAAGAGACAACCGGCGCCAACGGAGAAACGCTTATCGCCTTCGCACTGCTGAGGGGATAAGCAACAAAAGAAGATGTGCTCTCTCTTCGAGCAGGAATCGGGAACAACGCTGATTCGGAAGCACCGGTAATGTCATCCTGAGCGCAGGCTCAGGATGACAAACTTAGGTGCACGATCTGATCCGCGGCGAATCGCCGATTTCCAATTCCAGGCTTCTCAACCCTTCTTCTTTTCCAGTTCCGCCCAGCGCCGATAGAGTTCGTCCACCTGGCCCTGCGCTTCTTCCATCTCGGCATGCGCGCTTAGAAGGCGCGGGCCGTCGCTGGCAATCGCGGGGTCCTCCAATTGCTCACGTTTGGATTGCAATACCTCTTCGGCCGCCGCAACCCGCTCTTCAATGCTTGCGTATTCGCGGGCTTCAAGATAGGAAAGCCTGCCTTTCGCCGCAGCTCTTCCTTCGGAGTTTTCCGAGCGAGAAGCGGAACGCGCAGGGCCCTTCGCCGCTTCCCGTCCCTCCGCCTGCCAGACCTCCCATTGCGAGTAGTCGGCGAAACTTTGCGCGCCGCCGCGTCCATTCAGGCCAAGAACGATGGTGGAAACGCGATCGAGCATGTAGCGGTCGTGCGTAACCAGCACCAGCGATCCCTTGAACTCGAGCAGACTTTCTTCCAGGATTTCGAGCGTCGGAATGTCGAGATCGTTGGTCGGTTCATCCAGCAGCAGCACATCAGCCGGTTGAAGCATGAGCTGCGCGATCAGCACCCGCGCCCGCTCGCCGCCCGAAAGCCGCTCCACCGGCTGGTTGAGCTGCTCTCCGGTGAACAGGAATTTCGCCGCCCATGACGCCACATGAATGACCCGGTCCTGATAGATCACCGAATCGCCTTCCGGGGCCAGCGCGCGGCGCAGGGTCACGTTTGAATCGAGTTCGCGGGTCTGATCGAAGTACACGATGCGCAGCCAATCGGCGCGGCGAATCTCGCCTCCGCCGGCGGTCAACTCTCCGCGCAACAGCCGCAACAGGGTGGTTTTGCCGCTGCCATTCGGCCCCACCAGGCCCACCCGCATCCCGGCAGTGATGACGAAATTAAGTTTTTCGAACAAGGCGCGGTCTTCGATCTGGTAAGCCACATCTTCGAGTTCGATCAGCCTCTTGGTCTTGCGATCGGTTGCGGAAAAATCGATTTGCGCCGTCGCAGTGCGCGTCCTGACGTTCAGGTCAGCGAGGTCCTCCATCAACTGGCCGGCCTTGCTGATCCGCGCCTTTGACTTTCTGGTGCGGGCCTTGGCCCCGCGCCGCAGCCACTCAATTTCGTTGTGGACCAGGTTCTCCAGCGCTTCGTGGCGCTTCGATTGGGCGTGCAGAAACTCCTCTTTCTTCTCTAGAAAGGTTGTGTAATTACCCCGCACCCGCAGGATGCCGTCGGGATACACCCGGCTCAGTTCCGCCATGTCGGTGGCGATGTTCTGCAGAAAGTAGCGGTCGTGGCTCACGATCACGCTGGCGAACGAGGCTTGCGCCAGCAGCTCTTCAAGCCACTCGATTCCCTCCAGGTCCAGATGGTTGGTGGGTTCATCCAACAGCAGAATGTCGGGCGCCTGCACCAGGGCCTCGACGATGGCCAGGCGCTTCTGCCATCCTCCGGAGAGAGCTGCGGCTTCGGCGTCAAGGTCTTCGAAACCGGCGCGGCCCAGGGTCTCCGCAAAACGGGTCCCGCGTTCCGTGGCGTGGACTCCACCCTGCTCCATGGCCTTCTCAGCCACGGAGCGTACGGTCGCGCCGGCCTCAAATTTGGAATCCTGCTGCACGTAGCTGACCCGGAGTCGCTTTCGGAAGGCCACTTCTCCGGTATCCGGGTCTTCGCTGCCGGCCAGAATTCGCAGCAAGGTGGATTTGCCGGAGCCGTTCGGGCCAATAAGCCCGATGCGGTCGCCCTCCGTCACCGTGAAGGACACATTCTGAAAGAGCGGGTTCGCTCCAAAGGCTTTCGAAATTTCCTGAACATTTATGATCGGCGGCAACGGCGGGCGTTCTCCCAAGTCTCTCTCTTGAGATTATCAGGAAGAATCACGTGGGGACAGCCGCCCCCGGCTGTCCGGTCGAGCAAGGCTCGACACTTCCAGTGGGCGACAAACTTGTCGATTAAGGACACTGCAAAAAAACATGGTCGAGCTGCGCTCGACTGGACAGCCGAGTGCGGCTGTCCCCACGTGGCCGGTTATTTCACAAACGTCAACCCGTGCGCTACCACGTTCGGGAAGACGTAGGCATACAGCATTACGATAATTCCGACGATCGCGCCCAACGCCAGGGAATGCCAGACCACAAAGCGAAAAATGACGCCTTCATTTCCCACCTGGTTGGTAGCGGCGGTGGCGATGGTAATCGATTGCGCGTCCACCATTTTGCCCATCACTCCGCCCGCGCTGTTGGCGGCGCACATCAGCACGGGATCGATGCCGAGTTGCTGCGAAGTGATGCGCTGCAAGCTCCCAAACAGCGCATTGGATGAAGTGTCGCTCCCGGTTAACGCCACTCCGAGCCACCCCAGAAACGTGCCGAAGAATGGATAAGCCCATCCGGTGCGGGTAAATGCCAGGCCCAGCACAGCATCCAGCCCGGAATACCGGGTCACAAAGCCCAGGCCTAACATGAACGAGATCGCGATCACCGCCAGCCGCATGCGCAGCAGCGTGTGCCAGAAAGTCCTGCCCAGTTGAACCGGCGACAGGCCAAGCAGTAATCCCGAAATAACGGCGGCGATAAAGCAGCCTGTCCCGGTCGCCGACAGCCAGTTGAGGTCATAGCGCGCCGCTTCAGGGACCGGCTTCTCCACGACAGGGGAGGCTCGATAAACCGCGTTGTGCAGATAGGGCACGTCCCAGCCCGGAGGCCCAGGCCGCACGCTGCCATCCGCCTCTACCACCCTGAACGCTGGAGTGGTCAGGTTCAGCACCACCTTGACCTTCGGCAGGCCCCACGTCAAGACGACGACCGACAGGATCCCGAACGGCATCCAGGCTTTCAGAACTTTGCTGAACGGATAAGACCTGACTCCCATATTCTTGTCGAAGTCTTCTGCCCTCCACTCACCGCCGAAGGAGTCAGCGATTCCTTCCGCGGGCGATGCAGCCGGTCTTGTCTTATCGTCATAGTCGAATCGCCAGATTTTCTTCGGCTTCCAGAACTTGAGGAAGGCAACCGTGGCAACGATCGAAATCACTCCGCCCATGATGTCCACCAGGCTGCTATCTACGTAGTTCGACCAGAAAAACTGGGTCAGGGCGAACGAAACACCAACCACCAGGATGGCGGGAAGCACTTCAAAAGTCTCCTGCCAGCTGACCATGGTCCGGACAAGCCAGAACGGCACCATAACAGCGGTGATGGGCAGGATGCGTCCGATGGTCGCGCTCAGGTCCGATTCCGGCAGACCGCAAACTGCCGCCAGCGTGTGGATGGGAATTCCCACGCTGCCCCACGCCACCGGCGCGGTATTGGCAATCAGGTTCAGGGCCGCTGCGTGAAATGGCCGGAAGCCCAGCCCAATCATCAGGGCGCCCGCGATGGCGACGGGCGCGCCGAATCCGGCTGCGCCTTCGATGAATGCTCCAAAGCAGAATGCCACCAGCAGCACTTGCAGGCGCCGGTCGGCGGTGATGCCGGCCACCGACTCCTTCATGATTTCGAACTGGCCCGTGGCCACCGAAATGTCGTAGAGAAAAACTGCCGCCAGCACAATCCAGGCAATCTTGAGCAAGCCAAATGCGACACCGTAGCCAAAACTCGCCGCCGCTAAAATCACCGGCATCTTAAAAAATAAAACCGCCACCAATGCAGCAGTCGTAGCGCCCGCGATGGCGCACCAGTGAGGCTTGACCTTCAGTCCAACCAGCAACCCAAACAACACAAAGATGGGCAGAGTCGCAACCAGCGTGGAAAGCCACCATCGCCCAAAAGGATCGTAGATCTGGGTCCAGTGCACGATCCGCCCTCTTTCAGAGAAGAACTAGTGATTTCCTTCGTGTACCTTCGTGCCCTTGGTGGTTAAAGCTCTTTAAAAAGCATGAACCACGAAGGACACGAAGGCAATCACCGCCAGGTCGCTGGCACATCCACGTATGACCGGTCGAGTGCCGCAATGGATGTACACCCCAGCAGCTTGAGGGTGCGATCCACATCAGCCCGCAGGATTTCGAGCGCCCGGGTCACGCCGGCTTCGCCAGCGGCCGCCAGGCCATAGGCATAAGCGCGCCCGCAGAGGACGGCTTTCGCGCCCAGACAGATGGCCTTGACGATATCGGAGCCGCGTCGAATCCCGCCGTCCATCAAAACTTCGATCTGCCCGCCAACGGCCGCCACCACTTCGGGCAGCGCTCGCAATGAAGGAGCGACGCCGTCAAGCTGGCGCCCGCCATGATTCGAGACCACGACCGCGGCCGCGCCCGCATCCACGGCGCGACGGGCGTCGTCACCGGTGAGCAGGCCCTTGATCACGATCGGGCCGGGCCAGTGCTTGCGAATCCAGCTCAGGTCGTCCCAGGTCACAGCCGCGCGGGCTAGCGCCGCCGCAACATCAATCAGCTCCATCGGTCCCTTGCCCGGGATGACTACGTTCGGCAGCTTGGACAAACCGCCGTCGAGCAGGTAACTGACCAGCCATCCGGGACGCGCCAGCATTTGGGGAAGAAATGGAATCTTCGACAGCAGGCTGCCGCCCATCAGCTCTTTCATGCCATTGCGGAAATCGCGCTCGCGCATTCCCGCTACCGGCGTGTCGATAGTGACTACCAGAGCAGCGCAGCCCGCGACCCGGGCCCGTTCGATCACGGCTTCGGAGGCCTCCCGGCCTCCCATCAAGTACAGCTGAAAGCAAACCGGCCCGGTGGAAGCAGCTTTGACGTCCTCCACCCGGTGGCCGGAGATGGTCGAAAGAATGTAGCCCGTGCCCGCTTTGCCCGCCGCCCGCGCCGCGCCCTTCTCGCCGTCGGGATGCATGAGGCGGCTGTACCCTATGGGGGCCAGGATGGCCGGGAATGAAACTTCGAAGCCCAGCACGCGCGTCCGCAAATCACAATCCGGCAACGGCACCGCATAGCGCGGCCGGAACATCACGTCATCAAAGACACGGCAATTCTCGCGCAGCGTGACTTCGCCGTCGGCCCCGCCATCGAGATAATCAAATACCGGACGGGGCAGTCGAAGCCGGGCCAGCGGCCGGAAATCCCCGATGCTCACCACATGTGGAGAGGCCACCGCCCGCGACCCTCTGCTCATTGCCTTCCTCCAGCGGGAGAACCATTTCGCTCCATGCCTGCCCCCAAAATTCTGTGACCTGGATTTACCGAAGCACGCGATTATACCGGAGAGCAAGCATGAGGGTGCGAATGCGGCAGGCCCGTCATTGCAGGGCGGAGAACAGCCAAGGCCCGCATTTGCTCTCGTCTTTTTTCCTACCCTGCGGACCTGTGATATGACTGAAAGTTCATTCCGCCGCTGGTGGTGATCGCAATGACCAGATCGTCAGGGTCTCTTGTTTTCTGTCTTTTTATCTCGATGCTTGGCCTTCCGCTTGTGGCCGTCGCGCAGAACGCGCTCGCGCGGCCGATCAAGTATGCAACTGAATACGACTGGTCGATGAGCCCGGCCGGGGAACAGGGTCAGGCGGGCGCCCGGACGGTTGGCCTCTCTTCCTGTCCTCCGGGAGTCAAAGGAAACGAGCCCGAGTATTGGGTGCTCATCAACGGGTCGGAAGCCGTCCGGGTCACAGGCGGAAGCTGCGCCGGAGACGGCCGTCCGGGGACCCTGCAGCTCCTCAGCAAGCACGACCATCTCACGGGAGAAACTCTTTCGAGCGCATCGGGCGGACTGCAGGAAGCTATCATTGCCGCGCGCTATGCGCCCACCAATCCTCCCGGCACTCCTCAGTCCGGCATGGTGGTGGTGCCTCCGAAAGAATTGAAGGCGTTCGCGCGAGTTTCTATTCGCTCGTCCAACCTTACCGTGGATTTCTCCGGCTCCATCCTTGAATGTTGGATGGATGACGCCTGTATCTTTGTCGGCGACCCTTCAAACGCCAACGCCTATCAGGACATTACCCTGATCAATCCGCGGGGACGTCCCACCATTGCGCACGGTCAAAAGCCCTTCATCGAAGTGAACGCGCAGAAAACCCGGCTGTTCAACGTGTCCACCCGGGTCCCGTTGAAGGGTGGAAGCTTCGGCAGCTACGTGCAGGTGGACGACGACGAATCCTTCCTGCTGGATGGACTCGATACCGGCCTCGGCAACGTAGGTGTCCGCTGCGACGCAGCGGTCTGCGATCCCGTGATTTACGCCCCGGGATCTTTCCGCGCCTTCCCCGGTCTGGGCTGGCTGAAGAACCTGAATATCTCTCTGCAATGCGGCGGCAATGGAATTGACTGGCAGGCTGGCAATACCTTGCGAATCTCCGACAGCGTGATTCAGGGCTACCCGCAATACGGCGTTCGCGCGGGCGTGCAGCGCGGCGGATATGGCGGCTTTGACCTGACCAACGTGTACGAAGAAGTCGGCAACTGCGCGAATCCGTCGGGCAGGATTGGGCAAGCCGGCGTGATCGCGCAAGGCAGCCGCGTGAAAATTCAAGGTGGCGAAGCGCCCAATGGATCCTTTCCGCAATTTGCACGAACCGGAAAAACGGACTATCGCTACTACATTGTGGCCCGGCACGACAGCCACGGAGCCTCAAACCCTCTTTACGCCGGTAGCGCACTGACCAATGGAGTGGGAAACATCGCCGTGACCACGCCGGACATCAGGGGCGCCGCTAGTTTCGATCTGCTGCGAGTATCTCCGGTCGCGGGGATGCGCGAGCAGGCGCCCTACGGGACCGGGAACTACGCCGTGACGACCAGCGTTCCCCGCAGCGCAGCCTGCTCACATGGCGTTTGCACTTTCACCGATACCCAGGCTGCCCCGCAGCCCTACAAGGTAGCAGTCCCAACCTACTTTCCTCTGCTCGACTTCTGGCCCGGAAACCTGGTGTTAAGCGCGAGTCAGGACTCCAATAGCGTTCTGGCAGGTGCCCGTGCCTGGATGGATAGCGCTCCCTCCAGCGTGGTCGCGGTGCAAGGAAGCATGGCACCCGCACTGATTTCGACGAATTGCGATGCGCTTGCGGGCTGGACGCCTCTGTGGTTGAGCTGCTATTCGGCGATGGCTCCGTCGGTGTTTTACGAACAGGGAGCATTCCTGCTGGCGGTCAAACCCAATGCGGATGGCGGTCTGCGGACTAACCTCAAAGGCCGCATGAATTTTTCCACTCTGGGGACGGGACCCGGGCACATCGTCACACTCTCCGATTCCAATTTTCAGAAGACCATCGCCACCGCGAACAACCGTCCAACCAATGATGCCAACGACGCCTTCATCGGTTACGACCAGGGTGATGGCAGCCCGATGAACGTCGGGATCAGCTTCGGGGCCCCGAAGTCGCTTTCCAACTACATTGGCAACACCGGCGATGGAAAGAAATGGCTGGAGCGTCTTACCTCCGACCTCAAGATGTTTACCGTCCCGGTTTCCATTCCATCGGTCGCGCCTCGCCACGCCTCCGACCCCTGCGTCGCAGGCACAGAGACCTGGGATTCTAACTTTATCTATATATGCATAGCGAAAAACACCTGGAAGCGCGCGCCATTAGCGTCATGGTAAGCAACTCCCGCTGTCATCCTGAGCGCAGATCACCGATTCGCTTGCGAATCGGTCTTCGGAGTCGAAGGACCCCTATGGCGACAACCACAGCTTGCGTCATTCAGATTTGTTCCGCCGCGTTAGCTTCCAGCCAACCTGGACCAATGAGGAGGGAATAGGGGTCCTTCGACTGCGTTGTAGCTTCGCGAAGCGAAGCCACAACTTCGCTCAGGATGACAGACTCAGGATGACAACAGCGCTAAACGCCCGCCAGCGCTGCATTCGCCCTGGCCGGTGTCGCAGCCCGGCCGTTCACCTTCAGCAACAGATCAGAAATGGCTTCGTGATCCGCCGGCTTCGAGAAGTAATAGCCCTGGGCGAAGCCGCAGTCCAGGTCTTTGAGCTGGTTCACTTGCTCTTCCGTTTCGGTTCCTTCTGCGACCGTCACCAGGCCCAGGGTCTGGGCCAGCATGATGATGACCCGGACAATCTTATGGCTCTCAGCATCGCTGTCCATCTGCGAGATGAAAGCTCGATCAATTTTCAGCGAATCGACCGGAAACTGCTGCAGCCGGCTGAGTGACGAATATCCGGTGCCGAAATCATCCACGCTCAGGCGAACTCCCAACGCCTTCAGGCCGGAGAGCACCGAAGCCGCCTTCTCCGGGTCGCCCATGGCGATGGTTTCGGTAATCTCCAATTGCAGGTAGTGCGGATCGAGCCCGGTCTGCTTCAGGGTTTCCGCAATCCCGTTTGCCAGGTTGGGATGGGCGAACTCCTTCGAAGTAATGTTCACGCTCATGCTCAATGGCTGTTCGGCGGGAAACTGTGCATGCCACGAGCGCAGCTGCTCACAAGCTTCGCGCAGCAATATTCGATTCATGGGGAGAATCAGGCCGGTCTCGTCGGCCACTGCAATAAACTCGGCGGGAGAGCGGAGGCGGTCGCCATGCTGCCATCGGGTGAGCGCCTCGAAGCCGGTTATCCTGCCGGTCTTCAGGGAAATGATCGGCTGGTAGTGGGTCCTGAATTCACCCAACTCCAGTCCTTTACGAAGTTCCGTTTCCAGTTCCAGACGCCGCACTGCGCCTTCGTGCATGGCGGTGTCAAAGACTTCGCAGCGCGCTTTGCCCGCCCGCTTGGCCCGGAACATGGCGATGTTGGCGTCCCGCAGGAGGTCTTCCGCGTGGGCGCAAGTTGTGGTGCTCAACGCAATTCCCACGCTGGCGTTTACCACAATTTCGTAGCCCTGTACGGTGAAGGGCACGGCCAGCTTGCTCTGAAGGCGCTCCGCCACGCGTATGGCGTCGCTGGGGTTGCGGATATCTTCCAGCAGGATGGTGTACTCATCGCCGCCGAGGCGGGCCAGCGTGTCATCCTTTTGCGCTTGCCCCACTTGCGGACGGGAGATGGTGTCCACTTCACGCAGCGACGAAGTCAGCCTCAGACCGATTTGAATCAGGACTTCGTCTCCGACTTTGTGTCCCAGGCTATCGTTGAAAACCTTGAACTCGTCAACATCGATGAACAGGACGGCGAATTTGTAATCGGTGTGGCGTTTGGAAAGCACCAGGGCGCGCTGCAACCGGTCGAGAAAAAGGGCGCGGTTGGGAAGATTGGTCAGCCCGTCATGAAATGCATTGTGCGCCAGCATCTCTTCCGCCCGCTTGCGCTCGCTGATGTCGCGGTTCACAATCACCAGCTTTTCGGTCTTCCCCTTTGCATTCCGGACGGCGCTGGCGGTCGATTCCAGAATGCGCCACGAACCATCCTTGTGGCGGATCCGGTATTCCAGCCTCTGACCCTGCCCCGTGGAACGCGCCTTGTGCGCCGCCTCCAGCACGCGCTGCCGGTCATCGGGATGAATCTGCTCGATCGACGAAGTGGTCTTCAGCTCTTCCGCCGAGTACCCGAGGACGTGCTGGTAGGCTGGACTGTTGTAAATGCGCTGCCCGGCGCCGTCCACCACCGCAATCATGTCCGCGGCATTTTCCGTGATCAGCTGGAACAACTGGTCGCGCTCAGCCATACGGCGCCGCATGCGCTGCAGTTGCAAATGCTGATACAGGGTGTAAACGTCAAACAGCAGGACGACGCAGGCCAGTCCGCGGACCCATTCCTTGAGGTCGGTCCAATACGTGCCTTCCACTTGCGGATGCAGCTGGAAGTAAGTTAGAGAGACAATTCCGAAGGTCAGAACCAGAGTCACGACGACAGCCAGGCCCCATAGCCACCACTCACGCCCCTCGATCTGCCACCCCTGGATCGGAGACGCTGCTGGCTTGTTCGGTTTGGCTTTAGGGAATTCTTCCTGACTCATGCCACCGGTCGCTCTCTGTTCACAGAGACGATTCTAGACCGGTAAAACTGGGGCGAAAGTTACCGAAGTTCAGCGCGAGTAACGCTGAACAACTTCTTTGGACACATCAGAAACACTCGTCCCACGGCGGGCCATCGATTCTATTCGGGACATCAGTGCGACGGCACCACCGGCAGGATCAGCGCCGAGGGATGCTCGGCGTCGTGATACACCGTGTTGGTGGCCGAAACATAGTTCTTTGCGAAGGCAGCATCCTCCCCGGTGTTGAGGTTCCGGTCGAAGCGGGGGAAATTGCTGCTCGAAATCTCCAGCCGCAAGGCGTGCCCCTTGCGGAAAACGTTGCTGGTTGACCACACATCAATGTTGAACTTGTACACTTGTCCGGGATTGATCAGGTCAGCCTTCTCCCTTGAATCGCGATAGCGGGCGCGAACAATGCCTTCCGTCAGGTTCTGCGCAAATCCATCCGGCCCCACATCCACTAGCTTGGCGGTGAAATCGGTATCGACGGCCGAAGACTTGGCAAAGAGTTCGAGGCTGACCGCTCCGGTGACCTCAGTGTCCTGGGTGAAAGCAGGTGTGGTGTAAATCAAAACGTCGTCGCGAGCCTCCACCGCGCGCTGGTCGCGAGGGCCGGGGGCAAGGTGGTTCGAATCGCAGCATAAAGGGCCGCCCACGGTGGGCGCGGGATTCGACGGATCATAAACATAGTGGTCGGCGGGCTCCGATCGCGGGGACACGGTGGAAAGACTGCCATCGCCGCGCAGGGAGTTCGCGCTCTTCGTCGAGTGCAGAAAATATTTTGTGCTTTGCGCACGGGCCAGCGGCCAGTCATCTTCTTCCCGCCACTGGTTGGCCCCCATGACAAAAATCTTTACCGGCTTACCCGCAAATTCGTTCTGCACGCCCTTGAACAGGTAGTCGTACCACTTCAGAGTGACTTCGTTTTCGTCGAACTCGGCGGCGGCCGGTCCAAAATCGACATCGCCAATCTTCCTGCCCGTTCCGGCGTGGCCTCCAATGGTTACGAACAGATGCTGGCCGCGCCTGGCCGCTTCGCTCCCACCGTGCGCCTTGATCCCCATGTAGTTGCGCAGTGATCCCCCTTGAAAAATGTCGTACCACGCGGCCACGGTGAGCACGGGAACGGTAATGTCACCGAAGTGTTCTTCAATCGAAAGCTGCTTCCAATATTCGTCGTAGCTGGGATGGGCCAGCCAGTCGAGAAAATACGGCGCCAGCGAAGCGGTGGGGAAGGGCGCCGATGCATCGGAAAAATTGAACAGGGGATAATTGCTCAGCGGCAGCTTCCACATTCCGCCGAGAGCATTGGAATGGTCAACCACATTGCGATTGAATGTGTCCTCGGCCAGGCCCGACGTCCACGATTCGTTGAACCATTGCTCGAATGCGCCGCCCTGGTAGGTCCAGTTTTCGTGATAGTTGCTGGCGGTAACCACGGGGCAAATGCCCGCCAGGTGCGGGGGGTGAGCAATCGCGGCCAGCATCTGCGTTGCGCCTACATAAGAACCGCCCCACATGCCCACCTTGCCGTTTGAGTAGGGCAGCGCCGCCGCCCACTCCACCGTATCGTAGCCGTCATACGGTTCATGTTTGAAGGTGTACCACTCGCCGTCGGAGGTGTAGCGGCCGCGTACGTCCTGAATGATGACGACGTATCCTCGCGCCGCCGCCTCGAGGCCAAAGGCTACCCCGCCGCTCTTGTTGTAAGGAGTGCGTTGCAGGAGCACGGGGAATTTGCCTTCCACGTTGGGCCGGTAAATATCGGCGCGAAGAATGACGCCATCGCGCATCGTGGTCTTCACACCGCGTTCTGTCGTTACCTCGTAGGTTTCAGCGGCCTGCAGCAATGACGTGGCCAGGACCAGGCCGAGAGCAACCGCGCACACAGCAGCTTTCCTGCAGAGCATGGAGCACCCCCATGTTTAAAGAACAGATAAGGTATCAATTTTTATGACTCTTGGGGACATGAAATGCGCGCGGGATGCCCCGTCCAAGCTTCGCTTGGGCGGGGACTTTTCAGCGGACAGTTGTGGAGTGAAGGAGGCGTCCCCTTGCGCGTGTGTCGCGCACGACGGCTGATGCTTACCAATAGGTGAGGTTCAACTTGTCCACCTTGACGGCGTACGGCGTCTGCTTGTAGTTCCCGTCCATCTGAAACTTGACCGTGATGCCGTACCAATCGGATGGAGCGGTGTACGGCGCGAAGGTCCGGTTGATATCGTGGGTCACGCCATTGAGCGTAATCGACTGGTATAGCACTTTATTGTCGGAGGTTCGTTGAAAGCGAACCACCACGTGGTTCCAGTCATTGTTTACGGGATTGCACGGAATACCGGCGCTCACCCAGTGCCGGTTCACATTGTCCCAGATGTCCCATGCATGCCCGCCGGCGATCCGGCACTGGGACCCATAGATGAAACTCTTCCCGCCAAAATATTGACTCACGTCAAACTCCAGTACCTGAGCGGCCCCAATGGTGCTGGAGAAGAAATACGCGTCGTAGATGAAGTTCTTGGTGTTCGGGACCAGGGTTTTATTCTTGTCCGGCAAATTCAGCACCGACGCCGGGCCGACCATGGGGTAGCTCCACAGGACATCCGAATAGGGCACAGTACCGCCGATATTGAACGTGGTGGCACCGCCGGTCTGAGTCATGGACCACGTGACTTTTGGCTGGCAGTCGGTACAGATGTCGTAGGCCGGCGCCAGTTCGCCCCAGCCCCGCCAGCCAGCGCGAGCTTGGATGTTGGTGAGCGTGTTCCCACTCACATCGCCACTTACCTTGATCGTGACCGGTGTAAAGGCCGCGCCTCCGCAGTAATCCCACTGCTGCACCACGGTGTTGTAGGTGCCTGGACTCAAGGCGACGGTGGTATTCAGGCTGTCTCCCTGGGTGACGTACACCTTCTTATCAGGCGACGGGGCGGTGTAGATTCCCATCGAGGCCACGCCCTTGGCGCAGGTGGAAGTCGCTGCGGTTGCGGTGAACCGCACCGGCGACCCCACGGTACTGTTGTTGGCCGGCGAAGTTACAAACACTCCCGACGCCGTGGTGACCGTGAGCGGGATGATGGTGTAACTCGAACCACCGCAACGGTCCCATTGCTGCACCACAGTTTTGTGGCTTCCGGGATCCAGCGACAATTTGGTGTTGAGGCTGGTTCCGTTGACGACGTAAGTCAGCTGATCGTCAATGTAAACGCCCATCGAGGCAACGCCGCCGGAACACGTCGAGCTGCTGGCACTGGCGACAAAACTGACGGGCGAACCCACCTTGGCCCCACCGCTCGGACTGCTCACGGTAACTCCCGCCCAGGCAGAGACAGTAAAGGCCGCAATTAGAAAGATGAATGCGCAGAGCCTATCCATGGCTGCAGAATTTCCCCAACTTGTTGGATTTTCTACTTGAAGTGGGCGCTTGATGACCTTCGATTACCCGAGATTCTATTGACCTGGTCCTGCAACCGCAAGACAAAAAATCGATACCGCCAAACGAAGGTACACGCGACTCGGGAGAGCCTTCGTAATCAGGCCATGATGTGATGAAGGAGCCGCTTGCAGAATTTTATGGCAGGAGGCCGTACACGTTCAGCTGATCAACCGCGACGACGTAAACCCGGCCATCAATGACCGTCGGAACCGGAAAGACGGCTCCGCTCCCCAGGGCATCTCGCGCGGCGTTCTGTTGCGTGTTGTAGAGTTCATTGGCCAGGTTGGTGCCGTCGTAGGCATGCAGGACGAGAGTGTTGCTCAGAGTGTATTCCACCGTCCACACAATGCCCTCGGCCGTGCCGTTTGCAGAAACCACCGGGATCGGCCCGCGGCCTTTTTGTCCATTTCTCTGGAAGATGGTAGTTGAGACCGAGGTTTGAGTGAGCTGCCCGTTGTTGAGCTGGTAGGCGCGCAAATTGCTCCCGACCGCGCCCATATAAACGAATCCGTTCCAGTAGGAAGGGGTGCTGTACATGCGGAGGGTATTATTGACGTCCAGCTGGCCGCAGGGTTGAGCATTGATGAGAATTTCCTGCGGAATCTGACTATTGCTCCCCAGGTTGAAATTTCCCAGGGCATCGCGGTCCAGCAGGTAGATCCGTCCTTCCTTGCTCCCGCTCACCATCAAATGCGGATGCGGGCCAGCCTGGTCGGGCAGTAACATGGGCCCTCCCGATCCGAGGTCGAGATCGTCCTGATCGATGCAAGCCTGGTTGTAGGGCATGAACCAGTCCACAACCGAAAACGATCCGCCGACCACCTTCAGTTTTAGAACCGTGTCGCCCCAGTCCGGCCCGCCGGTAATGTTCAAGTTGTGTCCATCGCCGGTCTGCACATAGATATTTCCCTCGGCATCGGCGGTGGGAGCGGCTCCGGCCTGCCACAGGCCCGCGCCTTCACTGTTGGGAGAGAGGTTTAAAGCCGCCAGCTGCGCCAGCGTGGCAGCGTCATACGCGAAGATCCAGCCGTGGTACGGCTCGGTATCGGAGAATGAAGCGAAGGCGATATAGACCACGCCGTTCACCAGCTGCAACCCGGCACGCTGATTTTGAGTGGGCGGATTGAAGGTCACATTTCCGCTGCTGTCAGTATCGATTCCCGTGCCCGGCACGCTGGCGGTGATCACGCTGGGTCCGCCGAACTTTTCCGCCCCGGTGGTGATGTCCAGCGCATGCAGTCTGTGGAATGTGGTGCCGTTTTCTTCGGTCATGGCTGACACATACAAGGTTTGCGTCACAGGATCGATCACCGGTGTGCCCGTGACTCCAACCAGAGGCCCTATGCCGGTGCGTCCGCCAAAGTTGCCATTAGCCGGAGTAATTCCGTGGGCAGGATCGATGAAGCTGCGCTTCCATAAGACCTGCGTCGGGGCGTCGGCATCCAGCGCATAGACGCTGTCGTTCTCCGTGCCCAGGAAAATAACGTTGTGCGTTCCACCTGCGATGGCAAGATTTCTTACGAACAACGGTTGCGTGAATATCACGCCATCCAGATGCGCTGACTTTGAGAGTTTTCCAAAGCTGCTGACGTTTACATTGGCCGTGGTAAGAGTAGTCTCGCTGAGGTTCGCTCCCGTGCCCGAGAGGTCGCCCTTGTAGCGGAGAACTCCCGCAATGGACGGTGGCGGCGGAGGTGGTGGTGGAGGTGGTGGTGGAGGCGGTGGTGGAGGCGGTGGTGGAGGCGGCGGGGGTGGCGCTGAGGGCTGTCCACTTTGCCCGCTGGTGCCGCCGCAACCAACCACATAAATACTTCCCACCATTAAAGAGAACAAAAATAAAACCCACAAATACCTCATGGATCCGCTTTCTCCGTTCTCACTACCACCGGCTGTCTCTACCCGGCCCAGAAATAGGCCGTACAGAACTGGCTAAAAAGGGTCGGAGGGCTTTACTGCAGCTCTCTCAGGCGTTGTTCGGAATTATTCAGCCAACTTGAGGACCTTTGGCCTCAGCCACGTTTTCGATGTGGAGGCCATGGCAAGCGGTTGGTTGTAATTAGGAAATATGTCTGATCCGGTGCTTCAGAGGTCGCTTTCAAGGGTATGGGGCGGGTAGTGAGGGAGGGCAGGGCAAGCTGCCCCCCTGGTTTCCGTGCGTGCAATTCCCTGCATGGTTGGGGCCAGTGCAGGATTGAGTCGCCTAAGTAGCAGATTGCAAAGGGAGGCTGGCTGGAAGTGCGTGGGACTGTACGCGGCAAAAAGGTTCCAGGGGAAATTGAAAGGCAGAGTCAGGTGGCGTAACCGAATCTAGTCAGCTGCCGTGTCATTGGCGGCTTTGCTCAGGACGTTGCGATGACCATCCAGAAGTGCAGTCGCGCGCATGAGCAGTCGCTGACTGGAGTCGGCGCCTGACTTGGAGACAACTGCGGCGATGCCCGCCGATCGCGCTTCTGCCTTCACGATGGCCCCATCATTGTTTGTAAACATCAACAAGGGGATCTCTGGTTTGAGCCGTTTCAACACCCGTGCCGCTTCGAACCCATTCATTCCGGGCATGGACAAATCCAGAATGATCAGCGCGGGATTTTCTGCCTGCGCTTTTCGAACCCCTTCAGCCCCGTCCGACGCTTCGCTGACTTCCAGGTCCTGGGCCTCGAACAGGGAGCGCACCAGACGTCGGATGATCGCGTGATCGTCAACGATCAACACACGTCGTCTCACTTCGCGGCCTCCACTGAGCAACATACGCTTGCCGGCCACAACGGTAAATAGGGTAAAGACGGTATCTGCAGGCGATCATGGAGGATTCGACGACATCCGATAGATCACCCGGCTGCCGAAGCGGTGGCTCTTACTCTACAAATGTTGCAGGCTGGATTGTAGGGGTCTTGGGCCCAAGGGGAATCGTGGCGATGAGTACGGTGCCCCTTCTCGTTTGACTGAACCCGCAGCTCGGTAAGGGAAACTGATTCTTCGCGATGGCACGAACCAGTTTGGTGCGGTAGCCGACGTTACTTCGGCTGCCTGTTGCCGTCGGCCGCCATGCCGGCCCTGATCTTCCGCTCCACTTTGTCGCTCAGATAGCCACAATCCAGGCGCATAAAAACCGAGGTGTAGGGAATCGTCGCGGAGGTCTTGATGAACAGGATCCGGAATGTTTTCGCCGCTTCTTCAATCCTGGCCATTGCGTCCGCGTGGGGAATGCTGGACCTCTGGTCTTTCGGGAAAAGCGCGACGATTTGCCCTCTCAGTTCCGTTACTCCCGGGTAGTCGCTCTCATCAACGAACTGAAGTTCCTGGTCCAGAAAGACGGTGGCGCGCACATGGCGTGTCGAAGAAATTGCCTTGGCCACATACTTGACCACGGATGGCAGATCTTCATTGACCACGATCGTTTCGATGCCCGGCGCGGCATAGACCGGGAAGGCTGAGTCTGTAACGACGATCCAGTTCCGATGACCGTAAAGCGGAAGCCGGTTCTGGACAATAGCCTGCCAGTCCGGGGAGGAACCACCACTCTGCCCTGGTGAGAAGGATGAACTGACCAGCAATGCAAGAACCCAGACGATGGTGCGCGATCTTCCCTTCAGTGTGTGCATAAGACCCCCGCAGATTCGAACCTAGGCCGGGCCCTGGGCGTCATTGGACCTGCTTGGCATAAGGCTCTTGTGCAGGCGCGCCTGAATGCTGCCCCAGGAAAGACTCTACTTCCTCTCCCGTAGGCATCGACGGCTGGGCCCCGGGCCGGGTGACCGAAATCGCCGCGACTGCACTCGCAAAAATGGCGCTGCGGGCAGCCGTGAGGCCTCGCATCAATCCCACTGCAAATCCCGCATTGAACGCATCCCCGGCGGCGGTCGTGTCCACGGCTTTCACGGAAAACGCAGGAACTCGTTCCTTCGCAAGATTGCCTTGAGCAATCACACAGCCCCGTGACCCCAGTTTCAGGAGTACATTCTTGACCCCGCAGGCCAGAAGGCGACCTGCAGCTGCGTAGTAGCCCCGGTCGCCATCCTCAACGTCGGTCTTAAGCAGTTCTTGAGTTTCAGTTTCGTTGGGCGTAATCCAGGTCACCCTGCGCAGCAGATTTCCTGAAAGCTCGCGGGCTGGAGCCGGGTCGAGCATGAGCGGGATGTTATGACGCTCGGCGAACTGGGCCAGGTACTCAATGGTCTCTAATGGAATCTCAAGTTGTGCCAGAAGGAATCCGGCGTGCTCCAGAGTGGTTGCCGCTCTTTCAAGAAATTCTGGCAAGAGCTGGGCGTTGGCGCCTGGCACGACCACGATGTTGTTCTCACCGCCGAGGCCGGTGGTGATCAAAGCAACGCCAGATGCCCCTGCGACCGTATTCACACAGGTTGTGCCCACGCCGGCCGATTGCAGTCCATTGCGCAGTTGCGGTCCGAAGGCATCGCTCCCAACATTTCCTACCATCGAAACCGGGTACCCGAGTTTCGCTGCGGCCACTGCCTGATTGGCGCCCTTGCCCCCGTAAAAGGTGTTAAAGCTATGGCCCATGATCGTCTCCCCAGCTTGCGGAATTCGATCAGCACCCACGACCAAGTCAAGATTGATGCTGCCGACTACGACGATTGGCTTCTGCATGAAGATTCGATTTCGACTACTTCACCCTGGGCGCGATCGCGATCAATCCCAGCCTCAACGGGAAGAAGACGACACGGCTGGAATGAGCTTGCGAGAGCCCGGGGGAGCGCTGGGAAATTGTTTCGGATAAGGCCACCCGCTTCGAATCCAGTAGCGGCGCGAGCACAGTCTTCGACCCCTGTGGCTGGTTCCCGGCTGCGCCTACCGCCCGGCATCGGCCGCCGCGCGCTGTGCTGCGCTTGCGCGGCGGCCCTTACCCCCTCAGCCTCAGAAATCGAGGCGGAGCCCAAACTGCACGGAACGAGGCACGTTCTGGCCGGTGGATTGACCGAATTGGCTGCTGGACAAATCGCTGTCTGGCTGAGTCAGGTTCACCCGGTTGAACAGGTTAAAAATATCTGCCCTGAACTCGAGCGAGAAGCGCTCCCATTTCACCTCCTTCGCGAATTCGGTGTTGACGTTAGCCATACCCGGACCCGTGAAGGTGTTCCGTCCCACGTTGCCCTGTTGTCCCAGCGCAGGGGTGGGGAAATCGGACGCCGAAGCGAAACCGGTAAGGAAATTGCTTCGGTTGCCCGTGTGTACGGCGCCAGCGGGCGCAGCATTCGGCAGGTCGTAGCCATAGCCGTCAGCGTTGAAGTCGCCACTCCCCGGTTGCAAACCGATCACGTTTCCGCCCGCATCCTGGATCGGATTGAAGTTTGCCGAAGTGAATACGGAGAAGGGCAAGCCGCTCTGCAGCACCACGATATTGGACATACGCCAGCCGCCCAACACCTTCTTGGCCAAGCCATTCTTGAACAACCCGGGCGGCACCTCCACCACGCTATCGATGGTGAGACGCTTGGCCACGCTGTAGTCCGACCTGCCGTGCTGGAACGGAATGTCCAAAGGGTTGAAGATGGCCTCGCCGTTGTCCGTCCCATTGTCGTTGCTGCTGGTATCGTCCGTGGCCTTACCGAAGGTGTAGATGCCCCTCAGTTGCCAGGAATGAGTGAACCGCTTGCTTAACATCAGGGAGCCGTAATGGCCATCTGCTACTCCGATGGTGCGCCCAAAGATAATACTGCCGAAGTTCGGATTCAGCCGCGTCTGCGTTCCCTGGTTGACGATCAGGTCCCCCGGAAAACGGTTCACGTCGGTCTGGACGTACAGGTGTGTACTGTGCGAGCCGTTGTAGTCCGCCTCGGCCACCAGACCGTGCCCAAGATCGTGCTGCACCGACGCCATGAAGACATGGGTGCGCGGCTGATCGAGATTGGAGACTAGTCCCGAGGTTTGGACCGGTAAGCCTTCGATCCCTCCCGCCGCATTGGGTTGAAAGGTGATTCCGGGCGGGACTGGCCAGATGGTACCCGTCGAGTCTCCCAACGCATAAGTGAAAGGATGCGTTGGACTGTCGATCGAGAAATCGGGGACCGCCCAGACCGGGGGATTGGCGCGCGCAGGGAATGACCACGATCCGTCCGCCACGTTATTGAAGAACAGGCCGTACCCGCCCCGCAATGAGGTTTTCCCGTTGCCAAAAATATCCCAGGCAAATCCGATTCGGGGGCCCCAGCCCTGGGGTCGATTGTTCGTCACATATGCGCTGTTCCCGCCCCTGACGGACATTACGCCGCTGGTTACCTGCGAAGCAAAATCGCCGCCCGAACCCAGCGAGAAGAAGGGGAATGGAGTGTGTGAATTGTAGTAGGTTCCCCAGTGGCCGAAGTAGTCGTACCGCAGACCCAGATTGAGCGTAAACCGGTGCGTCACCTTCCAGTCATCCTGTATGAATGCTCCCGCATAAAGCCAGCGCAGGATCTCATACAGGTTGGTGGCCAGGCCAGAGTTGGCCACTTCAAGCGCGGGACCAAACTGCGAAAAGGGCTGGTCCTGGGCGAAGTCCAGGAGATTGGTGAAACCGAAGGTTGGCCGGAGTTGCGGGCTGGTAAATTGATCGTCATCGTGATGCCGATCGATATCAACTCCTACGTTGATGGTGTGACTGCCATGCGTCCAGGTCAGCACGTCATGCCAACTGTAGTTCTGATGCACCCAGCCCGCCGGCCCCCACTGGTTATATCCGGACAGGCCTGTGATGTTGACGTTGGGAAGACTCTGGTTGCCCACGGCGCTGGGATTGAATCCGTCGGCATCGATCCAGGTGAAACCGGCATCGTTTAGAAGTTTGGGGGAGAAGGCGTGCGTCCAGTCCAGTTTGGCGAAGAACCCGTTATTCGGAACCTTCACGCGATAGATCGGACGCGGATCGGCTTGCAACTGGTCGGAGTAGGTGCGGAACCAGTCGAAGAAGAAGCGATCTTTCGACTCGTTAGCGTTGTAGTCGAGCCGGACGTGCCACTGATATGCGTTATGGGTCAGACTGAGCGGGAACGTCGCCAGCCCGAAAGCCGGCAGATCGGGATTGTTTTGAAACGCAGGGGATTCCGGAAAGGAACCGGGCTGGCTTGCCTGAAGCTGTCCCACGGTGACAATACCCGTGGTAGGCGCGGATCCCGGGGGGGCCTGCTGGAAGAATGTGGACGAGAGATTATTCGGGAAGTTCTGCACCACAAACTGCGCGAACTGGGGTGTCTCGACGGGAGAGAACAGGGTCGTCGCATTGGAGGACCGCAACACAAAGAGCCCGCCGAACCCGAAAAGTTTGTTTTTGATAATTGGGCCACCGAAGGTTCCGCCGAATTCGTTTCTCCGAAAGGCCGGTATTGCGCGGCACCCGCTGGCAGCCGTTCCGGGGGCACAGTACTCAAACTCGGTTCGGGAAGTCAACGCATTGTTGGTGTGGTACTCCGACAACGACCCGTGGTATTCGTTGGTTCCTGGCTTGGTGAAGACCTGCACGTAGGCGCCGCTGTAGCGCCCCTTGGCGGCGTCAATCGTCGCTCCCGAAATACGCACGGCCTGAATAAAGTCAGGCTCAGGGGAAAGGTTCACCACACCGTCGCGGGAGGCGCTCACCGCAATACTGCCGTCCACATCGTACTGGTTGTTCTCCTGCCGCTGTCCGGCTGCGTTGAGCTGGTAGCCGGCTTCCTGCTCAAAACTATCGTTACTCGCGGAACCAGAACCAGTTGCACCTCCAGAGGGCAGACCCGAACCGGTAACGCCCGGCGCTAATTCGATCATGCTGGTGTAAACGTTTCTTCCGAGCAGCGGTGCATTGCGGACGGTGGCTTCGGAAATTTCTCGCGACGTGTTGCTCTTGTCCGTTTCAACCGCCGCCAGCTCTGAGGTCACATCTACCGCGACTGTTTCGCTGGGCAAGGCAAGGGTTGGATGCAGACTCCTCACCTGGTTGGATTCCAACTGCAGGTCGCTCTGTACCCATGTCTTGAATCCGGGTTGCTGAATCTCAACGGTATAGACGGCACCGGGCAGCGACGTAATGCGGAAGTCACCGTTATCTGAGCTAGTCGTAAATCGACTGACGTGTGTACCTTGATCGGTGACAACGATTTTGGCTCCCGAGACCGCCGCCCCAGTCTGGTCCGTCACCGTTCCGGTGAATCCGCTGGTGAACTGAGCGTGGACAGGCGCGCTGACAACCATGAGCAAGATAACAAGCGTGATTGTCGTCACTGCGAGACGCGATGCCTTCATGGTGTTAATCCCTTCTCCGTTGAGGTCCTGCTCATCTCTTTGCTAATTCGAGACTGGGCTTTTGCTGCACTTTAAGCTTCTCGGCTTGCTGCTGACTTTCGAACGCGGCAATCAAAGCTCGTCCTTCCGCTTGCCTTCCGCTCTTGAGATAAAGGCGGCCCAGGCTGTACTCCGCGGATAAATGGTGCGGGTCCAGCCGCAGGCAGGCGCGAAAGTTTTCCTCGGCGAGTTTCGGGTCCTCTTTCAGATCCAGTTTTGCCAGGTGGTAGTAGGAGTCCGCAAAAGACGGATCCAGGCGGATGGATTCTCTGAAGGCCTGCGCCGCCCTCGCATCGTGCGCCAGAGTTTGTTCCAGAGCGACGCCAAGGTAGTAATGCATCTGGGCGTTAGACGAATACTTCCTGATCGCGGAAGAGAGCGTATTGATCGCCGCTTCCAGTTCGCCGGCGTGGGTCTGGATAATGGCAAGACTCAGGAGGGCGACACTATTGTCTTGCTGGAGTTTGCTGGCTGCCTGCACGATCTCTTCGGCCTCGTGGAAGCGGCCCAGCTTCTCGAGGATGGCGCCCTTCTGAACTTGCAAGCGGTAAGAACCCGGGAGGTGCGCCAGTCCGATATCAGCAGCCTGCAGGGCCAGGGGATAATTTTCGTAGTCCATGCAGATGGTGCTGAAATCCAGATAATTCACTTCTCTTTCCGGGGCCAGCAATGCGGCCTGACGCAGTGATTGCATGGCCAGATTGAGGTCGTCATTTTTCCTGGCGAGGGCGGCCAGAAGATTCAAAGAGTCGGCATCCGGCTTGATGCGGGTAAGATCTTTGAGTACTTGCAGCGCCTCCCCGGAGCGGCCCAGTTGGTCCAGAACAACCGCCCGCTGGTACGCAAGCCCCGATAGACCGGGACCTGCCTTCTCTGCCCTGTCCAGTTCGGTCAGTGCTTGTTCGTATCGACCCTGTTTCGAGTAGAGGAGTCCGGCTTTGAAGTAATCGGAGGCGGTGACGCCGGACATCGCGTCCAGACTTTTCAGGACGGCATTGCCCTTCTGCGCCTGGCCCAATTCGAAAAGCGAGTGCGCCAACGATAGCAGCGCCTGCGGATACTGATGGGCAAACTCTCCAGACTCTCCCAGGAGGGAAGCAGATTTGCTGAAGTTCCCTTGCTTTTCGGCGATGATTCCCAGAAAAAGAAGAGCGACCGAGCGTGATTCGCCCGGCACGTTGATGAGTTTTTCAAATTGGGGGACGGCCAGATTGTACTTACCGGAATCGAAATAGCTTATTGCCAGATTTTTTCGGGCTGGAACAAACTCCGGGTCGGCTTGCAGGCACTTGAGTAAATAATCTTCGGCTTCCTTGAAATTGCCGGTCAAGGTATAGGTGGCCCCAATGACATTCAGCAGGACCGTACTCTGGGGTTCGGTTGCAAGGCCGTTTTTAAAGGTTGATATCGCCTGATCGACTTGCCCAGCCTTAACCAGGTCAATACCCAGGCGGTACGCCTTCGCGGCCTCGGACTCGCTGGCGGGCGACGATGCTGGAGCAGCCTGAGCCCAGACAGCGGTCGTCCCCAGGAGGACCAAACACAGTCCAATCGATGCCGGCCAGGCGCGCGACAATCGAGTCAAAAGGCGATAAATAGAGCTTCGGGTCATGTGATTCGAGAGGCTACGACGCCCTCAACTCCACACAGAGCTGGAATCACGACTTGCCAAACAGCACTTTCTGGGCGATCAACGAACTACGGCAGGCGAAACTTAAATCGTTTCAAAATACTTTGTCAAGCACTTTTTAGGCGGCTTTTAAAATTTTCCCTTGCAGCGGTTAGCCGGTTCCCCACCTTGCCCAAGGGCAAGCCTGGTGCCATCCAGTCAAAATCCGTTGAGGGTCAGGGGCTTACAGGAATGGAAGAAATTTCGACGAGCCGGGGGGGAAGTTAACTCACGCCAACCGTTTGATCGTACGACTGTTTCCGTCGTGTTGCCGGGCCGCGCTCGCGGGGAGGTGCAGCGGAGTGCCGCACCTTCAACTCGGTGGCCAATACCACTCTCTTCGTGCGCTGTTTCGAGCCATCGATTCGCTCCAGCAAAAGACGGGCGGCGGTGGCCCCAAGCTGGTAACCAGGCTGGTGTACCGTGGTCAGCGCCGGATCGGTGAACTCCGCGAAATCCAGATTGTCAAAGCCGACGATGGACAAGTCGTCGGGACACGCCAGGTTCAACTCGCGAGCCGCCAAAAACACTCCCAGAGCCATCAAATCGTTGCAGGCAAAAATGGCTGTCGGCCTGGGCACCATCCGGAGCAGGCGCATGGCGGCCTGATATCCGCTGGCACGGTCGAAACGCGCCTCCCGAATGTATTCCGGTTCAATGGGCACATGATCTTCGGCGAGCGCACGTCGAAACCCTTTTAATCGCTCGACAGCATTGGTCAGGTGGACGGGGCCGGTAATCACCGCAAGGTGTTTATGGCCCATGCGGAGCAGGTGCTGGGTCGCAGCATACGACCCCTCTTCATTGGCCACCACCACCACATCCCCATTCCAGCCAGTCGGACGGCGATCGATACAAACCACAGGAGGACCTGAGGTGGCCACCGACCGCAGCAGGCTTGTAATGTTACTCTCCGCCGCTGGAATCACCAGCAATCCGGCCGGACTATAAGCCCGCAAATCATTGAGGTAAGAAATCTCTTTCTTGGGATCATTGTCGGTGTTGCAGAGCACGACCCGGTAGGAACGCTTGTAGGCGACATCCTCCACGCCCCGCACCACCCCAGGGAAAAAAGGGTTTGTGATATCGGGGATAATCATCCCCAGCATGCTGGTTTGTTTGCGACGAAGACCGCGACCCAGTTGGCTCGGGTGGTATCCCAGGCTCCGAATTGCTTCTAGAACCCGCTCGCGCAGCTTGTCCCGCACGTTCGCCGTCCCGTTTATGACGTGCGACACGGTGCCGATCGAAACCTCGGCCCGTTCGGCGATCTGCCGCATTGTGGTGGGAACGCTCATGCTCAAAGCCTATAACTATAACAGGGTGCAGGCTCGCCTGATCTGGCGCGCCCGGGACAACCGAAACCATCAAAGCTCTCTGGAAGCGCTTGTTATCCCCTCGCGGTCAGGCGAATGCCGGGCGAACCGGTGCGGGCATGAACGCCACTCATGTCCGGAATGAAACGTCTCAAAGACTCCTGGCTCCGCTATTCCGCATCTTGGGCGCAACGAAAACCCAGGCCTCCCGATCGATCCATGCTCGGCGCCATCATCAGAAGTTTGCCGTGCTGGTTGAGTTTGTAGGCCTGGGGGAAGTACCAGATGGACCCTTGCGGTTGATAGTAACTGCCTCCCCGCAGAATACCTCCGCTGGTGTGGTCATCCTGGAATTCTTCGGTCCACTGCCAGACGTTTCCTACCAGGTCCATCACACCGAATGGGCTTGCGCCCTGGGGATGCGCATCGACCGCGTCGGGTCCGCGCATGGTGCGGCCCTTGTCGGGCGCCGGAACCGCGTCCTCTCTCCAGGTTTCGCCCCAAGGATAGAGGCGGCCATCCGTACCTTGTGCCGCGTATTGCCACTCCCATTCGTGCGGTAGACGCTTGCCCGCCCAGGCAGCGTAGGCGCGCGCATCTTCCAGCGACACCCAGGTCACCGGTTTGTTGTCCCATCCCTCGGGATATTTCCCGTTCCGCCATTCGCGGAGGAAATTCAGATCGTCCTGGGGATGGTAGTGGGAGGCATCGAGAAACTTCTTGAACTGCGCGTTGGTGACCGGATACTTATCGATCCAGAATGACTTGACGTGCATGGGATGATCATGGAAACGCCGCGGGGTATCCTCCCACGGATATTGCACATCGACCCCGATATCATTGAAGCCTTCGATCTCAATCCCTTCAAGGCGGAACTGAAAATCTCCCTCGGGAATTTTGACCATATCAGCAGGTGACCCGGAGGGCGGCCGGGTGGCGGCAATCGGCACGATGTGCTGCGGCAACACCGTCCACTCATGGGAATAGGTGGCCAGCGGTGTCGCACTTAATTCCTTCATCTTCGACATCAATTTCTGGATGCCGGCGTCGGGAGCCTGCGAGGCCAGCACCGCCCCGTAGCCGTGAGCTTCGATGGCGAAGCTCAGGACCATTTTGCCTGACTGGTTTTTCGCGGGTGTGAGCTCGATTCCGTGATAAAGATCGAAATAGTGCATGCCATCTTCCGGCGCCACTTCAATTTGTGGACCCTCCACGTTGTATTCGTTGCGGTTCACAATGGTCCACACGGTCTGGGGACCGGACGGCCAGCGGCTGGCAAAGATGCCATACCGCAACATCGGCGTCAGCGGCTCCCATCCGCTGCTGATGAGGAATGGAGCCAACCCGCGCTCCATCGTAGCCACGCGGCGCGTGGCTTCTGCATCGCGGGGTGTGATCCCGTTCCAGATGCCCCAGATATTCTCCCAGGATTCCCAGCCCACGCCGTTGAAGAATCCAAATTGCAGGTCATCCGTTTTGTCGCGGTTCCAGCGGTCCGAAATGTTGACCATGTGACGGGGTTCGAGCCACTTGTACCTGTCCACTTGCGGCACAAAGGGGAATTTGTACTGTCCCCAAGTCATGACGTTCCAGGCCAGCGCCTCATCCGAGGGTCCGCCTTCCGGCTCGAAGGCAAGCGGGTGGCCGACCTTGTCCGCCGCCAGGGAAAACGCCAGGGGCACTCCGTCCTGCGTATCCCCGTTGATTCCGTCGGCGCCAACTTCGGCCATCAGTTCGGCGATGGCCTGGGGCCAGGACATCCCAGGGTCCCGCGTGCCCTGGTCCCACATCATCATGGGGAACAGAACGCGCACCCCGCGACGGTGGAAGTCGGCAATCATCTGTCGCACACCAGCCACACCTCCCGGCATGCTGCGGACGAGGTCGTGCTGGTTCCGGTTATCGATGCCCATATTCGGATACGTGGGCCAGATGAGTACCGCATCAATGCCGCCGTATCTTTTCTCCAGGTCATCGAGATAGCGATCCACGGTGTAGCGATGGGCCACGGGGTCATAGAAGTAGCGGTCTTCCACCATCATCTGGGGCTGGAAAAAGCTTGACTGCGTCCACTTCAGCGCCGGCAGATCATAGCGCGCGCCGTCATAACCGATGCGAATGCGACGTTCATCGCGCCAGTGCCGGATGTCGGCCAACCATTTAGCGTGTTCGTCCGGGCCGCAGGCCGTCGATCCGCCCTCCCATGCTCCCTTCATGATGAGGCAGCCGGGCGTGGGGATTTGCTGCTGCTCGGGACGAAAGTGGGAGTCCTGAGCGGATGCGATCGTGGATGCAGCCAGCAGCATTGCGGCGACGAAAGGCGTGATTTTAAAACTCATGAGTGCGCTCCTGTTGGGCCAGCGGTTTACGGTTTGGCAATATAAAACGTTTCAAGCATTATGTCCACAGGTGCTTATACTCAGGTTAAGGAACCGGCCTTTGGGACCACCGATGATTGTGCTACTCCCTATTCGAAGAGTCCGAACCGAATCGATCCGCCAGCTCAGGCAAGTAGGAACACGTGAGCATCCAAGTAAAAGACGAAACCAAAGCGATCTATAATGCCGGGCGAGAGCCTCTACGAAGCTGAGAACGTTACAGTCTGACCGAAAAGAGATTTCCGCCGATGGAGAAGCAACCGCTTTGACCCTTACCCGCCGCACTTTTGTGCAAATCTCTCTGGGATCGGCGGCCCTCGCCGCAGTTCCGCGCCTGCTGGCGCAAGGGGTGGCGGTGCACACGGTCAAACCCGAGGCGCGACCCGCTCCTTCCGGCCGTCCCTTCGACGCCCATTTCGTGGATGTGGCACCCTCTGCGGGACTTCATGCTCCCACCATCTACGGCGGAGTGGAGAGCAAGAAATATATTCTGGAATCTACCGGTTGTGGTTGTGCCTTCATCGACTACGACAACGACGGTTGGATGGATATTTTTCTGCTGTCGGGTACACGCCTCACGGAAGATCCTCCCGACGCCAGCAATCGCCTTTACAAGAACAATCGTGACGGCACATTCACCGATGTGACGGAAAAATCCGGTCTGAAGGCGACCGGCTGGGCCTCCGCAGTCTGCATCGGCGATTACAACAACGACGGCTTCGAGGATATTTTTTGCACATACTTCGGGCAAAACCGTCTCTACCGCAACAACGGCGATGGAACGTTTACCGATGTGACCAGGAGTGCCGGCCTGTGGAACGATGAGACGCGATGGGGGGCAGGATGCAGCTTCCTCGACTACAACCGGGATGGGAATCTCGATTTGTTTGTTTCCAATTACGTGCACTTCTCGTTCGAGCACGCGCCGGTTCCAGGCGAGAACCCGAATTGCAACTGGAAAGGCATTCCCGTGGAATGCGGGCCGGTCGGAATGCCCACGGGAAGACATTCGTTGTACCGCAATAATGGCGACGGTACATTTACCGACGTCAGCCAGCAGGCAGGGATCGCGAAGGCGACGCAAAGCTACGGGATGACGGTGGTCGCGGCGGACCTCGATGAGGATGGCTGGACGGACATTTTCGTCGCCTGCGATTCCACCCCTAGCCTGTTGTTCATGAACAATCATGACGGAACTTTCCGCGAAGAAGGTGTGCTCCGCGGAGTGGCCCTCAGCGACGACGGCATGGAGCAAGCCGGGATGGGTGTCGGAGTGGGAGATTACGATCTGGACGGCCATCTCGATCTTTTCAAGACGCACTTTGCCGACGATGCCAACGGCCTTTATCACAACGACGGCAAAGGAAATTTCGACGAGCTCACTCGCTCCTCGCTGCTCGCAGTCGAGACCCGGTATGTGTGCTGGGGCGCCGGCATGGTGGATCTCGACAACGATGGCTATCCCGATATTTTCATGGTGACCGGCAACGTCTATCCCGAAATCGAGCGCAAGTTGCCGCAATATGCGAACAAGACTCCACGCGTGGTGTTTCGCAACCTGGGCAACCGGACCTTCGAGGAGTTAGGGCAGGAAGCCGGCCCGGGAGTGACGGACGCGCATTGCAGCCGGGGATGCGCGTTTGGAGATTTCGACAATGATGGCGACCTGGATATCCTGATCGTGAATTTGAACGAGCCGCCTTCCCTCTTACGAAACGATATAAAAGGCAAACAAAACTGGATCAAAATCAAGTGCGAGGGAGTCAAATCGAACCGCAGCGCGATCGGCGCTCGTGTTCTCCTCCGCTATGGCGGCAAGATCCAGGCCCAGACCGTGCTTAGCCAGGCGAGCTTTTATTCCTGCAATGATCCGCGGCTGCACTTTGGTCTCGGCACTTCTAAAGCGGCTGATATCGAAGTCTTTTGGCCGAACGGCCTCCATGAGAACTTCAAGGAGGTTGGGGCCAATCAGCTGGTGACCTTACGTGAAGGGGCAGGGATCGTGCCCTCCAAAGGTTGGGCGAAGAAGTAGCGCGAAAAAAAGATCAATCGGCGCGGTATCTGTCGGCGTCGCTGTTCTGTGGCTTGAGGGTAGTGACTCAGCTTGAAATTTCTCCTTACCCACACGCGTCATCCTGAACGGCCTTCAGGCCGTGAAGGATCTGGCGTGAAGCAGATACACTCTCTACCCTTGCGTTGCGGCGGATGCACGCCAGATCCTTCGAGACTGAAGTCCCTCAGGATGACGCCGCTGGAAAGGGACGTTTTCAAATTGAGCCACTACCGGCTTCAGGCAGCATTCACAAAACCGGCATGGAGATGATATGGTCAGAAACCTTGACCGGAGGAATTCGACAATGCGAATCACCCTGACTGCCTTGACCCTGTGTATCGCACTCGTACCCACATTCGCCAACGCGCAAAGCGAACCCTCGCGCCACCTTTCGCGCGCCACGCTTGAAGACAAAATCCGCGGGGGCTGGGCGGGTCAGATGATCGGCGTTTCGTACGGCGCTCCCACCGAGTTTCGTTCGAACGGCAAGATCATCGAGGGCAACCTGAACAAGTATCTCGACTGGTCTCCGGAAAGGCTCAAGAATTCGATTGACCAGGATGACCTCTACGTCGAGATGACATTCGCCGAGGTCATGGACAAGGTCGGCCTCGATGCGACCACCGAGCAGTATGGCGAGATGTTCAAGGACTCGAAGTACGAGCTGTGGCATGCCAATGCCGGGGCCCGGCGCAATCTGAACCGCGGCATCAAGGCGCCGATGTCGGGCAATCCAAAGTACAACGTCCACGCCAACGACATCGATTTCCAGATCGAGTCGGACTTCATCGGCATGATGACTCCCGGCCTTCCCCGCGAGGCCAACAAGTACGCGGACCGGGTGGGGCGGGTGATGAACTGGGGCGACGGGCTGTACGGCGGCATGTTCTTCTCGGGCATGTACGCCGCCGCTTTTTTTGAAAGTGACCCGCGCAAGGTCGTGGAGCGGGGCCTTCTATCGATTCCGGCGGAAAGCGCCTACGCAAAAGTTATCAACGACGTCCTTCGCTGGTCGGCCGAGAATCCCGACGACTGGACCAAGACATGGCACCTCATCGAGGACAAGTGGGACAAGGCCGACGCCTGCGTGGATGGCGCTCTGGAGCCCTTCAACATCGACGCCAAGCTGAACGGAGGGTACGTCGCCCTGGGGCTGATCTACGGCAAAGGCGACTTTACCAAAACGCTTGAGGTATCGGCCCGCTCCGGCCAGGATTCAGACTGCAACCCCTCGAGCGCCGCCGGTATTCTGGGCGTGATGCTTGGCTACAATCGCATCCCTGAAGTTTGGAAAGCCGGGATCCCTGCGATCGCTGACACTCGCTTTTCGTTCACGCAATACTCTTTTAATCAGATTGTGGCCAGCACTCAGGCCCGAGCCCTGAAAGTCGTAGATGGAGCCGGGGGAAAGGTGACCGCAACGGAAATCGAAATACCGCTCCAGGAACCTCAAGCGCCTCCGCTGGAGCAATGGGACATTGATGCTCCGCGAATCAAAGTTGAGGTCAGCGAAGCAGCCTGGGTGTTCAAAGGCAAGTTCGATAACAAAAAACTCAAACTCCCCTGGGGCGAAGAGCTCAAATTCAAGCAAGCACAAGCCGCCGGCGCAGAAGCGACGTTAACATTCGATGGTACAGGGGTTGCCCTGGTGGGCCTCTGCACCCAGGAGGGCGGCAGGGCTGACGTTTTTCTGGATGGCGAGAAGGTCGGCGAAGTCGATGCCTGGATCCCCAAAAATACCAGCGACGACGACTATTGGCATACCAGCGGTCTGACGGCGGGAAAGCATTCCGTGCGGATCGTGGTCCGCTCCGACGCCGATGCCAGATCCACGGGCAAGAAGATCCAGATCATGCGCGCCATCGTTTACGGGCCTGCTTCAGGCGGCGTTACGAGCCGCAATCAGCCCCCGGATGAACTTCAGGTTCCGGGGCATGTCGGCCTCGACTGAAACCGGGCATTCGGTTTCGAGCTGGGCCCACCCGTTGAAGCCGATATCGGCCAGCGCGTCGATTACCGCTTTGAAGTCGATCGTATTCACTGGTCGCCGAATCCGATTCAAATGTCCTTGACGGCGGGGGCACCTGGCCGAACGGTGGTCTTCCAATCCAGGTTTCTGGTTTGCGCGCGGCTGGTCAAGACTATCTTTTCCAGGGGCAGTTCACCTTCGATCATTTGAATCGTGAGAGATCGCTGATCGAGCATAACGGTGCCAAAACCAGAGGCGGTTGAGAAGAAAGTCTTAAAGGGAAGAACGCTCAACTGCGGACCGAACCAGAGAGTCCTCCGAACCGCGGAGTAACGAAAACCGGAGAGAGCGCCAAGCAGCGCATAGCTGGACATCGCCCGAGCGTAGTAGTTGCCGCATTCATATTCATTCCAGGGATTGCGGACCCTGCCATCGTAGCGGCTGCGCAGGGCCTTAACGATAGTCAATCCCTCTTTTGCGAACCCTTCTGCGATCAGATGCGATGCCACCTGGTATTCAATTCCCGTCCAGACTTCATCGGAATAAACAAAAGGCAACGTCGGTTTTCCGCCCCGGGGCCAGGTACACAACAATAGGCCCGGTTCATGTCCCATGGCATAGCCGGGGCGTTGCGCATTGGCATGCTGGCTGAGATCGGTTTTGAAATTGTGCTGGAAGATCGCTCGCAGGTTGCTGCGAACATTTTCACGGACAAGCGGAGTCTCGATTCCGTAGAACCGCGCCATCCAGTCTCCGATCACGCCGTCAGAGATGCATCCCTCTCCGTACTGGTATTTCGGGCCCTCCCGCTTCAGGAGTTTCTGCATCTCGCTGCTGTGATCATCGACCTTGGCCACCAGGGTAGCGAATGAAGTATTTCGCAGGCCCTGATATTGCACCTTCTGTTGGTAATACTCGCCATTGAAGAGCTGTTCATCCATGAAGTGCGCACAACGTTGGGCCAGGTCTTCGTAGAACTTGGCATCTTCAAGTTGGCCGACTGCCCGCGCCATTTCAGCGAAGGCCGAGAGCGCGCCCAGGTAGATGCTGCTGCACATGCCTTCCGGTCCCCAGAATTCGATGTCGTAAGTATTGTGATGCGGCTCAAAAAGGCCTCCCCGATGATCCGGGTCCCAGGTGCGGATGCAGTAATCCAGGCTGCGCTTGGCCAGGGGATACATTTTCTTCAGCCAACCCATGTCTCCGGAAATCTGCCAGTCGCGAAACACTTTCATGATTCCGCCCAATTGGCCGTCAGAAGCGGCGTGAAAGTCGTGCTTGACCGGGCCTTCAGGAAGGGCCGAGCGGAAGGTGACGTGACCGTTTTCATCCATGGAGCCGCCCAATTCAAGTTCGCGCAGTGTCCGCTCCGCTCTGGGATAGAGATGAGGGAAAGCCTGGGCATAGTTCCAGACATGCGTGCATGAACCATGGCAGCATCCGGCATCGGGAAAACATCCCTCCCAGCCCCACAGGTCGCCGTTTTCCAGACGCAACACGGTCGGAGATTTCAGGATTGCCAGATTTGCCGAGACCGCGTCCAGCACATAGGGTGGCAAGGTTGAGGAAAACAATGCTTCCTTGAACGCGACCGTGCGGGCGCGCAAAGAAGCGTAGTGCTCTTCGACGTAAAGAGCTACTTCGCGGGCATCATTCCAGGTGGAAGCGTAGTAAGGACGCCAGGGCGGAGGAGCCCCCGCACCAAAGCGGCAACCGGCCGTGCCTTGAGTTTCGGGGATCTCAGCGGGAACCGCCCCGCCCACCTGCAGGTAGCAGTTGGGAAAGTGCCATGTGATCAGGACAACATGGGTTCGGGAGGCGCCTGCCGCCAGTGTTCCCTCGAAAAGAATGGATCCGCCATTCCGTCCACCGGTGTCAATTTCGTTGGACCCTTCATTAGTCGTGAAGGTCCCGGTCGAGACTTCGCGCCACAGGGCCGACAGCGAGTCAAACTCCCACCCCGGGCTGCGCAGCCACATCCCTTTAATACGGGGCTGACCACCGATAGCAATCAGGCAAGCGCTGCCGTAACTCTCGGCCGTTGGCTCTTCCACATTATTCAAAAACACACCCCGGCCAGCGATCACGGTATTGCGGCTCTTCGATTCCTCGCCGCCACATCCGGGTGCCAGGTGAGAAAGGTGATAAGAGAACTCATATTCAACTTTCCGCGGCGAAGCGTTTCGAAATGTGTATTCCAGGATGGCGCAGGGTATCCCCGAGTTCTTGTCATCCAGCGGGATGAAAGGATTCCAGGCGCTCAGGCTCACCTGCAACGGAATGGAGGAATCGCTGATTTGCGCTTCTCCGAATGGATACTCCCCTCGGAAGACGCATTTCTCGAAACGCGGCAACCCTTCGAAGCCTCCGCGGCGGTATCCCTGCCCCTGAAGTCCCTGGTCATAAATCTTCAGAATCGGGAATGGTCCCTCCACAAGTTTGGTAACCGGAGAAGCCTCCTTAACATGCAGAATGGCAAAACCTGCTTGGGAGGAAGCGTAGCCCTCGGGCAAGGCAGTTGTTGCGGGATGATTCCATACGGAAAAATCTTGCAAGCCGCCGTAGCCGTTAAGACAGATGCAGCCGGCCCCAATTCCTCCGATCGGCATCGCGATCTGGGTGGTTCTGTCGCCGCTGAAGGTGCGCTGAGGGCCGCTCTGGAAGAGTTCTTCCGATGAGTAAGGCGTCGCTTCAGGGGATAAAACAGGAGGCGTGTTCGAAATGGGGGAAATCTTCTGGCCGCCAGCTAAAGGTACCGCAGCCCCCAACGCAGCCGATGAGGTAGTAACCAGGAACTCCCTGCGAGTTGATTTATCTGAGGATGACATACGACCCCCTGGGAACTGACGGGCCACGCCCACCGGAGCGGAAAAACGCGATGCCGTTACGGTTTCGCTTGCTGGTGTGCCCGCGATGATGGCTCGCTCGCCGACAAATCAGCTCGGCAACAAAACCACCGACCGCCGACATCGCACACACATCGAAAGACTTTGAGGATTGCGAATACCCTGCTGCGAACCGCCCCGCCACGGTTTCTGCCGCGAGGCGGAAAACTTCCGCCGGGCACTGACGGCACAACTCAGTCGCTCGTGGAGCGGAGTATAGACCAAGCCCCAGGGAGCTTCAATGGAATGGAAGTGCGGCATGCGAAGCTCGGCTTACCCCGCTTCGCAACTCTGACGCCGTGAAACCTGGCTGATGCAGACGTCCTGATTCCATTTCCTTCAAAGATCCAGAGCGACATCCCCGTCGGGCTGGGAACAGCATACGAGCACGTTCCCGGGAGCCGGCCTTTCCAGCGGCTCAGGGTCATAACGGACCGATCCGCCAATCAGGCCGGTCATGCAGGTATGACAGACTCCAGTCCGGCATGACCATCTGACCGGAACGTCGCATGCTTCCGCCAGTTCAAGCAAACTGGCAAACTTACGGTTCCACGCGACGGTAATCCCGCTGCGCGCGAATGAGATCGAGGGGCCGGATCCGGGCGGCCCTTCTGGCAGGTGAGGAGTGTGATCGACCCGCGCCATGCCAGGTGTAATACCCTCAAGAGAACCGAAAATCTCCGTGTGCACATTCTCTGCGAGTACACCCCAGTGGCCCAGCCCATCGCGCATACTCTGCAGGAATGAAGAGGGGCCACACAGATAGAAGTCGCTACTCTGTGACACGCCAATTCTCTCCAGCAAAGTTGCGTCAATGTGCCCGGGAGCGTCGAAGTCTGCTCCGATTTGGTCGATTGCAGCTGGCCTGCTGTAAACGATGTATCCTCGTCCGCGAGCCAGCTCCTTCAGTAATGAGCGCGATTCTTCCGCAAATGGATGGTCAACGCGATTGCGCGCTCCATAGATCCACCAGATCCCTCGTTGCGATTTTTCCGCAGTGAGTGCATGCAGCATCGCCATCACGGGCGTTGCGCCCACTCCAGCACTCAGCAGAACCACGGGACTCTGGCCTGGGCGCAGAGTAAAGCTTCCCCGGGGTGCGCTTACATCCAGTACATCGCCTTCTCGCACGCGATTGCACAGATAGGAACTTCCAATCCCGTTCAATTCGCTCTTGACGCTGATGCGGAAATGATCGGCTACGGGCAAATCGGACAACGAATAACTGCGAAGAACCGGCGGCTTGTTCGGGTCAACCGGTAACCGCAAGACCACAAATTGACCCGCCTGGAAGACAGCAAGGGGATGTCCATCAATCGGCTCGAGAACAAAGGAAGTTACGTTGTCGCTTTCCTTATGGATACGCGCGACTCGCAGCTGTCGGAATCCGGGCCATGCTGGCGCTTGTTCTTCATTTGCGAGCCCTGGATTCCCTGCCCCGGTTGTGGAGTTCGAATCTTGCTGGAGCATCGCCTGGAATGAACTCTGCCAACCCTCGCTGAGCGCGGGGACCTGCAGCGCGCGCTGCAGTTGCTCACGAGAATGTCCGGGTAAATATAAGAGGGCATCGATCTCGGCCACGGTGATCCGCTCGGGACCGTCCGCAATTTTGACGATGTCATCGCCGGCGCCAACCTCTCCTTCCTGCAACACGCGAAAGTAGAATCCTGGCCTGTGATGTGCCACGAGCAGGGCTGCCATCCGAGGCTCATTCATCCGAATACCGACGCGGTAGCAGGTCACGCGCGGCTGTGTTACTTCAAATAGCGCATCGCCAATGCGGTATCGATCGCCAATGCAAACCTCGCTATCAAGGAGTCCGTCAACCGTGAAGTTTTCGCCGAACTGGCCGAAGATGAAGTCGTTGCGTCCGAGAAAGCGTTCCCAGTAGCGATAGGAGTCCATCTGATAAACAAAAACCGCGCGATGCTCCCCGCCATGGCCGGCGAGATCGCCCTGCCCGTCGCCATCGATATTGCATTTGCGCACCACTCGTCGTCCCTCGACTGGAGATTTCCAGATCGCGGTACAGACAGTCTTACCGTTCCATGTCACGTCGCGCGGAAGGCCGACATTGACTGAGAGCAATCGGGGCATTCCTACCTCGTCAAAGTCCAGGGGCTGGTTAGAATTCTCTCCTGTTTCGATGCATCGGGCCAGTCTCTGCATTGCCAACCTGCAAGAGACCCGCATCGATTTGCCTCAGCGAGTAGCGACGCGGCCCGAACGCAGTTGAATTGTGTGCTACCAATAATGAGCGGGAGCGGAACCATCCACATACGGAATCTCTCCGCTCACATGACCTGCATGGACCAGGTAGAGAACGCCATCGACAATATCATTCAGCTCTCTCTTCTGCCCCGCCATTTACTGCCTTGCGATCCTCAACTGCTTGCGGGAGACGCGGCCGACTACATGGCCCAGCGGAAAACAATGTGCAGATCAGGTGGCAGATCGAGTGCCGATCCCTATTTTCACGCAAACCCGCATGAACACTCGCTAAACTCGCTAACTTGCTGTTTCCGCATGAGATACATCTAAAAATGTCTTGGGCCGGAGAGTATCGATGGGCACTCTTAGGCAGCCTTGCGGACAGCTCAAATCGCTGAAGTGTGTATTACTGGTATCAATCTTTCGTGGCAGTTTGCCGGGAGAGCGTGCACACTGTGGAAGCAGAATTTGATGGGTTCGAATCGTTGGTCACCTTGAGACGGATGGCTTGTCACGTACGACGAGCCCCGACACGGAGAGAAATGCGGCTGCAGCATGTCACTTCGGATAAACTGAAGAAAAGTGTTTGCAAACGGATCTCTATTAGCTCGCTCCGTTCTGTTACCTGGCAATTGAACCCGTGAGGACATTTTCCAAGCAACTCGTTGCTTTTCATACTGGCCTTCTGGCGTTCGATTACTATCGGTTTCCCGGAACACCGTACTACGGCCACTACTGGCACGTTGACCTGGTTGTTCCACAGACCGATATGCCGATGGGTTCAGTAGTAGCCGGCGATAAGGTTTACCCCGCGAAAGAGACCGGCGCCGCGGGTCCGCCCGACGAGGAAACATAGAAGAGAAAACCACGAATGACGACCTCATCCGCCAGAAAACATGCGGGACCTGCGCCAGCGAGTGACCAGCCTGCGGTCTCCGAGCCTACATTCGCCGAGCGTGCGCGCACATTGATGTATTCGAGCCGCATGGGTAGCCTCTCAACCCTGTCGCGAAAACAGGCAGGGTTCCCTTTCGGGTCGGTTATGCCTTACGGGTTGGACGATCACGGCCGTCCCATCTATCTGATCAGCACAATGGCCATGCACACGCAGAACTTGCAAACCGACCCTCGCGCCAGTTTGCTGGTTGCCCAGCAGGACACTGACGGCGAACCGCTCGGCGCGTCACGAGTCACGCTGGTAGGAAATGTTCTACAGGTGCCTAACACCGAGTTGGCCGAGGCTCGTAAACTCTACTTGGAGCGTCATAGCAACAGCAAGTATTGGGTGGATTTTGAAGACTTTTCGTTCTACCGCATGGACGTCATTGATGTTTATTACGTGGGCGGTTTCGGGGTGATGGGCTGGGTATCTGCAGCCGATTATGACCGCAGCCAACCCGACCCTCTGGCAGACTCAATGACCGAAATTATTCAGCACGTGAATGCCGACCACAAGGATGCGCTGGTCTTGCTCGCCCGGAAATTTGCTCGCATTGAGTCAACGGATGCGACGATGACTGCAGTCGATCGCCTCGGTTTTTATGTCCGATTGAAGACCGCGGATGGCGTGCGGGGCGCCCGCATCGCATTCTTGAGGGAGGTAAGCAATCCGGCTGAGACTCGGAAAGTGTTGGTGGAAATGGTGCAACAGGCACGCTCGCAGGCCAAATGAACTCTACATCTGGCCTACAGCTGGCACACCGGCCGGCCATATTCCGTGCAAATTCGAGTGATTGGCAGTCAGTCTGATCCACGCGTGCCAAGGAGAACAGCAATAGCGCCGTCCTCAGCCGCGCTTTTTTAATTTGATCAAAAGAGGCGGACCATGGGCAAAGCAGGAGGAGATATGAACCGCAGAGCATTCCTTAGCAAAACAGCCACGGTGATTGCCGGTAGCGCGGCTTTCGGGAGCACCGCGTTGTCCTACGCTCGGATTGTCGGCGCGAATGATCGCATCTCCCTGGGCCACATCGGAATCGGAGACCGCGGTGGTGAACTGACTGAGATTGTGGGGCGGTTGAAGGATAGCCATAACGTAGATATGACCGCCGTCTGCGATTTATGGTCAGTGAACCGGGACAAGGCGCGCACGGCGAATGGGAAGTATTACAGCAGGGAGCCGCGAGCGATGCAACATGTGGAAGATTTGCTCGCGCTGAAGGATGTGGACGCAGTGTTGATCTCCACGCCCGAGCATTCCCATTCGGCGATCCTGAAGCTGGCAGCCGAAGAAGGCAAAGACGCGTACGTTGAGAAACCGATGGGTAACGTGCTGGCCGAGGTGAAGGCTGCGCGCGATGCGGTGGTGACCCGCAACTTGATCGTGCAAGTGGGGACGCAACATCGAAGTGAGCCATATCAGAAAGCGGCTTTTGGGGTAGTGCGGAGTGGTGCACTAGGACAAGTCAGCAAAATCGAGATCGTGTGGAACTATCATGGTCCGCGGTGGCGCGGACGGAAAGAAGTGGCGCAGATCCGCGAGGCGGACACGGATTGGGGAAAATGGTTGATGACCAAACCGCAACGGCCGTTCGATCCGCGTATATATTTCGAATTCCGGCTGTACAAAGAGTTCTCGAGCGGAATTGCCGACCAATGGATGAGCCACGGGATCGACCTGGTCCACTATTTTATGGACGATCGTGTGCCACGGTCGGTTATGGCACACGGCGGAATATTTGCCTGGCGTGACGGACGGGAAAATCCCGACACGTTTCAGGCGCTGCTGGAATATCCGAAGGGATTCTTGGTCAGCTACGCGACGAGTTTTGGGAATGATTCCCCGGGGTACACGCGCTACATGGGCAAGAAGGCAACGCTGGTTAACATAGGCGACGAGGGCAGCCCGCGCTACCAGGTTGTGGAAGAAAAAGGCAACCACGAGGACAATCCGGAGATCGACAAGCAGCGGCAGGCGAGATACCTTCAACTGCCGGGTGACAAAGAGCTGGCGCCGATGGCGATCGATGACATGTCCGTCGAGCACATGGCGAACTGGTTCGAGTGTATTCGTACGCGGCAGCAGCCCATCGCGACCGTGCACGATGGCTTCGGACACTCAGTCGCGTGCATCATGGCGGCGGAATCTTACTGGACGGGCAAGAAACTTTACTGGGATCCAGCGAAAGAAGAGATTTTGGACCGCGCTCCACAGGCGATGTGAGACTAAATGTTGCTGCGCTTCATCTCGTCCATCAGGTGATCGCAGGAGCGCACGCACAGAGCCATGATGGTCAGAGTAGGATTCTGACAGGGATTGGACGTAAAGCCCGAAGCATCCATTACGAAAAGATTCTTGATGTCGTGGGTTTGCTGAAATTGATCGAGTACAGACTTCTTGGGATCGCTGCCCATGCGGGCGACCCCGGCTTCGTGAACCGCCCAGCGCGGCGCTGAGGGATTCGCGCGAGTGCGTATGTTTTTGGCCCCCGCAGCCTCGAGCATCTCTCCCGCAGATTCAGCGATGTCCTTGATCATGGCTTGCTCGTTCTCGCCGTCGGACATGTGAATCTTTAAGACCGGGATACCGTAGACATCCTTCACTTCCTTGTCGATTTCCACAAAGTTGTCCCAGCGAGGTAAGACTTCGCCGAAGCCGGTGATGCTGAACTCAGAGCGTGATTCACGAAGCGCCTTCTTATACGCTTCGCCAAAACCTGGCGCCCCCCAGTTGAAATCAAAACTGCTGTCGGATTCAAAGCCATAACCGCGAAGGAATCTCTTGAAGGGCGGGTTGCCTTTCAGGTTGCGAAAGCGAACGATATAAATGCCCAAGGGCTTGACGGGAGCGCTCAAGGAAGGCGCTGGGGCAAGCTCGGGAAATTCGCCCCTGCCACCGGCACTGCGTACGTGGGCCATGAGGTAGTGACCGAGAACGCCGCTGGAGTTCGCGAGGCCATTGGGATACTGGGAATTTGCCGAGTTTAAAAGGATGCGGGCGGATTCTTGCGATTGCGCGCACAAGATGACGGCGCGTGCTTGAATTTCACGCGGCGCCCGCGTGATCCGGTCGATGTAAAGAACGCCGCGTGCGCGATTGCGGTCCGCATCCATAAGAACCTTGAAGGCCATGGCGTTCGAAATCAAAGTACAATTCCCGGACTTGAGTGCGTCGGCGACGGTGGTGAAAGCGGAATTGAAGTAAGACTTGGTGACGCAGCCCCGTTCGCACGGGCCGCAATAGTGACATGGGCCGCGGCCATTCAATGATTGGGTGAGGTTCGCTGAACGCGTGAGCGTGGCAGTACGGCCCATCTTCTGTTTCACGCGATCGCGAAAAACTGATTCTT
This sequence comes from Terriglobia bacterium, assembly GCA_963757835.1. GTDB lineage: Bacteria > Acidobacteriota > Terriglobia > Terriglobales > Acidobacteriaceae > JAIQFF01. The sequence continues at coordinate 48,106 of CAVWSP010000006.1, read as the reverse complement.
GACAGTTCAGCGCCATGGGCGGCTGGAACTGGCCATCCGGCAACTCCTCGAGTCCCTCTGCCATTCCAGTGATTCCTACATACTTTTCCACCAGATCGTAGTAGGGCGCGATGTCTTTGTAGCTGATCGGCCAGTCTTCGCCGTATCCATCGTGGGACGCGGCCTTGAAGTCCCACTCGCTGAAACGCAGCGACACGCGACCCCAGACGTTGGTGCGTCCGCCGGTCATGCGTAAGCGGCCCAGCCAGTTGAATGGTTTGTCCGCGGGCGCGGTGTAGGGTTCTTCTATGTCATTCACGAACCAGTCTTGGGTATATTCGTTGCAAACGTCTTCCATCTGCGATTGAATGGGGCGAGTTTTGCGGACAATTTCCGGGGCGAGGTTGCGATACTTCAGTGCGAAAGCTGGAGTATGCTCGCTGAAATTCGCGCTGGATTGCGGGCGTCCGGCCTCAAGGAGAGCAACCTTCAGCCCAGACTCGGCCAGACGCTTGCACGCCCAGCCCCCGGAAGCCCCTGAACCTACCACGATTACGTCGTATTTCTGCGTTGTCGATTCAGTCAAGGGTTCGATACCGCCGATGACGATGATTGCTCACGCTAAACAATGTCATGATTTGCGGATGTTAACAAGCCAGGCAGAGCGAGGTCAATCGAGGAGGACGGCGCACGCCGCAACGGTGGGTCAATCTTATCCATTTACCTTGTAGCTGGCATGCCAGAAATTGTTTCTCCCGTTGGCACGGCTTGTGACCGTGCAGCGGCCGGGTGTTACCATAATCGCGGGAATTTGCTGCATGGTTGGGACGCTATACAGATTCTCGAGGCCATTATCGTGACAAAACATGAGGGGTTGCACTTGATCGGGGATAGACAGGCAGTAGGGCGCAGGCTGACGCGGCGCGAGATGGTGCAACGAATCCTCGCCGGAATGGGCGCCGGAATGGCGTTGCCGCTGGTGGCGGCTTCCCACCCCATTCACAGGCTCCTGTCGGATGACGCAATTTTTTCAGGCGCGGCTGCGCAGATGGCGTCCGCGGATTGGAAACCGTTATTTCTCAACGGGCCCCAGAATAAGGCGCTCGTCGCGCTGTCGGAGATCATCGTGCCCGGGTCAGCCAAGGCTCAAGTGAACCGGTTCATCGACTTGCTGCTAAGTGTAGATACGCCCGCTAACCAGAAGAACTTCTCGGCGAGTATTTCGGCGATGGAGAACGAATCGCAGAAGCGCTTCGGGCAACCGTTCGCGGCTCTCAGCGGAGACCAACAGAATGAGCTTCTAACCGCCGCTTCGAAACCGGATGTGGGCAACAACGAGGGCAAGGACAAGGATTTAGAGGCGCGAGATTCTGACGGCAAACACGCGGGAGAAACGCGACATTCGCTCAACGACCACTTCAATAATCTGAAGGGTTGGATCAGTGGAGCGTATTATTCGTCGGAAACCGGAATGACGGAACTCGGATGGACCGGCGAATACGCCTTCGAGAAGTATCCATCGTGCCAGCACGCGGAAGAACATCATTGAACCGCCGGCGGGGAGAGGACTCGCAGTCTCGCATTAGTGATTACGCGACCATTCACCGCTTAGTCGCAGGAATGGCTAGCCCTTCTGTACTCCTGCGGAGACCTTGTATATCGCAGCCGCTCCTAACAAACTGGCTCCAGCCAGGATCTTCCACGCCAAGTCATAGCTGTGGTAGCTATCGAAAATTCTTCCCGCCATCCACGGCGCTGCCCATTGGCCCAACGAGTATCCCATGATGATCAGCGCGAGGATCTTTCCAAGCGCCGCGGTGCCGAAGCATTCCGCTGTGACCAGTGGAATCAACATGTAATCCGCGCCCATTGCAAACCCAAAGGCCAGGGCAAAAAGCCAGGTGGCAGCTGGCTGGTGCGATAAGTAGAGTATTGGAATCGCTAGCCCAATCAATAAATAGAAGAAAGCCATGATGTTTTTCTTGGAGAACCGATCCGCCAAATACCCTACCAGTACGCGGCCACCGAGACTTGATGCCAGTAGCACTGTTGAAAATCGCGAAGCCGCAGTCGGTGAGTAGCCCTGGTCCCTAAGGAATAAAATGAAGTGTTGAATCACTGCGCCGATCGCTCCAACCACCAGCGTGGAGCCTGCCAGGATCAGCCAAAAGTTGGTTGTTCGGGCCGCAGCAGCGGCACCGCTCGATGTAGCAGCGCCGGCGGTGACGGAGTCGGCAGCGAGATCATTTTTCGAATCGCCATCCGGCAGGAGTCCCATTTCGGCGGGAGTGGAGCGCGTAATCAAGATTCCGACCGGGAAGAGCACAATCAGAATCAACAGGCCGACAGTTCCAAGCGCGTGGCGCCACCCGAAGGTGCGGATCAAACGGCTAACCAGTAAGGGCGACACCACTCCACCAAAACCCAGGCCAAGATAGGCGAAGCCCATCGCGCGGCCACGCTGCCTGCGGAACCATTGCGCGATCAGTACTTGATTGGCTATGGGGCCTGCCAGTACGTAACCCAAAACTTCCGCGACGCAAAGAAGTTCGTATTCCCAGAATCGGGTCATGAAACCCATGAGGAATAGAGAACCCCCGATGAGGCCAACACCAGTAAGGATGATCCATCGACTGCCGATCCGGTCAATGAGCGCGCCCGCGGCGAAACCAAAAGGCAAGCCGACAATCAGGAATCCTAGAAGAAAGCCCTGGGTGACTTGGGCGCGCGCGAACCCGAGTGATTCCACCAGCGCGGGATAAAAAACCGGGAAACCATAAAAGATAATTCCGACAGCAAAGAAGAGATTCAGGAACGCAGCTACAACAATCCACCAGCCATAAAAGATTCGTGTTGATCGATTTTCCTTCATGCAAGCAATGATCTGTCCTGGATCAGCCAACCGCGCGCCGCCAATAAATACGAACACAATTTCTGGTTCAATGTTTTACCCGATTTCGAGACCCCGAATGGCACAGAATGGTTCGGCACGCCCCGGATGATGATTTGTGCCACGATACATGGGAGTGAGGGGCGCGAACAGGTGAATCCAAAAGATTGCTGCCAGCTCCGCCATGTTTGATTTCAGACAATCCACGACGATGGTATCGTGTTCACGCCTCGAGAGGAATGCTTCGAGCAACTGGCGAGCCCCTTTTTGCCTCTGTTGCCATCCCCAAGGTCTGAGCTGCTCTCGTGTAGCAACTGCGCCGCCCGAAGCCGCACCCTTCGAAGATCTTGGCATTGCGAGTCGCGAAGGTGAACTCAGGCGCTTCATGGCGTTTTTGCTGGGCACGACCCCGGTGACAGAATGGGACTTCTCCTTCGCGTTGTCGAACCGACAAAAAAGCCTGAATTTAAAGCTTTCGTTTTGTTATGATTAGTTGTTTTTGTTTTCATCTTGGAACGTATTCGCCTGTGTTACTTGCTCTATGCCGTCCTCTGGTAATTCACGATGGAAGCCGTGATGGCACGGCTCGAAGCGGCCCCTAGCACGTGAAACGGACCGGGAACTACTAAGCTAATGATCTATCGAAGCGAAGATTCGGGTGTTTGGTTTCGGAATGTTTTGCGACGTAACCGAGAGTCGGGACGAGGCGGGACGTACGCCGTCTGTTCTGCCCACCCGCAGGTCCTCGAAGCGGCGATCCAGCAAGCCACCGAGGATGATTCGGTTCTACATGTGGAATCGACATCCAGCCAGGTGAACCAGTTTGGTGGCTACACCGGCCAGACGCCGCAAGATTTCTCAGATTGGATCCGCGCCTCTGCCCAACATGCGGGCCTCCCTGCGGAACGAGTCCTGCTGGGTGGCGACCACCTTGGCCCATTCCCCTGGAGAAGCGAAGCCGCTCATGCCGCATTGCAGAAAGCTTGCGAATTGGTGCGTAGCTGTGTTCTCAACGGATATCAGAAGATACATCTCGACGCGAGCATGCCTTGTGCCGACGACGGAAATGCCGGCCTCGACGAACAAATCGTTGCGGACCGAGCTGCCATTTTGTGCCAGGCTGCCGAAAACGCCTATTCTAAATTGCCAACTGGTTCTCCGCAGATCGTCTATGTGATTGGAACCGAAGTCCCCGCCCCTGGCGGCGAGTCACAGGGTGCGCATGCGCCAGAGGTAACGACCGCCGAACATATGCAGCGAACCTTGCACGTATTCCAGCGCGTCTTCTCAAAACAAAACCTGTCGTCGGCCTGGGAAAGAGTAGTGGCGCTCGTTGTCCAACCCGGAGTTGAATTCGGATCTGATCTGATTTTCGACTATGACAGGGCAAACACACAATCGTTGTCCGCGGCGCTGGCAGGAAACGCCGGAATCGTATACGAAGCGCATTCCACCGACTACCAGTCCCCGAAGGCGCTACAACAAATGGTGGAGGATCACTTCGCAATTCTCAAAGTTGGCCCCTGGCTGACGTTTGCCTATCGGGAAGCGGTTTTGGCCCTAGAGGCAATCGAGCATGAGCTGCTTAAGACGAGCGCTGGCATTCGGCAGTCGCAGGTGCGCCAGGCCCTCGAGCAGGCAATGTTCAGGAATCCTGTTTACTGGCGGTCGTATTATCTCGGCGATGAAGAGAAAATACGTCGCGAGTTGATCTATAGCTACAGCGATCGCTGTCGGTATTACTGGAACGAACTCTCCGTCCAAAAAGAGGTAGCGCAACTCTTCGGGAATCTTGCCACGCGACCGATTCCTTCCACCCTGTTGAGTCAATTTCTGCCTTTCGAATATGAAGCTATACGCGAGGGAGTACTCGAAGCTACTTCGGAAATGATAGTTCGCGCCCATATCCAACGCGTCTTGCGCGTTTACTCTCGCGCATGCGCCGGATAAGAAAAGGACATCGATGCTACGGAGAGACTTTCTAAAAAGCGGTATGGCGTTGGCGGCGGTTGCGGAACTCGGAACAGGCGAAGCACATGGGCTTGTCCGTGCTCATAACTGGGGGAACTATGACTTCGGTTCCGGCCCGCCCGTTAGTGACCGCCTGAATCAAGGTCCCTTCCCGCAGTATGCGCCGGATGCCGTCATTCCAACCGATGAAGTTGTCATGACTACCACTGCCTCGGAAGATGTTGTGCCTAACTTTGGCAAAGGATTGATCACATACATCACGGCCGATAGCGGCACTGAGGAAATCAAATCGGACAACATCAACCAGGCCATCGAGGACCTGGTCCGATTTCCTCTGGGTCAGCAGCTTTACATACGCCCGACCTGGAGAGAGGTGCAGCCGCGGCCTGGGCGCATCGAGCTGCCTGATTATGTAAAGCTTGTCTTAGATCTTGGGAAGAAGAACAACAAACGAGTTGGACTTCGCATTCAGATGAGCGCTCCCGACTACAAGCACCAACCCGCATTGCCTGATTTCGTGCTCGACAAGGTGCCGACAGTTGAGTTGATTCCCGACGAAAAAGAAAAGAAGGCTGCAGCACGATTTATCGAAAATCAATATTCGCGCTATCAGCCCCGCTTTGATCATCCTTTCTTCCAGGAGGCATTTGCTGAACTGGTAGGACTTTTAGCAGCGGAATTCAATGGCAATCCTGGTATCGAATTTGTTGATACCTTTCTATATGGGTTCTGGGGCGAGGGGCACACATGGCCCTTTATCAATACTCCTTTCCCTGACTATCAAACCGCGGAGAGGACGTGGGTAAAGATGATGGAAGTGCAGTTGCAGCACTTCACCAAGACTCCCTTAATGACCAACACCCAACCCGACTACAGTCGAGTCGGCAATTCCGAGGTCCTCGATCTCACGATTCGAAGCCACAACTGGATTCGCAGCGACACCATTTTCATTGAGAACGAACAAATTGAAACCCTCAGCAATCGCCCGCCGTGGATCGCCGCAGCCCTCGAACAGGGAATTCCGGCAAAGGCCCCGAACACGACCGGTTCTGACGACGGAATATCACCGACTGAAAATATGATCGCTCACGTGATCGACGTAGGGGCGAACTACTGGTCCCTTTGGAACTTTCACGCGATTAGCGCCAGCAATCTACTGAGCTACTATCAGGCATTTCCCAGATCATTTGATCAGATCAATCGTCGAATCGGCTATCGCGTCAGGCCTTCGATGATCTGGAGTTATGAAGACAGCGGCTATCTGGGACTCATTATTGCCTTCGCCAACGATGGCATCGCCGGAGTTCCGGGCGTGTTGCGGGTTACAGTCGAGACAGAAGACGGCAAAGTTCTGAAGAGTGGCTGCCTGGATGCGGGATATCCTCTGCCCGGAAAACTTCGGCAGGCGCAATTTGTGCTGCCTCAAGGAACCAAATTCGCAGGTTTGAAACTCAAAGCAGAAATCGAAGTGAAAGGGATGCGTTACCCGGTGCAGTGGGCTTGCCGTCAGAAGCTAAACCAGGATGGTTCACTCACACTGCGCGCTAACCTGCATCACGGATTCTAAGGACAAAGATGACAAAGCCGTTTTGGTCGATAGTCATATTCACCTCGCTCTGCATAGCCCAGTCGCCATCGCGCCCTGCTCCCTTGTCACAAATCCAAAGCCCGAGCCTGCGCATCGAGTTCGACAAACAAATGCGCAGCCGCGTGGTGGCACGATTTAATGGAAAGGAAGTTCCGTTAGGCGAGTTCTCCGCCTCCGAGACGGTTAAAGGCAGCGAACGGGCGTGGTACGACTTTGTCCTCGAGTCGCAGAAGCAGGAGCACGTCAGCGACGTCTATGGACGAGGAGAGAAGCTCAACCTGACCGGTACGTCCGGCTCCCTTCGAAAGAACCTCTCCGTTATTATCTATGACGACTTTCCCAATCTTGCGGTATTCGATGTCAGCTACACGAATACTGGCAAGTCGCAACTGAAGATTCTCGAATGGAACAACAATAGCTATACGATCGACGCGCAGCGCGGTTCCGCGAAGGTTCCTTTCTGGTCGTTTCAAAGCGGTTCTTACGAACGGCGCCCGAACTGGCTGGTTCCATTGCAGACGGGATTCTCTCAGCAGAACTATCTCGGCATGAACGCGAGCGACTACGGCGGCGGTACTCCCATCGTAGATGTCTGGCGCAGGGATGTGGGCGTCGGGGTAGGCCACGTAGAACCGCGGCCGCGCCTGATTTCGTTGCCCGTTTCCATGCCCAACGCGCGTCAGGCACGAGTCGGAGTGCAGTATCGTCATGACCAGACCCTGGCGCCCGGCGAAAGCTTCCATACCTTTCGCACGTTCGTCTCCGTGCACGAGAGAGATTATTTCCAGACCCTGCTCACATACCGCCGATTCATGTTGAAACAAGGATTTCAGATGGCCAAAGCTCCCGATAGCGCCTTCGGAGCGATTTGGTGTGCCTGGGGATACGGACGCGATTTCAAGCCGCAACAGGTCTACGATACGCTGCCCACGGTCAAGCGAATGGGATTTACATGGGTCACACTGGACGACGGTTGGCAGAACAATTATGGCGACTGGCAGCTCGATCCGAAGAAATTCCCCCGTGGCGACGCCGACATTAAAGCCATGGTGGATCGGATTCACCAGGAGGGATTCAAGGCGCAGCTCTGGTGGTCGCCCCTCAGTGCGGCTCCAGATTCCAAGCTTCTGACTGATGAACCTGATCTGGCGCTGAAAAACCGGGACGGTTCACGGCGCAAGATTTCATGGTGGAATTCCTACTATCTCTGCCCCGCCAACTCGCGAGTGGTGGAGTACCACAAAGCGCTTGTGCACAAAATCCTGGTCGATTGGGGATTTGACGGCCTCAAACTCGATGGCCAGCACATGAACGGCGTTCCTGCCTGCTACAACCCCGCCCATCATCACAAACGGCCCGAGGACTCCGTTGAGGCCCTGCCGGATTTCTTCCGTGAGATCTACGACGCCGCACAAAAAGCCAAGCCCGGATCGCTGGTGGAATTCTGCCCCTGCGGCACCGCTTTTTCTTTCTTTACTATGCCCCACTTCAACATGTCCGTCGCTTCCGATCCGACGAGTTCGTTTCAGGTGCGCTCCAAAGGCAAGACGATCAAAGGCCTCATGGGCGACGACGTTCCTTACTTTGGCGATCACGTTGAGCTGAGCGACAACCACGACGATTTTGCTTCCACCCTTGGTATTGGGGGAGTAGTGGGCACGCAGTTTGTTTTGCCTTCCCTGGTCGTGAAACATGGCCGTTTTGACCTCACGCCCGACCACGAACAGATTTTCCAAAAGTGGCTGAAGCTTTATCAGGAGAAGGGTCTCTCCCGCGGTCAATATCTGGGCACGCTTTACGACATTGGTTTCGATCTGCCCGAAACCCACGTCATCAGAAAGGATAAGAAGATGTACTACGCTTTCTACGCCGCCACTTGGAATGGCAGCGTAGAGTTGCGCGGCCTCGACGATCGCGCGTACCACGTCGTGGACTATGTCAATGGGAAAGACTTCGGAACCGTTCGCGGCCCAGTCGCGCATTTAACTGCAGATTTTTCGAGACATCTTCTGCTGGAAGCAGTACCGCAGTAGTCACAGAATCCGTCGGTGAGAGGGAGCGTCAGTCGCATAGTTGGAGTGGAGGAAATTTCCTTGAAACTCTGCTGCTTGTTGTTTGTAATGTGCTTTGCAGTCTTTTGTTATGCCCAGCGTGACACGGTCATCATCCGTCCCCAGCCGATCGATGACATATTGCAGAACCCGAACATGGGAATCACCACGTTCAACCGCTTCAATGGGCAGGCGCTCAACCCGGCTCTGGAGTGGTCAGAGGTGGGCCCGACGGAAAAGGTCGCACAGGCCGCCACTAAGCCGGATTTTCCTGAGACAACGATTGCCTACCTGCGTTGGTATTGGAGTGCGCTCGAACCTGAGCGTGGTAAATATCGCTGGGACATCATCGACCTCGCGCTGGAAGAGGCGCGCGCACACGGACAGACCCTGGCCATCCGCCTCATGCCGTATTCCAATAAGGACCCTCTCCCCGCGTGGTATGCATCCACTGGTGCGCGGCGCGCCAACAAGCCCACAGACAAAGATGGCGCCATCTGGCAACCGGACTTTTCTGATCCCATTTATTTGAAGTTGTGGGGCGCTCTGGTGGCCGAAGCTGGCCGCCGCTATAACGGCAATCCTTACCTCGACAGTGTGGACATTTCTTCAGTCGGGTACTGGGGCGAAGGCTGGAGCCCGTATATGCCGGCCTTCCCGTATCAGAAGGCGTTGATCGACATTTGGTTTGACGCCTTCCCCAACACCACGCTGTTAATGAACTTCGATGAACAGCAGGCCTTGACCTATGGAACCAGCCGAGGCGCCGGCTGGCGGCTGGATTGTCTCGGTGACCTGCGGGTGAAATCCGACAACCCGAATTTTGAGCCTGAAATGCTGGACGTCTATCCCCAGCAGGTAGTGCGTGCCGGAGTTCAGGATGTCTGGCAAACCCGGCCGGTATCTCTGGAAGTGTGCGGCACGGTTTCCGAATGGAAGCGAGATCACTTCGATGTGAACTACATTTTGGAACAGGCACTACGCTGGCACGTGACGTCGGTGAATCTGAAATCGTCACCCATCCCCAGCGATTGGAAGGCCCAATTCGACACTTTCCAGAAGAAGATGGGATACCGCCTGGTGCTGCGAAGGCTGGAATATCCCAAGAGCGTCATTGCTGGCTCGATGATGCCGGTCCACATGTGGTGGCTGAACGCCGGGGTAGCGCCGCCTTATACCAACTATCCGTTGGCCGTGCAGCTACGTACTGCGCAGGATAGCGCCGTGATCTATGTCCCAATCGACGTTCGGAAGTGGCTTCCCGGCGACGCTGTTTTTGATGGAAGCCTTTATCTTCCCGAGACGCTGCCAGAAGGGACCTACGATTTTCGTGTCGCGATGCTCGATCCGCGGAGTGGACACCCGCTGGTGCGCTTTGGCATCGCAGGGCGCGATGCGGATGGCTGGTATGGCGAAGGGCAGATTGAGGTGAAGAGGCCACGGCCGAACTAAGGCCCAGCCTTGGTTATGCAGAGTTTCCAAAAACAACGCGCAAGCATCACAGAACCTGTGATGCTTGCGCGTCCAAGCGTTGGGGAAACGAAAGTTAGAAGTTGTACTTCAGGCCAAACTGGACCTGCCTCTGGGGGATCGCGAGAGACGTAATGACACCCGCGCTTCCCGGCCCATCATCAATGAAGTTGTCGGGCTGCGCGAAGTTCGGGTGATTGAAGGCGTTGAAAAATTCGGTCCGGAACTCGATCCGCTGGGATTCCGTCACCTTGAATTCCTTGCGAAGCTCCCAATCGAAAGCATTCTGCCCGGGACCGATCAAGCTGTTACGAGCCGCATTGCCGAAACGGAAGGCATCTTCCGGCAACACGCTAAAGGCATCAATATCGAACCAGCGAGCAGGACTGCGCTGACTGGAGGGCAAATTGCCGTTCCGGATCTGATCCGGACGAGGAATACCCTGGGTGCCGGTGTTGGAAGGATCGTTATTCTGATAGGGAGAGAATGGGAATCCAGAGGCCAGCGTATAGATGCCGCCGACGTGCCATCCCCCGAGTACCGCATTGGCTACCCGGCTGCCGAGAGCACCATGACTTCCACCAAACGGTATCTCGTAGTCAAAGCTCAGGACCCAGCGGAGCTTTTGGTTGAAGTCCGCCAGTGCCCGCTCCGCCGCCAGGTCATAGCTGTTTTGCGCAAACGGCGCAGCGCAGCAGATCTCCGGCAGATCATTGATAGCTTTGCTATACGTGAAAGAGCTTAGGAGATAAAGACCATGACTCGCGTGCTTCTCGGCCTTAACCTGCAGAGAGTGATAATTTGAGTTTGCGAGGTTCCGAATTGCAGTAAATCCTCCAAAGTCGGAATACGGCCGGCGGGTTTGGACGTCCCCGGGGCCGGGCGTCGTGACTTGATTCGGGTCGGTCACACCTTGCAGATGTGTCCCTTTCGACCCGGCGTAAGCCACTTCCAGGCTGATGGCTGCCGGCAAGGAATGCTGCACGGCAAGGTTCCAGCTCTGATAGTAGGGAGTATGCAGGTGCGCGTCTACGCTGGTCACGCCGGGATCCACCGCCTGACTTGGATCAAGGGATGGAAATCCCTGGGAAACAGTAAAAGCCGGGGTGTCTCCATTGATGAACAGCGGTTCATAGAAGAATGGCAAGTTGTATGCCAGCTGCAACGGCGCCGCGGTGCGAATCTCCTGGCCACTGTAGAAAATGCCATATGCGCCACGAACCACCGTCGTTGCGCTAGCCGTTGGCGTCCAGGCAAATCCGATGCGCGGCGAAAAATTAGCTTTGTCGGCCGTTACCAACGCGTCCGAAGCTCCATGCGAACCTGCAGTGATCAGCGTTCCGGTCGCGTAATCGAAGTTGCTCTGCCGGTTATTGGCCTCAACAATCGGAGAAAAGTAGTCATAGCGCAATCCAAGGTTCAGGGTCAGGCGTGGAGTGACTCTCCAATCGTCCTGGATAAACAATGAAGGCACATGTTGGCGGTTGTACAGGCCAATGACGGTCGAGATATTCGCCCGGTTGGGCATTCCCAGCAACATGTCGGACAACGGGCTGCCGCTGTATTTGCCGTTGAACTGGAATTGCCCGCGAGGCGCGGCCTCTTGTGAGATGTTGAACTGGCTCCAGCGTAGCTCACCGCCAACTTTGATCGTGTGCTTGTTATGCACCAGCGTAAGCACATCGGTGATCTGCCGTTCCTGACTGGTTAGAATCGTGGGCGCATACCTCGGGTCGCCCACGCGGCGGTAGCCGCCTGTCGGAACGAACAACGTTAACCCGTTTACGCGATCGTCATCCGGCACTCCGGGCACGCGCAGATCCCCCGACGGAAGCGCGGTACCGTCGACCGGCACGCCGCGACGAACGTGTACATGGTTGAAACCGATGCGGGTTTCATTCACGATGGTAGGCGTAAAGATGTGCGTGAACCCCAGCGAAGCCCCGTAGGTGTCTTCGTGGCCCAGGCCGGTGCTCGAGTCGCCGCCATTGGCGAGTCCCGGCAGAGGAGCGGGACGAATGTCCGTCCTCCGGCTCATGGAATAACGCAGGAAGAACTGGTTGTGCTCCGAATGGTTATAATCCACGCGGCCATCCCCCTGATTGATGGTGTCCTTCTCAATCGGGAAAATGATGTAGCGGCCTCCCTGATTGGCATCGGGATACAGGTTCATGTAGGCCTGGCTGATAGAATCAATGCGGTCGCTCGGAATAATATTTCCCGCGAACGGGAGACCGGTTTCAGGATCGGTAATGACCGGTTCACCCGAGGCGGAGAAATCGCCAGCCCGTTCCGCTGCCGTAGGAACAAGGGAGTTCCAGTTGAGCGGGTTGCGGATCCGCGTGCCCTGGTAGTCTCCAAACCAGAAAAGCTTGTCCTTGACAATCGGGCCCCCGAGCGTCCCGCCAAATTGGTTCTGCTTGTAGGAAGCTTTCGTATCTCCTGGAAGCTCGAAATAATCGCGCGCGTCGAGTGCGGAATTTCTGAAGAACTCAAACACATTTCCGTGATAGCGATTGGTTCCCGACTTGATAACGGCGTTCACGACAGCCCCGCCACTACGTCCAAATTCGGCGGAATAGCTATTGGTCTGCAACTTGAACTCCTGGATTGCGTCCACATTGGTACGAAGCACGACCCCGCCGTTGTCGTTGGAATTGTTGTCAATTCCGTCGAGCAGGAAATTGTTCAGGGTCCCGCGCGTGCCGTTCGCGACAAAGCTGTTTTGTCCGCCGGTACTGCTGCCACCACTGTTTCCGTTAGTTCCAGAACTGGTCCGCACAACGCCTGTACTTAACGTCGCCAGTTGGATGTAGTCGCGCCCATTGAGCGGGAGTTCGGTGATTTGGCCCGCAGTGACCACCTGTCCCAATGAGGATGTTTCCGTTTGCATGATCGGCGTTTCGCCCGTCACCTGAACATTTTCTGAAGCCGACCCGACCGCCATATCGAAATCGATTCGCAAGCGGTCTTGTACCTTGACGCTGATTGCACTGTGTGTCTGCGTCTTAAAACCCGGGGCTTCGGCAACTATCTGATAGTTGCCCGGACGCAGAGGCGGAGACGAATAATCTCCCGTTCCGTCCGTTCGCGTCTTGATGGTGGCGTTGGTGGATGTCTCTACAAACGTGACCACGGCAGAAGGAATCTTGGCGCCCTGGCTATCGCGAACACTGCCGGCAACACTCCCGGTATCGACCTGTGCGAAAACTGTTGCGCACATGACTGACAACAACAACCAGAACAAGCTGATTTTTTGCGCCATTTTTCCCCCTTGGATTCCCGCCCTGCGCCGTAAAATAGACAGAATTAGAGCATATAACGAAAGTAAAGTAAACCAAGATTAGGGGAAAGGTAAGTCAATAAAAGATAATGGTAAGCATTAGAAGTTTTTACCGGTCCTACGAAGTGCTCAACAGGCAGTGCAATTTCATTTCCTCCGGCATTTCCGCGCATGGCGGCGCCAAAGTCTATGCTGGTTCGCAGATAGGAACTTTCATTCTGCATCACAGGGCCTGTTCTTGCAGGGCGATACGAGGTATGTAAGACGGTCCGGGTGCAATCTGTCGTACGCTTTCTCGACGGATGAGTTCTGTTGGCATGATGAGCTGTTGCGCTGGAAGGTCGGGCTCATTGATCCTGCGCATCGTGAATTCCGCCAGGTGGGCACCCAACTCCTTCGGAAATTCCCGTACGGTGGTGAGTCCGGGATGGAGCACTTCTCCGATCGTGTCATTGAATCCCGCGACGCTGATGTCATCGGGTATACGGATTCCTAATTCCTGCAACGCCTGGTAAACGCCGGAAGCGGCCTGATCGGTGCCGACAAAAAGAGCCGTCGGCCGCTCGCCGCTGGCGAGCAGGGCCTTGACTGCCAGGTAGCCTAATTCGCGGTCTTCGGACCCTATCTCGCTAAACCGAGGTTCCAGGTCTGCTTCCTTCATGGCCTGGAGGTAGCCACGGGCGCAACGCGCAAACCATGGCAACCGCTGATTACCGATGTACCAGATATTTCGGTGGCCTTGGGTAATCAGATGACGGGTAATTTCGGTGGATCCACCCACGTCGTCGGTAAAAACACAATCATATTGTTCGGGTCGCCAGTCTCCGACAATGTTGTTTCCCACCAGCGAGAAGGGGATTTTTCGTTCCTTAAGCTCCGCGAGAATATTGACCGAATGGATGCCGCTCAAAATCACACCCGCGGTCAGGTTTGCCTGGGTCAAAACATCAGGAAGGACTACTTTGCTCGAGGGCGCGCTCAAATCGGAACGAAAAGACACAAACTGCAGGGTCCAGTCGTGCTGCGTGCAGAATCCTTCTGCTCCAAGAAGTATTTTGGACTGAAATTCGTTGACTGTGTCGCGGTTCCCGAGGACGAAGGTGAGGGCCCTATCCTTTGATCCGGACGTCCGATTGGCGCCTAAATCGTTGGCCGCCGCGATGACCGAAGCTTGGCTACCTCGCGCAATGCGGGAACCAGTATTGCCGCTCACGTTGGCGAGCCGGGCAAGATCCGCGTATCGTTTGGATTCTCCTGCGATAGCAGCGTCGTGGCTTCCTTCCAGCTTGCGCACAGCGCCCCCGTGGGTCCGAAGGGCAAGACCTTCTGAGCACAAAGCATCGAGGTCAGCGCGGGCAGTGACTGCGGAGACAGAAAAGCGAACGGTCAGTTCGCGGACGGTGATCTGACCTTTCTGTTCGATGAGGTCGAGAACCTTTCGTTTGCGTTGTTCGGCCAAAAGGCGGGAATCCTTAAACGCCATGTGTTTTTCCTTGCTCGGCCCTCGGAGCGGCCGCAAACAGTGATTTTATACGCCAGACCATGAGAAAACAAACGAAAGCTCGAAGGTGGGGAGGCATGTAACGGCCACGAGTGAAAGCAATGATTATGCTGTACTTATACCTCCATTGTGTGGGGCTGTTCTGAATGGAGCTCGTTGATTTCGAATGCTTTCGTTTGGTTGCGGTTGATGGCAGGGCGTTCCGCTACTGCCGAAGTCTTGTTGCCTCCGGTAAAAGAAGTTGAATGGGCCATGTCTCCCTTTTCTCGTCCACGATCTGAGACCAGCTGAATTTGGCAGTCTCAGATCGTGGAGATCGAGTCAGTCCGGGAATCATGTGCGCTGCGGAATCGGCCAAGACCGCTGCGTTGCCTTCCCCCGTCAGGAAAATCTCGCCAGCTTTCAACTGCAAGTGAGTGAATCGAGAAGCAATTTCGATATCCTCGAGCATTTGCAAGAAATAAGGACGTCCAATCAGAAGTGAGTTGTAGACATACTCGGCCAGCACACTGGAAAGCGGATTCACATAAGCGGCGTCGTAGTCGAGCATACCGAGAAGCGGATCGTCCGGTGAAACCGCCTTGTAGGGCATGCGCGTTTCGCCGAGCCCGCGGAAGTCAAACGAAACAACCTCGTAGCCGGCATCCAGATACTTCGTGATGGCAGGCCAGTCCTTGGGCTCGGCCTTGCCGTTGCCGGAAAACCATAAAACGAGGTTGTGACTTCTGGCGGCAGGCCGATAAATATGCAGCAAGGGCATGACAAGTTCACCGCTGTGATGCAGTAGATATTTATCGATGGCGATCCCGCCGGCCCTGGTGTTTCCAATGGCTTCCCACCGGATGGCATGATCCACTGCAATTTCGTCTTTGTATTCGCCCACTGTCCAAGTGCGAATTTCCGGATAACCTTTTCCGTAATAGAGTTCCTTGAGAGAGTGTGTGGGGGCGGCCTTGTGTTCTACATAGTAATCACGGATTTCATCCATGAGCGATTTGGCGTCGGCGTAATCCGTCATGACCTGACCGGTCCGGGTGCATTGCAACGTTGGAAGCGTTAGGTCTTGAACGGCCGGAAGCTCCCGGAAGGATGGCAAACCATTGAAGTGATCAAGAAAGTGGATGGCTGCACGCTGGTTCTCGACGGAATATTGATGCTCATGATAGCCCTCGGTCATTGCGATGCGGTCCGCATGGCCGAAACGGCTGTAAAGGCTGGCCACTTCGCGGAATGTTTTGTGAGTGCCTTCGATGGGGAAGAAATCCAGGACCGCGGCCGCCACGAAAACCGGGCGGGGATACATCAGGAGCAACAATCCTGGATGCCCGACACCCTCGGAGATCATGCCGTAGAGGTCTTGCTCCGGGTCGCTGTCAGGGTCTTTGAAAATGCGGTTGTACATTCGCATGGGCAGGGCCGTGATATAGCAGGAAGGAACCACGACTTTGATGCGGGGATCGAGTGCGGCGATGAGCGTAGCTTGGGTCCCGCCACCGCTGGTTCCGGTAATGTTGATGCGTTCCGGGTCAACTTCCGGGCGGGTCAGCAGGTAATCGAGGGCGCGAATACCATCCCATATCTCCCAGCGCGCAAGGTTCGTTCCCGCGAGATAGGCAAGATTCCCCATGACCGCATGTTCCGCACAAATCAGGTTGTAGCGGCTTTTTTTCTGTTTGACGTCCCAGAACTGACTGCGCTCACCCTCGCCGACAGGGTCCCAGGAGATAACCACATACCCGTGATGCACCAAGCGCTGGGCCAGTGCCTGGTAGTAGGCCTTGCCAACCGGGGAGTGGCCACAAGGTACAAGGATCCCTGGATGCTTTTGCCCGTCGTCGGGCACATACACCAGGGCCGTGACATAGATGCCGGGCAGACTTTGAAAAACTACCTTCTCGATGTGAAACCCGTCCATTGGAATGTGTCCGGTGATCTGCGGATGCAATGGGGTTTTCACAGCCGGCAGCCCGCCGATCATGGCCAGGAGTTTTTCTCGCAACTCCTGTTGCAGGCGAAATAATTCGCCCTCATCCTGAATCTGCTCAAAACGTTTTCTGCGGATTTCATCCTGCTGCCAGGCGATATTTACCTGGTATTTCAGGTATGGCGTGATCTGGGGCTCGAGTTTTGACATGGGAGGCAGCACTAAAAAATCTTCCGGGCGAGGAGTGTCCTCGGCTGCTGCGATTGCAGTACAGAACAGGAGCAATATGGGAAAGATGGTCCACTTCATGGTTCTTCCTCTGGAATATGACGTTTTCAGGGGGTCTTGATTTGAAAGATCAAAGCCTTCACCCCAGCGGGCACTGAGTTTCACGAAGACTCACCGGGTTCCTCCGTGCGGCGCTGTGCGCTCTCGGTTTAGGTTATTTGCATTTTGTTTTCAAACTTGTGCAATGCGAAGACGAAGGTTCTCAAAATGCTGGTCCCCAATACGCAGTATCCCCTTCCCATTGGTTCTAGCATGAAGAACATCTTTCGACACACCGAGCAAGGTCGCACCAGGTACATTGGAAGCGTTCACTCCGCTAAGGCCTAGTTCATAGACCTACTCTGGCTGCAAGCCAGTGAGCAGGAGCGAATTGCAGGCCAGGCTGGGCAGGGACACTTCAGCAGGGCCGATGCTGTTTCCCGAACAACACGACAGGGCCATCCTCAAAAAGCGGCACCCATCATGTTTACACCATCCAGCAGCTCGCCTTGCTTTTTCCCGGTCGTCCCGTACCGGTAAGTTTGCCTTCATGTGGAGGTCTGCTGGCGAATTTCTCGCAGAGGATGAAAGTAACCAGAAGCGCTGTTGTTCCTCAGGACTCTTGGTAAGTAGCTCAGCCGCTTTTGTCTGGCCCCCAACCAAAGCTCGCAGCCATGCGGATTCGGGCATAAATACGGGTGCCATTTTCCGTGGAATGTGACAGGGAAAATATCACAAATAATAAAAAAGTAAAGGAAATATCGGATGATGGCCGCGATTTGAATGGGATAATTCTATTTAAGCCATTTAGTTTTGAATGCTTAATCTACATTATCCCACCCCGATGGTAAGAGCCCTTTATATTGTTGGCTTTCCTTTAATTATGTATATTGTTGTTTTAGAAAAGCTAATAGGAGCACTAATTATGCGTCGTAGAGCTTTTCTGCAGGGTGCACTCCTTGTACCCGCAGTGGCTGCGGCAGATGTCCCGGCCCATCTTTGGCAAGGATATGATTTTGTTCCTGGTCCCCCTGTGCGCGACCGGTTGAATCAGGGGCCGTTTGACGTTGATCAGGATGAGGGCTGGCAAACGATATTGTTTACCACTCCTTCCGAAAAGCCGTTGCGCAATCCTGGACTTGGACTGGTTGGCTACGCATGGGAAGAGAGCGGGCCCTCGCTTGCTGCGCGGGACGGACGGGAGACGCTGGAGCAACACGTCGAGAAAATGTCCAGCCTGCCGTTTGTGGACGTGATCTATATTCGCTGTGACTGGCGCAACGTGCAAACACAACCGGGGAAACTGGACCTGAATCCGGTTTTCCCGCTTGCTTTGGATGCAGCAAAACGCAAAGGGCTGCGAGTTGCATTTCGCATTCAGCTCTCCAACTATTCGTTTCAGCCCAAGGATGTGGCTCTGCCGGATTTCCTGCGGGACCGCATCCCGCTGGTCAAGATCGGACGCATTCCCAATGGGGATGGCGAATTCAGAGAACCGCGCTACGATCATCCCTTATTTCAAAAAGCATTTGCCGAGTTGAACGACCTGCTGGCCGCCGAGTTCGAAGGGAGCCCTCTCATTGAATGGATGGACCTCATGCAGTATGGGTTCTGGGGAGAAGGGCACACCAGCAATTATCCCAATCCGTTTCCAGACTATCTGACCGCGGAAAAGACTTTTGTGAGCATGACTGCCCGGCAACTCGACACGTGGAAGAAGACTCCGCTTGCGGTCAACACGCAGCCGGACATCAGCAGCGTCGGGAACAGCACTGTGCTTGATATGGCGGTACGCGCAGGAGCATGGCTGCGTTCCGACAGCATAATTGTGGAAGAGCCGATTCAAATAGAAGAGCTGACCAATCGCCCGCCTTGGCTGGCGACCATCATCGAGGACGGCTCGATGCGGCACTATGACGTGGAGAAGATCAAGAAAGATGCAGCAGGAATTCCCATGCTAGAAAACTATATGCTGCACGCACTGGATGTAAAAGCCAACTACTGGGGATTGTGGACAGAATCCGATAATCTGGCGCACTACAATCAAACATATCCGCGAGGGTTTGAGCGTCTACGGACCAATTTGGGCTATCGCCTGCGTCCAGCGTGGGTGTGGCAACGGAAAAGATACGGAACAAACGAGTTGGTCATTGGTGTTTCGAACGGCGGCGTCGCGGGCGTTCCGGGTGTGCTGTGGCTGCACATTGAAAGCCCCGACAAGAACCTGAGTATGCAGGGCGCACTGGATGCAGGCCATCCTTATGGTGGAAGTCTTCGCGAAGCTTCCTTCTTGTTGCCCAAGGGCTATCTGGGAAAAATAAATTTGTCGGCGCAGCTGGAAATCCGTCCTGAAGTCAAGAAGCACATTGCCTGGGCTTGTGAGCAACCGCTCAATGAAGATGGATCCATCACGATTGAGTTAAAGCCCGAAAATGATCGTGGATGGAGAAAGGGAGTCTAGCTCTCACTCAGGCAAAATCTTTTTTGAAGAGGCCGCTTTGGAAAAAGATTTGCCCCTCAACCGTGCGGCCGAATGCTGATCGAGATACACGGTGGTGTAGGGATGGTCCCGCACAATGGAGAAAGGTGCCAACCCGCAGTACCTCTGGAGCCACTCAGCGGTCGGTGGGCTCTACGAAGCGTCGATTGTCGACAAGGTTAGAGTGCGCCCTTAAATTGCCGGTTACCTTGAGGGAGAAAATCTTGTGGGCCGGTACCCCGTCTACTCCGTCCACTGTGAGGCGGATCGTGAACTCCCCTGCGGAGGTGTAAGCATGAGATACCTTGGGGCTATCCGAGCTCGTGCCGTCGCCGAGGTCCCAGTGATAAGCGACCGCGGGCACACCGCCAGCTTCGGCCTGCGCCGAGAGATTGATGATCTCGCCGGTATTTGCCGCTGTAGGCGCCTGCGTCGTCACGGTTGGAGCAGCCTCGGCAACGCTCTTGTCGATCAGCTTGATCACCCTCACCGACTGGGGTAACTGGTCCTTCAGCCGCACTACTCCATCCTCGAGCGTAACTGTCTCATTCTGCTTCAGCACATCCGTCGCCGCAAACGTGTGGCCGGCCGGCAGGCCGAGGTCCGTCAGTCTTAGCGTGTGCGAGCGCGTCGTGTTCGTCCAATTGAAGACCGTCAGTATGGCCTGCCGTTGATCTTCCCGGAGGAAGAAAGTACTGGGCTGTCCATCCTCCGGCTCATAGATCATCAGGTCTATCGGCGTGGAAGCTCGGCCGACTTTGGCCATATTCAGCAACTCTCGGTTTTCAACCAGCGCCAGCCGATCTTTTTCTGAGCCCAGAACCAGCATGTCATCGCCAATCTCATACATGCCGCCGGATACCGCGGAGAGCGCGATCGACGCCTCGGCCGCACCCAGCGAAATCGAAGACCGTTCGTTTGCACGCTCCATGAGATGCGTTGCGGTGACGTTGAAGGCGTCCGGATCATTGACGAAGAAATTACGCTGCATATAGAAGCGGGCAGCGATGCCAGAGGCGGCATTCTTGGTCCTCTCAAAACTGTGGCCCGTATCCGCGGAGATCCGGCCCGCATCCACTAGCCCCACTGGGTTGAGCATGGGACTTCCGTCTTTGTCCAGAATCACCTCCTCGCCCACGGCATCGCGGATTACCTGGAGGCCAATGCGTTGGGCTTCGAGGGCTGTGGTGTTGGGGCGGTAATAGGAACCCTCGATCGCGGTGGTATCCATGAAGTCGAGCTTGATGAACCGGACCCCCCATTCGCGGACGAGTGTCTTGTAAGTGTCCCGCATATACTGCTGGGCTCCGGGATGGGTTGTGTCCAGCGCGTAAAGCACATCCGTCTTTTGGTGCCAGACCTCGCCAATAGGGATCGGATCTCCCTTGGCATTGTGCACCAGCCAGTCCTTGTGGTGCTCGTAGATCCAAGCCCGGCTCGTCACCTCAAACGGCGCCGTCCATACGCCGAATGTCAGGCCCTCGCCGGTAAGGCGATGCCCGACAAACCGCAAACCATCTGGGAATTGTGTCGCATTCGGAGTTGTATATTCGCCGCGAGCATACTGATAGCCTTCATCAATTTGGAAATATCGATAACCTAGTGACTTCAAATGTTCGGCTTGCCAGTCACCGTTGGCCAAAACCTCGCCTTCGTTGATGGCGCCATAGTAGACGGTCCAGCTCCACCAACCGATGGGAGTCTCATTGGAGACGCGCGCGTGGTGCAGACGACGAACCGCATCGCCGTAGGCTAGCAGTTGATTGTTGTAATCCGGTCCGGCCTCGAACATCAATCGCTCTGAAACGATGTCCTCCCCTGGTTTAACGGGAAGGCTCAATTCGACCTGGTCGTCCGCGGGAGAATCCTTCAGATTGAATTCCCTCTGAATTTCCGTGGTTCCGGTGGATTCAACGGTATAGGAGGCTATCTTAGTCTTCGCCCCCATACCATCAGCTTTCAGATGCAGCAGGGTCAGAAATCGATCTGAGGTGAGAGCGCCAAGAAATAAACTTTGCTTACTCTCCCGGTTGTAGATGAGTTGGCTTCCTGCACCGCGATGCATCCCGCCGCTCACTCCCCCGAGGTCATAGAGAGCCAGGTCCGGCCAATCTTCGCTGAAACTGTCGGAGAGAACCCGATCCGCCGATTGAGTGCCACCCAGATTGAGGATCGGCTCACCGATGGCCTCCACACTCCGAATGGCCTGCACAGTTACTTCCTTTCCCACAGTGTTTTGCACCTTTACCTGGACGGTGCCGTAAGGGCGCTGTTTGTAGAGCTGCAGCACGTAAACAAGATCCGGTTTGCCGTCCAGTCCGCTGCTAATGACTGTGACTTCTCGGCCGGGGCCGAGATCATCTTCGAAGGTAGACTCCGAAGCCTGGTGTCGCGGGTAATCGCTTGATCGAAGCCATTGGTGGTCAACCTGTGCTGCCACAAGCGACCTGAGCACGGGCTGACTGTCGTGCAAAGACAGTTGGTACGATCCCTCCTGCGCGTTGACCGTCAGGGACAGCTCGTTGTTCGTCAATTGCTGGGCTGCACACGGCAGCGCGATCATAAGTATGCCGGCCGTAACCGCTAGTCCAACTCTGAAAACCTGTCTTCGAGTTCTTTTCGGCACGGCAGCAATCTCCCTATTGTGTGCACGATCGTCATCGCATACTACTTCATTGGGTCAACCTCAGTGAAGCGAATACTCAGCTCAAGAATCTATATTGAGAAAGCGATGGATGAGAGGCCTAATCCGGTCGAGAAGGATCGCCCCACGATGGCCGAAGGGGCGAGTGAATATCTGCGAAGCGTCGTCCAGCGAAATCGCGGCGGCGGGACTGTCGGCAGTTACGCAGTTTGCTCCGAGCACCCGGCAGTGATCCATGCAACCATTCAGCAAGCGCTCGAAGACGGTACCTTTCTTCACGTGGAGTCGACATCCAGCCAAGGTAATCAGTTCGGCGGATATACCCAGCACGATCTAACTGGGTGCCGACTGACTGTCGACAGCGAGCCTGAACAGGGTGTGGGGCACCACACGTGATCTGTGTGCCGAGAGTGTGCCACTGGGGATCGTTGGATTACAAACCCGACGACCAATGCAAAGCTGGGCGGCGCTACCTCGAGAACTTCAGTGTAAGGAAGCTCCTCTTGGAAAATAGAGCTTCGCACAAGCTGTTGTTGATGGTTAGGCAGCTTTCATCGGGATCGGGCTACTTATTTTGCTCGAAGTCGATTGCCTGAGACTGGGTCTGGGTGGGTTTTGGATTGGTGTTTGATTTTGCCGTGGGTGGCTGTTCAACTCCGACTCAACTCCGCACAATCGTTGCGATCCGATGATTCCACCGCTTGTAGAATTCGTTGTTTCCTCGAAACGGGGGTTTACCTTCTGATAGTCGAAGCGTGCTGCATCAGTTGACCCGAGTCAGGCTCTGCCCACAATCCAGGGCCATTTATTCGCTTTCGCCATTGGTCACGAGCTTCAGGGAGCCAAAGCGCTCGGGGGCGTGAAAGGTATTACTCATCGGTGGCTGCCAGGTTACTTCATGGCGATTCGCCGGGGGCCCCTGACTGCGGAACAAGTTGATCCGCAGCGTATTGCCCGGCGCAGCAGGACGCGAGTCAATGGCGGAGAACGGAATCCGCATCGCGCCGTACCAGATATGGGCCCCTGGATCAACCCGCGACGCGACGGCAAATCCGGAATTCCAGGTCCAGCCATCTTCGTGATGCGGCTTATGCAGATCGATGTCCAGGTCGATCCATTCGCCCTGCGGAGAGACCTCGAATTCCTTGTAGTGTTTAATGTCGGTAAAGTCGGAACCAAGAAACACCTCGGCGACATCCCAGTTCCACAGTTGGTTGGTTTCCTGAACGGTATTGGGATCAGGCTTGAGATGGAGTTGCTCGTACGGACAGACGAACAGGAAGTACAGATTATCCCGGGTCCAGCGTACGCGGACTTCGCTGCGGTAGCCAGGAACGAGTTTTCCCTGTGTGTCTTTTTCCAGGTAAACGGGACGCGCGCCGCTCCAGAATTCCGAGGCCGGGTCGGTTTTCAAAGGCACGTCCTTCGCCGCTCGAACCGCTTCCACTACGGCGGAATCCGTGGCCATCGCGAAGGTGCAGCCTACAATTATTATCGCCGCCAGCTTAGCTGAGCCATTCATCGAGATGCTCCTGGACGAAACTGTCGTCCTGCAAATGTGGATAGAGTCGGCATACGCGATCGATTTCCTCCATCTGACCGGGGGAGAGGTCTTCCGTGGGATCAAGGCACCAGCGGCCCTTGAGAAATCCCTGGCGGCGCAGAATCTCGTGAATCCCAGGAATGCAGCCGCGAAAGTGATGGGAAGGATCGAATAGTGCGGCGTTGGCATCGGTGATTTGCTCGGCCAGGGTCAAAAGGTTGCCAGGAATGACATCGGCGTGACGCGCCGCCAGCGCCAGGTGGGAGACCGCAGACTTCGTCCACACTGCCCAATGCCCCAGCAACCCTCCGACAATGCGAGCGGACTTACCGCCGAAATCGAAACGGGTCAAGAGGTCCGTCAGAATGTGGTCGTCGTTTCCAGTGTAGAGAGCGATGTCCCGGGAGCGGCCGGACTGTACGACGGCACGGACCACATCCAGCGTTTGATATCGATTAAATGGCGCGATTTTGATGGCCACCACATTTTCGATCTCCACAAAACTCCGCCAGAACTCAAAGCTCAGAATGCGCCCGCCGACTGAAGGCTGGAGGTAGAAACCCATGATGGGCATCACCGAGCCAATGGAGCGGGCATGCGCCAGGAGCGCCGCATCGTTTTCATCTTTGAGATCCGCGAGGCTGAGGAGCACGGCATCGTAGCCTAACTCGGCCGCCAACTGAGTCTCCGCGAGTGCCTGGCTGGGCTTTCCGCATACTCCCGCGATCTTTACCACGTCCTTTCCACGGCTCTCTTCCGCTGCCAGGCTGAGCACCGGCTTCAACAATCCTACTTTCGGATCGCGAATCGCGAACTGGGTAGTGTGCACCCCCACCGCGACACCGCCGGCGCCGGCGGCGAGATAGTAGCGGGTCAAGGCGCGCTGTCCCCGCTCGTCCAATTTGCGCTGGGAGTTCAGAGCGAGCGGGTGTGCCGGTATGACCAACCCCTCGAAGAGTTTCTCGCGAACGTGCATCAGAAGTTCCCGTCGCGCGCCTGAAAATGAGTCGGCTTGTTCAGTACGGCGCCCCCTTGCTGTATCCAATGGGCAGTCCACTCGATCATTTCAGCAGGGCCAACCGCGGGTTCGCCATAAAGACCGCGCGCCCGGGCAGCGTTGTTCAGCAGGGCGGTTGGCCCGGGCTCGCCGATAAATTCGGGCTCGATTCCGAAATAGCCGCTAAATTCCATTGCGATCTCGCGTACAGAAAGAGTCTCAGGGCCAGTGATGTTCAAGACTAAAGGCGGAGACTGGCAATGCGCGAACGAACGCAGGCACCAGGAGTTCGCGTCCCCTTGCCAGATCACATTCACCAGCGGCATGCGCAGATCGACGGGACGGCGCTCGAAGACCGCCTGTCCGATTTCGAGCAGAACGCCGTAACGTAAATCGATGGCATAGTTCAGGCGCAGGATTGCGACTGGGGTCCCCCAGCGTTGCGACCCGTATTCAAACATACGCTCGCGGCCGAGCGCCGACTGCGCATACTCCCCGACCGGACCGACCGGCGTGGACTCCGTCGCTCCGCCCTCGGATAGGGAGCGCAACGGATAAACATTGCCGGTCGAGAAGGCCACGATGCGCGATTTGCGATACCGTTCGGCGACCAGACCAGGCAAATAAGTATTCATGGCCCAGGTCAGGTGTTCCGCGCCGGCGGTACCGAACTTCCGCGCCGCCATGAATATGACGTTGGGAATGTCGGGAAGTTTGGCTAACGCACCGGGCTCGAGCAGATCGCAGGCAATGGTTTCGATTCCCTCGGCTGACAGTTGGCTGAACAAACTGGCGTCGCTGAATCGCGCCACGGCAACGATACGCTTCCCGGTCTTGTCCGCAGCCCGGCGCGCCCTCCGGGCCAGGCTCGGCCCCATCTTGCCGCCTGCGCCCAGGATCAGGAGGTCGCCGTTCAAGTCGGCCATGGCGGCAACGTCTGCATCACAAGGACGCGAGAGCCGCTCTTCCAATTCCGCAATGTTCTGGATTTTTGTCATTAGCCAAGCTCAAAACCCGCGATGGCGTAAATCGCTTCTTCCCTTGCCGGCAGATCTTTTCCGCGGACCATCCGCAGCAGACGCCGGTTCGGAGTAAAACCAAGCTCTTGGGCGATGGCGACGGCATTCTCGTTCTTACGAAGCAAATCCCAATACCAGCCGACGTCGGGTGTGATCTGCAGGACACGTTCAATCAACATTCGAGCCTTCCCGGGACTGTCGCACACGCAGGGCCCCAGGTAAGCTGTCTGCCGGCCGGGCCGCGTGAATAAGTATGAGTGCCCGGCCGAGAAGGGCGGATTGCGGAATGCGAGCTTCTCTAACAATTGTGAGCGGTCCACTCCGAATACCTTAGAGTCTGAATCGCGCCATTCTTCCGAGCGATGCGCACCAGCACCCGGTACTGGCCCGTCAGCGGAGCCGGGCCGCGACCACCGTTCCACGGCTTGTTCGGAACGGAACTCCAGCCTCTCGTAGAGCGGCTTCCCCTGATCGGTAGCGTCGAGCTTCACCGTTTCGATTCCCTTTCGATCGGCCAAAGCGAGAGCCTCTGTTAGCAAGCGTCGGGCCAGACCGCGGCCGCGATAGGGCAGCTTGGTCAGCACCATGCCGACCCATGCCAACCGACGTCCATAGCAAAACAGAGTAGTGGTTGCGGCCAGTTCGCCGTCGAGCTCCATCGCCAGGCAGCCGTCCGGCGCCAGCTCAATCAACAGGCGCCAGTCCTCATCTGTCTGGTTCCACCCCGCCTGCGCCGACAATTGTGCCGCAGCAGGAATGTCGCTCGCATTCATTCGCCGCACGATGGCACCCCCGAGGTTGCTCATTGGTCCCAGTTCTCTCGGAACCAGCGCATGAAATGCGGCAGGGCGATTTCAGCGTCTGCAATTTCAGGATGCCACTTCTTTTCCCACTCGAAGGACACAAAGCGATCGTACCCGAGCCGGCGCAGTGCGGCGCGAACCTCGGCCAGGGGAAAATCGCCTTCCCCGGTCAGGGCCGGCTCCCAGCCTTCATGGTTCGGCCGCATATCCTTTATATGCACGTGGCGAATACTTGCCCCCAGCCGGGCTGCGCCTTCACCGGGCCGCTCCTGGGCTTCCAGAAAACAGTTCGCCGGGTCCCAAACGGCTCCCGACTGCGGGCAGGCGGCTTCCGCCAGAATCGCCATCGTCTCGCCAGCGCTGGCAAAGTCGGCGTGGGTTTCCAGCCACACTTCAACTCCTTTCGGGCCGGTATTTTCAGCCAGCTCGCGGATCGATTCGGCAATCCAGCTTCGGGTTGAGGGCCGGTCCGCGCCGGGTTGGATCGTGTCCCCGAAAATCCGCAGCCCGGGAGCGCCCAGCGCGGTTGCCAAGTCAGCCATGCGCTTGCCCTCGGCGAGCCAGCGCTCGCGCTCGGCGGCATCGGGCGAATGAAAACGGCAACTGGTATCCAGGCATGAAATCGTCAATCCGTGATCCGACAATGCTCGTCTTGTGGCGGGCAATTCCTTGCCGGAAAAAATTGGCAGCCTCCAGAGCAAGTCTTCGCCTTCCACAAAACGAAGTTCGATGCCGTCGTAACCCGCGCTGCAGGCGATCGCGATGATCTGGGGCAGGGGCCAGTCCGGACAGGCGAGAGTAGAGAACGACACTTTCATGCTCACGTCATCCGGTCGAGCATGGCGGCGGTCACACGGTTCTGTACTCCTTCGCCACGAAAAAAGCTTTGCAGGTCACTCATCACCACCTGCGCCATCTCGTGCCGTACTCGCCGGTTGCTTCCCGCCATGTGAGGCGTGACGATCGCTCCGGGCAGGGTACGCAATTGCATGCCTGACGGGGAGCGGTTCCCACGGATCGGTGACGTCCAGGGCGCAGCGAAGCCGCCCGCGCTGCACTTCCTTCGTCAGCGCCGCAAGGTCGAGCAGACCGCCGCGGGCGATGTTGATCACGACCGCGCCATCAGGGAGGCGCGAGAGACGGTCGCGGCTTAGAAGGCCGCGCGTCTCCTTGGTTAAGGCGGCAGTTAAGACAAGCAGATGGGCACGGGGCAGGAGGAATTGCAAACCGGCGAAGCGCACGGGATAGCGCCTGGCCAGCGATCTTGGCGCGTAAGGATCGTAAACCAGCCAGCTCAGATCGAAGCCGCGCAGCAAATCCACCAGGGCCCGCCCGATGCGGCCGAATCCGATCATGGCAACTTGGCGCCCGATCAGCGATTCAGTGGCACCATGATGATGCAGATCTTCGTAAATGCGGTTTGACCGCTTGCGCAGTTGGTTGCGATAGAAATCCACATTGCGCGCACTGTAAAGGAGCAACGCTGCGCCCAACTCCGCCGTGGCGCGCGCCATCGGTGCGGGGGCGGCCGTAATCGTCAACTCATCGAAGAGCGGGCGGGCAAAACGCGATTTTACCTCACCGCCGCAATGCGCAATGATGCGCAGTTGCGGCGCCAGACGAGGCAAACCTTCCTCAAAAGGGGGGCTATCCCAGGTAGTGATCAGGGCCCGTGCAGTAGCCAGCTTTTGCCGAAGCGCAGGAGTTATGGTGCGGGCCCCGTCCCTCTGCCACCGGAACAATCGGGACAGCCGTCGTTGTTCAGGCGGCGGAAAGAAGGACGCGAACAGGTTAGGGCCGGCACAGACAATTAGCTGCGGGCGTAGCATGCCCCGCCAGTTTAGCATTCCTTTGCTATTTAATCTTTCTTTTAGTATCTATTCACTTCTCTTTTGTTTCACAACACAGTATAAGAAAATGATCTCGAATGGGCATGCGTAGCGCAAACTCCGTGGACTACGGCGTGATCGGCATTTACGCGCTGCTCATGGTGCTGGTCGGGCTCTACGTAATGCGCTTTAATCGCGGCGCGGCTGAATATTTCCGGGGCGGAAGCCGCATTCCCTGGTTGGTGGCTGGGCTGAGCTGTTTCATGTCCGGATTCAGCGCCTGGACGTTTACCGGCGCAGCGGGAGTGGCCTACCGGGCCGGAGTGGCCGCGACCGGGCTATACATCGGCAACGCCTTAAGTTTCCTTCTTGGTTACTTTGTCTTCGCCCAGCGTTGGCGGCGCAGCCGGATCACAACGGTGATGGAATATCTCTCCGGCCGATTCAACTCAGTCACCCATCAAACCTTCTCTTGGACCACCATTGTATTTCAGCTGTTTACCGCCGCCAGCACGCTTTATGGGCTGGGCCTGTTCGTCTCTTCGGCCTGTAGCTTTCCCATCACCTGGACCATCTTCGGAGCGGGCGCCATTATCGTCTTCTACTGCGTATTGGGCGGCCTGTGGGCCGTGGTAATCACCGATTTCCTTCAAGCCTCCATCCTCATGCCTTTTTGCCTGGTGCTTGTGGTTACGTCTCTGGCGCGGGTCGGAGGAGTGACTGGGCTCATCCATTCGTTGCCCCCGGAGATGAAAACGATGCACATTTCAGGGGAATTCGGCTGGATCTATCTTGTGTCCTGGACCATCATGGTGTCATTCGGCTACAACACCAGCGCCATGGCGCAGCGCTACTTCAGCGTTGACGACGAGCATTCGGCACGTAGAGTCGCGTTGTTGTGCTGTGGCTTATTTTTTGTGGGCGCATTCCTGTGGTTTATCCCGCCCATGGCAATGCGAGTCATTTATCCTGATCTGCACGCGGTTTGGCCCGGACTTGCCAACCCCAGCGAAGCTGCATACGCGGTCGCCAGTTTAACCCTGCTGCCGCACGGGCTGATCGGAGTCATGCTGGCGGCGATGTTCAGCGCCACCATGGCTAACCTGTCTGCCCAGTTCAATCTGAAGTCGGCGATCTTGTCCAAGGATGTGTATCAGTCGCTCTTTCGCCAGAGCGCCGGAGAGCACGAATTACTGGTAGTGGGCTGGATCACCACGTTTCTGGTCGGAGGGGCAACCACCGTGATTGCAGCCGTCATGGCCTCCAGCGGGCAGAGCATTTTCCAGATCATGTTGACATTTAATACTCTCATGTCGCTTGCCTATGGGCCTCCTGCCCTGCTGGGTCTGGTGGTGCGGCGAACGCCGCCCTGGTCCGGCTTGGCGTCTTTTGCCACCGGGCTCATTCTGGGAATCCTGGGCGCCTTCGTTTACCACTGGTCACTGATTCAGCAGGTCGCAATCATTGTTCCTGCATCTTTCGGAATCCTTTTCTTGAGCATGCTGTTCGACCGCGGTGACACGCCGGCGCGGGCACAGTTGTTCAAGAACCTGAACACTCCCATCAACGTCGCCGAGGAGTTGAAGGATTCGCCGGACCAGACGGCGCCCGTATTCCGCTTTCTCAGCCGGACAATCTTGTGCCTTGGATTGCTCAGCTTGCTCCTGCTGTTGACCGCTCCCGCCGATCAGCGGGGCACGGTCTTGTGGTTTGCCGTTCTCACTCTTTCAGTGGGGGGCACTCTGCATCTGGTTCGAGGTCAGCCGGGAGTGGCGTAAAAAGCCGGCTCCTGCAGCGACGGCGAATACCGGGCTTCGCACCCGTGAAAAACAGTTCTCAATTTCTATGATCCGGCTAGGCCTGATCGGCTGCGGCGAGCATTCGGAGAACGGACATGCCATTCCTCTTGCCAGGTATAAAGATGCCCACCCTGGCGAGATTGAATTGGCTGCGGCGTGCGATCTCAAGCCGGAGCGAGCGCAACATTTTCGCCGCGCTTACGGCTTCCGGAGTGCCTATTGTGACCTCGATGAAATGCTGGCCGGACAAACTCTCGATGGCTGCATCGCAGTTGTGCCGGTGGAGAGAATCTCTCAACTCGGCGTGAAATTACTTGGCTTGGGCATTCCGTGCGCAGTGGAGAAGCCATTGGGCGCCTCACGCACAGAGGCGAAGGCGTTGCTCGATGCGGCCAGAGCCACGGGTACGCCTAACATGGTTTCTGTCAACCGGCGCTTCATGCCGTTTCTCAACCGCGCTATCGAGTGGACCCGCAGCGCCGGACGTCTGCGCTACGTGCGTTGCACCCTCGCGCGGCACGCGCGCCGGGAGCCTGAATTTCTCTGGACAACCGCGGTTCATGCTGTAGACGCAATGCGCTACATCGCCGGTCAAGTTGCAGAAGCAAAGATCCAAACTCTAGGAGATGCAGCCGGGGCAGCTGCATGGTATGCCATCGATCTGCGCTTTGAAGGTAGCGTTTCTGGACGGGTTGAGGTTCTCCCGACGTCAGGAATGCTTGAAGAAACTTACGAGCTCGTCGGCGACGGCTTTCGCGCTTCGGTTACTTGCCCGTTCGGCCCGCAGCGCGCATGGCGCTGTTTCCGGGAAAATCGTCTGGTAAACGAGGAAGTTGCGCCCGAGGGGATGGCGGAAGATGTGCTGAACGGCTGTTATGACGAAGCCGCAGAATTCATCCGGGCTCTCGCGCGCAAGGACGCCCCCTACCCCTCGATTGAAGACGTATTTCCCTCCGTGGAACTCTGCCTCGCGATGGCAAAAACCGCAGCGGAGAGCGCAGGAAGACTTGTTACCGAGAAAATCTGACCAAGGGGACGATACCAAAATGCTGATCAAGCGTTTCGACGACAGACGCGAAATGGCCAAGGTCGCGGCGGGACAAGCTGCCTCGGTCCTTGGCCAAGCTGTAAACGACCGAGGAAAGGCCCGCATCATAGCAGCGACTGGCGCCGCTCAGTTCGAGTTTCTCGAAGCCCTCACCAGCCTTCCGGGCATCGACTGGAAGGGGGTAGAAATGTTCCACCTGGACGAATATATCGGGCTTCCAGCCTCGCACCCCGCCAGCTTCCGCCGCTTTCTGCAGGAGCGATTGATTCAAAAGACGGGAATTACAAAGCACTTCTTGCTCAACGGGGAACAAGATCCTGCCGAGGTCATACGCAGCGTCAGTCAGGCGCTGAACGCTGCGCCCATCGACATTGCCTTTGTCGGCATCGGGGAGAATGGACATCTCGCGTTCAACGACCCTCCCGCCGACTTCGAAACCGAGGAGCCTTATATCGTCGTTGACCTGGACGAACCCTGCAGGCGCCAGCAGCTTGGAGAAGGATGGTTCGCGACCCTCGCCGATGTGCCGCAGCGCGCCATTTCGATGAGCATTCGCCAAATCCTTAAAGCGAGGAAGATCATTTGCATCGTACCCGACGCCCGCAAAGCCAAGGCGGTTAAAGCGTGTTTCGACGGGGAGATCAGCCCCCTGTTTCCGGCATCAATTTTGCGGACGCACGCGGATACTACCGTGTACCTGGATCAGCATTCCGCTGCCCTGCTGAATCCTGCGACGCTGGTGTCAGCTTCCTGAATGCCAATCGGCCACGCCGGAATCAACCAGGCAGCATGAGCCCGGCTATTTCGAATTGTCAGAAAGCGGCACTCTGACGATGACTTTGAGCCATTCTTTCGCCATCAGCCGATGGTGGGGCCCGGTCATGTGGATGTGATCGAGACAGAGAAACAGGGCGCGGTCCGGCGACGCAGCCAAAATCGGGCTCACTTTCGCAATTTCGATACCCGCCTGGCGCTGTCGAGTTGGCGCTCGGTCATAGCGACGAAAGTGCGCTCTGCCGATAGGATGGCACTCTTCAGCAAGTCTCGGCGATTCATAAGAGCCTGTTCGTTGTCAGCCAAAAACGCGCAATATACAAAGGAAAACGAAAGAGTCAAAGGCGGCGGGCAACCTCGCCGTTCGAAATTCGCCGAGGGGCCGGTCGGATTCGCTCCCCGTCCCAGGGTTGGCCGGGGATGCAGTCATGAAGCTTGGTGCTTCCGGAACGCAGCGTGCATGCTCATTGTTACTTTGTGATATTTTCGTTTACTTGTTATATATTTCTGTTACTTTCCATTGGTCAAGCCAATCTGCGAGCCTTCCATATGGACCCTACGTCTCTAGCCGAACCCGAGTGGCTGCGCCTGCTCTCGCGCCGACAGCCAAGAGGGGCTGAAATGCTGGCCAAAAGCCCAAAAGAGCAGCGCCGGTTGGGCTACTTTCATACTCTTCGTGAAATCTGCCAGCAACCGTCCACCTGGATACAGACCTGTGAATTGATGTGCAGCCAGGCTGCCAGTTTACAAGCCAGCCTGGCCGGTATTTCCGCCCTGACCCTCACTGGCTCGGGCAGTTCGGAGTATGCGGGCGATTGTGTGCGCCTTGCGCTGCAAAACGAGTTGGGTGTGGTTACGCAGGCCATTGGCGGCGGAGTGTTGCTGGCCCAGGGTAGCCGTGCGCTGCCTCCAGTCCGGCCGGGGTTGATGGTCTCCCTGGCTCGTTCCGGCGACAGTCCGGAAAGCGTCGGTGCTTTGGCCTTGTTGCTTAAAACGCAGCCCGAAATTCGCCAGCTGGTGCTGACCTGCAATGAAGACGGCAATCTGGCCAGGACCTACCAGCGCGACCCGCGAGTCACCGTGATCACGCTGGGCAAGAACACCAACGACCAGGGTCTGGTCATGACCAGCAGTTTCACCAACCTGGTGCTGGGGGCGCGTTTTATCGGTCTGCTGGAGCATCCTGACCGCTATCGATCGATCTGTAAGCAATTGAGCAACGTAGCCGCTGAGTTCATTCACGCACACTTTGGCGCCCTGGCCGAAGGGGCGAAAGCACCCTTCCGGCGGGCTTTGTTTCTGGGCAGCGGCTCGCGTTTCGGCGCGGCACGCGAAGCCGCGCTTAAGCTGCTGGAAATGACGGCCGGACGGGTGGCGACGATGAGTGAGACTTATCTGGGGCTTCGCCACGGTCCCATGAGCTATGTCCACGACGACACGCTGGTGGTGTGCTTCCTCTCTTCCGATCCCACGCTCCGCGCCTACGAAGCCGACCTGCTCCGCGAACTGAACCAGAAACAGCTTGGCCTGCTGAAGCTCATCGTGGGAGAAGATGTCCCCGCTGAATTAGTTCGCCCGGCCGATATTGTTCTCGAGTGCCCGGGACTGGCCCGGATCGGGGACGAGAATTTTCCCGTGATCGACGTCCTCGCCGCCCAGTTGCTGGCATTTTTCTGCTGTCTGGAAGCGGGGCTGCGTCCAGACTCGCCTTCGGAAGACGGCGTCATCCATCGGGTGGTTCAAAGTTTCGATCTGCATCTGCCGGAAACCTGACCGCGCCGCATGGATTCTCTGGTGGCGCCGGTGGCGGCTTGCGGAGCGCAAATCAGGGTCCGCCGCAAAAATCCATGGTTGCGTTTTATTTCGCATATGTTTTCATTTGCCATTCTTTATTTGCTTTTGATTGCGGCCTGTGATAGAAAGCTCGGCATTAGCAACTTATCCGCTGGGGGAAGTACCCATGAAGTCTTCGACCTGCTTGGCGATCCGACTCATTCTGCTGGTAGTGCTGGGAAGCGCCCAGTTCCTGTTCGCCCAGGGAACCGACCTCGGTACCATTCGGGGTTTGGTCACCGATTCGAGTGGCGCCGTTATTCCCAACGCGAGAGTCACGATTCTTGACCTCGGCACCAACACTCCGCACCAGACCAAGACGAATGCCGTCGGGGAATATCTTCTCTTCGGATTGAGCTCGGGATCGTACAAAGTCTCGGTCTCAGCGCCGGGTATGGCCACCGTCCAGATCACCGGTATCGTGCTGCATGGCAGCGATACGGCAACTGCGGACGCGGTGCTGAGAGTGGAATCGTCGAATCAGGCGGTCGAGGTTACCGAGGAGGCGCCGCTGATCAACGTCGAGAATCAGACCATCAGCGATACCATCACCAGCCGCGGCGTGATCGACCTGCCCCGCGACAGCCGCAACGTTTACACCTTCTTGTACCTGAACCCAAACATCACGCAGGGTTCAGCGGATGGCGAGTTCAAGTTCCTGGGCGCGCAGAGTTACGGCGCCAGCTTTTCGCTCGATGGCCAGCGCTCAAACGGCGGAATTTTCGGCGAGCCGACCAGCAGCCAGCCCTCGCTGGAAGCGGTAGGCGACATCAACGTGCTGTCGAACGACTTCAGCGCGGAGTACGCTGGCATTGCCAACATCCGGGTGACCACCAAACGCGGAGGTGCGGGCTATCACGGCTCGATGTTCTACAACAACAATAACGCGGCGCTCGCCGCCTGGAAGTTGCAGGACCAGATCGGCAAAGCCAATTTCGCTCCCTCCCCGTTTCAGAGCAAGTATCCCAATCCGTACTTCAACATTACTGATGTGGGAGGCTCGCTGGGCGGGCCAGTCCCAGGTTTAAAGAAAACCTGGTTTTTCGCGGCCTATGAACGGGACTGGACCGTGTCCCCGACGACGGTGCAGTCGAGCACGCTGCCGCACCCCAGTATGTGGGGCGGTGATTTCTCCCTGGTGGACGATGCCGTGAAGCCCCATGTTCCGGGCGACGTGGTCCTGACGCCAACCGAGGTGGCCAACGATACGGTCGGCGGATTGGGGCAGCAATTCATCACCATCCCCTCCCGCCTTCTGAACCCAACCGTTCAGTCCTTGATCGGCACCTATTTTCCGAAGATCGGTCTCTCCGCCCCCATCAATCCGGCCAACGGCCGCGTTCCCGGCTTCGAGACCATTTTGCCTGGCCGTTCGGTGCAAGACACCGGGACGTTGCGTGTGGACCACAACTTCAGCGAAAAAGACCGGGTATTCGCTACTTACAACGCCTCCGCCCGAACCAGTGCCAACAATCTGGTGCAGGCGCCCTATACCGGATTAGGCCTGACCCAGAATGACCGCAGGAATGACACGATTTCGTTTTCCTATACCCGGGTTTTCAACAGCAACATCGTGAACGAAGCCCGGGCCGGCTTCAATCACGAGAGGTTGCGTCTGCATAGCAACACCACTCTGCAAAGCTTCCTCTCCAGTATCGGGTTCGACCAGTCGGATATCGATGCCTACGGCGCGGTGGTGGGTTCGGGCGAACTGCAAACCTTCGGTCACACCGCCGTTACTTTCAACCGCAATGCGTTTGCAGCTTTCCAAAATGGCGGCCGCAACACCGACCGTCCCGAGGACCAGGACCTGGCCACCTTCGGGGACACGCTGACCTGGGTAGTGAGAAAGCACAGCCTGAAGATGGGTGCGAGTTTCGTACGCAACGCGGCGGTGGATGGCTTCGCCGTCAACCGTGGCAATCCCCGGGGAGTCGTGGCTTATACGGGGGGTGGAACCGACTCGTTTGCAGACTTTGTCCTGGGCGAGCCCGGCACGACTGTAACCTACATCAACGCGCCTCGGCCGCCCATGGACGTGTACAACTGGGAGCAGGGCTTTTTCATCCAGGACGACTGGAAAGTAACGCCGCGCCTCACACTTAACCTGGGCCTGCGTTACGAGCTGATCACACCCTTTATCGAGAACAACGATCTGCTGGCCAATTTCGACCCGAACTTCGTGGACGGGACAACCGGGCAGAAGGGCCGCTTCGTGGTGCCTTCCGACAAGACCCTCCCCTTCCTGGACACGCGGATCATTGCTCTCGGAGTGGTAACCGCAGCGCAGTCCGGGTTGAATGTCGGCCGCGGTCTGGTCCGGATGGACAAGAACAATCTGGCGCCGCGAGTTGGTTTCGCGCTCCGCCTGGACAGCAAGTCCGTGCTGCGTGGCGGTTACGGGTTCTACTATCCCACTTCCGCCGCCCAGGGCATCCGCGACCCGATTGCCACCAACCCCTTCAACCAGGGTGTGAGCAAGCAAACGAAGCCGGACCAACTTCAGGGCTGGCCCGGATTTTCCCACGGTTTCAGTCCATTTACCGGCGGCAACGTGAGCTCGGGCTTCGGCGGATTGCCGGCCATCAATGCGGTCCCGGTTGGTTTGCAGCAGCCGCGCATCCAACAGTACAACGTGACCTATGAACGGGAACTTGCGCGCGATACTTCAGTGCGCTTCTCCTATCTGGGAAGTGCCTTGGGCGGATTGATCGCGGGCGTGGATTTGAATGAGATCAAACCCAGCAACACTCCCTTCGGCACCACCATCGGAGATGGTGTGACGGCCTGCGATCCGGAAAACAATGTCGACTGCGACTATTCGCCCGCCGACCTGGCGCGCCAGCCATTTCCCGGCCTGGGCGACTACCTGCTGACCTACGGAAATTACGGGCACGGCCGCTCCAACGCATTCCAGACCCAACTGGAAAAACGCTACACTCACGGCCTGATGCTGAATCTCTCCTACACATACCTGGATCAGAAGTCCACCGGTCTCGATACTGGAAACTCCAGTCTGGGCGGCATTGCCTACAACCCTTTCCAGCCCAACAGCGACTATGGGCAGGAGGCCTTCGTTCCGAAAAATCGTTTCGTTGCCTACGGCGTGTGGGACTTGCCGGTTGGCCGGGGGAAAAAGTTCGGTACGTCATTCTCGGGCTGGGCAGACGCGATCCTGGGAGGGTGGCAAACCACGTTCAATATGTTCGCCAAGACGGGCACCGGCTTTACGCCGTTCTGGCTGTGCGACGATTGTGACCCGATCACGCCCGGGAATGTGGGTGTAGGGTCGGTCGATGCGTACGGCGATTTCAACTCCGAGCCCTCTTTCCGGCCTACGGTGTCCGGTAATTTCAATCGCCGCAGCGGGAACCAGATTTGGGACCCAAATACTTTCGGACTGCCCTCTCTCGGGGCCGATGTGTTCAGCAATTCCCAGATCGCCAAACGGAATCTGTTGTTCGGCCCGGGTACCTGGGGAGTGAATCTGGGCGTGCACAAGGAGTTCCACGTGGGTGAGCGGGTAACCGCATCGCTGGGCGCGGACATCGACAACGTGTTCAACCACCCGTTGTTCTCGCCCGACAGCGACTACGGCGGCGGCGGCGGGCCTTTCGCTTTCCTGGGTGACTTCAACCTCGGCGTGGATCCGGCGACCTTGAAGCCGGTCATCGCGGACGTCACCCCCAATCCGGATTTCGGGCGGCTGGAAAACACGTTCACGCAAGAAGGCGTGGACAGCCGCCGGACGGTGCGGCTACGGCTCCGGATCACGTTCTAGAGCCGGAACTGCTGCAGGCGAAGGCAGTCGCCACATTGCTCGAACAGAGCCCGGGCGGACGCGTGCCCACCCATCCGGGGATGAGTGGCCCGCGCTTAGACCGGGCCGCAACCCCCAGCACGGCAACATTTGGCAGGAGCCGATGAAACTCCGGATCGTCCCCGTCCTTGTCATCCTGGTGTGCCTGACTGCTGTCTCTGCCGAACGTCCCGGCGATTTTCGCGTCATTGGACCAGGCGGCGGCGGCGCCATGTTCAATCCCACCATCAGCCCCCTCGACGCCAACACGGTGCTGGTCTCCTGCGACATGACCGGCTCCTATATCACCCACGATGGGGGACGGACCTGGCGCATGTTTAACCTGCGCGGAGTCGTGGATTTTTTTGTCTTCGATCCACTGGATTCCAAAACGATGTACGCTCACGCAACCGGTTTGTGGCGCAGTACGGACGGCGGAGAGCAATGGCACCTGGTCTATCCCGGCCCTTCTGCGGTCAAGGGTGTGCAACTGAATTCCGACCACTCCGATGAGCGTATCCTGGCCGACCCCGATCCCATGGGCACAATCGCAGCGCTGGCGGTCGATCCGGACAACTCGAAGGTTCTCTACGCCGCAGCCGGCACGAAGCAGAGCCCGGCGCTTTTCGTTTCGCGGGACTATGGAAAGACATGGCAAAAACAGGCCAGCTTGCCGGATGTACCGCGGCGGCTGTGGGTTGATCCTCATTCTGCCGCCGGTTCGCGAACCTTGTTTCTGGCCAGCGCCCACACGCTCGCCATAGTGAATGCTGCCCGAGTCCAGAATCTTGCGCTGCCAGCTGCATTTACTGACACTTCTTTCGGCTTTGGTTCCGGACCGCAGCCCACCATTTATGGAGCTTCCCCCCAGGGCACGTTTGTTTCCACCGATGGCGGAGTAATCTGGCACAAATCTGATCTGCCCGGAAGTGGAGCCCGCGTGCGCGCCATAGCCACCAGCTTGCACCACGCCGAAACCGCCTATGTCTCCTACGATCACATGGCGCTCGCCGGAAAGTCCTGGATGGGTGTCGCGAAAACCACCAACTCCGGCATGGACTGGCAGTTGGTGTGGAAAGAATCCGAGGCCGCGGCCACGAACCTCCACGACGCCTGGATCACCGAACGTTTCGGACCCGGCTGGGCGGAGAACCCTCTCAACCTTACCGTGGCGGAACAGGACGCGAATCTGTGCTACGGAACCGATCTCGGGAGAACCATGCGAACCAGCGACGGAGGCGCCACCTGGGCAGCCGTGTACTCCCGCAAGGTAGATGATTCCGGATGGACCAGCACCGGCCTCGACGTCACCACCAGCTATGGAATATTTTTTGATCCCTTCGATCTGAAACGCCAGTTCATTGCTTACACCGACATCGGACTCTTCCGCAGCGAGGACGGCGGAGTTTCATGGACCAGCTCGACCGCGGGTGTGCCCAGGGATTGGCTGAATACGACATACTGGGTGGCCTTCGACCCCAGGGTGCGGGGACGAATGTGGAGCGTGAACAGCTACACCCATGATCTCCCGCGCCCGAAGATGTGGCGGCACAACTCCGTGCTGAATTACAAAGGCGGGGTTTGCCGCAGCGATGACGGCGGCCGGATGTGGAAGAAGTCAAACACCGGAATGGATGAGACGGCAGCCACTCACATTCTGCTTGATCCGACGAGCCCGGTGGACGCACGCGTGCTGTACGTGGCCGGTTTCGGCCGCGGCGTTTACAAGAGTTCCGACGGCGGGCACACCTGGAGCCTGAAGAACCAGGGCATCACGCAGACCCAACCCTTCGCCTGGAGGTTGGCGCGCAGTTCGAAGGGTACGCTCTTCGTAGTTGTGGCGCGCCGGTCAGAGGATGGAAGCATTGGCAACGCCGGAGACGGCGCGCTGTACAAGTCAACCGACGGTGCGGAACACTGGCAACCGGTTGCGTTGCCCGAGGGGACGAACGGGCCCAACGGCCTGGCGATTGACCCTGAGTCTCCGGATCGTCTTTACCTCGCGGCCTGGGCCCGGGCGGCCGGAGTACACGGAGACGGCGGCGGAGTCTTCCTTTCAGAAGATGGCGGCAAAAGCTGGAAACAGGTGCTCGACCAGGACCGCCATATTTATGATGTAACCATCGATCCGGCGGACCCCAACGTTCTTTATGCCGCCGGCTTTGAGTCTTCCGCCTGGCGATCGGCGGACCGGGGATTGCACTGGACCCGCATTCCGGGGTTCAATTTCAAGTGGGCGCACCGCGTGATTCCCGATCCCCTTGACCGCAATAAGATCTACATTACAACTTTCGGCGGAAGCGTCTGGCATGGTTCGATCGATGGCCAAAAGCGCCCGGTGGACATCGCCACGCCGGCGCTCGAACCTGGGCAATAGCCCGGAAAGCGGAGGAGAGACTTGATCAATCGTCGTCAGTGGTTGTATGGCATGGGCCTGGTGGCTGGGGCCGGAACACAGATCGGCAATGCGGCCGCTCTCGAGGCCGAAACCAAACCCCATCCCAAACCTCTGGAGCTCTCGCAGTACGAACCAAAAAGTATGCTCCAGGTGCACGAATCGCACGTCGCGCGCGCCCGGTTTCCCGTGATCGACTTCCACACCCACATCTCCATCTCGACAACCTCGAAAAACGGTGTTGAACTTTCCCCCGACCGCCAATACCTGGGGACGCCCCAGGAACTGCTGGCCGTCATGGACCGCAAAAACATTCGCTCCATGGTGAACCTGACCGGCGGATACGACCAGGGCCTCAGGGACACGATTGCGAAATATGATCGCCAGTATCCCGGCCGCTTCTACACCTTGACTGAGCCCTCGTATTCCCGCTTTAAAGAGCCGGATTATCCTAAGCTGCAGGGGCAGGCCATCGAGCAGGCCCATCGCGACGGCGCCTACGGCTTGAAGATTCTCAAGACCCTGGGGCTTTATCTCCGCGAGAACATTACTTCGGGCACGCTGGTGAAAATTGATGACCCGCGCTTCGATCCCATGTGGGACGCCTGCGGGCAATTGAACATGCCCGTGGCCATGCACATCTCGGATCCCGTGGCATTTTTCACTCCCACCGATCGCTTCAACGAGCGCTACGAAGAACTGAACAATCACCCGGACTGGTCTTTCTACGGCGGAGATTTTCCCAGCAACGCCGAATTGATCGCCGCCCGCAATCGTGTCATCGCCCGGCACCCCAAAACGGAGTTCGTTACCTTGCATGTGGGCAACTTCGCCGAAAATCTGCAAAATGTCTCCGAGAACCTGGACCGGTTTCCCAATATGTCGGTGGATATCGCGGCACGAATCGGCGAGCTTGGACGCCAGCCCGTGACCGCCAGAAAATTCTTTGATAAGTACCAGGACCGCATCCTGTTCGCCACCGATGCAACCCCCCACGGCGACGAGTTTCCCCAGCAGGTGTTTAACGACAAGTTGTACGAGATCTACTACCGGTTTCTGGAAACGGAAGACGAGTACTTCGATTATGCTCCGGCAGTCATCCCGCCGCAGGGACGCTGGCGCATCTATGGCATTCAACTGCCGGAGGGCATTCTACGCAAGGTTTACTCTGAGAACGCTGCCCGGGTGCTCCGAGTCTCCATCTAGATGCGGCGCCTTGGGCAAATCGCGGCTCTCGCACTGCTGGCCACCGCATTGGCGCAAGGACAAGTGCGCGTTTGGCAAGGCACGCTTACCTTGCCGACTTACGAAGAGGGGATGCCCGATCCCAATCCTCCCTTTGACCAGTTCACCACCAATCGCTTCAACTATCCCTACACCTTGCGCACCAACCTTACGAGCCAGCGAGTGGACCATGCGTGGCGTGCCATCTACCTGGAAAACGAATATCTGAAATGCTCCGTGCTGCCGGACCTCGGCGGCCATCTTTACACGTGCCTGGACAAACTCTCCGGCAAGCCTATGTTTTACGACAACTCGTCGATCAAGAAGGCCGCTATCGCTTATCGCGGGGCCTGGGCTGCTTTTGGAGACGAATTTAATTTTCCCGTCTCGCACAACTGGGTCACGATGTCGCCGATCGACTTCGCCTTCGCGGCCCATGACGATGGCAGCGCTTCGGTCAGCGTCGGCAACATCGACCGGGTTTACGGAATGGAATGGACGGTAGAGTTGATTCTCCGCCCGAAATCGACCGTGCTGGAGCAGCGTGTAACGCTCACCAACCGGAGCGATGTTCGGCACCGGTTCTACTGGTGGAACAATGCCGGAGTCCGGGCATGGGACGATTCTCGCATCGCCTATCCCATGCGGTTTACCGCCAGCCATGGCTTTACCGAAATCCAACCCTGGCCGGTGGAGCAGGACGGCATTGATTACAGCCTGCTTCGCAATCACACGAAAGGTCCAGTTTCCCTGTTCGTTCATGGCAGCCGGGAAAATTTCATGGGCGTGTGGAATCCCCACACCAATACGGGCACGGTGCATTTTGCGGAGTACGAACAGGTTCCGGCCAAGAAAATCTGGTCGTGGGGTGCTGACGCGGACGGCCTGGACTGGCGCAAGGCGCTCTCCGACGACAACAGCGCTTACCTCGAGGTGCAGGCCGGTCTGTTTCGTAATCAGGAAACCTATGCCTTTCTTGGACCTCGGCAAGTCCTGCGCTTCTCGGAATACTGGATGCCGGCGCGGGAGATCGGCGGGATTTCACGGGCCAATCTCGCTGGCGTTGCCAGCCTCACCCGCAATGCCGGCGGCCTGATGGCCGGATTCAATGCCAACCAGCTTATTTCACAGGCCTCCGTTTCCATCCTGAATGGGAAGCAGGTGTTGTTTCACGAGACATTGGATTTAACACCCGAACACACCTGGATCCACGAGCTTCCGAATCCAGACTCCCAGGCGAAATATACGATTGAAATTCAGGACGCAAAAGGCACTGTCGTTCTGCGCCAGACGGAAGGCGAATATGACTGGACTCCCAAGTCAGACATTCACGTCGGGCCCCAGCCGTCCTACCACATTCCCGAGCCCGACAAGCGGACCTGCGACGATTGGATTCAACTCGGCAAAGAAGATGAACTGAACGGAAGAAATCTGAGCGCTCTCGCAACCTACAAGGAAGCGCTGCAGAGGTTCCCGGGAAGCTTCGCTGCGGGGAAGGCGGCGGGGCGTCTGGCAGCCAGCTTGTTGCGCTTCGACGAGGCCAGCCATCTTCTTGCGCCGCTCCACCTGCGGGACACCTCTGACACAGAAATCTCCTACTACCTGGGCATTGCCTATGACGGTCTGGGCGATACCCGGCACGCGCGCGAGGCATACGAACAGGCCGAGCGCCTGCCCGTATTTTTTCCCGCGGCGGCCCTGCGCCTGAGCGAGTTGTTGGCGCGGGAGGGCGACCTGGCCGGCGCCGAACGTCACCTTTCTGAGGCCATGCGAGCCGCTCCCCAGGACCTTCGCATTCAGGAGGAACTGGTTGCGGTGAAGGACGCAGCCGGTAATGCCGGGGAATCACCGGCCCTCGTCCGCGACGAGCTGGCGAGATATCCGCTCAGTTATTTTCTTCGAGAAGAAGCCGGCACTCCCGATCTCAACCATCTCGCCGATGACGCCGATCGTGTGCTGAACATCGCCACGGAATATATGCGCCTCGGGCTCTATCAACGGGCCCTGGATGTACTGTCCAGAACATATCCACCGGCCGTCAGAGATCAGAGCGAGCCCGGGTCTCTCGCCCCGCGCGACCATCCCCTGGTCGCCTATTTCAAAGGTTATTGCCGCCAGCAGCTTGGACAGTCAGGCTCTGAAGATTACGCGGCGGCTGCGAAGCTCTCTACGGCTTATGTTTTTCCGAGCACCGCGGAAGAGCTTATTGTCCTGCGCGCGGCCTTGCGAACCCATCCCGCGGACGCGACCGCGCACTATCTGCTGGGAACGCTTTATTTCTCCCGCGGCTTGACCGGTTCCGCCTTGAGCGAATGGTCGGAAGCTCGCAAGTCCGGACCCCAACTTCCGGTCCTGAGTGCGAGCACGGGACTGGCTCTTCTTCACGCCAGGAATGATCCTGAGGGGGCGCTGTCAGCTTTTCGCGAGGGCCTGCGCAGCGATCCCACGAACATTGAGATCTATATGGGCTTGGACCAGACGCTCAGTCTTCTGAACCGGCCTCCCCAGGAGCGCGTGGAAGCTCTGGAAAAGTATCCCCAACTTGATGCGGCGCCACCGGTGCTGATTTTTGAATTGATTCTGAATCTGTCTGAAGCGCACGATTTCGAGCGCGCTGAGAGTCTGTTCCATAACCGCTTCTTCCCCCGCGAGGAAGGCGGGACCAACGTCCGCCAGG
The DNA here is from genome assembly GCA_963757835.1 of Terriglobia bacterium. Classification (GTDB taxonomy): domain Bacteria; phylum Acidobacteriota; class Terriglobia; order Terriglobales; family Acidobacteriaceae; genus JAIQFF01. Next base: position 4,319 of record CAVWSP010000006.1, on the reverse strand, counting down.
TCTGGATTGAAGTGCAATTGCAACGGGTACTGGCTTCTGCGAGGGAAGGGCGGTGCGGGGATGCGCTGCCGCTGGCCGGGCGCCTGGGCTCGGAAGTTCCAGGCTTGACCTTCACGCGTGACGGCCTGGAACCCGTTCTTCAGTCGGCCAGAACGAACTATCTGCTCGGTTCGGCTTACGCTGAGTGCGGGAAACCGGAGCAAGCCAGGGCCAGATTCGAGGCGGCTGCGACGGCATCTGCTCCCGATCAGATTCGCTGGGCATGGTTGGCCGCACGGAAATTGCCAGGTTTCAATCCGACCTCATGGCAGGAGCGCCTGCAATCTTCTTTAGATCAGGCGGCGAATCGCAGCCAGACCAGCGCCTATCCGAGCTGGTGGATGTACACTGCGGGCCTGCTGGATAGCGCACTGGGAAGGGCGCAGGATGCTGACCTCAGATTTCGGGACGCGCTGCTGCTGCCAGACCGCATGCTGGCATATCACCTGACTCGTCTCGCCCGGTCGGAAGCTACGCAGTAGTCACACTCATCTTCGACTTGCCGGCAGCCCGGGGGGACGCCACCTTTCAAGCTGTATAGAGGGGTTTTCGGAAGGGTAACGACAGAAGAAATGAGAAGGCGTGATTTTATAGCGGCGATGGCCGCATCCGCATTAGCCGCACGCTGGCCCGCGAGGGCGCAAGTCGCGCTTCGCCATCCCCGATTGTTGATCGCCGATTCGGACCCGTTCACCGGACTGCCATTGTTAAAGGCACGCTACGCCGCCGGACGGCGGCCCTCGGAGGATATGGAAGGCTGGGCCCTGTCGTGGCGTCTGACCGGGCAAGCCAGCTTCGCCGATCGCGCCCTGGCAGAAATGCGCGCCAGGCATGTCGCCAGCGGCGGCAGGCCCTCGCGGTCGTGGCTTGACTACACCCGTTGGGCGCTGGCCTTCGATTGGCTGCTTGGCTATAGCGGCTTCGATCGTGGGTTGCAGGACCGGGTGGCGGGGGAGCTGAAGGATGGGGCGGCGGCTATGTTTTCAACTGCCGACTTCGCCGAACCCGGCGAATTCTCCTACCACAACTACAACCTGCGATATCTTGCGTTGGCGGCATTTGCAACCGCTGCGGTCGAGGGGTATCCGGGATGCGATCCGCGCTGCGCCGCCTGGCCTGACACCATAGCACGCTGCCTGGCCAATGTTCTCGACACCACCAATGTCGTTACCCCGGAGGGCAGCTACCACGAATCCATGGACTATATGCGGATCACGTGGGCCTCCATGACGCTGCTGGCCGAGCTGATGCGAACTACCACGGGCGTGGATCCGGCCCAACACTTTTCCGTGTTCCGCAATATCGGGCCCACCTATCTCTACAAGCTTCTGCCGGACGGAACTCCATCCCGCGAAGGTGACAACGAATATCCCATTCTGGACTCCCGGGACACAGCTCTATTGGGCTACGCGGTCAACCGCTTCAAGGACCCTTACAGCGCCTGGCTTCTGCGCAAGAGCGGGTTTTTCGCGAAGCAGTGGGTCCTGCCTGTTCTGGAGTTTCTGTGGGACGATCCGGAGGTCACGCCGCGAGATCCTGCCCTGGCTGCCGAGAGCGAATTGCCGCACCAGCGCTTCTTTCCTGGCGTGGGCCACCTGGTGATGCGGGATGGGTGGAAGACGGACTCGACCTGGATCGAGTTCGATTGCGGACCCTATTTCGCCAAACACCAGCACCTCGACCAGAATCAGATCACGATCTATTGCGGTGGCTATCTCGCGATCGACAGCGGCGCGGATTACACGGACACGGAGAGCCCCCACTACCTGAACTATTACCGCCGCACCGTGGCGCACAATTCTGTGCTGGTTTACGATCCCGCGGAGAAGTTCCTCTGGTCGGACAATCTCCTCGCCGCCGCAAACGATGGCGGACAGCGCATGGATTCCTCCCGCTACTGGAACACCATACGCAGCCCTGAGGATTGGAACCGCACCCGTGATTTGTGGGACCTCGGCTCCATGCGCGTCGTAGATTATGTCCCCGGCCAGTATCACTACGCCATGGGAGACGCCAGCCCTGCGTACTCTCGCGATAAACTGCGGCGCTTTACCCGGGAAGTGCTGTACGTGCCGGGCCACCGGGTTCTCTTTGTATTCGATCATGTGGTCAGCAGCAAAGCGTCCTTTCGAAAAGCCTGGCTCCTGCATGGCGTAAACCAGCCGAGCGTTGACCAGGATGAAGGCACAGGAACTCCCGGCGCGCAGGAGTTTCCCAATGCCAAACACTTCCGCCTGACGGAAGGGTCCGGCGAGATGCTGGTGCATTCGCTTCTCCCTCGGGAACGCATCATTACGCGCAGGGGCGGTGAAGGCCACGAATTCTATACTCCCGGCGACGACCACGGCGGCGACTGGGGCTCGGGACAGAACTGGCCGCTCGATCCGGCGCAAGGCGGGCCGCTGCCCCAGGACCCGAAGCTTCGCCACATGTGGAAACTCTTTTGGGGTGAGGACTTCAACAGAATCCTCAGCTCCAACCGCAAGAACGTGGTGCCGGGCAGTTGGCGAATCGAAGTAGCGCCTGCCGCGCCCGCCGAAGAAGACTTTTTTCTCAACGTTATCGAAATCGGCAACCGGGGAACCACCGGCAAAAGACACACCGAACTTCTCGACGGAGTGAATTTTCTGGGCGCCGCCTTCGAGCAGGGGCTGATGGCGTTGTTCAGCTCGACCGGATCCGTTGTCAGCACAGGCGAAGTGTCTCTGCCCGACCTGGGCTGTGAGACTCTCATCATTACCGGTCTGCACCCGGACTCTGTCTACGAGCTCAACCTGGGTGGACTCAATGTGTCGTCGTCGCCCGCGGCGGTGCTGCCCGGAGTGTCGGCAGGCACGCTTCGGGTCCGAAGCAACGCGATGGGAGTGGTCAGAGTTAAGCGGCAGGGTCTCGGGAATCTGCGGCTGCGCCTTGCTCGGGTGTAAGGTTGCGGCGTCATAAGGGACTGGGGCAGCATTATTAAAGATCCAGCAATCACGTCTACGCCGGGCAAGACTGACTTCTCGGTCCGCCGGCCCATCTCGAACCTGCGTTGGTGGATCGGCGGAATTCTGTTTGCGTCCACCGTAATTAATTACGTGGACCGCCAAACACTCTCGCTGCTGGCACCATACCTCAAACTTGAATACCACTGGAGCAACACTGACTACGCCAATATCGTGATTGCGTTCCGTCTCGCCTACTCGATCGGGCAAACCGCGTTCGGGCGTCTGATGGACCGGATCGGTACCCGGCGGGGACTATCTCTCACAGTGGCGTTCTATTCAGTGGTTTCGATGCTGACCTCCCTGGCTCAGGGCCTTTACACCTTTGCCGGTTTCCGTTTCCTGCTGGGGGCGGGTGAATCCGCGAACTGGCCGGCGGCAACCAAGGCCGTCTCCGAGTGGTTCCCGAAACGCGAACGCGGATTGGCCACCGCGCTATTCGATAGCGGCTCTTCCATCGGCGGAGCCGTTGCTCCCTGGGTGGTTCTCGGGATTTATCTCCGCTGGGGCTGGCGCCCGGCTTTCGCCATTCCTGGGGTCCTCGGCCTTCTCTGGTTGAGCGTGTGGCGGTGGCTCTATCACCCACCTGAATCCCATCCGCGTATCAGCGAGGCTGAGCTGCAGCTCATTCTTACTGACAGGGAGGATCCCCGGCCGCAGCACGAGAACCGGGCGCCGCTGAGTTGGCGCGAGCTGCTCAGGTTGCCCCAAACCTGGGGAACCATCATGGCCAAGGGTCTGACCGATCCGGTCTGGTTCTTCGTTACCGATTGGTTTCCCATCTATCTGGTGACCAAGGGCATCGAGCTGAAGACCGGCCTCATCGCCATCTGGGTCCCCTTCCTGGCGGCTGATTTGGGCAACTTTTTTGGCGGGGGTATCTCCGGTTACTTGATCAAGCGCGGATGGTCCTTAGGTGCGTCCCGAAAGGCGGTGGTTATCTTTGGCGGATTGGGTGTGACCACTCTTATTCCCACCATCTTCACTACCAACCTCTATTTGATCGCGTTCCTTTTTGCGTTCGCGACCTTCTCCTATGCGGCGTTTTCAACCATGGCGAATGTGTTGCCGTCTGACCTCTTCCACAGCGAATCGGTCGCCACGGTCAGCGGCTTGAGCGGAACGGGAGCGGGCCTGGGTACGATTGTCGCGTTCGAACTCATTGGGCACTTTTCGGATCTACGCCATGCTGCGGCGGGGCATTCCTTCGATCCAATTGTCATTGTGGCAGGGCTGGTCCCATTGGTCGCGATGATCCTGGTTTTGCTGCTGGTGCGCAATACCGAGGCGACAAAG
>CAVWSP010000005.1:0-176221 GCA_963757835.1 Terriglobia bacterium | reverse complement strand
TCGCCAGAGGATCTGGTATTTACCGAGCGATGTCGAAAGGACTGCATTCGGCGGGGGAACCGCGTCCGAGGCCCGGAGCGAAGAAGTAGTCGGGTCTCTCCGTCGGTATCTAAATCCAGATAAAGATGCCGGACTCCTGCGATGCATTCTTTGGTGCGTTTGCGGCTGTCCGAGCGAAGGGGATTGGCAGCTACGTAGACATTCGCGCCAGCAAAGTTCTCGTGTGCGAGCCAGGCGAGGTAACGGGGACCGAGCGCAGTCTCCAATTGGACGATTCTCTGAATCGTCGCGCGAGGGACTTCACGTCGCAGAAAGAGAGCGATGGTCTCACCCGGAGCAAAGCAACGAGTGAGGAATTCAGCAGCTGTGACGATTGCATTCTGAGCATTAGGATGTGGCATGTTTCACCTCGAAAACCGGCTCTATCAGAAAGCGTTTTGCGTCCCGGTCGTATCCACGAATCGCCAGCACTTCGCGGAGGATGCGGCGCCCTGGCTGCCGCTCAACGTGGACGACAAAATCAACGGCTTCCGCGATCTCGGCCTCGGTGTCGGAGAAAGTGGTTTGCGCGTGGTTGCGCATCACCAGATTGGCGAACCGGCGCAGTGCTTTCTCCGCGGAATTCGCATGAATCGTCGCTAGCGAACCGGCATGGCCGGTGTTGAAGGAATCGAGCAGCGTTCTCGCCTCGACTCCGCGCACTTCGCCGAGAATGATCCGGTCCGGTCTCCAGCGGAGAGCGGACTTCAAGAGATCATCGAAAGAGATGTTGGCCTTGAACGTGTCGGTCTGGCATTCTGCCGGGACAATGTTCGGCTTCTGGATGTGAAGTTCGGAAGTATCTTCGATGACCACGATGCGATCGTGGTCCGGAATGAAGTCAGCCAATATCCGTAAGAGCGTGGTCTTGCCGGTTCCCGTTCCCCCGCTGATGAGCAGAGTCTTTCCGCTACGGATTTGTTCCCCCAAGAAGTCCGCGAGTGGCCGTGTCAACGTGCCACGAGCGATCAGGTCATCGATTGTGTAATGCCGGCTGGTGAACTTTCTGATCGTCAGAGCAGGGGCCGGGCGCACAACCGGAGGAATCACCGCCGCCAGACGGCTTCCGTCTGGGAGTTGCGCGTGCAGCAAGGGATTGTCCTCGTCTAGCTTTTTGCCGAGTTGATTGGCGATCACTTCGAGGCCGGTGCGAAGCTGGCCAGCGTGGAAGGAAATGGTTGCTTCTTGGCGCATGATCCCGTCACGTTCGTACCACCATGAGGCATCGGGATTGCCCATGATCTCGCTGATGCTGTCGTCCAGCAGCAGCGGCTCTATCGGGCGAAGGAATGGAAGGATCAATTCGAAGCTCATAGTGGGAACCTCACGACGATGGAAGCCCAGCGGGTAGCCGGGCTTCCGAGAGTGAAGAGCAAGGGCCTATGCGGCCGTTTCCTCCTGGGGTGATTCATCGTGTTCCTGATCCTCGGCAGCGGCCTTTTCAGCGCGGTCCAGCTTTAGGATCGAGGCGACTCGAATTTCCCAGACGCGCCGCTTCGAGTCCGTTTTCTTGCTGTCGTACTCGCGGCTGCGCAGTTCGCCTTCCACTTGGATATGTGCACCCTTGGTGAGCGTTTTGGCGAATTCCGAGAGCTTGCCGAAGACGACGCAACGGTGCCATTCGGTGTGCGAGATGTACTTGCCATCCTTCTTGTAGGAGGACTTGGTTGCCAGCGAAAGGGTGGTGACGCTGAAATCCGGGCTGTTGGTACGCCCTTCCGGGTTGCTGCCGAGGAAGCCGATGAGAGTTACTTTGTTCTGATACATGATTGTCTCCGTTTGTTGAATTTCCCGATCTTGATCGGGGCACCATTAAGCGAGTGGGCCATGCTCCCAAGTGCCGAAGCTCTGCATTTACGGAGGCTCCGGAGAAATCTTTTCGACGCTCTTTGCGAACAAGATTTGGAGGGAAACCGTAACCCGCAGGGCGGCGCAGCCGAAGCAGAAGAGCGAGCTGCCGCAGGGCGCATGAAAAGCCCCGAAGCGGTGCCCGAACAAAGGCGGGATACGAAACGGCAGACACTCTTCAGAGCAAAGTTTTCATCGGCACGCTGGCTGCGGAAGGCGACCACGGTCGGTGCTGGCTCCGAGTTGGCATGTCCGTCGCAAGAAGGGTGTAGCTCGCCACCTCCGTTGCACCTCGGAGCGCTCTCGTTCGCCAGGCCCACTATGCACAGAGACACGTGGGGCAGGCCAGCCGGATTGGCAGCAGAAATGGACATCGTCTAGTCTCGGGGATTCTCTAAATATCCTTAGCTGAACGCCTGGTCGGCCCGGAAACGCACGATGGTCAGACCGAGGGGGTTCACGGCAAGCTCATTGTTCTTCACGTTCTCGCGAAAGACATAGGTAACGCTGGCTGTCCATCGCTCCCGCTTGAGTTCGGTGTGATCCGCGGGATTGGTGTAAACCTTCTCGAACTCGATCCGCGCCGAATACGGAGACTGGCGAAGGTCGTCGAGGATGACGTTCTTGATCTCGACATCGACATACGGCAAGGTACTGTCTTTGACGTAATTCTGAATGCTGTTGTCCTTGCGTTCCTGGTCGATGACGGCGCGTTGAACATCGCTATTGAGGAAGTAGAGTGACTGCGTTTGATCACGTTCAATGGTGAAACGATTGCGGTTGAAATACAGTTCGGCCCAGCGGGTCAGGTAATACTTGTTCTCCGCCTCCTGGGGGCGATACTGAAAGTTCCGGTAGTCGATCGCTTCCGCATGGCCCACGTCATTGATCCGCACAATCATTGGGTGCATGTTGGCTAGCGCCGTCTGGCTCTTGTAGGCGAGCCCAGCCAGGCTGACACACACGACGGCGAGCACGAGAATGGTCACTTTCAAGTAGGTATTCATCACCAGTGGGTCGCCATATTGCTCCAGGTAGCGCTCTGCGGCTCGTGTGATTTGTGGGGAGCCTTCCGTCTTTTTGCTCATAAGCTCTGCAATTCTCCTAACTTATTTCGATCTCATCGTCGCTGGCAATCATGCCCGATACCCCCGCCATGCCCGCCTGCAGAGCCAGAGAAAATGCTCATGCGTCATGGCAGGAATCTTGAAGAGTATGTAGATGTTGACAAGTACCAGCAAGATCAGCAACGGAAGCTCCTGCACCATGTTGCCGGGATCGGAGAAGTTGACCAGCTCCAGTGTAATACTGCGCGAGCAGGTGTGCCAGGATGCTCAGGACGGCCGCGGCGAGCACCTTATAGAAGCAGAACCCAATGAATGCCCGCAGCCATCCCCAGAACAGAAACTCCAGCTTGTCAAAGACAAGAAACGGGATAAATACGGGACCGAGGAGGCCAACGACTGCGCTGGCGATTGCTCCATAGGCGACGATGGCGCTGACCGCGGCGGAGAAGTGGCAATCAGGACTTGAATTGACAAAGTACACAATGGCGTAGTAGGGGTTCATCAGGGCTTTCACCATGCCCGGGCCCTGTCGTGGCCGATGCAGCATTGATTCGTTCAGAATATTCGTGATGCTATCTGTTGCCGATGACCGACACGAGGTTGACTGCGCACCGCCGTTGATAAAGCCGCGGAAGGATTGGCCAACACCTGGGATGCTGCTGTCGTAGAACCGCACGAGGATATAGGCGAAGGTGATCAGCATGAAGAAGCTGAGAAACTTCCCCATGTGGAAACCCTGGCCTCCCATGGGTGGAGGCCAGCGATTCCTGCACCCCGAACCAGACGAGCATGATGGTCGCGAGCGCGATGCACATGCGAATCCCCAAAGCATCGATTGTGGGCGACGCTGTGGCGGTCAGCGCGTCACATCCCTGCGTGATCCGAATTCAGACTCCCATACATCACCTCTTGTGGTTACTCGACGATCAATAGGCCGTAGGGCTTGTGCGCCACCGTTGTAGGCCGGCGCAATGTGTGTCTTGATAGGTAGCTCTCGTAGTCCGCCGTGTCCTGGAATCCCGCCTTTAGTGCGTCCTGCTGTTGTTTTTGGGCAACGATCTGTTGAAGCGCAAGATTGGCGTTGATCTGGTTGGCATCCTGCTGGTGCGCAACTGCAGAAGCAATGCCTGGTTGATGCGTTGAAGCTCCGCCATGATGGTCTGCTGGCTTGGATCCTGGGTTTGAGTCGCAGCTTCCAGATTGGCGATGTCGGTTTGTCTTGCGGTCTGATTGGCCCGGATAGTTCCAAGCGTTTCGAGTTGTTCGTCATTACAGAATCGCCGATATCAACGGTAGCGCCCTGTGCGGCAATCTGTTGCTGCCCGGAGACGCTGAAGCCGCCGTAGCCCGGAATCATGCTGTTGGTACTCGGGACGCTCACTTGTTGGTAGGAGGCTGAAGCTCCATTGCCAGTATTGGCCGAATTGACCCAGCCTCCCGAGTTGCCGTAGGTATTCGAGATCTGTTGCAGCAGACGCAGGTCCGAAGTCGGCGAGAGAAACCGTGAATAGAGCATCCTCGGCGCAAGGATCATCTGGTGCTAGAGGTTGTACTGCTGCTTTACTTGGTTGTAGGTTTGTAGTGCCGTTGCTCGCGATCTTGACAGTGTTGGAGAAAATCTGCTGGCCGTTCTCGATCTGCTGCACTTGGTTGCTGATGGATTGCTCTTCGTGTTCGATCTGGGTGATGGCGTGGGCCGATTGAGTGGGATCGTAGACAATCCCGGACCCGAACTGCGCGTGCGCGATGGGGTGCAATGCCGCATTGATGCCGACAACGAGTGCGGTAACGATTAGCTTTTTCACTTTCTTGTCCTTTCGTTTGAGGTTGGTGTGGACGTTCTCACAGCAACACCGCGCTACTGCTGTGCAGCGATAATCTTCTTTTTGAATCTGTGCAAGGCGATCCCCTTCTGGTTAATCCGTGCGTCTTGTTCTTTCTTCTTCGCTTCCAGGGCCGCATCTGCTCAGGCGTCAGCTTCCTCCGCAGAAGTTCTGACGATCCGCGTCACTGGGTAATGCATTCCTTGGCATAGGCCGGATATTCGGCGTCGTATGATCCTGCAATCTGCTTCACTTTGCCGATTTGCTCTGACAGCCGGAAAGGGTGAGAGTCCACAGAATGCAGCGGGAACGATGATTTTTCGCATGATCGGCTCCTTAAAAGCTCTGTGGAATAGTGTGGTTCGAGTACGCGGGAAGAAGCAAGTCCTGCGTGAAATAGACCTTCACGCGATGTCCTTCCCGAATCGTGATCGTGGGTGGTATCTGGATGAAACGGTCAAGTATGCTCGCCGCGGATTGCGAAACACTGCCTGCAGCCCCGTTCGTGAAAGCCTGGGAGCCGCTCGTCGTAATGGTGCCGCCACCCTGCGTGATTTGGCTGGCCCCGGCGACTACACCCAACGCGATCGAGGTGCCGAAGATCTGAAGGTAGTGATTATTGACCTTGTCTTTTAGACCTTGCTCCCCGATTTGATCGAGACCCTGGAACTGGTCGAGATCGACGGAATAACCGTCGGGCATAATAAGGCGGTGGAAAACCACTGCCATTCGGCGCTGTTGACCGAAGCCCGCCGCTCCAATCTTCTTTGCTTCACCGAGAACAACTGTCCCCTCGGGAATGATGACGTGTTGATGATCGTGCGAATACAGCGGATTTGAGACAAGAACTTTGACGGGCCCTACTGCGTCCCCATCTAGGCGGTTCATCAGAACGGTGTCGAGCACGGAGCCCTCATAAATCAGATACGGCTGGCCGGTAGCTGAATCGACATTGGCCTCAAGCGGGCGTTTATAGCCTCCAGGTGTATCTTCGCGTTTTGCCTCAGATTCTGGCGCGACGAGACTACTGTTTGGCTGCCGGTCGGCGGGCCCATACTGGGTGGGCATCGCCTGGCCTTGCTGTTGTTGCGGCTGTACGGCGGAGCCGGAATACACAAGGTTGGAGGCGAAACGTGAGTTGTCCACGCGTTCACGCTCTTTCGCGGCGATGAGCTGGGCTTGTTGTTGAATGGGCGTTAGTTGCCCCTGAGTGTCGCCCTGCTGCAATTGAGAGCAGGGTTGGCCCGGAACACAGGGGGCAGCAACGCCGGTGGGGCCGTAGGCCGCGGCGGCTGTTCGCTGCGCGGGCGTCGCAGACGCAAGCGCCGGATCTCCCATCGCAGCAGCGGCCATTGTTGCCTGTCGCTCTTTCTGACGTTCGGCCTGGATTTGATTTTTCAACTCCTGCACGTTGCTATCGGTGTTGTCCTGTAACGTCGGTTGCGGCGGCTGACCTTTCGTGCCGGCCTGTTGTGCTGGCGTCTTCTTGCCGGACGAACTGAAGAGCGCCGCCACGATCACGAGCAATGCCGCACCGAGATAAACGAAGATCTTGAGGTTTTTCTGCAAGACTCCTTTCGGCAGTTCCAGGTTGCGACGCAACGTGGGATCGCCTGGGGGGTCGGTCTGCGGTTCGGTGTGGGTCGTAAAGATGTTCTCAGTCATGGCGGCTATCCCTTGCGTGTGAATTCCATTTTCTTTTTGCCCAGCTCTACATATCCGCTGTCCATGATCTTCGGGATGATGTATGTCCCTTCTCGGAGGTCGTAAGTGACGAGATTCGGCTTGCCGTCCTTCATCTCATACACGCTGAACTTTTCAGGCGCTTTCGTTTTGATGTAGGTGAACTTGTCGTCGTGGTAGATCGACTGGATATCGAAAGGCGCTTCGTTCGCTTTGTAGACGTAGTCGAACTTGAGCTGGGTTGGATAGGCGCTCTTGTACTCGTCAACAGCCTGTTCAACATGCGATTGAAGCGCGGCAAGTTGCTGTCGAGACTGTTCGAGTTGGGCGGCCGGCACAAACTGTGGAATGCCGCTCGCGGCCACAATCGCGGAACGGTCGGCAGGTTCCACGATCACCTTCAGGTCAGGGCTGGTGGCGGGCGTGGAGCCCGATATGTCTTGAAGTGTGAAACTGTAGATGTTGCCCTTGTCCGTAATGAGGTTCAAGTTGGAGCTGATGCCTTGCTTTGCTGGATGTACAAAACAAAAGTTGCCAACCACATCCACAATCCAGAAATCTTTATCGCCAGTGGCCGCTTCCATAATCTTTTCGGTAGTGGGCAGCTCAATAAGGGTCGTGTATTTCAACTTCGCGCGGATCGGAATGATGTCCTGGGAGTGATACTGCACCGTGCGCGCGGAATCTTGCGCTACGAGGCCGATGGAAGAAACGATCAACAAGACAATTGATAATCCATTTCAGTTGGTTCACAGCACTTCTCCTTTATGGTTCTTTGTAGGGGTTGATCCGGCCAGCGTGCGCGGCTGGAATGGGTAGTCTTCGGCGAGATGGCGAAGCCCATCTGCAAAGCCGAAGCGGTCGAAGTAGTCCCGCTTCTTTAGGTTGTCGCGGGAGTTGTTGGTTGCCATCCAGTGCGACACCGAATCGACGTTCAACTGCACTTTCTTTGAGGTCTGGGCTTTCCGAATCAGCATTTGGCCCGGTGGAACAAGGCCGCCGATCAGGTCCAGTTCCGTGTCGTTCAGATGAAACGCTTCGCGGTAAACTTCGCGGTTCATCTCCGGGTTGGCCAAGAAGATCTTCGTAGGGCAACTCTCGGCCACAATCGCCAGCATTCCCGATTCCTCCAACTCTTTGATAGATTGCGTAGCCAGGATCATCGCGGCGTTGTGCTTGCGCCACGTCTTCTGCGCCTGCACGACGTAATTGCGGATCGTCTCGTTCTTGATGAACAGCCACGCCTCATCGAGCAGGAAGGTTTTGAATGTGGCGAGTCTTTTTGGGTCTGCGATCTCGTTCGACGCGCGATGCAAGACGTAAAACAGGAGTGGCTCAAGAACTTCGGGCGCATCATTCCAGCCGTGGAAATTGAACGTCTGAAATTTGGAGAACGAGAGCGTGTCCTCAGCGTTGTCAAACAGAAAACCGTACTGTCCACCGCGAGTCCAGCGGTGTAGTCGTTCCTTCAACTCGCCGATTATGTTGCAAAAGTTCGAGATCGTGCGCTGGTTCGGCTCCAGCACGTACATGCGCTCTATCCCATCCCACAACCGGCGTTCTTCTTTGAAATCGAGCCGGTGGCGTAGTTCGTTGCCCTCAATGAGTACACGGAAGAAGCTGAAAAGAAATTGCAGGTTCTCTTTGGTCTGAGGCAGGGAGAAGGGATTGATGGTGAAATCCCGCGCCTCCTGGCCGACGTTCAGGTATGAGCCACCAAAGATCGTCGTAAGCGACTGAAAGCTCCCGCCGATATCGAAGATGAACGTTAGCGGAGCATACTTCTGTGCGTTCTGCAGAAGGAAATTACAAAAATACGATTTCCCACTCCCCGTCATCCCGAGAATCAGCGTGTGGGCAACCTCGCCGTTATGCAGGTTAAGAAAGTAGGGCGTGCTGTTGTCGGTTTCAAGCGCGGCCAGGTACTCCGTACCGAGATGCGCATTGGTCTTCTCGCCGGGAAGGATCGTAAACAGAAAAGACAGATCGGCATAGTTTGTGTTCAGCAGATACAACTGGCGGAGGTTCAGCGCGTAGTTGCCCGGCACGGTGGCGAAATAAGCGTTGAGCTGGTTGTAGGTTTCCGCGAACAGATTGCCATCCGCATTGGTGAAGACGCCGGTAAACTCGGCCACCAGTTGATCGAGTTCCGTTCTTGCCTGACCGGATGACGCCCGGCCATAGAGCACAATCGTGAGCGAGAAATCGCCAAGCGATTGGCCGTCACCCAAAGCACGCAGGCAATCCCCAAGATTTTCAATGTCAGCCTGCTTGGACTCATCCACCAGCACATCGCGCGGATTCGTCTGCGTGGCGTCGTTGCCCATCTGAGAGACAAACCCTGTCTTCGACATATTGAAGTGGCGGCGGCGCTTGTTTACTTCTTTGCGGGCTTTGTCCGCGGGTAGCGGCGTCCACTCCGTGACGACATAGAAGTTGGCCGGAATCTTCAGGAGTGCGTCGAGCACCAGGGGCCGCGTCTCGGTGATGGCCTCTTTCATCGTCAGCACGCGGACAATGTGATCGCCTACGCGCAGATGATCGCGCTCCGCTTCGATATCGGAGTTCACCACCTGATAGTCGAGAAACTGCGTGGACTGCGGCCTGCCGGCAATACGCCAGTCGTCATAATTCAGCAGGCGTCGGAAAAACGTAAACTGCCCCTGCTGATTCAGAATCTCGATTTGCATGAAGTCCGCTAGTTGGCGAGCGAATGCCTGCACGTGCTGGTCGAGACGTTGAAGATCGCGCTCGATATGCGTCCGCAACAACTTCTTCATGCTGTCGCTGGTGAACTGCGATTTGAGTTCGGCAATCGCGCCCTCTGGATCGCGTAACAGGCGAGCTAGGGCCGTCCCGACGCCGGTCTTCGACCGGGCGCCTTCGAGCAGGATGCAGTAGAAGATTTCAACCTGATAAAGATGGTCGCGCTTCCGCTTCAAAGAACTTTCGCCGCTGATCGATCGCTGCATCCACGACAGGGTCGTCATACGTTGCGAATGGGATGTCAGGGCGATTCGACTTGAAGAGATATTGGTAGACGTGGAAGCCTGGGCCAAACGCTTTAAGCGCCGCTTCTAACCGCTTCACTGCATACTCTTGTTCCGACCGGTCAAGACTCTCGTAGTCCACGCCGGAAATACTGAGGACCATTCCTACATCGCCGCTCTTGGTGAGGAAGGTCGTCTCATTCCAGAAGCCATAGAGATTGATGTGGTCGTTGAGAGCTGCGCTCTCTTTCCACGGCTTGATGACTTTGTCGAGACGCAGCATCACACCACCTCTACATGTGGGACTTGCTGTTTCGCAGCGTCGTAGCGCAATTTGTAGCGTTCAGACTTTGCGAGGATGCGGAGAAACGCCGGATCGCTGTTCGTTACCCAATGACCGAAAGCAAAACCGCCAATGAACACGGCGATGCCGGCCAAGATGGAGTTGAAGAGATTGAAGGCTCCCACCGCGCCGACGCAGACGAAGTAGAACAGAGTGCGCTCGACGCCCAGGTAGGTGAGCGGCTTATGCATGCTCTTGAAGACTCGATTTGTGCGATGTTTCTGATCTGTGTTGTTTGGCATAAGGGACTCGTTCAGCATCTGTTGAACTTGGCGGGTAGGGCCTCCTACACGCCCCAAAGCCAACTCAGGACGTTTACGGCGAGGACGGCAATCCCGGTTCCGGCGGCGACACCGGCCAAGGCCTTCTTTGCGCCGGGTTCGCCGTGGGCGAAACCGTAGCCGCCGATCACGATCGCCACTAGACTTGCAACCTTTGCAATGGTGCCGGTGAAAAGACTTTGGATAGCGGTAAAGCCCGTGTCGAACGGTGAACCCTGTGCCAGCGCCGCCACAGGAATGAGGAAGAACAGGGCAAGAACAACTGTGGTTGGACGCACGCGCTTCGACTGAAGAAGGCGTCCGATTTGGCGGATGGAATGAGCTCGCGACCAACGGGGCATTTGCACCTCCCGCAGCACCTCAAATCGGCTGCTTGTGGCGCAAACGTAACGCTGCTCAAACAACATGTCCAACAACTTCTCGTCACTCTGTTATTCCTGGGAGGAATAACAGATGAACATGGTGTCGCGAGCAGGTAAATTGAGCCTTCCGGCTCGCTCAATGAATCTTCCAGAGAAAGCGATTTGTCGGCAAATGCGACCCGGGCACCGATACAAGGAAGACGCCTAAGTATTTGGCCCCGAGATGCGATTGTGGTGGCGGGTACGTAATCACTTTGCTCGCAAATCTGCGTCCAAGTGCCTAGCGATGATGCAGATGAGGCTGTCGCGACCTGTATGACTCGGTTCTGCTGCAATGCCAGATCGGCAACCGAGAAGCGATTTGCTCAATGAAATGTGACGTGAGAAATCGGATTATCGCTGTCTGATATTCCCAGCAGGAATAACACGCGGACGAGAAGTTGTTGGACACGGTCGAGGAAACGAAGCAAATTGGGTGACATCGTCGGTTCCGCGCAATATCCAATAGCGCGCGGAACCGCATTGCAGCGAGGCTTCTATGTCGACCCAGCCCACTCGAATTCCCCCACGCGAGCGGCTACGCTCGGTTCGGGAAGCACCCGTCAACCAACAATACGCCGCACGTTTCCTCAACCTTCATCCGAAGACGGTACTCCGCAAGGCTCGTGAGGGCTCGCTTCCCGCGCATCCGGTTGGGACATGTCGGAAGCGCTGGCATTTCTATCTCTCGGAGCTAGACCATTGGCTTCGTTCTCAGGTAATCTCAGGCAGCCACCCGCGTCGCCAACCCCAAGGAGATTACATTGGCTAAGCGAACGCGGTATCAGTACGGTAGTGTTGAGATCAACAAACGCGTAACAGGACCGGACGTATGGCTCTATCGTTGGTGGGAACCGACTTCAGATGGTCGCAGGACCAGAAGGGGTTTCACCGTCGGAACCGTCGAAAAGTACAAGACGGAGGCCCACGCCTTGAAAGCAGCAGAAGGCATGCGGCTGATGATCAACGATGGGATCTTGCGCCGAGATCCGGTTCTCTTCTGTGGCATCCTCGACCGTTTCCTGCTCGATCAGAAACAGGAAGAGGATGCCGAACAAATCACTCACAATACTCTAGCCTCCTACCGAAGTATGATTTGCCAACACATCCGACCCAAGTGGGGCGACGCCCATCTCGAAGACGTTCGGCCCGCTTTGGTACAGGATTGGCTTCGCAAGCTCGTCCTCTCGCCCAAGTACAAGGGACATATTCGATCCCTGATGTATCGTCTTTTCGACAAGGCGATGCTTTGGGAATTGCTGAATGTGGAACGAAACCCCATGGACTTGGTCGAAGTGAAGGGCATCAGCAAGCGCAAGAAACGTCCTCGCGTCCTTCAGGTGAAGGATGCTTGGCAAATGCTCGACGCGCTGGTTCAGCCCTTTCGAACCATCGTGCTAATTGGCCTGTGTTTCGGTTTGCGAATCAGCGAAATCCTGGGTTTGCGCTGGACGGATTTCGATTTCAAGCGATCGGTGGTTCTGGTTCAACGATCAGCGGTCGGAAAGCGGCTCAACAAGTTGAAGACGGAGTATTCGCAGGACGAGGTTCCAATCGAACGGGGCTTTATCCTCGAACTCAAGAAATGGCAAGCGCTCTGTCTCGATACCGAAGAGCACTGGCTTTTCCCGAGCCCGGTGACGGGTCGACCGTATCATGCCGACTCGATGCGCAACGACTACCTGGTTCCTACAGGTCTGAAATTGGGACTTGGCAGGATCGGGTTTCACACGTTCCGTCACACATATCGTGCTTGGCTGGACGAGACCGGAGCACCCGTGGGCGTACAGCAGAAACTCATGCGACACGCGCACGTCTCAACCACAATGGACCAGTACGGCAATGCCTCGGCCTTGGCCAAGCGCAAAGCCAATCGGCCCAATCGTGCAACGCCTCTTGCAAAGACCTGCGAATCAAGAGGTCTCCATTCAATAAATAAGGGGAACTGTGAGCCAGTTCCCCTTATTGGACAGTTTTGGACAGTTGCTGCAAGTGCCCAATTGCCCGTAACTCTATGATTGCGTTGGTTGCGGGGGGTGGATTTGAACCACCGACCTTTGGGTTATGAGCCCAACGAGCTACCAGACTGCTCCACCCCGCGGAATCATCATAGCAATGTCGTGATGGAGCGGTCAAACTTCTGCGGTTTGCTTAATGGTTGGGTGAACCAGTACATTTTAGGGTCTCGTCTGCTCTCCTCTTTCGAATGAGCCTGCGCACCCTTAACGATGTGTTTTTTGCCGTGGTGGAGCGCCAGCATCCCACGGTGATGTTGGAGCGGTTGGGGGAAGAATTTGTTCCGATTTCTTCGGAGGCGCTGCGCCGCCGAGTGGCAGCGGTGTCGGGCGGATTGCAGAAGTGGGGTATCGGTCGCGGGGACCGGGTTGCCATTCTGAGCGAGAACCGGCCGGAGTGGACAATCGCGGACTTCGCTTCCCTGCTGCTGGGAGCGGTCACGGTCCCGATCTATGCCACGCTCACGGCTGAACAGACGGCCTACATCCTGCGGGATTCGGGGGCGCGGGTTATTTTTGTCTCCAGCGAAATGCAGCTGCGGAAAGTTCTCTCCGTTCGGGGGCAGACTGCCCTGGAGAAACTGGTGGTGATGGACGCCTCCGCAAGCGCGGAGGCGGTGGGCATGCCGGAGATGGAGCCGGAGGGCCAGATTAACCAGGATTCGGCGCTCGACGCCACGGCCCGGGCGATTTCACCCGACGATCTCGCTACCATTATCTATACCTCGGGCACGACCGGCACTCCCAAAGGAGTGATGCTGTCTCACGGCAACATGGCATCGAATCTCAACTGCTCGCTGGCCGAATTTCCGGTGCGAATGGGCGATGTCAGCATTTCATTCCTTCCGCTCTCCCATGTCACCGCCCGCCACGTGGATTTCGCCCTGCTATACCGCGGCGTCACGCTGGCGCATCTGGCCCTGGTGAACCAATTGCCACAGGCGTTGCTGGAAGTGAAGCCCTCATTTTTTGTGGCGGTGCCGCGGGTGTACGAAAAAATACACTTTCAAACCGAACTGAAGGCGCAGGGCTTCCCGAATTCGACGTTCTATCACTGGGCAATGTCGGTGGGGAGAGAACATCGGTCGGAGGTCCTGGCCGGTCAGACGCCCACGTCCCGGGCCTGGCGGCTGGCGGACCGCCTGGTGTTTTCAAAAGTGCGCGCCGGCCTGGGGGGCCGCATCGGAGTTTTCATTTCCGGCGGGGCGCCCCTGGGACGTGAACTGGCGGAGTGGTATGCCGACATCGGGATCCGCATTCATGAGGGTTATGGGCTGACCGAGACTTCTCCCGTGATCGCGGTCAATACGCCGCGAGCGCACAAGATCGGCACGGTGGGGAAACCTCTGCCCAATCTGGAGGTGCGCATCGCGGACGACGGCGAGGTGCTGGTGCGGGGCCCTTCCGTGTTCAAGCAATACTGGAACAAGCCGAAGGAAACCCAGGAAGCTTTCGTGGATGGCTGGTTCAAGACCGGCGACATTGGCAACCTGGATGCAGACGGATTTCTCTCGATCACCGACCGCAAGAAAGATTTGATCAAGACGTCGGGAGGAAAGTTCATCGCGCCGCAGCCGATCGAGAATTCGCTCAAGCACAATGCGCTGGTTGCGGAAGCGGTTGTGCTGGGGGAGAAGCGGAAGTTCCCGGCGGTGCTGATTGCACCGAATTTTGCGCTTCTGGAAGAGTGGGCCCGCGGCCACGAAGTGACCTTTTCCACGCGGCAGGAGTTGGTGGCCTCTCCCGAGGTACGCGTTCTTTACGAGGGCATCGTGGAAGATCTCAACGGAAATTTGGCCCGGTTCGAAAAACTGAAGAGAGTTCTGCTGGTGGCGGATGAGTTTTCCGCCGAGGACGGCACGCTGACCGCCAGCATGAAACTGCGCCGAAGAGTGGTGGCGGAACGGTACCGGCGGCAGATTGAAGAGATGTATGAACAAGCGGAAGGGGCGGGGCCGGCGGCTTGAATGGTCCAGTGAAGTTCCCCGCCCTGTCTCTCCAAAAGACGGAGAGACGAGGACGGGGCACCCGGCCTCCAGGTTCGGGAAACCCCGTCCGAGTCCGGATTTTCTATTCGTAATGAAGCGCACGCATTGGGTCGACACGCAATGCCCGTCTGGCGGGTAACAGTGCGGCAACCGTGGCAATGGCAATCAGAACTGCGATTGCACCCAGGTAACCGGTCGGATCCAGATTGCTGATGCCGAAGAGTACCCGGCGAAGGAACTGCGACAGCGCCACTGTTCCTGCCACACCCACGAGCAGCCCGATGGCGACGGGCCAAACGAACTGCCGTAAAATTGCAGCCAATACACGACTCGGCCTCGCCCCCAGCGCTATTCGGATCGCGATCTCTTTGGTCCGCTCTGAAACCGCATAGGCGACCAGACCCAGCAGGCCTATCGCTGCCAGCATCAGAGCCGCTATCCCCAGCAGACTCACGACCATTGCGGCCTGCTCCACTTGCTGAACGTTTTTGTGAAAATCGGCCTTTAGCAGGCGGATATACGGAAATAATTTCGGGTCGATGCTCGCGGCGATTGATTTCACCATGAGTGGTAGATCCTCGGGCGCGGCCCCCGTCTTCACTACCAGGGTCATCGCCGGCATATCCGCGGGTTGTGCCGCCCAATATGCCTCCACGGTGTCACCATCGTTCATGGCATTCAGGCGGGCGTTGCCAGCCACGCCGACCACCGTGTCCTTCTGCCAGAATTGCTTACCGAGCGGGTCCTCTCCCGGCCACTGCTTTTGCGCAAGGGACTCGCTCACGACGACTGCACTCAACTCTCCTGGAAGGAGACCACGCCCACGCAATAGCGGAATACTCATCGTCTGGAAGAACTCCGGACTTACCCAATTCGGGTAGATATTCACCGGGCGCCCCGAGATGTCAACGGTCATGAATGAAACTGTGCGTCCGAGTGGGGACATCCGGGACAGCGACACCGACGTCACACCTGGAACAGCGCGTAATCGCTGCTCAAACTCATTCAAGTACGTTCGCGCTGCGGTCGGTGTGTAGCCGTGGCTGGCGAGCCCTGGATCAATCGATATGGCCTGCTCGTACCCGAAGCCGGGATCGGTGTACATCACGTGCTGCGTGGCGCGCACCAGCAGTCCCGCCACGATCAGCAGCACACAACTTGCCGCCACCTGCGCGCCAACCAGTAGCTGCCGCGCAATCGTCCTCCGCTGCCGCTGCCGGGCGATATGCCACGCTGGCGCCAGTCCGAAGAAGATCGCCGCCGCCAGCGCCATGCCCAAGGCGAACAGGAACACACGCCAATCTGGTGCCGCGCTCGTCCACGCCGGAGCTTCGATCATCACCAGCGTCACCCGCAATACCACAAAACCCAAAACCAGCCCCGCCACCGATCCTAATAATGCCAGCAGCAGACTCTCAGTAAACAACTGCCGGAAGATGCGCTGCCTGCTTGCCCCAATTGCGACGCGAATTGCGATCTCGTGCTCACGAGTCACGCCACGGGCTAGCAACAGACCACCCAGGTTCGCGCACGCCACCGCCAGAATCAGCAGCGTCAGCGCACCCACCATCGCAAGCACCAGGTACATCTCCGGCTTCATGACCTGGATGTGTCCGGCTGGATCGGTCTTGATAAACTCGTGGTCCCAGATATCCTTCGGATGCTGCTTGCGCAGCTCATTGGTCAGCGCCAGCAGCTCTTGCTCGGCCACCTGCGGAGTCACGCCAGGCGCCAGGCGCCCCCACATTTCGACACTCCCAGCGGAAGCATCGGTTAGTACCTTGCTGCCTTCCACAAAATAGACCTGTTGCGTCATCGGCAGCCAGACGTCCGGATATTGCGCGCCCAGCGTCGCGAATGCAAAAGGCGTTACTCCAACTACCGTCGCCGCCTTCTTGTTCAGG
Organism: Terriglobia bacterium; assembly: GCA_963757835.1. GTDB lineage: Bacteria > Acidobacteriota > Terriglobia > Terriglobales > Acidobacteriaceae > JAIQFF01. Next base: position 159,839 of record CAVWSP010000005.1, on the reverse strand, counting down.
TGAATGGTTCTGCCCACGATCGATGGATCGCCTCCGAAACGCCGCTGCCAGAACCCAAAACTCAGCACCACCGCTGGAGCCGCATCAGCAGCATCCTCGCGCGCAGGATCCAGCAACCGTCCATAGGCAGCCGACGTTCCCAGTTCTGCAAAGTAGTTGGCCGTGACAAAGTTGGCAGTCACCGGTTGCACATCGCCTTCGAACTCCACGCGGGTACCCATCGTCACAATCACCGCGGAGAGGGTTTTCGCATGTTCACGGTAGAAAACCACCGACGGATACGGCATCTGGCCCACGATGTTATCGGGAGATCGACGCTGCAGCCGTACCAGCGAATCCGGATCGCGCACTGGCAGCGGTTTCAGCACGATCAGGTTGAACACGCTGAACGCTGCGACGTTCACACCAATCCCAATTGCTAGCACCAATACCGCGGTCAGCGTGAACCCAGGCGAATTGCGCAGTTTCCGCGTTGCGTAGCGAAGATCAATCCACAGCTCATCACACCAGCGCAGGCCAAGCGAGGCCCGGATGGCATCTTTGTGGGACTCAACGCCGCCGAACTCGATGCGCGCCCGACGCATCGCTTCCGGCTGGGGAACGCCTCTGCGCACCAGGTCTGCGGCGTAGCTCTCAATGTGAAAGCGAACCTCGACTTCGATGGCGTTTTCCAACTGCGAGCGCTTCACCATCCACGTCAGCCAGGAACGAATTCGGGCGAAGAGTTTCATATCTCCTCCGAAGTCGTACACAGAATGCCGGCGATCAGAGACGCCATGCGGTTCCACTTCTCGGTCTCCGATAGGAGTCGGCGGCGGCCCGCTGTAGTCAGCCGGTAAAACCTCGCCTTGCGTTTATTGTCCGATTCGCCCCACTCGCTGGTGATCCAGCCGTGGTGCTCCAGTCGGTAAAGTGCCGGGTACAGAGATCCCTGCTGTATCTCGAGTTGTTCACCGGAGATCTGCTGAATGCGTAGTAAAACGCCGTAGCCATGCAATGGACCGAGAGAAACAGCTTTGAGGATCAGCATGTCGAGAGTACCTTGCAGCAAATCGATCTGTTTTCCCACTTGGTCTCCTTGCAGGTCTAGGAGAGACGATAACAACACTCTCCTAGCCTGTCAAGGGGAGCGTGGCGGCACGCGACATGACGGTCACCAGCACACCTTACTTGATATTTGAACAAGCGAGACACTATGCCTATGACCAAGCTGGTCCCGTTCGGGTCGATGAGCAGCAGCCCGCCGAATTGAAGTTCCGCAATCTGGAGAGCAACCGTGGCTCAACGGAAACGATCCTGCCAGCCCGGAAAAAGCAAGAGTGGGGTAGGCTTGCCGCGTCTCGTCACTCCCACCCTTGCATAAGACGCAAGGGTGGGGCAGCCTCAGATTAAAACACCGCCAGGGAAAAGGTGGGCCAGCCCGCCTAAAGTTTCGTGTGGCGGATCGTGACGCTCTGGCTCACAACCTGCGCCGACTCCTACATTTCCTGAGCGAGAAGTACAGGTACAGCGTTCTTGCCAACGATGTCATGGCCTACATCGCCGCAGTGACTGCCCAACCCGCATTCACGAACCGCTTTCAGGACGACCTCTCAACACCGGGTCTACGCATTCCACTGACCGCCGACGGCACGCTGTTTGCGAAGATGGCGAGCCTGGGCCGCAGTGTGATCTGGTTACACACTTTCGGAGAGCGGATGGCAGATGAGAAGGAAGGGCGTCCACCGGGGCCGCCACGGCTCCCGGCAGACCGGAGACCACAGATCCCGAGGCCTGGTTCGATCCCAACCGACCCGGAGAACATGCCCGATTCCATCGACTACGACACGGGCAAACATAGGCTGCTCGTGGGGCAGGGCTACATCGAGAACGTCGCGCCCGCTGTGTGGCTCTACGAGGTTTCCGGCAAGCAGGTGTTGCCGCACTGGTTTAGCTATCGTAGAAAAAACCGCGAGCGCCCGATCATCGGTGACCGGCGCCAACCTTCCCCTCTTGGAGACATCCAACCCGACCACTGGCTCCCCGAATACACGACGGAGTTGCTCAACGTGCTGAACGTTCTCGGCCTGCTCGTCGATCTTGAGCCGGTGCAGGCCGAACTTCTCGACAAAGTCTGTTCCGGGCCGCTGATCTCGGCCGACGACCTGAGCGCCGCTGGTGCTCTCGAACTTCCACCCAAGTCGAAGAGGAAGGCCAAGAAGAAAAAGGTCGGTCCCGGCCTGTTCGACGCACACGCCAAACAGCACACGCCTTGATTCGCCCTGTAAGGACTAGGAGATGCGAAAAGGGTCTACGAGGAAACCACAAAGGGACGAGGCGGGTGGCCCATCCTTTTGATGATGTCTGAGTGCGCCATCTATGTGATGGGTGCCCCGTGCTTGCGCTTTTTGCAAGGGCGGGTGACACTGCTCCAGCGTAAGATTCTGTGAAGTCTTTATGTCAGCATTTCGGGCTCCCACCCTTCGCAAAGGATGGGGCACCCACTATGTTTATGGCGCCAGCGAGGTCAAAAGCCTGGGCCACCCGCCCGGGCACCCTCACCATAGATAGCGCACATAGACATCATCCAAGGGCGGGCCAGCGATGCATTACGCGTGCTTACTGTTGGACCTACAAATAAACAGAAGCGGAGCTGGAGAGCAAAGATATATAATCTGCTGCTCCTAAAACTAGGGCGCACTGAAGGGGTGGTGCTGGATGTCTTCACGTAGTCTTTTGTGTTCTGTAGCCATCCTTCCAATCATCGCCCTGGTTGCTTGTGGTGGCGGACCAGGTATAGTTGGCCCAACGCCTGCCCAGCCCGGTTTCAACTTAGCTCTCAACCCTGCCATGATCACGCTCGCTCAGAGCGGCACTCAAAATGTACAGATAACGGCAACCCCAAAGAACGGATTTTCTTCGACAATCGCAGTGACTGTAAGTGGGCTACCTCCAGGTGTTACTGTATCGCCGCCGAGCCTGTCGTTGCCCGCCAACGGCGCAGGTACACTGACATTTTCGGCGGCTTCAAATGCCGCGTCTGGAAATGCACAAGTATCACTGACCGGCATGTCCGGCTCACGACAGGCAATTGCCACCTTGTCTTTGAGTGTGGCTCAAACGGCCAATCCGGTCGCGATGCCGTTTACAACTACGGGTGGAGGTATCGAAAAGGCGTTTTACGACGAATCGCGGCAACTGCTATTTGCGACAAACCTCTACCTGAACGAGGTAGATGTACTTTCCGGCATGGACTTGTCACTGCACGCCCGTATTCCCGTGGGTCAACCCTTCGGAATTGATCAGATGCCCGACGGCAGGACGCTGGTCGTTGGGACTGCCACTCAGGGCTTCTACACGATCGATGAAATTACTCTATTGGCGACGTATCATAAGGCTCCCAATTTCACTCAGCTGATGAGCACGATGATCTTGCTCACTCCCGTCACAATGGCGAATGGTAAGGTCCTATTCCTTGGTCAGGACATCGGCTTGGCTACTGCGGGTAGCTACGTTTTTGCGGGCCAGTCTATCGTCGAATGGGACTCTGCCACTGGTCAGTTTACTCAGCCTTTCTATGTTCCCTTTTTTACGCTTACGATAGATCATCTCAAACGAAGCGCCGATCGCAATTGGGCGGTGTTTGCAGCGGACAAACTCTACATTTACAACGCCCACACAGACAGTCTTTCTTCATCCGCAACTCCCGTGAACAGCGCTTCATTCGGAGTCCGTGATATTGCGACGAATCCCGATGGCAGCCAGTTTGCAGTCGCCTCGGCATTCTCAGTTTCTTTTTACGATTCAGCCTTGAATCTATTGGGGACCTTGGATTTCGGCAGCCTTGGAGGCTTAGTGTTCACGGGAGCGAACACCACGCAGTATAGCGCTGATGGCAGTTTGCTCTACTGGGAGTTATTCGGCGATCAGGGAGGAGGCTCTGTTCTGGGCGTAGTTAATACAAGCACCTTCACCGATTCGGGGAACATAGCTTCTAACTATGGCATTCAGACCCAGTTCGAACCCAACTTCCTTCTGGTCGACAGCCAGCAGCGAGCGTTCTTCTCCGCTCTCGGAGGCGTCGGAACTTTGGATGCAACCAGGCTCCGCAGTGGACCACCCACCATGAAGGGAGGGCTCGGGCCAAACCCTTTCTCCGTTCCTCTCAATCACACGGTTGCCGTTACTCTTAATCCGACGAATGACAACCTGCCTTTAGGCACGTCGGTAACCATTGGCGGTAAGCTTGTAGCCATTCAGGCGACTAACCCAATAGTGGTGAACGCTCCTCCTTCGGCAGTCGCCGGTCCCGTGGACTTAGTCGTAACACAACCTGATGGCTCGTCGCTCCTGGAACCGCGGAATTTCGTTTACGGAGTTAAGCTCTTATCAGCGACATCGAGCATGGCGCCACCGATTGGTGACCCGGTGATTAGTCTATTCGGATACGGAATGCTGAATGGTCCGACATCGGCTCCCACTGTCAGTGTGGGCGGGCAAACTATCACGAATCTTGCAGTCAATCCAAATGCCAATCAGATTGTCCAACAGCTCTTTTTGCGGCTCCCCAACGCTCCCTCAGGCCCCGCGGATATTACCGTGACCGGCAACAACGGAACAAGTACGTTGAAAGCAGGCATTACCTACATTCCTTCCGCCACGATCGTCCCCTCGACCGGGCTTTTGCAGCTTCTATACGATGGTCATCGCAACTTGCTCTACGCACTTCAGAGCACGCAAGTACAAGTTCTGAACCCGACAACTCTGACCTGGCAGAGTCCGCTCCGCCCTGGCGGCACTTCGGGCGGTAACTATGTCGCGTTCACCATTACGCCAGACGGCGCTAACTTGCTCGTGCTCGACGCAGCAACTAACAGTGTGATCATCTTTGATCCTGGCAATCCCCTCCAAGACACCTCGGTTGGGTTGGCGCTGAGCGCGGGCGCCAGCCTGAATTCGAGCATTGCGGCCACCAGTACAGGCAAGGCCTTCATCGGTACGATCTACGGCCCCCCCATTGAACTTGATATTGCGAAGGGTAGTACCAAGACACTCTCTGCAAACCTAGGTGGCATAGCCAAGTTTGTCGCCACACCGGACGGCACCCACATGTTCGCGCTGAACGAAAGTGACACTAGCGGAACTCTCGCCGCCTGGAACTCGACTACCGATTCCTTCGCCACCCAGGGTCTCTCGGGCGGTATCTGGACGGACTTAGCAGTGTCTCCGAACGGGAATCGTTTCGCTGGGGTCCAAGGCAATCTTAGCTTTGCGGGCGTCGCGATTGGGCTGTTTGACGGCACCCTGCACTTCACTAATGCAACCGTCTATCCTGATCTGGCTCCGCCCGATCAACCTTTCTGCACCGGCACAATCTTCAGCGCGAGCGGCCAGACTCTGATGTCCCCGCTCAGCGATTCAATCGACTTTTTCAATACAACAACGGGAAAGATGATCGCTCGGCTCGCGACCCCCAATTTACTGCCTACGGGAAACGCGTCGGCTGGAGTCCTTGCCCTCAGTCCGAACGAACAGACGATTTATGCTATCTCCGCATCCGGCCTTATAGTTCTTGTGCTACCGTCGACAGTGGACCAAATCACGCCGTTTCCCTGGCCTCACGTTGCAGCGCCCTCAAACTGGTTGAACTCCACTGCAAAAGGGCAAAATCCGCCACTGCTGAATCCCGCATTTAAGGGCATTGTCCAAAAGCGCCATCAGTGAACGGCGGTGTTTGAGGCCCATCCGCTGGCAAACGTGACGGACTGACCGTTTCCGACGAGCAAACCCTCAGGGGCTAAAGCCCATGGTTTGCGGGCCGCAAGTGGCACGGCTAAAGCCGTGCCCTTCCACAACCCAAGGAAAGTGCCCCACTCATGCCAAAATCGGGCTTGAATGGGCCACGGCACCCCTCAACACCGTGGCCCCACTACCCTGAAGGAGGACCCCGATGAGAAGGTACATCATCACGGGCGCGCCGGGTGCGGGGAAGACGGCGATCATCCGTCGGCTGGAGCTTGATGGGTTCGGCGTGGTCGAAGAGGCAGCGACTGACGTCATCGCCGCCGAGCAAGCCCGAGGAACGAGTCAGCCGTGGACGCATCCTTCGTTCATCGATGCGATCGTCGATCTGCAGAGGGAGCGTCAGATTCGAGCCTCTTGTCAAACCGATGAGGTTCAGTTTCACGACCGTTGCGCTGTGTGTACCGCGGCGCTGGCGGTCTATCTCGAGTACCCTTTCTCACCCTTGCTGGCCAGCGAACTGGAACGGATCAAAAAAGAAGCAATCTACCAGAACCGCGTCTTCTTCATTCGCAATCTTGGCTTCGTCACGCCGACGGAGGCGCGGCGAATCAGTTTTGAGGAAACGGTGCGCTTTGAGAGGATTCACGAAGAGACTTATCGAGACTTCGGCTTCGAACTGGTCTCGGTCGAGCCGGGAAGCCTGGCGGAACGGGTCAGCGTGATCAAAGCGGCAATTTGTGGTGGATCGGTTTGAAGAACATGAACTACGAAGGACACGAAGGTACACGAAGGAAACCCTGGAAAACAATGCCTTCGTGATACTTCGTGTCCTTCGTGGTTCATGCACCTGCCGTGTCACCCTCGCGCGTCAACAAGAACGATAATCCGAGCAATCCGTCCGAAGGCCATGTTAGATTTTCAAGCGGACTCATGAATCGATTCCTGAGCGTGGGAATTCTCGGAGCCGTGCTGCTCGGAGGCGGAGTCGCGTCTGCCCTGCAAGCCGAGACCGGGCAGGAGGCGTGGCTGCGCTATGCGCCCCTCGAGACCGCGGCCCGAACAAAATATCAAGCACTCCCCACGGCGTTGGTTGTGCCCGAGGACACTGCCGTGCTCACGGCGGCGAGGCATGAGATGGCCGACGGGGTGATGGGGATGCTGGGGCGGACTTTGCGCCTCGACGGAAACGTCAAGGAGAAGGCCATAATTCTTGGAACGATTGACGCCATTGTGAAGATCGTCCCGGGATTCGAATCTCCCAGGGCACTCCAAGGCGATGGCTTTCTGCTGGCGCATAGGCGAGTACGCGGCTTCGATTGCATCATTATTACTTCGACGACGGAGCGGGGCGTTTTGTATGGCGTGTTCGCGTTTTTGAGCAAGATGGCGCGCGGTGAGGACGTCAGCGCTCTCAGCGAATTTAGTCAGCCCCTGGTCTCGATGCGCTGGGTGGATCAGTGGGACAACCTGAATGGCACGATTGAACGCGGGTATGCGGGGCCATCGATTTTTTTCGAGAACGGCGGGGTCCGCGGCGATTTGACCCGCGCCGGACAATACGCGCGCCTGCTGGCTTCGGTCGGCATCAACGGGTGCACCATCAATAATGTGAATGCCGACCTGCGGATTCTGGACGACACTTTCATTCCACAACTGGCACGCATCGCGGATGTTTTTCGTCCCTGGGGAGTGCGCCTGGCGGTGTCGGTTGATCTGAGCAGCCCCAAGGCTGCGGGAGGTCTGGACACTTTCGATCCACTGGATCCCCGCGTCGTCGAATGGTGGAAAACGAAGGTGGACAAGATTTACGGGCAGATTCCCGACTTCGGCGGCTTCGTGGTCAAGGCCGATTCGGAGGGGCGCGCCGGCCCGTCATCCTACGGGCGGACGCCGGCGGACGCGGCCAACGTGATTGCGCGCGCGCTGCGGCCGCATGGCGGTGTACTTTTTTATCGCGCATTTGTTTATGACCATCATCTGGATTGGCGAAATCCAAAGAACGATCGCGCCCGCGCCGCTTATGACATCTTCCATCCGCTGGACGGAAAGTTCGACGACAATGTCATCATCCAGATCAAGTACGGTCCCATTGATTTTCAGGCCCGCGAACCGGTGTCGCCACTTTTTGGCGGACTGGAGAAGACGAACCAGGGCATCGAACTGCAAGTCACGCAGGAGTACACGGGACAGCAGCGGCATTTATGTTTTCTGCCGCCGATGTGGAAGGAGATCCTGGATTTCGATCTGCGGGTGAACCGCGGCGCGACGCCGGTCAAGGAACTGGTCGCAGGAAAGACGTTTCATCGCCCAGCGGGCGCGTTCGTGGGCGTGGCGAATGTCGGCATGGACGCGAACTGGCTGGGACATCCGCTGGCCATGGCGAATCTTTATGGATTCGGCCGGCTGGCGTGGGACCCCAATCTCAGCGCGGAAACCATCGCGGAGGAGTGGACGCGGCTGACATTCGGCAACGATGCAGCGGTGGTGAAGACCATCACCGGGCTGCAAATGGCTTCCTGGCACGCGTATGAGAGTTACACCGGTCCCTTAGGGGCGCAAACGCTGACTGACATTCTGGGCAGTCACTACGGGCCGGGAATCGAATCGTCGGAGCGCAATGGCTGGGGACAGTGGCATCGCGCCGACCACGACGGTATTGGCATGGATCGAAGCATGGCAACCGGAACCGGCTTCGTCGGACAATATCCGGCCGCAATTCAGCGTCTGTACGAGTCGGAGAAAAGTACTCCCGACAATCTGCTTCTATTTTTCCATCACGTTCCTTATACCTACGTGCTGCACTCGGGCAAGACCGTGATCCAGCATATCTATGACTCGCACTACGAGGGGGCGGAAGAGGCGGCGGGTTTCGTGCGGCAATGGGAATCTTTACGGGGCTCCATCGACGACGAACGCTATGCCTCGGTCCTCGCGCGTCTGGAATATCAGTCCGGACACGCGATCGTCTGGCGAGACGCTATCTGCGACTGGTTCTTTCGTGCTTCCGGCATTGCGGATGAAAAAGGACGAGTGGGAAATCATCCTGACCGCGTTGAGGCGGAAGGCATGCAGCTCCAGGGCTTCGTGCCGATCGATGTCGAGCCTTGGGAAAACGCTTCCGGGGGTAAGGCGATTGCGTGTATGACGCCTGCAGGATGCGTGGCTACATTCCGCTTCGACCGCGCCCCGGGGCGATATGAAGTGGATGTGCAGTATTTCGACCAGAAGAACGGCGCATCGAAGTTTCGGGTCTTGGTGGGCGATAAAGAAGTGGATGAGTGGATTGCCGACGATCATCTTCCGGCAACTAAACCCGGCGGCGACTCTTCCACACGCCGCACAATTCCAGCACTGGCGCTTCATCCGGGTGATGAGATTCGCATCGAGGGCATTCCGGATGGAGAAGAACACGCGCCTCTCGATTACATCGAAGTGCACGCAATATCCAAATAAAGGTTAGTGGAAGTTGCTGATGAGGATTACGTCGCTGGTTACGTTGCCTCGGATCAGGAACAGCTGTTTTTCGTCGCGCGACCAGGCGAAACCAAAGATCTGGTCGGAGGCGAAGTTTGTAATCTGGCGGGGCGGGCCGCCGGACACTGGCTGCTCCCAGAGGTTGGTGGCTCCGTTTCTGGTTAGTCCGTACTGCAGGGCTTTACCGGAAGGCGACCAGGAGAGGCCGCGGGCGCCGAGCGGCACCTGGCTTATGGAATGCATAGGGCCACCCACGATCGGAACCATGGCAACTTTAGGCATGGGGACGGGATTGCCTTCCTGATAACTAAAGGCAAGCTGGGTCCCGTCGGGCGAGACTCGAAGTGAATTGCCGCCCTCGGGCACGGTCAGGAGCGTGACCGGGTCGCCACCTTCGGCCGGCATGCGATAGATCCTGTCCTTGCCGCTGTAAAAGATCCACTTGCCATCGGGCGAACATTGGGACTCGCCCAGCACATCGGCAAGTCTCTTCCCATTCGAACCGTCGGCATCAACCCGCCAGAGTTCCAACTTGCCGTCGCGGTAGGTGTCGAAGAGCACGTAGCGGTCGCCACAGGACGAGATGGAATTCAGGTTGTGGGCGTCCGGAACGAGAAGCGTTCGTTGGCTGCCATCCGGATTCATTGACCAGATATCGCCATTTCTACTGGTGGCGAGAACTTTGCCGGATGGGCCGGGAGCGATCTGATTGTAGGCCGGCTCGCCTGAGGTAAGCTGGCGAGCTTGCGATGAATCGGCCGCCGGTGCGCTCCAGATGTTGGAGACGCGGGCACGCTGAATGGCCGCCAGGGTTTTGCCATCATGGGTGACATCGAGGGCAGCGGTGTAGTCCGAGAGATCGTTGGTAAAGCGATGCAGTTCGCCGGAGGGATAGTCGATGCTTTGCAGTTGTCCGCGGCCCAGCGTCGCTTCCGCGACCGGGGCGATGAGAGAGTGACCGTCCGGCATCCAGACCGCCCGTCCGACAGCCCGTCCGCCCGCGGGAAGCAAGGTGCGCACGCGGCCGTCAGCGATGTTGATGACATTCAATTGCCAGGTGGCGTCGCCGCCCACGCCCAGCGTCGGGGCCGCGAGGGTGTTGCCGTCCGGGGACCAGGTTGCGCCGAATATGAATCCCGGGTACGCCGGGAGTGTGGCCACCAGCCGTTCCCCGCCGCCATCCGCCTGCGCTGTCCAGATTTCAATGACATTGCGGTCAGGAACACCCCGCTCGAATACGAAGTGGCTGCCATCGGGTGAAAAGTCGATGGAGGAATCGATGTCACGAATCAGTTGCCGCGGCGAGCCTCCGAGCACCGGCATTTGATAGAGGTAACGGTAGTTCTCGGTGCTCTTGTCTGAACGCACGAAATAAATGTAGTTGCCGTCAGGAGAGAAACTGAGTCCCGGGATCTCGACGACATCGGGGACGAGCACCTGAACGTCGCTTTTGGTGGCTACATTGCGAACCCATAGACTCTGCTTCTCTCCGTCGCGCATGGCGTAAACGATGTAGCGTCCGTCGGGCGCAATCGCCACCTGGTTAGCTTTGCCGTTTTCCGTCAGCTTCGTGATCTGCATGTTTTGCAGATTGAAGGCGCGCGGGCGGTTAAGAAGTTTATAGCCACCGAACCCGGCCGCCGCGAGTAAGACCGCGACCGCAGCCGCGATGGCAACTTTAGACAGACTCTTTTTTGCGGGCGCAACCGCGACGGGCAGAGGCACTGACTGCGAGGACGCTGCGCCGGCGAGTTCCGTGGCGGCCACGCTCGGAGTTGAATCATGGGCGGCGCGAACGCGTCCTGAAGTGGAGTCGCGCTTGAGGCGCTTCAGATCGGCGCCGATCTCGGCGGCGCTCTGGTAGCGCAGATCGCGGTCCTTTTCCAGGGCTTTGTTGATGACCTCTTCCAGCTTGGGAGAGAGATCGGTGTTGACGCGCACGGCGGGAGTCGGCTCGCGGTTCAGGATGGCGTCGAAGATAACCGCTGAAGTATCGCCGCGGAATGGAACGATGCCGGTCCCCATCTCGTAGAGCACGGCACCGAAGGAAAAGAGGTCGCTGCGGGCGTCGAGTTCTTTTCCCTTGGCCTGCTCAGGTGACATGTAGGCGACAGTGCCGATGGCGGTCCCAGGGCTGGTCAGATACTCCAGGCTGACGCCGGTCGTGACCTCGGTGTGGGAGCCTGCCGGCGCGGAGGAACTCGCCGGCGAAGTAACTTTCGCCAGACCGAAGTCGAGAATCTTGGCGTGCCCGCGCTTGGTGACGAAGATGTTGGCGGGCTTGATGTCGCGATGGACGATGTTTTCGCTGTGCGCGGCGTCGAGGGCGTCGGCGATCTCGATGGCCAGGCCGAGGAGCACATCCAAGTCCAGGGGGCGGCCGGCGATGCGATGCTTCAGGGTCAGGCCGTCCAGGTACTCCATGGCGATGAAGGCCTGGCCATTCTCTTCCCCAATGTCGTAAATGGTGCAGATGTTGGGATGATTGAGGGCGGAAGCAGCCTTGGCCTCGCGGCGGAAGCGCTCCAACGCCTGGCGGTCCTGGGCCACGTCTTCGGGGAGAAATTTCAGGGCGACGAAGCGATCGAGGCGAGTGTCTTCAGCTTTGTAAACGACACCCATGCCGCCACCACCGAGCTTTTCGACAATGCGGTAGTGCGAGATGGTTTGGCCGATCATTTATGGCTGATCGTCAGGCTGACGTAGAGCAGCGCTGGCGCCCTATCTTAGGCGGAGGACGGGGGCAAGTCAACGCGCGGCCGGGGAGGAGGGAATGGAGCCTCTCAGAGGCGGATCGCCACCTTTTAATGATGTCTGCGCGCGCCATCGGTTCTGAGGGTGCCCCGTCCTTGCATTTTTTGCAAGGGCGGGTGACGATGCTGCCGAGACAACTTTGTGGCTCTGCAACCCGATCGCGCATGCGTTCCAGGTTCCCGCCCTTTGCAAAGTGCGCAAAGGACGGGGCACCCGCTATATCTTTGGCGCCAGCGAGGTCAAAAGCCTCGGCCATCCGCCCGAGGGACACTCAGAAGCCGCGACAGGAGGAGGAGCTTCACCTGCGCTTACTACGCCGCTGCGGCCAGAGAGTAAACGCTCGCTTCCTCGCTGGTCTGGGTGGAATTAACGACGCTGAACGACACTTCCGGCTCAATCATCCCGCCCAGTACACTGCTCAATCCGAGCAGGGACTGGCTTCCGCAGCCGGCACAATGACCGTTTGAGCCTTCGCTGATGACTTCGCAGTTGGCGCACAAAACTGCTTTTTGAAGACGAACCAGATTCGCGAAGCGCCAGGCATGATCAGTCATATTGGTTACTCCTCGGTCTCGGCTGGAACCGATCGACCTACCGCGATATTGGCGCATGTCTGTTGCCAAAGTATTGGCGATGGAAGTGGCTCATTCGGCTGGATTGGCCATAAAATCGGGCCGCCGGTTGCAACTGTGAGGAAAAAGCTTGCATACGGCTTGGGTGGGTTTCGGGAGTACCCGGTTACCGGAGTAATCGCCCGTTGTGCAGGGGGAATCGTGGCCGAATGGCACAGAGGCGCTGGAATTTCTCGCCAACGCGTGAGAGAAAATCACTCATTGCAGACGAAAATTGACTACAGTAATCACCACTGCTACAGGCTCGCCACTTTTCATCGCAGGTTTGAAAGTCCAGCCGGCCACCGCCGTCAGTGCCATGAGATCCATGGCTTCACCCAGCCCGTTCGTTTGTTCTACGCCCCGGGGCTCGCCTAAATCAAAGGTCGGCTTCCAATGATTCTCCACCCTGTTTAGCCTTTATGCGCTGAAATTGAGCGCTGATTGCCTCGACATTGGTAAACACGGTATCGCCGGCGAATTTGAGGCTGGCTTCCGAACGATCTGCCGCGTCCTCGTGGCCGAAGCCACAGGCATCCACAACCAACACCGGAATGTAGCCAAGATCGGCCCCGTGTCGTACGGTCGGTTCAATGCCGATTTCCATGGCGATACCGACAATGGCAAAGGCGTCAATCCCACAATCGCGCATGGCAGTGTCCAGCGGTGTGCCTTCAAAAGCTGACATCATGATCTTGTCGAACACGGCTTCGCTGGGGAGCGGCTTCAATTCGGGAATCAGGTGAAAGCCCGGTGAGTCCCGCAGGAACCAGGGTTTGACTTCGTGGACGGACGTCAGGCGTTGCCAGGCCATGGCCATTCGCAACTGGGACACACCCATCAGTTCTTTCGGTAGCGACATGTGCCGGGTAAAGAAAACGCGAATTCCCGCGCCCCGTGCCGCTTCGAGAACCTGGAGAACTCTGGCGGTAATCTCATGACCGTTTTTGATCTGGTTCACAATTCCGACCTGCATGTCATATACGACCAGCGCCAAGCGCCTCGGATCACAAACATCCTCGAGCGTTTGTGGAATATTCAGTCCGAATGCCTGCTGCATCATGAATTCTCCTTCGACAGGTAACCGAAGATCATTTTACCGAACGGCGGCAGGACCCGGTTGAGACGAAACATACCGCTACCAGAGGTTATAGAGGATGCGTGAGGTATGGAGGGGCGGTGACAACAACTATGAGTCTCATGCGGGGCACGGGATTATCATTGGAAGCATGCTTTTCTACGCAGATTCCGTGGTTCTCACCTACGCAGATATTCAGGGGGCGAAGCGCTGGTGGATCAACACATTTGATTGTCAGGCGGCCACAGTGCCGCCCGCTTGGGACAACCCCTTGCCCTCCGATGTCGCATTAAAGCTTCCCGGCAACGACGAACCCGCAATCCTCCTGAGCGCCCGAGCGGAAGTGCAACAGGCGGGTTTCGACAGGTCCTCGCCCGTTGTTTCCGTCATCTTCTGCGACAAACTGAAAAAGGCGCACGAAAAGCTCTCCAGCCGAGGTGTTCTTGTTGGACCCATCCAGGATGGTGGTGACACGCAGTTCTTCGAGGTCCGGGACTGCGAAGGAAACCTTGTTCAAATCTGCAAAGAACCCTAATGAAGATCAAGATATTCGAAGACAAGTTTTTTCTTGGCCGGGCCGCCGCTCAGCAGGCTGCCGAAGCCATTCGCCGGGCGATCCACAAAAACGGCCAGGCCCGGATCATTGCTGCGACCGGCGCCTCCCAGTTTGAATTGCTGGATTCTCTTACCAGCCTGCCGGGGATTGCCTGGGAGCGAGTCGAACTTTTTCATCTCGATGAATATATTGGATTGCCGGCGAACCATCCCGCCAGTTTCAGAAATTATCTGTTGACCCGGTTGATTAATAAAGTTGGGATCACGCATTACCATTTGCTCGATGGCGAACAGGAGCCGGCGAAAGTCATCCGCGGCGTCGGAGACGCTCTGCGGAAGGCGCCGATCGACGTGGCTTTTGTGGGGATAGGAGAAAACGGCCACCTGGCGTTCAATGATCCTCCGGCGGACTTTGAAACCGACGAGCCGTACATAGTGGTTGTGCTCGATGAAGCCTGTCGAAGGCAGCAGTTGGGCGAAGGCTGGTTCACAAATCTCTCCGAGGTTCCACGACAAGCTATCTCCATGAGCATCCGGCAGATTCTTCAGGCGCGGGAAATTATCTGCGCTGTGTCGGCGGCAAGGAAGGCGCGGGCCGTCGCCGCTTGCCTGGAGGGCGAGATCAGTCCGCGTGCGCCTGCCTCGATTTTGCGCATTCACGCCGACACTACTGTCTATCTGGATCGGAGCGCAGCGGCGCTTCTTACGAAAACCCCGGCATAGGCGAAGGGTGGCGAGCAAACCAGGTCTAATGCGCCTGAGCGATCCTGGTAGTGGGTCAGTTTGGAAACCATGAACCACGAAGGACACGAAGGAACGCCTGGAAAACAAAGCCTTCGTGATACTTCGTGTCCTTCGTGGTTTATGCCCTTGCCGCGTCATATCACGAAGCTGAAGCACTACCGGAATCTGACATTTCCAAAGCTGGTCGAGCTGCGCTCGACTGGACAGCCGGGGGCGGTTGTCCCCACGCGGGCTTGGCGGAGCATTCGCGGGCGAAGTCGCCCGCGTCCACACGGGCTCGCTTTTCATTACAATATGGTGCATGACTGATCCATTGATCATCGCCGGACGCGAGTTTCGATCCCGGCTCATTGTGGGCACGGGGAAATACAAATCTTTTCAGGAAACGGCGCGGGCGCTGGAAGCCAGCGGCGCAGACATGGTGACCGTCGCTGTACGGCGGGTGAATCTGGATCGCAGCAAGGAATCGCTGCTCGATTATCTGGATCCGAAGAAATATTTTCTGCTGCCCAATACCGCCGGGTGTTACACCGCCGATGAAGCCATCCGGGCGGCCCGGCTGGGGCGCGAAGTCGGGCTCTCCGACTGGGTGAAGCTGGAAGTGATTGGTGACCAGGCGACCCTCTATCCCGACGTGCAAGCCACGCTGGAGGCGACCCGCGTGTTAGTAAAGGAAGGTTTTACGGTTCTTCCCTATACGTCTGATGACGTTGTGTTTGCCAAGCGCCTGCTTGACGCCGGAGCGGCCACGGTCATGCCCCTGGGAGCGCCGATCGGGAGCGGGCTGGGGATTCAGAATGCCGCCAACATTCGCATCCTGCGGGAGATGATTACCGGCGTGCCCCTGATCCTGGACGCGGGCGTGGGCACGGCTTCCGATGCCGCCCTGGCGATGGAGTTGGGAGCGGACGCGGTGCTGATGAATACGGGAATCGCCAACGCGCAGGACCCTGTGCTGATGGCCGAGGCTATGAAGCATGCCGTGCTGGCCGGGCGCGAGGCTTATCTGGCGGGACGAATGCCACGCAAGCTTTACGCGACGGCGAGTTCGCCGCTGGAAGGTGTAGTGCGCTGATTGAGATGAGAGGCTCGATTCCAGTGCTCGAGCGTGATGGTACTCTTACAGCCCCTAATCGGGCAGATTCCTAAAACTGCAGTCCCATTCTTGTTTCCCCAGGGCTCGGTGGCGCTTTCCTTCTTGACAATCCGGCAGAGTGTCCAGAGAATGCGCTCGCGCCCCGTGCAAATCATTTCAGGAGGTTCTCATGTTTCAAATTCGGCTCGTCATCGCAATGCTAGCGGCAGTAGTGTTCCTGCCAGGCAGTTCTGCAGCCCAAATGAATTCGAATGACGCTGGTCAGTACGTCATCCTCAGCGCGCAATACGGCACTGCCAGACGGCACGTAGACGTTACCAACCGTTTGAAAGAGCTGGCCCGCCAGGACCGCACTTTCCGCATGGGCAACAGCACCTTTGGCGTGGATCCCGACCCCGGACAGGACAAGACCCTCCGCATTTACACCCGCGGGCCGAACGGGCAGGAACGCATGTTTGAGTATCGCGAAGGCAGCACAGTTGATGGCGCACAGTTTCGCAGCTGGGGTCGCGGCGACTGGGGCCAGGGCGGCTGGAACGGCAACTGGGAAGGCGGCGGTTATGGCGGCGGCAATAACGGTGACTCCGGCGAGTACGTCATCCTCAGCGCGCAATACGGCACTGCCCAGCACCACGTGGACGTTACCAACCGTTTGAAGGAACTGGCGCGCCAGGATCGCACCTTCCGCATGGGCAACAGCACTTTTGGCGTGGACCCCGATAAAGGGCGGGACAAGACCCTCCGCATCTATGCCCGCGGACCGAACGGGCAGGAGCGCATGTTTGAGTATCGCGAAGGCAGCACGGTTGACGGGGCACAGTTCCGCAGCTGGGGCCGCGGCGAGTGGGGCCAGGGCGGCTGGAACGGCAACTGGGAGGGCGGCGGCGGCCGTGAAGTACAACCCGAGATGAATGCCGCCCTGCAGAACCTGCGCGAAGCACAGCAGAACCTGCAACGGGCCTCGCGCGACAAGGGCGGCCACCGGGCGAATGCGGTGAGGCTGGTCAACCAGGCCATCGGGGAGGTCGAGGCCGGCATTCAATACGACAACCGGCACTAATAGACACGATTATCTGTCTTCAAGCCCGGTGGCTCTGCCAGGGCTGAGACCGTCTCGCCTTGAGCCGGAAGCTTAGGGCGAGATTTCCTTTTTGAACAGAAAATCGAAGGAATTCACAGCTTATCCACAGTCCAATAAGGGCTAAATTGCTCCTTGTATTGAAGAAGGGGAACCATCAGTGAAGGGAAAGCAGAAGATTCTGGCCGCGGCTGCGCTTTGGGGCGGATGCGCATGGTTCGTCAGCATGGATGTGGATTTTCTGGTAACCCATCTGCAGAGTGCTCCGCATTGGCTGCTGCAGGGTTTTCGCGCTCTGTTCATGGGAGTGAGCGTGGCCATCGGGTATGTGGTCTATCGCAAATACCTTCTTGAGATGCAGACCCGGAGCGAGAAATACGCCGAGATCAGGGCGCAGATCCGCCGGTTACTTGCGGATTTGCTCACGGTTTCCGATGATGAGTTGATCCACCAGCTGCAGCGCACCATCCAGCGTATCGAGCAACTGCTGAAGCGCCATGACCCGGAGGCGGCCCGCCGCGGCGCGGAACCGAAAAAGCCCCCCAAGGTTGCATGAACAGGGGCAAGGCCAGAGGAGTGAAGCGGCGCGAAGCCAGCGCAGGGTGGGCGATTGAACTCGGGCCTCAAGACCTGTCCCGGAGGTTCAGAAAATGAGAGACACCGTCCGATGCCCCTATTGTGGGCCAGGCTCTGAGTCTTCCGCCATGGTCGCTCACGTGGATGGCAGGTACATCTGCGGCAAGTGCGGGCATACCGCGTATCCGGACGATGCCGCGTATTCGTGCCGCTGCCCGCAATGTCAGGAGTTGGCGGAGTCGAGCCTGGCCAGTTGACGAGTACTCTCCCCAGCCTCTAAACGTTCGAAGCCACCGATTTATTCCACCCAAAACAACAGCGGAGTGCCCCACTCTCCTGTCGCGAACTTCGCGAAAGTGGGTGGGACTATCAAAACAGAGGCTGCGAATGTCCCTGTTTTCCCGGCCAGCACCGCAAAGTTCAAACCAATAACCACGGAGGACACAGAGGACACAGAGAAAACCTGACTATCGGTTGGCTTGGTATCCTGAAAAGCGCTGGCTACGCGAGGCCGCCTTCGCGGGCGAGTTTCAGCGCTTCGATGGCGGCGCCTCGGGCTCCGGCAGTATCACCGTTCGGCATCACGTAAATTGGAATGCCGGCCTGTTCTTCGCGCTGGGCCGGCATGGCAGCGCGGATCTGTTCGATAAACCAATCCTGAAACGGCTTGGCAGTTTCGAGGGCGCCTCCGCCCACGATGAAGGCATCGGGATCGAAGGTGTTTACCATCTCGTCGAAGAAGAGACCCAGGGCGTGAGCCTGCACGCGGAAGACTTCCCTGCTGAGCGAGTCGCCCTTTTCCGCCAGGCCGCGCACCAGTTTGGCGGCCGGGTGGAGATCGACTTTCGCCAGCTCATGACCGGGATATCGCGGCAGAAGGTAAGGCAGGATATTTTTTTCGATGGCGGTGAGCGAGCACAGGGACTCCAGGTCGCCGGTGCGTCCGCAGTTGCATTCCGGCTTGATGCCACTGGTTCCGGCGATGCTTTGATAAGGAATCAGCACGTGGCCCAGTTCTCCGCCAAATCCGTTCTTGCCTTTCACCACATTGCCGTCGATGATGACGCCGCCGCCATTGCCGGTGCCGATGACGCTTGAAATCGAAGTCTCACGGCTGTTGGAGCCGAAGATAGCGTAGTGTCCCCAGAGCGCCGCGGCATTGGCGTCGTTCAGATAGGACACCGGTTTGCCGAGCTTGTGGGCCAGGCCTTCACGAATATCGAAGCCGGCCCAGTTGGGGTGGACAAAATTGGTGGAGCCGCGCGCGCTGAGCTGGCCGGCGGCGCTGGCCGGACCGGGAGTGTCGAGGCCGACGGCGACCACTTCATCGAGACGAACGCCAACTTTTTGCGTAGCCATCCTGAGGCCGTCCGCGATTTGCTGCAGACAAATATCCGGCCCCTGCTTCGCCAGGGCTGGATGCTCGAGCAGTCCTTCGATGAGGAACTTCTCCTGCTGGTCCAGCAGCGTGTAATTGATGGCGGTCCCGCCCAGATCGACTCCGGCCACGACTGGCACAATTTTCTCCTCAGGCCTGTGACACCGGCTTCGCCACAGCTTAGCAGAATCAATTCCGAATTCTACGGGTTACAGAATCGGGGTGCCCCACCCTCGTCTCTCCGTATTTTGGAGAGACAGGGTGGGAGCGCGAGGCTCCACGTCCCCGCCCAGTCGTTCCAAAGTGCGGAACGACGATGACGGGGCAGCGCGGTCTGCTATTTCATGGCTGAGGGCAGCTCGTAGTCGCCTTCGATCTCACTGACTATGTTGCCGGAAGAATCGGCTTTGCCTTTGTAAGTTCCCTTGCCTTTGATGCCCTTGAACTTGCCAGTGCCGCCGGTATAACTCCATGTGCCCTGGGTGGTGCTGGGCTTGCCGTCCTTCATGGTGTCGTTTCCCTGAAAGTGAACGAACACCTTGTCACCGTTGGACAGGTTGGAGACGTGGTAGCCGGAGCCGCGCACCTTGGCGCCGCTGGCGTCGCTGTAGGCGACGTCATAGCCGTCCTTGGATTGCACTTCGCCATATTGCATCGGTGTAGTCCAGGTGCAGGCAAACTTGCTGATGGAAAGGGAATGGCCGGGACGGTCGTCGACTTCGATGGAATAAGTGGGGTCAGGCTTACCGCAGGAAATGGTGCCGGTGATCCTGGTTTGACTGCTGGCGGCGGGCGCCAGGGTCAGGGCCAGTCCGAGAATCAGGAAAAACTTGCTTCGCATAGTGCCTCCTTATTGCGCAGGGATTCTGCGCGACGGCAGGGGCAAAGTCAAGCTCTAGCCCTTCCTTAATTGGCTTCGACGAAACTCTATAAATGGAAAAACCTCTCGCAGGTAGAACACGGAGGCTCTTCGTTCGTCCCCCGCCCGCGGCTCACCGTACCGCGTACGCTTACTCAGGTTTGTTTTCGGTTGGCGGAGCAGGACGCGGGCTGCCCATGCCATGGCCGTGCATCATGCCGGCTCCCATCGATTCCATGTTCTTCTGCATTCGGTCCATGTGGGTAACCACCGTTTCCCACATATTCACGTTGTCTCGCCAGCGTGATAGCTCGTTCGGGTCCCTGATCGTGAGAACGTTGGCCTTCATCTGAGCGAGCGAGGCCTTCATCTTCTCGAGGTCAGCTCTCATGGCCTCCATCTCTTGTTGATGCATCTCCATCATTTTTTGGTGATGCTCGGCCCGCATCTGGTTTCCACTGCCGGGGCCGGGAGGTGCTTGTGTTGTTTTGTCCTGGGCCCACATCGCGGTCGTCAAAGCGAATATCATGACGAGCAGGAAGCTCTTGATCTTCATACAGCTCTCCTTTCGGGAAACATCGGACAGGGTGAGTATAGACCCGAGGCATCAACTGGCGTGCGGCGCATATGTCGGCCTGCGAGTGCCGATCGCTGTTCGTCGGGATTTTTGCCGGGCGTGGCCGGATGCCTGCGCAGGTGTTTGTGTTTCTGAATATGTTTCCGGCTGCCAAAGTGATGATTGGCAATAGCGCCCGGCGGTTTGATAAAGAATTTTGACGGATGAAACCACAAGAAGTTGATCCGGCAGGCGCTGCAGAATCTGGCGGGTGGGACGCGGCGGACGGCGCCGAGATAACGGTGTAGCGCCGCTGTCTCTTCGGCTGCCCTGCGGGCATTTTGGTTTGCCCTCGGGTGCGAGGGCGGGACGCCCCCACGACAGCCGCCGGGACGGCGGCGCTACGTTACTTCACAACATCTTTACGCTTTCGACGTGGATGGTGTCGCCTTTGATTTCTCCCGTGACGGCCACATGATGGCCTTCGTGTCCCTTGAGAGCGTCCTGATTGTCCACGGTCAGGACTTTGTTATCGCCGTCGGTGACCACGACTGCCATGGCCCCGCCTGCGATACATTTCTTGGTGCAGGCTTCGGCACCGGCGTTGGCGCCTTTGACTCCGCACTTGGAATCGCTGACCCAGCCCTTTACGGTCTGGGATTTGCCCATGTCATCGGCTGACACGACAGCCACCATGAGGAACAACAAGGAGAGGGCGAAACAGATTGCGAGCAGTTTCTTCATGACTGAATTCCTCGAGTTTTTGGCGGCGCGTAGCCGCGGATTGTAGCAACGCTCCGCTGCGAGCGTTTCTGTGCTACTTGGATTGACGTTACGAGGTAGCAGTTGGTTACTCATTAATTCTTCCAACTGGAATTTGAGAAAGTATAGCACCGGGACGGCCTCCCGGGGTCACCAAGGCCATGTTCGGTAGTGGCTCAGTGTGAATACCCACAGGCGTCATCCTGAGCGGCCTTCAGGCCGTGAAGGATCTGGCGTGAAGCAGATACACCCTTTGCCTTGCGCTGCCGCCGGTGCACGCCAGATCCTTCGGGACTGAAGTCCCTCAGGATGACGCCGCTGGAAGGGACGGCTTTCAAATTGAGCCACTACCCGATGGTCGCCTCCACCCGCACACGAGCCTGGCGGAGCCTTGCTCCGCCGGACAGATGAGAAGATCTGTCCCTGCGCGGTTCCTGGGCTGAGGTCTGAAGTCTGAGGGCCGAAGTCCGCTGCTACTTCTGGGCGGCGTTGGTCGCGGGCATCTGGAGTGGAGGAGGAGCGGGAGCTACGTAAACTACTTCGCCGGGGCGGGCATAATGCAACTGTTCGCGGGCCTCTTTCTCAATAGTTTTGGGATCGGTCTCGAGGGCCTTGATCTGGCCGTTGTAATGGGCATTCTCTTTCTGCAACTGGTCGATTTCGTGGCGCAGGTTCTGGTAGTCGGCGCGCTTCTGCCGGTAAACCACCATGCCATTGGCCCCGAACATGACGTGCAGGAACAGCCAAACCGTGACCACAGCCACGCCCACCGTGGCCAGACGGCGCCGGGACGCATACAGCCAGGTGGATGCGGGGCGCAGTTTCTCCTTGATGCGCTGGCCGACGGCTTCAGCCTGGGGGGCGCGGTCAACCAGCGCGCTCAGTCCCCGCTG
The DNA here is from genome assembly GCA_963757835.1 of Terriglobia bacterium. Classification (GTDB taxonomy): domain Bacteria; phylum Acidobacteriota; class Terriglobia; order Terriglobales; family Acidobacteriaceae; genus JAIQFF01. Next base: position 137,701 of record CAVWSP010000005.1, on the reverse strand, counting down.
TGCCCGCGGCACTACCCGGATTGTTGGCCGCTTTATTCGAAGATCCATGCTTTGGCTACTGCGCTCAGTTTCTCCAGGTCGGCCTGGCTACGGGCTTCAGAATAAACCCGGACGACCGGTTCCGTACCCGACAATCGGTAGCAAACCCAGGAGCCATCCGCAAACAGCAGTTTCAGGCCGTCGGTGCGTACGACCTGGGTAATCTTCCGGCCCGTGAGATCGCGGGGCTCGCGCTGCAACTTTCCAGTGAACTTCTCCTTCACCTCCGGCGTCAAGTGGAAGTTCTCGCGCAGACTGTAAAAGGAACCAACTTCGGCAAATAGCTCCTGCAACTGCTGAGCGAGCGATTTGCCGCGGCGGGCCACCATTTCGCAGCACAGCAGGCCGGCCAGCACGCCATCCTTTTCGGGAACGTGGTGGCGTATGGAGAGTCCCGCGCTCTCTTCGCCGCCGATCGCAATCTTGTCCTGTTTGATCAGCTCCCCGATGTACTTGAACCCCACCGGGGTCTCGTGCAGCTCAATTCCGTGGTGTTTGGCGACGGCGTTGATCAGGTTGGTGGTGGCGACCGACTTGGCCACGCCATTTTTCCAGCCCCGGCTCTCCACCAGGTAGTCGAAGAGCAGGGCGACGATGTAGTTGGGCGTAAAGAAGGTGCCGTCGGCGTCCACGATGCCGAAGCGGTCAGCGTCGCCGTCGGTGGCGATGCCGATGTGCGCCCTGGTGGCTCGCATCTGTTCCCGGCATCCATCCAGAAGGTGGTCATCGGGCTCGGGGGCGTGGCCGCCAAAGAGCACGTCGCGACAGTCGTGAACAGTGGAGACGTCCACGCCGGCCTCGCGCAGCAATGAGTCGGAGTAGCCCCGCGCTGCGCCCCAGAAGGGATCGAAAACAACCCGCAGATCAGCTTTTTGGATGGCCTTGAAGTCAACGATCTCGCGCAGGCGCGCCAGGTACGCGCTGCGAGGCTCGAGGGCCTGGGCGGCTACGGCTCTTCCTGACGGCTTCGGCTTCTCGCTGTCCGCATCGCTGGCCGCGATTTCGGCTTCGATCCGTTTCGTGGCCTCGGGCAGCGCGGGCGCGCCGTCCGGCGTGGAAAACTTGATGCCGTTGTATTCCGGCGGATTGTGGGAGGCGGTGAAGTTGATGGCGCCGTCAGCTTTCTCCCGAATCACGGCGTAGGAGATGGCCGGAGTGGGAGCGGGTTCAGCGATCAGCAGCGGCGTGATGCCGTGGGCGGTGAGAATTTCGTCCGCCATGGCGCAGAAGGTTTCGCCCAGGAAACGCGGGTCGCGTCCCACGATGATTCGCGCCCCGGAAGGTTTCTGCGAAACCACGTAGCGGGCGATTCCGGTGACGGCGCGGCGCACATTGGCGAAGGTAAATTCGTCAGCCATGACGGCGCGCCAGCCAGATGTTCCAAAATGAATTTCTGTAGCCATCTTAATCTCCCGAGCGCGACCGGGTGCTACCCTGTCACCGTAAACTGAAGGCTGATTCTATATGACGGACAAGATTCTCGTCCTCACCACCGCGAGTTCGAAAGACGAAGCGCGCAAGATCGGCCGCGTACTGGTGGAGCGGCTGCTGGCGGCCTGCGTAAGCATCGTTCCCCAGGTAGATTCAATTTACCGTTGGGAAGGGGAGATTGAGGAAGCCGAAGAGTGGTTGCTGGTCGTCAAGACCACACGCGGAGCATTTGAACGGGTGCGGGACGCGATCAATGAGCTTCATTCGTATGATGTGCCGGAGTGTGTCAGCGTGGCGATCGACGAGGGCAGCGCGGAATATCTGAATTGGATTGGGCAATCGGTGAAGTAATGTAGGCGCAGAGCAACCCGCTAGGGCGTCGCAGTGCCGTTCACCCGCCCCGCCGTGGCCAAAGCCCAGGCCGGTTTTTCCGCCGCAGCGATCAGCGATATCGTGGCGAGCTTCGCTCGCCCGCCCGGACGAGGGCGTCCGGGCCTACGCAATTCTTGATCTGATTTCAAATTGCGGCCAGAGCCTGACCGAGATCGTCCATGATGTCTTCGACGTTTTCAATCCCCACCGAGATACGTACCAGACCGTCGGTGATTCCGATTTCCCGTCGTCCCTTTGCGCCCAGGGCGGCGTGGGTCATGGTGGCGGGATGCGAGATCAGGGTCTCGACTCCACCCAGGGATTCCGCCAGCGAGCACACACGTACTTTCCGCAGCATCTTTTTTGCGTTGGAGAGCGATCCGGTTTCGAAGGTGATCATCGAGCCGAAGCCGGTCATCTGGCGTTGCGCCAGGTCGTACTGGGGATGTTCCTCCAGGCCGGGATAGAAGACTTTTTTTACCTTCTTGTGGCGGGCCAGAAACTCGGCGACGAATCTGCCATTTCGGTCGTGCTGCTCCATGCGCACCGCCAGCGTCTTTACTCCGCGCAGCACAAGCCAGCATTCGAACGGGGAGAGAATCGCTCCCGCGGCTTTCTGTACGAAAGCAAGTTTGTCGGCCTGTTCTTTGGTCGTGCACACGACAACGCCGCCCAGGCCATCACTGTGTCCATTGAGGAATTTCGTGGTGGAGTGAACGACCATGTCGGCGCCGAGAGCAATGGGCTGCTGGAAATAGGGCGACATGAAAGTGTTGTCCACCACCAGTTCCACCTTTCTGCGGCGGCATACCTGGCTGACGGCTGCGATGTCGCTGAGCGACATGAGCGGGTTGGTGGGCGTTTCCACATAGACCATGCGGGTGTTCTTGCGAATCGCCCGTTCCACATTCTTCGCGTCTGAAGTGTCAACGTACGTAAATTGCATTCCGAAGTTGGCCAGTACCTGGTTGAAGAGGCGAGGCACGCCGCCATAGAGATCGTTGCCGCAGACCACGTGATCGCCGGATTTGTACATGGTGCAAATGGCGTTGATTGCGGCCATCCCGCTGGCGAAGGCACGGGCTGCGGTCCCTCCTTCAAGAGCTGCCAGATTCTCTTCCAGGCGGGTGCGCGTGGGGTTCGAAACCCGGGCATACTCGTAGCCCTTGTTCTTGCCCAACTCCTGCTGCACATAGGTGGATGTGGGATAGATGGGAACCGCGACCGCGCCGGTTTCAGGATCGGGCTCCTGGCCGGCATGGATGGCGAGGGTGGCAAAACCAGGGCGTTTGTTTTTCATGAGGAGTTTTCAGGTTTCAGCTGTCAGCTACCAGCTATCAGCTCTTAGCTATCAGCCGGTCAGTTTTGGTTCAGCAGGTTGATTGAGTTTGAATTCATGTTTGTGAATTCATGGATTGATTTTCTCAGTTTTCAGTTTCAAGTTCTCGGTTCTCAGAGGGTTTTACTGACAGCTGAGAGCTGATAGCTGCTTTTTCAAATTCCACCTTCAAAGATTTTCTTGGACAGATAGCGCTCGGCAGAATCTGGAATCATAGTGACCACGCGTTTACCCTGGCCCAGCCAGCCTGCCACCCGCACCGACGCGACTACATTGGCGCCGCCGCTCGAGCCGGAGAGCACGCCCTCGCGGAGCGCCAGCGCCTTCACCATGGCGAAGGCGTCGGCGTCGGTGACCATCAGCACCTGGTCGCACACCGAGCGATCAAAATTTCCGGGGATAAAGCTCGCGCCAATGCCTTCCACTTTGTGCGGACCGGGCTTGCCTCCACCCAGGATCGAGCCCTGGGTCTCGACCGCGTAGGCCAGCACCTGGGGCAGGCGCTCCTTCATGAAGCGGGCCACGCCGGTGAATGTACCTGCCGTACCGGCGCCGATGACCAGCGCATCGATGCGACCTTCCATCTGCTCGAAGATTTCTCTGGCCGTGGTTTCGTAGTGATAATCGGGATTGGCGGGATTTTCGAACTGGCCGGCCATGAATGCGCCTGGAGTGGAGGCGACGAATTCGTTGGCGCGCCGGATGGCTCCCAGCATGCCCTCCGCGTCCGGAGTGCGCGTCACTTGAGCACCAAGGGCACGCATGATGGCAACTTTTTCCTCGGAAAAGCGCTCAGGCACGAAGAGGGCGACTTTGTATCCGCGCTGCACCCCGATCAGCGCCAGGCCGATGCCGGTATTACCGGCCGTTGCTTCGACAATCGTGCCCCCCGCCCGGAGCCGGCCGTCGGCTTCGGCGCGCAGAATAATCCCGCTGGCCGCCCGGTCTTTTACGCTGCCGCCGGGATTGAGATACTCCAGCTTGGCATAGACGCCGGCAACGTCATCCGGAACCAGCTTCTTTAGTTGCAGGATGGGAGTATCGCCGACCAGCTCGGAAATGTCGTCGGTGACGCGCAGGCGCTTACCCTCGGTGGTTTTTGTCTGCACTCTACAGGGTACGGAACGCGGAGCGGAGCGTCAATGGAGCCGGCTACAGTCTGGCGACAGGCTTTACCACAAAGAAACGCTCTTCGTTGGGAAGGAATGGGTGGTTTTTGGGGATCGAAAGATCAGTTGCCAGTTTCTAGTTCACTGTTCCCAGTTTCTGGTTCTCAGTTTCCGCCGCCGGAGGCTTCTTCCTGGCCGGCATAGTAGCCGCTGCGGGTCCTTACGGTGAGTTTGCCATGTCCCGGGGCGCGGGCATCGACCCGGATGGTGCGATATCCGCCCACGCTCCTGGGGGTGGTTGGTTTATAGCCGATGGTGTACTGATTGCGAATGTCACGCGCAACCGTGCTACTGATGGCGTCTACTTCATCCAGCGTGCGGGGGAAGAATGCGATCCCTCCCGTACGCTCGGCAATGGTTTCGAGGGCCCGTCGGGCACGCCTTTGGCGTTCTTCACCCAGCAGTCCAATGGCGTACACCGTGGGCCCATTCTCTTCCTGCAACCTGCGCACCGCCTGTTCGAGCGACTCCCGGCTGGCGTCGTCTTCTCCGTCGGTCACGACGAACAGGATCTTCTTCTGCAGCTTTCCATGTTTTTTCAGCTCCTCGGCTGAAGCCACCACCGCATCGTAAAGGGCGGTTCCGCCGCGAGTCTCGTATTTCTCCAGAGCAGTTTGCAGAAGATTGATCTTGCTGGTGAAGGGTTGGTCGAGGAAATACTCGTCGCTGAAGTTGACCACAAACACTTCATCGTTCGGATTGCTGGCGCGCACCAGATTCAGGGCGGCTTTGTTTACCTTGGCGCGTTTTTCGCGCATCGAGCCTGAGTTGTCAATCACGATGCCCAGGGAAATGGGGATGTCCTCATGGCGGAAAGACTTGATGACCTGGGGCTTGCCGTCCTCGAAGACGGTGAAAGCATTCCGGTCGAGGTCAGTGATGATGTGCTGCTTGTCATCGATTACGGTGGCGTGGAGCAGGACCTCCTGCACCTCGGAATGGAAGACGAAGCCGCCGGGCTCGACGCCAGGTTCCTGGCCCTGAGTGGCTGGAGGAGGCGGGGCCTGGGATGAGGGCTCAGCGGGAGCGGGCTGAGAGCTGCGGGGCGGGGCCTGGGGCGGAGCCGCGTCCTGGGCACAAACTGTCAAGCTGAACAAAAATAATGGGATAAGTCCAAGTCTTGCACGGTTATTCCGTAGGCGCATAGTAACCCGTCTTGGCATACACCCGCAGCGGCGGCAGACCCTTCGGTGGAAGCAGCTTCACCTTTATCTTACGCCATTTGCCGTCATGCCCCGGGTTCTTTGGACGGTATCCAAGCACATATTGGTTGCGTAGCTCGATCCCTATTTTTGTGGCGACGTCAGCCAAATCATTGGGGTTGTCTATGGTAAAGGCCCGTCCACCGGTGAGTTCGGTGAGATCGCTCAGCAGGGCGGGACCCAATTGCTCCTCGGGAGTGGACATGTAGCGGTCATAAATTCCGATGGCGTAGATCAACAGGTCCGCTTCTTTCACCACCGACCGGATCTCGCTCTCGGTGTAGCGGCTATGGTTGTCGCCGCCGTCGGAGATGATCAGCAGGGCCTTTTTGGGATATTTTGCCTGCCGCATCTTGCTGACCCCGAGGTAGATGGCGTCGAGCAGGGCGGTACGCCCTTTGGGAACGGTATACACCAGCTTGCCCTGGATATCTTCGATGGATTGGGTGAAGTCGGAAATCTCTTCCGGCTTGTCGGCGAAGGTGATCATGAAGAATTCATCCTGAGGGTTGGCGGCTTTGAAGAATTCGATCACCGCTTCGCGGGCACGCTCGATCTTGCTGCTCATGCTGCCGCTCATATCGAAGATGACACCCAGCGAGACGGGAGCGTCCTCACTGGAAAAGTGCCGGATATCCTGCCGGTCCTTGCCTTCGAAGAGAGTGAAATTTTCCTTGTCGAGTCCAGTGACCAGGCGATTCATGGGGTCGGTAATGGTAACCGGCACCAGTACCAGGTCCACATCTACCTTAAGGGGCTTGGTGTGCGTCCTTAAGGAAGGATCCATGATCTGCTTCTCGACCACCGGAGGCTGAATTCTGGGGGTAACGTGGACATCGTCCACCGGGCTCTGCGCCCAGGCGGAAGGGGGAAGCGAAACCACGATCAGGGTAAGGAATAGAAGGACAGAAACGGTACGAGCCTGCGCTTTGGACAACATAAGCCTTCTCAGGGTCCAGGGTAGGGCCAAGCGGGACCTTCGAGCTTGGGTCGATGGGCGGGATGACCCGCGCCCATGAAGGCGGGCCATAATTACCTCATTGATCGCGATACTATCACAGCTTCAAAATGAGTTGTCATGCTTCTGTCAAGTTTTCTGGCCGCTCTTGCGATGGCATGGAGGCTGCAAAGGTTTTCCTAGTTTCGGGTGGAAGCCAGAATCTGAAACCGTGTGGGTCGGACACTCTTGTCCGACACTTTTGGCCTTGCTCCTCGGGTTCCCTTGCGAGGGTCAAAATCGAAGTCAAAGGCGTCGGACAGGAGTGCCCGACCCACACTGCACGAAGCTCTTGTACAATTTCAGATTCCACTTTCAGCCATGGCCCACATTGAACCCTTTCGCGCCCTTCGTTATGACCCCACCCGGGTCTCGCTTCCACAAGTCGTCACCCAGCCTTACGACAAGATCACGCCGCAGATGCAGGATGGCTATTACACCGCCAGCCCACAGAACCTGGTGCGGGTCATCCTGGGCAAAGAGCACGCGGGCGACCATCCGGGCGAAAACCGGTACACACGTGCGGCAGAATTCTTCCGTGACTGGCGGCGCCAAGGCATCTTCCTGCAGGACGCCCAACCCTCGCTCTACCTCTATGTTCAGCGCTTTACGGCCCCTGGAGGAACGGTCGAACTGGAGCGGCGCGGGATCATCGCCCTGGGCCGGATCGAAGACTATTCCGCCGGGGTCGTATTCCGCCACGAGCAGACTCTGGCCAAGCCCAAAGCCGACCGCCTGGAACTATTACGGGCCACTCGGGCCCACTTTGGGCAGCTTTTCATGTTGTACAGCGATCCCGCCGCCGAAATTGAAAACCTGCTGGCGCCCGGCGGCCAGCCCGATCTCGAAACTCTCGACGAATATGGAGTCTCGCACCGGCTCTGGAAAATTTCCGATCCCGGCCTGGTCAACCTGGTGCGGGGCAAGATGCGGGACAAGAAGCTGATCATTGCCGACGGGCATCACCGCTACGAAACCGCACTGACTTATCGCAACCAACACCATGCTGTGCCTCCCTCCGCAGCGGCCCCCAGGGAACGCGCTTCACTCCAGGATCCAAGGGGCCAAAACGCAAGCGCGCTTTCCGACCCTGGGGCCGCGCCCCACGAACTGGTCATGATGACTTTGGTCAACATGGACAGTCCCGGCATGGTCATCCTGCCGACCCACCGCGTGGTGCACGGTCTGCCGTCATTCTCCGCGCAGGCCTTCCGCGACGGCGCCAGCGCCTACTTCAGCGTGGAGGAGGTAGATGCCACGGTGGACGCCGCCCGCGCCGCTGTCATTCTGCGCGAAGCCGGACGCATGGGCACTGCCCTGCTGGCGGTCGCCTCCGACCGGGTCTTTCTGCTCGACCGGCCAAAGGCGGTGTCCAGCGAAGTTTTTGCGGGATGGTCGCTGCGGCAACAGGCGCTCGACGTGGTGCAGCTGCACAAATGCTTGCTCGAAGGCGTGCTCGAGATTTCGGAAGAAGCCATCCGCGAACAGAGAAATGTGCGCTACATCCGAGACATCGGCGAGGCCATGACGCAGGTGAGGAGCGGAGCGGCCAATGTGGCCTTCCTTATGAATCCCGCCCGCATGGCGCAGGTACGCGACATTGCCTTTGCCGGCGAAGTCCTGCCTCAGAAGTCCACCGATTTTTATCCCAAGCTGCTTACCGGGCTGACCATCTATGCGCTGGAGTAGCCGTCCTCGGGAGCGCGCCGCTCCGGCCGTGATTTTCGGGAGCGCGGTTCTGTTGGCCCTGCTGGTTTTCAATGCGCTGGTTTCCGGCTTCTCCGAAGAGAAGCGGCTGTCGGTGTACTCCTCGACAGCCAGTTACTCCCTGGCGGTCAGAGAGCAGAACGGCGCGGAATACGTTGGCCTGCTCGAAGTCCTTGAGCCGTTGGGTCCGGTCAGCGCCCGGACCGACGGCGGAGTCTGGCGACTCAGCTTCAACCGCGTGGACGGCGAATTCACGCCGGGGACAACCCGCGCGCGGGTGCGGGGGAAAAGTTTCGATCTCCCGGCCAACTTCTGGATGGAAAACGGACACGGCCTGGTGCCCCTGAGTTCTCTCCCGGAGGTGGTGCAGCGCTTTCTGGGCACGGCGGTAAATTTCCACGAAAGCTCGCGGCGCCTGTTTATCGGCAATGCGGCGGTCCACTTTACTGCCCAGGTAAACAAAACGAATCCGCCCACCCTGGTGATGAATTTCACTGCGCCGGTAAATCCCACCATCGCCACCGAGCCGGGGAAACTGCGCATGGTGTTTACCCGGGAGCCGCTGGTCTCTCCCGGATCGCAGACTTTGACTTTCGACAGCCAGACAATCCCCTCGGCAACGTTTCAGGAGAGTAACGGGGCGGCTGAGATTGCGGTGAATGGACCGGTTCCGCTCTTCGCCAGCTTCAGCAACAACGGCAGGACCATCACGATTACGCCAGCACCGCAGCCGCAGGCGAGCGCGCAGGCCCCGGCTGCGCCGCCCGCCGTTGCGCCGGGCGGACTACCTCCACAGCTTCTGCCTGGAACGGTTATGCCCGCGACGGTTGCGGGCCCGGCGCACTATGTTGTGGTCGTGGACGCGAGTCATGGCGGGGATGAGCGCGGCGCGGCGCTCAGCGACCAGCTGGCGGAAAAAGATGTCACCCTGGCCTTTGGGTTGCGGCTGGGCCAGCAGCTGCAGGCACACGGGATTTCGACGCTGGTGTTGCGCGAGGGAGACGCCACTATGAGCCTCGACCAACGCGCCAATATGACCAACGCGGCGCATCCGGCGATCTACATTTGCCTGCACGCGATCTCGCAGGGCACCGGGGTACGGCTCTACACCGCATTGCTTCCGGTTGGGAGCGAGAACCAGGGGCCGTTTCTTGACTGGAGCACGGCACAGTCCGGGTTTCGCGCTGCCAGCCAGAGCGTCGAAGCCAGCCTGGCGGCGGAGTTGGGGAAAAAGCAGATTGCGGTGCGTTCCCTGCTGGCGCCACTGCGCCCCTTGAACAACATTACCGCCGCCGCGGTGGCCATCGAGATCGCGCCCCCCTCGGGGAAGCTCGATGACCTGACTTCGGCTGCCTACCAGCAAATGGTGGCGGAATCGGTCACGGCTGGAATCGAAGGCGTGCGGAACCAGCTGGGGGGCGCGCCATGATCCCGCGCCATCTGATTATCGGGGTCGCGGCGATGCTGGCAGTGGCGTTAGGAATGAGCCTCTATGCGTGGCGGATGCGAGGCCGGGCCACGCAGCCCGAAGTGCCCGCCGAGTATGCCCATCCGGTAGCAGCGCCGGTGCAGGGACCCACTGAACAGGTCACACTCTACGTGGCCTACGACGACCCTGGCGTGCTGCGGGCGCAGGCGGCCAGCATTCCGCTGCCGGCGGGGCGCCAGGAACGGGCGCAGGAACTGCTGCGGGCCCTGCTAGGCGTTTATATGGATAAATCTTCGTCCCACTCGCTGGGCCCGGGCAGCGAAGTGCGCGACGTGTATCTCGTGGATCCCGGCCTGGCCGTGATCGATGTCAATGACGCCTTTGCCGACGGGCATCGCTCCGGCGTTCTGGTGGAAGAACTCACCGTGGCTTCGCTGGTGCAAACTCTGGCTACAGGTATCCCTGGAATCAATCGGGTAAAGATTCTGGTGGGCGGGAAGGAACGCGAGACGCTGGCCGGTCACGCCGACTTGTCGTGTGTTTATGACGTTTCGGCGGTGGGGCAGATGGTGGCGGAGTTGCAGAAGTAGCTTGTGGCTTCTGGCTCCTGGCTTCTAGCTTCCAGCTATCCCAGAGTCCAGAATTCTGCAACGAATGCAGCTCATTCCAAAATGACCAGCCCTGAGCCTGCCTGGATCGCGCCCTCAATGTTATGGATGCGCTTTCCCGTTGTGACCATTGCCGTTGCTGATGCCTCGCCCATGGCCGTTGTTGAAGCCGTACAGTTCGCAACTGGTGAGGGCGTTGGTCCTGATCAGATTCATCTGCTCATAGATGTATTGGCGAAGATCAGCTACGTCCAGGACCCGACTTCCGTTGTTCAGGTGGGCATAGACCAGATCTCCTCTGAGGCTTTCGAGCACGGATAGCGCGATTTGTCTTTCGTTAGTGTCCATGAAAGGCTCCACTGCGAACAACATTTTCCACAATTTACAATACCTCCTTGATGCACTTTAATCTGTGCAATTGTGACCACCTGCAGACAGTACGATCCCCCACATGCCAAGTGCCACAATGCCGCAGCTCTCCGGCTGCTAGAATCCTTGAATGTTCTTTCGATCCGACAATCGTTCGCCGGAGCAGATGCGGCCGGTCAATATCATCCCCAACTTCATTAATACGGCCGAGGGATCGGTCCTGATTGAGCTCGGCAACACGCGGGTGATCTGCACCGCTTCGGTCGAAGAAACAGTGCCGCAATTCATGCGCAACCGGGGCAAGGGTTGGATTTCGAGCGAGTACAGCATGCTGCCCCGCGCCACCCTGACGCGCACGGCGCGCGAGGTGAACAAAGGACGTCCCAGCGGACGAACCCATGAAATCCAGCGTCTGATCGGGCGCGCGCTGCGCGCGGTCACGGACCTGGAGCGTATGGGTGAACGCACCATCTGGATCGACTGCGACGTGATCCAGGCCGACGGCGGGACCCGCACCGCATCGGTCACCGGGGCTTTCGTGGCGCTCGGTCTGGCGCTGGAAAAGCTGGTGCAGGCGGGCACACTGACTTCGGTTCCCTTCCGCGACTATCTGGCGGCGGTAAGCATCGGCATCGTGGATGGCGAGATCCTGCTCGACTTGTGCTACGAAGAAGACTCGCGGGCGGATGTGGACATGAATTTCGTAATGACCGCCGGGCGCAAACTGGTCGAAGTGCAGGCCACGGCAGAGCACCAGGTGTTCGACGAAGAACAATTGGGAAAGATGATTGCACTGGCGAGCCAGGGCGTGCAGGCGCTTATCGCGAAACAGCAGGCGGTGTTGGGGACGCTGACCCTGCGGCAATAGGGCGCGGTTTTGAGCGCAGCGCGGCCCACCCTGCGCGTTGCGCGAGGGTGGGGCACCCTCATTTGCGGTTAAGCAAACTCGTTACAGAGCCCACAATCATTTTCCAGAAGCGATGGGGGCGACTACGTACACGTATTCCAGCATTTCACTTCCGGTGTTGGTGACGTTGTGGCGCGACCGGGGAGGAATATAAGCCAGCATCCGGGAAGAGATGGGCACAGCTTCCCTGCCCTCGACTTCGGCCTTGCCCTGTCCCTGCAGAACGACCAGCGCTTCTTCGTGCTCCTGAGTTGAATGCTCGCCTACCGATTCGCCTGGCTTAAGACGGACAAATCCGCTGCGCATGCCCGTGGTCTGTGGAACTCCACGCAGCAGCGGGCAATCGCTGCTTGAACATTCCAGATGAAACGACAGAGGTTGATAAGACTGCTGCTGTGAGGAAATAGGCGACGCAGTAAAAGCCAGAATGGCAGCGGCCATAAACCAGGATTTCATGGGACCTCCTGAAGATTTCGTTTCCCGTTAGTGCGAAACCTGGTTGCGCTCCGCGAGAAACTTGTCTTCACACTCTTTTGCGGCGGAGAGCAACTGAGCAAACTCGGGCGTGCTCCGCAGGGTCGCCAGCAAGGGATCTTTCTGCAGAGCTGTGTAGGCACAGTAGCGTCCCGCGATAGCGCTCTTGAGCAGACGCACGGCGATGTCAGGCTGGCCGCAGGCAGCCATGAGCGTGGCATCCCAGTAACGGTTCTCGGGATCGGGATCAGCGAAAAAGCCGGGGCTAGCGGCGCGGACCTCTTTTTCCAGTTGGACCGGGGACGACGGGGAGAAACAGGCAAAAACGATGTCCCTGAAGGGATCATCGGCGGCTATTTTCTCGGCGCTGGCCCGCGCTTCTGCCCGATTGCCAGGGCGGTCGTAATGGAGAGGCAAGTTTGAAGCAACCCAACCCGACCCCAGATCGAGCCGCAGAAAGTCCATGGCCCGTTGGGAGTTTCCCATTTCATCAAACACCAGCGAGCATGATCGGAATTGGTAATTTCCGGGATCAAGCGCCACCGCCTTGTCGCACTCGGGCGCGGCTTCATCGAGCATTCCGCCGTAGCGCAGGACATAACTCAGGGCGAAGTGGGCCATGGCGTTCTCGGGGTGGCGTGCCACCAGGGCTTTCGCGTCTCGATAGGCCCTGCCCAGTTCACCGGTTTCGACGCGGTTGCTGATGAGCAAGCCGGCCGCGTCGCTGTAGTCGGGATCGAGCGCCAGGGCCCGCTCGTGGGCGGCAGTGGAACGCTGAAACATGGCCGCGCCGCCATCCGAGTAGTGGGAGTCATAGTAGTAGCGCTCACCCAAGGCGCGCCACGCAGGCGCATAGGTGGATTCCAGACCCACGGAGCGCTCCAGCATGGCAATGGCTTCTTTATTGGGAGCAGCGTCATGGGGCAAAGAGACGCTGCGTAAGTACAAATCGTAGGCTTCCTCGTTTTTGGGATGCGTCCTGGCATCCGCGGAATCGGCGGTGGCGCCGAGCGCCGGAACCAGGCCCTGGCGGACCCTCGCGGAGATCTGTCCGCGCATGGCAATCATGTCCAAGGCCCCGACGCTGAGCGTGTCGCGCCACACCGAGCGGTTGTTCGCGACATCGACCGCTTCGAGCGTGATCTGCAGCTGGTCGCCTTCCTTCAGGTAGTGACCGGTAACGATGTTTGTCACTCGCATCTCGCGCCCCGCCTGTTCAAGGTCCAGGCTGGCGGCGTTGTATTTGCTGGTGGTGGCGAAGGGACGGATGGACAACGAATGCACGTAACTCAGCGCGGTGGCGATTTCGTCGGGCAAGGCCAGGCGCAGAAAATCTGCATCCCTGTCGGGACTCAGGTTCTGGAAAGGGAGAACGGCGACTGTGGTGGGATTGGCGGAAGTGGCTGTGGGAGGCGTGCGATGCTGGAGTTGCCAAAAAATCACGGCGCCGATTGCCACCGCGGCCACGGCAGCCAGCGCGACGATTTTTCCATACGCCCGATTTTGGCCGGAGGCCGGCGCCGAAGAAACCGGCGCGCTGACGTCGTGCCGGTTCGAACTCGAGGACGCGGGCGCCGTTCTTGCCGCTTCGCTTTCGACGCCCGCAGGCAACACTATTCGCCCCGTGTCAGTGTCACGCTTCAGGCGCTTCAGGTCGCTGGCCATCTCCGAGGCGTGCTGGTAGCGCAGGGAGCGGTCCTTTTCGAGCGCCTTGTCGATGATGTCTTCGAGTTTGGCCGGCACGTCGGGATTCAGGCGAACCGCGGGCGTCGGCCCTGAATCCAGAATGGCCTTGAAGATCAAGGCCGAGGTGTCGCCGCGAAACGGCAGGGTGCCGGTGGCCATTTCGTAGAGCACCGCGCCGAAGGAAAACAGGTCGGTGCGGGCATCGAGTTCCTTGCCTTTCGCCTGTTCCGGCGACATGTAAGCTACCGTGCCCACCATGGTGCCCGGGCTGGTCAGGTGCTGTTCGTCGATGGTGCCGGTCATGGTGTTGGCCGACGCGACCTGGCTGGACGAACCGGCGGTGGGCGCAACCTTCGCCAGTCCGAAATCCAGAATCTTGGCGTGGCCGCGCTTGGTGACGAAGATGTTTGCCGGCTTGATGTCGCGGTGGACGATGCCTTCGGAGTGAGCGGCGTCGAGGGCGTCGGCAATCTCAATGGCCAGCGCGAGCAGGGTGTCGTTCTCCAGCGGACGCCCCGCCACCAGGTGCTTCAGCGTCAGGCCGTCCAGAAACTCCATGGCGATAAAGCGCTTGCCCTCATGTTCGCCAATCTCGTAGATGGTGCAGATGTTGGGATGGTTGAGGGCGGAGGCAGCCCGGGCTTCGCGGCGAAAGCGCTCCAGCGCCTGCGGGTCCTGGGCCACATTGTCAGGCAGGAATTTGAGCGCGACAAAACGCCCGAGAGAGGTGTCTTCGGCCTTGTACACTACGCCCATCCCGCCACCGCCCAGCTTTTCAGTGATGCGGTAGTGCGAGATGGTCTGGCCGATCATGCTTTGACGAATAATAGAGTCGGGCCAATGTTAGGTGGGAATGCCACGGCAGTCAATGAAGGCCGGAGCGCAGCTACAGGTGCCGGGGGAGAATTTCTAGCGCGGCCTAAGAGACAGAAAGGTTGATGAGTGTAATGGCGATTTTTCGCCAGCTAAAGCCGCGAGCACTCTTTCGACGCTGTACCTCCACTTTGTTAAGGCATCGCGGGGGGAGCATGCTTGCGTAACTTTCTCAGCAGAACCAATTCTTTCCGAAGGGCTTTCTGGCCTGCCAACATCGATTTCTTCGTATCTTCCGACCAGTCCGAGTCAGCAGAAGGCCTCGTTCCCAAGCCCGCATCTAGGGGCTCTGTTCGGCTACACGCATGGATAAAGAAAGCCGAACTGCCAGAAATGGATTCTGCATAGATGAGATAATCACGGCCTTTGTCCATCTTGCCGTAGGAGCAGTCGCCTCCACCCGAGCCGTTATCTGACACTGCGTACGAGGCAGCCGTCCCTTTGAAGGATTCTTTAACGGCGAATCGTATGTGATAGTTGACGCTTTGGACAGTCCGGTTTCCGAATTTGAATTCACGAGGTTGTGCATCGACCTCTATGGGTGTACCAACGAAAACTGCGGCCGAATATTTGAATGATTCCTTAATGCAATCGGGCTCTGACTTGCATGCGTTAACACAGGAACACGCTTGCGCAGGAGTCGGCCTGCCCGCACTCAAGGCTATAGCGAATGCCGAAACCGCTATCAGGAATCGTGAAGCTCTCAGCTTCATGGGGCTGTAACTATACCCTGCTACGCACTAAGTTCAAGGATTCGGAATAGTTGTCGTTAACAGGCGTTAGCACAAGCTTGCGCCGTTTGTTTGCCCTTTCGAGGGTCAATGAGTGTAATCGCGATATTTCAACAGTTGGGCAAATCGGTTCTCGACAACTAGATGCCTCTGAACCTGAAGTACCACTCCACGGCAACGGTTGGGACAAGAATGGCGGCAGCGAGAAGGGCCTGTTTTCGGGTTCTTGATCTGACAGCATCCGCGACGACGTATCCCGCCGTGAAGACAACAAGCGGCAAAGGAACAGTCCAGAGAATCACCGCAGCCCACCAAGCCGACAGACCGCTATAGCCAACCGCAAGTGCAGCGGCGACTATCAGCGAGTTGAGCAACGCGAGGACTACCGAACCTGCCAGTCTCAGCTCTAGCATCAGCAAGTGATTATCATCCTGCCTGCGTTCTGGGTGCCAGTTACCGCAGTAAGGATGTGGACGTACGGTCTCAAGTGTTGTTATCAGGCGTTAGCACAAGCTTGCGCCGTTTGTTCGCCAAAATCCGGGTCAATGAGTGAAATCGCGAATGTTTCACCAACAACGGGGGAGGGCACAGGTTCACTCTGTAGGCCTCACGCACACTACGGTACCCAGCGACCTAAATGAGTTGAGCACTCCTTTCCCAGGAGCGCGCTCTACTCGCCGTTGCATGCCAAGGGCGTGTCCGGGAAAGAATGCGGCAAAGAGGCAGGCGACTGCATAGAGCGCGATACCGATGGCTGCGACTAGACCGACGGGCGGTACTGGTCTGAAGACGAACAAAGCACCTGACCCTACCGCGCACAGACATGCGGCGACAGTGAGCATCACCTTCCGACTGTAGTTATCTGGCTCCGGCACTCGTACATCTTACCGCCGAGAACCCTAACGGTCGATGATTCTTGTTAACAGGCGATTACGCTCAGAACCCCGGTCGGAATAACGATCCTGATCCTCGCAATCGGGTCAATGAGTGAAGTGGCGATTCAACGCCAACGATCAGGAGACCAGTCTTTCGGCAGGGGGCGGATCGCCCGGAAACCCTACGATGTTGGCTCGAATTGATCGAAGCCGAACTCAGCGAATTTTCCTTTCACTCTGTCGCTGATCCCCGTCCCAATTACGTCCAAAACGGTATAGGGTGGATTCGCGGAGTCGAAGCTTTTTTCGCCCTCAGGCTGAATTCGGGCGATTCTCTTTCTTGCCCTTGAATCGAGCTGAGAACAGCGGAGCGCCCCAGGTACTGATGGCGAGCAGGGAGCCGAACAGGATGATGGCGTCGAAGCTGGAACGTCCCTCGCGGACGAAGTAAACGTCTTTCAGGTTCAGCCACAGGGCGAACTCATCGAGGGTCAGCGCCGCGCCCATTCCGTAGAGAAGAGACATCACGCTGCTGGCGAGGATGGACGAGGAATCGCTGCCGTTGCCCACCTCGCACAGCCAGCCGTAGCCCACGAATAACAGGATCAGTATCCCGAACACCAGGTGATGGATGTGGCGGCCTTCCATGATGACGTAGTGGAAGGGGGGAATGTGGTGCACGATGCAAAACACCATGCCCCTTACCGTGGCAAAGGTCAGAAAAAAGCTGACCGATGCGACAAAGAGGCGGCGCCGCGGACGATCGGCAATGCGCTCTCGCAAAAAAGGGCCCAGAGGGGTGCGGCGCAGGAGGAAGAGCAATGCCGCCATCGTCGCCAGGAGAAGAGGCAGGAGGACCCAGTCGATGCGCAAACGCATGAGGCATTAGAACTCGCCGGGGATGGGGACGGCAAACCGATTACCTGCGAAGTCTGCGGCTGAGTTCGAAATTTCTGTCCGCCCCGCGAGGCGTGAGGAACTTCTTCCACAGGATGACGACTCACCGGCGTATCTGCGGCATGGATCAGCCCGGGAGTCTGGCTGTGACAATGTTGCAGGAACAGCTGCCAGTTTTCAGTTTTCAGTTCTCAGTTCTCAGTCTCAGCGAGTTCGCTCGGGCCCGAAGATTGACAAATTTCTCCGACCGGAGCGGTCGCCGTCTCCGCGATTGATTTACAATTGGAGCGGAATTTCACGCACTCGTCGGAGGAATCTATGAAACTTACCCCAGGAAAGCTGGCCGGCCTCAAGAATGTTTCGAACGATCGCGGGGTCATCGCCGCGGCGGCCATGGACCAGCGCGGCTCGCTGCAGAAATCTCTGGCCAAGGAAAAAGGCGGCGATGTGGGCGACGCCATGATGGAGGAATTCAAAACCCTGGTGACCGAAGTACTCACGCCGCACGCCAGCGCCATCCTGCTCGATCCGGAGTGGGGCCTGCCCGCCTCCAAGCGGCGCGCCAAGAATGCCGGGTTGCTGCTTGGCTTACGAGAAGACTGGATATGACAAGACCGGTCCCGGGCGCCTGGGCGACCTGCTCGATCTGTGGTCGGTGCGCCGCTTGAAGGAAGCGGGCGCGGACTGCCTGAAGATCCTGCTCTACTACACGCCGTTCGATCCCAAGGACGTCAACGACAAGAAGCACGCCTGGGTGGAACGGATCGGCGACGAATGCCGCGCCAATGACATCCCGTTTTTCCTCGAATTCGTGGG
The DNA here is from genome assembly GCA_963757835.1 of Terriglobia bacterium. GTDB lineage: Bacteria > Acidobacteriota > Terriglobia > Terriglobales > Acidobacteriaceae > JAIQFF01. The sequence goes on along the minus strand of CAVWSP010000005.1, from coordinate 119,780 downwards.
CTACGAAGAGGGCGCGGACGAAAAAGGCCTGGACTACGCCAAGAAAAAGCCCAAGATTGTTGCCGCCAGCATGAAAGAGTTCAGCAAGGACCGCTATGGCGTGGATGTGCTGAAGGTCGAAGTGCCGATCAACATGAAATATGTGGACGGCGCCAAGGCATTTGGCGGACAGAAAGCCTACAGCAAGATGGAGGCCATGGGGCTGTTTCTCGAAGCGGCGACCGCCACCACCAAGCCGTTTATTTATCTTTCCGCGGGTGTGAGCAACTGCCGAGTTCACCGAAGCGCTGGAACTGGCGGCGGAGTCGGGAGTGAAGTTCAACGGCGTACTCTGCGGGCGCGCCACCTGGAAGGAAGGCATCCCGGTGTATGCCAAGCAAGGCGCCGGCGCCTTCCGGGAATGGCTGGAGTCGGAAGGGGTGAAGAACATCAACAACGTGAACGACCGGTTGAAGGCCGCGACTTCGTGGTATTCGATCTATGGAGTCGAGCCGGTGATGGTGGGCGCGTAGGCGGGAACATCGTTCCGGCGTGGTTTCTGGCGTGGGGCCAACGGCAGGTTGCGTTGGCCCCTTTCCTGGAGGAACGAGCAATGGGGCCCTCCACACTAAAGTTGCTGCCGCTTCTCATCTTTTTCTTACGTCTGCGGTCCTCGCGAACCCGGGTACTACCAACTTTTTCCGATCTGAAAATCAAGACGCGGCGCAATGATTCCTTCGACTCGACAGTGGAAACCCTGTACTTCAAGGGATCAAAGCAGCGCCGGGAATATTCCCACGACAAACCGTCCACAATGAACTTTGTCAGTATCAGCCGGTGCGACGAGCGGAAGAGGATCGATCCTGAATGAGGACGCCAGGCTGTACGCGGAACTTCCACTCGTAGATTGGTCGGAACAACGCAAACGCGCCCGGCCGATACCGCTATCCGAGACGAGCGGCGCCGAGGTCACGATCACGATCGATTCAATCGACACCGGCGAGCGACGCCAGCAGGGCGCCTATACGGCCCGGCACGTCAAAATCAGGACCACCGTGGAATCCGGGCCTGGAGCCGCCATGCCATCCAGCACGGAGGAACGCGACGGATGGTACATCGACTTGCCAGGAGCAGGTTGCGAAGATTCAGGCCAGCGAAACGGCTTCGTTTACGCGATGTTGATTGCCGGCGGACGGCGCGATCGCCTGCATTTCAAACGACTGGGCAATGCCCATGCCGGCTTTCCTTTGGAAGAGACCACCACCAAGACGGAACAAGGCAAGAGCACCGTCAGCAAGGTTGAATTGCTGGAGTTTTCCGACTCTCCCCTCGATGACTCGCTATTCCAGGTGCCTAAGGGTTACTCTCCGGCATTGAGCACACCGCACGGTGGCTACGACATGACGAAACCGGAAACGCTGACCAATCGCGTGCGGGTGTACTGGGCCGAGCTGAGAGATTGGACGAAACAGTGGTTTTGATGAAGGTGTACGCGGTGATTTTCTGTCAACCTTCGAATGAATGACGCTCGTCTCACCGCATTGATCACCGGCGCTTCCGGCGGCATCGGATACGAACTGGCCAAGCTGTTCGCCAAAGACCATCACAATCTGGTTCTGGTGGCCCGCAATGGACCCAGGCTCAAGCAGGTTGGGGATGAACTGCAGCGTCAGTTTGGCATCACGCTCAAGACAATTGCGCTCGATCTCGCGGCCCCGACTGTCCCGCAGTCCCTGTTCGAGGAACTACGGCGCGAAGGGGTTAACGTCGATATTCTGGTCAACAACGCCGGCTACGGCAAGTTTGGAGAATTCGCCGAGGTCACGATAGAGGAGAGTGCCGGCCAGATCCAGCTCAACATCGCCGCGCTCACTTATCTCACCAGGCTTTTTCTCGGGCCGATGCTGGAGCGTGGCTCGGGCAAGATCATGAATGTGGCCTCGACCGCTGGCTTTCAGCCCGGTCCCCTGATGGCGGTGTACTACGCAAGTAAGGCGTATGTGATTTCGTTTTCGGAGGCTCTGGCCAATGAACTTGCGGGCAAGGGCATCACCGTGACTTGCCTTTGTCCTGGGGCGACCGAAACCGGGTTCGCCGGCCGCGCCGGCAACGACCAGTCCCGCCTGTTCAAAAAGCTTCGCCCCATGGAAGCGAAGGCCGTGGCGCGCGCCGGATATCAAGGATTGCTGAAAGGCAAGACCCTGGTGATTCCAGGATTGCGCAACTGGCTGGTTGCCGAATCGGTGCGTTTCTCCCCCCGGAAAGTGGTGACGGCGGTTTCGCGCTGGGTGTCGGAAAAGGTGGAGTAACGAGGGCCAACGCGTGTCCTTTGGCATCGGCGAAGAAATTCCGCATAGAAGGTCTTAGGCCCACTGTCTCCGCGGGCATCCGTTCTCGCGCGTGGTGTCATGCTGAGCTTGCGAAGCATCTGGCGTGGAGTGCGTGCGCGGCTTGGGCAGGCGGTGCGCGAGTGCACGCCAGATCCTTCGGGACTAAAGTCCCTCAGGATGACGCCGGGTAAGAGTGTGGCCGAAACTGGGGCCTCGGTCTTCCCTGCAAAGAAGGTTGAAAAGCGTATAAAATCCCCTTTTCGCGCATCCCTCAAACACCATGAATATTTTCAGATCGTCCCTGTTCCTGCTGCTGTCGGCATCCCTGGCCGCACAAACTGTGACTCCGCGGGCCCGCGCCATCCACGATTCCGCCATTGTCGTGGATACGCACGCCGACACGCCGCAGCGCTTTCTTTACGAGAACTTCGATATCGGCAATACCGACCCCAAAGACGTCGGCCACATCACCCTGGACAAGGCCCGCGCCGGCAACCTGGGCGCGGAGTTCTTTTCCATCTGGGCCGATCCCGAGACCACCAGCGGACATTTTGCGAGGTCCACCTTCGACATGATCGATTCGGTTTACCAGCAGGCGGCGCGCCATCCCGACCGCATGATGATGGCCTTCTCGGTGGCGGATATCGAGCGCGCCCACAAGCAGAAAAAACTGGCTGCGCTCATGGGAATCGAAGGCGGTCACTCCATCGAAAACGACATCCACCTACTGCGCGACTACTACCGGCTGGGGGTGCGTTACATGACATTGAGCTGGTCGAACACGAACGAGTGGGCCGACTCCTCCGGCGATATCGACGACCCCAAAATCCAGCATCACAACGGCCTTACCGATTTTGGCAAAGAGGTGGTTCTTGAGATGAACCGCATGGGCATGATGGTGGACATTTCCCACGTCGCCGATAAGACCTTCTTTGACGCCATTGCGACCAGCCGGGCTCCGGTCATTGCTTCCCACTCTTCGGCGCGCGCTTTGACCAACCATCCCCGCAACATGACCGACGACATGCTGCGCGCGGTGGCGAAAAACGGCGGCGTGGTAGAGACCAACTTCTATTCCGCCTTTATCGACGATAATTACCGCAAGGCCGCGGAGGCCCAGCAGAAGGAGGCCGAAGCCGCGGTTGAAGCGCGGGTTGCGGAGTTAAAGGCGGCGGGCAGGCCCGTCACCTATCTGGATAAAGACCTGGTCGAACGCGAATGGGCCGCCAAAATCCCGCGCCCTCCGCTCAAGAGCCTGATCGATCACATCGATCACATCGCCAAAGTCGCCGGCATCGATCACGTTGGCCTGGGTTCGGACTTCGACGGCGTCAGCGGCGCCCTGCCCGAGGGCATGGATTCCGCCGCCGACTTGCCGAAGATTACCCAGGCCCTGCTGGATCGGGGCTACAGCGAAAAAGACATCCACAAAATTCTGGGCGGGAACCTGCTGCGCGTCTTCGGCGAGGTGGAACGGGTGAGCCGCGAGATGCAGGCCGAGGCCACGCGGACCTCGACCAGTAAATAACATTTGGGGAACTCTAGGATAGAATCATATTTCGCAGTCACCACAACTCACGTAGGGACGGGTGCCCTCACCCGCCCAGCCGAGCAACGCTCGGCAAACCAGGAGCGTCCATGAGGAAATATTTCTCAATTTGCATGCTGATCGCGGTAGCGGTTTCGTCAGGATGGTCGCAGACCGCGCCCGCGCACAAGGCCGCGCCCGCCAGGAAGCCAGGTGCAGCTGTCGCGGCCAAACCGGCGGCCGCGACACCGGCCCGGCCGACCGCCATCATTGAGACCACCGCAGGCAAACTGACCTGCACGCTGTTTCCAGAAGTAGCTCCCGTCGGAGTCGCCAACTTCATCGGCCTGGCCCAGGGCACCAAAGACTGGACCAATCCCATCTCTCACGCCAAGAAGCACGGCGTCCCGCTCTACGACGGCACCATCTTTCACCGCGTGATTCCTGACTTCATGATTCAGGGTGGAGATCCCGCCGGCAGCGGCAGCGGCGATGTTGGTTTCGAGTTCAAGAATGAAACCTCTCCGACCGTGAAGTTCGACCGCCCCGGACGCCTGGCCTATGCCAACGCCGGTCCCGGCACCAACGGCTCCCAGTTCTTCATCACCGAGGTTCCGTATCCCAGCTTGAACGGCGGATACACGCTCTTCGGTCAATGCGACGAGCCCAGCATCGCGCTGGTGAAGCAGATTGCGCGCATGGGTCGCGATGCTAACGACCGTCCCTACCGGCCGGTCAGGATCACTCACATCGTCATCGCCAAGGGCGGCGCTGCCCCGGCAGCCAAACCACACGCAGCAACAACGGCCAAGCCTGCCGCGAAAAAGCCAGCGGCGCCCGCAACCGCTCCAAAGTAGCGCCGGCCCTTCGACTTCGCTCAGGGCAGGGTTCGGCTGTCTCGAGGGCATCTTGCCCTCGCATTTTTGCAGTGAAAGGAATCCAATGGCTCGTCAACCCGGTACCTACGCCATCATCGACACTTCTGAAGGCACCATCGTCTGCCGCCTCTTCGAGAAAGAAGCGCCTAAAACCGTAGCCAACTTTACCGAGCTCGCCGAAGGCAAACGCGAGTGGACCCACCCCGTCAGCCGCAAGAAGAGTAAAGACCGCCTTTATGACGGCACCATTTTTCATCGCGTGATTCCCGACTTCATGATTCAGGGTGGCGACCCGGCGGGCACCGGCTTCGGCGGCCCGGGCTACCAGTTCGAGGACGAAACCAAGGGCTCGCCGCACAGCTTCGACAAACCGGGCAAGCTGGCCATGGCCAACTCCGGCCCCAACACCAATGGCTCGCAGTTCTTCATCACCATCGCGCCCACGCAATGGCTCACCGGCAAGCACACTATTTTTGGAGAAGTAGTAGAAGGCTATGAGGTGGCAGAGAAGATCGTCGCCACCCCACGCAATAGGCAGGACAAGCCGCTCAAAGATGCGGCGGTGAAGTCAGTGGTGATTGAGAGGGTGTGATCTCAGCGATTCGCCAAAACGTTAATTTCCGGCAGGCGTATCAGGCGCTCGTCGGCAGTGATCAGGGTGAGATTAAACACTTTTGCCGTAGCTGCAAGGAAGTGATCAGCGGGGTCGCCGTGGGGAAACTTTATCGATGACATGGCAAGCGCCACTTCAACCGTGAGGGGCGCTTCTGTGAGTTGCAAATCCTCCATTGTCTTCGCGACCCATTCTGCAATGTCGCCCGGCAGTGTAAGGCGTCCTTTGCGGAGCAAGACTAGTAATTCACCTACGCTAACCGGAGAAAGCCATAGTTCATTCGCAGGATCCGCCAGTGCTTTGCCCACACGGCGGGCAAGGCGTTGCGGTTCAAGCGTGCTCCAGAGCCAGATGTGAGTATCAAGCAGCAGCTTCACCGAGAGGCTTCCCAGTCGTCCCAACTTCCGGTGGGGCCAACGATGTCTCCCACGATTTTTGCGGTTCCGACCATGGATCCAAGCCTCCGGCCGGTCCGCTCCCCGGGAGAGGGAGGAATCACCTCAGCCACCGGCTTCCCGAAGCGCGTGATCCGGATCGGCTTGCGCGTCTTGCGCACCTGCTCCAGCATGCCCAGGCACTTGGCCTTGAACTCGGAGATAGCGACTTCTTTCATTTTTTATTTATACCATGGTCAATGACTATGGTCAACTTAGGCAGCCTCGCAGCTTAAACCATCTCCGCCATTCGTTCGAGGCATAGTTGCTAGTGGGGCTCTTGCCTTCTTCCGTTTTCGGGGACCGGGGGATCACAGGAGGTCGGACTAGCATTCTTTGCAACCTGTTCAACAAGACTCTTCAGCGAGGTCTCGGGGCCGCTTTCCCGACTCTTCAGCGTTCCTCCTTCTCCCGCGGGCGCACCGGACGAACTTCGCAGGTCGACTTCCGCATAGGTCTCGCCGAGCACTCCGGCCGTCGCTATCGACACAATCGCATCCTCCGGTATCTTGAGTTCATAGGGGGTTTGAAGAAACATACTGACCTCGGCGGCGTGTTCTTTGAGTTCTGGTCGCACGCGCACCTCTGTTACTCGCCCCACGTCAACCCCCGCCACCCGCACGGACGCTCCCGCCCGCAGGCCGTGGGCATCTTGGAAGTATGTCTTGAGGAGCAAATGGTGCTGTGGGTGTTTGGCAAAGGTGAAAAGTATCACCGCAAGACCAAAAACAATCATCCCAACCAAGATGATTCTGCGCATCGGCCACCTCTATCACGCAAACAGGCCCTAAACCCCGATGACCGCCACCAACTCTTTCACCGCAGCGGCGCTCTTGTCCAGCGCGGCCTTTTCTTCGGGAGTGAGTTTGATCTCGATGATCTGCTCCAGTCCCTTGGCGCCGAGCTTGCAGGGCACGCCCACATACAATCCACTGATCCCGTATTCGCCTTGCAGGTAGGCGGCGCAGGGCAGAATCTTCTTTTTGTCTTTGAGGATGGCTTCGACCATCTCGGTCGCGGCCGCCGACGGGGCATAGAAGGCCGACCCGGTTTTCAGATACTTCACAATTTCCGCTCCGCCGTCGCGGGTGCGCTGCACCAGGCGCTCGACGGTGGCCGCATCCATCAACTCGGTGATCGGAATTCCTGCGACAGTTGAATATCGGGGCAAAGGAACCATGGTGTCGCCGTGCCCGCCCAGAACGAACGCGGTCACGTTCTCCACGCTGACTTTTAGTTCCAGCGCGATAAATGTGCGGAAGCGGGCCGAATCCAGCACACCGGCCATGCCGATCACCCGTTCCCGAGGGAAACCGGCCATCTTGTACGCCGCCTGCGCCATGGCATCCAGCGGGTTCGAGACAATAATCAGAATGCAGTTGGGCGAGTGCTGCACTACCTTGCCGACTACATCCTTCATGATTTTGTGGTTGGTATTGAGCAGATCGTCGCGGCTCATACCCGGCTTGCGCGGGATTCCGGCCGTGATCACCACAACATCGGAGTTCGCGGTATCGGCGTAATCCTGGGTGCCCAGCACGTATGAATCGCGTTTCTCGATCGGCATGGCTTCGAGCAGGTCCAGGCCTTTGCCTTGCGGGACCCCTTCGATGATGTCGATCAGGACGACATCGGCCAGTTCCTTGGAAGCAATCCAGTGGGCGGCGGTTGCGCCGACGTTGCCCGAACCTACAATTGTCACTTTCTTTCGCATGAATGCCCCTTTTTAAAGCTGGTTAACCACGGAGGACACGAAGAACACGGAGGCAAACCCGAACACCAAGCTTCCTCGGTGTCCTCTGCGTCCTCCGTGGTTATGTATCAATCCGCCGCGGTCAGAACACCCGCGGCCATGTTCTCGATGATGTAATTGGCGAACTCGCTGGTCTTGACCTTGGTGGCGCCTTCCATCAGGCGCTCAAAGTCGTATGTAACTTTCTTCTGCTCGATGGTGCGTTCGAGTCCGTGTTCGACCAGGTCGGCGGCTTCATTCCATCCCAGGAAACGCAGCATCATCACTCCGGAGAGAATCACCGACCCCGGGTTGATGACGTCTTTATCTGCATATTTGGGCGCGGTCCCGTGGGTAGCTTCGAAACAGGCAAAGCCGTCGCCGATATTGGCGCCGGGCGCGATGCCCAACCCGCCGACCTGCGCCGCGCAGGCGTCGGAAATGTAATCGCCATTCAGATTAGGACAGGCCAGCACGGAATACTCGTCCGCCCGTGTCACCACCTGCTGGAAGATGGAATCGGCGATCCGGTCGTTGATCATGAGTTTCTTTTTCCATGCGCCCTTGCCATGCGTGGCGTAGATGGTTTCCAGCACTTGCTCAACTTCTTTGTAAACCGACTGCCGGAAGTCTTCCGTGGCAAACTCCATGCCGGGTTCGACCAGCGCGGCATTTTGCTCGATGGTCATGTTGGCATCTTTATCCTTGTTGCCCAGGATCCAGCTCTCGCGCTCGGTCACAACTTTATCGCGAAACTCCTCGGTCGCCAGTTCGTATCCCCACTTGCGGAAGGCGCCTTCGGTAAACTTCTGGATGTTTCCCTTGTGCACCAGGGTGACGCTCTTGCGTCCGCTGGTGAGGGCAAACTTGATCGCCATGCGTACCAGGCGTTTGGTCCCGGTAATTGAAATGGGCTTGATGCCCACGCCGGAATCGAGGCGCACCTGCTTTTTGCCGCCTTTCAACATGTCTTTGTTGAGGAATTCGATGAGGCGGGCCGCCTCCGGCGTTCCCTCCTCCCACTCGATGCCGGCATAGACGTCTTCCGTATTTTCGCGGTAGATGACTACATCCATGCGTTCGGGATGCTTCACCGGCGAAGGAACGCCCTTGTAATACTTCACCGGGCGCACGCAGCAATAGAGATCCATTATCTGACGCAACGCCACATTCAGCGAGCGAATGCCGCCGCCTACCGGCGTGGTCAGCGGCCCCTTGATGGCCACGCGAAATTCGCGGATGGCAGCGACGCTGTCGTCGGGCAGCCAGGTATTGAAATTCGCCATCGCCTTTTCACCGGCAAATACTTCATACCAGGCGATGCGCCGCTTGCCTTTGTAGGCTTTCTCTACCGCCGCATCGAACACCCGGACTGAAGCCTTCCAGATGTCGCGCCCCGTGCCGTCGCCTTCGATAAAAGGCACAATCGGATTATCGGGGACCTGGTAAGCCCCGTTGCTGTAAGAAATGCGTGCGCCATTTGCCGGCACCGGCACACCGTTATAAGAAGCCGCCATTCAAACCCTCCACACTCGATGGACAAAATGATTGTGAGTCAAAACATGTAATTATAAGGCACCGCTTACCGCATAGGGGTGGATGCCTCACCCGCCCAGCCGAGCGAAGCTTGGCAGTTAACCTCGCCGCTTCAAGACCGGCGAGCTTCGCTTGCCTGCCCGGGTTTTGAGCGAAGTCGAAGGAGGGCGTCGGGGCCTACGTGGGCGGCGGCGCAGATCCGAACCGCTACAATGCAAGCATGCGCTTCGGCTCTCTGCGGTTGCTGGTCTTACTCATGACCTGGCTCATGACCTGGATTCTGATTCCATTTCCCGCAGCCGCCCAGCAACCGACAGAAGCGCCCTCTTCCGCGCCTGCCCTGGTCCCGGATGCTCCCTCGAAGAACCCTCCCCATGCTTTCTGGGACCGCACCAACATTCTTCTTTTCTCGGGTGTCGCGGTCTTCCGCGGCCTGGACTATGCTTCCACCCGCAACTTTCTGGCGCGTGGCCGCGACGAAATTCTGATTCCGGACGACATCGTCAATAACTCCGCGGCCTTTGCCAGCCTGGAGGCGGCGGGAACGCTTACATCCGTCGGCCTCTCCTACTGGATGCATCGCGCCCACCATCACAAGATCGAACGCTGGATTTCAATCGTCCACATCGGTGTCACCGGCTTCGGAGTAGTCAGAAACTACTCGCTGAAATCGAAGCACTAGGGCTGGCGTGTGTGGGTCAGATTGGAAACCATAAACCACGAAGGCACACGAAGGAAACCCTGAAAAATAAAGCCTTCGTGGTACTTCGTGGTTTACGCACTTGCTATGTCTTATCACGAAACTGACCCACCACCATGCATGCGGGTTCGCGGGTTCATTTCCACGAAGCCCGAACCGGCTTATACTGTTGGCAAGCGTTTCCTAGGAGACCTCATGACCTGGTCCTCTCCCCTCCCAGCCTTGTGCATGCTTGCGATGCTCGCAGCGCCCTATGCCAGCCAGGCGGAAGCCAATGCTGATCGCTTCCAGTTCAATCACGACATTCGCATCGAGGCAGGCGAAAGAGTCGGCGACGTGACCTGCATCGGCTGCTCCATTCATATTCGGGGCCAGGCAGCCGGCGATATCACCGCGATTGCCGGAAGCGTTTTCGCGGAGTCTGGGGCCTCGATCGCGGGAGACGTCACTGCTATTGGCGGCAATGCCCGAGTCGAAAGCGGCGCCCAGTTGGCCGGCGATCTGACGACCATCGGCGGGACCCTGCGCCGCGACCCACAGGCCAGCATTGCCGGCGATGTGACGACTGTGGGAGGAGGTGGCGGCTGGATTTTTCTGATCTTCCTGCTGCCGTTGCTGTTCCTCGGCGGCATTGTTGCCCTGATCATCTGGCTGATTCAGCGCGGCCGGCGACCTGCCCCGGTCCCCGCCTATACCGTGCACCGGAACTGATTGGCAAGTGTGGTCGCGGGCGACTCGCCCGCGAGTTTTTTGGAAGGTTTGGGTTGCACATTGTGAAGCCGCCGAGGGCGGGACGCCCTCGGGACAGCCGGCAGGATGCCGGCGCTAGACAAACCTACTTCTCCAATACCCGCTCGTAAATCTCACGCACTTGGCCGAAGGTGCGATCCAGTTCGTTCTCCAGGCCGTCCGGAAAATCCCGTTCCAGAATTTGCGCGGTCAGACTCTCGGTGACCTTCCGGCCATGCTCGGTTGCAGGCAGCCACTTTCCTGCGCGTCCAACCACCAGTCGCGCCACGTGCTCCACCGTGCGCACCAGCTCCGCGGCATGGTCAAGCCGGCCCGCATCGCTCTTGTCGAGAACGCCTGAATCCACACAACGCCATAGGCGGTCACGCAGACTTCCCCGCTTGTCCGCCACACCGTGCTTCACCAGCAGGAAACTGGTGATGAAGTCGATGTCATAGATCCCTCCGGGCGACGCCTTGAAACTCTTTCCCGGCGCTTCGGCGGATTCGAGCTTCGTCCTCATTTCCCGAACTGCGTGGGCAAACCCGGGATCGGCGGCAAATCTTGCGAACAATATCTTCAGCGTCGCGATGGCGCGTTCACCCTGGGCTTGAGATCCGGCCAGAAAGCGCAGCTTGGTGTACATCAGCGCTTCCCAGGCCTGGGCCTCGTGCTCGAAATACACTGCTAACTGTGCCGGAGTGGAAAGCAGTTCACCTTCGCCGCCTCGCGGACGAAGGCGCGCGTCCACGGGGAAGACGGTTCCGTCCCGGGTGTAAGCCGCGAGCGCATGCATCATCCGTTCGGCTGACTTGGTCAGGGCAACCCGGTCGCCGTCTTCGCCGCATACGAACAGGACATCGGCATCCGACAACAAATCGAATTCCCCGCTGCCCAGCCGGCCCAGCGCCATCACGGCAAGCTCCCCGGCATCGGCCAGGCACACCGCTGCCGCCATCACGTCCTCCGCGGCGGACGTGGTGGCCTCGAACGATTCATACACCTCGCGCGATTCAATAATGTCGCGGGCCCCGACCACGAAGGCGCGGTGCCGGAAGTGTTGCCGCAGCATCGCCAGCTTCTCCGCGTAGTGGGCCGGCGAGTCGGCCAGATAGGCGAATACGGGATCGCGGGCGGTTTCGGTCAGTCCCAGTGATTTCTCGAAGAGATATCTTCCACCGGGCGCTCGTGGAACTTCCTCCAACTCCGCCAGCGTGACAATTTCTTCGGGATGGCGAATGAGGATCTCGGTCAGGTAGTCGCTGGTTTCAAACAGGACCAGAGCGCGACGCATCCCCTCCTGATGTTGCAGCACGGTGGCATAACGCTGCGAACTGCCGAAGGCCGAACCCAGAAAGCGGTAGAGGTTCTTCCGGGCCTGCGGGTTTAAGTCACTCCGGCCCACTGTGTCATACAAGGCCGGGGCGTCGGTCGCGAGACGCTCGAGAATCTGCTGGCTGGAGGGGTCCGCCGTCGCGGGTTCGAGCGCACTCAGTAATTTGAATTCAGCGCCCGGCATTTGTTGACGACCGCGAGTCTGCTGCTGATAGATGATGCGCTGATAAATTTCGGCCACCGCCCCCATGCGCCGCCGCACCACCGAGGTCAGGTCGCCGGACCTGGTTTCCCCCGGGGCGTAACCCTCCATGGCGCGCTGCAGCACCCGGCAATCGGCCTCGGACGAAGGCAAGCGGTGGGTCTGCTGTCCCTGACGCAGTTGCAGGCGATGCTCCAATTGCCGCAGGAACTCGTAGGCGCTGGTGAGATCGTGAAATTCCTTGCCGCTGATGTGGCCCTTGTCATGCAATTTGTGCAGGGAGAACAAAGTTCCGCCCGAGCGCAGCCAGGGTTCCGCGCCGCCATACACCCGCTGCAGGCACTGCACCAGAAATTCAATATCGCGGATGCCCCCGCGGTCGACTTTCACATCAATGGTGGGCTCCGGCTGCCCCAGGGTTTTTCCGAGCTGCCGGCGTTGCTGCATCTTCTCGCGCGCCACCAGCGCGGTCTTGATGGCGGCGAAATTCACCTGCTCGGTGTAAACGTGCGGCTGGACCGCGCGAATGAAGTCGCGGGCCAGGTTGACATCGCCAGCCGACTGACGGACTTTGATCAGAGCCTGGCGCTCCCAGTCGTGCGCGCCTTCGGCGTAGTAGATCAGCGCCTGCGACAAGGGGATGGCCAACTCGCCTTCGCCGCCCTGCGGCCGCAGGCGCAGGTCGATACGGAATACCGGCCCGTCTCCCGTGATCCGCGAAAGGATGTCGGTGGTGTCCTGGGAGAGCCGGATGAAATATTCGCGATTGGAAACCGGGGTCCGGGGCGGCTCCTCTCCGTCGCCGTAGATGTACATCAGGTCCACGTCCGAGCTGTAGTTGAGTTCGTTACCCCCCAGTTTACCCAGGGCGAGGATGGCGAAGGGCGTGTCCACCCGGCGGCCCAGGGCATCGAGGTGCTGCGGGGTTCCGTGGCGCCGCTGCAGCTTGCTGTCCGCCTCGCGCAGGGCCTCTTCGATCAGCACATCGGCCAGGGCCGAGATTTCCGCGGTGGTCTCGGCCAGGGGCGCAATTTTGAGCACATCGCGCAACATGATGCGGACATACTCGCGCCGCTTGAAACGCGCCAGAATGAGGGCTACATCGCTGTCCAGCGAACGCGTCCGGAAGCGGGCCAGGCTCTCGTGAAATTCTTCCTGGGAAAAACTTCGGTCAAGATTTCTTTCCCGCAGAAAGGACGCGAGCAGGTCCGCATTCTGGACCAGCGTCTCTCCCAGAAAGCGGCTGTGCCCGAAGACCACAATGGCGTAGTGCGCCAGAAAATTATGCTGCTCGAGCAAGCGTACAGTTTCAGCTGACTCGCACAGGCGCTCAAACAGGAGCAGGGCGCCATCCGGATCAGGGGCTTCCGCCAGCAACCCAGGCAGGGCCGCGGCTAATACCGGCGAGACTCGCGCGCGGATTCGCTCCAGGTTTAGTGGGGAGCTGCTCGTGTGGGGGCGGGTCTCTGACCCGCCCAGGCCGGGCAGAGCCCGGCTATTTTCCCCAGGAGCAACACTCATCCCGGTCAGCTCATTTGGCAGTTTCGATGGAGGCAAGAGGCTCGGCTCGGATTTTCAGCATACCCTCAATAGCGCCTGCTCCCGAAATATTTCCGCACCCCGATGGTGTTGTAACGGCCCCAGGGCCCGTTGGGCCCAAGGTCCGCCCCGCCCAGGTTCCGGTCGCGCGCGCCGAAGCGGGTAAACAGGAAGTGCTGGGTCACCCGCATTTCGAAACCCTTGCCCAGGTAGAGGCCGCCGCCCCACGAATTCTCCAGCCCGATCGCCGCCATCGACCAGGTGTAGAGCGTTTGTGGAAGATTCTTGCCGAACAGGAAACGGGGCTCTCCGAAGAGGAAGAACCTGCGGAACTGTCCGCGGCCAAAGGGATGCGCTTCTATGTATCCCGAGATCATGTAGCGCGCGAAGGCGTTGCAGGGATCGTTGACTCCGCCCGAAATTCCCGCGTCCGCCCGGCAGATGTTGGGATCGATCTCGTTGTGCGGAGGCGCCAGGTCAAACTGCCCGTATCCCCAAAATGTGTCGCGGGGAAGGAACATCCGTTCCGTACTGTCGTGCGTCACGGTACGTTGCGCGGGTTCGGCCTGTGCCGATAGCAACTGAGACAGAGTCAGACAAACATACATCCACAACAGCGCCTGCTTCATGAGGCCTCCACAAGAAATTGTGCAGCATTACTCTTAGGAGAGTACGGGCCGGACTCCCAACGTGACTGGTGATCGGTGGCTCGTGTGGTCGCGGGCGACTCGCCCGCGGGGTTTCTCCCGTGTGCCCGGACGGGCGCCACATTGTACTCCCGAGGGCGGGTACAAAGAGACGGGAGGGACGCCCGTCGTCCATACTTTACTTTCACATTGCCTGTAAGCCGTTGCGCTTCCCCGCCCCCTCCGGTATTCTCGGTTTATCCGCTTTCGGACGTTCAGCAGCGCAAAGGAGACAGTAATGAAGGCTGTGCGTAACCGAAGTGTCCACGCATCTCTTGTCCTGGGACTGGTGATTGTCATGGCTGGATCCGCTGTCGCGGCAAACATTTACGACTTCACTCTGCCTTCGATCGATGGCAAACCCATGCCGCTGGCGGAATTTAAGGGCAAGGTCGTCCTGGTGGTCAACGTCGCCAGCCGCTGCGGCTTTACTCCGCAATACAGCGCGCTGGAGTCCTTGTATGAGAAGTATAAGGACCAGGGCTTCGTGATCGTGGGCTTCCCGGCCAACAATTTCGGCGGGCAGGAGCCCGGCACAAACGAAGAAATCAAGACTTTCTGTTCCCGCAAGTACAACGTCACCTTTCCCATATACAGCAAAGTTTCGGTAAAGGGTGATGACCAGACTCCGCTTTATCAATACCTCACCAAGCAGACCGGCCCGGCGATTGCAGGCGACATCAAATGGAACTTCACCAAATTCCTGGTTGACCGCGAGGGCAACGTGGTGCGGCGGTTTGAGTCTGCGGTAACTCCGGATTCGACCGAGGTGGTCTCGGCCGTCGAAAAGCAGTTAAGCCAGAAATAAGCGCTCGCTTCAGCCACCGGGAAAACGAATTTCGGGGCCCGCGTCAAGCTGGTTCTACGGAAATTCATATCAAATTTTTCTATTCCTCCAACAACTAGAATCAATCCCTGGACTAAGTCCCAATAACGCTTGGGGATACGTTTGGCCCGCGTATTGCTATGACCTATAGCACCGGGGGTGAACAATGCCACAGGAGGTCTCTATCTCCTACCAAGCGGTCAAGAGCAAGGTCTACAAGCTGGTTGACGCCATGGTCGAAGGGGACAAGAACACCGTTGAGGTGCAGGAGTCGATTCGGCGCTGGTGGAAACTGATTCATCCTTGCGATCGTGCGGTAGCCCAAAAATATCTGCTCATGGTGCTGGAGAAGTCGAACACCACCCTGGGAGCCATCGTCCTCGGCCTGCCCGAGGTCAAGGAAGTAAAGCCGGCCCGCGACCTGGATATGGATAGATTTCCGGCGCGGTCAGATCGGACTGCGGTCAGCAGCCCGATTTAGACCCTCTCTTCTGGATTGCAAGGCCCGGCATGGCGCCGGGCTTTTTTGTTTGAGAGCTCAACCCGGGATGGTGCCCGGGTCAGGCGACCGATCGCCGCTCTCAATGCAACGGTATCTGGAAAAGGTTGCGCTGCAGGTCGGTCTTAAGAAAGACGTATTCCGAAGGGTTCGGCCCGGGCGTAATCAAGCCATGGTCGATCATGCTGGCGCCACGCAAGTCCGCCGCCTTCGTAGATGGATCGATTCCAGATGGTGGTAAATCGGGCAACGATTGTCCCGCGGGCACAGGAATCACGAACGTCCTTTCTCCGGGAGGCAGTGCCACATAGAAGAATCTTCCGTCAGAAGACCAGGCTGGCCAGCACCATGTAGTGCAGACTTTCCTGCTCGCGCCCCCATGGGTAGCAAGTGCGAGCATGGCAGGACTGGCCTCGCCAACCGCAAATGAGAATACGAGCACGGATTTGCCGTCGGGTGAAACGCCTACCTTCAGAACAGGCGAATCGGCTATTCGCTCTCGTTGCCCTCCGTTCTTCCCGATCCGAACCAGTCCCTCCGCTTTCTCATCGAGCGACCGAAAGATGATATCTCCGTCGCCGTCGAAGGAAGCCTGATCCCCGGCCCGCGCGATTTGACGCGGTGGTGTGCGGCGATCCAAGTCTGCCAGCCAGATCGTCCGCTCTCCATTTCCTTCCGATACAGTAAAAACCGCTTCCTTCTCGTCGGGCGAAATATTGTAATCGGCAACCGGTATTCCCGGCAGCACGCTCTCCGTATTCCCCGAGATCAGGTCCATCGAACGCAAGTCGCCCGACCAGTTTATCCAGCCGAGTGGCGCCGATAAGGCGAGCTCCTTCGCAAAAAGGTAGAACACATGCCTGCCGTCGCGGGAGAAGTATGGAGCAACAGCGTAGCCCTCAGAGGAGATGGCTCGCTCGCCTGATGGGCTGTGAATCCATACCGAGCTACGGCGTGTTCCGACCGATGTCACCAGGGAATGCCCGTCTGGCGCTACCGCGATGCCCTCCTCGTCGCTGGGGCCGAACGTGATCTGCTCTGCTTTTCCGTCCGGGAACATCTGGCGCCAGAGGTGCGAATGGTGACCGATCATCACGCCCAGGTACATCCACTTTCCGTCCGGAGACCAGGCCGCCGAGGTGCAGGCACCGGGTGGACCGACCTGCCGTCCCGCAGAGCTGCTATCAAAAGGCACCAGCCGGCACGGTTGATGAAACATGTGGCTTTGGTCCATTTCGACGATAAGGACCGACTTTCGGTCCGGTGACGCGTAGGAGTAATGCGCCATGGCACGCTTATCTGCCGGGAAATAGACCTCTCGCCGATCGGCCCGGCTCTGAGTGGCGGTCACAATGCCCATGTTGGAAGCAGCCTTCTGCTCGGAGAACAGGATTCGCTGATCCGTGATCCAGGTGAGACCGGAGGAGTTAGGCAGAAGCAGGGTCGGCTCGCCCCCGAGTACTGGAACCGTCCATGTATCTGGCCCCGTGGAAGAATGCGTGACACTAACATTGGAGTAGGCGATCCGCGATCCGTCCGGGCTAAAGACCGGTGCATACTTGCGGTCAGCATCGTGGGTGAGTCGCACTGGCTCGCCGTCCGGCAACATCTGGACGTAGATCTGGCCGCTGCTGAAGAAAGCGTCCTCGCCGCGCTTGAAGGTCAGGATTCGCCCATCCGGCGACAGGCTTGGTGCCACGACCGAGTCGGTAAAGTTTGTGAGTTGCCTATACTCGGTGGGCGTGGTGACGGGCGAAGAACGTTTCTGTACAAGGAGCAGCGCCACGCCACCCGTGAGCAAGATGGCGACCAGAACGATCATGGCGAACGATCGATGCCAAAAGCCGACCTCGGCCGCCCTGGCTGGCGGCATCGAGGGGCTCTGCCCTTGCCCAGGAGCCGGCGCTGCCCCCTGTGTCGCCGCAATGAACCTATAACCGCGCCGGGGAAGGGTCTCGACAAACCGCGGGCTCTCCGCCGAGTCGCCCAGTACCTCGCGAATCTTGTTGATGGCCGTATTCAGGTTGTGGTCAACATCGACGAATGTGTCCGGCCATAGGCGTGTCTGCAATTCCTCTCGGGTCACTACTTCGCCTGGCCGCTCCAGCAGGATGGTCAAAACCTGAAAGGGCTGGCCGGTAAGCTTCAGCTTCACCCCGCTTTTGCGCAGTTCTCCCGCAGGAAGGTCAACTTCGAAGGTTCCGAACCGGATTACGCGAGCGGAGCGGACAGCTTCTGCCACAGCGACACGCCTCAAGAGCCGACAGTCTAGCACCGAACTCCATTTAAACAAGCTTCATCAGCCCCATCCGACCCTCTGAGGTTGTCCTGCAACCACACTAGTTCGTGTGAGTTAGCTCCTGACTTTCTTTCGACCTTTTTCTGACCATCAATCGCTTCTCTCGGCATTGAGGTAGCTGCGCCCGAAGCCCAACGTCGCCCTCACCGCGCCACCCGCGCGGAGGAGGACGAGATGAAAACGCGGCTTTTAGGCGGGATCAGCTTTGGGGTTTTGACAGGTCTGGTTGGGATCGTGGGAATGGCGCTTCCTGCACCGACCTTCGCCAGGGAGAACGAGCAGCCTACTGTAACCGTTCTGGTGGCGAACTACTCTCAGGCTTCGCCAGCGATTCTGGCCGCCGCCGAACGCGAGGCCGGGCGAATCCTTGGGCGGGCTGGGTTGCGGGCATCCTGGTTAGAGTGTTCGGTACGACCATCCACCGTCACGCCCCAGGACCCTTGCCGGAAGGCACCCCAGGCCAGCGACATCCGAATGCGTATTCTTCCTGCGCCGGTTCTGGACAAGTTCCAGGACAGTGTTTTTGGTTTTGCCGTCCATCCCGTTCTTGCCAGCGTGTACTACCAGTTTGCGTTGCGGCGGGCCAGGAACGACGATGCTGAGTTCGAGCTCCCGATTATTCTGGGATGTGTAATGGCCCACGAACTCGGGCATCTGCTGCTGGGCTCGAACAGCCACTCTGACAAGGGCATCATGCAGCCGCGTTGGGACGTGAATCAGGTGCGGCAACTGATGATGGGAAATCTCCTGTTTACGCCCGACCAGTCAAAGCTGATCCGCCTGGAGGCGCGAACGCGATCGGAGCGTCAGAGCCTGGCGTCGTCCGTTCCGTAGGAGATTGTCGGTTTCCGGTCTCCAGCCAGGTGTGATGGATCCATACGATAGATCTGTCATCTCAGAGCGAGGGCATTGGGAGGAGCTGCTGTTGCTTGCGGCTGCAGACCGGTTGGCAAGCGGCAGGCCAGCCCTCAGTGTGCAGCAGGGGGCGATAGGCTGGAAGTAGAACGGAGACGCAAAGCTGTGCCGCGGCGGACTCAGCAACAGCAGGTCCCTCCACTGCGCTCGCTGCGCTGCGCTCCGGTCGGGATGACAAAGTTGTGGTCTAGATGTCGTAGTACAGGGCAAACTCATAGGGGTGTGGGCGCAGCCTGACTGCGTCCACTTCTTTGGTTCGCTTGTACTCTACGTAGGTGCTCAGCAGCTCTTCGGTGAAGACGTCGCCCTTGAGCAGGAAGGCGTGGTCGCGCTCGAGCGCATCCAGGGCATCTTCGAGCGAGCCCGGCATGGACGGCACTTTGGCCAGTTCTTCGGGACCCAGGTCATAGATGTCTTTGTCCAGCGGCTGGCCCGGGTCCATCTTGTTTTCGATTCCGTCCAGGCCGGCCATCATCATCGCGGCGAAGGCCAGGTACGGGTTGCAGCTTGGGTCTGGCGGACGGAACTCTACTCGCTTGGCTTTGGGTGAAGCCGAATACATCGGGATGCGGCATGCGGCCGAGCGGTTTCGCCGCGAGTAAGCCAGGTTCACTGGCGCCTCGAATCCGGGCACCAGGCGTTTGTAGGAATTCGTGGTCGGAGCGATGATGGCCGCCAGCGCCGGACCGTGCTTGATCAGGCCTCCGATATACCACAGCGCCATTTGCGAGATGCCGGCATAGCCGTCGCCGGCAAACAGCGGCTTGCCGCCTTTCCACAGCGATTGGTGGGTGTGCATGCCGCTGCCGTTGTCGCCGAAGATCGGCTTGGGCATGAAAGTGACTGTCTTGCCATACTGGTTGGCCACATTCTTCACGATGTACTTGTAGAGCATCATGTGGTCGGCCGAGCGCACCAGCGAATCGAATTTCAGGTCGATCTCGGTCTGGCCTCCAGTCGCCACTTCGTGATGGTGGCACTCCACTTCCAGATCGCAGTTCTGCATGGTCATGACCATCTCGCTGCGCAAGTCCTGGTAATGGTCGGTGGGGGGCACCGGGAAATAACCCTCTTTGTAGCGCGGGCGGTATCCCAGATTGTTCTCCACCCGGCCGGAATTCCAGCGGCCTTCTTCCGCATCGATGAAGTAGAAGCCGTGCTGCTCGCGCTGGTCGAAGCGCACATTGTCGAAGATAAAAAACTCGGCCTCGGCCCCGAAATAGGCTGTGTCCGCCAGGCCGGTCGAACCCAGATACATTTCCGCTTTCTTCGCAATGTAACGCGGGTCGCGGTCGTAGCGCTGCTTGGTCACCGGGTCCACTACGTCGCATACCATCACCAGCGTCGCAATTTCAGTGAAAGGATCGAGGATGAACGAGTTCGGGTCGGGCATCAGCAGCATGTCGCTTTCGTGGATCGCTGCCCAGCCCCGGATGGACGAGCCGTCCATGCCAAAACCTTCGTCAAACGAGGCCTCGCTCAGCTGGTCTATGGGATAAGAAACGTGGTGCTGCAGTCCGGGCAGATCGGTAAAACGCAGATCGAACATCTTGACCCCGTTCTTTTTCACAAACTCCAGAACGGTTTTCGGGTCAGCCATGAACAATTCCTTTCAGATATCTCATTGATGTTGTGTGGTCGCCTGCGGCCACACAATGAGAGGCATTCCAAGCCGCAAAGCGGCGCAAGACTAGAGCCCCGGGCGCAAAGCCCGGGGTGAAAGGCATGGAATCAAAAGCCCTGAAAGGGCGAAAGAGAGCGTGCCTGCTACAATCTCGCATTGTGTAAGCCGGACGTAACTTTAATGGGCGTAGCCTGTGTAGGGAAATATATTGTTTTTATGGCCCGGATAAGGGCGTTTTATGCCCGTCGGGCTTGGGCAGTTGATCGTGCCTGATGCCGGGAGAGGCCGTGCCAAAGAATATTTTCAAATTCACAGCCACCGGCATTGTGGCCGGGGTAGTGCTGGGATGGCTGCTGTCCCTCGTCTCGGGGAATATCTTCGTCGTGTTTGGTGTGGCAACGCTCGGACTCATTGTGGGGGTAGTTCTCGGAATAGTCCACCGCAACGATCCCTAGCGAATTGGGTGGAAGAGCCATCAGGTCTTGGCGGTCAGTGCGTCCCATGACGCAAAACCGTCGAGGGATCACAGAGCAAAAAGCTAAGAGCCAAGAGCTGATAGCTGCCTTATGGACTTTGAACAACTAGAAACGTTTCTTGAGGTTGCGCGCCACAGCTCCTTCTCCCGTGCCGCCGAGAAGCGCTTTCGCACCCAGCCGGCCATTTCGTCGCAGATTCGCGCCCTGGAGGAAGAAGTTGGCGCCAAGTTGCTCGACCGCTCCGGCGGAAAGGTTTCCATCACCGCTTCCGGCAAGCTCTTCCAGAAATATGCTGAAGAGATTCTTGAAGCCCGCAAGGCAGTCCTGGTCGCGATCGCGGAGACGGAGCGGGTGCCCCGGGGCGAGATCATCGTGGGCGCCAACGAAGGCACCTGCCTGCACATCCTTCCCGAGGTCTTTGCCGAGTTCAAAAAGCAGTATCCCGATGTGTCGGTCAACATCACCCGCGCCGATTACGGCAAGATCCTGGAATCGGTCATCGACAATTCGGTGGACTTCGGCTTTATGTCGATGCCGGTGACTGATCCCCGCCTGACGGTGGTTCTGATTCACCGCGACGAACTAGTAGTTATCGCGCCTCCCCAACACCCACTGGCGAAATTGAAGTCTGCAGCCATCTGCGAAGTCGCGAAATTCCCCCTGGTCATGCCGAAAGCCGGGCATACACGTGACGCCCTGGAAGATCTCTTCTACGAAAACAAACTAAAACCGCAGTACGCCATGGAACTCGATTCCAGCGAACTGCTCAAACGCTTCGTCGCCGCCGACGTAGGCGTGGGCTTTATTGCCCGCTCGAATGTGCAGGAAGACGTGCAGGCTAAAGTGCTGGTTGCGATCCCCATGGCGGAGCCACCGATTCGCCGCGACCTGGCCCTGGTCTTCCGAAAGGACAAGGCGCTCAGCCGCGCCGCTCTTGCTTTCATCGACACCACGGTGAAGATCAAGACTGTGGACCCGGTCCCGGCCGCGAAACGCTGACACAGCCGGGCGCCGGCCCGGGGGTCGGGCGTCAGGCGTCAGGCGTCAGACCTCGGAGGTCAGGCGTCAGCTCTTAATCACGCAAACCCGGCACAGCTGAATCGTGGAAACGAAGAGCAATGGGGTGAACCCCAATGTCCGACGCCTGAGGTCTGACGCCTGACACCGGACGTCTGAGGTCTGACGTCCGGCGCCACCGGCGGAGCTTCGCTCCGCCGGGCGGGCGAGGGCGCCCGCCCCTACGTGTTCCTGGGTTAGAATCGCGATAGTGAACCGGACCCTCCCAGCCTTGCTGCTGGCCTGCGCTTCCCTGCTGTCAGCCCAGACCGGCAAGTCCTCCGCGCCGCCTTCGTCGTCAAAACTTGTTTCCATCAACGTGACCGGCTCCAAACGTTACACGTCAGAGCAGATCATCGCCGCCACCGGCCTGCAAGCGGGGCAGAACGTCAGCGAAGAGGACTTCAAGGGCGTCACTCGCCACCTGGGAGAAACCGGAGCTTTCAGCGACGTCGCCTACACTTTCCAGTTTGGTCCCGAGGGCATGAAGCTGGCCTTGCAGGTCACCGACAGCAATCCTTTCGTGCCGGCGCGTTTTGAGAACTTCGTGTGGTTTTCCGATCAGGAATTGTTCGAGAAGCTGCGCGCCCGCGTGCCTCTCTTCCAAGGCCAACTGCCGGTCGCCGGTGACCTCGCCGACGAGGTTTCCGAGGCTTTGCAGGTTCTCGCCATCGAACTCAAACTCCGCGGTCGCGTCGATTATCTGCGCGCCGGCCCGGAGGATGGCCCCATGGAAGCCTTCGATTTCAGTATTACGGGCCAGCCCATCGTCGTGCGCAAGATCGGTTTCAGCGGCCCCAGCCCAGCCGAGTTGCCAGCGCTCGAAGCCGCTGCCCGAAGACTCTCCGGCCAGGAATACTTGCGCAGCCGGCTGGTGCTACAGGCGGAGAAGAATTTCCTTCCCGTTTTCCTGGCACGCGGCTACCTCAAGGCTGCGGTCGCCGCGCCCGATCCCAAGGTGGCTGAGGAGACGCCGGACGAGACCTTGGTGGACGTTACCTTTCCCATCACGCCCGGCAACCAGTACAAGGTCAGCGGGGTCCAGCTTTCCGGCTACAAGGATGTGTTTCCGGTGGCGAAGCTGCGTGAGCTGATCCATCTCCAGCCCGGCCAACCGGCGGACGCCGTCCAGACCCAAGAGGATGTGGAAGCCCTGAAAAAACTCTACGGGACGCGGGGTTATATGGGCGTCCAAATCCGCCCGGTGCCTGAAATAAATGACAGTGATTCTACGGTCAGTTACGTCTTCCAGTTTCAGGAGGGCAGCATCTACAAGATGGGAGACCTGGAAGTTCGCGGCCTGGACAGTAAAGCCACCGACCGCATGATTGCGGCATGGAGGCTGCTGGCGGGCGAGACCTACGATTCGGGCTATACCCAGGTGTTCCTGGACTCCATCAGCAGCCAGTATCCTGCCGACCAATGGAAGATCACCGTCCACGAAACCCCTGAAGACCAGGACAAGACAGTGGACGTCTCGCTGCATTTCGATCCCAGAAGGTAGGGTCGGCCTGGTTACGCAAAGAGGGCTTGATTTGGTGGGACGGTTTCCAAAATCTTTAACCACGAAGGACACGAAGGTACACGAAGGAGGCCTTCGTGGTACTTCGTGTCCTTCGTGGTTAACGGTTTTTCGGAAATTGAACCACTACGGTCTTCCTGAACACAGCCAGAGGGCGCACCTTTTCGCTATTATGTGGATGGAGCCTTTTCGCTTCCCGGCATCTAAGAGAAGGGCATGCTGCAAAGCCCAACCCCAAGGAGAAATGTTCGAATGAGTTCCACTTCCTCGAGATTTGCCATCGTCCTCGCGACCACGTTTCTGGGCGCAATCCTGTCTCTCTCTTCCGCTCTGGCAGCCGACAAGCCCCAGGCCTTCACGGGCAGGGTGAGCGACGCCATGTGCGGCGCCAATCACATGATGGGCGGCGATGCCGCCGAATGCACCCGCGCCTGCATCCGCAAGGGTTCAAAGTACGCGTTGGTTGTGGGAGACAAGGTGTACACGCTGGACACCAGCGACAAGACCGCCCTTGATCAGCTCGACAAGCTGGCCGACAAGCAAGCCAAAGTCACCGGCGAGGCCAATGGCGACACCATCGCCGTCCTTTCCGTGGCCGCAGCCAAGTAGGCCTGGCGCCGCCGGAAGTATTCAATTCGACACATAGGGGACTTTTTTTCCAAATTCCCTGAATTTTCATATGTCGGCGCAACTCCCTATGTTATGTTTTAGCGAATTTACCCAAAGTGCGAGCGGAGGAAACTCGAATTGTCTAAAGACATGGTCCCCAAAAAGATTTTCTTTACCAAGGGGGTCGGGAAACATCGCGAACGTCTAACGTCGTTTGAGCTGGCGTTACGGGACGCCGGCATCGCCGCCCAGAATCTGGTTCGAGTCTCCTCGATTTTTCCACCACAATGCAAGCTGGTGCCGCGTTCCACGGGATTGAAGTACCTGAGCCCAGGCGAAGTCGTCTTCGCGGTGGTGGCCGAGAACTCCACCCACGAACCGCATCGCC
Organism: Terriglobia bacterium; assembly: GCA_963757835.1. Lineage (GTDB taxonomy): Bacteria > Acidobacteriota > Terriglobia > Terriglobales > Acidobacteriaceae > JAIQFF01. The sequence continues at coordinate 95,345 of CAVWSP010000005.1, read as the reverse complement.
TGCTGGCTTCGAGCATCGGCGTTGCCATCCCCGCAGACCGCAACACCTACGGCTACCTCAGCGAGCACCACTCCTTCGGCGAGACCGAAGACGCGGCGGGCGACTACGCCGAAGAACTGGCCGCCGAGATGCTGGCCACGACTCTGAACGTGGAATTCGACCCTGACCGTTCCTGGGACGAGAAGAAAGAGATCTATCGAATCTCCAACAAAATCGTCCGCACCGCCAATGTGACTCAATCCGCGGTGGGTGACAAGCGCGGCCTGTGGACCACGGTCATCGCCTCCGCGGTCCTGATCTTCGACTAAAACCTGATCTTCGACTAAAAAAGAAAAGGCCCATCGCCAAAGCGAATGGGCCTATGCCTTTTGTAGCACCGGCGTCTCGCCGGCTGTCGCGGGGGCGTCTCGCCCGCGCGCTCTTTGAGTTCTACTTCCGCGAGTTCTACTTCCGCGCCAGTGCCTTCTCCTTCTTGGCCTTATGGTTCTGCCCGTTCTTTCCCAAGCGCTCCAGCACGGCGGCGACGATCAAGGGCAGTCCTACGGTTGCATCCAGAAACACTTCGCCAAATTTTCCGCCTTCAGCTGGCGGCACAAATTTTCCCCACGAGATGGCCTCGCTATAGGGACTTCCCGACAACCCGCCCCAGAACACGGGTTCGGGGCATATCCGCAGCCCGTAGTGATAACGCTTCAGGGGAACGTTTTCCCCCATGCGCCGGTGGCGCAGCTCAATGAAGGGTCCAAATTGCTGCGACCAGTTACGCGGTACGCCGCCGCCGATGGTAAAGATGCCCAGCCGCTTCTGGCGTAGCAGGGTGGAGGCAAAGTGCTCCAGGTCCTCGAAGGGATCGAAGCGCAGCTTGTGTCTTCCCGCCGCCTCCCGCATGCGATTGGAAAGTGCGACGTCCAGCCCGAGTTCCGAATCGGTGAAGGCAGGCACAAACACCGGCACGCCTTTTTCGAAGGCCGACTTCAGAATTCCCCGCTGCCCCTTGGCGTGTTCCGCCAGATACTCTCCAATGGCGTGGTTGAGCTTGTAGGAACAAAGCATCTCGCTGGGGTCCCATTGCTCCAGCACTTCGAACATGACCCTTTCCACGTCGTCCAGGTTCTGTTCGGGCTCGAGGGTGTCGTAAACCCGGTTGTAGCCCTGCTGGTAGAGCCTCTCATCGGAGACTTCTGGGTTATAGCGGAAGTGGGCGCGTCCGGTGGCCTCCACCAGTCCGTGCGCCATCAGGGCGCCAGTGGAGACAATCGCATTCACAATGCCGCGATCGATCAATTCCGTGATCACCAGCCCTTGCTTGGCTACAGTCATCGCCCCCGCCAGGGTCATTACCACAAAGCAGTCCTTGTCGCGGGCCATGGCTTCCAGCACATCGGCGGCTTCCCCGAGTTGTCGGCCGGTGAACGCGGTCTGGGCCATCGCCCGCACCAGGTCGTCAATCGAGTGCACCCGGCTCAGGTCGAGTGGCTCCAGTGGAATGAGATGATCTTCAATCGGATCGTGCAGGTGGCGCTCCATGCCTGCGCCGTCATGGTTTCCTGGCTTCACAATTACACCCCCAAGTTGTGCTGCACTACTCTACTAGAAGCGCACAAACTATTGCCACTGACAAGCAGAAACTGAAATCCGGGAAGTGCAAACTGGGAACTGATATTCTATTTGTCTTTTCAGGAGGACGCCGCTTTGCCGCCGCAGAAATTCAATGTCGGACTGATACAAATGTCCACCACGTCCGACCCCGACAGGAATTTGCAACACGCCATCGACAAGGTGCACCAGGCCTCGGCGCGCGGCGCGCACATCGTCTGCCTGCCCGAACTTTTTCAGACCCAGTATTTCTGCCAGCGTCAGGACGCGAATCTCTTCGACCTGGCCCAGCCCATTCCCAGTCCGGTCACGAACCGGCTGGCGGCCCTGGCCAAGCAATTGCGAATTGTGCTCATCGCCTCTTTATTCGAGAAACGCGCTCCCGGGATCTATCACAATACAGCGGTTATTTTTGACGCGGACGGCTCCCTGCGCGGGCTTTATCGCAAGATGCACATCCCCGACGACCCGCTGTACTACGAAAAGTATTACTTCACTCCCGGCGACCTGGGCTATCGCGCTTTCGACACCGCAGTCGGCCCCGTGGGCACGCTGGTGTGCTGGGACCAGTGGTATCCCGAAGGCGCCCGGCTGACCGCGCTGCAGGGCGCGCAGATCCTGTTTTATCCCACCGCCATCGGATGGCATCCCTCCGAGAAAGCGGAGTTCGGAGAGTCGCAGCACGACGCCTGGCGGACCATCCAGCGCGCCCATGCCATTGCCAATGGGGTGTACGTGGCAGTGGTAAATAGGGTGGGACATGAGACCGGAGACATCCGGGGCAATGCAGTCGCCGGAGATGGCCTGGAATTCTGGGGCGCATCTTTTCTCTGCGACCCCTTCGGCCGAGTGATCGCCGAGGCGTCGCATGACAAGGAAGAAGTTCTGATCGGCGAAGTTGACTTGCGGGTCGTGGAAGACGTCCGCCGCAACTGGCCCTTCCTGCGTGACCGCCGCATCGACAGTTACGGCGCGATTACGAACAGGCTAAGCGATTGATCAGCCGTGCGGGGACGGGTCTCCGAGCCTGCCCCGAGCGAAGCGAGGGGACCCGTCCAGGGCGAGCGGAGCTCGCCAGGCCTTAGCTTTTTTTAGCTCACGCCATGAATTCAACACCGCCCAAATGAAGCCCTCTCCGCCCAATGTCCGCTATCGCATGCCAGCCGAGTGGGAGCCCCACGCTTCCACCTGGCTGGCCTGGCCGCACTATCGCGGCGACTGGCCCGGCAAGTTCGAGCCCATTCCCTGGGTGTACGCCGAAATCATCCGCCACCTGGGCCGGCACGAGCGCATCGACCTGATCGTCAACAGCGCCGCTTCGGAAAAACACGCACGCAAGGTCCTGAGCAAGGCAAACGCCTTCAGCAAGAATGTTCGCTTCCACCGCTGGCCGACGAACCGCGTCTGGACCCGCGACTCCGGCTGCACGTTCGTTGTTGCCGATGCCGGCGTAGGGACGGCGGCCCCCGGCCGTCCGGTCGAGCGCAGCTCGACTGTCTCCGCCATCAAATGGCGCTTCAACGCGTGGGCCAAATATTCGAACTACCAGCACGACGAAAAGATCGGCAGCCACATGGCCAAAGCTGCCGGCACGGAGGAAATCCGCCCCATGCACGGGAAAGCCCGCGTGGTGCTCGAAGGCGGTTCCATCGACGTCAACGGCCGCGGCACCCTGCTCACCACCGAGGAATGCCTGCTGGGCAAGACGCAGCAACGCAATCCGGCAATGTCCCGCGCGGACTATGAAAAGGTGTTTTCAGATTTCCTGGGGATAAGAAACGTGATCTGGCTGAACTCCGGCATCGCCGGCGACGATACTCACGGCCACGTGGACGATATCACCCGCTTCGTCTCTCCGGATACAGTCGTCAGCGCTATCGAGTCCGACCCTGACGATCCTAATTATGGGCCCCTGCGAGAAAATGTCCGCCGCCTGCGCGCCGCCACTGATCAGGATGGAAAGCCCATCGCCATCGTCGAACTCCCCATGCCCGGGCCCGTCATTTTCGAGAAGCGCCGCCTACCCGCCAGCTATGCCAACTTCTACATCGCCAACGGAATTGTGCTGGTCCCGGTCTTCAACGATCCCAACGACCGCGTTGCACTCGACATCCTCGCCGACCTCTTCCCTGACCGCGAGATCGTCGGAATCTACTCCGGACGATCTTGATCTGGGGATTTGGAGCGATGCACTGCATGACGCAGCAACAGCCAAAGGCAAGCTCTTAGCCGTTAGCTCTTAGCTTAGCTCTTGTCCTTTTGAATGGATTGGCTTCGGGAAGTCCAGGGTGGACAGGTTTGGTGTGAGAGGCTTAAGCCAAAAGCTAAAGGCTAAGAGCTAAAAGCTATCTTTTGTACTGCGTCGGCTGCGGGCCCTTTTCCAGCATTTCGCGGTTCCAGATGGCGCCTTCGCGGGTGTAACTGGCCAGCTCGAAATCCTGGGTCAGTTCCAGCGCGTCGGTGGGACAGGCGTCCTCACAGAGGCCGCAGAACATGCAGCGGCTCAGATCGTAGGTAAAGTTGGTGAGTTCCTTGCGGCGGGTTTTCTCGTTGCGTTCACTCGAGACCACAATCAGATTCTCGGGACACGCCAGCGCGCACAAGTCGCAGGCGATGCACATGGTCTCGTCGGTATCGGGATTCACATTCAGGCGCGGCGCTCCGCGGTAGCGCTCCGCCACCTGCGGACGTTGCAGAGGATACTGCTCGGTGTAAATCTCTTTCGGGTCCTGGTAAAGGAAGGTGACTTTCAATCCCTTAAGCAGGTCCACCATGAAGATCTTGCGCAGCAGGCTCGGAATGCCCATATCGCAGTAAGCATATCACTAAGGCTCGTCCGGGCAGAAGCGGCGCGGGACGGTGGGTGGGCGGCACGCCCACCCGACAGCCGGCGGGACGCCGGCGCTACCAAGTACACCGGGGAAGCCAGCGTTCAGGATGAGAGTATGCTGGCCAGAGTTCTGAACAAATGGCTGATAACCGCAACTCCGAAGTCGCCCTGCACTACCACGACGCCACCAAACATTCCTACACCAGCGTCCGTAACAATCAGCATTCTCTGGATTTCAACAACCAGCCCATCCCCTTCAAGATTTACCCCACACTCCAGCCCTCGCCTCTGCCGGCGGAACTGCGCCAGACGGGAGTGGCCGCCCTTTCCGCTATTTCCGAAATCATTCCGCCGCAAGCTGTAACTGCGCCGGATCTGGCAGCGATCGCCCAACTGCTCTACCTCTCGGCGGGAATCACGCGGCACAGAAAATATCCCGGCGGCGAAATCTACTTCCGGGCCGCAGCTTGCACTGGAGCGCTCTACGAAATCGAGCTCTATCTGGTCTGCGGCGATCTCGCCGGGCTCGAAGCCGGCGTCTATCACTTCGCGGCAGCTGAGTTCGGATTGCGCCGGTTGCGCGCTGGAGACTATCGCGGCGTTCTGGTTGAAGCTACTGCGAACGAACCCGCCGTGGCTCACGCTCCGCTGACCATCGTCTGCAGCGCTACTTACTGGCGCAATGCCTGGAAGTACCAGGACCGCACCTATCGCCACTTCGGTTGGGACAACGGGACCCTGCTCGCCAACCTGCTGGCTGTCGGCACCGCGCTGGGCTTGCCGGCAAAAGTGGTGTGTGGATTCGTTGACGATGCGGTGAACCGCCTGCTCGATGCCGATCCGCAGCGCGAGGTCGCTTTCTCGCTGGTGCCGCTCGGCTACGCTTCCGCGCTTCCAGAACAGTCCCCGGCAAGCTTTGATCCTCTTGGACTCGAAACGGTTCCTCTCTCCCGCCACGAGATCGACTATCCGCTTATGCGCGAGATGCATGCCGCGTCGTCGCTGGTATCGCCGGAGGAGGTTGAAAGGTGGCGCGGAGGAACCCCGCTCACAAACTTCCCGCCCCCCACTGGACGCGTCGTCGAGCTCCAGCCTTTATCTGACGAGGCCATGCCTCGCGACCCTATCGAACAGGTCATCCTGCGGCGCGGCTCCAGCCGCAGGTTTGCCCGCACGCCGATCACGCTGGCGCAACTCTCCACCATGCTCGATCGCGCCACGCGCGGCGTCCCCGCCGATTTTCTCGATCCGCAGGGATCGCAACTGAACCACCTCTATCTCATCGTGAATGCCGTGCAAGGTCTCGAACCCGGAGCCTACATCTTCCATCGCGGCCGCGGAGTGCTGGAGTGTCTCAAGTCAGGCGACTTCCGCGACCGGGCCGGATATCTGGGATTGCAGCAAGCGCTGCCCGCCGACGCGGCGGTCGATATCTTCTTTCTGGCCGACCTGCGCCCGATCCTGCAGCGCTACGGCAATCGCGGGTATCGCGCCGTGCAGCTTGAAGCCGGCATCATCGGCGGCAAGCTCTATCTCGCCGCGTACGCGCAACGCCTGGGCGCCACCGGCCTGACATTCTTCGATGACGAGGTGACCGCGTTCTTCTCTCCTCACGCCGAGGGCAAGAGCGCCATCTTCCTGGTGGCGCTCGGCCACAGCGCCAAACCTTAATTGTTTGGCTGGAAAGCATGTGTGGGTCGGACACTCTTGGCCGACGCTGTTGAATTTGACTTTAGATTTGTCTCAAACCAACATCAAAATCAACGGCGTCGGACAAGAGTGTCCGACCCACACAGTCCGACCTACACATTGCAATCGGAGCACTTCCAACAACCGGCTCGCGCAAGTGCGTAAAATGAATGCGCACCGGTCGGCGCCGAACGGGACAATTCCTATGATCGTGATCATCGCGGGCCTTCCGGGGACGGGCAAGAGCACGCTGGCGCGAGCACTCGCGCAGCGGCTTCCGGGCGCGGTCCTCGATAAGGACGCAATTCGAGCGTCGCTCTTCCGACCCGCGTATGTCGAGTATTCGCTGTCGCAGGACGATTTCTGCGGGGAGATCATGCTGCAAACCGCGGCGTATCTGCTGTCTAAACATCCCGAACTGCACGTTCTGTTGGATGGCCGCACCTTCTCGCGGCGATACCAACGTGATCGTGTGATCGAGTTCTGCTCGCAAGCGGGGACCGCTTCCGCCATTCTGGAGTGTGTCTGTTCAGAGGCGTCCGCACTGGGACGCATTGCGGAAGCTGTGACGGCAACCAGCCACCGCAATTCGAGCGTCGCTCTTCCGACCCGCGTATGTCGAGTATTCGCTGTCGCAGGACGATTTCTGCGGGGAGATCATGCTGCAAACCGCGGCGTATCTGCTGTCTAAACATCCCGAACTGCACGTTCTGCTGGATGGCCGCACCTTCTCGCGGCGCTACCAGCGGGACCGTGTGATCGAGTTCTGCTCGCAAGCGGGGACCGCTTCCGCCATTCTGGAGTGTGTCTGTTCAGAGGCGTCCGCACTGGGACGCATTGCGGAAGCTGTGGCGGCAACCAGCCACCTCGCCGCGAATCGCACGCCGGAACTCTATCGCGAAATCCGAAAGGCGTGGGAACCGATCGATCAACCTAAACTCGTCATCGACACTGACGAAACCTGGAATCATGTGTCGATCGAGCGCTGCGCTACCTGACGGCAAAGACTTTCCCCGCCTAGCATGGAGACTGGCAAGCTTGTCGCACGTGCGGACCTGAACCCCACCTAGATCGGAAGCACCGGGAGTCTAATTGATCTTGCCCGCGGCGGGACCGACGGCGGTGGCTTGCCTGGTCCTGGGGTCAATGCCGATCAGCGCTACTCCGCCCACCCCCTCGTGGCTGGCGGTAACCACGTGGCCGCGAGCCTTCAAGTCGGCCTGCACTGCTTCGGGGAGGGTGTAGGGAACGGAGAGGCTGCCCAGGCTGGCGCGGTCCTGACCGAAGGAGCCGATGAAGTGCGTGGTGGAGAAGCGCGGCGCCTTAAACGCCTCCTCGGGACTCATGCCGAACTCCACGTAGTTGAGGATGACCTGGATAGCTGCCTGATCCTGCTGGTCGCCTCCGGCTACCGAGATTGCCATTACGGGCTGGCTGTCACGGAAGAGCAGCGTGGGGCTCAGCGTAATTCGCGGGCGCTTGCCGGGCTGGATCACGTTCGGAGTTCCCGCAAATGTATTCAGGCTGGTGAGGCGGCTTCCGTGAATAATGCCCGTGCGTCCGGCCACGCCGGCTGTGCTTGACAGGCCGCTGGGAGTGGCTGCGATGACGTTTCCAAACTTGTCCGTCACACACATGACGGTGGTTCCGCCATGCCAGGGTCCGGTGATGGTGGGCGGCTTGGTCGGTTTCATATTGTAGGGGTCGCCTGGCCGGAGTTCGAGAGATGCCTTTTTCGGATCGATCAGCTTGCGCCGCATTTCGGTGTACTGATCGGAAAGTAACTGCTGCATGGGCACCTTCACAAAGTTTGGATCGCCGTAGTACTCGTCGCGATCTGCCAGCGCCAGCTTCTCAGCTTCAATCACGGTGTGGATGTAGTCCGCCGAATTGAAGCCCATCCTCTTCAGGTCGAAGCCTTCCAGCAGGCGCAGCGTCTGTGAGAGATAAGGACCCTGCGTCAATGGACCTGCTTTATAAACCGTGTAGCCACGGTATGTGGTTTTGAGAGGATCAACGACGGGAGTTTTGTGCGCGGCCAAATCCGCCTTGCGAAGGAAACCTCCCTTTTCGATATACCAGGCTTCCAGGGCGTCGGCGATGTCGCCGCGATAGAAACGGTCAGAGACGGCTTGCAGTTTCTGCTGCCGCGTGCCTTTCGTGGCCTTCTCAGACTCGACCAATTTGCGAAAGGTCACTGCCATGTCTGCCTGCCAGTGCACACCGGTTTCGATTCTCTGATCGCTGCCAGTGTCGATATACCAAGTGGGCCCGCCAGCATCCAGAATGGCCAAGGTCGGCTGCACGACCTCCTCGAAACTTTTGGTCCCATAAACTTTCAGCAGGGTGACGATTGCATCTATGGTTCCGGGCACAGCCGCTGCCTTGACGTCACCGTCCGGGATTCCGTGTTTCATGTACCAGGCGATAGCTTTGGGGTCGCGGGGGGCTTCGCCTTGTCCTTCCAACAGCTTCACGCTCTTCTGGCCAGCGCTGTAAACCAGAATGGGGACCTCTCCTCCCACGCAGAACGCGCCTACATAAGTCACCGATAGTGCGAGGAGAGTGGCGGCGCCTGCATCGGCGGCGTTTCCACCCTGTTCCAGGATCCTGATGCCAGCCGCCGTGGCGGCAGGCTTACCGGAAACAACCACCCCGAGGTTGCCGGTGGCGACACTCGGTCCGCGTCGGCTGACCGGTGTTTTCGTGGCCTGGGGCACAGCCAAGGGCGCGAGTGAGAGGAAGAAAACGGTTGATATCGAAATGAGCTTGCGCATAAAGGGGCGGACTCGGTTGGGAAGAAACAGCATGACCAACAGATACTAAAACGAATCCCCTTGACTCCGATCGGCCTTCACATGGAAGGCGATTAAACTTACAACCAACGGATGACGATCTCCCGTGGCTTCTACCCACCTTTTTCGCTTGTAGTTTAGCTCCACATTTTCAGCGCAACGTTGAAAACAATACCTTACTCTTCCCCGCATCACCAAAGTCACCTCGAAGAGCAAGAAACCTTCACCCCACGTGCTATACTGACGTTGCGTCTAATACCACGGCTGTAGCGCGGTTGCTCTGGTTTGTATCTGAATTCCCGCCTAATTTCCCTCCGTACGTCTTCGGCGTAAATACTGGCAAATGCTAGTTGCTGCCCGCCTGTGTGCGCGCCGCCCTTGCTTCCGCCAACAGAAAAAGAGAAAAAACATCAATGCAGAGTTTTTCAGAATTACCAATCTCCCCTTATACCCAGGAGAGATTGTCGTCCCTTAACTTTTCCATCCCGACCCCGGTGCAGGCCGCGGCCATTCCGCAGGCCCTTGCCGGCAAGGACGTGCTCGCCACCGCCCAGACCGGGACCGGCAAAACGCTGGCCTTTCTGATCCCGATCATCGAGCGCCTGCTTCAGCCGGCAAAAGCGGATTCCGGAAAATCCGGTATCGCCGCCCTGGTGCTGGTTCCGACGCGTGAACTGGCCATGCAGGTGGTCGATCAGTACAACGCTTTGCGGGGCACGAAATTGTCGCCCGCGGCCCTGGTCGTAGGCGGCCTGGCGGAAGGAAGCCAGCTGACTGCTTTGCGCAGGGGAGCGCGTATCGTGGTGGCCACTCCCGGCCGGCTCGAAGATTTTCTGGATCGCCGCCTGATCAGTTTCCAGAGCCTTCAGGTTCTGGTACTCGATGAAGCCGACCGCATGCTGGACATGGGATTTCTTCCCGCGCTGCGCCGGATCGCGAGAGTTCTGCCCAAAGATCGGCAGACGCTGTGCTTTTCGGCCACGCTCGAAGCGTCGGTCGCGCACCTGGTCAGCGATTACACCCGGAACCCGGTGCGACTGGCCTTCGGCTCCACTTTGAAACCGTCGGAGAACGTTCGCGTCCAGGCTTTCGAAGTGGATAGCGATCGCAAGCAGGAAATGCTGCACCGCCTGCTTTCCAAAGAAACCGGGCGCTGCCTGGTCTTTGCCCGCACCAAGCGCGGCACCGAGCGCCTGGCCCGAAACCTGAACCGCGAAGGCTTTGCCGCCGCCATGATCCACGGCGACCGCTCGCAATCGCAGCGCACCGCGGCCCTGACCGGATTTCAGCAGGGACGCTTCCGCATCCTGGTGGCGACCGACCTGGCCTCGCGCGGCATTCACGTGCAGGACATCGCCCACGTCATTAACTACGATCTCCCCGAGGTGGCGGAAAACTTCATCCACCGCGTGGGCCGCACCGGACGCGCCGGCGAACAGGGAGTGGCTTCGACTCTCTTCGGCCGGGAGCAGCGTTCCGAGCTGCACCAGCTGGAACGCACCCTGGGCATCCGCATGGAAAGAATGCAGGCCGATGACATCCCGGCAGGAAAACCGGTTCGCAAGCCGGTTCACATCGATCCCGCCGAAGCCCTGGCCCGAGGAAGAATGGTTCGCCTCCCCGGAGAGACCCTGCAAGTCCAGATGGGAAGTTAGTATCGTCCGCGTAGGGGCGGGTGCCCTCACCCGCCCAGCGGAGCCAAGCTTCGCCAATCCCGCTAAACTAAACTGAACTCCCGTCCCGGAACCACCGTACATGTTACATATGAGGATGGCGAAGTTGCGTCTGCTCTCGATCCTCTTCCTCGCCGTTTCTATGCCGCTGGCGAAAGCGGACGAACCTCTGACTGCGGACGCCATCATGGCCCGCGTGGCCACCAATCAGGACAGCAGCGAAAAGCTGCGCAGCCAATACCTCTACCAGCAACACATCCAAATCATCCTTCGGAAAACCAGCGGCAAGGTCCTTCGCGAAGAGAGCGCCGACTACCGGGTCGTCCCCAAACCCGACCATAGCGACAAGACCCTGCAGCAACTCACAGGCCGCTACTGGCATAAAGGAAAGTACGAGGCCTTCAGCGGCGAGCCTGTGCCCGATGCCGATAGCACCGATGGAGAACTGGTTCACGAGTTCCGCGAGGACCTGACTAACGACGACTCCAAGGACGGTATGGCCCGCGACCTCTTCCCGCTGACCACCGACCAGCAAAAAGAGTACAAATTTCGCCTCATGGACCAGGAGCCATTCGAAGGCCGGCAGTCCTACCACATCGCTTTCACTCCGAAAGACGACGACGACACGGATTGGGCCGGCGAAGCCTACATCGACGCCCAGGAGTTTCAGCCGATTTACGTATTCACCAAGCTGGCGCGCCGCCTTCCCTTCGGGGTGCGGACTTTCCTGGGCACCGACCTGCCCGGCATCGGATTCGCCGTGCATTACCGCAGGCAGGAAGATGGCGTCTGGTTCCCAGTGAGCCTGGGCAGCGAATTTCGCATTCGCGCGCTCTTCTTCTTCAATCGCAACATGACCGTGTCTCTGGAAAACAAGGCCTTCGAACACACCCACGTGCAAACCAAAATCGTAGGAGCGACGCAATAACCAAGGGGTGGGTCGGACACTCTCTTTCGACTTCGCTCAGGGTCGGCTTTGTCCGAGCCACACGAGCCAGTTCCCGTATAATTTCTCGAGACGATTTCAGGAGGCAGACTGATGGCCGGTGGTGGAGCAGACAGTTTTGCGGAGTTGAAACAGCGCCTGCGGGCCAGTTGGATGGCCGGGGACTTTGGTGAAATTGCAAAACTGAATGTCCGCGAGGGAGAAGGCTTCATCCAGCGCCTCAATCTCAAGCCCGGAGTGAAAGTCCTGGACGTGGCCTGCGGCACCGGAAATCAATCTATTCCCGCCGCCCGCGCCGGCGCCGATGTCATCGGCCTCGACCTCGCTCCCAATCTTCTGGAACAGGCCCGCAAACGCGCCGCCGCTGAAAATCTGAAAATCGAATTCATCGAGGGCGATGCCGAGAAACTGCCCTACGAGGCCGCCCGCTTCGACGTGGTGATGTCCATGTTCGGCGCCATGTTCGCTCCGCGGCCGGAGGTTGTGGCGGCGGAACTACTCCGCGTCTGCCGCCCCGGCGGACTGATCGCCATGGGAAACTGGACCCCGGAAGGTTTCGTCGGCCAGACGTTCCAGATCACCGCGCGCCACTCGCCGCCGCCTCCGGGCATGCTGCCGCCCTCACTGTGGGGAGTCGAAAAAGTCGTCACCGAACGCCTGGGCGGAAAAGCGCGCCTCGAAATGACCAGGCGCGAGCTACTTTTCGATTATCCTTTTGCCCCGTCTGAGGCAGTCGCTTTCTTTCGAAAATATTTCGGCCCCACCCAAACCACGTTCGCGCGGCTCGACGAGGCTGGGCAGCGCGCACTGGCCGAAGACCTCACCCGACACTGGGCCGGCAAAAACCTGGGCGATGCCAATCGCACGGTAATAAAGGCAGAGTACCTCGAAGTGCACGCAACGGTGGTTTAACCGGTGGAGGCTTCCCCGTCTAAACTCCGGTCGGACCGGGATTTTCGAGGGACGCCGAGGTTTCGTCCTAGGCCGCGGTCGTGGGATCGATAGTCACATCGATTTCCGTCACCTTGGTCGCCGGAAATCCGCTCAGGTCCGCATGGCGGCGGATGAGCGCCTCATCCTTGGCCAGATACATGCAATACATCTTGTTGGCGGTAACGAACGACTCCAGCCACTGGATGTCCGACCCCAGTTGGCGCAGCACCTGGTTCGACTTGGCCGCTGCCTGCTGCAACTGTGCCCGCTCCAGACTTCCGATTTTCGGGATCTCGCGCTCAATCATGTATTTCTTCATAAATACCTCCGTTAGATACAGCCGTCAGTTGCCGGTCATCAGCCGTCGAGATCCAGGTCGCGACCCGGGGGAGTGATTGAAGACAGGACGACCGAACGGTGACCACTGACGACCGACAACTGACGACTGCTTTCTCTAGCTTTCGACATTAATGACAAAAGGCCCTTGCGACAAGATGGCAGATTTGCCATTATAGGTAGGTGATTACGCCATCCTCATTTTGCCCCGGAGGGGAGGAGCTGCCATGACCGATGTCACCGTCCTGTTTCTCGACGGAACTTTTTCTTCTACCGCGATCGGGCCCATGGAGGTCTTCCGTCACAGCGGAACTCTGTGGAACGTACTCACCGGCAAGCGTCAGGCTCCCGGCTTTCGCGTGACCACGGCCTCGGCGGATGGACGCGCCGTGCGTTGCGACGGGGATATCCGCATCCAGCCCTCCGCGGCGCTTGCCGATGTCCGCAAGAGTGACCTGATCTTCATTCCGTCCAGCGGGATAAGCCTGGACGACGTGGTCGAACGCAATGCGGCGGTTGTGCCCTGGCTGCGGCGCTGGCACAAACGGGGCACGCCCATCGCCAGCGTGTGCTCAGGGGTGGGACTGGTCGCAGCCACCGGCATGCTCGACGGCAAACGCGCCACCACGCACTGGGGACTGGCTGAGCGCTTTCGCGAAAAATATCCCAGGGTGAAGTGGATGCCGGAATTGATGGTCACCGAAGATCAGGGCTTCTATTGTGGTGGAGGAGTGAATGCCTCGCTCGATCTGAGCCTGTACCTGGTGGAGCGATTCTGCGGCCATGAGATCGCGATGCAAAGCGCCAAGGCACTGCTCATCGAAACCTCGCGGGCGTGGCAGGCTGGGTTCGCCATCGTCCCCTTAAAGACGGATCATTCTGACGACAGCATTTCCAGCGCGCAGGAGTGGCTGCACCAGAATTTTCACCAGACCTTCCCGCTCGAGGCCCCGGCTCGACGCGTGGGCATGAGCCTGCGCAATTTTGTCCGCCGCTTCAAACAAGCCACGGGAGACAGCCCGCTGATCTACTTGCAGAAACTGAGGGTGGCGGCGGCCAAGCGCCTGCTGGAAGCCGACCATCGCACCATGCAGGAAATCAGCGACGCCGTCGGCTACCAGGATCCAGCCTATTTTCGCAGCCTCTTCCAGCGCCACACCGGCGTCTCCCCCAGCGCCTACCGGCGAAGGTTCGGAACGTAGCGCAGTGCACGCGTGGGGAAGTGCACACGTGGGGACGGGCGCCCTCGCCCGTCCTGGCCGAGCAAGGCTCGGCAAGATTTGTGAAACTGTCCAGCGGCAGTGAAGCCCGCTGACGAAAATCTGGACATCGCAATCCGGGGCAAGGTACCTTGGCATCATGGCAAGTTCTGAAGCTCGCCTGACCGACCGGCAGTTCGCGCGCATCGCCCGCGCCCTGGCCGAACCGCGGCGCTACCAGATCCTCAAGGAGATTGGGGCCTGCAGCCGGTCGATGCCCTGCACCGTCCTGCTTAAGAACCATCCGGTAAGCGCCGCCACCATGTCTCACCATCTCAAGGAGCTCGAAACCGCCGGCTTGATCCAGATCATGCGCGAAGGCAAATTCGCCAACCTCAGCCTGCAGCGCGAGGTGCTGCGCGCCTACCTCGCCCGACTCTCGAAAATCTAGCCGGTGGAGCCCGATGACCAAAGTTCCCTTCCCAAACAAATTCGAATCTTTATCGCTTCGATGCTTATCTAAGTATCGAAGTACACAACATGGGACAGGAGGCTGAACATGAGCGAACTGACAGGCAAGGTGGCTATCGTAACCGGCGCTTCGAAGGGCATCGGCGCGGAAATCGCAAAGAGTCTGAGCGCTGCGGGGGCGGCGGTGGTGGTGAACTATGCCTCCAGCAAAGAAGGAGCTGACCGCGTGGTCGCCGAAATTACCGGCAAGGGCGGCAAGGCCATCGCGGTGCAGGGCGATGTGTCGAAGGCGGCCGACGTGCAACGGCTTTTCAAGGAAACCAAAAAGGCGTTCGGATCCCTGGACGTACTGGTCAACAACGCCGGCGTGTACAAGTTCGAACCGCTCGAGGCGGTGACCGAGGAAGAATTTCACCGCCAGTTCAACACCAACGTGCTGGGCCTGCTGCTGGCCACGCGCGAGGCCGTAAAGTATTTCGGGTCCCAGGGCGGAAGCGTGATCAACATCGGCTCGGTTGCCAGCCGGCTCACGCCGCCCACTTCGTCGGTTTACTCGGCCACGAAAGGCGCGGTGGACGCGGTCACAGCCGTACTGTCGAAAGAGCTGGGTCCCAGAAAGATCCGGGTCAATTCCATCAACCCGGGCGGAGTCGAGACCGAGGGCGTCCACACCATGGGCATCATCGGCACCGACTTCCAGAAAGAAATGATCGCGGCGACGCCGCTCGGGCGCTTCGGCCAGCCCGATGACATCGCGCCCATCGCGGTCTTCCTGGCGTCCGAGAACTCAGGATGGCTGACGGGCGAAACTCTGCTGGCCTCCGGCGGCTACCGGTAAGAGACGGAGTGCCCCACCGTCGTCTCTCCGTCTTTTGGAGAGACAGGGTGGAAGAGCCAAGTCGCGCTCAAAGGCACCACCGCCCGCGTAGGGACGGGCGCCCTCGCCCGTCCAGGCCGAGCAAACCCCAGCAGAGGCCCGATTTACGGGGAATTGTAACGGTGCCCCATTCATTTCGCGTACTTTGCGAAATGAGTGGGGCACCGTTACAGATGCTATGATTAGCCCTTCGTTCCGGGCGTTGTGACCCTCATCTTCCGGCCCGCGTGTAGAAAGGTGCAAAGCAGTCGTCCTCTGATGAATCAATGAATCGCCGATTCTCCATCCTCACCCTGCTCGTGTTGTCTCTCGGAATCTATGTCGCCACCGCCGCCCAGCCGGCGCTGCTCGATGATGCCGACGCCTCGCACGCGCTGGTCTCCCGCGAGATGCTGCAGCGCGGCGACTGGGTGGTGATGTATCAGGACGGCATTCGCTATCTCGAAAAAGCGCCCCTGCATTATTGGATGGTGGCGATCAGCTACAAACTCTTCGGACAGGGTGCCTTCCAGACCCGTCTGCCGCTGGTTCTTTCCGTGGCGGGCCTGGTCCTGATGGTCTATTTTTTTGCCCGCCGCTTTTTCGGCGAGACGGCGGCGTTTTACTCCGGGCTGATCATATGCACCAGCGTGGGTCCGTGGCTGTTTACCCGCGTGATGGTCCCGGAGGCCATCTTTGCGCTGCAGTTGACCGCGCTTTTCTACCTTTTTCTGCGCGGCTGGCAGGGCAGCCTGGACACTCGTGTCGCTTATTGGGGCGCTTCTGTCGTCATGGCCCTGGCGGCTCTTACGCTGGGGCTGATTGGCGTGCTATTCCCTCTCGGCGTGGTGTTTTTCTTTATCCTGTTCACGCGCAGCTGGGGACGCTGGCGCGAGCTGCGGATTTTCTCCAGCACTTTGATTTTTCTGGTCATCGCCGTGCCCTGGCACTGGCTGGCGGAAGAACGCTCGCCCGGATTTCTGTGGTCTTACTTCATCAACGAGCATTTCAAACGCGCCCTCGGCACCCGCTACCCGCCCGACTATGAAGCCGTGCCGCTTCTGTTGTGGTGGGCGCTGCACCTGGTGTGGTTCTTTCCCTGGAGCTTCTTCATCGGCTATGCCCTGCGCGAATTTCCGAGGCCGAAGACCTGGGGAGCGAAGATGGAACACGTCCAGGAGGCACGCCTGCTGATTTTCATCTGGGCCGGGCTGATTCTCTTTTTCTTTTCCCTGACCTCGGGATCGCGCATGGAGTACTACAGTTTCGGCGCATGGCCGGCGATTGCCGTCCTGCTGGGAATTGGGCTGAACGACGCCGAAGAGGCGCGCGACCGCTGGTTGCCGCGCCTGCAAGCGGGGTTGGCGGTCATTGGAGTTCTGGCCTCGGTGTGCCTGGGCTACCTGGTGTTGAGTTCGCTCGACGTTTCGTCCAAGGGCGGGATCTCGCACCTCATCCAGTATCACCCGCTCGATACTTACCGGCTGTCGATGGCGCATATCTTCGACCTGACGCCGCAAACTTTCGCGGCGCTGCGCGGTCCGGCAGTCTTCGCCATCCTGATCTTTATTATCGGTTTCGGAAGAGCATGGCTGTTGCGGCGCCACTCGAAGAACTTCGCCGCCACGCTGACTCTGGCATTCGCCATGGCGCTATTCTTCTTTGCCGCCAACTGGGCTTTCAAGCGGTTCGAGCCCCGCATGTCATCGCGGGCGCTGGCCGACGCCATCCTTCCCTACCTGCGTCCCCAGGACCAGATCGTGCAGTACGGTGATTTCAATTCGGGTTCCAGCATTCCCTTCTACACCCACCGCCACGTGTGGATTTACAACGGACGCTTTGGCACCAATCTGGAAATCGGTTCCAACTATCCCGACGTTCCGCCGACGTTTCTGGACGACAAGCAGTTCCCTGCTTTCTGGAAGGGTCCGGAGCGCGTGTTCATTTTTGTGCCCGAGGAATTTCGCAAGGACGCTCTGTCCCGCCTGCCGCCGGATTCCAGTTACCTGCTGGCGGAGAGCGCCGGAAAATATATCTTCGTGAACCAGCCGGTGCGCCCGGACCTTCCTCTGCTCGCAACCGTGCTGAAGCGGCATCCGGCGGAGTAAGCCGTTGAACCACGCGGAAAATCCTCCCCGAACCAACGAAGCGGCCAGCGACGAACTGTTTATGGAGGAAGCTCTGCGCTCGGCGCAGCGAGCGTTCGAGGCTGGAGAAGTTCCGGTGGGCGCAGTCGTCGTCTGCGAGGGCAAGATCGTGGGACGCGGCGGCAATCGCAACCTGGCTGATCGCGATCCCACCGCACACGCCGAGATTATTGCCCTGCGCGAAGCCGGTACCGCCCTCGGCAACCACCGTCTGGAGGGCTGCGAAGTGTTTGCTACAATTGAACCGTGCGCCATGTGTGCCGGCGCATTGGTTCATGCCCGGCTGAAACGCCTGGTTTACGGGGCCGATGACCCCAAGGCAGGCGCCGTACAGTCGGTGATGCAGGTCCTGAATCATCCCAGCCTGAACCACCGCATGGAAGTCCGAAGCGGCGTTCTGGCGGGGCGTTGTGCCGAGTTGTTGCAAAGTTTCTTCCGCCAGCGGCGGGGGGAACAGTCGTCGGTCGTCGGTCGTCAGTCGTCGAAGACCGACGAATTTCCTGACGACTGAAGGCCGACAACTGAAGACTGCTTTCCGGAGAGGTGCGTGAGTGGTTGAAACGATCCGCCTCGAAAGCGGACATACCTTAACGGGTATCGGGGGTTCAAATCCCTCCCTCTCCGCCATTATCCTTTGAAATCCGCAGTTGCAAGTCGGTGATACCTACACTGACTCCACGGACGGTGCTTATCAAGTCTCTGATCCAGGGCACATTCGCAACAGCCAAACCAGCGAGATTTTTAGCCTGTCAAGTTCAAATTCAAAGGTAACGATGTGCCCACAATGAAGCCGGACGCATCGGCGTGTATCTCGCCGAAACCACAGTTGCGCCCGGCGATCCAGGGTTCATCGGTGGTGACTCATTGGGGTCACCGTTACCCACAAGTGTGGAGTGCCGGCAGGACCCGTAATCGAACACGGACTGGCTGAGAACCGGTCAAAACGACAGTCACCCAGCGGGACCGAGTGTGATTGCATCGCGTGGGTCGAGTCAGGGTGCTCATCCAATGGCTCTTCAATGAGTGTAATCGCAATGTTTGCGGCAGCCTGCATTCTGAGTGGCGCCGCAATCACCCGACTGGTCGTTCTTCGGCGGACTCATCGATCTTTTCGGATCAGGTCGGCTGACGGCTTACGCACGACGCCATGGATGGCCTGCGGCCCGAAATGTGTAGTCGCAGGGCCCGCGAACACCAGCGTAATGTTCGAATCCGGGACCGAGTACGGGACGTCGTCCCCTCCGGTAATGCAGACCTGCAGCGTCGATGAAGGCGGATTCGTCTCAAAGGGGGCATTGCTTCCGTTCCCGGTTATCAGGCTGACCGTGCCGTTCAACTGAAAACCCATGGTGGGGACGGGGGTGAGGTATGTGGGGCAGCCGGTCATGTCCCAGGTGATACTGGCGTTGGTCAGCCTGATGTGGTGCGTGTGAGGGTTCACCAGGGGCTGCGTCGGATCGACAGCACCTGACTCAGTCTTCCCATAGCCGGACATGGTCATATCGGCTGAGAAGTCGGCGCTTCTCCATCCTGGGTGGAGGTCCATTGACCATTGGCCATGCATTTCCCATGGGCTGCCTTTGACCGTCGCACTCAGGGGTGAATAATCGTTGATCAGGCCGCTGAAATGCACTGGCCTGCGCTCCTGGGCCAAAGCGCAGGTGCCTGAAACCAGCAAAAGAAGAGAGAGCATGCGTGCTGCCGCAGTCAGGGTTTTGCTTTTCATAAAAAGACCTCCAATTTGCAATCTGGTTGAGACGCAGGTACACCATCGGGCGCCAAGGCGGGTGATTTCAAGCGGTAAGGCGCCGTAAGTGCAGCAGTTCCGCGACTTGCCGTCGAATGCAGTCTTTTGCCGCGCCTTTGCGGGGCAGAGGTACAATTTGGGGCCCGGGTTCATTACGACTGCCGACCAGCCAGGGAGCGCACGATGGGCAAACCATCCGTTGGGGTACCGCCATCCGAGAGACCGCTTGAAGACCGGCTGGATTCGTGGAAGGAGATCGCGGCCTACCTCAAACGCGACGTGACAACGGTCCAGCGCTGGGAAAAGCGGGAGGCAATGCCTGTCCACCGGCACGTGCATGACAGGATGGGCTCGGTCTACGCGTCTCGGGCGGATCTGGATGCGTGGATGCGCAGCCGAAATCTTCGAGCAGTGCAGGAGAATGGGAACAACGACCCATCGGCGAAATCGACCTTTCATACCAGATGGACCTTGGTCTTGCCGCTGGCAGCGGTGGGAGTTGCG
The DNA here is from genome assembly GCA_963757835.1 of Terriglobia bacterium. Taxonomy (GTDB): domain Bacteria; phylum Acidobacteriota; class Terriglobia; order Terriglobales; family Acidobacteriaceae; genus JAIQFF01. Next base: position 75,623 of record CAVWSP010000005.1, on the reverse strand, counting down.
CTCGCGATTGGGGCCAGCCTCTGGCTTCAGAGGACGGAGTACTTCTGGCGAAACCCCATAGCTAACGCGCAATTTCAGACAGTCACAGACTCCGATGAATTGGAGCAGGCAGCCGCCGTGTCTCGCGACGGCCGCTTCGTGGCGTTTCTGTCAGACCGCGACGGCCAGATGGACGTCTGGATTACGCAGATCGGTTCAGGCGAACTCCATAACCTGACCCACGGGAGTGTTCAGGAACTCGCTAATCCATCGATCCGCACCCTGGGCTTCTCCCCTGACGGATCTCTTGTCACATTTTGGGTTCGCAAACCAGGCGGCTCAAGCGGCGGCAACATCGGCATCTGGGGAGTGCCCGTACTGGGCGGCGAGCCGAGGCCGTACCTTGAAGGCGTGGCCGAGTTCGACTGGACGCACGACGGCTCCCGGCTCGTCTACCACACCCCCGGCCCCGGAGACCCGCTATTCGTATCAAAGGGCGGCGTGCGATCGCAGAGTCGGGCCATCTTCACTGCGCCTGCCGGGCTTCACAGTCACTTTCCGTTGTGGGCGTCCGACGCGGCATTTATCTATTTCGTCCAGGGTTCCCTGCCCGATAAATTGGATATCTGGCGCATCGCTCCAGCCGGCGGATCCCCCGAACGGATCACCTCGCATGTTGGGCAAGTGACATATCCGGTCTTATTGGATCGGCGCACCCTGATGTACCTTGGCAGTGATCCCGATGGTTCGGGGCCGTCGCTTTATAGTGTGGACGTTGAGCGCCGCATTCCTCACCGGCTGACCTCTGGCCTCGACCGGTACACGTCGCTGGCAGCCAGCGCCGATGGTCGCCGCCTGGTTGTAACGCGCGCAACTCCGAATAGAACACTCTGGCGCTTGCGAATCAGTGACTCACCTGCCCAGCTATCCGAGACTAACCGGATCCCGCTGACCACCAGCACCGGGTTCTCGCCGCGACTCGGTCCTGATTATCTTCTGTATGTTTCTGCGGCCGGCACGGACGAGAGCATCTGGAGGCTCGCCAACGGAACCAGCACAGAGTTGTGGCGCGGCAAAGGTGTGCGAGTTTTTGGCGGCCCGGCAATCTCCCCCGATGGACAGTACGTCGCATTCTCGGTCCGGCAACAGGGAAAAGCGCTTTTGTACGTGATGCAGTCGGACGGCACGAACGCACGGATTGTGGCCGATTCTCTCGACCTCGAGGGCGCTCCAGCCTGGGCGCCCGACGGCCGATCGATCACCTCGGCCGCCAACGATCACGGCATCCCACACCTGTTTCGCGTGCCGATCGACGGCGGGTCTCCCGTTTCTCTTGTCCAGGAATACTCGGTCGATCCCGCGTGGGCGCCCGACGGCCGCTTCGTCGTGTATTCGGGACCCGACATCGGCACCACATTTTCGGTTAAAGCCGTCACCGCCGAAGCGGCAGCGCACCCCCTGCCCGCGCTGACTCTCACTCGCGGCGCTCGGCACCTGGTCGTTTTGCCTGGAGGACGGGAGCTCGTGCTCCTGCGAGGAGAGATTCAACACAAGAATCTGTGGCTCATCGATCTCGACACCGGCGCAGAGCGTCAGCTAACCAATCTCGCTCCCGAGTTCGACATTCGCGACTTCGACATCTCCGCAGACGGTCGTGAAGTTGTCCTCGAACGAGTGCAGAATCGCTCGGATGTAGTGCTGTTGGATCTTCCCCAGCCGTAAACCGCTTCGGCCGGCGGCGCGCTCCGAATGTCAGGTCATGTGTCAGTTTGGCCAGGGGTCGGGTGTTGAAAAGAGCGTGCCGATTGCGAACGGGAAGTCGGCTTCGGGAAAGCAATCGATTCCTCCCGGATGACAGGCAAGCCTTGTAAAGGCGTTCTCACCAGCTTGGGCCGTTGTTCGCCAAAAACCGTTCAACCCTTTTTCGGCGCTGGCTATGATTTCAATTCGCGAACCGCTTCGCCGGCGCCGCTGAGGTTGGCGAGCCGCATCTCGGAATATTTTCGGGACAGAAGCACGCCGGGCGCTCCGGCGCGGAAGGCGGCGAGGACTGCTTGCTTTACGCTTTGCGGCGTGCACTTGCTGTTATTGGGCTCGGTCGGAATATCGATATCAATGCCTGGCCAGATCAAAGTCTTCGTGCCGGCAACGCCCTCGAGGGCGCGTTTTGTCTCGCGGTGCACGTAGTCGGGCGACAGGCCAGTGTGAGGAATCTGAGCGTAGCTGCCTTCCTTGAATCCCATCAGCGCATAATTCAAATCGAGCAAACCCTGTTTCGAGAGATCGCCATAAAGGGTGGAGCCGATGTTGTCCACGTATAGCGCCATGCGCTCGCCGCCGCAGTTGTTGTACATCACGAGTTTTATGAAATCTGAATAATTCGAGAGCTCATGCAGGTCCTGTTCCGCGCGATACATGGGATTGAAGGAATTGTTGTGCCAGATGTGCCAGCCCACCGGCACATTCGGCTTCGCCGTCTTTACCGTTTTGTAGATAGCGGCGTAGGTTTCGCGCAGACCGTCGGTGAAGAGCATTTCCCAGGCGGCCAGTTCGGGATAGCGCAACAATATCCGCCAGAATTGAACGTAGTAGCCATCGACGGGCCGCTTGCCGCCGCGGGCCGAGCGAACAAATTTCTCCAGCTCGAGAAAGCCCTGCCGCGCACGCTCCACATTGATGCCGCGGTCTTTGGCTTTAGCCTGGCAGAACTGGCAGAAGCAGGTCACGTTGCCGGGATCGATCGGCGGCGTGTCATGGGTGGCGCCGAGACTGTCCGAAAGCGCGCCCTGACGCTCGGATCCCCACATGATTCCGTCGATTTCATAGGAGCGGGTGTAATCCTCGACCAGTCCGGTAAAGAAATTCCGGTAGTCGGGATTATTGACGCATAGGGTCTCGGCATTCCGTCCGTAGAGGTCGCGCTCCTGGACTTTCTGGATGTTGGGCAAGTCGGTGCGAAAGACGTCCTCGAGCCAGCAGATGACCTTCAGGCCGCGCTTTTTCGCCGCCGGGAGCACCTCGGCCAGGATATCGAGGTTGCCGTGGTCGGGGGCGCGAGTGTCCTTGATCACCGTGTTCTTGTAGTACTGAGGGTGAGGGGTGGCGAAGTTCCCGCCATGAAAATTGAGATCGTACTCCTGCTTGCCGTGATCGGGCAGGGGCTGGCCTGGAATCTGTCTTCCAGCGATGCCACGACCGTAGGTGAACACCGCCAGAAACAGCGTATTCACGCCGGCACGTTCCTGAAGGATGTCGAGGACTTTCTCGGTGCCTTCATCGACAAAAGAAATGGCCCCGACCTGGATGCCGATCATTTTGTCGGAAGGGACTTCGGCATGTCCAAAGGTTGGCATTGCCAGTGCGGCGCTGGCTCCGGCAGTGATCTTCAGGAATTCGCGGCGGTTCACGTCCGAGCTCAACATGGATCTCTCCTATTGTCTTTGGTAGCAGCCGATGTCCACTTTCCCCGATGGGACTCGCGGTGCGCCATCAAGGTCCAACTCTCCCACCGGAACTCCGTCAGTCGTGCCGGCATCGAGCGCGGGAGAATCTGGTTGCAGATGAAAATTGTGCGCGGCAGCGTCAATAAAATGGGGATCGAGGAAATGGGAATGACGGTCATTCCCCGTGGTCTCGACATATTTGTCGAATCCAGTCACGGTGGCGGAAGCGCCTATCCAGGTGCTCGCCTGGGCTCCGGGGCCGCAGTAATAAAGGTTGTGATCGATAGCGACAGGCGGCTGGTTTTTGTCGATCCGCGATTTGTTCACCGAGATGAGGCAGCGCGGCCCGGCGAAGACGATGTTGTTGGCAAAAATGTTGTCTGCCATGTTCCATTGCATCTGGAACTCGCCGGAACCGGTCCCCGACGTGTCGTTGTCGTAGAGGGTATTGTTGACCACGGTGCTGTGGTCGGTGTGTCCCCGCTCAGGCGCATAGCCGCCGATGGAAACGCCTGCGGTGTGGCAGTGATAGATGAGATTGTTTCGTGCAGTGATGTAGCTGGTGGCGCGGTCCTTGTGTTCACTGGCCAGTTCAATTCCAAAGTCATCATCGTGGATGACGTTCTGTTCGATCAGGATTCTGGTGCCGCCGTCCACGTAAATGCCGTCGGAGTTTTCTTCGTTCTGATAGGCCGGATTGCCGCGCGAGTGGATGTTGTAGACCAGATTGCCGCTTACCACCCCGTCGCGTGCCTGGTCGACGGCGGGATCGGGCGCGGTTCGCTCGAAGCCGATGACATCGATCCCAATGTTGTTGTTGTCGTGGACAACGTTGTGCGTGATGCGGAAGTTTGTAACGTTCCCGTTCACCACCAGCGACTCGCTTGAACCGGTTTTGAGGTGATGAACCTCGTTGCCGTCAATGATCAAATCAGTGATAGGTGTCTTGGCGTCGGTACCGTAAACGGCAATGCCAAATCCGTTGTCGCCGTGTCCGGGAGCGTCGCGGCCGTCAAAAGTCTGCTCAATATGATGGACGTTGTTCTTCAGCAACTCTAGATGGGAGCCCGATCCCATGACGCTTATACCCAGCGGACTGAGCCGGTGAACGGCGGTGCGAAAGTTACGGATTTCAAAGCCCTCGATTCTTACGTAACTCTGATTGTGAATCGTGAGCACCGCCTGTCTTCCGGAAGGCGTGAAATGCGTTGCGTCCAGGACCGCCGTCTCGCCGGGATAGCTTCTCAAAGTGATGAATCCATCCGACGCGTTGCCGGACGCGTTGATACTTACCAGCTCTTCGTAGATTCCACCCCGCACATTCACGGTACTGCCCGCACGTGCGGTGTCTGCGGCATGTTGAATTGTGCGCCAAGGTGCGGCTTGGGTACCGGGATTCGAATCATTCCCAGTTGTCGCCACGTAGAAGGAGGAGTTTGGCTGGCCAGACGCAGCGGAGACGCAAGCCAGTAATAGAAAGACGGTTGAAAACTTCATGCTGATCATTCCCCGGAAAGCTCCTGCTGACTCTTAAGCACTGTTTCGCCGAGCCATGCGTAATAAAAACCAGTTCGTAGTCTTTCGTTCTCGGTTCTCAGTTGGAGACGTATCCTGAGGACGAAATCCTGGGCCGAGAACAGGCATTTATACCAATGGGTGCTCGGGGTTGTAGTTGTGGCGCAGCGTCAATGAGCCATCTTCATTGACCTTCTGGCGGCACGCCCAGCGAACGGGATGACGCACACCCTTCACTTCCAGTTCGGCTTTCAGCCGCAGCCCTTCCCATTGGACGCCAGCCGGCAGAATCAGCATGGCTTGATGGACGCCAATCGGCTTCGGATACCCGGGGTCGACGCAGCCTGATACGTTGACCTTGCTGTCCTCACTGAATACGGTGAGGCGAAGCACTCCAGGAACGGGCGTGATGCCATCGTTGGCGAGTCCGATCACCAGACCGTCGGCTCCGTCGCGCCTGAAGGCCCAGATAAACGATGGACGGATGCGATAGCCGATCTTGCGGGCCATGTCGTCGATCGGCCCGGGAAATTTCTCGTAGTAGCTGGTAATGCTGCGGGCCGACTGGTTGTGCCAACTCCAAACCGATAGATAGTTAACGCCGACATCGGCGGCGTGGGAAATGATCTGCTCGTTGTAGGTGACTCCGTCTTCGTCGATCTGAAGTTGCTTGGGGTCGCCAGTGGTGAAACCGACCTCGCAGATGGCGGCAGCCCAGGGCGGACGGTAACTCAAGGCCTCGATCTGAGTGTTCTCAATGAAGATGGTGTCGGTACGCAGCCAGTTGCCAGTGCGCATGGTGCGATCCAGCAGGTCGGCGTTGCCCACGTTGCTGAAGTCGGGCTGCGTGTTCGTTGCCAGCGGAACTTTGGTCCAGTATTTAAGTTGGGTCTCGAACATGGACATCCAAGTCTGCTCCGCGACGAGTTGGCTGGGGAAGGGATTACCCTCATAGGGCCAGGTGTGGCCTTCGCCCCAAAAGCCGTACATCATTGTGTCCATGAACTCGACTTGGGGATGACCGTTGAGTTCGGCGGCCAGCAACTCGTTCAATTCGCGAAACGCGGCCTGGTATGCCGGGTGATCGTAGCGGGGCACGCGATTATCTTTCTTGTAGCGCATTTCCGCGGGATTGCCCTTCCATTCACCTTTGAGCTTTATGTAGGGAACCTTGTCGAGAAGAAAGTCCGGCATCCCCGGCTCGGGAACGTCGGGATTCTCGAGCTGGACCCGGAAGCCGATGGGCTTGTCATAGCGGCGGGCCAGATCGAAGGCAACCTTCCACCACTCCGCGAAGTCAAGGCGGCCGGGCTGCTTCTGGACCTCGCGCCAGTTGGGGCGGAGGTACACCTTCTGCACGAAGGGCAGTTTGACCAGGTCCTCCAGAGTTTGTTCCTGGGTCTGACCGGGGACATGGAGCGGTCCCGTATCGTCGGAAAGATAAGCGACGAGACCCATGCCGTAGTTGGCGACGATTTCGCGGGAGGGCGAAGTAATCATCGAGACATCGCTGTCCGGGACAACCGCGCAAGGACCGTACTGCGGGAACGGCCCCTGATAAAGCCGGTCGGGCACCACGGGCCCTGCTCCCCAATCGTATTTGTCCCAGTTGTGTTCAGGGATGGAGGCGTTGGCCCCGGCCTTCAACAGACCGACCGTAAGACCGGTTGCGGCGGCGGATTTCAAGAAGCTGCGTCGATTCATTGGCTCTCCGGCAAGGCTGAAGTTCAGCAACCAGCTCGCAATACCGGGAATAGTACATCAGAATCGAAAGAAGACGAAAGAATAAGGAATAAGTCGTAAGAGGGGGCGGGCAGAAATCGCTGTTTGCGGTTTATTTCCGCGTGAGCGTCCGGTTGATCAGGCTCACTCCTTTTTGAAGTACTGAACTTCGCGCTCGTGCTGTGTGGCAGCCGCGCGAGTGGAGAAGGTACCCAGATTCCGCCGCCGGCCTGTCTTCGGATTCTTTTTTCGTGAGTAAAGTCGATATTTCCCGGATTTGAGTTTGCGAATCATGGCGGTTGAGATGCAGGTCAGATGATTTGGTTTGCTACAGGAAGCTCGCCACTATAATCGTGACGGCTTGCCCATGGAAATTCGCCGCCTCACCGAGTTCGATGCTGAGTCCTACCGGCAGCTTCGCCACGAAGCGCTGGAGCGAGAACCGCTGGCCTTCACGGAATCGGCGGCCGAGCATCATGCCACGGCGTTGGAGACGATCAAGAATCGCCTGGTCCCAAGCGACGATAGTTTTGTTCTTGGCGCCTTCATCGATCGGCAACTCATCGGGATGGCTGGATTCTTCCGCCAGCGCGGGGAAAAGGTCCGCCACCGTGGCGGAATCTGGGGAGTGTACGTCTCGGAAGAGTGCCGCGGGAAGGGGGTCGGCCGGGCCTTGCTGGCAGAGCTGATCGGAGTGGCGCAGCTCTTGCCTGGCATCGAACAGGTTGCGCTCGCGGTCAGCCGTGAGAATGCCGGAGCCAAGGCCCTGTATGAGTCATTGGGCTTTGAGGTTTACGGTTGCGAAAGGCGCGCTTTGAAAATCGGCAGCGAATACGTGGATGAAGAGTTGATGGTGCTGTATTTTCATTCCTGAATCTTGCCCTTGATCTCGACCTGCCTTGATTTCGATTCATACATTCGTCATTCAGGTAGCCATCGAAGTCAAAAGCGTCGGACAAGAGTGTCCGACCCACATGGAATTCACAGCAACCGTCTTATTGCAGAAGTCCGTCCATCTGCACGATGTCAGCATCGCCTTCGCCGACGGCGGCGAAGACGAATTTGCCGTCCGAGGACCAGGAGATGCGGCGCACAATGAAAGTGCGCTTCTGACCAAAGTCGGTGACCTGTCTTAATTTGCCGTCCGTCGTGGACGCGACATAAATATTGGTTCCCAGGGTATCGGCCAGAGGCATGACCAGCCACTTTCCGTCTTTGGAAACCACGGGATGCAGGCCCTGCCAGAGGGGCACACGCTGGCCCGAGATGCGCGCCAGCAGACTCGAGGGACCACTCTCGGGACGGGCCACGCGCAGTTCGTAGTCCAGCGAACCGTTCAGATTCTGCAGGGAGACCATATAGTACAGGGCGGAGCCGTCGGGCGCCGGCGCGGGACCGCGAGCGTGGTCTGAGCGCACCAGCAACGGCGTCCCGCCATCCACAGGAATCTTCATAAGCCGGGAGCTTCCGGAACTCTGCGCCGAGGCAAACTCGGAATAGTACAGCCACTTGCTGTCGCCGGACCAACTCGTCCACGTCGCGTTGGGGATCAAGAGGTGAAGATCGCTCCCGTCGGGATGGAGCACGAAATAGCCCACCCGGAAAGCATCTCGCGAGGCTCGACCGGTTGCGAAGGTAATAAACCTCCCATCCGGTGACCAGATGGGAACTCCAATCACCATGGCCGGATCTCTTTCGAACGTGATCTGGCGCCTCTGGCCGCCCCCCAGAGTCTGCACCCAGATATTGCCGTGCCCACCACTGTCAGACAGGTAGGCCATTTCATGATCGGTCGGATCCAGGGTGGGAGTTTGTACCTGTCCGGTCTGGTTGGTGATACGCACTCCTCGACTCACGTTGTCAACCGGGTTGCCGTCAACCGGAAACTTCCAAATGTCGAACTCCATATGCTTGTGGCTGACCAGGAGGCGGCCTTCGCGATCCATATCAGGACTTTCATCGCCGGATTCGCCAAAGGTAAGCTGACGGGGTTCCCCTCCTGATTTCGAAACTTCCCACAAGTGCAGGGTCGGAAGATAGAGCAGTGTGTTGCCCCGCGCGCTGCTATAGATGAGATGGGAGCCGTCGGGCGACCAGGTGAGCCCGCTCATCAACGTACTCTCCCGAGTAAGGGCGCGGGAAGCACCACCTGCGGAAGGAACGAGGTAGATATCGTCAGCCCAGGTTTCTTCGTTGTGCAGGTAAGCAATCGTGCTGTCGTCGGGTGACCAGCGGGGTTGACGATAGCTGTAGCTGGTGATGGCGTGGATCAATACCCGCGGATTGGAGCCGTCACGATCGGTTACGACCAATTCTATTTGCGTTCCGTTAAGGCGAAAAAAGGCCATCCGCTTGCCGTCATGGCTCAGGTCGGCGCCACTCATGCTGGAAACCAGCTGGCGGGGCGTGCCGCCCAGCGCCGAAACTTCCCACAAAGTACCTTGCGCGGTTCCTTCGGGCGGCGGCGTGAAATAAATGATGGAGGACGAGTCCTGCGACCACCTGGGTACCAGATGCGAGCCTTGGCTGTTCGTAATCTGCAGCGGAGGACCACCGGCCAGCAAGCGCACCCATATTTGCCGCGGGCCAGTCGAGTCGCTGACGAAAGCCACCGATTTTCCGTCGGGAGAGAATGCCGGGCTCTCTTCCATGCCGGCAAAGTCTGTGAGACGGAGAAACTTGATGGTTCGGGGACCTGACTGCTCCCGTCCCCGGAACCACCACGCACCGGCGGCAGCCAGCGCCATGGCCAGACCGAACACAAGAGACGCGACCATCCAGCGCAGGGGTCGCGCGCTTCCCTTCTTCGCGAGAGCCAGCGCTGGCGTGGCCCCGGTCTCCGAAATCGATGACGTGGATTCCAGATGGAAGGCCAGATCGCGGGCAGACTGAAAGCGCTGTTCGGGACTCTTTTCCAGGCAGTGGCGCACGATGCGGTCGAGCGCGGCGGGAATGTTTTTTCTGGTGGCCTGCAGGTCAGGCGGGTCTTCTTTCAGAATGGCGCTGGATCGATCGGCCGCGGTGCGTCCTTCAAAAGCTCGCTGCCCGGAAAGACTCTCATAAAGGACTGCGCCAAAGCTGAAGATGTCAGAGCGCGGATCTGAACTTTCTCCGCGCACCTGTTCCGGCGACATGTAGCCGGCCGTACCCAGGGTGGTGCCGATTGCAGTCTGATGGTCAACGTCCAGTGTGGCGGTGGCATCGCCCGGCTCCGGTACACACAACTTGGCCAGGCCGAAGTCCAGAATCTTGGGGCGTCCATCGCGGCAGATGAAAATGTTTTCCGGCTTGAGGTCGCGATGAACAATTCCCTTATCGTGCGCCGCCGCCAGGCCATGTGCAATCTGAACCGCGAAGTCCACCGCCTTGCGGGCTGACAAGGGACCGCCCGCCAGACGGTCGCGGAGAGTGGCACCCTCCAGAAGTTCGGTCACCAGATACGGCGCGCCTTCATGGGTGCCGATGTCATAAACCACAAGAATACTGGGATGGTTGAGCGCACTGGCCGCCCGCGCTTCCTGCTCGAAGCGGCGCAGGCGGTCGAGGTCGCTACAGAAGGAAGGAGGCAGCACCTTGATCGCAACTTCGCGCCCCAGGCGCGGATCACGGGCACGATACACCTCGCCCATACCGCCGGCGCCAAGCGGGGCGACGACCTCGTAGGGCCCGAGTCTGGTGCCCGGAGTCAGAGCCATGATTGGATTCGGATTATAGCGTTTCGGAGAAGCCGGTCGGGGGCAATTGTCGGAAGGTCGTAATCGGCGGCGGTGGCGGAGGGACTTCAGAGACCTCTTGCGCGCAGCAAGCGGAGCAAATACAATATGACTAGTCAGACTAGTTATGAGCAAAACAAGAATCGAAACTAAAAAAGCTCCCTGGCAGCTTCAAACCGCCAAGGCCCGATTCAGCGAACTGTTTCGCCGCGCCCGCGCCGAAGGTCCGCAATACGTGACCCGGCAGGGCAAAGAAGCGGTCGTGGTCGTTCCCTCAGAGGAATTCGAGCGCCTTACCGGACGGACCCGGCAGCCGCGAAGCCTGGTCGAATTCTTTGCGGCGTCGCCTCTGGCCGGCGCTGGGTTGAACTTGAGCCGCAAAGCAGACTATGGCCGGAAGATTACCCTATGAGCGGTTTCCTGCTCGGCACCAACGTGATCTCCGAGCTGGTCAAAGCCAGACCGGACGTGGGAGTTACGCAATGGATCGAGGCCACGGACGAGAGCCTGCTTCACCTGAGCGTGCTTACTCTCGGCGAGATTCGCAAGGGAATCACTTCCCTGTCCGATGCCAAGCGCCGCGCGGCCCTCGAAGCCTGGCTGGACCGGGATTTGGCGCTCCGGTTCTCGAACCGCATCCTCCCTATCGATCAAGCCGTCGCCGACCGCTGGGGACGTCTCGCGGGTAGCGCGGCTGCCCGGAGATCTCCGTTGCCCGTTATCGACGGGTTGCTCGCGGCCACTGCTATGCACTTCGACCTTACGCTCGTCACTAGGGACACCAAACATCTCGAAGTTACACGAATCGCTTTCTTCAATCCCTGGGAGCGCTAAGAAGTATTTTCCGCGCGGCGGAGAAGTGCGCCTACACCACGAAATATTTCGCTCCGGGATGGTGGACCACAATGGCTGACGTGGATTGCTCGGGATCCAGCAGGAATCCGCTGGTCAGGCGGACTCCGATGTTTTCCTCGGGATGGAGCAGGGCAAACAATTTGGTCTGGTCTTCCAGATTCGGACACGCCGGGTAGCCAAAGGAATATCGCGAGCCGCGATACTTCTGGTGAAACAGGTCACGGATGTGCGGTGAGTCTTCACCGGCTATACCCAGCTCTTCGCGCATCTTTTTGTGCAGGTATTCGGCCAGCGCTTCCGCGGTTTCGACGCTGAGGCCGTGCAGGTAGAGATACTTGGTGTACTCTCCGGCTTCGAACAGCTTTTGCGTTTCTACCGATGCCCGGGCGCCCATCGTGACCAGGGACAATCCGATGACGTCCATTGTTCCGGACGACCTCGGAGCGAAGAAGTCGGAGATGGAAAGTTTGCGGCCTTCGCGCTGGCGCGGGAAGGTAAAGCGCAGGAGTTCGCGAGGCTGTGCCGCGATCTCCCCAGCCGAGCCTTGCTCGGCCTGGACGGGTCGGAGACCCGTCCCCACATGGCCTGGGATTGAACCTGGGTCGTACACGATGGTGTCATTGCCTTCGCTCTGCGCGGGAAAATATCCGTACACGACTTTCGGTTCGAGTATGCCGCTGGCAATCACTTCTTCTTCCAGCTTCTTCTTGATGGGACGGAATTTCTCTTCCACCAGGCGGAGATAATCCTCCTGCGATGCAGTTTTCAGCTGCCACTGGTTCTTGAACAGCGCAGTTTCGTTGATGTACGGGAACAGTTCCCGCAGGTCGAAATCCTTGCGCACCTTGAGACCCCAGAACGGCGGGATGGGGATGTTCGGGGCATCTTTCACCACCGGACTTCTCTCCGCGAACACCGGGCCGGTCTCTTCATCGACCGCGGCAGCCTTGGCGTACTCCTTGACGGTGCGCCCTTCCTGCAACCGGGCCTGCTTCTTGCCGTTGGCCGTGGCCAGATCTTCCATGATGTGCAGGCCGGCGAAGGCGTCGTCTGCATAGAAGACTGCGTTCGAGTATTCGCGGCGCAGATCGTCTTCCACGTACTTGCGCGTCAAAGCGGCGCCACCGCAGATGACCGGAAACTCCAGCTTCTGGCGTTCCAGGTCCTGGATCACGTACTTCATCTCGAGTGTCGATTTCACCAGCAGGCCGCTCAGTCCGATGGCGTCGGCCTTGTGCTCCATGGCGGACTTGATGATGACATCGCCAGTCTGCTTGATCCCCAGATTCACGACCTTGTACCCGTTGTTGGAAAGGATGATATCGACCAGGTTCTTCCCAATGTCGTGGACGTCGCCCTTCACCGTGGCCAGCACGATGGTGGCCTTTTGTGAACCGGCCTTCTTCTCCATCTTGGGCTCGAGATAGGCGACGGCCTGCTTCATCACCCCGGCGGAGTCGAGTACCGACGGCAGTTGCATTTTGCGCGCGCCAAACAGGTCGCCAACCGTGCGCATGCCGTCGAGCAGCACGTTGTTGATCAGGTCGAGCGGCGAATATTGGGTCAGCGCCTCTTCCAGTATTTCTTCCAGGGTCTTCTTGTGCGCGCCCTCGCCTACGGCTTTTTCGCCGTTGATGATGGCAAACTTCAGCTTGTCCTCGACCGACAGCGTTTCCACATGGGCGGTGGTTTCCGTCTGCCCTTTGCCTTTTTTGCCGGCAAAGTGGTTCATGTATTTCTGCAGCGGATCGCCGTCGGAGGCGGCATCGCGATAGATCAGCTTGAGGGCGAGATCAACCTCTTCCTGAGGAATCTTGTATAACGGATATATTTTAGAATAGTTAACAATGGCCATATCGAGGCCGTTGTTGACCGCTTCGTGCATAAAGACCGAGTTCAGCACGCGCCGCGGATAGGCGTCGAGCCCGAAGGAAATATTACTGACCCCGAGAATGGTTTTCACGTCGGGCAGTTCGTGCTTGATGCGCTTCACCGCTTCCAGAGTTTCAATTCCCGCCGATCGGTAATCCTCCTGGCCGGTAGTGATGGGCAAGGTGAGGGCGTCGAAAATCAGGTCGATGCCGCGCAGGCCGTATTTTTCCGTCGCCAGTTTGTAGATGCGTTTGGCGATGGCGACTTTTTTATCGGCGGTCAGCGCCATGCCGTCTTCGTCAATGGTCAGGGCGATCACGGCAGCGCCGTAGCGCCGGGCCATGGGCAGAACTTTTGAGGTACGCTTCTCGCCATCTTCCAGGTTGATGGAATTGATGATGGCCTTGCCCGGAATGCGTTTCAGCGCTTCTTCGACCACGTCGGCTTCGGTCGAATCGACGAGGATGGGCGCGGGCACGCGGGTGGCGACCTTTTCCAGGATGGAGCTGATGTAGCCTTTTTCGTCTTCGCCCACGATGGCACAGCACAAGTCGAGCATGTGCGAGCCTTCATTCACCAGCTTCTTGGCCATGGCCAGAATGTCGTCGTACTTTTTGCCGCGCACCAGGTTGCGGAAGTTTTCCACCCGCGTGGTCGTATTCATCTCTTCGGCGACCACGAGCGGTTTGGGATCAAGATCCAGCGGGACGGACGTGTAGGCGCTCGAGGCGGCCGCCGTCGGCTTGACCTCGCGCCTGGCCGGCTCAAGGTTGGCCACGGCGTCAACGACCGCCTTCAGATGCTCCGGCGTGGTGCCACAGCATCCGCCGACAATGCTCACGCCATATTCGGTGACGAAACGTTTGTGATATTGCGCCAGCTCAGCGGGGGTGAGCTTGTACACCGCCCGCCCGCCTTCGTTGTGCGGCAGCCCCGCGTTGGGCAGGATCGAGATCAGCTTGCTCGAAGTCAATCCCAGAAAGCGAACCGCATCGTTCATCTCCTTGGGACCGGTGGCGCAGTTCAATCCGATAACGTCCACGTCAAAAGGTTCGAGAGCGGTGAGGGCGGCGCCGATTTCGGTGCCGAGCAGCATGGTGCCGGTGGCTTCGAGCGTGACCTGCACCGTGACCGGCAGGCGCTTGCCGGTATTCTGCATGGCGTCAAAGATGCCTACCAGCACGGCTTTGGCCTGCAGCAAATCCTGACAGGTCTCGGCCAGCAGAATGTCCACACCGCCTTGGATCAGGGCAGTGGCCTGCTCGGTGTAGCCCGCCACCATGTTGTCAAAGGTAATGTGTCCCAGCGACGGCAGCTTGGTGGTCGGCCCAATCGATCCCGCCACAAAGCGCGGCTTGTCCTTGGTCGAGAACTGCTGAGCGACTTCCTTCGCAATCTTCGCCGCTGCAATGTTGATTTCCGCAACCTTGTCCTGCAGGTCGTACTCGGCCAGCACCACGCGGGCGCCGCCGAAAGTGTTGGTCTCGACTACGTCGCAGCCGGCCTTGAAGAAGTCGGCGTGAATGTCCTTGATGATGTCCGGGCGGCTCAGGACCAGCAGTTCGTTGCAGCCTTCCTTGCCCCAGAAATCGTCCACAGTGGGGTTGCGGAACTGGATGTTAGTCCCCATGGCGCCGTCGTAAATGACGACGCGTTGCCGCACGGTTTGGAGAAAGTCAGACATTTTGTGAAGCTATCAGCCGTCAGCTCTCAGCTCTCAGCTCTCAGCAAAAATCCAAAAGTGTTAGACATCCCTTTGCCTTATCCGTGTCAATCAGCGAAAATCCGTGGTCGGATTTTCGAGACTCCATGCACAAACGCCGGCCCGCTGTGGGACCGGCGTCTGATCCTCTGACAAAATTTATTGAAGTTTAGCTCCCCTGCACAGGCAACGAAGGCGCGCCAGCTCCCACTTCATCGCGATTGAATACTGCGTTGGCTCCCATATGCGCCGGCACGGGGGCCAGCATTTGCTCTTTGCGGTACACCAGGTTGCTGGCGTTGAAACTTGCGATCTCGAACCCGTGTCCGTGGGTAATGGCGTCGGTGGGGCAGGCTTCCACGCAGTAGCCGCAGAAGATGCATCGATTGTAGTCAATGTTATAGACCTTGGCGTAGCGCTCCGCTCCGCTCACCCGCGCTTCGGCCGTGTTTTCCGCCGCTTCAATGTAAATGCAATTGGAAGGACAGGCAGCCGCGCACAGGAAGCACGCCACGCACTTTTCCAGACCATTCTCGTCGCGCTGCAGCACGTGCATGCCGCGATAACGCTCCTGAAACATGGCCCCCTTCAGCGGGCCCGGGCCGTCGGGATAATTCTCCACCACCGTCGGCTCAAACATCTCCCGGAAGGTAATGCTCATACCTTTAGCTATGGCCGCAATGTTTTGAAGCACTGACATACCTTCTTAGTATACCGAAACCGCTCTTGCCCGTGTGGCGCGGGCGCCCCCGCCCGCGGCCTTTTGAGCCAAAGCCTGATTTTTGCGGGGAAAGCCGTCCGCGGCGCAGTTGTAATGCACAGCCGCAGGGTATATCGTCTGAGTCCTACGTAGGCGACCAAGGTTGATCGCATCCGCTTCGTTTTAATAATCGTTTCGAGAGGAGAACCACATGTCCGATCTATTTGAGCAACTCAAGCAAAAATACCAGCCCGTTCTAAGCAAGATTCAGCAGGAAGGCGCAGAACTGCAGAACCTGAACCTGGACGGCAACCAGCTTTACCTGAAGGCAACGGCGGTATCAGAGGCCAGCAAGAACCGCATCTGGGATGCGATCAAGGCCGTCGATCCCACATTTGCCGACCTGAAACACGACATACAGGCCCGCCAGGGTGCGCAGGATTACACCGTGCAAGCGGGCGACAACCTGTCGAAAATCAGCAAGCACTTCTATGGCGATGCCAACAAATATCCCGTCATTGCCAAAGCCAATAATCTGGAAGACCCCGACAAGATCAAAGTCGGACAGAAACTGGTGATTCCAGCCGCGGCGTAAGTTCGGTGTGGGTCGGACACTCTTGTCCGACGCTTTTGATTTTGATTTTCAGGACATCAAAGTCAAAGTCAAGAGCAAAGTCAAAAGCGTCGGACAAGAGTGTCCGACCCACACAGGCTTTTTTGAACCCGGTGGGTTCGCCGGAAAATCGAGTCGGGAGTAAACATGCGCTGGACCCCAGGTGGCAGCAGTGACGACGTAGAAGACCGCCGCTCCGAAAGCGGAGGCGGCTTTCGTCCCGGAGGTATTCACCTGGGACTGGGCGGCATCGTCATCCTGTTTATTCTGAGCCTGGTCTTCAAACGTGATTTCCTTTCGCTGGTGAGCACCGGCTCCGTGGATACGGGGACAACGGCCGCGCAATCCGATCCCGCCCGCGACCAGCAGGAACAGCCGCTGGTGCAGTTCGTGACTTTTGTGTTGAATGACGCCCAGAACACCTGGAGCCAGATCCTGCCGCAGCAGGGCGTTCCCTACCGCCACGCCAAACTGGTTTTGTTTCGCGATGCCTACGACTCTGCCTGCGGAATGGCGCAGTCCGCGACCGGCCCTTTCTACTGTCCTGAGGATGAAAAGGTTTATATCGATCTCGGGTTCTACGATGAACTGAAGCAACGCTTCGGCGCCCCCGGAGAATTTGCCGAAGCCTACGTGCTGGCCCACGAGATTGGACATCACGTGCAGAAGCTGCTGGGCATCGAGGCCAAAATGCGTGCGGCACAGCAAAGGAATCCGAGCGCGGCCAACCAGCTGTCAGTCGCTCTGGAACTGCAGGCCGACTGCTTCGCCGGTGTCTGGGGCCACTCCACCCAGGAGCGCAACCTGCTCGACCCCGGCGATGTGGACTCAGGCCTGAAGGCCGCCGCCGCAGTGGGCGATGATCGCATCCAGCGCATGTCCCGGGGCACGGTGAATCCAGAAACTTTCACCCACGGAAGCTCGGCCCAACGCATGGAGTGGTTCCAGCGCGGCTTTCAGGATGGATCGATCGCGGCCTGCAACACATTCCAGTAGTGGTTCTTATCTGACCCCGAGGGTGCCCCGTCCAAGCTCCGCTTGGGCGGGGATTTTGGAGGGTTTCAACCTACGATCAGCGCGGTGATGGGGAAAAAAGCGGAAATCGAGTCGCGGCGGACAAAGCAGAAGCGGGAGCAACTTCGGATATTTTCAACTGTGAAGGTGGGCTCACCTGCAGAACATCCCCGCCCAAGCAAAGCTTGGACGGGGCACCCTCAAGAATGCTTTCTGTCAGTCTTGCGTTTGCTACACAAAACTCCCAAGGAGAATTATGAAAATCAACACTCGACGCAGTTTCTTTGGCACGATCGCGGCGATGACGTCTCTCGTCGCTGGCGCGTTGAAACTCTCCGCTCAGCAAGCTCCTTCGGCTGCGCCCGCGCCCGGCAGCGCACCCGCGGGCGGAGATACGGCCCGTCGTTCCGGCAGCAGTAATCACATCCATGATGGAATTTTTTACTTCTCGGGTACGGGCTCGAATGACGGCTATCCCAAAGACGACCACGTGCTGGTGACCGATCCCTTCGAAAAGCACGTCACTCGCACCATGGATGCGCTCAAGAAGTCGGTGGAGCGTGCCGGCTGCACCATGGACAGCATCATCCACCTCACCGTCTTCCTGTGCCTGCCTCTTGCCGACACCATTCCCATGCCTACCGGCAAGGCGCGTTTCGAGGCGCACAAGGCGCAGTACGATGCCTTGAACAAAATTTACGGCACCTACTTTTCACCTGGCAAAGCCCCATCCCGCGCCTGCATGGCCCTGGAATGGATTCCCGGCGATTCACTTATCGAAATTGTCGGCAGCGCCCTGGTGGTGAATCCAACTCAGACTGCAAGCGCGTCCTGACATGCAGGAAGGGCAGCGGCCGGGCGGCCCACTCATTTGGCTCTTTCGCCTGTGACTCGATTGTGATCCTGAAACATTCCGATTGCCGCCACCCCACTCATTCGCAAAAAACGCGAATGAATGGGGCACCCGGCTTATAATGAGGCACTCAGGCTCGAAGATCAGGGGAGGAATCCGCGCTCCGCCGGGCCCGATCCGTAAACGTGGCTGCTCCCGGTCCAACCCGCAGCAAGGAAACGACTAGCCGCAAGAAAGTTATCATCTTGCTGGCGATCGGGATCGCCGTGTCGTTTGGAATCCTCCTTTCCCAGTCGTCTTTCGATCTGGACGTTTTCAACGCCGACATTCAGCAGCGCTTTCCACTCCTGTTTTTTGCCGCTCTTACCATCCTGATTTTTCTGCTGTTCGTGGCTCTGACTTTCGTTCTCGCCCGCAACCTTCTGAAGCTTTTTGCGGAGCGGCGCCTGGGTGTTCTGGGTTCAAAGTTTCGCACTCGCCTGGTGGTGGGAGGGCTGCTGCTTTCCTTCCTGCCGGTGATCATGATGTTCTGGTTCGCCTACGGGCTGATGAATAATTCGATCGAACGGTGGTTTTCACGCCCCGTCGAGGAAGTGCGTGAGGACACGGCGGCCGTCGCCTCGCTGGTGAAGAAGTACGCGGCGCAGAACGCTCGCGCCGAGGCCGAGGCCATCGCGGCGTCGCCAGAAACGCAACGCGCCTTCGCCGGTCATAGTTTTTCCGGCGTGATGAGTGAATTCCGGCGGCACCAGACCACCCTGCAGGGTGGCTTCGCCCTGGCGCTCGAAGGGGGCAACGCCGAAGCCAGCATCGACGCTCCCGCCTCCTGGCCGCTGATGAAAGCAAAAATTCCGCTGGACCGGCTGAACTCCGATGCCATTGTCCCTTTCAAATGGGAGAATACCGACTACATTCTGAGCGGCGCCGTCGTGGGAGATCGCGGCCTGATCGTCGTGGCCATGCCTTTGCCGCAGAAGTTCTCGGAGACGGTAAAGCAACTCGATGCCAGCCAGCAGCGTTATTTCGAACTCGCCCGGCAGCGCAAATTGCTGCGGCGCACCTACATGGAGCTGCTGCTCCTGCTCACTGTCCTGGTGCTGTTCTCGACCACATGGCTGGCACTGTACCTGGCCAAACTGGTGACCCGCCCGGTGGTGGCACTGGCCGAAGCCACCCAGGAGATTTCACGTGGACGTCTTGATTACCGCGTAGAGGTGAGCGCGGCCGACGAAATCGGCGACCTGGTGCGGTCGTTTAACCGCATGGCGGAGGAGCTCGAAACCAGCCGCCGCCAGATCGAAGCCTCCAGCCACGATCTGGGCGCCGCGAATATCGCGCTGGAACACCGCCGCCAGCACATCGAAACCATTCTGGAGAGCATACCCACCGGAGTACTTTCGCTCGACGCCCACGGCCGCATTACTCACGTCAACCAGGCGTTGATTCGCATGTTCAACCCTTCGCGAGCCGAGACACCCGACCGAATAGCGATCGGCGCCGCGCTGCGGGAAGTATTTCCCCAGGAGATTCTGGCGGACCTGGAGCATCTGCTGCGGCGCGCTGACCGCATGGGGACGACCACCACGCAACTGGATGTAGCCTTGCATCGCTCCCGCTTCAACGCCGCAGTCACCGTGGCAACGCTGCAACATGCCGGCCAGGGATTGGGCTATGTTCTGGTCTTCGAAGATCTGTCCGACCTGCTGAAAGCCCAGAAGCAGGCCGCCTGGCGGGAAGTGGCACGCCGGGTGGCACACGAGATCAAGAACCCGTTGACTCCCATCGCGCTTTCGGCGGAACGAATTCGCCGCCATCTGGAGCGCGGCTCTCCGCCCGATGCGGCTTCGTTCGAAGTTCTGCACAGCTGCGCCGAGACCATCGGCGGAGCAGTGGAAACGCTACGCACCCTGGTGGACGAATTCTCCACCCTGGCCCGTTTTCCCACGGCGCAGCCCGCGCCCGCGAACGTCAACTCCATCGTGGAAAACACGCTGGCGATGTTCAACGGAAGATTGGACGGGATCCATGTGCAAACCTTCCTGGCCCCCGATCTTCCCAAAGTGATGGCGGATGCGGAGGCGATCAAGCGCGCCCTGGCCAACCTGGTAGACAACGCCGCCGAAGCCATGCAGGGCGCGCTGGTGCGGGAAATTCAGATCTCCACTGCGCTGGTGGGCAGCCGCGACGCCGTCGAGATCACGGTCGCTGACACTGGCCACGGCGTCACTCAGGAGTTGAAAGAGAGACTCTTCCTGCCCTACTTCTCCACTAAGAAACGGGGCACCGGACTGGGCCTCGCCATCGTGAGTCGCATCATCGAAGACCACCGCGGCTCCATCCGGGTCGAGGAAAACCAGCCCGTCGGCAGCCGGTTTGTGGTGGAGTTACCACTGGCCGGAGAAGCTATCCTCGCACCTGCACCCGCGCCCGCTCGCCAGCATGCATAACATCCTCATCGTTGACGACGAATCCGGTATCCGGCAATCGCTCAAGGGCGTGCTCGAAGATGAAGGCTACAAGGCCTCCGCCGCCGACAGTGGCGAGGCCTGTCTGGAGACTTTGCGCAAGCGCTCCTTCGATGTCGTGCTGCTCGACGTCTGGCTCCCCGGCATGGACGGCCTCGAAGTTCTGCAGAAAATTCGCGACCTCGAGAACGCCCCCGAGGTCATCATGATCTCCGGTCATGGCACCATCGAAACCGCGGTGCGCGCCACCAAGCTGGGCGCCTACGACTTTCTCGAAAAGCCGCTCTCTATCGACAAGACCCTCAACCTGATCAGGCATGCCGTCGATGCCAAGCACATGAAGCAGGAAAATCGTGAGCTCAAGAAACAGCTCACTCCGCGCAGCGTGATCGAAGGGGAAAGCGTCCCTATGAAGGCGCTGCGGCAGCAGATCCTGCTCATGGCACCGACCAACGGCCGGGTGCTGATCTACGGCGAATCGGGCACGGGAAAAGAACTGGTGGCCCACGCCATCCATGCGCAAAGCCTGCGCAAGAACGAGATGTTTGTCGAACTGAACTGCGCCGCGATTCCGGAAGACCTGATCGAGAGCGAATTATTCGGCCATCGCAAAGGCTCCTTCCCCGCGGCCACCACCGATAAGGAAGGAAAGTTTCATCGCGCCCACGGCGGCACACTCTTCCTGGACGAGATCGGCGACATGAGCCTGAAGACCCAGTCGAAGGTCCTGCGCACGCTCGACGAGCAGCGCTTTACGCCCGTAGGCAGCGACGAACCCGTCACCGTGGACGCGCGCCTCATCGCTTCCACCAACAAGGACCTTGACGAAGAGATTTCGCGCGGCAATTTTCGCGAAGACTTGTTCTACCGTCTCAACGTCATTCCCTTCTCCGTCCCGCCGTTGCGGGAACGCCAGGAGGACATTCCACTGCTGGCACGCCATTTCCTGAAGGAATTTTCCGCTACCTACGGCCGCAGGCCGCGCGAGATCACCGACGACGCCATTGAGACCCTGATGCGTTATTCCTGGCCGGGCAACGTGCGCGAACTGCGCAACGTCATCGAGCGCATCGTCATCATGAATCCCACGACCACGCGCTTCGACCGCAAGCACCTGCCCCCGCTGGTTCACCGCGATGGCACCCGGCGCTCCATCGGGGCCGAATTCTCCACCCTGCATCAGGCCCGCGCGGCCTATGAGCGCGACTACATTCTCAAGAAGCTTGACGACAATCACGGCAATATCAGCCGCACCGCCGAGGTGCTCGGCCTGGAACGAAGCCACCTGTACCGCAAAATGAAAACGTTGGGAATTGCCGTGAAGGAGTGAATTTGTAGCGCCGGCATCTTGCCGGCTGTCGTGAGGGCATCTTGCCCTCACCTTTTGCGCGGGCGGGACGGCGGCGCGACAGCTACTTCTTGATCATGTGGATTTCGGTGCCGTTCTTGAGGAACTTCACTTCATCCATGAGCTGATTGATGAGGAAGATTCCGCGGCCATGGTCGGAATAAACGCTTTCGCCGCGGAGAGGATTGGGAATCCCGCCCGGGTCGAAGCCGGTGCCGGGATCGCGCACTACGATCAGTATGCTCTCGTCTTCGTTACAGACCACGTCGCATTCGACAATCTTCGACGGGTCGGCCTTGGCTCCATGCACGACCGCGTTGGCCAGGGCCTCGGTCAGGGCCAGTTCGATGGCATCGTATTTCTCCGGGTCGCAATGTACCTGCCGCACCAGGTCCATGACACTTTGAACCACCGGGTCCACCGCGTTCCGGTCGGCGGCCAGCGTGATCTTCAACTTCAACTTACCGGCGTCGAACTTGTGCGTCTCCGGGTTCTCGGTCATGGCCCTGCTTTCGTTTTGAGTGGCTGGATAGCTATTTGTTGGATGCGCGCCCGCGTTGGGGGATTCTACAGGGATCGCTGCATTTCGGCCAAGTAACGTCCGCTCATGGCGTCCCGCTACCTGCCAGACGCTCCACCTGGCGACGCCAATCGAGCTCCTCCACGAACTCGTGCGATTCCCGCCAGTTTTCGCGGACTTTGACGAAAAGCTCCAGAAAAACCCGCTTCCCCAGCATCTTTTCGATCTGCAGGCGGGCCGCGGTGCCAATCTTCTTGAGCATCTGGCCGCCTTTGCCTACCAGGATCCCCTTCTGTCCGCTGCGCTCGCAGTAGATCATGGCCGCGATGCGAGTCAATTTCTCGCCTTCCTCAAATTGCTCGATCACAACCGTGGCCGCGTAGGGGACCTCTTCTTCAGTCTCCACCAGGACCTGCTCGCGGATGATTTCCGCCACCATGAAACGCACGGGCTGGTCGGTGATCTGGTCTTCCGGAAAATAGCGTGGACCTTCGGGCAGAAACCGTAGCACCTTATCCAGCAGCACTTCCAGGCCTTCGCGTTTTCGTGCGGAGAGAGGAATGATTTCCCGGAATTCGTGGAGCTTGCGATATTCATCCATGATGGGAAGCAGTTTTTCCTTGGTCCCGCGCAGAAGGTCGATCTTGTTCAGCAGCAGGAAGACCGGCGTTCCTGACTTCTTCGCCATCTCGAGCACGAAGTGATCTTCGCGGGTGAAGCGGCGCGTGACATCGACGATGAGCAGGACCAGTTCGCAGCCCGCCATCGCTTCCCGCACCTCGGCCATCATTTTGCGGCCCAGGGAAGTGTCGGGCCGGTGAACTCCGGGAGTATCGATGAGAACGACCTGGCCGCCCAGTTTGCCCTTCTGTTTAGGCACGTGGATGATCCCCAGAATGCGGTTGCGCGTGGTCTGGGGCTTGGGACTGATAATGGCCAGCTTTTCGCCCACCAGGGCATTGAGCAGGGTGGATTTGCCGGCGTTAGGACGCCCCAGAATGCAGACGAATCCGGAGTGAAAGGCCATAAGAATTTTGTAGCGCCGGCGTCCCGCCCGCCGCCGGAGGCAAGATGCCTTCCGGAACAGCGGCCGGAACGGCAGCACTGCAAGGCAACCTGACTATATCAGCTTCATCTGCGTCGGTTTGGCGACGGAGATCCTTACCCGCTCAACCCGCCGCTCGGTTGAATCCAGCACTTCGAAGCGCAGACCGTCTTCCTCGATCACTTCACCGCGGTGCGGGATGCGGCCGGCCAGTTCACTCACCAGTCCCGCCACCGTGGCCGACTCTTTGCCTTCGGGGCGTATTCCGAACATCGCCGTGAGCCGGTCCACATCCATGTTGCCGGGCACGATGTAGGAAGTTTCATTCTCGCGAATCACTTCCAGCTTTTCGTGCTCGTCGCGGATCTCTCCCACAATTTCTTCCACCAGGTCCTCGATCGTGACCAGGCCCGCAACCCCTCCGTATTCATCCACGACGATGGCCATGCGAATATTGTTTTGCTGCATATCCCGCAGCAGATCGCTGACCAGCTTGCTCTCGGGCACAAAATAGACATCGCGCCGCATGATGGTGTCCACCCTGCGCATGTGGGCCTCGGTGTCCGGAACCTGCAGCACATCCTGGGCGAAGACAATCCCCACGATGTTATGGATGGTGCCTTCGAAAACCGGCACCCGTGAAAAGGGCCTGGTGCGCAGCAGTTCGATGAACTGCTCGACGGTGGTATGGATGGGGACGGCCACAATTTCCGGCCGCGGTTTCATGGCCTCGCGGACGGTTTTCTCGCTGAACTCCACCACCGACTGGATCAGGTCGCGATTGCTTTCATCCAGGATGCCTTCCTCCTGGCCGGCCTCGATCAGCGCGTCCACCGCCTCCGCCTGGGTCTCAGGGGTTTCGTCGGAGTGCTCCTTGGTCAATGAAGTCACGGATTTCAGGAAGCCCAGCACCAGGGTGACCGGCAGTATCAGGTAGATCAATATGCGCAGCACAACGGTGCAGCGCGCCAGCCATTCGCCGCGCGTCCTCGAAAAAAAGACAAAGGGCAGAAAGCGGTTAAACAGGATGATGATCAGGACCAGGCTGAGCGTGGCCTGAAGAATCTCATAAATGCCCCAGCCGCGTTCACGAAAGACCGCGAACCCCACCAGCAGGGCAATGGCGGCGGTAATGAGCTGGGTCAGCACCGCCATGGAAAGCGCGGCGCGCGCCCGGCTTACACCCAGCCTGGGTTCGACTCTTTGCTCGAAGGTGGCGATGTTGTCCTGAAACTCGCGGGAGAGAAATTTCCCGATCTCGGTGTACACCCGGTCCGCGTAGGAGACCAGAGTCAGCAGGCAAAGTAACAAGAGCAGCGCAGCTGCGATGGCATAATTCATCGAGATCGTCGTGCCTGTGTGGCGCGGGCGCCCCCGCCCGCGGCCTTTGCCTGTGGTTTTTTGGCAAGCATCTCGGTCGTTGCACTTCTTTCAATCAACCCTAAGGGCAGTCCCAACGACCGTCGCAGCTGCCGTTCCTTGCCGGCCATCGCGCCCTGGTCGCGATCATGGTCGTAGCCCGCCAGGTGAAGCACCCCGTGGAGCGCCAGTATCTTGACCTCCTGGGCCGCGGAATGACCCAACCGGCGGGCATTTTCCTTCGCGATGTCCGCTGAAATCGCGATATCGCCCGCCAGTCCCTTCACAAAGCAGGGCCCGGGCGGAAAGGAAAGCACGTCCGTGGGCTGGTCCTTGGCGCGGAAACGCCGGTTCAGCGAACGCAGTTCGGAACTGCCGGTCACCAGCACGCTGACCGCGCCCTCAAGCTTGATCGCGCGACTGGCCCGCGCCACAAACTTCGCCAGAGCAGTATCGCTCAAGCCAGCCACGGGTTTGCGAATGATCACCAAGTTCTTCTTCTTTGCGCACCTTTGCGGGTTTCTTTGCGTCCTTTGCGGTGAAGGGCTTTCTCTTCCCGGCCAAAAGCAAACAGGAGGGCCTCATCCGGGCGCCCTCCTGTCTAATCTTACCTGCTCTACTCGCTGCTTTCTACTTCCGAGGAGGAGTCGTTGTTGTTCTGTCCGGGAGCCATCTCCGTCCCATTGGCTTTGCCGTTGGTTCTGGAGTCCAGCAGCGGCAGTTGTTCCGCCGCTTTGGCCTTGTGTTCATCGTAGGCGCGAATGATGCGCTGCACCAACTGGTGGCGCACCACGTCGGTATCGTCGAAGTAGGCAAAGGTCAGGCCTTCCACATTCTTCAAAACCTCCGCCGCCTCCAGCAGGCCGCTGCGCCGCGCGTTGGGCAGATCGATCTGGGTGACGTCGCCGGTAATCACCGCTTTGGAGTTGAAGCCCAGGCGGGTCACGAACATCTTCATCTGCTCCGAAGTCGTGTTCTGCGCCTCGTCCAGGATCACGAACGAATCGTTCAGGGTGCGCCCGCGCATGAAGGCAATGGGCGCAATCTCGATCACGTTCTTCTCCAGGTAGCGATCGACCTTTTCCGGCTCCAGCAAATCGTACAGGGCGTCGTACAAGGGACGGAGATAAGGGTCGATCTTGTCCTGCAGGGTGCCGGGAAGAAATCCCAGTCGTTCACCCGCTTCCACCGCGGGACGCGCCAGAATGATGCGGTTCACCCGTTTCGCCAGCAATGCGGAAATCGCCATGGCCACGGCCAGATAGGTTTTGCCCGTTCCCGCCGGCCCGATGCCGAATACCATGTCGTGGTTCTCGATGGCCTCCAGATAGCGCCGCTGATTCACGCTCTTGGGCTGCACCGTGCGGCGTCCGAACGCGCGCTGGCGTCCCGCTTCGGCCAGGCCGCGCAGACTGACCTTGGGGTCGGCCAGCAGGACCCGCAGCATGCTGCCCAGGTCGCCGTTATTGAAGGTGTATCCCGAGCGCTGGAGATGGTCGTAATCGGCAAAGACCTGCTCGGCCCGGGCCACGTCGCGCGCCGATCCTTCCAGTTCAACCGAGTTCGATCGCAGGTCGATATTGATATTCAGGCCGTCTTCCAGCAGGCGCACATTCTCGTCGCGCGTGCCGAACAGGGTCTCGATGTTGGGGCTGATCTCAATGCTCTTCTTCATTCAGTGTTTGGCGTTTCCTCCGGCGCGTTTAGATGCTGGGTTGCCTGTGCACGAAGGGCAGAAACACCGCCCCCAGGCGCGGACAAACTATTCTTATGTCTGCAGGTGGAACCAGCCGAGGATGCTCGCCCCGAAGTGCAAGCAACTACCATTGAGGTAAAGGGTACCCCTGCCCGACGACAGGAGTCAATGGCGACAAAATGGGCCTTGTTACTGTTGGGGAACGAGGGAGAAGAAGGTGTGGGTCGGACACTCTTGTCCGACGCTTTTGACTTTGAGTTTGACTTGGATTTTCCCGATTGCCCTGGGCGTTTCTGGGCAACTTCGACCCCAAAGTCAAACGCGTCGGACAAGAGTGTCCGACCCACACCAATTGCGGCCTCTCCCTCACTCCGGATATCATGCGGGCCACGATGAAACTGACATATCTTCTTTCACTGGTAATGTTGACCGCCGTTGCCTGGGCCCAAAGTGCTTCGCCTGACGCCGAAGTACAAGCCGTCTATCCGGAAGCCCACGCTTTGTATCTTGATCTCCATGAGAATCCGGAACTCTCTTCGCATGAAACCCAAACCGCGGAGAAGCTGGCTTCACACCTGCGAAATCTCGGCTACACCGTCACCGAACACGTAGGCGGCACCGGAGTCGTGGCTATCCTGAAGAATGGCGTCGGGCCAACCGTAATGCTGCGCACCGAACTGGATGCGCTTCCGGTCGAGGAAAAGACCGGCCTGCCTTACGCCAGCAAAGTTCACACCAAGGATGATTCGGGGCGCGAAGTCGGGGTCATGCACGCCTGCGGACATGACGTCCACATGGCGTCGCTGGTCGGGACCGCCGCCATCATGGCGCACAGCAAAAACACCTGGCACGGCACTCTGATCCTCATCGGCCAACCCGCCGAGGAAACCATCTCCGGCGCCAAACGCATGATCGAAGACGGCCTCATGACCCGCTTTCCCAAGCCCGACGTGGCCGTGGCGTTACACGTGGGCAACGAGCTTCCCGCGGGGCAAGTCGGAGTCGGACCCGGATACCGTTTCTCCAATGCCGATTCCCTGCGCATCACGATCTATGGCAAGGGCGGCCACGGCTCCATGCCCAACAGCACGATTGATCCGATCGTGATTGCCGCCCGCGTGGTGGTCACTTTGCAGACCATCGTGGCGCGGGAAGTAAAGCCCGGAGAAGTCGCCGTCGTCACCGTGGGATACTTTCAGGCCGGCACCAAGAACAACATCATCCCCGACCACGCGGAGCTCGGGCTGACCGTACGCAGCTATAAACCTGAAGTCCGCAAACAGGTGCTGGCCGCCATCGAACGCATCACCCGGGCGGAGGCCAACGCCGCCGGCGCAACCCAGGAGCCCAAGATCGAGCACGACGAAGCCACGGACGCCGTCTATAACGATCCGGCCCTGGCACAACGCATGCAGGGCGTTCTGGAATCGGCGCTGGGCAAAACCAACGTGGTGGTTGAAGACCCGGGAATGGCTTCGGAAGATTTTTCTTATTTCACCGCCCAGGGTGTGCCGTCGTTCTACTTCAGCCTGGGTGGAGCGGACCCGGCAAAGTATGCGGAAGCGAAAGCGTCGGGAACGCACTTGCCTTCCAACCATTCTCCGCTCTTTGCTCCTGACGTAGATCCCGCGTTGCACACGGGAATTGAGGCGGAAGTTGCTGTGCTGCGGAATTTGCTGAAGTGATGCAGGGTGTGTGGGTCGGACACTCCTGTCCGACGCCTTTGACGTTGGTTTTGTGGTTGTAAACCAGTCACCGGGTTCGAGCGAGGATAAGTTAACAGATCAAAATCAAGTTAAAGGCGTCGGACAGGAGTGTTCGATCCACACACCGGCTAGGCTCCTGATGCTTTGGCATCTGCCAGCGATGCCGGCACCGCGCGTTGGCTGGCCCAGGCTCTCAGTTCTTCGATTTCCTCGGACCGGGTGACTGACAGCGGGACGGTCGCCTTCAGCGCGTCGAGCAGGCCTTGCGTGCTTACCGCCTGTTTGGTGGCAAATGCGGCATAGAGAGCTGTCTGCACTGCGGCCTCGATCTCTGCTCCTGAATATCCTCGAGCTGCAGCCGCCACCTGGTCCAGGTCAAATTCCTCAGGGTTCCTCTTCCGCCGCTTCAGGTGAATGACGAATATTTGTTTGCGCTCGGCCTGATTGGGCAGATCGACGAAGAACAGCTCGTCAAAGCGTCCTTTGCGAATCAGTTCCGGAGGCAGCACGGTCACGTTGTTGCACGTGGCCGCTACGAATACGGGGGCCTTGCGGTCCTGCATCCAGGACAGAAAGGCGGCCAGGATGCGCGAAGAGACTCCGGCATCGACGGACGCTGAATCCGGCCCGCTTCCGGCGAAGACTTTTTCCAGCTCGTCGATCCAAAACACGCAGGGCGCCAGCCCTTCGGCCACGCGAAACACTTTCTGGATACGTTTCTCGGTTTCGCCGATGTACTTGTCGAAGATCGCGGCAGTATCGAACTTCACCAGCGGGAGTTTCCACTCTCCCGCGATGGCTCGGGCGCACATGCTCTTGCCGCAGCCCTGCACTCCAAGAATGATGGCGCCGCGTGGCGGCTCCAGGCCAAAATCGCGGGCTGCGTCTTCCCAGGTGCCACGGCGTTGCGCCAGCCAGCGCTTGAGATTGTCCAGGCCGCCTACGCTGCCCAGATTCTCCGCGACATCAATGAACTCCAGCATCCCGGAGTGGCGCAGCTGTTCCTTTTTCGCCTGCAGCACATCGGTGACGGTTTCTGCCGTGATTCCGTACCGCGTCACGATCGCCTGGGAAGCGGCGCGCTCCGCCTCTTCCTCCGTCAGGCCGCGTAGATTGTTGGCCATGGCATCGAGGCCCGCAGCATCCAGAGTGCGTTTCAGGGTGCGTGTCTTCCCTACCCTGACCGTCATTTCGTCGATGATCTGGCGCAGCCGCGGTTTGTCCGGCAGAGGGAGTTCCAGGAATTCAACCAGGCTGCCCAGTTCCGCCGGGATGGTGATGGAAGGCGCAGTGATGATGACGGTGCGGCGGTTGGCGGAAAACTTCTGGCCCACGTCGCGCAGCCGTCGCACCACGACCGGGTCATCCATGTGGCGATGGAAGTCTTTGAGGACGAAAGCCGCTTCCAGGGACATCGCCTCGAGGTTGCTGAGCGCCTGCGCGGGTTCCTTGCTGTTGTAGAGCGCCTGGGCCCCCGACAGGTTGGGGTCGTGGTTGGGAAAGCCAGTTTCGGGCACAAGCTCTCCGACTTCGCTGCCGCAGCGGACCAGCCCGCTGGCAATGCTCCACTCGAAGGTAGACAGGCTCAGCGACGAGCATGCCGCCCGCACCAGGCGGACGGCGCGCATCTCTTCCACCGTCTCCATCACGACAATTGGAGTGGAAGAGCTGAGCAGGATCTTCAGACGTTCGAGGGGATCCGTCATAAGGTTTGACCAGCAACGACTTACTCCCGTAAAATAGCCTATTCCAGAGCAATCGGAATACCTCTCCATAGAAACGAAGGTAACAAGCAGACATGGCAAATCATTTTTCGGCGCTCAAGCGCGCCCGTCAGACCGAGACCCGAACCGTGCGCAACCGCGCTAATACCTCCCGCCTGCGCGGAGCTTTGCGCGACCTGCGTGAGGCCCTGGCCAAAGGCGACAAGGCCGGCGCCGAGGTGGTTTTCAGACAGACTGTTTCCGCCCTCGACAAGGCCATCCAGAAGGGCGTGATCCACGAGAACACCGCGTCGCGCTATAAGTCCCGCCTGAACGCGCGAGTGAATGCGCTGAAGTAGAAAAGCGCTGCTGGCTTCCAGCTTCTGGTTTCAGCCTAAAACTACTCCGAAATATTCTTGCAGGGCGTTCTGCCGCTCATCCTCTGAGTTGAGCGGGCGTTCCTGCTTTTCACCATTTCTGGTAGTGATCAGCTTGTAATCTGAGATCGTGATCCGTCCATCGGGGGTCGCCATGCTGCAAACCCTTCTGCGGGTGAAGGGCGATTCCGGCGAGGTTTGATGGTAGTGACACATGGGCGCGAACTCATCCAGACTCCGGGGGACGAGCGTGAACGAATACTGGCATCTCCATCTACCGTCGGGCTCGGTGCGGTCAAGTTGCAGGCGCCCGTCCTGCTCCACGATTCGAAACCTGCGCCCATCCTGTTCCTGCTCCTGTCCGATTTCAAGTCGTACGGGAGTGGTGAACAGGTCTCCAAAGCCGACATCCGCCAGCCATGGCCCCTCCAGGTCAACGAGCAGTGCCAGATGATCGAACTCCGGCGAGGAACTTCCGTCCTCGCGCGGCACGCGCCCTGACAGCAGCGTGACTTCGAATCCCAACCCGCGCAGCAAGGCCGCGAAGGCACCGTTCAGCTCGTAACAAAATCCGCCGCGCCGCCGCTCGATGATCTTGCGGAGAAAGCTTTCTTCCTCGCAGATAATTTTCCTGCCTAGTGAGATATCGAGATTCTCGAATGGCACCGAAAACATGTGGGCGCGATGCAGGCTGCGCAAGGTTTCCGCGATTGGCTGGCGCGGACCGGTATACCCAACACGCTGCAGATAACTCGAAATTACCAGGGGCAGAATCACGGGATTTACGGAAAGCGCGGCAACAGGAAGCCGGCGTGCTTCTGGTGCTCGCGGAAGGCGTCGCCGAATTGCTGCGCCAGCATCTCCTCTTCCTTCCGGGCTTTGATGAAATACCCAATCACCGCCAGGAGAAGGCCCATTACGCATCGCCACTTGCCGATTACCAGGGCCGTGCCAATCGTGGCCAAAATCAGTCCGGAGTAAATGGGGTGCCGGAGATGAGCATAAGGACCGGTGCGGATGAGCTGATGGTCCTCTTTAATCGTCACTCTCGCGCTCCAGTATTCCGCCAGATGATAGCGGGCCCAGATGGCCAACCCTAGTCCAAGCCAGGTCAGCAACACGCCCAAAAGCGCTCCGATCAGGGTGCGCGGAATGAATCGCTGACCCAACAATCCGATTTCTGTTGCATGGCTGAATACCAGCAGGTACGCGACGACCTCCACCACTACCACCAGGTATCGGGAGGCGAGCGACTCTTCTTCACGAGTCGGGCGCGTGTTAAACGCCCCGATGATCCAATAGATCAGGAATATGACCCAGGGAAGCAATAAGAGAAAGCGAAATACGTCTCTGATTGTCATCGAACTATTCCTACACCGGCAGTTCTTCCTGCGACCATCCCGGAATCTCGGGCTTGGTTTCGGCGGTAAGATCGAGGATCAGTTTTTCCAGCACGAAGCGCTTGGTGGGCGGATTGGAACGCAAGGCGAGGTCAGTTTTGGCAACCAGGCGAAGGGCGCGCGTGAGTTCGCGCTTCGATTTGTAACGCCGGGCTTGCCGGATGATGTCGTCGGCGGCGAAGGGAGGGACGCGAAATCCCTGCCAGAGCGCGGCCCAGAGCATACGCTGGTCACGCACATTCCGCTCCAGAATCACCAGCATCTGGCGAAAGGTTTTGGCCAGCATGTAGAGATGCCCGATGGCAGCTTCGTCGCCGTCGCCCGTGCTCAGGATGGCATTCAGCATCTGCAGGGCGCGCACCCGGTCTTTGGAAGAAATCGCGTCGGTCAGTTCGTAGAGCGACCGCTGCTTCGCGGCCAGCACCATGGTTTCCACATCGCCCAGGGTGATGCGCTTTTTCTCGCCGACGTAGAGAATCAGCTTCTCCAGTTCGTTGGAGACCATCATCATATCGCCACCGAGAGCGTCCACCAGTTCGCGGGCGGCGTCGGCATCAATCTTGACCTCGCGGGTGTTGCCGTATTCGCCGATCCAGCGGACAGCTTCACTTTCTTCTACTCGCGCCAGTTCGACAATGGCGCAATACTGTCCCAGGGTCTCCCGGATACGCTCGTAGCGCTCTTTGTCGGTCATGTCCATGCGGCGGGCATCGGCGGGAATGCTGATGTGGTCGGCCACAAAAATGAGCACCGCATCGGGATTGGGATCTTTGCTGTAGGCCTCGATGGCGGCCAGTTTCTCTTCGTTCGACCCGCGTCCGAACAGGGTCTTGACTCCGCGGATAAAGAAAACCTGAAAGGGCGCCATCAATGAAGGCGTGCGGGCGCGATCGAGGACCTCGGCCAGGTCGGTCTCGGACAAGTCGAAGTCGAACAAGCTGAAATCGCGCAGGTCGGCCGGCACCAGATGTTTAAGCAGGGCCTCGCGGCAGCGCTTGCGAAAGAAAGTTTCGTCGCCCACGAAAACATAGACGGGGCGCAGCTTCCGGGCTTCGACCTCGGAGACGAAGCGATCGGCTTGGGCGAAGGCCCGCATCAGAAGCTCTCCATACTTAGAATCCCTCCATACTTAGAACCCCTCGAGTACATTGCTCACCAGGGTGCGGGCGAACTCGCGTGACAGTCGCTCCAGGGCGGGCGAGTCTTCCTCAAAAAAACTGGAAAGCTCGCGTGAGACCTGATACTCCTCGCGAAACAGATATGCGGGATTTTCGTATAGCACCTTGCCCTGGCGGTCGGTCAGCGTCACCTTTGCAGTCACCACCACCAGCGCGCTCGAGGCCCGCCCGGTCTGCGAATCGTAGGTCAAAGGCGAGGTCGAAGTGCTGATCACGACGCCGCGCAGCGTGGCATCGGCGGAATCGCTGGCTTCGTTCAGAATGTGGTAATGGGTGCGCGTCACCATTTCGCGTACCACGGCCGAGGTCAGCCTCTGCTCGATCTTGTAAGTCTGCGTGCGGTTAACGAAGGCGGGGATCGCGATGGTCTGGACGTTTGTGGGAAGCGTGACGGAGTGGCCGGCGGTGTGATATCCGCAGGCCGTGCTGAAGATCAAAATCAGCGGGATAAAGAAACTTGAAAATTGGGCTAAGGTTTGCCAGCCTTTCGCGGGCGAGTCGCCCGCGACCACATCAGGCTCTGGCTCCGCACGGCTCATTGGATTTTTCCTATGGGTCGGGTGGCAGCCATGTTTTCCGCGCATTCGACCGCGGTGGTAGCCGCGATTCGCAGGTTGTCCGAGGCCGCCCACAGCCACAAGCCATTGGCCAGGCTGCTATCGGGCTGGATCGAAACCAGGACATCGCCTTGTCCGGCGGCGTTCACGTTGCTGGGCGATTCTTCCGCCATACCCGTGATGCTCACATGCTCTCCGGCCAGGGCCTTGGAGACGTTATCGATCTCGACCGGCTTTTCCATTTCGACATGCAGGGTCAATGCGTGTCCGTGAAAGATGGGCGCCTGCAGCAGCAGGAGCGAGAGCGGGGGCGCGTCTTTGCCCGCGATCCGCTGATAGTGCTTGCGCACGCGCTCCGCTACCGTGTTCAGGGGCGGGACAGATTGCTCGCCATAGCGCGCCACCATATTGAAGGCCACCTGGGCGTCGAACACTTTTTTGGGCAGGGGCTGGAAGGAAAGCAGGTTCACTGTCTGCTCATGCAGCTCGTCCATGCCCTTCTGTCCATGCTCCGACGCGGGCTCGAAGACCGTGGCCACGACACGCTGCACTGGGCCGGCTTTCTTTAATCGTAACAACAGAAGCGCCAGCACCACCGCGGCGGGATGGGCCACGACTGCCGGCCCGGGTTGCAGCTCCGGAGTGAGCGACTGGCCCAGCTGACGCTGGATCCACGGCGATTTCACCTCGGCCCCGGGTTCGTCCTCCAAGGCGTAGGAGAGATCGACGATGGCGCTGCCGGCGGCGCTGGCCTTTTTCCAGTTCTGGCGCGTGCACTCCTGGTCGGAGGCGAAAAAAGTGAAATCGACTTTTTCAAATTGTTCCGAGCGCACACTCTGTATGAACGACACCTCGTCGCCCACTGACTCCAGCTGGCCCAGAGAATCGTTATCGTCCAGCAGCTTGATGTCGAGCGACGGAAAATTGCGGTCGCCCAGGACTTCGGCCACCTCTTTTCCCTTGAGCGTGCCCGCGCCCACAATGGCCAGGCGGTAAAGGCCGGCCGCGCGCGCCGCCTCGGGGTGCGACACCGGTACGGGTTTGAAGTTCGAGCTCATGAAGTCTGCGGCGCCTCGGTGTAGGCCGGGGGAGGCGGCGGGCTTCCCTTCCTCCGGAAAATCCACTTCAAACGCCAGAACACGCCGGAAAACACGTAAAGCAATGCGATCAGGAACAACACCCACTGCGAGTAGAAGCGGATGGCAGCAAACAGTAATCCAAACAAGAGCACCAGACGAAAGGGCTGCCGGGAACGGAAATCAATGTCCTTAAAGCTGTAAAAGCGCCAGGTGCTGACCATCAGATAGCCCACCGCCACCACCATTAGCATCCAGGTAAGCGCGGTCCACCAGGAGGCAATGGGATCGCCGCTGGAAAAATGTACGACTGCGGCGATCACGCCCGCTCCCGCTGGAATTGGCATCCCGACAAAGTACTTCTTTCCCGGACGGCCGGGGTTCGAAGGCTGGGGATTGCCGGAAATATTGAAGCGAGCCAGGCGGCTGGCGCCGGCCATGAGAAACAGGAAACTGGCAATCGCGCCGAACTGCATCAGCTTGGTGTACAGATCGCCCGAATTCGCGGGCAACTGTCGGAATCCCCACGTCCAGGCGAGCAGGGCGGGAGCGACGCCGAAGGTGACGACATCCGCGAGCGAGTCCAGTTCGCGGCCAAAATCGCTGCTGGTTCCGGTCATGCGCGCAATGCGGCCATCCAGACCATCGAACATCACCGCGAAACCTATTGCTTTGGCGGCATTGTCGAAGTGCCAGGCATCGGCAGCCGTGGCATGCGTGATCTGCAGAATCGCATAGTAGCCGAAGGCAATATTGGCCGTGGTGAATAGCGAAGGCAGAATGTACATGCCCTTGCTCAACCTTCGCGGAGGTTGTCGCCGGCGCGGCGCGGAGATTTGCGGGACCTCGGGATCCATCACCGCACTCCTTGACGAGTAGTCTCGGCCTCGACCGGAGCCAACGACCCTGACGCGCGGTCAAGGTAGGCCAGCACGCTGGATCCGCCCTTCACCCGGTCTCCCACCTTGATTTGCGCAGTTGCGGAGGCCGCCAGCAGCACATCGACTCGCGAACCAAACTTGATCAGGCCCACGCGCTCACCCCGTCCCACCACATCGCCCACTTTCTTGGTGAATACGATCCGGCGCGCCAGCAGTCCCGCGATCTGCTTGAAGATCACGGTCTGGCCTTCCCCTTCAACCGTGACCGCGTTCTGCTCGTTGTGTTCGGCCGACGCCGGGTTCATGGCGTTGAGAAATTTTCCCTTCTGATAGTGAACTTCCCGGATCACGCCCGCCAGGGGTGAACGATTCACGTGGACATCGAAGACGCTGAGAAAAATGCTGATCCGGGTGCGGGGCACGCCATTCATCAGAATGGATGACACCTCGGTCACCTTGCCGTCAGCGGGTGAAACCACGGCGCCGGCCGAGTCCGGGACGACTCTCTCCGGATCGCGGAAAAACCACAAGAAGAAAAATGCCAGCAGGCACGCCGGCAATGCCCATAGCGGCCCGGCCAGCCAGCCCAGCAGAGCAGCAGCTACAGCCAGCGCGAGCGCGTAATAGTAGCCGTCGGGAACCATGGGGAACCCAAATTATAGTGCAGGCGGGGCTGGTCGGTCGCTCCAGAAGCCAAGTGATAACAAAAAAGGCGCTTGTCAGCGCCGGGTTCGGAGCACATTAAACCTGTAGGCGGCCGCAGCCGCGATCCGTTCGAGAAAACGAACTAAGCGACCTGACCCTGTTGTACAACCACGCGAAATTGCCGCTCAATCGATTCCATCTGGTCCTTGAGCCGCAGTTTCAGCTTCTTAAGCCGGACTTCTTCCAGCTTTTCGTCTTCCGTTAAGTAGCGCTTTTGAGTGAGTGATTCGAGACGTTCGGCGTGCTGCGTGTGCTCCTGGGCCAGCTTGCGGAATGCATCGTTGCTGACCAGGAGCTGGTCCTTTGGAGTCATCCAGGAGACCCTCCTGAGCGTTTGTAAGGCCTTAACCTACCACACCACCCCAAGCGCTTCAATCCCATTTTCCACAGATGAGTGGCTTTTCATAGTGAACAAGTCTGCACCGCCGACGGTGCAAAAATACCATCCAGCGCAAGCTAAGCCAGGCCCAGGCGATACAGAATCGCGTCTTCCTCAGGATCCTTGTAATACCTGTGGCGGCGCCCGCTTTCGAGAAATGCCCACTTCTCATAGAGCGCCCGCGCGGCGTGGTTGGATTCCCGGACTTCCAGAAATACGCCGACTGCGCTTCGCCCGCGGGCCAGGTCGAGCAACTGTCCCACCAGACGCGTGCCCAGCCCGCGGCGGCGAGCCGGCCCAGCGACGGCAATATTCTCGATCTCCCATTCCCGATCCACTACTCTGGCAATCACGAATCCCTGTAGCCCGGAATCGTCCTCGACAATCAGAGCCGTTCGCTCCGGCCTGGCGTCACGAAACAGGGCCTCATACTGCTGCGCAGACCAGTGCGCCGCCGTGGTGGCGTGCTTTTCCAGTGCCATCATCGCGGGCAAATCGGCGGGGGTGGCAGCACGGATGGAGAGTTTCATTCCTCAACCGAGAACTGGAAACTACAAACTAAGAACCGCTTTTGGAAAACATCCCCAGGGAACTGCGGAGATAGTTCGCGTCCAACGCTTCCGGCGAGACTATTTTTCCGGAATGGATTTTTTGCCATCCCAGCCGGGCAATCACATCAGAGCGCGGAAGTGCAATCTCGTCCACCGGCAATCCTGCCGTTCGGGCCGCCGCGGCAAGGTCTGGATCTGCCACCACGATGGTTGATCCGACCGCTGCCTCGAGCAATTCCAGGCGAGTCAGCAATCGTTCCTGCAGCAGACGGGATTGGCCGCCGTGAACTTCATACTCGCCGGCGTAAACTTCGCCGCGTCCCGCATCCAGTGCGGCTGTCAGTCGGCCTTGCGAACCGCCTGAAACCGCGACCGCTTCGAGCAATGACACGGCCGCGATCGGCTTGGCCAAAACTTCCGCCAGCGCCTTGATGGCCGCCAGCCCGACCCGCACCCCGGTGAATGAGCCCGGTCCCGCGACTACGGCGAAGCCGCCAATATCGTTCTTGCTGAAGCCATGCTTCTCCAGGAGAGCGGCGATTTGCGGGACCAATTGCGCGGAGAAGGTCCCGCCCTCAAGCGGCGCCACTTCGATCACAGCGCAGGAGTCTCCCGGCCCGCACTGCGCCAGCGCGATGGTGCCGTGTTTGCCCGAAGTGTCGGCGGCCAGAAGAAGCATAATCCGTGCCCATGTGGCGCGGGCGCCCTCGCCCGCGAGCTTCGAACTCAAAGTCAAAGGCCGCGGGCGAGGGCGCCCGCGCCACGCGTGCCAAGTCAGGGCACCGCTTCCACCAGTTCCAGTAGCACTCCGCCCGCGCTCGAAGGATGCACAAAAATATATTTGTGCCCGCCCGCACCTACCTTGATCTCGTCGGAGACCAGCCGTACACCATCTTGCTTCAGCCGCTCAACGGCAGCCGCCAGGTCGGGCACGCGCAGCGAGACGTGATGCAATCCCTCGCCCCGCTTGGCGATAAAGTTCGCAATCACCGAGTTCTCTGAAGTGGGTTCGAGCAGTTCCATGCGGCTCTCACCCAAGGGCACCATCACCACACGCACCTGCTCGGCTTCCACGCTCTCTTCGGGCGAAAGATTCAGCCCCAGCTTCTCGTAGATGCCCTTGGCCGCTGCCAGCGACTTCACCGCCACGCCGATATGGTCAATGCTGAACATCAGGAAATCTCCATCTCAAATGTGGGCGCGAACGTCCCGCTCGTGCGGGACGGGCGGGACGCCCGTCCTCCATTAAAAAAATCACTTCCCGAGCCGAGCCACAATCTCTTCCACCAGCGAATATGGATCGCGTTTGTGCTCGGCAACCTCCGCGGCGTAGCGGGCCACTGTTCCATTTCCCAATTGTTCCTGGGCCCGTTCCAGCAAGGCGTCGCGCAACATCTCCAGCAGACGATTTTGCCAGTTCTCAACATTACGCCTTACCACCAGATTTTCCTTCTGCAGATAATTCTCGTAGTCGCCAATCGCCGCCGCCAGCTCAACGATACCGGCGCCTTCGCTGGCCACGGTCTTCACAATAGGCGGCGTCCAGTTGTCACTGCGCACTGCCAGCGATTGCAAAGCGCGTATCTCCCGTTCGACTCTTTCGGCGCCATCGCGATCGCACTTGTTAATAACGAAAATATCGGCGATCTCCATGATGCCGGCTTTGATGGTCTGCACATCGTCGCCCATGCCCGGCACCAGAATGACGATCGTGATATCGGCCAGACGCACGATGTCCACTTCGTCCTGCCCGACGCCGACCGTCTCGATCATGACCAGGTCGCGTCCCGAGGCATCGAGCACGGTTGCCACATCCGCGGTGGTGCGCGCCAGCCCGCCCAGCGAGCCGCGCGTGGCCATGCTGCGAATATAGATTCCGGGATCGGAGAAATGCTCCTGCATGCGGATGCGGTCGCCCAGAATCGCCCCGCCGGTGTAGGGACTGGTGGGATCGACCGCGATGATGCCGACGGTGCGGTTTTCCTTACGGTAGTGGCGGGCCAGTTGGTCAACCAGCGTGCTCTTGCCCGCCCCCGGCGGACCGGTGAGTCCGAGTATCCGCGCGTGTCCGCTGTGGGGAAAGAGTGCCTTGAGCACTTCGGACCAGCCGGGTGTGCGGTTCTCAACCGTGCTGATGGCGCGGGCCAGAGCGCGAGGATCGCCGGCGCGAAGCTGGTCAACCCATTGCTCGATTTCTGTTTTCAAGAGGTTCAGTGTAAAGCAGCAGGAGGCAACTGTGAACCGGGCCCAGAGTCCCGCTATGGCAACGCCTTCGCAGCCTCGATCATCTGCTCCGGGCGCGCCCGCACGCGATAGTCTTCCGTCAGGTTCACCCAGCGAACCACTCCTGACGCATCGAGGAGGAACTCCGCCGGCCGCGCAATGTCTTGTCCGTCGATTCCCGCGCCGGCATGCAGAAGATCATAGCGGCGGATGACCTCGGCTTTCGGATCGGAGAGGAAGGTGTAGGTGTAGCCCGCTTTCCGGCACAAGTCACGCGAAACTTCCGGAGCGTCCACGCTGATGGCCACCGGGCGCACGCCTAGTTGTTCAATCTCAGTCAGGTGCTTTTCGATACCCCGTAACTCGGAGTTGCAGAAGGGTCACCAATATCCCCGATAAAACACGAGGAGTACTCCCCGGGGCGACGTACGTGTCTGCGACATCGGGCTCGAGAGCAAGCCGGAAAGCGAGACGGGATGGTTGTCGGTGTCCGGAAGTACAAATTCCGGGGCCTCCTGCCCAATCCGTGGTGCCCCGCTGGAGGCCGGGAGTTGCCGGGTCTGGTGAAAGACGATGAAGCAGAAAGCCGCCACAATCATGAGACTGAGCGTCCCCAGAATTGGGCCCGAGATTTTTCCTCGATACTGCTGCGGCTGACCGAATGCACGCCTCAGGCCGACCATGAGCAAGGCAAGGCCGGCGCCAAGAAGCAGGAAGTTCACCCAGGGCACGTCACGGGTAACGGGAAACCTGGCAAATAAAGGAAAGGTGGCAAAGCCGGCGAGGCAAAGCACAAACCCCGCCCACAGATGCCAGTTCCATCGGCGCTGATTCATGGGGAGCACTCCCTGGCCTCGCTGAGAAAGATGTGTGACATCAGTGGCGCAAAGTCTAACATCACCTGCCAGGCAAACGGAGAGTGACAGCCTCAATACTTGAGCTTGAGGATCTTCAGGGCCAGTCGTCCCAAGACCGGATACTCCGCCCATTCACCGCGTCCAGCCTTGACGCCGTATATGATTCCGGCCAGAAGCACGATCACGCCCATTCCCATCCACGAAAGCCAGAGGACCGGCATCAAAAAATAGAACTCGGGTGGGAGCGCGTCTCTTCCGCCCGGAGCGATGGCAGCGGCTAGAACGAAAACTGCGAAAGCCAATACGAGGCCGGCCATGATGGTGAGCACATAGACGGCTTGCAGAAGAAGCGCCTGCAGGGCGTGGAACGAAACAAACTTGGAGTCTCTCTTGATTAAGAAGATCGCCAGAGGTGCGATCCACCAAAGCATGATCTGCAACATGTGGGCCAGGAGCGCGATAGTGCGCTCATCCTGGGTCAACAGGATGGCCGGCTGGGTGGCCGGGATGACCTGGTTTGGCAGTGATTCTTCTTTCAGGCTAATCCTTCAGCAACTGCCGCGCGATCACTAGGCGCTGAATCTCGCTGGTGCCTTCGCCGATGGTGCACAGCTTCACGTCACGATAAAACTTTTCCGCGGGATAGTCTTTGATGAACCCGTAGCCGCCGTGAATCTGCACCCCTTCGTTAGCGCAGCGGACGGCCACTTCGCTGGCGTAGAGCTTGGCCATGGACGATTCCAGAGTGGTCTTCATGCCCGCATCTTTCATGGCTGCCGCGCGCAAGGTCAGCAGCTTCGCGGCTTCGATCTCGGTGGCCATATCCGCCAGCTTCCACTGGATGGCCTGAAAATCGCTGATGGCTTTGCCGAACTGCTTGCGCTGCTTGGAATATTTCAGCGCTGCTTCATATGCGCCCTCGGCCATGCCCAGCGACAATGCCGCGATGGAGATGCGGCCACCATCCAGCACGCGCATGGCGTCGATGAAGCCGTCGCCTTCCTTGCCGCAAAGACTTTCAGCAGGAACGACGCAATCTTCAAAAATCAGTTCGGCGGTGTCGCTGGCCCGCAAACCCAGCTTGTTCTCTTTCTTTCCGGGACGAAAGCCTTTGGTTCCCTTCTCCACGATGAAGGCCGACAGCCCGTGAGTGTGGGCGGCGCGATCAGTCACCGCAATCACCACCAGGAAATCCGCGTAGTGTCCGTTGGTGCAGAAAGTTTTGGTGCCGTTCAGCACCCAATTGTTGCCTTTGCGCACCGCGGTCATGCGCGCGCTGCCGGCGTCTGATCCAGATGAGGGCTCGGTCAGTCCCCAGGCCCCGATGGCTTCGCCCGAAGCCAGCGGCGTGACGTATTTCTTCTTCTGCGCTTCGTTGCCGGCGAGAAAAATGTGATTCGAGCATAGCGAGGTGTGGGCCGCGACAATGATTCCGACCGAACCGTCCACGCGCGAGAGCTCTTCGATGGCGGTGACGTACTCCACATAGCCCATGCCGGCGCCGCCGTACTCGGGAGGAAACACGATGCCCAGCAGGCCGAGTTTGCCCAGTTCCTTGACCGTCGCCAGCGGAAAGTCGCCGGCCTCGTCCCACGTCATGACATGCGGCGCGATCTCGCGCTCGGCAAATTCGCGCACACTCTTCTTCAGTTGCAGCTGTTCGTCGTTGAGCTGGAAATCCAAGGTGCTCTCTCCGCTATGATTAGAACACAGGAATTTGAGCTCACAAAGTTACCGGCGGGAGATGGATTGTGTGGGTGGGACACTCCCTTCGACTTCGCTCAGGGCAGGCTCTGTCCGACGCCTTTGACTTTGATTTTCCTCAGCTGAAAATCCGGCTTCCATCCCGCCGGTTTACAAATCAAAAACAAAACCAACATCAACGGCGTCGGACAAGAGTGTCCGACCCACACAGGAGGAAGCGCTCGAATACCTCGTTGGACAGGAGCCTGCCCCGCCTGGTCAGCCGGACCACGTCGTCCTCGCACTCCAGCAGGCCCAAATCCTCGCATTCGGAAATCGTCTCGCTGAATCCGAGGACAGCCGACTCACCAAAATCCGCCGCGACTTTTTTAAGGTCCACGCCTTGGCTCAAGCGGAGACCTAAAAAGAAGGTTTCCTCGAGCGCGGCTGTTTTCGAAACCGGGATTCTTTTGAGCGGTGCACCGGCCACGTACTCCTCGAGTGAGTCGGGCGCGGAAAACCGCACCGCTTCAGCAGTCTTCCCCAGCCCGTACAGCATGGAGTGCGCATCCACGCCAAAGCCGAGATAAGGCTGGCGCGTCCAGTATTTGAGGTTGTGCCGCGATTCTTTTCCGGCGCGAGCGAAGTTCGAGATTTCGTACTGGCACACTCCCGCCGCATTCAGCAGCTGGCAGGCAGCCTCGTAGAAGTCCGCGGTCAGCTCGTCGTCGGGAACGAAGTGAGCATGATATTTTGTGCCGCCTGCCATCAACTCTCGACCCAGGCGGGAATCCTCGTCCACCTCCAGCATGTACACGCTGACATGAGGAGCGCCGGTGGCGATGGCCTCGGCGACGGAAAATTCCCAGCTTTCGGCAGTCTGGTGAGGCAGGCCGGCGATCAGATCAATATTTATGTTTTCGATCCCGGAAGCGCAGAGGTGTGCGATGTCTTCGAGCACGGTGGCCCGCTGGTGCTGGCGTCCCACCGACGCGGCTTCCCTGTCCACGAATGACTGCACTCCCAGGCTCACGCGATTTACTCCGCAGCGCTGAAAGGCCTCGAGCACCGCGGGAGTCAGCGTACCGGGCGCGCACTCGACGGTGATCTCGGCACCGCTCGCCACCGCAAAAGTTTGCGAAATCGCGGCAAACAGCCGTTCCAGTTGCGCTATATCAAGTATGGTCGGGGTGCCGCCGCCGAGGAAGATGGAATCCACCGGGCCTTCGTACACGCCGCCCATCTGCCGGGAGATTTCATCGGCATGACTGATGTCCGCGGCCACGCGTTCCACGTAGCGCTCGAACACGGCGCGGGAAAAGACGTCTGAAGCGAAGTTGCAGTAGGTGCACTTGGTGCGGCAGAATGGCACCGAGATGTAGAGGCCCAGAGACATCGTGACTAATTATCCCACTTCGCGTAAGGTGGACAGCGCTGAATATATGATTTGTCATCCTGAGCGGAGTGGTCGCTTTCACTTGTGAAAGTGGCCACGAAGTCGAAGGACCCCTGCTCCAGGATAGTCGCCGGGGCCCAGGATTTTAGCGGCGTAGAAATGAGTACTTTGCAACTACAGGCTGGTGCCGTTTACAGGGATCCTTCGACTGCGCTACGTTTTCGCTTCGCGAAGCCGTATCTTCGCTCAGGAT
The DNA here is from genome assembly GCA_963757835.1 of Terriglobia bacterium. GTDB lineage: Bacteria > Acidobacteriota > Terriglobia > Terriglobales > Acidobacteriaceae > JAIQFF01. Next base: position 32,284 of record CAVWSP010000005.1, on the reverse strand, counting down.
GACACTGCAAAAACTTATGGCTCCTCGGGTCGTCATCACAGGACTGGGCGTGGTCAGCCCCAATGGCATAGGCAAAGAAGCCTTTTGCCTCGCCCTTCTCGCCGGAAAATCCGGCGTCAAACGCATCTCGCGCTTTGATCCCTCATCCCTGCCGGTACAAATCGCGGGCGAGATCCCTGAATTTGACGAACTGGCGTGGGTGGACGCGCGTGAACGCAAACACGTTTCCCGCGTGGTGCCGCTGGCCGTGGCCGCGTCCACGGAAGCGATCAAGGATGCAGGGCTCGATCCCGCCGCCATGACGATGGAAGAGAAGCGCGAGATTGGCGTGATACTCGGAACTGGCGGCGGCGCCCAGGAATTTTCCGAAGAGCAATACCGCCTCTGGCATAGCGGACACGTCAAGCAGGTCAGCCTCTTCTGCATTCCGAGCGGCACCATGGGTACGCTGCCCAGCGAAATCAGCATGCGCTTCGGATTTCGCGGCTACAGCCACGTAGTGACCGCCGGCTGCACTTCTTCGACCGACGCCATCGGCTATGCCTACCAGCATATTCAGGCCGGCGTGCTGCCCACGTTTCTGGTGGGTGGTGTGGATTCTCCCATTACGCCGGGGATCATTAAGGGCTACTCGTTGCTGCGCGCGCTCACCCAGTCGTGGAACCACGCCCCCGAAAGCGCATCGCGCCCGTTTTCCGCCGACCGCGACGGTTTCGTGATCGCCGAAGGCTCGTGGATGTTCATTCTCGAAGACTACGATCACGCGCGCGCGCGCGGCGCGCACATTTACGCCGAAATCGCCGGCTATGGTTCGACCTGCGAAGCCTTCCACCGGGTGCGCATGAGCGAGTCGCCGGATGAACCCGCTCGCGCCATTACGCTGGCGCTGGAAGAGGCCGGCCTCGTGCCGCAAGATATCCAGTACGTCAACCTGCACGGCACTTCCACCGAAATGAATGACCGGGTGGAAACGCGGGCGCTGAAGCTGGCGCTCGGAGAGCACGCCAGAAAGATCCCGATGTCCGGGCTGAAATCACAGATCGGGCACGCCCAGGGGGCCTGCGGCTCGGCCAGTATGGCGGCCACGCTGATCGCCATGGAGCACGGCAAGATTCCGCCCACCATCAATCTGGACGCACCCGATCCGGAGTGCGATCTGGACTATGTTCCCGACATCGGCCGCAAGGCCAGCATCGAGCACGCCATCTGCAACTGCGTAGGTTTCGGATCGAAGAACTCGGCCCTGGTGCTGAAGAAAATCGCGTAGGGTGCCGCAGTCCACGTAGGGGCGGGTGCCCTCACCCGCCCGGCGGAGCGAAGCTCCGCTGGTTTCTTTACCTGCCCGAACCCGAAACCACGGCGAGCTGCGCTCGCCCGCGCGGACGAGGGCGTCCGGGCCTACGCAGGTCCGTCACAGCACAAACCTTTTCCATCCTGCCCGCTTCTCGCCGAATCTACTTAGGGTATCCTTGCGTATAGCCGATGGCCCAAGAAGAAGAGGTATTAGGGAAAGCGTATGACAGCCGGCTGATGAAGCGGCTGCTGCAGTATTTGCGACCGTACAAGTGGCCGGTCGGCATTTCCCTGGTTTCCATTCTTATCAAGGCCGTAGCCGACGTCCTCGGACCCTACCTGGTTGCCATCGAGATTGACCGCTACCTGGTGCCGGTGCCCAGGACCACGCCGTTCGATTCTTTTCTGAGCGCGAATCCCTATGTTGGGATTGCTCAAATCGCGGCCATGTACGTGGGTTTGATCGCGCTGGGTTTCCTGCTCGACTATCTTCAGACCTATTTCATGCAATGGGCGGGCCAGATGGTGATGTTCGATCTGCGCAAGCAGATCTTCCGCCACCTGCAACATATGCACATCGGCTTCTACGACAAGAACCCGGTCGGCCGGCTGGTGACGCGCGTCACCTCCGACGTCGATGCCTTGAACGAAATGTTCACTTCCGGCGTGGTCTCTATCTTCGAAGACGTGTTCGTGCTGGCCGGCATTACCGCCATCATGCTGGGGATGAACTGGAAGCTGGCACTCATCACGCTGGCGGTGCTGCCGCTGATCGCATATGCCACCAAGATTTTTCGTGACAAGGTGCGCGATTCCTACCGGCGCATTCGTACCGCCATTGCGCGCATCAACGCCTACATGCAGGAGCACGTCAGCGGCATGGTGGTGTTACAGCTGTTCAACCGCGAGCAGCGTTCTTTCGACAAGTTTTCGGAAGTGAACGCCGTCCACATGGACGCTTACAAAGACGCGATCATGGCGCACGCGGTCTATTACCCGGTGGTCGAAATTCTGTCTTCGACGGCCATCGCCTGCGTGATCTGGTTCGGCGGGAATGACATCATCCGCAGGCTGACAGTGAGCAGCGTTGCGGTGGCTTTCTCCCGCCAGCAACTGCTCTCCTTCCACGTGGTCCACACCGTGGTGAGCATCGGAGTTCTCACCGCGTTCATCCAGTACGCGCAGCGCTTCTTCCGGCCGATTCAGGATTTCAGCGAAAAATACAACATTCTGCAATCGGCGATGGCGGCCAGCGAGCGGGTGTTCAAGCTTCTGGATACTCCCGCGGAGATTACTTCGCCTGCTGTTACCCGAACTCCGACCGGGCCGGGGCGGATCGAGTTTGACCATGTGTGGTTTGCTTACCGCAACGTGGCCTCGGGCAAAGACGCGGGCGAGTCGCCCGCGGCCACACAAGGCAGCGGCAATGGCCGTGTGGGGACGGGTCTCCGACCCGTCCAAGCCGAGCAAAGCTCGGCTATTGTTTCGACCGAGCCTGACTGGATTTTGCGGGATGTTTCTTTCACCATCGAACCCGGTGAAACCGTCGCTATCGTCGGCCACACCGGGGCCGGCAAGACCACCATCATCTCGCTACTCATGCGGTTCTACGATGTGCAAAAGGGCGCGATCAGGATCGACGGCGTAGACGTAAAAGAAATGGACCTGGCGGAACTCCGCCGCCGCTACGGCGTGGTGCTGCAGGATCCGTTTCTCTTTACCGGAACGGTAGAAGGCAACATTCGCCTGGGCACGAAGAATATTACGGACGAGGACGTCGAAAAAGCCGCCGAAGACGTGAACCTGGCTGACTTTATCCGAGCGCTCCCGCAAGGATTTAAAGAAGAAGTCCGCGAGCGCGGCTCAACCCTCTCCACCGGCCAGAAGCAACTGATCTCATTTGCCCGGGCGCTCGCCCACGATCCCAAGATCCTGATTCTCGATGAGGCCACCTCGAGCGTGGACACCGAGACCGAGATGCGGGTGCGCGATGCGCTCAGCCGCATGGTTGAGGGCCGCACGTCGGTGGTCATCGCGCACCGGCTTTCGACCATCCAGCGCGCCGACAAAATTATCGTCATGCACAAAGGCCAGGTGCGCGAGGTCGGCACCCACCAGCAACTGCTGGCCCAGCACGGGATTTACTACAAGCTCTACCAACTGCAATATAAAGACCAGGAGATTCCGGTCGGGGCCGGCGGCCAGGTCACGGCCGACTGAACCCACGTGGAGACAGCCGCCCTCGGCTGTCTGGCCGAGCGAAGCTTGGCGGAGGGTTTTGCAAGCCAAGCCGGACTTGCGCGGCGTCTTTCCCGTAAGGCATCTCTTCCCCACAGACTGGTCGACTCTTCGAGTCGACTGGACAGCCGAGGGCGGCTGTCCCCACGTGTCCTTGTAGCGGCGGCGTCTCGCCGCCTCAGTTTGTGCGAGGCTTCCTGTTTTGTCGGAATACTTTCGACGCAAGCGGCGGGCGGGACGCCCGCCGGACAGCCGGCGAGACGCCGGCGCTACCAGAGGCGACAGGACGTGGGCACACCTCTTCCCGTTACAATGTCCTCCGTGCGAATTCTCATCTCCGCCGGGGAGGCCTCTGGCGAAATGTATGGCGCGCTGCTGATCGAAGCCTTGCAGCGTCTCGCGGGCGAGTCACCCGCACCCACACAGACCACACCAGGTCGGAAGCTGGAGTTTTTCGGGGTGGGCGGGGAGCGCATGCGGGCTGCGGGATGCGACACTGTGGTCGATGCCAAAGAGCTTTCTGTAGTCGGCATCTCGGAAATTCTCGGCCATCTGCCTAAGATCTGGAGCCTGTTTCACAAACTGATCGCGGAAGCCGATTGGCGCAAGCCCGATCTCGCTGTCGTGATCGATTCCCCCGCGTTCAACTGGCGGGTGGCGCGCCAGATGCACAAACGCGGCATTCCGGTGGTCTATTACGTTTGTCCGCAATTCTGGGCGTGGCGGCAGGGACGGGTGCGCCTGCTGCGGAAATATGTCGATAAGGCGCTGGTGATTTTTCCTTTTGAAGAAAAGTTTTATCGCGACCGCGGAGTCGATGCCTCTTTTGTCGGTCATCCGCTTGCCGATCTTCCCCGTCCTGAGATTGATCGCACGGCCTATGCCACAGAGCACCAGCTCGATGCCGCCAAGCCATGGATCACGCTTATGCCTGGCAGCCGGGTGAAAGAAGTGCGCATGAATCTGCCGGTGATTCTGGAGTCCGCCGCCAAACTGGGTCCGGGATACGAATTTCTGCTCCCGGTCGCTCCTACGCTCGATCGCAGCTTTCTGCAATCACTTGTCGCGGACAGCCCGAAAATTCGCCTGGTGCCGGAAACCTTGCCCGCTCTGGCCCAGTCGCGCGCCGGGATCGTGGCCAGCGGCACCGCCACCGTCGAGGCGGCAATGATGGGAACACCGTTCGTGATGGTTTACCGGGTTTCGTCCCTAACCTACGCGCTGGGACGCCCGCGGGTGAAGGTGCCGCACTTTGCCATGGTGAACCTGATTGCAGGAGAAGAAGTTGTGCCCGAGCTGGTGCAGCAGGACTTCACCGCTGAGAATGTTGTGACCAGGCTCAACGAAATCCTGGCGGACGGTCCCGCGCGAAAGAAAATGATCACGGGGCTGGAAGGCGTGAAAGCCCGGCTCAGCGGCCCGGACGGGGAGGGGCGCCACCCCGTGGACCGTGCCGCAAAGGCCGTGATGTCGGTCTGGGAAGCGGCTGGTGTGTCAAAATCACGCTAAACCTTGTCCTGCCAGCATCTTTTGCGCCACAATCTTCATCTTACGGATTATCGTACTTGTGCTAGGAGCTGCTTTTGACCTCTTTTCAACCTTGGCGCCAGCGTCGGGTCCTGTGTTTGTGCCTTGCTTTGTCGTTCCTTTTGATGTCGTTACCGGCATGGGCAGCCGAGACCATGCGGCTGCGAGTGGACGATTACCAGATCGACGCCGAGCTCATTCCGCATGCCCACAAAATTACCGCACAGGCTAAGGTGAAGTTTACCGCGCTCGAAGACCTGAACATCGCCACCTTCGAACTGCACAATGCCCTGCGCGTCACCAAGGTGGTCGATGCGGCCGGGAAGCTGCTGAGCGCCGAGCGCGTGACCCAGGACTCGACCGTTCGCGTGCAGCTCGCAACTCCGCTGGCCAAGGACGCTTCGACCACGCTTACCTTTGACTACGAAGGCGTGCTCGATTCCGCCGACGACAGTCCGGTGCAGGGCCTCAAGCTGGCCTACATTGGCGATGACACCAGTTACCTGCTTTATGCCGGGCGCTGGTTCCCGGTGAACGCGTACGGCATCAACCGCTTCACCGCCACCATCAGCATCACGGTGCCGGCGCACATGATCGTGATCGGCAGCGGAAAAGAAACGCCGGGGAGCGCCCCCGCGGCCAAGCGTCCGGCCGGCTCTCTGCCGACCAAGACTTTCTCTTTTACCTGGGACAAACCCAGTTTCCCCGGCACCATCGTGGCCGGCATTTTTCAGGAATTCAAAAGCGATGAAGCCGGCCTCGATCTTCACGTCTTCTTCAAACCGGCCCATCAGGCCATGGGAGCCACGTACGCCACCACCGCAGTCAAGGAATTCACTTACTACGTGACCCTCTACGGCCCCGCGCCCTCGACCACACTGAAAGTGGTTGAGATCCCGGATGACACGGTGCCCGCGGCCTGGGCGCCGGAAATCGCCGCAATTGCCAGCCGGGCGGTGACCGACAAGGTGAACTACCGGCTGCTGGCCAACACCATCGCGCACCAGTGGTGGGGCGCATCGGTCAGCCCCGCTTCCCGCGATGACTGGTGGCTGAGCGACGGCTTCGCGCGCTACTCCGAGGCCCGCTACGTCGAACAGGCAGCTGGCGAGGCCGGTCTCGAAGAGACAGTCAAAGATATGTCAGTGGGGGCGCTGGCTTACGACACCGTCCCACTTTCGAGCTCCGGGAAACTCGATATCTTCTCGCCCGAATTCCAGTCTCTGGTCACCGACAAGGGCGCCATGATCCTGCACATGCTGCGCTGGGTACTGGGCGACCAGAAGTATGACCAGACCATGCGCACCTTCGCTGCGAAGTTCGCGGGGAAGTCGGCGTCGCTGGATGATTTTCGCGCGCTGGCCGAGCAGAACTATGGCCAGCAACTCACCTGGTTCTTTTCCCAGTGGCTCGACTCCACCGGCGCGCCGGAATTCAAGACCAAATACACCATCTACCGCCTGGGGAATAACAAAGGCTTCCGGGTGGTGGGGCAGATTTCCCAGGACCTCGATCTTTTCCGCATGCCCGTGGACCTCAAGATCGATACTGACGGGAAGACCGAGAACAAGCGCATTGAAGTGGTGGGCACGAATTCCGCATTCAACATTGAAACTTACGGCAAGCCCCGGCGGATCGTGGTCGATCCCGATGACCGGGTGCTGAAGAATTCATCCGAGATCAGGCTCCGAGCTTCCATCCAGCGCGGCCAGGGCCTGACCCAGCAGGGAGACCTGGCGGGAGCGCTGCTCGAGTTCAACAAGGCACTCGACGTCAACAAGAACAGCTCGCTGGCCCACTATCGCATTGCCGAAGTGTTCTTCCTGCAGCGCAACTACCAGGCCGCCGCCAATGCCTACCGCGAATGTCTGAACGGCGACGGCGAGCCGCGCTGGACCGAGGTCTGGAGCCACATCCAGCTGGGCAAGATCTTCGACGTCACCGGGCAGCGCGAGCGCGCCACCAACGAATACCGCCAGGCTCTGCAGACCAACGACAATACCCAGGGCGCCCTGGATGAAGCTCGCCGATATTTACAGAAAGCGTTCGAGCGCCAGAAAAACGGATAGCTGACCCATCCGACCAGTTGTCATCCTGAGCGCAGCGAATGCTTCGCTTCGCGAAGCAATCGCGGAGTCGAAGGACCCCTATAAGCAGATCATGGCCGATGTGGGCAAACACGCTGCTTTGGAACGGTAGGGGTCCTTCGACTGCAGCGACCGATTCGGAACGAATCGGTCGGCTTCGCTCAGGATGACAGCGGCTTTGAGTTGAAACTAAAAAGCCGGTTTCACGGCCAGTGTGACCATGGCTTTCGAAACCAGCTTTTCTTCTGCATCTTTTTCCGCGAAAACTTCTGCCTCGCAGATGACCAGCATCTTGCCCGCGCGCAGCACCCGGCCTCGGCAACGCAAGCGGTCGGCCACGGCCGGACGCAGGAAATTTATCTTGAACTCGACGCTCACCACGTCGTGTTCCAGACCGACGGCGCCCCGGGCTGCGCAGCCGGAAGTATGGTCGGCCATGGTGGCCAGCACGCCGGCATGAATCAGGCCGTGCTGCTGGCGGTGACGCTCGGTGGGCACCAGGGTGCTCTCGCAATATTCGTCTTCGATTCGGGTCAACTGCATGCCCAGATCGCGAACGAAGTTGGCGCTGTCGAATATGTGGCGGACCTGGATTTTCAGAAGCTCGTCCATAAGATTTATCAGCGGTCGGCCGACTGAGCGTTTCCGGAGCGAAAGAATTTTTGCTAGAGGGCCCAGCGTAACAGCGTCGCACCCACGGTGAAACCGGCGCCTACCGACGCCAGCAGGACCAGGTTGCCCTTCTTCAGCCTGCCTTCCTGGCGGGCGGTATCCATGGCCAGCGGAATGGTGCCGGCGGTGGTGTTGCCGTAACGATCGATGTTGACCACCACGCTTTCCGCTTTCATACCCAGACGCTCCGCCGTGGCCTTGATGATGCGCAGGTTGGCCTGGTGTGGAATGAAGGTATCGATATCGTCGCCCTTGAGGTGGTTGCGGGTCAGGATTTTTTCGCAAATCTCGGCTTGCTTGCGCACCGCGAACTTGAAGACCGCCTGGCCGTCCTGATGAACATAGTGCATCCGCTTCTCCACCGTCTCCTGGGTGGAGGGATTAAGACTGCCACCACCCGGCATGTAGAGTGAACAGCCTCCCGAACCATCCACTTCGTGGATGAAATCGATCAGGCCCACGGAGTCATCCTCGGCCGGCTCCAGTATCACGGCGCCGGCACCGTCGCCGAAGATCACGCAGGTGGCGCGGTCGGTGTAGTCGATGATCGAGGACATCACGTCCGCTCCGATCACCATCACTTTCTTGTGGGCGCCGGTGGCGATAAATTGCGCCCCGGTCTGCAGGGCATACACGAAGGCGGAGCAGGCCGCGGAAAGATCGAATCCCCAGGCCCCCTTTGCTCCCAGCTTGTGCTGCACCAGGCAGGCAGTGGAGGGAAAGAACATATCGGGCGTGACCGTGGCCACGATGATGACGTCCAGTTCGGAGGCCTGCAGGCCGCGCTCGGCCAGCGCACGCCGGGCGGCCTCGGTGGCCAGATCGCTGGTGGCCACGCCCTTCTCCGCGATGTGGCGCTCACGGATCCCGGTGCGCTCCACAATCCAGTCGTTCGAGGTCTCTACCAGTTTTTCCAGATCGTCATTGGTCAGCAGCCGAGGCGGGACGTAAGTACCCAGGGCCGTAATCTTGGCACGCAGCAGTTGGCTCACTCGATCGGTTCTCCCGGTTCTAAAGTCGTTTCGAAGACGAACCGGCTATTTTGACCCAGCCACGCGGCAATGTCCAACTGCAGGTGACGCAGGGGGTTGCGGAGAGTCGGGCAGAAGACTCCAGCGGCTCCATCGGCGAGGTCCGCCGTTACCCCAGTACATGTCCGTGCGGAAGGAGGAGCCGCGACGAAGCCGAATCGGTAGTGCTTCCGAAAGGCAGCTCCGGTGCCGAATCGGCACAGTCCCGCAATGGAACCACGGTGACCTTCGCTAAAGGGCAAGGGTTCACTACTCTTCACCAGCCACTCAAAAAAACTTTCGACGCGCCCTGCGACGCGCCCGTGAACGCTCAACTCAGTGCTCGGATCTTCAGGAAAGGGGATCTAGAGATGATCGGAACATCAAAATCTTCAGGTGCAAAGTTGGCCGGCGCCATGGTGCTTGGGCTTGCCCTTCTGGTGTGGTCGGGTTGCGGCGGCGGCCTGGGGGCCGCAGGCTCGGACGCGAAATCCGAAGGCATGACGGTTACGCCCTCGAGCGTTACGATGCGTTCCGGGGAAACCACCCAGTTCACGGCCCAGCTCAGTGGAGGCGCCAGCAGCGCGAACCAGACCTTCTCGTGGTATGTCAATGGAGTGCGGACGGGAAATTCGACGGTCGGCAGCATCGATCAAACTGGAAAATACCGGGCGCCCGCCAACCTGCCCACGCCCCCTTCCGTCACCATCAAAGCGGTCAGCAATTCCGACAAAAGTCATTTTGCCACGGGTTCGGTGAGTCTGCAGAACCCGATACCTGTCCTGCAGACCTTGAGCCCCACCTTCCTCCCGGTGGGCAATTTCACCCTGAATGTGGGCGGCGCCAACTTCGTAAGTGGAACCAAAGTGGTGTTTGGCGGAACCACATTGGCTACCACATATGTGGGTCCGACCCAGCTGACCGCGACGGGAACTGCCACTGCGGCCCAGGTAGGAATGGTCAAGATCACCGTCAACAATCCTGACCCGGGTAAAAGCAGTTCGGTCGCCTCCATGAACGTACAAGTGGGGGCCGCCGGCCAGGTGGCAGTGGTGGTGATTCCGGCCACGACCGAGATCACCGCAGGATCCACGTTCCAGTACCGGGCCGCCCTGAGCGGTGCGGGCGCGAATACCGCGGTGAAGTGGGCAGTCAACGGAATACCCAACGGCAATGCGACCGTGGGAACGATTTCCCAGGGCGGAATGTACCAGGCGCCGCCCACGCTTCCAGTTCCCAACACCATCCAGGTGCAGGCCACCAGCCTGGCGGATACGACCGCCACCGCTGTCGGCACGGCAACCATCACCAATCCATCTCCGGTGGTGAACGCCGTATTGCCAACCACGATTTCCGTAGGCGACTTTACCCTGGTGGTCACCGGTCAGAAATTTGCCCCGGGCGCAGTGGTGTCATTCGGAGGCACATTCCTTCCGACCACATTTGTATCTGCCACCGAGGTTACCGCGACGGGCACTGCCACCAGCGCCCAGGCCGGTACGGTGCAGGTGGAGGTGATCAATCCCGATCCGGGCTCGAAGACCTCCAACGCGTTTGCTTTGCAGGTGGGAAGTTCGGCCAATACGGTGAGCGCGGCAGCAGCGGCACGCCTGCTCGAACAGTCCACCTGGGGTGTAAACCCGGCATCGCTGTCGCACGTGCAGGCGGTGGGCATTCAGCCTTTCCTGAACGAGCAGTTCGCGGCGCCGATTTCTACCTTCCCCGCTCCCGCAACCGATGACGATATGTCGGTCGTGCAAAAGCGCTTTTTCACCAATGCGCTTACCGGACAGGACCAGTTGCGCCAGCGCGTGGCGTGGGGCCTGTCGCAGATCATCGTGACTTCGGCGGTCAAGATCAACAATCCCAGCGCTTTCGTGGCCTGGCAGAACATGTTTCAGAACGACGCCTTCGGCAACTTCTCCACCCTGCTGACTGACGTCACCCTGAGTCCGGTAATGGGCAACTATCTGGACATGGTGAACAACGACAAGCCGACCAACGGGACGGCTCCCAACGAGAACTATGCCCGTGAAATCATGCAGCTCTTCTCCATCGGACTGGAGCAGATGAATCCGGACGGAACTCTGCAGCTGGATGGCTCGGGCAATCCCATTCCCACCTACGACCAGAACACGATCATAGGTTTCGCCCACACTTTTACGGGATGGACGTATCCCACCAAACCGGGCGCCACCGCCAAGTGGCGCAATCCTGAGTATTACGGCGGGCCCATGGAGGCCTTCGATAGCCACCACGATACCGGCGCGAAGGTCCTGCTGAACGGAGTGACTCTGCCGGCCGGCGGAACCACACAGAGCGATCTGACGGCGGCGCTGCAAAACATTTTCAGTCATCCGAACGTGGGCCCCTTCATTTCCAAACAGCTCATCGAGCGCCTGGTGACGAGCAATCCCACGCCCGAGTACGTCGGCCGAGTGGCCGCGGTATTCAATGACAACGGGAGTGGCGTGCGCGGCGACCTGAAAGCCGTGGTGGCGGCCATACTGCTCGACCCCGAGGCGCGCCGCGGCGACGATCCGGCGCAGGCGCTGCCCAGCGACGGGAAACTCAAGGAGCCCGTCCTGTTCATCACCAACCTGCTGCGCGCCATGAATGGCGTCTCTGACGGGGCCTCGCTCTCTGACCGCGCTTCGGACATGAAGCAGGAACCGTTCTTTTCGCCGACGGTCTTCAACTTCTACCATCCCGACCACGAGATCGACGGCACCACGCTGGTGGGACCCGAGTTCGAGATTTTCGACACCAGCACCGATATCTTCCGCATCAATTTTGTGAACACACTGGTTTACGGATCGGTCAGCGGCACTACCACCGTGGACCTCTCGGGATACGTGCCGCTGGCGGCCAATCCCGATCAACTGGTCACGGCGGTCGGAGCCGTGATGCTGCATGGCCAGGTATCGGACAGCATGCGCAGCACCCTGGTCAGCACGCTATCCGGAATTCCCGACAATACCCGGCGCGCCAGGGCCGCCTTCTATCTGATGGGAAGCTCATCGCAGTTCCAGGTCGAACACTAAAAGGGGAGAACAGCCATGGCATTTTCACGACGAGACTTTCTGAAGCGGAGCTGCTGCACCGCGGCTGCGGGGTTCGCCGCCGCCAGTTTCAACCGGTTTGGACTGGTGAACGCGCTGGCCCAGAGCTCCCAGGACTACAAGGCCCTGGTCTGCGTCTTCCTGTTCGGCGGCAATGACAGCAACAACATGATTGTCCCCATGAGCAGCGCCGGATACAACTCCTACCAGGGGGTCCGCTCAGTGCTGGCCTTGCCGCAGGCGAGTCTGCTGCCCATCGCCCCGCCCAGCGCGGGTTCGTTTGGCTTCCACCCCAGGTTCACCGAGATGCAGGCCCTGTTCAATCAGAAGCACCTGGCAGTGTTGTCCAACGTGGGGACGCTGGTTCGTCCCACCACGCGCGCTCAGTTTCAGCAAGGCGGGGCCAATCTGCCGCGAAACCTCTTCTCGCACGAGGACCAGCAGGCGCAGATGCAGACTGCAACGCTCACTGCGGGCAACGGGCAGACAGGGTGGGCGGGGAGAACAGCGGACAGGATTCAATCCATCTACGGCGCGAACTTCCCCATTATTATTTCGCTGGCCGGGAGCAACATTTTCTGCGAGGGCCTGTCCGCCCGCGCCATCCAGTCCAGCGGCGATCCCACGCGATTGCTCTCGGGCTTCAGCAGTTCGGCTGAGTCCCAGAGCCGGATGGCGGCGTTGCAGAACCTGCTGACCTTCGATACCGGCGTGTCATTGATTCAGGCGGCCAGCAGCACCACGACCAATGCCCTGCAGGACAGCAAGGCGCTGGCGGATGCCCTGGCGGCCAAGCCGGCCATGGCCACGGTCTTCCCCAACAGCGGCCTGGGCAACCAGCTCAAACAGGTAGCGCAAATTATCTCGGTGCGGGGAGCGCTGGGGCTGCAGCGCCAGATTTTCTTCGTTTCGATTGGCGGCTTCGATACCCACAGCGATCAACTGGTTGGCCAAAACAGCCTTTTTATCCAGATGAGCCAGGCCATGAATGCCTTCTATCAGGCCACGGTCGAAATCGGTGCGGCCTCGCAGGTGACCAGCTTTACGCTGTCGGATTTCAGCCGGACCTACGCTCCGGACAGCACGTCCGGAACCGACCATGCCTGGGGCGGACACCACCTGATCCTGGGCGGGGCGGTCAAGGGCGGCGATTTCTACGGTACCTTCCCCACCCTGGCGCTGGGAGGTCCCGACGATTCCAGCAATGAAGGACGCTGGATTCCCACAACTTCCCTCGATCAGTACGCGGGAACGCTGGCCAACTGGTTTGGAGTTCCGACGGCGGATTTACCCACCATCTTCCCCAATCTGCCCAACTTCTCCAACCAGCTCTTGAACTTCGTGGTGTAGTGGGTGCGGCCGGTGAGAGACCAGGCCAGAAAAAAAGCCAGGCACCGGACACCCACTGCACACGCAAGAGCTCGTTACCGTTGCTTCCTTCCGGACCTGGCGGGGTTGGCGAGAATGCATCGCGCGGGGCCTGTGCCTGACCGCTTGTGATTCTAACAGCAGTCGTCGGTCGTCAGTCTTCAGTCGTCAGCAGAACCTGGTTTTTCTGAGAACTGACAACTCAAGACTGACCACCAAAATAAAGAACTCATAAGAATCGGTCGCCACCAGAATCCAGTTATTCTGAAGACTGACGACTGATGACCGACGACTGACGTTACCCTCGGTACTCTTCCCTTCCTGGCCGCTATAGCGAACAATAGGGCCATGGCTTCAGCCAGCCAACTGCGTCCCCCGACCGACCTGCCGGCGAACGCCTTGCAGCGCTACTTTGAGATCGCCCTCTATCTGTTGGTGTTTACGGGTTTTGGCACGCTGGTCTCGACCGGGGGATTGAGTATCGGGAGCGCGCTGGCGGTCACCGCGGCGCTGCTGGTCAGAGGCTACCTGCTGCTGGCACGTCGGGACTGGCTGATTCCTGAGAGCTGGACGGCCTGGCTCACGCTGGGCTATGTGGCGTTTTACCTGGCCGACTATTTTCTGATTTCCAGAGGATTTCTCGACGCCACTGTGCATCTGGTTCTGTTCGTGATGGTGGTGCGTCTATTTTCGGCGCGCCGCGATCGCGATTTCTATTTTCTCTCCGTCATCGCGTTTCTGATGGTGCTCTCGGCGGCGCTGCTCACGGTGGACAGCATTTTCCTGCTCTCCTTCGCCGTCTTCATGCTGACCGCAGTGGTGAGTTTCATCCTGATGGAGATGCGCCATATCTCGGCCAAGGCCGGCGTCCGCTGGCGGCAGTCCGGCATGGACATGGCCTATCGCAAGATGGCGGCTTCGCTGGCCGTGGCCTCTCCCATCCTGGTGCTGTGCATTCTGCTGGGTGGGGCGGGGATTTTCTTTCTCCTGCCCCGCGCCTCCGCCGGCTATCTGGGGGCGTATGCGCCCGGCGGCGAAATTACCACCGGTTTCAGCGACCGTGTGGACCTGGGGCGTATCGGCGAAATCCAGCAGTCCGCATCGGTGGTCATGCACATTCGGATTGATGGCGACGACCGGGGCAGCCTGGACCTGAAATGGCGCGGAGTCGCGCTCAGCCACTTCGACGGCCACACCTGGTCAAACAACCGGGACGCGCGCCCGCTCTCTCCCCGGATGGATGGTCTTTTCGTGTTGCCGCCGCCGGCCGGTGGGCGCAGCAGCTCGCCCCGTCCGATTCACTACCGGGTGATCATGGAGCCGGTGGGAATGAATGTCTTCTTCCTCGCCGGCACTCCGGAAAGTCTGGAAGGAAACTACGGACATGTGGCCATCGACGATGCCGGAGGGGTCTTCAATGTGGATCCTGAGCACCCCGTCAACCGCTACCAGGCGACTTCAGACATTGCCCAACCTTCGGCCGGCAGCCTGCGCGGCGCGGGCCAGGCCTATCCTCCGGATGTGCTCTCCAGTTACCTTGGCCTGCCCGTGCTGGACGGTCGCATTCCCGATCTCGCCAGGCAAATCACGGCTTCGACCGACAACAACTACGATCGCGCCGCGGCCATAGAGACTTACCTGCGCACCCATTTCGGATATAGCCTGCAACTGCCGCGCACGGTCCCGCACGATCCCCTGGCCAATTTCCTTTTCGAGCGCAAGCAGGGACATTGCGAATACTTCGCATCCTCGATGGCGGTGATGCTCAGGATCCTGGGAATTCCGTCGCGAGTGGTGAACGGATTCCGCACCGGCGAGTTCAACGATCTGAACTCGCAATATATTGTCCGTGCGAGTAACGCCCATTCCTGGGTGGAGGCCTACTTCCCGGGTCACGGCTGGGTGGCTTTCGACCCCACTCCGGGGGCAGCGATCGCGAGCAGTACCAACTGGAGCCGGATTGCAATGTACGTCGATGCCATGGCCTCGTTCTGGCGAGAGTGGATCGTCAACTACGACGTGGTCCACCAGCAAGCCCTGGCGATCAGCGCAGGCAGCCGCAGCCGCATTTGGCTCCGGGCCCTGCGGCGCTGGTGGCATCGCCGCTATGAAGCTTTGTTGGTGGCGGCCCGCCATGGCGGGAGTACGGTCGCCGGGTCGCCGTTGCGCTGGGGCCTGGGAGGAATGCTGATGGCAGCCCTGCTTCTGTTGGCCGTCAAGCTGCCCCGGATGCTGCAGGCCCTGGAGAAATTCAGACTGGCGGTGCGGCCGGAGCGCTCGCCCCGGAAGGCCGCCACCATATGGTACGAACGCATGACAGAGAATGTGGGCCGGCGAGGCTGGCGCAAATCTCCTACCCAGACTCCCGACGAGTTCGTGGCCCGGATTGACGATGCCCAGGTCCGCCAGAGGGTCGCCGAATTTACCCGGCACTACCAAAGCGCGCGCTTCGATGATTCAGTCGAAGATGTGATGCGCCTGCCGGAGTTGTATGAGGAAATTTCAGGAAGCAGCCGCGGCTGAAGACCTATTCCCACGGGGGCTAGGTTCTTTGCGTCCTTTGCGGTCAAGAGCTTGGTCTCGCTGGCGGTTGAAAAAGAACTTTACCGCAAAGGTCGCAAAGAAAAGCCGCAAAGCTCGCTGAAAACCGGAGCTCCAACACCTCTTCAGAAATGGTAAACGACTCCGGCGCCGACGAAGATATTATGCTGGCGGCTTTTTCCGATATCCACGTTCAGTGGGGGCACGCCGGAGTAAAAATCCCGCGCTTCTCCGCGCAGGCTGAGGCGGCTGAACAATTTGACATCGAGTCCTACGCCGATCTGAAAGATTGCGCTCGTGGTACCGGTGTCGCCCGGATTGGTTCCGCCAAACTCCAGCGTGGAATTTGTCTTGAAATATCCAAAGCCCCCGCCCGCGCTCACCCAGGGCGAGATTCCGCTGTCTGGAAATAGATTGGCACGTAGCGAGGGCGTAACGATAAAGGATTTGTAATCCTTGGGAACCAGGTTCACGGGGTAGTGGACATTTTCGCCGAAGTTGACGACGAGCGGCACCTCCGCCGTCAGCCCCACTATGCCCAGATCCATGAGCCGACGTCCATAATTGGCCTCGACGCTCAATCCAGAGGCCGAGGTCAGCAGGGCGCCGGGGGCGCTGGTGTCTATCGACGCATGATCGCTGACGAAGGTGCGGCCGATCAGTCCGGTCAGCTCATTCTTTTCCTGGGCGCTGGCCGCCGGGATCAGGCCCGCCAGCAACACCAGAGACGCAACTGAAAATAGTGTGCGTGCCATTCCACCCCCGCGAAGTTTCCGGTTGAGATTGTGGCTAAAGGTTAGCATGCGCCACCAGCACTTGATTCAGGAAAGGGATGCTTCGTTTGATGCCGCCTCCGACTTCGGGAAACAATCCAGCAAGAGTGTTAAAATCAATAGATTGCATGGCCACGAAAACCCCATCTGTAGCGATTCAGGAGCCGGTTCAAGGGGCCGCACCCCGGCCTTCTGGCCCTACGCGGGTGGGCTTCGTAAGCCTGGGTTGTCCCAAGAACCTGGTGGACAGCGAAGTGATGATGGGTCTTCTGCAACAGGCCGGCGCCCAGCTGGTCTCCGGCGCCGAAGACGCTGACGTGATCGTGGTCAACACCTGCTCGTTCATCGCCAGTGCCCAGCAGGAATCGGTCAACACCATCCTCGAGATGGCGAAGCACAAGAGCACGGGGCGCGCCCGGAAGCTGGTGGTCGCGGGCTGCCTGGTGGAACGATTCCGCAACGATATCCGTCAGAACATCCCGGAAGTGGATGCGGTGGTTGGAACCGGAGAGCTGGAAGGAATACTCGCAGCCGCCGGAATCGCTTCTGCCCCGCCGGTTGACTCTCCCTTCAGGATTCTGCAGTCGCGCGCCGAAGGCGATGCCCGCGCCGAGCAAGGCCGCTTTTCGCGCGAGAGCTGGGACGGCGCCATTGCCGACTTGCCCAATTATCTCTATGACGAAGCCACGCCCCGCGTGCTGGCGACGCCACGCCATACCGCCTACATCAAGATTGCCGAGGGCTGTGATCATCCCTGCACGTTTTGCATTATCCCTCAGCTGCGCGGGCAGTTTCGCTCGCGGCGCTTTGAGTCGGTGATTGCCGAGGCGGAGCGTCTCGCCCGCTCCGGCGTGCGCGAAATCACTCTCATCGGCCAGGACACCACCTGCTACGGCGAGGACTTCGGCCTGAAAGACGGCCTTGCGCTCCTGCTGGAAAAGCTGGCGGGAATCGAAGACCTGCGCTGGGTGCGCTTTCTTTACGCCTATCCCAACAAGATCACGGGGCGGCTGCTGGAGACCATCGCGTCCCACGACAAGATTTGTTCCTACATCGATGTGCCCTTGCAGCACGCATCGCCGGGCGTGCTGAAGCGCATGAAGCGGGGCGCGGGAGGCGATATCTTCCTGCGTTCGATTGAGAAGATGCGGCGCACCATTCCAGGAGTCACGCTGCGCACATCATTCATCGTGGGGTTTCCGGGGGAGACCGAAACCGAGTTTGAAGAACTCTGTCAGTTCGTGCGCGACTCGGAGTTCGACTGGATGGGCGCCTTCGGCTACTCCGACCAGGAAGGGGCAGCCGCGTTCTCCCAGGAGAAGAAGTTGCCCGAGCGCGAGATTGAACGCCGCCGCAAACACCTGATGGGCATCCAGCGCAAAATCAGCAAACGGAAAAAGAAGGCCCTGGTGGGCCAGGAGTTCGACCTCGTGCTCGAAGGCGTTTCCGACGAGAGCGATCTGCTGCTCGAAGGCCGAACCCCCATGCACGCGCCCGAAATTGACGGCAAGGTTTTCGTCAATGACGTTCCCGACGGAGTGGAACCGAAGACCGGCGAGTTCTATCGCTGCCAGATCACCGAGGCCCACGACTACGATCTGGTCGCCAGGATCTTGTAGGAAGCCGATGGCCCGCAAGCTCAAGCTGAAGTGTCCTATCTGCAAGAAGCCGGTAACCAGCCAGGATGCCGAGTTCCCTTTCTGCGGCGAACGCTGCCGCCTGATTGACCTGGGCAAGTGGGCCAGCGGCGGGTATGTGATCTCGTCGCCGGTGCAGGACACGGGTGAAGGCCTGGAAGATTCTTCCGGAGAATCAGATGAAGACTACTGAGGGTGGGCGGGACGCCCACCCGACTGCCGGCGGGACGCCGGCGCTACAAAAACCGGAGCATTCTTTTTGACCACGGACGATACTTCCGGGGCATCCTCCCGGCGCTCGCCGCTCTGGGCCACGCTGGTCGCTACTTTTTTCGGAATCGGAAATCTGCGTCCCGGACCGGGCACATGGGGTTCCGCCACGACCGTCCTTCTCTGGTGGTTTCTGGCACGCTGGATTGCGCCGGGCTGGCTGCCCTGGGCGGCAATCCTCCTGGCTCTGGTGGCGATTCTGGCTGGGATTCCCGCGGCCACTCGCGTAGCCCGTGCCAGCAGCCGGAAAGATCCGCAGTTTGTGGTGATCGACGAAGTCGCCGGCCAGCTCATCACGCTGATTGCAGCGCCGGTCGCGTGGCAATCTCTGCTGCTCGGCTTTATACTTTTCCGAGGATTCGATATCGTCAAGCCGTGGCCGGTGCGCAGCCTGGAACGCCTCCCCGAGGGAACGGGTATTGTCGTCGATGACGTGGCCGCCGGTCTTTACGGACTGGCGGTGATGCAGATCGCGCTGCATTTCGGCTTGCTGCCGCGATAGCAGGACGCCGCATCTTAAGAAGCTGGACTCCATGGGAATCTCCGACCGCCTGCTGGGCAAGAAGAACGTCAACGGCCACCCCCACATCGAGGCTGTGCATCCCAGCGCCGCCTTGCCCGGCGGTGAAGTGCGCATCGTGGGCCGCGGCCTGCGGCCTCACGAGTTGCGCCGGCCGCAGGTCCGCTTTGGCGACGTTGAGGGCGCAGTCGTGATAAGCGCAGACGATTTTCTGGTGGCCCGCGTACCGCCGGGCGCTTCCTCCGGACCCGTCATCGTCTCCACCAACGAGCTCTCGAGTAACCCGCATCAGATTAAAGTCGCCGCACCGATTGCGGAGAACCTGCATCCGGTGACCAATCCCGCGCTCGATGCCGAGGGCAATATCTATGTCACCTTCTCGGGATCGCGGGGCCAGAAAGTTCCGGTGGCCATCTTCAAAATCGATACCAACTACAACGTCAAACCTTTCCTGGCGGAGATGACTAATGCAACCGCGATCGCTTTTGATCGCATCGGCCAGATGTATGTCTCCTCGCGTTTTGACGGGACGGTGTACCGGGTCGCCCCCAACGGCACCATGTCCACCTATGCGGAAGGAATGGGCGTGGCGACTGGGATTGCGTTCGATCCCAACCAGAATCTTTATGTCGGCGATCGCAGCGGAACGGTTTTCAAGATCGGCAAAGATCGCCAGATTTTCGTTTTCGCCACCCTAGAGCCCAGCGTCTCCGCCTACCACCTCGCCTTCGGTCCCCACGGAGACCTGTTTGTCACCGGACCCACGACCTCCAGTTTCGATTCCGTGTACAAGATTGACTCGCACGGCAGCGTCTCAACTTTTTACCGCGGCCTGGGACGGCCGCAAGGACTGGCGTTCGATATCGACGGCAATCTATACGTGGCCGCTTCGCTCTCCGGGAAGCGCGGCATCGTGAAGATCACGCCTGACGCCAAGGCCTCGCTCGAAGTAGCCGGCCCGGGGCTGGTGGGCCTGGCCTTCGCGCCCGGCCGCTCCGCGGTGCTGGCCACCACCGGCGCGGTGCATCATCTTTCATGGGGAGTGCAGGGAGCGCCGCTGGTTCCGGAAGGATAGCTTTCTGGCTTCTGGCTTCTGGCTTCTTTTCTTTACTTCTGTCTTCTATCTTCTGGCTTTTAGCTGTCAGCTCTCAGCTGTCAGCTCTCAGCTTTCCGTGCAGGCTTCGGCATTCTCCCTGGTCCGTTTATAGTGTTCAGTCTTCAGCCTTCAGTCTTCAGCCTGCCGGTCTTAGCTGATGACCGACGACTGACGACTGACGACTGGTTTACACTCTTAGCCGTGAATGCCGAGATCATCGCCATTGGCTCGGAGCTTCTGACGCCCTTCCGTCAGGACACGAATTCTCTCTACCTCACGGAAAAGCTCAATCTGCTGGGCGTCGAGGTAATTTTCAAGACCATCGTCGGCGACAGCCGAGAACATCTCACGGGAGCGGCCAGCCTCGCGCTTTCGCGCGCTGAAATTGTGGTCTTCATGGGCGGTCTGGGTCCAACCGAAGACGATCTCACACGTGAAGCCGTGGCCGATGCGCTGGGACTGGAAATGCGGCGCGATCCCGAAATTGTTGCCGCCCTGGAACGCCGCTTCGCGGCGCGAGGCTGGAAGAACATGTCTTCCAACAATCTCAAGCAGGCGGACGTGATTGCCGGGGCCGTGGTCCTGCCTAACGCCAATGGCAGCGCCCCCGGGCAATGGATCAGTGGCAGGTATGAGGGCGAAGAAAAGATCATCATTCTGCTGCCCGGTCCGCCCCATGAACTGAAGGCCCTGTTCGACGAGCAGTGCATGGACCGGCTGCGGTCCAAGCTCCCGCCGCAATTCATCGCAACCCGGGTGCTGAAAATTGCCATGATGGCGGAGTCGCAATGCGATGCGCGGGTCGCGCCCATCTACAAACGATATACCGACGTGCAGACTACGATCCTGGCGGGCGCGGGCGAGATCCAGCTGCATTTGAAAACCCGCGCGGCATCGCTCGAGGCGGCGCAGGAGCGGGTGGACCGGCTGGCAGAGGAAATCGAAGAGGAACTGGACGACAATGTTTTTTCCGACAACGGAGATTCGCTCGAACAAATCGTCGGCTACTACATGCAGATGCGCGATGCCACACTGGCCGTGGCCGAATCCTGCACCGGCGGATTGCTGGCCGAGCGAATCACTTCGGTCAGCGGCAGCTCACGTTACTTCCTGGGCGGAGCGGTGGTGTATTCCAACCAGTTGAAGACAGCTTTCGCCGACGTTCCCGCGGAGTTGATTGAAAAGCACGGCGCGGTCAGCCGCGAAGTGGCGGCCGCGCTGGCCGAGGGCATACGTACGCGCTGCGGCTCGACGCTGGGGATCGGCATCACGGGTGTGGCAGGCCCGGCGGGCGGCACGCCGGAAAAACCTGTGGGCCTTGTCTTCCTGGCTTTAGCCAGTGAAAAAGGCACAGAAGTAGCGGAAAGAAATTTTCCCGGCGACCGCAAGCGTATCCGCTGGTTCGCCAGCCAGCTGGCGCTGGACATGATCAGAAGAAAACTGATGTAGCAGTCGTCGGTCGTCAGTCTTCGGTCGTCAGCAGGAGGGCCGGCTTTGCCCGGCTTGGACAGCCGGGGGCGGCTGTCCCCACATGGTTTTTCTGAAGACTGACGACCGACGACTGACGACTGCCATGCGTGTTTTTGTTGCGCTCGATATTGACGATGACATTCGGGCGTGTCTGGAACGGTTTCTGGATGCGGTGCGCGGGTTTGCGCCCGAGGCGCGGTGGGTGCGTCCCGAGTCGATGCATGTGACGCTCAAGTTCATCGGGGAGAAATCTTCTGAGGCCGTGGACGGGATCAAGCAGGCTCTGAGCGCCATCCGGACGGGCGGCGTCGAGATTTCATTTCGCGGTTATGGATTCTTTCCGACTGCGAAGGCGCCGCGTGTTTTCTGGATTGGCATTGCTGCCGAACCGCCGCTGGCCGCTTTGGCAAAGTCTGTAGATGATGCCACGGCCGCCGTGGACGTTCCCAGGGAAGAACACGCGTTCAGCCCGCACCTTACCTTGGCTCGTGGAGGAGCGCGTCACAGCTCCGGTTCGCCTCACCTTCGCAAGGGTGACGGCCCTAACCCGGTGTTTCTACGCTTGCAGGAGAAATTGGCCGCGATGCAGACCCTCGATTTTGGTACGATGACCGCCCGTGAATTCTTCCTGTACCAGAGCCAGCCGATGCGGGGCGGCGCGCGGTACACCAAGATTGCACGCTTTGACTTGGAGTAGCGCCGGCGCCCCGGCGGCTGTCCGGCGGGCGTCCTCGCCCGCCGCGAATGACTCTCGAGTTGCGGCAAGGCCTGTGCTCCGAATTGCTCTCAGAGGGGTGGGCGGGACGCCCGCCCGACAGCCGGCGAGACGCCGGCGCTACGAAAATCGATGAGTATTCTTCTCACCGCCGCTTTCAGCTATCTGTTGGGATCGATACCCTTCGGCTTCATTCTGGTGCGCATTTTTCGCGGACAGGACGTCCGGCTGAGCGGCAGCGGCAATATCGGCGCCACTAACGTCGCTCGTTCTTCGCCTGCCCTGGGTCTGCTGACCCTGGTTCTGGACGCGTTCAAAGGATTGGCCGCAGTGGCTCTAACTCGCGTTTTTTTTCCCGGGCGACAGCCTGCTGTCCGGCCTGGCGGCGCTTTTCGCGATCATGGGGCATATGTTTCCAGTCTGGCTGAAATTCCGCGGCGGCAAAGGTGTGGCCACGGCGTTAGGATCGTTCGTGCTGCTGGCGCCCAAAGCCCTGCTCCTGGCGGTAGCCATTTTTGTCGCGGTGGTACTGGTGTTTCGTCATGTCTCTCTCGGCTCCATGCTGGCGGTTGCACTCTTTCCCGTTCTCGCCTGGCTTTTGCACGACTACGGCGAGGCGCCGCAGGTGCTCATCCTGATGGCGGCTGCATCAGTACTCATCATCGCCAGGCACCATCAGAATATCCGCCGCCTTCTGGCCGGGACTGAACCTCGCTTTCAATGGAGGCGGGGATGAGCCGGATTGCGGTCATCGGCGCGGGTGCGTGGGGCACGGGTCTGGCCATCGTGCTGGGACGGGGCGGCCGTCACCAGGTGCGGCTCTGGGCACACGAGAAGGAAGTCCGCGATTCGATTTCGAACCGTCGCGAAAATGAACTCTTTCTTCCCGGCGTGTCCATACCGGCGACGGTTTCGCCCACCGGCAGTCTGCAGGAAGCTTTGGACGGCGCTGAAATCGTGGTCAGCGTCATGCCTTCGCAGCATTGCCGTCATTTGTTTCAGCAGATGTTCCCTCACCTCAGGCCCGAGCTTCTCTTCGTAAGCGCAACCAAAGGTTTGGAGGAAAAGACGCTCCTGCGGATGACCGAAGTGGCCGCGCAAGTCATCGAACTGAGCTGTGGGTTTGCGCCGCGGATCGCCGCGCTGAGCGGGCCGTCGTTCGCCAGGGAAGTGGCACGAGGGGATCCCACGGCCATCACGGTGGCTTCGAAGGATTCTGAGCTGGCGGAAACGGTGCAGAGAGAATTCAGCGATCCGCGCGTTCCGGCTCTATACGAATGACGATGTGGTCGGAGTTGAACTCGGCGGAGCACTGAAAAACATTATCGCCATCGCAGCCGGGGTGTGCGACGGGCTGGGCCTGGGCCACAATTCCATTGCCGCTCTCATCACTCGCGGCCTGGCCGAGATCACGCGCCTGGCCGTCGCCTGCGGTGGCCGCCAGGAAACCATGGCCGGGCTGGCCGGACTGGGCGACCTGGTCCTCACCTGTACGGGCGGTCTCTCCCGCAACCGCAGCGTGGGCGTCGAGTTGGGCCACGGCCGCAAGCTGCCGGAGATCATCGCAGGCATGCATGGGGCGGTCGCGGAAGGCGTCTTCACCACCCAGGCCGCGGTCGGGCTAGCCCGGGCTCAGGGCGTCGAAATGCCAATCACCGAGCAGATGGATCAGATTCTTCATCATGACAAGCCTCCGGCGGAGGCGATCAACGATCTGATGACGCGCAGCGTGAAGAGCGAGATGGGGTCTTAGCTGTCAGCTGTCAGCTGCTGGCTTCTGGCTGCTAGCTTGTGGCCGCCAGGCGCCTGCTTATGACAGCCAGTCGGTGGCTGCTTGAGGAACATCTATATTGTTTACAATAAGTTAGACTTATTTCGTCCTTCGTCCGGGAATTTAGTGGCACTTTGGTAATAGACACTGGCCTTCGGGCTTCGCCTTGTAAGTGGTCTCAGCCTTTAAAATTCCAAGAGGTTGCTGTAGCCGCCGGCAGTGAGCAGGAGGCGGGTTGGGCCACTTTGTCTTGAAATTACCCCTTCCATCACGCGTTCCCATTTTGTACGTCATCCTGGGTGTGCTCGCGCTCATCAGCGTGGTGCCGATGTATTTTTATTCGGAGCAGGTGGAGGCCATCAACCGGGAACGCCTGATCACCAACGAACGGCTGCTGCAGAATACAGTGACTCGTTCCCTGGCTGACGACATCTCGCAGCACCAGGAATCGCTGCGCATGATGCTGGCCAACCTTTCGTCTGCCCTGCAAGTGGCCAGCGGCGGCGACATTACCGCCGAGCATGTGGAAGCCCCCGAGCTGCGCGCCCTGCTGGAGCATTTTGTTTCTTCCTCCGGAGACCTGGCCTACGCCACCCTGGTGAACTCGGAGTCCAAGGGAATTTCGGCGGGCCGCATCGCTCCCGATGCGTTTCTGCAGCGCGACCTGGTACGGGCCTATGACGCCGCCCGCGAAGGCCGAGCCTATAGCGGCCAGGCCCTGGTCGTGGGTAGCGGAAAGTCTGCCCGCACCGTGATGCTGGTCAGCACGCCGGTGATGTATGGAGGACGCTTTCTGGGAATGATTGGAGCGGTGGAGGACTTGCAGTTCCTGATCCGCCGTTTGCAGGAAGTCAATCGCGGCGGGCTTACGCCTTACGTGGTGGATAGCGAGGGTCGCCTGGTCGCGGGCGCAACTCCCGACTACGCTACCGGGCAGGACTTGACCAACTCGGAGATCGTGCGCAACTTCCTGGAACAGGGCGGCCAGTCCCAACTGGTGGCGGCCACCCGGGAATTCAGCGTCACCCAGGGCAAAACCAGCACCAAGATGCTCGGCACCTACAGCCCGGTGGGTAACCTGGACTGGGCGGTGATCGTGCAGAAGCCGCGTGCCGAGGCTTACCGCGGAGTGTACGAGATGCAGCGCAGCGCCCGCATGCTGGCATTACTGGCCATTTTGCTGAGCGTGGGCATCAGTATTTTTGCCGCGCGGCGCATCACCAATCCGCTGGAAGTTCTCACGGCCTCGAGCCGGGCCATCGCCCGCGGCGACTTCTCGCAACGGGTGAAACTCAGAAGCCGCACCG
The DNA here is from genome assembly GCA_963757835.1 of Terriglobia bacterium. Taxonomy (GTDB): domain Bacteria; phylum Acidobacteriota; class Terriglobia; order Terriglobales; family Acidobacteriaceae; genus JAIQFF01. Next base: position 6,927 of record CAVWSP010000005.1, on the reverse strand, counting down.
AGATTGGGGAACTGGCGGCGACTTTTAATACCATGTCCGACGAGCTCGAACACTTCGTGCTCGACCTCAAACGCGCCGCTACGGAAAATCGCGACCTGTTCATGAGTTCCATTCAGATGCTGGCCGGGGCGGTTGACGAAAAGGACCCTTACACTCGTGGACACTCCGACCGGGTCACGCGCTACTCCATGCTGATCGCGCGGGAGATGGGACATCCCGAGGAATTTCTGGAAATCGTGCGCGTCTCCGCGCAGCTGCACGACGTAGGCAAGATTGGCATTGAAGATCGCATTCTCAAAAAGCCGGGAGCGTTGACCCCGGAAGAATTTGAAATCATGAAGACCCATACCACCAAGGGCGCCAACATCCTGCGCCCGGTGGCCCAGCTGAAAGACATGATCCCGGGAATCGAGTTGCACCATGAATCGCTTGACGGACGGGGCTATCCCCGGGGCCTGCAGGATGCGGAGATCCCCCTGCTGCCGCGCATTATTGCGGTTGCCGACACCTTCGATGCGCTGACCACCAACCGCCCTTACCAGCAGGCGCACGACCCTGAAGCCGCATTGCGTATCATCCACAATCTTTCCGGCAAGCGGCTGGATCCCACCGCGGTCGCGGCCTTGACTGCGATTTACAAGCGCGGCGAAATCCGTATTCAGGCGCCGATTGTTAACGTCCCCAATGCTTCGGCGCAGGCGCCTGCCGCTCAACCTTCGGTCACGCCTTCCTCTGCTCCCGAAGTTCGGGCCGCTGTGGCAGCAGCCGAAGCCTCAGGGCGATAGCTATCCACTTTGCAGGCAAGAGCCTTTAACCGCAAAGGTCGCAAAGATACCGCAAAGAGCGCAAAGAACTGCACCCGTGAACTTTTGCGCTCTTGGCGGTATCTTTGCGACCTCTGCGGTTAAACGCGTTTGATCTTCCCCGCCGCAACGAACCAGACCCTCGCCCGCTATAATTGGTTCAGCACCCCAGTTTCCCGAAATTTCATGATTCAGACTCTCTTTGGCAGCCTCGACGAGCAGCAGAAACCCAGCTTCCTTGATCGCATGAAGGAAGCGGTGACCCGCACCCGGGAAAATCTCAGCGAACGCATCGAGGAGGTGGTCTCCTTCGGCAAGGAGATCGACCGCAACACGCTGGACGACCTGGAAGCAACGCTTCTCGGCGCTGATCTGGGCGCGACCACCACCCACGAAGTCCTGGACAAACTTCGGGAGAAGGCCGATCGCAAGCAAATCGGGAACGTGGATGAACTCAAACGGCTGCTGAAAGAAGAGATCCTCGCCATCCTGAAGACGGCGGATTCTCTACCGGTGGCCCGCGTGGACGGAACGCCCGAGGTGATTCTGGTGGTGGGCGTGAACGGCACGGGCAAGACCACGACCATCGGCAAGCTGGCCCAGGTGCTACGCTCCGAGGGAAAAACGGTGCTGCTGTGCGCGGCCGATACTTTTCGCGCGGCGGCCATCGAGCAACTCGAGGTCTGGGGACAGCGTACGGGGACGGAAGTCATTCGCACCAAGGCGGGGGGGGATCCGTCGGCCGTGCTCTACGATGCGCTGCAGGCGGCGACGGCCCGCCACACCGATTATGTGATCATCGATACCGCCGGGCGCCTGCATACCAAGACCAACCTGATGGCGGAGCTGGAAAAGATGCGGCGCACGGCACAGCGCATCATTCCCGGCGCGCCGCACGAGACGCTGCTGGTGATGGACGCGACCACCGGGCAGAATGGTTTGCAACAGGCGAAGATGTTCACGGAGTCCGCGGGCGTGACCGGCATCGTCCTGACCAAGCTCGATGGCACGGCCAAGGGCGGCGTGGTGGTCGCCATATCGCGTGAACTGGGTGTCCCGGTTCGCTACGTGGGGGTGGGCGAAAAGGCCGGCGACCTGTTGCCCTTCGATCCCAGGGATTTTGTGGATTCGCTTTTCGTTTAGCCTGCGTCGGCATCAAACCTTACCTGAGCCGAAGATTCCTGATGACTTCCAAGAAAGCCAGCAAACGCGAAAGCAGAAAAACGCCGCGGAATTCCACGAGCGGCCAGCTTTCGTCGAGTCGCGAAAGCGATGAATACTTTCTCCATCGCGCACTTGAGCTGGCTCGTAAAGGTATCGGTTTAACTTCGCCCAACCCTTGCGTGGGGGCGTTAATTGTCGATGATACGGGCCGCGTCGTTGGGGAAGGTTCGCACACCTTTGAGGGCGTCAAGCACGCCGAGGTGCTGGCCCTGGAGCAGGCAGGCGACCAGGCCCGGGGCGCAACTGTTTACATCAACCTTGAGCCCTGCTCGCATCAGGGTCGAACCGGAGCTTGCGCCGACGCCGTCATCGCCGCTGGCATTCGCCGCGTCGTCGCCTGCATGCAGGATCCCAACCCACTGGTCGCGGGTAAAGGCTTCGAACGCCTTCGCAACGCCGGAATCTCGGTGGCTTCAGGCATTTTGCAGGAAGAAGCTAAACCGCTGAATGAAGCCTTCGCCAAATATATTCGCCAGCATACGCCTCTGGTCACGCTCAAGTCGGCGATGACGCTGGACGGCAAGATCGCCCCACCTCCGGGGGAGTTGCAGCACCCCGGGGCGCTTGGCGGAGGAGGCGCAACCGGCGGATGGATCAGCAGCGATGTGGCGCGTGCCCACGTGCAACAGCTGCGTCATGGCCACGATGCCATCATGGTGGGTGTGGGTACGATCATCGCGGACGATCCGCTGCTCACCGATCGCAGCGGCCTTCCCCGGCGCCGGCCTTTGCTGCGGGTGATTGTGGATTCGCGGCTGCGGCTGCCACCAGAGTCGCGCGTGGTCAAGACGGCAAAAGAAGATGTGCTGGTGCTGTGCTCTTTCGCAGAGGAGAAGCGGAAGCGCGAACTGCAGGACCAGGGCATCCGGGTGGAGCAGGTCCCGGTCGGAGTGGGAGATGGCCGCCCCGACATGACGCAAATCGCGCGCCGCCTGGGGACGATGGAGATTACCAGCGTGCTGGTGGAGGGCGGAGCCATGATCAACGGCGCGGCCCTGGCCTCGGGCATTGTGGACAAGGTGTTCCTATACTATGCCCCCAAAATTCTGGCGGGGACCGGTTCTGTTCCTTTTGCTACCGGGCCAGGCTTTGTCCGCATGAGCGAAGCGGCGTACGTAAAGGAAATTCGGTTGCACCGCTTCGGCGAAGACTTTGCGGTTGAGGGATACCTGCGCGATCCCTACGGCGAAGTCCAGTAGCGCCGGCGTCCCGCCGGCTGTCGGGTGGGCACCCTGCCCACCCAGTTGCATTCTGAACTTGCTCGCTAGCGAAGTGACTTGCCAGAATCGGGGGCGGGACGCCACCCGGCCAGCCCGCGGATGCCGGCGCTACAATAGCAGCGTATGTTTACCGGAATCATCGAAGAGGTCGGGCGCGTCACCGGCATCGCTCAAGAGAACGGCAATCACCGTCTTACGGTTGCAGCTTCCCGGCTGAACCAGGAACTGAAACAAGGTGACAGCATCGCCGTCAGCGGCGTCTGCCTCACCGCGGTCGAAATCACGCCGCAATCTTTTGCCGCGGATTTGGCGTCTGAAACCTGGAAGCGCACTTCTTTTTCGCGCATCAAGAAAGACGCGCTGGTCAATCTGGAGCTGCCCATGCGTGCCGACGGTCGCTTTGGAGGCCACATCGTTCAGGGTCACGTGGACGGCACCGGCAAGTTTCTCGCCCTGGATCGAGTCCAGCGTGCGGATGATTACTGGCTGCGCATTGAAATACCACCGGAACTGGCACGCTATGTGATCTTCAAAGGTTCGTTGTGCATTGAAGGCATCAGCCTGACCGTGGCCAAAGTCGAAGCGACGAGAGTGACGGTGGCGATTATTCCGCATACGGTGACGATGACCAACCTGAAGTCACTCAGGCCCGGCGCTCCGGTGAACCTCGAGGTGGACATGGTCGCGAAGTACGTGGAAAAGATGATGAAGGGGGAATCTGCGAATTCAGCGCTCTCCGTGGAGAGGCTGGTACGCGAGGGATTCTAGCGAGCAACCGGCACATTGTATTCGGAACTTGGGATTTTCGTGATTAAGACACGCCAAGTGCATAACCACGAAGGACACGAAGTTTCACGAAGAGTTTGTTTTTCAGGGTTTTCTTCGTGCCCTTCGTGGTTCAAGGTCTCCAAAATGACCCACCACGGGAACCAGGCATTTGGCCCATGCCAAACTGAGGTCAAAGGCAAAGGCGGCGGACAGAGCCTGCCCTGAGCGAAGTCGAAGGGAGTGTCCGCCCCACACAATCAATTCACTTCGATCGATGCCTCTATCCCCGGCTCATCGAGTCTCAGGAACTCCTGCACGATCGGTTCCTGGCAGCGCTCCATCTCGTCGTAGGTCCCGAAAAAAATAGCTCTGCCTTCGTGGAGAAACATCACCCGGTCGGCCAGTTTCTTGGCCAGGCGCATATCGTGAGTCACGACCACGCTGGTCAGGTGCAACTGAATTTTCAGGCGCTTGATCAGGTCGCCGAGCAGTTGCGCCATCAGGGGATCGACCATGGTGGTAGGTTCGTCATAGAGGACGCATTCCGGCTGAGCGGCCAGTGCCCGGGCGATCGCAACCGAGCGCTTCATGCCGGTAGATAAATCCGAGGGCAACTGGTCGCGCATTTCTTTAACACCTACCATGTCCAGCAGGCCATCGACGATCTGGTAAATCTGCTCTTCCGAAAGCTGGCGCCGTTCGCGCAAGGGAAAGGCCACGTTCTCGCCCACAGTGAGCGAATCGAACAACGCCCCATTCTGGAAGACGATGGTGACCTTCTTGCGGATGCGTTCCAGGTCTTCCGGTCCGTAGTCAGTAATGTCCTCATGGGCCACGATCACCCGGCCCGAGTCTGGTTTGAGAAATCCCATGATGTTCATTAACGAAACCGACTTGCCCACGCCGCTGCGGCCGAGAATGCAGATTGTCTCTCCATCCATCACGGTGAAGCTGACGTGGTCGAGCACGCGATTGTCGCCAAATGCCTTGGAGACATCCTTGAACTCGATATAGGGTCCTAATTTGCCGTTGGTGGCCATGGGGCAGTCGTCAGTCTTCGGTCCTTGGTCGTTGGTCCTTAGTCGTTGGTCCTTCTTTGCGTTCTTTGCGGTTAATGCTTTTGACTGCAAAGCGCGCAAGGTTGTCCTGGTCGGTCGCCGCTGACCGATGCGCTCAATAGTAAATGCATCTGAATCACCGGGTGGACAATTTCAACTTCGCTTCCTGCCAGTCTTGTTCGGTGTTCAGGTTACGAAACATTTCTTCCGTGAAGCCATTTTGTTCCAGATCTCTCTGGTCAATCACTCGGGTTTCGACTTGAGAGAACAACCTGTCGATTCTATTTTCTCCGGTGCGCAGCGAACCTTCCGCAACTTCCGCAAAAGCCTGGCGGTAAACCGCACACAGTGGCTGCAGGCCTCCGCCGGCTGCCGGCACTACAACCAGCGCTGGGGTGCGGCGCGCCTGGGCGACCAGATAGCTTAACAGCGCCGGTTCCAGGAATGGCATATCGACTGCGACGATCAGATTCAGTTCAGCGCGTGTGTTGGCCAGCGCCGCATGAATTCCGGCCAGGGGTCCCTGTCCCGGATAAATGTCTTCGATGACCGGACCGAACGCTGCGAATTTTGCGGCGCTGCCGACAATCTGTGCGCTCCCGGCGGCAGTGGTTACCGACTGCAGCGCATGGGTCAGCAGCGTGCGTCCTCCGAAGTTCATCAACGTTTTGTCCTGGCCCATGCGAGAGCTCTTGCCGCCGGCCAGGACAAATCCACTGATAGAATCCACGCCGCGATGATACACGCCCCAATCAATGAGTCAGTTTGAACAATCCAAACCCGGGGTGATCCTGCGGGACTTCAGTCCCGAGGATCTGGCGCGCAGGGGGCCCACGCTTGCCCACGCCGCGCACCTGCTTCACGCCAGATGCGTCGCAAGCTCAGCATGACCCATTGTCAAATCACAGAACCGCCAATATTTCCAGCCAGTTGCGGGACCCGATTTTGATAAGACGAAAGTAACCTAGCCCAAGTGCCAACCGCTGTTGGATGATAGGTCGTCCCGGCGAACCATTCCGGAAGAAACGACCATGCCCCAGAAGTTAATGGACGTCCTCATGCTTGGCCGCTGCTCCCATGAATTTTCCTGGCCTCGGCGAGCTGCCGACGGTCAGTATTACCAGGTGTGCCTGCTTTGCGCGGCAGAGTACAAGTACGACTGGAAGACGATGAAGCGCATCAAGCGCGTAGCCAGCGCGCCCGAGGCCACCGCCGAGACCCAGCGCGGCAAGAACAACAAGAAACCAACCTGGGTTCCGCGCGCCCGTCGCCTCGCGCTGCAGGCGCCGGTCCGCTATCGCCCCAAGGGCCTGGGAACATGGCACGAGGGGACGGTTGAGAACCTCAGCCAGTCGGGCGTACTCCTGCTCGGGCCACAACAGTTGCCGGACAACACGCTGGTGGAAATGGTGTTCGAGATGCCGGAGGAGATCTCCGGCCAAAAGAACAGCACCGTTTTGTGCCAGGGCCGGATTATCCGACGGAAGGACGTCCGCGACACGGAATCGGTCGGCCTGGCCGCATCCATTCTCGATTACAAGTTCCTGCGCCAGCACTGACGCGGTCTGGGCAAGCCGCGGTCTGCTTCCGGGTCAGGCCCTGGATCGGGGCCCAAGTAGCTCTCCGCCACCCGGTTACGGCTTTGGTGTCCGCAGCTATCCCAACACAATTTTGCCCGAGACCGGCGGCGTTTCTGCATCTAAACTAGCTATACTCGGTTAGCCTAAATCAGGAGCATTTCTTATGAAGGCGAAACTTTCCATTTACGTCACCGCGATCATGCTGTTCGCGATCCTGACGGTTGGCGTGGGCTGCACCAAGGCCCCGAATGACGCCCAACTTACCAGCGACATC
>CAVWSP010000004.1:0-38240 GCA_963757835.1 Terriglobia bacterium | reverse complement strand
GGTGCGCCCTGAGAGATTCGAACTCCCGACCTTCTGGTTCGTAGCCAGACGCTCTATCCAGCTGAGCTAAGGGCGCGATGCGGTGTGACCGGCAGCGAACTCGATTATAGCGAAAGCCTGGCTTCTTGATAAGATGCCCCGGCGCGGAGCGTGATCTCCGCCACCGGAGGCAGCTTGAACTTGGCCCGGCCAGCAGGATTTTCGTGCGCGATTCTTTTGGTGCTTCTTGCCGCAACTCTTCTTGTTTCGACCTGGCTGGCGCCGCCGATGCACGCGCAGGCCTCTCCGGCCAATTTAGCGGCCGAGAGTGGAAGTGTCGCGGCCGCGCAGCCGTTTGACGTCAAGGCGGCGGTGGATGCTTATCTGGCCCGAATTCCCGCCGATCAACGCGCCCGCTCCGACGCTTATTTTGAAGGCGGCTACTGGCTTCTGTTGTGGGACTTTCTCTCCACCGTGGTTGTGATGTGGATGATGCTGCGCTTTCGCTGGTCGGCGGGGATGCGAAATTTGGCGGAGCGGCTGGTCCGCTTCAAGCCGCTGCAATCGGCGCTGTACTGGGTGCAGTTCGTCATCCTCTTTGCCGTGATCGTCTTTCCGCTGACCGTGTATGAAGGCTATTTTCGCGAGCACAAGTACGGCCTCTCCAATCAGAATTTCCGGGAGTGGATGCGCGACCAGCTGGTCGGGCTCGCAGTGGTTGCAGTGCTGGGGGCAATCCTGGTGGCGCTCTTGTTTGGCGTAGTCAGGCGGCTGAGCAGGAACTGGTGGCTGTGGGCAAGCGCTGTGGTGATCGGGTTCACAGCTTTCGTGGTAATGATTGCGCCGGTTTTTATTTCGCCTCTATTCAACAAGTACACCACGCTGGAAGACCCGCGCTTCAAGGTGCCGATCCTGAGCCTGGCCCGGGCCAACGGGATTCCCGCCACCGAGGTGTACGAATTTGACGCCTCGCGCCAGTCCAACCGGGTAAGCGCCAACGTGAGCGGATTTGCCGGGACCACGCGGATTTCGCTCAATGACAATCTGCTGAAGCGTTGCTCGCTGGCGGGAATCGAGGCGACGATGGGGCACGAAATGGGGCATTACGTGTTGAATCATGTGGCCAAAGGCCTGGTGTTCGAAGGAGTCGCAGTGGTCATCATGTTTGCATTTTTGAATTGGGGGCTCCACGCGGGATTGGCGCGTTGGGGAGAAAAATGGGGAATCCGGGGCATGACCGACCTGGCCATAGTGCCGCTGGTGGTTTCGCTGATCTCGACTTTCTCCTTTGTGACCACTCCGCTCGACAACACCATCACTCGCACCATGGAGTACGAAGCCGACATGTACGGCATCAATGCCAGCCAGCAGCCGGATGGAGAGGCGGAAGTCGATGTCATGCTGGGCGAATACCGGAAAATGGATCCGGGGCCGATTGAGGAATTTATCTTCTTCGATCATCCCAGCGGGCGTACCCGAATCACGGCAGCGATGCGCTGGAAGGCGGAACACCTGCCGGGAGCGCCGCTGGGGCGGTAAGGAGCCTGGTGTGGGTCGGACACTCCCTTCGACTTCGCTCAGGGCAGGCTTTGTCCGACGCATTTGACGTTGATTCTTGCGGGTGACTCTTATACCTTCAACTTGAGTTAAGGCAAAAAGAGTCACCCGCAAAATAACGTCAAATGCGTCTGACAAAGCCTGCCCTGAGCGAAGTCGAAGGGAGTGTCCGACCCACACGTAAATGGCCTACTGGAAGGCGATTTGGAGGATTTCCACAGACTTCGGCAGGCCTCGTGCCACGGGTACCAGCCAACGTAAATCTTTCCCCCTAAGGGGCAATTCCTACTCGATTACGGAAGGTTTGGGTCAAGCGTTTTCAGCCACTTGAGATTGGCAACGGGGATGCTTTAGAGCTAATCAGACGAAGTGGCGCGCAACGGGGCGCTCCAGAGAAAAAACTTCGGCCAGAGGTTTTCTTGAGCGCCCCTTGCATTTTCGCAGATCACAGCCCTCCCCCCCATTAAATCCTGTAAATCCTGCAAGTTTAGAAGTGCGTCTGTGCCCCGTAGTCCCCAGAGCGAACCTCAGGCGCTAAAGCGCCTTCAAGTCTCGGCGGCTTGGCGGCACGACTGAAGTCGTGCCCTTCCCAAGACTTCCCACCCAAGCCGTGGCTACATGAAGCCGTCGCTTCCCAAGCCGTACCTTCATGAAGGAGTGCTTACCCAAAGCCATATCGTGCTCCAAGACCGTTCGCCAATGGCCGCGCGCCAGAGAAGGCCGAGCGGAGATTGAGGACTTTCTCAGGCCAGGATCAATTGTTCGCCCAGATCCAGTCCGGTCCGGCGTAACAAGGCTGCGATCACCGGTTGCTTGAGGCGCGACGCGTCGAACTCGACCCGGACGGTGCGCTCCGCCTCGTCGAAGCTGATTCGGCGGACGCCGTAAACTTCGCGCATGCTGTCGAGCGCGCGTATGGTGGCCTGGGTGGGTGGGGTGTGGTAGCGGTATGCAACGTCGAATTGGGTCATTTGGCTTTTCCTGGATCAGGCCGGCGCATCACCGCATTGGATACTTTCGGTCTGCGGCTGTGAATCATTCTGCCCGCTTTTTCAAGATACAACAATCGATTATATAAGCGAATGAATCTAATATGGTTCAGTTGAATTTCGCAGGGCCAGCGCCGGCCACTCATGGACCATTCTCCGAAATCCGAGACCACCGTGAAAGATCCAGTCTGCGGAATGAACGTGGAGCCCTCCACCGCCAGGCACAAGTTGGACCACGCGGGTAAGACTTACTACTTCTGTTGCGCGCATTGCCTGGAGAAGTTTCGTGCCCGTCCGGAGGATTATCTGGCTCCGCGTCCGGCGCCGGGCGGGGGAATGCAGATGATCAGTATCGCCCCGGCGCCGGCGGCCAAGACGCCGCCGAAGAGTATGCCGGCGGCGAGTGCTGCTACCGGGGGTGCCTACGTTTGTCCCATGTGCCCGGAGGTGAGATCGGCCAAGCCCGCTGCGTGTCCGCGCTGTGGTATGGCGTTGGAGCCGGAGATGCCGGTGGCGGCGACGCGGGTGGAATATACCTGCCCCATGCATCCGGAGATTGTGCGGATGGGACCGGGCAACTGCCCGATCTGCGGCATGGCGCTGGAGCCGCGCACGGTTACGGCAAAGGAAGAGGACAACCCTGAGCTGCGGGACATGACGCGACGCTTCTGGGTCAGCGTGGCGCTGACGGCCCCGCTACTGGTGGTTGCGATGTATGACATGCTGCCGGGGCTGGGGACGCGGCCTACATCGACGACGGGGTGGCTGCCGTGGATCGAAATGGCGCTGGCGACGCCCGTGGTGCTATGGGGCGGCTGGCCATTTTTTCAGCGTGGCTGGACTTCGCTGGTCAATCGTTCAACCAATATGTTCACCCTGATCGCGCTGGGGACGGGCGTGGCCTATTTGTACAGCCTAGTGGCCACCGTCTTCCCGCAAGCGTTTCCCGCGTCTTTTCGCGAGACGGGCGGAACGCCTGCGGTGTATTTCGAAGCGGCCGCGGCGATCACGGCGCTGGTCCTGCTGGGTCAGGTGCTGGAGCTGCGAGCCCGCAGCAGGACGGGAGCGGCCATTCGGGCCCTGCTCGACCTGACACCGAAGACGGCTCGTATTCTGCGCGATGGCCGAGAGGAAGATGTTCCGCTGGAACAGGTGACCCCGGGCGACCGCTTGCGTGTCCGTCCCGGGGAGAAGATTCCGGTGGACGGCAGCGTGCTCGAAGGTACGACCGGAGTGGATGAATCGATGATCACCGGCGAGTCCATTCCGGTAAGCAAGGGACCGGGCAGCCGCGTGATTGGGGCGACGGTGAACGGGACCGGGTCGCTGGTCATCCGGGCCGAGCGGGTTGGAAGTGAAACCCTGCTGGCGCAGATCGTACGGATGGTCAGCCAGGCGCAGCGCAGCCGCGCTCCCATTCAGCGCGTGGCCGACCGGGTGGCGGGCTGGTTTGTTCCGGCGGTGATTGCCATTGCCCTTCTGACCTTCGCGGCCTGGAGTCTGTTCGGGCCCGAACCGCGCCTGGCGCACGCTTTGGTGAATGCGGTGGCGGTGCTCATTATTGCCTGTCCGTGTGCCTTGGGATTGGCAACACCGATCGCGATCATGGTCGGGACGGGACGCGGAGCGCACGCCGGCGTGCTGATCAAGAACGCGGAAGCACTCGAAATCCTGGAAAAAGTCGACACCCTGGTGGTGGACAAGACCGGCACTCTGACCGATGGCAAGCCGCGCGTGGCCTCCGTCATCGCTGAGCCGGGCCGGGACGAAAACGAGCTGCTGCGCCTGGCAGCCAGCCTGGAGCAGGGAAGCGAGCATCCGCTGGGGACCGCGGTGGTGGAAGCCGCCAAGAGCCGTGGCCTGGTTTTGGGGAACGGCGTCGACTTCCAATCTCATACCGGCAGGGGTGTGAGCGGCCGCGTGGATGGCCACAAAGTTCTGATCGGGAATAGCCGCTTGCTGGAGGAGGGCGGGATTTCGGCGGCGGCGCTGACGCAGAAAGCGGAAGAACTGCGGCGCGGCGGGCAGACCGTGATCCTGGTGGCGGTGGACGGTCAAGCGGCGGGATTGATCGGCATTGCGGATTCGATCAAGGCTTCGGCCGCGCAGGCCCTGCGCGATCTTAAGCAGGAGGGCCTGCGGCTGGTCATGCTCACCGGCGACAGCCGCGCTACCGCGGAAGCCGTGGCCAAAACCTTGGGGATCGAGGAATTCGAAGCCGAAGTTTTGCCCGACAAGAAAGCCGAGGTTGTGCAACGACTGCAGAAGGAAGGACGGACCGTGGCCATGGCCGGCGACGGCATCAACGATGCGCCGGCGCTGGCACAGGCTGATGTCGGCATTGCCATGGGCACCGGCACTGACGTCGCCATGGAGAGCGGTGGCATCACGCTGGTGAAGGGCGATCTTGCGGGCATTGTGCGGGCGCGGAAACTCAGCCAGGCGACCATGAGCAATATCCGGCAGAACCTGTTCTTCGCGTTTGTCTATAACTCGCTGGGAGTGCCGATTGCGGCGGGGGTGCTGTATCCCTTCTTTGGGTTGTTGCTGAGCCCGATTCTGGCGGCGGCCGCGATGAGCTTGAGTTCGGTTTCGGTGATTACGAATTCGCTGCGCTTGCGGAAGGTGAAGCTGTAGGGAACTGCCTAAGGAGTTCGAACTCTCCGGGCTACCTCCGGCCCGAGAAGCCGAAAGTGATGCAGGTCCCATGTGTAGATGGTGGTGGCGTTCGTTTTGAGGGCGCACTGGGCCAGCAACGCGTCGTATATGGTTCCTCCCACGACTCCCTGAGTCACCGCAGAGGCGATGGCCGAGCAGTAATCTTCTTCGTCGAGAGTAATGATTGTCAGCCGTTCCCGGATTTGGTCGAGGAGGAGCAGTGCCTGATCTCCGCTCATTCGCTGTCCGCCCGGCATGCGGGTAAGGCTGGCGTAAATCTCAGCCAGGGTGTGGGCGGCACAGCAGGCATTCTTCTTATCGGCCTTCAGATAGGCAGCGGCGCTGGGCCGATGGTGCTCATGCTGAAGCAGGATGGCTGCAATCAGGACTGAGGTATCAAAGAAGACTTTCACTTCTTGAACTTCCCGAGGACATGACGGTGGCGCTCGGCCCGCACCCGGCCAATGGTCTGGTTTACAACTTCTGCCGAGAGCGGAATGCTGGAACCGGAGTCGAAAACCCACATTCCCTGTTTCTTGTACACCCGACCCTTACTGGGCGCCGGGCGCAGCACGATGTGGTCTTCGGAGCTTTCGAGTTCCAGGGAATCGCCAGGGCTGATTTGCAGCGCGTCGCGTACCGGCTTGGGCAGGACGACGCGGCCGGCTTTGTCGATGGTCAGAGTGGTATTCATATTGGTATTTTACCATGGATAATGCCATTTCTCATGCCATTAGATATCGCGAGTGGTCAATTTCCTAAGATCGTTAACCACGAAGGACACCAAGGTACACGAAGGGAACCCATGATCTCTCGGGTGATTGGGCGTCCGGCATCTGAGCGTAGGTGGCACAATAGAAGTAAGTGAGCGCTGAGATCTCTTCGACGCCGACATCTCCAGTCCGCACGCCCAGGATCTCGCATGCCTGGCGCGCCTTGCGGTGGCGTAATTTCCGGCTCTATTTCAGCGGCCAGACGATTTCTCTGATCGGCACCTGGATGACGCGGCTGGCGACCAGCTGGCTGGTCTATCGCCTCACGGGCTCCGCCCTGCTGCTCGGCATCGTGGGCTTCTCGGGACAGATCCCCACGTTTCTTTTCGCCCCATTTGCCGGGGTTTGGGTGGACCGGCTGGATCGGCGCCGGGTGCTGGTGGTGACGCAGGCCCTCGCCATGCTGCAATCGCTGGCGCTGGCCGCGCTCACGCTGAGCCGGCACATCAATATTCAGGAAATTATCTGGCTCAGCGCCTTCCAGGGTCTGATCAACGCGTTTGACATGCCGGCGCGGCAGGCTTTTCTGGTGCAGATGGTGGAAGGCAAGCAGGACCTGGGAAACGCGATCGCGCTGAATTCGTCGATGGTAAATTTAGCCCGGCTGGTAGGCCCGTCACTGGCGGGAGCGGTGATTGCGGTCTCGGGAGAAGGCGCCTGCTTTCTGATCGACGGGATCAGCTACATCGCGGTGATTGCCTCGTTGCTGGCCATGCGGCTGCAGGCAGGGGCAATGAAACCAGCCGTGCTCTCCATGCTCGGACAGTTAAAGGAAGGCTGGGCCTACGTCTCCGGTTTCGCGCCGGTGCGCACCATTTTGCTGTTGTTCGCGACGGTCAGCCTGATGGGCTGGCCCTTTACCGTGCTCATGCCGATTTTTGCCGGGAAGATTTTGCACGGCGGACCGCACACCCTGGGACTCCTGATGGGTGCGGTGGGAATTGGCGCCCTGGTTTCCGCAATCTCTCTGGCCCTGCGAAAGACTGTCCTGGGACTGGGCAGGATGATACCTATCTCTACTGCGGCCTTTGGCGCCGGGCTGATCCTGTTCGGCATGTCGCGGGTTTTGTGGGTATCGCTCATGCTGATGCTGGTCTGCGGCTTTGGCATGATGCAGCAGATGGCCGCCAGTAACACCATCATCCAGACCATCGTGGAAGACGACAAACGCGGCCGGGTGATGAGCTTCTACGCCATGGCCTTTGTGGGCATGGCGCCCTTCGGAAGCCTGATGGCAGGCCTGCTGGCGCATGCTATCGGCGCGCCCCGGACGGTGATGTTGAGCGGTGCCTGCTGTATCGCGGGAGCGGCCTGGTTCGCCACGCGATTGCGGGCGATCCGAAAATTGATTCGACCCATCTATATCGATCTGGGCATCCTGCCGGGGGTAAACGCGGTGATTCGGGACAGCGTAGGTGGGTGACAAAATCTGACGATCGGACCGATAAGGATATGGCCGAAGGATTGCTCCTGCACCATCCTGGCAATTGACAGTGCGCCCCCCGTATTCAACAATTGCTTCAACAATTCAATCCAACCAGCGGAGGGGCCGTTATGGCGGACGAGGGCGAGGTTCACGGCGCGTCGGATAGTAGTGCGGGAAAATGGATCCTGTTGGCGCTCGCGGTGCTTTATGTCGCGGGGTCGCTCTATTTCATCTTTGATTTGCGCGGGCGTCTCGACAAGATGAGCAAGAGCCAGGCGGCCGACAGCGCTCAGCTGGCCGACCTGGGCAAGCGCATGCAGTCCGCGGAAGCCGACGACGAGACTCTGGCCCATCAACTGGGCATGACCAAGAAAGAGATGGCGTCCCGGTCCGCCGACATGCTGCGGCAGCAGCGCGCGTCGGAAGCGCGCCTGGCGGAGCAGCAGAAGCAGCAGATCAGCGCGGTCAGCGGGGAAGTGGCGGGCGTGAAGAGCGACGTGGGCGGAGTCAAAACCGACGTGGCTTCCACCAAGGCCGATCTCGAAGCCACCAAGGCCAAGCTGCAGAGCACCATCGGCGACCTGGGAGTGCAGAGTGGCCTGGTTGCCAATACCCGCGGAGACCTGGAGATCCTCAAGCACAAGGGCGACCGCAACTACTACGAATTCACCCTGATTAAGGGAGCCAAGTCCCAGCCCGTTTCCACCGTCGGACTGCAATTGAAAAAGACAGACGTTAAAAAGGGCAAGTTCACGCTGAACGTGACCTCGGACGACCGGACCATCGAGAAGAAAGACCGCAACGTCAGCGAGCCGATCCAGTTCTACAGCGGACGCGATCGCATGCTCTATGAACTCGTGGTCTGGACCGTGGACAAGAACAAAGCCACCGGATACCTGAGCACGCCCAAGGGTGCGCCGACGCCGGTCACGGCGACACAGTAGATCCTATGTATCCCGGCGGTCATGTTCTGGCCGGCATTGCGCTGCGGACGACGGTGGTTTACGCGGTCGTGCTGCTGGGCATGCGGCTGAGCGGCAAGCGCGAAGTGGGACAGATGACGCCCTTCGATCTCGTCCTGCTCCTGCTGCTCAGCAATTCCGTGCAGAACGCAATGACCGGCTCGGATACTTCAGTTCTGGGCGGAGTGATCGCCGCTGCAACCCTGCTGCTGCTCAATTATCTGATTGCGGAGCTTTCCGGCGGTAACCGGCGCTTTCGTAAATTGGTGCAGGGCCAGCCCAGTTTGCTGGTCCACGACGGCAAGATCATCGCCGCCCACATGGCTCGCGAGCACGTCAGTCTCGACGAGTTACACCAGTCTCTGCGTGAGCACGGCATTGCGGGCTTGCCCGACGTGGCCCTCGCCGTGCTCGAAGTCGATGGCTCCATCAGTTGCCTGAAGTACGACGAGATCCAGCCTACCGCGGCCACTCACCTGGCGCACCGAAGATTCATGAAGAAGCACGAATAAATGAAAAAGCGGCCACGGATTTTCACGGGTTCATGGTGGTCCGCAGTGCCCGCTGGTCCAATTCTCTTTCAGCTTTGATCCGTGAAATCCGCGTGAATCCGTGGCGCATTCTTACCTGGTCAGCACCAGCGGCAGCGGCTGGTCGTAGGGCTGGATGACGACGCTGAGAGATTTGCGCTTGTCGAATGCTTCCTGGGTCACCGGAAAGGTCACCACGATCGTGCCTTGGGCCTGGCCGCCCGGCGGTATCTTCGTTTCCGGCGGTAATGGTGCCAAAGCGTGTTCCTTCAGCGCGGGAAAAGCCTGAAAATAACGGTCAAAGTCCACGCCGGAGGCGGCTTCATCGCTGAGTTCAGCGCTGTCAGTCGCGATCTTTCCCTTGATGTCATGGATCCAGAGCGACTTCTCGCCTGAATTGCGGACGGTGACATTGATCGCCACCATCACCATATGCTGGTCTGGAATTTCGACGGCGGTGATATTGTCCACCGAGCCTCCGCCCTGGGGTTTGGCGCGGTCCACGAAAGCGAAGATGGCGAGCAGGATGGCGGCAACGCCCAGCACGATGACCACGATCCTGGCCGGGGGGAGATTGCGTTTGGCGGTACCGAATTCCTCCGCGATATTGATACCCGGACCGGGGCCGAGGTCCACTGAAGGAGGGGTTTGCGGTTCTGGGCCTGGCCCGGAAACGGGATCGGGCGACGGTGTGGAAGGGACGTCTTCAGGCATAGCAGGCCTCGGCAGCGGCCATTCTATACGCTTCTGAGACCACGTGGGGACAGCCGGGGGCGGCTGTCGGGTCGAGCAAAGCTCGACGATCTTACGATGGCACGAGAACAGCGGAGCCTTGCTCCGCCGGACAGCCGGGGGCGGCTGTCCCCACGTAATCTTAGCGGCGGACCGGAGGCGGGTTGCGCTCGGCGAACTGCCACTGGTGCCAGTAAGGATAGACCGGCTCCTGTTCGCTGGCGCGATCAAGCGCCGTGACTTGCGCCGGCGAGAGCGACCAGCCTTCCGCCGCCAGGTTCTGGCGCAACTGCTCTTCATTGCGGGCGCCGATGATGATGCTGGAGACGGTAGGCCGCTGCAAGAGCCAGTTCAATGCGATCTGCGGGACGCTCTTTCCAGTTTCCCTGGCTACCTGCTCCAGGGCATCGACCACTGCGTACAAACGCTCGTCTGCTACCTGCGGACCCTTGTCACTAGTCTGGTGCAGCCGGCTGGTGGCGGGCAACGGTTGGCCGCGACGGATCTTTCCCGTCAAACGGCCCCATCCCAGCGGGCTCCAGATCAGCGCACCTACACCTTGGTCAAGTGCGAGGGGCATGAGTTCCCATTCGTACTCTCTTCCCAGCAGCGAATAATAGACCTGGTGCGCCACGTAGCGGGACCAGCCGTAGCGGTCGGAAACGGCAAGAGACTTCATCAAATGCCAGCCGGAAAAATTTGAGCAGGCGATGTAGCGTACCTTGCCGCTCTCGACCAGGTGGTTGAGCGTGCTCAGGACTTCTTCGACGGGAGTAAGGGCGTCGAATCCGTGCAGGTGGTAGATGTCGATGTAGTCGGTACCCAGGCGGCGCAGGCTGGCTTCACAGGCCTGAATCAGATGATGGCGAGACGATCCCACATCGTTCGGCCCTTTACCCAAGCGGAAGGTAGTCTTGGTCGAGATCAAAACATCCTGGCGGCGTCCCTCGATAGCCTTGCCGAGAATCTCTTCGGAGAGGCCGTTCGAATAGACGTCGGCTGTGTCGAAGAGATTGACGCCGGCTTCCAGGCAGATGGAGACGAGGCGAGTGGCCTCGGCCACATCGCTCGCGCCCCAGGCACGAAAGAATTCAGTTCCTCCACCGAATGTGCCAGTGCCAAAGCTGAGTGCGGGTACTTTCAGGCCGGAGCGGCCAAGCTGTCGGAATTCCATAGAAAATAGATGCGCCGCGGTGGGCGGCGATGCGCGTTTTTTTCGTAGCACCGCCTGGTGTTCGTTGTGACTAAAAAGAATTTTGACCGCAAAGGACACAAAGAAATGCCGCAGAGGACGCAAAGAGAATCGCACAGTTCAAGCCACGTTTCTGGAGCGCCGCAGCCTACCAGGCGTGCTTCATGGCCTTGGCAAACTTCGGCAACGGCAGCGTGTTCAGTACGTCTTCTTTCGTGAGCCAGGCGCGGCGGGCTTGAAGTATGCCGTAGCGAATTTTATCCAGGTGCGAGGTGTGGTGAGAATCGGTATTGATCACGATCTTGACGCCGTGCTCTTTCGCCAGCCGTAGATGACGGTCGTTGAGGTCAAGACGATCGGGATAGGAGTTCAGTTCCATGGCCACCTTCTGGCGCGCGGCGGCTTTCAGCACCGCGTCGATGTCGAAGGCGTAGGCATCGCGGCGGAGCAACATGCGTCCGGTGGGATGCCCGATCAGCGAGGTGTTTGGATTCTCCACCGCCTTGAGCAGACGGTCGGTCATTTCCGCGGGAGTCTGGTTGAAATGGGAGTGCACGCTGGCGATGACGATGTCCATCTGCTCGAGGACGGAATCGGAGAGATCAAGCGTGCCGTCGGCGAGAATGTCCACTTCGATGCCGGCGAAGATCCTGATATCGCCCAGCGCGTCGCTTACGGCGCGAATGCGCTTGATGTGTTCCAGCGCGCGCTTGTCGTCGAGGCCGTTGGCGAAAGCCAGGTTCTTCGAGTGGTCGGTGATGGCCATGTACTTGTAGCCATGTTCGCGGGCGGCAGCGGCCATTTCTTCGATAGTGTTGCGGCCGTCGGTTTCGACGGTGTGCATGTGGACGTCGCCTTGCAAGTCGGCCTGGGTGATCAGATGGGGAAGGGTGTGGGCCTCGGCGGCGTCGATTTCGCCGAGATTCTCGCGCAGCTCGGGGGGAATGTAATCGAGCTTAAGCTTGGCGTAAATCTCTTCCTCTGTTTTTCCGGCGACCGGCTTTTCAGTGTCAAGCTTGGCCAGACTGTACTCGCTAAGGGTGTAACCCATCTTCAGGGCGCGCTGGCGCAGGGCCACGTTGTGGGCTTTGGATCCGGTGAAGTACTGCATGGCGGCGCCGAAGGATTCGGGAGGCAAAAGACGCACATCCACCTGCATGCCGCCACGCAGGCGGAAGCTGACTTTGTTTTCGCCGCTGGCGATAATCTCCATCAGGCCCGGCAGTTTGATGACGTGCTCGATGAGCTTTTCCCGGGTGGCGTCATTGCAGCAGGCCTTGCCTGTAACCAGAATGTCGAGGTCGCCCACGGTTTCACGTCCCCGGCGCAGGGAACCGGCAGGCGTAACTTTTTCGATGCCGGGATAATCGCGCAGGTGCTCGATGATCTTCTGGGCTTCGCGCTCGGCGGCGTCAATCAGGAAACGGCCGGCGATGCGGCGGTAGTCCTCGATGGCCTTGAGCAGTTTTTGCTCCTGCTTCTCACCCATGCGGGGAAGTTCGCGAATCTTTCCTTCTTTGGCCAGTTTGGCGACCCCCTCTACGTCGCTCACCTGGTAGGCGCTCCAGATCAGAGCGATGGTCTTCGGGCCCAGGCCCTGGATCTTGAGCAGATCAAGCATTGACGGGTGATATTTCTTGAGCAATTCAGTGTGCAGCGAGAGTTTGCCCTCTTTGAACATCTCCTGCAGGTTAAGCAGCATGCCTTTGCCGATGCCGGCGATGGCCAGCACTTTCTTGGGCTCGTCGATCAGGTCGGCGATCTGTTGAGTCTGGGCCTCGATGGCTTCGGCGGCGTTACGGTAAGAGCGGATGCGGAAGGAATCCTGACCGTCGATTTCCAGCAGGTCGGCGGTTTCGTACAGAATGCCGGCGATAGCTTTGTTGTCCATTGCGATAAAGAGTAAACAAGTTGGGGCTGGAGGGGAAGGTCGAGGGCGATGGAGACAGCCTGCCTATGGGCGCGGACGAGAGCCAGAGGCCCTCGCGACGGCCGGCTTGACGCCGGTGCTACAGAAGTCAGGCTCTCGGACAACGGTAGTAATCGCGAGAGCCTGGGCTGCGATCCAGGAGCTTAAGAAGCCTTGGTGACGTTGGCGGCCTGCGGGCCTTTCTGTCCTTGCGTAACCTCAAACTCAACCTGATCGCCCTCCTGAAGACTCTTGTAGCCCTCCGAGGAGATCGCGCTGTAGTGCACGAACACGTCCGGGCTGCCATCGTCGCGCCCGATAAAACCGTAGCCCTTGGCGTTATTGAACCACTTCACCGTACCTTTCAAACGTTCCACGTACGCCCCCTCGGGCACGTTCTCTTGTTTGCGAAGCGAGGCCGCACCCTAGCATTTGAGGCAATTGTGCTGCTAGCGAGGAGTGCTGTCAAGCGATTGCGGCAGAGAAAGCCGCTAGCGGTGCGGCTTTGAACTCGCGCGCGACTGGTTCAGCCAAAGAACGCCGGAAATGGTTTTGGCGTCCTTGATCGTTCCCCGCATGACCATGCGAACGGCGGCTGAAAGCGGCACCATGCGAAGATGGATGACCTCATCGGGTTCGGGTTGGGCCTGGCCACGGCGCAGGCCGCGGGCGAGAAACAGATTCATGGTTTCGGCCAAAAAGCCCGGGCTGGCGTAGAAGCACAGAATGCGGCGCCAGCGGGACGCGGTGTAGCCCGTCTCTTCCAGAAGCTCGCGCTTGGCGGCGGTCAAATCCTTTTCGCCTTTATCGATGCGCCCGGCGGGCAGTTCCCACAAAAGCTGGCGAGCGGCGTGACGGTACTGGCGCTCGAGCAGGATGCGAGGCTCGGTTCCACCGTCTTCAACCGCGAGAATCACAACCGATCCGGAGTGACGCACAATGTCGCGGCGGGTGCGCACGCCGCTGGGCTCGAGCACATGCTCCTCAAAGACACGAAAAGCGGGGCCGTGATAGACCTCTCGCGAGGAGAGCACGCGGGCTTTCTTACTGGTTTTGGGCATGGGAAATACTATAAAGCACGGGGCTGTTGGATTCTTGTAGCGCCGCCGTCCCGGCGGTTGTCCCGCCCGCCGCCGGAGGGCAGGATGCCCTCCGGGACAGCCGGCGAGACGCCGGCGCTACAAGAGCGCCAGATGCTATGCTGCGGCGATGGCAGTCAAACCGCGCATCGCGATTGTGGGGCCGGGAAGGCTGGGGAGTGCGCTGGCACTGGAACTCACGCGTGCGGGATATCGGGTCAGCGCAATCGTCTCCGGAAATAGCAGCGCATCTCGGCAGAGAGCCCGAGTGCTAGCCCGGCAAGTTTCGGCTCCGTGGAGCGCGCCTGATGCGCCCTTCGATTGTGATCTGCTCTGGTTCTGCGTGCCTGACCGCGAGATTGCGCGGGCGGCGCGGCAGCTTGCGACCCGGGTCGAGTGGAAAGGAAAAATCGCGCTGCATTCGAGCGGGGCCCTGGCAAGCGACGAACTAAAGGCGCTGCGGCGTCGCGGCGCTTCCGTGGCGTCGGTCCATCCGCTGATGACTTTTGTGCGAGGATCGGATCCTTCCCTCAAAGGCGTGCCTTTCGGGTTGGAGGGCGACCCGGCAGCCTTGCGGGTCGCGCGCAAAATTGTTCGCGATCTGGGTGGAGAAGCGTTTTCCATTTCGAAGAACAGCAAGTCGGCTTACCACGCCTGGGGAGCATTTACTTCTCCATTGCTGATTGCTTTACTGGTGACGGCAGAGAAGGTGGCGCGAGCTGCGGGACTCTCGACCACCGAAGCCCGCAGGAAGATGATGCCGATTCTGCGCCAGACACTGGCCAACTACGCCAGGCTTGGTCCGGCGGGAGCCCTCAGTGGGCCGATTGTGCGCGGAGATGCGCAGGTAGTGCGACAGCATCTATCGGAGTTGAAAAAGATTCCTGGGGCTGGCGAAGTTTACACGGCGCTGGCGCGCGCGACGCTGCTGTATTTGCCGGCGGGGCGTCGGAAGGAACTGGAGCAACTGTTGAGGAAATAGATGGAGTGCTATAGGGGTCCTTCGACTCCGCAACTTCTTCGCGAAGCGAAAAAGTTGCTGCGCTCAGGATGACAACGGAATTATTTCAGGTCAGCATGAGTCGTTCTATTTTTCTGGCATGGCCGGTTACTTCATCACAATCGACTACCACGGCACAGAGGCGAACGTCGCCGGTGGCGGCTTCGAAGCGGGCGGGCATGTTGTTCAGGAAGCGGGCGATGATCATCTCTTTCTGCACTCCGATCACGCTGTCGTAGGGTCCGGTCATCCCGACGTCGGTGATGTAGGCGGTGCCGCCGGGCATCACGCGCTCGTCCGCGGTCGGGATGTGCGTATGGGTGCCGACGAGGGCTGTGACCCGGCCATCCAGATACCACGCCAGCGCGAGTTTTTCCGAAGTAGCTTCGGCGTGCACATCGACGAAAATCACCTTGGCCTTGATCTCTTTCAATAACTGGTCGGCGATCCGGAACGGGTCATCGTTCGAGGCCATGAAGACGCGTCCCTGAAGATTGATCACCGCGTAGGGCACATCGCCCTTGCGGCCCTCGTACATACCCCATCCCGGCAGGTCGGGCGCATAATTTGCCGGCCGCAGCAGGCGGCGGGCCGGGCTGTGCTGGTTGCCGTCGGCGCTCTTAAAGTAGTCGATGATTTCCCGCTTGTCCCAGATGTGATTGCCGGTGGTGATGACATCGATGCCCAGGTCGAAGAGGTCTTCCGCCAGCGCTCCGGTGATGCCGAAGCCGCCGGCTGAATTTTCACCGTTGGCAATGACCAGATCGATGGCGTGGTCCTTCACCAATCCGGGCAGACGATCTTTGACGATATTGCGCCCGGGCCGGCCAAAAATGTCGCCGATGAAGAGAATGTGCATGGATTATGGTTCGATGGTAACACGCGAAAAACTGTCGTTGGCGAGTGTTGACGACCGACGACTACCGATTCCCATCCAGTTCGGCCGTCTTCAGAAAATCGTAATTGCCGGAAGGATTCAGCGTGAGGTTCCGCACCCGCTTCGAGTACACCAGTACGTTGTCGTAGTACCACAGGTTGATGTACGGCAATTCGTCGGCGAGGGTGCGCTGGAGTTCTGCGTATAGCTGCTTGCGGGTGTTGCGGTCGAGTTCCTGGCGGGCCTGATCGATCAATGCATCCACCCGCGGGTCGGCGAAGTATCCCCGGTTGGCGCCGTTGGGAGGGAATTTGGAAGAGTGGAAGACATATTCGAAGATGTCCGGGTCTTCGTTGCCGCCGATCCAGCGCAGGGAATAGACCTGGAAAAGGCCGTGAGTCACATCGGAGAAAAACGTCGCAAATTCGAAGGTGCGGATATCGAGCGTGATTCCCACCTGCCGAAGTTGCTGTTGCAGCACCGCTGCCATCAGGCGCGTGCTTTCTTCGGTGGACGACTTCATGGTGAGATGAAAGCGAACGCCATTTATCTCGGGATATCCCGCTTGTTCAAGCAACTGGCGCGAGAGCGCCGGATCGTAGTCGTAAGCGGGCACATCGCCGTTGTAAGCCCAGCTTTCCGGGGGCAGAAGGCTGTTGGCGGGCCGGGCAAAACCACGTTGCAGATATTCGAGCAGGGGGCGGCGGTCAATGGCATAAGCAAGGGCCTGACGAACCCGCTCGTCCTTGAGAATGGGGTCGCGCAGGTTGAACGCAATGTACGCCAGCACGGTGCCGGGAGCGTGCATCACGGCGAGATTCGGGTCGTGTTCGAGAGTCAGGACCATGTCGGAAGTCAGGGCGTTGATGGCGATGTCGGCGCTGCCTTTGCGCAGTTCCAGCGCGCGCGTAGTGGTATCGGGCACGACAATAAAATGGACTCTCGCAAGATGTGCCTTTTCTCCCCAGTAGCCGTCATTGCAGGCGAGCACAACATCTTTGTCCTGCTCGGCGCTTACGAAACGGAAGGGGCCTGAGCCGATGGGCTTGCGGCCGACCTCGTCGCCGCTGCCATAGGGAACGATGCCCATGGCGCCGTCGGATAGATTCCACAGCAATGTAGCGAAGGGTTCCTTCAAGTGAAAAATAACGGTGTAGTCGTCGGTAGCGTCGATGTGGTCCACGAAGCGGTAAACCGCTGCTTTTGCGCTGCGTACTTTTCCCTGCAACAGAGAGTCGAAGGTCCATTTCACGTCGCGAGCCGTCAGGGGGCGGCCGTCATGAAACTTGACGCCGTGGTGCAGGTGGAAGATGTAGGTCAGCGGATTGGGAATGTCCCAGCGCTCGGCCAGGCCGGGGGCGACGTCGAGGTTGTTGCCGCGGGTCAGCAGGTCGTCAAAGATGAGATCGTCGATGCGCTCCGATTGCGCGTCCAGGCCGATGCGGGGATCGAGGTTGGTGGGGCTGCTCTCGATGATCATCACCAGCGTGTTGGGATCGGGTTTGCTGGAGCAGGAAAGGGTGAAGGCGAGCAGGGCGAGAGCCCCCAAGGCCTTGAGCGTCCTCACAGGAAAGTACAAACACGAGGTCCCTCGACTCGTTTCGGCGCGCGAGCGCGCCTCCATCTTCGCTCGGGATGCCAGTTTTTTATTTTGCCATCGCTCACGCATACGAAATCTTTCCCAGGATCGCCGGCCGTCTGGCCCCGGTGGCCGAGGGGATATTGGACGGGCGATGGTTCCAGGTTTCGTACGCCATAAGCGCGAAGGCGGCGGCTTCCTTGGCTGCGGAGGGCAATCCAAATTCGTCGGAAGCGCGAATGGTCAGGTGCAGCGGGCGAAGTTCGTTGGCCAGCATGGCCAGCAGCGTAGGGTTGTTGGCCCCGCCGCCGGAGACCACGAACTCTTGAAAGCGTCCGCGACGCGGCAACACGAAGCGGCTTACGGCATCGGCGATCGAGCGTGCCGTCAAGGCCGTGGCAGTTGCGACCACGTCCGCTTTACCCGTGCGACCACAATGCTTGATGAATTCCCGGGCAAATTCGCGTCCGAACTCTTCGCGTCCCGCGGTCTTGGGTGGTTGGCGCCGGAAAAATTGTCCGCGCAGGCTTCGGGACACGACCGGCTCGAGTACCGCGCCGGAAGCCGCAATGCGGCCGTCGCGATCGTAGGGCTGGCCGAAGAGGCGATCCGTGACTGCGTCGATCACCATATTGCCGGGACCGGTGTCGAAAGCCGTGACTTGTTTCGCGGACGCGCCCGCGGGAATCGCAGTCAGGTTTGCGATCCCGCCGATGTTTTGCACGATGCGGCCGATCCGTCGATCGCGGTAGAGCAGGTAATCGAGAAAGGGAACCAGGGGCGCGCCCTTGCCTCCGGCGGCCATGTCGGCCGGACGGAAATCGGACACGACGGGGACGCCTACGCGCGCGGCGATTACGGCGCCTTCTCCGGTCTGCCAGGTGACGGCCAGTTTGCGGCCCAGGAAGTTTGCCGGCTCGCCCTGGTGGTAGAGCGTCTGCCCGTGGCACCCGATGAGTTCTACTTTCATGCGGAAAGCGGCGTTGCGTGGCAAGGATGGCTTCGGCGTAGAGTTCGGCCAGCAGAAAATTCAGGCGGGCGAGGTCGGCGACGCTGGCTTGTTGGGCGTTCATCGCCTGCAGGACCGCTTGTCGGACGGCTTTCGGGTATGGGTATTCGGCCTGGGCTACAAATTTGAAGCTTAGTTTGGATGGATCAAAGGCTCGCGGGCGAGGGCGCCCGCGCCACACCAACTGGACCAGGGCCACGTTGATGCCATCGGCCGAGGTGCCGCTCATTACGCCAGCGACCATCATGAAGTCGGCGCTCCGAGTTTAGCCAGGCTGACCTGCTCGCTGAATTCCCATACCTGGCGGGAAAGTTTCTCGAGTTTCGCCTGGGTGGGCGCCGGCGGCCTGCGTTTCAACTCGGGAGATTTTTTCTTGAAGGCCAGCACGCGTGCCGCGGACTCCCTTACCCGTGCGGCAAACTTGCGGTTGCTCTCCGCTTCCTCAATGAGTGTCTCGTAGGAGCGGGTGACGTATTCCTCGATATGACAGATCAGGCACAGGTCGCCTCCGGCGCGGACATGCTCTACGGCGGCCTGCTCGATGGGCGCCGCTTTTAACACGCCTCCCATTTCCAGATCGTCGGAGACCACCAGGCCGCGGTAACCAATCTTTTTTCGCAGGACATCGGTGATCCACTTTTTGGAAAGCGATGCGGGGCTGTGGTCGTGCGTAATCGCGGGATAGTTGGCGTGTCCGATCAGGACCATGGGCAGTTCACGGCGCAAAGTCCGGTAGGGGTACAGGTCTTCGGCCCAGAGCTTCTTCCAGGACTTGTTGATCGAGGGAAGTTCCTGGTGAGTGTCGAGGTTGGCTTCGCCGAGGCCGGGAAAGTGTTTGGCCGAACCTATCACTCGCGCTGCGCGCAATCCCTGGAGAAACTGACGGGCATAGAGGACCGCCTGTTTCGGGTCTGCGGAAACCGCGCGGGAACTCATGACCGTCTTCGAAGGCTCGAAGGCGAGGTCCACCACGGGCGCGAAGTCGGTGTTGAATCCCAACGTCCGGCAGGATTCGCCGATGACTTTACCGTGTTTGCGGAAGAGCTTGCGATCGCCCGTGGCGAAGACGTCGGCGGCGGAAGGGCTTGAACCGTTGATGCTGCGGAAGCGATCGACCCGGCCTCCTTCCATGTCCACGGCCGTGAACAAGGGTGTGGAAACGCAGGCCTGGCATTCTTTCAGCAGGCTGTAGGTTTGCTCGCCGCCCGTAATATTGCGAGCGAACAGGATGACGCCTGCGGGCTGAACGCGGGTCAGCAGATCAGCCAGGCCGGACGACATTTCGGTGCCGTCGAAGCCGATGATGAGAAGTTGGCCGACGCTGCGATGAAGGTCGGAGGGAATAGTCTGTCTGGGCATTATAAGTAATTATTCAAGCAACACTTTACTCCGATATTTCTTTACGTTCTTTGCGGTTAAGAGCTTTTTACCGCAAAGGACGCAAAGGAAATCGCAAAGGTCGCAAAGAAAACTCACTGCGAAATCAGATTGCCGGATAAACGTTTATTCCACCTGCTTTTTCAACTGTGCCAACAGGTTCAGCGCCTCCAGCGGAGTCAGCGAATTCAAATCGACTTCGCGCAGTTTGTCCAGCACCGGTTGTGACAGCGGGGTGAAGATAGTCAACTGCGCCGCCGGTGGAGTTGAACCGGACGACAGATGCCCCATCAGTTGACGTTCCGCGCTCTCATGTTCGGCCAGCACCTCGCGTGCACGCACGATGACTTCGTGGGGAAGCCCCGCCAGCTTTGCCACTTCGATTCCGTAGCTGCGGTCGGCGGCGCCGGGAGCGACTTTGCGGAGGAATGCGATCCCGCCACCGGTTTCCTTCACGGTCACGTGATAATTCTTTACACCGGAGAGTTGCTCGGCCAGTTCCGTTAATTCGAAATAGTGAGTGGCGAAAAGGGTTTTGGCGCGGGTGCGGGCGTGAATGTATTCAACCGCGGCCCAGGCGATGGCCAGGCCGTCGTAGGTGGCGGTTCCGCGCCCCACTTCATCAAGAAGAATTAAAGACCGCGAAGTTGCGGTATGAAGGATGGCCGCGGTTTCCGTCATCTCGATCATGAAGGTGGAGCGGCCGCGGGCCAGGTTGTCGCTGGCCCCGATGCGGGTGAACACGCGGTCCACAAGTCCCATCCGGGCTGAACGCGCGGGCACGAAGGATCCCGCCTGCGCCATGATCACTGTGAGCGCGGCTTGCCTGAGGTAGGTGGATTTGCCGCCCATGTTGGGGCCGGTCAGCATCATGATGGCGTTGGTGGTCGAGTTCAGAAAAAGATCGTTGGGCACGAAGCGGTCACCGCTGCCCAATTCGAGCTGTTCGATGACGGGGTGGCGTCCGGCAACGATCTCGAGGTCGGCGGAGTCGTCAAACTTCGGGCGGCAGTAATTTCGCAGCGCTGCGATCTGTGCCAGGGCGGCCAGCACATCGATTTCAGCCAGCGCCAGAGCGGTCTGACGGATGCGGCGTGCTTCCCCTGCAATGGCCGAGCGCAACTCGGCGAAGAGGCGGCGCTCGATATCCACGATTTTTTCCTGGGCATCGAGGATCTTCGATTCGTATTCCTTCAACTCTGGCGTGGTGAAGCGCTCGGCATTGACCAGGGTTTGTTTGCGTTCGTAATCGGGCGGGGCCAGGTGCGAGTTCACCTTCGAGATTTCAAGATAGTAGCCAAAGATGGAGTTGAACTTCACTTTCAGGCTGGCGATGCCCGTGCGCTGGCGCTCGCGCTGTTCGATCTGGGCCAGGAATTGTTTGCTGTTGCGGCTGAGGTCGCGGAGTTGATCGAGTTCGGGATCGACGCCGGGTTGAATGACTCCGCCGTCGGAGAGAGAGATTGGGGGCTCCGGGATGATGGTGCTCTCGATGCGCAGACGAAGGTCGGTGAGTTCGTCAACCGCGGAGTGAAGTGCGGTGAGCCGCTCGCTGTGCGGGGATGGCGTGGCGTTCGCGGCCGAGTCGGCCGCGGCCACACGTGCGTCGGCTACACGTGCCACCCGCTGCAGAACCTGGCGGACTGCAGGAAGCTTCGCCAGCGAAGCGGACAGGGCGAGGACGTCGCGCGGGTTGGCGGTCTCGAGCGTCACCCGGCTGAGAAGGCGCTCCAGGTCGAGGATGCCGTCGAGGGCGCGGCGGAGTTCTTCGCGGGCGATGGTTTCTTTTACCTGAGACTCGACAGCATCCAGACGGGCGTTGATTTCCGCGATGTCGATCGACGGGCGCAGCAGCCAGGAGCGCAACAGGCGCTTGCCCATGGGGGTCACGGTGGCGTCGATCGAGCGGAACAGAGTGATGCCGGCATCGGCGCCGGCAAAGAGCGGTTCGATCAATTCCAGGTTGCGCACGGTGACCGCGTCCAGCACCAGGCAGGTTT
This sequence comes from Terriglobia bacterium, assembly GCA_963757835.1. GTDB lineage: Bacteria > Acidobacteriota > Terriglobia > Terriglobales > Acidobacteriaceae > JAIQFF01. The sequence goes on along the minus strand of CAVWSP010000004.1, from coordinate 16,612 downwards.
GACGCTCGTAGAATCCAATGCGGTCCACATGGCTCAAGGTCCCGCGCTGGGTGGAGCGGACGTAGTAGAGGATGGCGCCCGCCGCGGCTGCCGCCGCGGGTTTGCCGGACAAGCCAAAGCCTTCCAGCGACAGCACTCCGAAATGATTTTCCAGCAGCGGGATGGAGTGGTCGGGGGCGAAGATCCAATCGTCGAGCGGAGTTTCGGCGTAACCCGACCCGCCTGTTGGGCGGCCTGGACGGCTCTGAGACCCGTCCCCACATGGCTCGCGATGCAACTCGAAGAGCGGCGCGGATGATCCGTACAGCACTTCCTTGGGACGCAGCTGCTGGATTTCTTCCTGAATTCGTTTTCCGGCGTCTTCTCCCTGGAATTCGGTGGCGCGAAATTCGCCGGTGGAGAGGTCGAGGGCGGCGAAGCCCACGCGCTCTCCGGTCTGGGCAATGGCGGCCAGAAAATTATTTTCCTCGGAGCTGAGGGAAGAATCGGCTGCGGTGCCGGGCGTGACGACTCTTGTGACCTCGCGCCGCACCAGTTTCTTGGCCAGGCGCGGGTCCTCCACCTGCTCACAGATCGCGACTTTGAATCCTTTGCGAATCAGCTTCGCGATATAGCCCTCGGCGGCGTGGTGAGGCACGCCACACATCGGAATGGCGACGCCTTTTTCTTTGTTGCGCGAGGTCAGCGTAATCTGAAGTTCCTTGGCGGCCAGGACAGCGTCGTCGAAGAAAAGTTCGTAGAAATCTCCCAGACGGAAGAACAGCAGGGCGCTGGGATGCTCCTTTTTGATGGCGGCATACTGCCGCATCAACGGGGTGGACGGCTCGGTCATTTCAACGGGCTTCGTGCGCGGATTATAACAAAGGCGGGGGCGGTCTTCTGTGATGGAAGTCATAGTCCAGAGTTCATCCGCCTTTGCGTCCTTTGCGGCATTTCTTTGCGAACTTGGCGGTTCAAGAATGTTCTTTGACTTGCCGATAGATCAACCCCTTAACCGCAAAGGACGCAAAGGCCGGCGCAAAGGTCGCAAAGAAAAGCAAGAGATATGAGTCAGGTTCGCAGTTGACGCGCCATCCGCGCCGATGTTTTCCTTACAGCCATGGAATTGCGTAAGGATCCGATTACCCGCTCCTGGGTCATCACCGGGGACGATGTTCCCGACAACGCTCCCCGGGCGGAGGCCTTCTGCCGCTTTTGTCCAGACTCGCCGGTGGCGGCGCAACTGGTTTCGAACATGCCGGGAGTGGGGGGCGGACCGTGGTCGGCGCGCGCGGTAGTCCATCCCGCGCCGTTGTATCGGATTGAAGGCGAGCCAATGCGCCGCGGCGACGGCATCTATGATCGCATGTCTTCGGTCGGCGCGCACGAAGTGCTGGTGGAGAACGTGCATCACGACCGGCAATTGTGGAATGCGAGTGATGCCGAGATTGAGCAATTCCTGCTGCTGGCGGCACACCGCATTCAGGACTTGAAGCGCGATGCGCGCTTCAAGTACGTCAGCATCTTCAAGGACCACGGAGTCAATGCCGGCCAGGAATTCGAGCATCCCACTGCGCAGCTCACGGCGACCACTTTTGTTCCCCGCCGGGTGCTCTATGAATTGCGGGCCAGCCGGGAGTACTTCAGGGCCAAGGAGCGGTGCGTCTTCTGCGACATCATTACGCAGGAACTGCAGCAGAACCAGCGGGTCGTGGAAGTGCGTGGCGACTTTGTCGCATTTTGTCCTTATGCCCCGCGCGTGCCCTACGAGACCTGGATCATTCCGCAGAGTCACGACGCCGCATTCGGCCGCTTCGGACATGCCCGGCCCATCCACCTGGTGGATCTGGCGGCCCTGCTGCGGCGTACCCTGCAGAGGATTCGCACCGTGACCCGGGAATTTCACCTGGTGCTGCACACGTCGCCCAATACCTCCTTTCGATCAAAGAGTCTCGATTACTGGAAGACCATCGACGACGACTACCACTGGCACATTGAAATCCTGCCGGTGATCGGAGGCCGGGCTCGGTCATACACCTTCAAAGAGGTCTATTACTCGCCCGTGACTTCAGAGACCGCGGTCAAGCGCCTGCGGGAAGCGAGGATTGAAGGGTGAATTGTAAGTTGTCATCCTGAGTGGAGCGCCTTCTTCGCTGGCGAAGAAGGCGCGGAATCGAAGGACCCCTATTTCCGGCAGTTGGTCTGGTAGAGGTGCTTCGACTCAGTCGCTCAGCATGACATAATGCTTGGTTTCCGGAGGAACGGACTCTTGAAAAGTTTTTTCGTCCTGTTTCTGTTGGTGGGCGTTAGCCTGGCCCAAACAGCTGCCGCCAAGCAGGAAGTTCTCTGGCAGAAACTCGAAGCGAATATTAACGAGGTGGATCGCGGCCTTGATGGCGTGCTGGGCGTTGCCATTCTCGACCTGGGCAGCGGAAAGAAGTTCGTTCTGCACGGCGACGACATTTTTCCTCAAGCCAGTTCCATCAAGATCGCCGTGCTGGCCGAACTGTACCGCCAGGCGCAAGCCGGCAAGCTGAAACTCACCGATCTGTACACCGTGCAGGCATCCGACCTGGTTCCGGACAGCACCATCATGGGCGGACTCACGCCCGGCGTGACCCGGATTACCCTGCGTGATCTCGCCACCATGATGGTAGCGGTCAGCGACAACAGCGCAACCAATGTGCTGATCGATCGCGTGGGCATGGAAAATGTAAATGCGTTGATGGATTCGCTCGGCCTCGCGCATACCCGGCTGCGCCGCAAGATGATGGACCTGAAGGCGGCCGCGGAGGGCAGAGAAAACATTTCGACTCCGGCGGAAATGATGGCCCTGCTCGAAGATCTTTATCGCGGCAAAGTGCTGAATAAAGAAATGACGGCCGACTTCTTCGTCATGCTCAGCACTCCGAAGAGCAGTTTCATCCCGCGCGACTTGCCCGAGGGCTTGAAGATCGCCAATAAGCCGGGCGAACTGGAAGGGGTTCGAAACGACTCGGGTGTCGTATTTGTCGAGAATCGCCCCTACGTGATTTGCGTGATGACGACATACCTGCACCGGGAGCGGGACGGTGAAGAGGCTATCGCGAACATCTCGGCGGCCGCCTATCGAATGTTTGACCGGCTGGCTCGCGCGAGCGAATATGGGCGTGTAATCTCGCCGGGAAACGGGAAGTGAGCAGTCTTCAGTCGTCAGTTATCAGTCGTCGGCCAAAACCGACCTGACTGACGACTGACGACCGACGACCGACGATTGTCCTATGACTCTCCGTCGCATGAAGACGTACACCGGTGGCCAGGGGTACGTCTATCAATACTATTTCGTCGGAAAGCGCGTGGCATTGGCGGATGCGCCTGAAGCCCCGGCCGGCGAATACATTTTCGACGTCACCTCGGACCGCAAGACCACTTTCGCGGTGAGCGTCTTCCTGCCCGATGAATCCCGGCAGCTATGGGCAACAGCGCATGGACGTGAACTGACCGATGCCGAGCAGTACGGGGCGGTCAAGCTCAGGCTGTTTCAGGCCTTCGATGAAGTCGAAGACATGCTGGCTGACGGGCGCCGGCTGGTTGTAAGTTCTGCCAGCCTGGAAAAGGCCCTGGAGGCGCTGGGTGTGCAGTAACGGGTTACCGCAGCGCCGGCGTCCCGCCGGCTGTCCGGAGGGCGTCTCGCCCTCCGCCCGTGACCGGCGTTTAGTGCTGCAAACCAGGCGGGCCCTGCCCGCCCATCGGGCCGGCGGGACGGCGGCGCTACTGGGGGCCGGCGCTACCTGTGCCCTTCTTACTCTTCTGCCCTGGCTGCGGTGCAGACTATAATGACCTTCGCTGTCTATCACTATGCCAATACTGTGGCTCCGAGTGGCGTTGGGCTGCTACGCGGTGGGACTGCTCTACGCGCTGTTGGCTCTCACCCGCACCAGTTCGCTGTTAAACCGGGTGGCGCTGCCGGCCATGAGCCTGGGCATGGTGTTTCAATTTGTGTCCCTGACCGAGGCGGTACTGCTTTCCGGACAGCTGACGCTGGCCTCCGTGCATAATTCCGAGTCTCTGCTGGCGCTGCTGGTGATGGCGGCGTTCATGATCGTGTACCTCGTCTATCGCACCACCTCGCCGGGGATTGTGGTATTTCCGCTGGTTTTCGTTTTGACTTTTGTTGCCGCGACTACCCAGCAGCCGTTTCTGGAGGTTTCGCCGGGCATGCGCCGGGGATGGCTCTTTGTCCACATTGCCATGATCTTTATCGGCTATGCGGCGCTGTTCCTGAGCTTTGCCGCCAGCCTGCTTTACCTGTTGCAGGAACGCAGTCTGAAATCGAAAAAGCCGGCCGCGATTCTGCTGCGCCTGCCCGCTCTCGAAGTGATTGACCAGATCGGCTATCGCTCCCTGCTGCTCGGATTTCCCTTCATGACGCTGGGATTGATCGCGGGCAGCATCGTAGCCCAGGCCACGTATGGACGCCTGGATTTTCTCGATCCCAAGATTTTTCTTTCGCTGCTGATGTGGGCGGTTTACATGGTGATGGTCTTTACCCGCTGGAATGCAGGTTGGCGGGGACGCCGGGCCGCGTATCTGGCTACGGGCGCAGTGATCGCGGCGGTGATCGCGTGGTCGGCAAATTACTACAGCGCGATTCACGGGTTCGTCCAATCATGAAGTTTCAGCTCATCGGGGTGAACCACAAGACGGCGCCGGTGGAGGTGCGGGAGCGGCTTGCCATCCCCGAGTCCCGGCTGCCGGACGCGTTGAAACGCCTCACCGGACATCCCGGGGTGGATGAAGGCATCATTCTTTCCACCTGCAACCGGGTGGAAGTGCTGGCCCAAACCAAGAATGGCGCGGTGGACCTGCGCGGCTTTCTGCGCGACTACTTTCAACTGGATCCCTCCGATTACGAGGCTCACCTTTACGAATACAGCGAAAGGGAAGCGGTCCGGCACCTCTTTCGAGTGACTTCAAGCCTGGACTCGATGGTGGTGGGTGAGCCGCAGATTCTGGGGCAGGTGAAGGAAGCTTATGCCTCGGCCCGCGCGGTGGGAGCGGTGCACTCGCACCTTGATCTGCTGCTTACGCGGGCGTTCGCGGTGGCCAAACGGGTGCGGACGGAGACCGCGGTGGGCACATCATCGGTTTCGGTGGCCTCGGTGGCGGTGGAGCTGGCCAAAAAGATTTTCGGATCGCTGCAGGGCAAGCACGTCTATCTCGTCGGGGCGGGCAAGATGAGCGAGCTCGCGGCGCGCCATCTGATGGCGCACGGCGCGGAATCTATTTTTGTAGCCAACCGTACCTATGATCGCGCCCAGCAGCTGGCCACCCGATTTGGAGGTCAGGCCATTCTGTTTGATCAGCTCTACGAAACCTGCGACCGCGCCGATATCGTGATCACCTCGACGGGCGCGCCCCATGCCATCTTCCGGCGCGAACATGGAGAACTGTTTCTGGCCCGGCGCAAGAACCGGCCTATGTTCTTTATCGACATTGCGGTGCCTCGCGATGTCGATCCCGGGATGAACCGGCTGGACGGCATCTTTGTTTATGACATTGATGACTTGCAGCAGGCGGTGACTTCGCACGTAGCGGACCGCGGAAAGGAAGCGGAGCGTGCCGAGGCAATCATCACCGGCGAGGTAGAGCGTTTTCAAGTCCGGCTGCGGACCCTGGACGTGGTACCGACAATTGTCTCGTTGCAGGACCACCTGGAAACCATCCGCCAGGCGGAGATTGACCGCGTGCGCGGCCGCCTGGGGCCGCTTTCTCCGGAGCAGGAACTGGCGGTCGAAGCGCTCACCCGCGGCATCATCAGCAAGATCATGCATACCCCGATCAGTACCCTGAAGACGGCCGTACGGGAGGCGGAAGCCACCACCGTGGTCGATGTGGTGCGGCGACTCTTCAATCTTCGTGACAAAAGTCCGCAAGAGCAGGAGCCGCAAGGGCGGAGGAAAGACGAGAAGAAGGCCGCGAAATCCGGCGGAGCATCCGGGGCGGAGAGGTAGTGGCCCGGCTGCGCATCGGTTCCCGCGGATCGCAACTGGCCTTGTGGCAGGCCACTCACATCAAAGCGCTGCTGGAGCAGCGCGGGCATGACGTCGAAATTGAAATCATCAAAACCACCGGCGACCGGATTACCGATGTCGCTCTCGCCCAGGTCGGCACCAAGGGCATGTTCACCAAGGAAATCGAGGAAGCGCTGGCGGAGAAGCGGGTCGATCTGGCGGTGCACAGCCTGAAGGACCTGCCCACGGAAATCCCGGCGGGATTCGAGATCGTCGCCATCACCGCACGCGAGGATGCGCGCGATGTTTTCTGCTCTCGCCACTACAACAGCATCAAAGAATTACCCAACCGGGCCAGAGTCGGCACCAGCAGCCTGCGACGGCAGGCGCAACTGAAGGCGCTGCGGCCCGATCTCGACATTCACCCCCTGCGCGGAAATGTGGACACACGGTTGCGGAAGCTTGAAGCCGGCGAGTACGACGCTGTGATCCTGGCCGCCGCCGGGCTGAATCGCCTGGGCAAACGCGAATCCATACGCGAGGTGTTGCCGGCGAAGCTGATGTGTCCGGCCGCGGGCCAGGGTGCGCTGGCAGTCGAGATTCGCAAGGACGATTCGGCTGTGCAACAGCAGGTCGTCTTCCTGGATGACCACGACGCGCGCATAACGACGACGTGCGAGCGCGCACTGCTGAACAAAATGGGTGGAGGCTGCCAGGTGCCGATCGGGGCGTTGGCAGAGGTTGTCAACGGCCGGCTGTATGTTGAAGCGGTGGTCGCGCGTCCCGACGGAACCAAAGTGCTGCGGGAATCGGGCGAGGGCGACGACCCGGTTCAGCTGGGCGAATCGGTAGGGGAAGCGCTGCTAAGTCGCGGGGGCGACGCAATTCTGCGCGAAGTGTACGGGAGGGCAGCGGCAGCGCCCGAGCAACCGTGAGCGATATGGTCTGTGTGGCCTAGCGTGGTCGCGGGCGACTCGCCCGCGATGGTGCGGCCTTATTTTTGAAATCATGAGATCAGGCAAGAAATCAGGAACGCCCGGACTCACCGGAGTGCGCATTGTGGTCGGTCGCGCCCGCCATCAGGCCAGCGCTCTTTCGTCCGGCCTGCGCGATCTGGGTGCCGATGTTCTCGAGATCCCTTTCATTGAAATCCGCAAACCCCGGTCTTACCAGGGGCTGGACCTAGCCCTGAAGAATCTATCCCAGTATGACTGGCTCATCCTGACCAGCGTGAACGGAGTCGAAGCAGTGTGGGAGAGGCTGCGAAAACTGCGGCTGGTGGGGAAGCCGATGCGTCATCTGAAGATCGCTGCCATCGGCCCGGCTACCCGGCAGGCCATCGAGCAGCACGGCGTGAAAGTGAGTGTTGTGCCCCGCGAGTATGTGGCCGAGTCGGTGGTGGCGAGCTTGCGGCGGAAGGTAAAAGGGAAGCGGGTGCTGCTGGCGCGGGCGAAAGTCGCGCGTGATGTGATCCCGCGTGAACTGCGGAAGATCGGGGCCCGGGTGGACGTGGTCGAAGCCTACGAGACGATGATTCCGGAGTCTTCACGGCGACGGCTGCGCGCGGCGCTGGTATCGCAGAAGGGGCGTCCCGACTGGATTACGTTTACCAGTTCTTCCACGGTGAGAAATTTTGTGGCGCTGCTGGCGGAAAGCCGCGGGCGAGTCGCCCGCGTCCACATAAGTAAGATAAGCAGGGAGCCGGACCGGGTGCGCTTTGCGTCCATTGGGCCGATTACTTCGTCAACTCTGCGGGAGCTTGGCTTGCCGGTGGACGTGGAAGCGGCGGAATACACGATTCCTGGTCTTATCAAAGCCATGGTCCGGTGCGGATTCTAGAATGCCGGTGGCCGTTTCTCAGGGGAGGCAGGTTTGTCGCTAAGGCGTTTTCGCGTTCTCGTGGGTCTGGTCCTGGTGGTTTCCTTTGCCTTTGGCCAGACCGCTTCTTTTGATTTCCCGCCGGATGAATTGTTGCAGCGCATCACTGCCGAGGGACTGCGCGCGCACATGGCATTTCTGGCCGATGATCTGCTGGAAGGGCGAGGCACTGGCACGCGGGGCTACCAGCTGGCGGCCGACTATGTGCGGGCGCAATTCGAGGAAATGGGTCTAAGGCCGGCGGGCCTAAACCGGACATACTTTCAGAACGTTCACTTCCGCAAGATTGAACTTCTGCAGGACAAGAGTTCGCTGACCCTGAAGCACGACGCAACCACCCGGACCCTGGTTTTCGACAAGGACTACGTGATGGGGGGCAACCCGCTCTCCAGCGATGCCAAAGTCGAAGGCCCGGTCGTGTTCGTAGGTTTCGGCGTGAGCGCGCCGGAGTTCGGCTACGACGACTACGCGGGAATCGACGTGCGGGGCAAGATTGTGGCTGCGTTGTATGGCGCCCCTGCGAAACTCCCATCCGCTCCCGGCGCCCATTTTTCCTCCTCCGAACAAAAGCTGCGCGCGGCGGCGGAGCATGGGGCGATCGGGTTCCTTACCATCTGGGCCGGCAGGGCGGAACAGCGTACCCCGTTTTCAGAGTATGTGCGTTTTTCGAAGGGGCCGGCGCTGCGCTGGCTGGATGACAAGGGTGTCCCCAATGATGTTCAACCGGCGATCAAAGGTTATGCCAGGATAAATTCCAACACGGCCGTGGCCCTGTTCGAAGGCGCTCCGAAATCCTGGAGAGATACTCTCCGGGCGGCGGAGAACAGCCAGCCCCAGGCCTTTCCTCTGGCGACCAGCGTCTCCATGCACCTGGTCAGCCACTACTCGGAGCTGGAAAGTCCCAACGTGGCAGCGGTTCTGCCCGGCTCCGATCCCCGACTCAAGAATGAATACGTGGTTTTCACTGCGCATCTCGATCACCTCGGCATCGGAGATCCGATCAAGGGGGACAGCATTTACAACGGTGCGGCGGACAACGCGTCGGGCACGGCGGCGCTGCTGGAAATGGCGCGAGCGTTTTCCGAAATGAAGACCGCGCCGCGACGCTCGCTGCTTTTTCTCGCCGTCACCGGGGAAGAAGAGGGCCTGCTGGGCTCCGATTACTACGCGCACAATCCCACGGTGCCGATGGCCCAAATCGTGGCCGACATCAACATGGACGAAGTTTCTTTCCTCTACGACTTCAAGGACATCGTGCCGCTGGGCGGCGAGCACTCCAGCCTGGGCGCGGTGGCGGATGATGTGGCCCGGCACATGGGCCTTACCGTGAGCCCGGATCCCATGCCGGAAGAAGTTTATTTCATCCGCAGCGATCAGTATTCCTTCATTCTGCAGGGCGTACCCGCCCTGTATATCGGGGAAGGATTGCAGACCGTGAATCCGGACCTTGACGGCAAGAAGATGCAGTTCGATTGGGAGACCGAGCGCTACCATCAGCCCAGCGATGACATGAATCAGCCCTTCGACTTCAATGCGACCGTCAAGTGCACCCGCGTGGATTTGGCGGTGGGTTATGAGGTCGCGCAGCAGACCGAGCGTCCGCACTGGAATGCCGGAGATTTCTTCGACAAATTCACCCGGAAATAGAATCTGTCGAGCCTTGCTTCACCTGGACAGCCGGGGGCGGATGTCCCCACGTGGCGGGCTCCGGCACGAGCGAGGACGCTGGCGCCCACATTTACTTTAACAACCGCGGTCAGGGCTGTTGCGGGCCGAAGGACCGGGCGCTTCCGGCGACCATCTCCGACTCCATCAACAAAATCGGAATCATGCCCTCGCTATTGAAGCGATCCATGAAATCGCGCAGCACGAACGGCTTGCCAGCCAGCTCCTGCTGGTGGGCATACTCCGTGATCAGTTCGTCGGTGAGCATCTTGCCGGTGATGTAGCAGCTGCCATAACCAGGCTGGCGGAGATATAGCAGCTGTTCGAACGTGGTAAGCGAGTCTTTGGCATTGGCCCAGCCGCGCGGCGTCCACTCGGCCTGAAAGTGTCCGGCCTGCTCCAGGGTAAATTGATTGGCCTGCACATAGAGCGAGGCCAGGCCGCGCGCGGCGCGGTTGGCCAGCGCAATCCAGACCAGCTCTTTGGCGCGGGGATTGTCGTCGTACAGGCCGGCGTGCATCACCAGCTCTTCGAAGGCGGTAGCGAAACCCTCCGCCCGATTGTCCCAGATGTTGAAGAGCAGTACCTGCTGGCGGATCGGGCTTGGATTCGGTTCATCCCGCATCCGCGACAGGTCGATCCAGTGATAATCGTGGGAGAAAAGCACCATCGGCTCGCGGTGAGTGATGCGGGTAAAGAACACCCGCTGCTCCTCCGGGACGAACTGACCGAGCTCTTCCGCCAGGGCCGGCCTGATGTAGGGCTTGTCCGGGATAATCTCCTGCTTGACCAGGAAATCGACGAACTTCTCCAGCCGGTCATGCGCCATTTTGTCGAATGCGGCGGCATCGGCCGCCGCTTCCAGCGGAGGCAGATTGCGGTTGTTCTGTTCCTCAAGGCGCAAGGATGATTGCGCGCGCTCGAGCTCGCGACGCAGCAGGACGACCTCCTCATCCCAGTTGTAAGGAATGAAGTGCACATTCTGCTGATACCAGGTGTAGTTGTCTTTGCCCACGCCCGAGGGGCCGGTCTTGGTGGGCGCCAGCTTCTCCAGCCAGGCAACGAATTCGTCGGTTGCCTTGCGGGCGCTGGTCACGGCGGCGCGCAACTCCGGGCTGGCGCCCTCCAGGTCGGCGTGCTGATGCTCGGCCAAGGTTTGGACGGTCAGCGTCCCGGCTTCGAATGAAGCCAGGGTGCGGGACTGATTGCGCAGTTCCTCCTCGCCATAGACCCAGAGGTCGCGCGCGTTGCTCGCCTTGAGATTCTCCCTGGCCTCGGCCAGAAAAGCGGGAATCATTCCGATCTTCGCGGTCAGGTCCTTCTGCGCCCCGGCGTCGAGTGGGAAACGATAGTTGTAGAGCTGGATCTCGGGGTAGGGAACCGGACCCTCGCGCGAGGGCACATCGCTGCGGGACGACCATAGGTTGACATAGAACGCGGGATCGCGCGCCCAGGGACGGAGCACCCTCAGGTTGAAGTCGAGCCCGTTCATCTCGGCCTTTACCAGTTTGTAGTCGTTCTGCTCTGCCGTGGGCCACGACCTGGGATCCATTGCATCGAGCCGCTTGCGCCATCGGGGCAGAGCCGCAGCCTTAGTTGCCATCGCGCTCGCGCTGTAGTCTGGAACATTATTCTTCATCACCGGATGTTCGAATTCCCGCCATTGCTGAAAAAGCTTGACCAGCGCGGGATAGCCATCAGGCTCGCCTGCCGCCATGGCCGAACCACCGCTCATGGTTCCTGCTCCCAGGAACAGGGCCGCAAAGGCCAGGGCACGACAAAGATGAAGCCGCAGGTTCACCGAGCGACACTTGCGGCCGAGATGGCCCATCACTGAAATCTCCTCATCGTCGAATTGAACGCCTCGAGGGGTGGGCTAGCCTATCGCGCAGTGAGTGGCTTGCGCAAGGGTGGTAGGAACTTTGGGGGAAGGTGCCGCTATGCCGGCTGGCACTCGCGGTGTCAACGCCGATTTTCGGTGGGTTTACTTTTTCGCCGGGAGTCATTTTCTGAAATCGTTCACCACGAAGGACACAAAGGTACACCAAGGAAACCATTGGGCCTTCTATCCGGAATGGGAAGCCGGTGCAAGGGTCATCTCTGGGTTAGGAAAGGACATTCTCGAGGCTAGGACACGATCCTGGTGATTCACGGCTGGCAAGGCTGGCTGAGATTCCCGAGGAGCACGAGCATGGCAGGTCAGAAGGCCGATTTTCCTGCTTCCCCCAGGCAAACGCATTGGCGGCATCGGAATGGACAATGTTTCAGAGGAATTTAATTTAGGTCGTGTGACGCAGATCACAGCCAAGACCGATTCTGGTCGGATATAAGGATAAAACTCGGCGAATGCTGCGCACTCGCTTGCAGGCTATCGAATTGAGTTTGAGAGGGAGTCCGATGGGACGCTCGAAGACTATCGGCTGGCTGGCCATTGCGGTTCTGGGCCTGGTTTGCGTGCCGTGGACTTCCACTCGCGCACGAGCGGGCCAGGCAACGGCGGGCAGCGCGAAGGCCCCAGAAGCGGCCGCTCCGGCTTCGACGGACCCCGGCGCGTCCGGGTATGTGGGTGCGGAGACCTGCAAAACCTGCCACGAGGACATCTACAACGATTGGGAGAAAAGCCCGCACTGGAAGACCACGCTGAATAAGGAGGGCGGGCCGTCCCACCAGGGGTGCGAAGGCTGCCACGGTCCGGGGGCTGAACATGTGGCGGGTGGGGGCGACAAGACCAAGATATTCACCTTCAAGGGCGTAACGGCGGAAGCGGCCAGCCAGCGCTGCCTGGCCTGCCATACCTACGGAGAGGAACACAGTAATTTTGCGCGGGCCGCGCACCTGCAAAACAATGTGGGATGCATCGACTGCCACTCTCCCCACCACGCCAAAGAAAGCCAGGGGCTGCTAAAGGAGAAGCAGCCGCAGCTCTGCTACGGCTGCCATCTGGAAGCCAAACAACAGTTCAATCGGCCCTTTCACCATCGCGTGAATGAGGGCATGGTCCAGTGCAGTGATTGCCACAATCCGCACGGTGGTTTCCAGTCCCGGCAACTGCGAGAGACGGCGGCGCAGGATGTGGCCTGTATCAAGTGCCACTCGGAAAAGGCCGGGCCCTTCGTTCATGAGCATCCTCCGGTAAAAACCGAGGGTTGCGTGTCCTGCCATACCCCGCACGGCTCTTCAAATCCGCGCTTGCTGAAGCGTAGCCAGGTGAACCTGATGTGCCTGGAATGCCACTCACTCACGGTGGATACCGGCGCCCCGGCCACTCCGACTTTCCATAACCAGGCTCAGAAGTATCAGGCCTGCACGCTCTGTCACACAGCGATTCATGGATCGAACTTCGATCCATTCTTTTTCAAATAGGCGGAAGCATGGGTACAAGCATGGGTAAGGAACATACGCCGAGACGATCAACGCGGAGGCCCCGATCAGGATGGGCCTTCCCCGGCCATATCCTCCTGCTGCTTTTCGTTACCCTGACCGCTGCCTGGTCCCAGCAGGGAGGGGAAGAGCAAGGCATCGACTCCGGAAACTACAACATCAAGCAGTCAGTGGAATTTGGCTACCGCTTCACTGACTTCACCGGCAATCAGGCTTCCTACGATACTTTCGTGAATCTGCAACAGGGCCCTCGCCTGCTGGACATGACGCTGGAGATGAGATCGCTCGACCACAAGGGCCTGGTGTTCGACCGTCTCTACCTGAGCAATTTCGGTTATGGAGGCGATCCCAACAACGTCTCACGCCTGCGCATCGGCAAGAATAAATGGTACGACTTCGACGCCATGTTCCGGCGCGACCAGAATGTCTGGGACTATTCGTTGCAGGCCAATCCGCTGAACCCCGTGAGCACATTTGCCAATGCGCCGGCTGGCTTCAATCCCATCATCGGGTCCTCGCCGCACCTGTTCAATACCCGGCGCCGCCTGGGCGACTACAATCTGACGCTGCTGCCGCAGTCGAAAATACGTTTTCGCCTGGGCTACTCACGAAACGTGAATGACGGCCCCAGCTTCAGCAGCCTGCATCAGGGGACCGAGGCGCTCCTGTTCCAGGATTGGAGAAACACGGTCAATGCTTACCGGCTGGGTGTGGATTTCAGGTTCCTGCCCAAGACCAGCATCAGCTATGACCAGATCCTGAGTTACTACAAAGGCGACACCGGATTCAGTGACCAGAACCGGAACTTCCAACTGGACAATGGAACCCCGGTGGATATCGGAGTTTCGCTCAACAATGCGGCCAACCAGCCGTGCGCGGGGACATTTCTGGTGACTGGCGGCATCAATCCGACATGTAACGCTTATCTAAGCTACTCGCGAAACGGTCGGGTGCGCACGAACATGCCAACCGAGCAGCTCAGCTTACAGTCGAACTACTTTAAAGCCGTGGATCTCTCCGGCCGGGTCAGCTACACCGGCGGCGACATGAACGTCGGCGGGTATCAGGAGCTGTTCGCGGGACGGGAGAGCCGCACCGGTCTGAGAAATAACAATGTGTTCGGCCCCGCCTTTGGTCGCCACGTGGCCGCGACCGTGGACTTCGGGGCCACCTGGCACGTCACCGACCGGTTTCGGGTAATGGATACGTTCACCTTCTCCAGCTTCCGCAATCCGGGCCAGTTTGACTCCTCAAACTGCCAGTTTTTCAGTCCCGATCTTGCGACCGGGGCCAACGTCTTCACTCCGGGCTTCACGCCGCCAGTTGCCTGTCCGGTTCCCGGCGACGCTGTTCCAGGTACGCCGGTTCATAGCTCCTCTTCCGGGGCGGACATTTCGCGGGTAATCTCGGGCCTGCTTCTGAAACAGGACGAGAAGACCAACCTCTTCCAGCTGGAATATGACTTCACCCGCAGATTTGGGGCGCGGCTGGGTTACCGCTTCCGCCACCGCGCTATCGCTGACTCGGATTTCGAACAGGTCAGCGAGATTTTCTATCCCTCCAACGCCAATCGTGGGGACTGCGCGCTGGTGGCTGGCCTTCTGCCCGACGGATGCACCGACAATGGAGACGGATCCTTTACCTTCCAGACGCCCACCCCGATCGAAACCGATACCGGCGAAATCCTGATCAACGAGCATTCGGGCCTCTTTGGTTTTTGGGCGCGACCGGTGGATGCATGGCGAGTCAACTTCGATATGGAAGTGGCCGCCGCCGACAATTCCTTCACTCGTATCAGTCCACGGCAATGGCAAGAGTATCGGGCGCGCACCACCTACAAGCTGACCAACTGGGCGAATTTGAGCGGTTCCATCAATATTCTCGAGAAACGAAACAACGTGTCCGAGATCAACAATCTGCAACATAACCGGCTCTACGGATGGAGCGCGATGTTCGAGCCCAGCGAGCGCATCTCCTTCGAACTGGGATACGACGACAGCGATGACTACTCCCAGATTCTGGTCTGCTTTGTGAGCAGCACGGCGCCGGCCGGGATCGCGAAGTGTCCGGGTTCGACGGTCCTGAGCGAAGACCTCTCGATCTACACCAACAAGTCGCATTACGGATATTTCGATGTGATGTGGAAGCCCATCCGCCGGCTGACTACCCATCTGGGCTACAACGTGACCAGCACCACCGGCAGCGCTCTTTTCCTTAACCCCAACGCACCCTCCGGGCCGCTCGACTCGAACTATCACCGGCCCTACGGCGGGTTTGACTACGCTTTCGCCAAGCGGTGGACGGGCAAGGCCTATTGGGGCTACTACGGCTATCATGAAGACCAGAGTCCGGTAGCGCAGGACTTGTTTGCCCCGCGGAATTTCCGGGGCAACCTGGTCACGCTTTCGATGCGGTATGCGTTCTAGGTCAACTTGAAACCAGGGCGCGGATTTTCAGGAGGAAGTTATGGCTAGCATGAGGACTGGAGTGCGGCGCGTTCTATTCGCTATGGTCGCGATCGCGAGCATCACCCAATGCTGTACGGTGCTGGTTGCCCAAGATGCAGCCAGTCTGTACAAGGCAAAATGCGCAGCCTGCCACGGCGCCGATGGAAAGGGCAACACGCCGGTGGGAAAGAAGTTCGGAGTGCGGGACTTTACCTCGCCAGAAGTACAGAAGATGAGCGATGACGAACTAACGACGATCATCGCCGACGGCAAGGAAAAGATGCCGGGTTACAAGAAGAGCCTGAAGCCGGAGCAGATCAAGGACCTCACCGCTTATATCCGGGAGTTGGCCAAGAAGTAACGGCACGGCTGACCGTAGCCATTCTGCGGCCAGCCGCTTCGAGCGAAGCCGTAGCCAAGGAGGAGTTTGTGTTTGGGGCCGACCGGAATTCTCGTTTCCTTAATCGGGCTGACGATCGTGCTCGGCGCTGTGTTTCTCGTGTATCCCTCGATTACCACGGGAGCAACGGGGAAAATTCTGGCTTTTGTGGCCCTGTGCGTTCTTCCCGCGCTGTGTATCGGCGGGGGGATGTCCACCCAGATGCAACGCTCCGAACAAACTAAATTCTGCATTTCATGCCATAGCATGGAAAACTACGGCAAAAGTTTGTATGTGGACGATCCCAGTTATATTCCCGCCCAGCACTTTCAGAACCACCGCGTGCCGGCAGACAAGGCTTGTTACAGCTGTCACGCCGACTACACCATTTATGGTCCCCTGAAGGACAAGTTCCAGGGCATCAAGCGACTCTACATGCAGTATGTGAGCGCGCCCCCTAAAACCATGCAGATCCCCGGCGGCTACAGCAACCTGCAGTGTCTGCACTGCCACGCCGGCGCCCGCAGTTTTGAGGAGAACCCTGTGCACACCGCGATGATGGATTCCCTCAAGACGAATCAGATGTCGTGCTTATCGAGTGGTTGCCACGATACCGTCCACAACGCTACGAAGTTGGGTAACGTGAAGATGTGGAGGCCGGGCCAGTGAAAGATCGTACGGTTGGAATCCAGCGTTTTTTGAAGGTTTCGAGTGGGCTGATTATTCTGGGCCTGCTGGTTGAAATCGTAACCCTGCTGTGGTTTCATCCACTATCGTTTGTGCTTTTTGCCTTCGTCAGCTCCCTCTTGATAGGACTGGGGATCCTGGTGTACCTGGCATCGCTGGTCTTCGCGGTTGCTTTACCTGCAGGGAAGCGCGAGTGAAGCGCG
>CAVWSP010000003.1:0-93064 GCA_963757835.1 Terriglobia bacterium | reverse complement strand
AAGGCCAAGCACAAGGACATCCCGCCCATCGGGTCGGAGTCAAGAGCCGCGGCCGGGTCACCCGCGACCACAGAAACACTAATACCGTGTGGGTCGCACAAAACCACCACACTCGATATAGTTATTAAAACTCAAGCTTCCATTTCGCTTGCAGGAAGAAGCAGTGAACCCCAGAGAGTCCCTCGCCAAATCGCCGCGCCCGCCCGATCACAGCGCTCCCAAGCTGCTCTTCCCCTTCCTCGACCTGAAAGCGGAATACGCTACGATGAAAGAGGAAATCGGGACAGCGGTGGAGAGAGTCCTCGAGAGCCAGCAATTCATCATGGGCCCCGAGGTCAGGCAACTGGAGGCTGAAATCGCGGCCTCATCGGCTCCCGTTTGCCTTGGGCTGTGCCTCGGGTTCGGATGCCCTCCTGCTCGCGCTGATGGCGCTCGGAGTTGACGCAGGAGACGAAGTCATCACTCCGCCCTTTCCTTTGTCGCCACAGCGGCAGTATTTCGCGGCTGAAGGCCCGGCGGTCTTTGGGACATTGATCGCGCAACCTAAACCTCGATTCGGCGCGCCTCGAAGCAGCCATCACCAGCAGGACCAAGGCGATCATGCCGGTCCATCTCTTCGGTCTCGCAGCCGAGATGGAAAAAATCAACGAAATCGCGCGGGCCGACCGCCTGCCTGTGATCGAAGACGCGGCCCCGGCGATTGGCGCTCGCACCATGACAAATATGTGGGCAACCTCAGCGCCTGCGGCTGCTTCAGCTTCTTCCCTCAAAAAATCTGGGCGGCGCGGCGACGGGGGGATGATCACAACCAGCGATCCCGAGTTGGCCGACCGCATCCCGTGCTGCGCGACCACGGCAGCCGCAAAAAGTATCAGTACGACCTGCTGGGCATGAACAGCCGCCTGGACAGCCTGCAAGCCGCCATCCTGCTGGTGAAGTTCAAGCATCTCGAGGCCATGGCCCGGGCTCGCCGCAGTAACGCCGACCGTTATCGCCAGTTGTTCAGACAGGCGGGCCTGGAAAAGTTGATTGTCTTGCCGGTTCAGCCTGAGGGGCGGCATCACGTTTACAACCAGTTCGTCATCCGCACGCCGCAGCGGGACCAGTTACGCGAGCATCTACGCCATCGCGGAATACCCAGCGAGATCTACTATCCTTCGCCGCTTCATCTTCAGCCCGCCTTTGCTGATCTGGGCTATGGCGCGGGGGCGTTTCCGGAGTCCGAGGAAGCCAGCCGGCAGGTCCTGGCCTTGCCTGTATTTCCGCAAATGACGGAAGAGCAGCAGAAAATAGTAGTGGATGGAACGGCGGAGTTCTTTGCGTAGAAGGAAACCTTCCGCCTGCGGCACTCCATGTAAGGGTCGGGGCCGCTGCGGCTGTTGGGCGCTGCGAACCGTTCCAGAGGTCAGTGAATCAAGTCTGGCATCTTAGGCATGTGTACCGGTGAGCCGAGACCCCCTATCGGCCAATCGCCCGCTGGGAGCGGGGTCGTGCCTGCCTGTGCAAAACTTTTAGCCGGGCTTTTGCTACCATGCACGGGCCGCTATTTCGTCGAGCTCATGGTTCTGTTCCCAGTCCTGATGCAAGCTCGGGAACACCTGTTTGCAGCAGTGATCTCGCGTTCCAGTTCAGTCACATCTCGATGCGCTAAGGACGTGGCATTCAGTTCTCATCACAAAGAAGTTGAAGTTAATGACCGGTGTCCTTCTTTCGGGTAGACAGCCGCTGAATATCGAACTGGCACGCTGAGCGTAAGTCTTCAAGAACTCAGCAATCGGAAATTTGAAGCATTTCTAAAGTCCCGCTTTCCCTCTGGCCAATCAGGGAATGGTTCGCCATTTCCCATCCCAAAATGCAGGTGAGGATTTCTATGAAGAGGATGAGTGTTTTGGTCCTGGCAACTCTTTCCCTGGCAGGTTGCGGCGGAGGAAACATGCCTTTCGCTAATTCCCATGATACCGAGAGTGTCGCCAGCCGGCCGAACAGCCATGTAACAGCTCCGGCTGGCGCGACGTTTTTTGACGACTTCTCGAAGGGGTCGCTGGACACTTCCAAATGGATCGCCTCCAATTGGGGGGCTCCTGGTGGAGGCAAGTTCGTTCCATCGTATCTCGACTTCTCCTCCGGGATGCTACGGATCAAAGTCACACAAACGTACACTTCGACCGGCGGGATCTCCTCGGTCGGCGGCGAGCTTCAGTCCAGGAAGACCCTCGGCTTCGGAACCTATAGGTGGGTCATCCGCGCTTCTTCGACCTCAAGCACTCCCACAGGATCCGGCGTAGCCGTTTCCGGCCAGATCAGTTCGGGCTTCATATTTGTGAACAACTCACAGACCGAGATCGACAGCCCGGAGATTGAAGGGCAGAATCCCGGCAAGCTGTGGTGGACAACCTGGGCGGGCCTGAACAGGAAGCAATCCACCTCGACGCAAGCGCCCTTTGCCCCCGAGAAAGGCTTCCACTATTACAAGTGTGTGTGGACGCCCACGGGAATCAAGTTCTACCTGGACGGCGTCCTGGTGTCCTCGCACACCGGCGTCGTCCCGCAAACTCCAGCGTACGCCATGATCAACCACTGGGGAACGAACAGCAGGGGCTGGGGCGGGCTGGCCACCACTAACGTAACCCGCTACATGTTTGTGCGGAGTTTCAGTTTCGTCCCGCTTCCCTAGCCAACCGCTCAGCCTCGATTAAGCCGCCCCTTGACGACAGCCATCGGGCGGCTCCTGATGGCGCGTGGTGATTCCGTGGCCCATCCGGGCCATTCCCGCGCAAGGGCCGAGCCCGTATGCTGCTTTTGAGCAGACTTCGGGGGGGTTGTTCGACGAGCGTCCCAGCACTCATAGCGAGTCTGGGACGTTTTGGTTTGCGGCCTACTCACAGCTTTTATCCTCTCCCCCTATCCAGCAGCTTGAGCAGTAAGGGACCTATCCATGCGGAGAGTTGTTCTTATCGTTTTATCGCTGTTCATTTTATCGCTGTTCATTGTTTCACGATCTGTTGTCCAGAACCAGACCGAACCGGCGATAGAGCCGGTCCGCAGCGTACCCGCGGTAAATCCGCCCACGTTCAGCGATGCTTTCTCCGGCGGAACGCTGGATGCGGCCAAGTGGTTTGTAGATACTGGGCGAGCTCCAGGAAATATTCCAGGGAAAAACCGCGGCGCGCTCAACCCACAGAACGTAGACCTCGCCACCGGTATGTTACGGCTGACCCTGACTCAGAGCGTTTCGGATGGGCTGGCTACTTCGGAGGGAGCCGAAATTCGCTCGAAGCAACTATTCGGTTATGGGAGCTACGTATGGGTGGCGCGCGCAGCCTCTACCTCAGACACGCCGAACGGGGTCGGCTCGGCGGTCTCCGGTACCGTGACCGACTTCTTCAACTTCATCAACGACAGCGAGACGGAAATTGACTTCGAATACCAGGGCACATCGCCTTCGACGTTGGAGATGACGAACTTTTCCACGGTGTCAAACAGCCAGAGCACTAACACCCCAGTCTCCGGGGCGGAAAGCAGCTTTCACGAGTACAGGTATGTCTGGCGCACCGACAGGATTGAGTTCTATGTGGACGGAAAGCTGGTCTCGACGCATACCGAACATATTCCGTCCTCCCCTGCGGCAGTGCTGATCAATTTATGGGGAACGAACTCCAGTTCGTTCGGCGGAGTGGCTACCCACGGCGTCACACGATATCTTTACGTGTCATCGTTTTCGTACACACCTTAAGCGCCAGAGCGGAAGCACCAAAGGCGAGCCGATCCCTTTGGGCCCGCTCAGCCCGTGTCAGACGCGCCCCTTCAAAGCGGCAGAGAACGCGGGATAAAGGCGCGTGGCTATGGCGTGTACTTGAAGCTGCTGACGTACATGTACCGCGTCGGACCAGTCGTCGCCATGCCTCCCCAGGTAGACTTATTCGTCCCCCAGGCACTGAAAAGAAATGGCGCGGCAACGCTGGGCACCGCCTGGGTGTGATGAACGACAAGCTGACCGTCTACGTACCAATCCACATAACCGGGCTGCCACACAATCTTGAAATCGTGGCTGTTCCCCTGGTCAAAACCAAAGACCTGCGTGTCCTGGAAGTTCGAGACTCCGTGCCAGTTCGTACAGTCCACGGCGTCCGCCTTGTTCCCCACCTGCTCCATGTCAATTTCGGTTTCGGAGTTGGGTGCGTATAGGAAGCCCGTGGTAATCGAACCCGAATAGACACCGGCCACTCGCGAGGTGAACTCAAATGTGCCGTAGCCGAATTTCTGCTTGGTCATGACTTCTGCCCCGCTGGACAGAATCTGGCTGCCGCTCTGGGTCTGGGTCAGGGACAGGACGAGTTCAGATCCAACGGTGACGTTCAATGGATCGAAGGTGCCCACGTTGCCATTCGCGTTACCCACCGGAGGAGCGGATCCTCCATGCGTCTCCCACTCATAGCCCGAAAAGGTGAAAGTGCTCGGTCCGGTCACACTGCCTGACCCGCTGCCGCTGCCTGATCCGCTGCCGCTGCCTGATCCGCTGCCGCTGCCTGATCCGCTGCCGCTGCCTGATCCGCTGCCACTGCCTGACCCGCTGCTACTTCCCGACCCGCTGCCACTGCCAGACCCGCTGCTACTGCCCGACCCACTGCCACTGCCCGAACCACTGCCCGACCCGCTGCTGGAACCACCCGAAGACCCGCTACTCGATGTACCGCTACCCGAAGACCCGCTGCTCGAGGTGCCGCTACCCGAAGAACCGGTACTGGATCCGCTGCCCGACCCGCTGCTGGAGCCGGTGCCACCCGACGATCCGTTGTGGGGAGGAGTGGTGGGCATGATCCCGCCACCACAACCGACCAGGAAAAGGCCCGCCACCACTACAACGCCAATCCTCAGCATGAAATTTCCTTTGATCACGGGGATAGGGATTAAACAGACCAACCCCTTATGGCCAGAGTGACTGCAGGGGCCCAAAGAAAGTCAAATTTCAGATTGCCGAACTCTGAAGATTTCTCTCGGCGTCCCGGCTCAAATCCCCAACGGCGCCCTTACCAACACGCTTGGTAACGTCGTCCGTTCGTTACTTCTTAAAGCGAAAGTAACACCACGTCGTCCTGGTGCCTTGTTACGGAAGGACGTGACAGAGTCTAGAACTGCCGGGGTAACGTTGCGCTGAGGTTTTCCGAGTCCATTCTTAGGGACGCGGGCAAAACAGCAAAAGCTAAAGCTGTAGACGAAGAAGCGGCCGCCACAGTATAGCAAGACTCGCAGTTCCAGGTTTTCCACAGGTTGCCTTGGCTGCTGCAAACCCTGGTCGGTACGCGCCCAAAGCCGACTTTGTCGCTAACGCGGTTCTCCATTCCCGCTGGCACGGCCCACTTCTCTTGCCTCCGATGTTTTTGTTTCTCGAAAGGCGGGCAGTGTCGTCTGCTGACCTGGCCCGTCTTGTGTACTTCTGGTCTTTCAGCATCTTTGACCAGCTAGTTCGCGGGCCTTGCGCAAGGTCTGCGCCTTCGAAATCCGACCGGTAAAGATCGAATCCTGTTCGCGTCCTATGTTTCCCCGAAGTGCAAACCCTTGCGGTAACCGTTACCAAGGACGTGCCCGAAACCTCGGTAGCGAACACCTGGTTTTGGTCTTCGGCGTGCTTTTGATTCTGTGGGGCGAGTCGATTTCGCCTGATGATTGTTGATTAGGAACAGCTTCCGGCTACTCACACTGCCGGAGAAAATAGTGGGGCCGAGTGAAGCTTGTATTCGTAGTCTTTTTAACTCTTTTCCTTTTCGGGTGCGGCGGGATGGGTTCTCAAGCCCCGACCCCGCCCCCCTCCGCTATATCAGCAAGGCCAGTCCTGAAGCGGATCAGCTTGTCCCCCGCTACCGCTTCGATTCATGTGGGTGAAGAGCAAGCCTTTTTTGCTCAGGCTTTGGACCAGTACAACCATCCCATGAACGGAGTTACGTTCGACTGGACTTCGGCCGACGATGGTCGGAATGGTAATGCCGTCGCGATGTTTCACGGTGGGGTTGCGACCGGAGTAAGCGCCGGGGTGATGCACGTCACTGCGTCAGCTTCAGGAGTAACGAGCGCACCCGCAGCGTTGACCGTGCTCGCCCCTCCCCCCACCCTGGCCACCATTTTAGTGACTCCGTCGCAACCTTCAGTCTTTGCGGGAGGAACCCAGCAGTTCAGCGCCATGGGCAAGGACCAATACGGAAACGAGATGAGCGGAATAGCGTTCACTTGGTCCAGCGCAAATCCCGGCACTGCGACCGTCACAGAGGCCGGGCTGGCAACCGGAGTGGCACCGGGAACTACCGCGATCAACGCATCGGCGCAAGGAGTCCTTGGGAACGTCAGCGTTTTGACGATCGTCAGGCCGGCCTCCGTGCTGAACAGCATCACAGCAACACCAACAACGGCCAGTGTTCAGGCAGGGAACACAGTGCAGTTTACGGTCGTAGGTTTCGATCAATTCGACATTCCGATGACCGGGATAACGTTCTCGTGGGCCAGTTCCGACCCGACCATCGCAACGGTCAACGCTCTTAACGGGGAGGGCCAGAACACAGGTATTGCAACTGGAGTAGCGGCAGGTGACGCAACCATCACGGTGAGCGCTAACGGCAAGTACGCTCCCTCTATTCATCTCACGGTCAAGCCTGCCCCACCCGTGCTCACTACCCTCGGCATCTCCCCGACGAACGCCACCGTCGAGGTGGGTCAGACGCAGTCCTTCACCGTCACGGGATTAGATCAGTTTGGGGCACCGATTGGCGTGCCGTCCGCAGCCTGGGATTGTGCCTCAAGCGCCGCTACCGTTAGCGGTAGCGGTGTAGCCACTGCCCTGTCTGCGGGCTCAGCTCAAATCACCGTCACAGCGGGCGGAATTACCGGGCATGTTTTCCTTACCGTAACTGTTCCTCCGCCTCCTCCACCGGCGCCTCCGACTATTTCTCGCCTGTCGCCGCCCATGGCATTGACGGGCAGCGACGATCTGACATATCTCACCATCACCGGCGCAAATTTCGGCACAAACACGGTGGTCAACTTCGGCTCAAACGTTCTCACCCCGGTTTCTATCAGTGACACTTCGATCACAGTGACGGTGCCGGCGGGCGAACTGCAGGCTCCGGCGTCACTGCTCGTGAGCGTGTCGAACCCGGAACCAGGGGCGGCCACCTCGAACGCCCTTCCTTTCTTCATCACAGACAAGGGATTTGTCTCTATCGACTTCGATGACGGGTATCAGTCCATGTACGACAATGGCTTGCCCATCTTCGACGCGGCCGGAATCAGAACAACCCAGTACATTGTCACGGGTGGCTTTCAACCCGATGACGACGGTGCGGGTTGCGGCTGCATGGTAGGTGTGGGCGCCGACGGCTTCGTGACCTGGGAAGAGGTGCGCGCCATGGCCGCCAGGGGACACGAAATCGGTGCGCACACACAAACCCATCAGCACTTATCACTTCTCACTCCGGAACAACGCACCGCAGAAATAGCCGGATCGAAAAAGGACTTGATAGCTCAGGGCCTTTCCCCGCTTACCTTTGCTTACCCGTATGGGGACTATGGGTATCCCAGCGGTTCGATAGGGATGGCCGTCAAGAATGCTGGGTTTCTGGGCGCACGCGACTCCGATACCGGTTACAACGGCATCGGTTCCGGCCGCGAAGAAGGCCCAAAGCCCTACTATCTATGGAGCGAGGCCGGAGAAGCGGATTACAACACCACGCTGGAGAATCTGACAGGTTTCATCGACTACGCCGTCTCACAGAAGTTGTGGCTGATCATCCTGCTGCACCGGGTTGACGACAACACTCCTGGCAATATGTCGATCAGCATTAGCTCCGAGCTGCTCCAGGGAATGGTGGACCACATCCTGGATCAACACGTCAACGTAGTCACGAACTCTGAAGGGTTAACCATCGAAAACCTGAACGGACAGACGTCAACTTTCACCTTTCCGCAATAGCACACTCCGTGTCGACCCTCTTTCGTGAGGATCAGTCGCGTGTACCCTCGCACGTTTTGAGTCGCACATTTCGCGTCTCGCACTAATCTCCCGTACCAGAATCCGATGTCTCCCCGGGAGTGACCAGGGCGCGTGGTTCGTGAGCAGCGGATTCGGGCACGGTGTGGGCCCGTTCCTTGATTGAATATTTCAGAAGGCACCACAAGCAACGCACACCGTCTTTCCAACCGATCTTCTTTCCTTCTTCGTAAGTTCGGCCCCAGTAGCTAATGCCAACTTCGTAAATCCGTAGCCGGCGTTTGGCGACTTTTACGGTAATCTCCGGCTCGAAGCCAAAGCGGTCCTCTTCGATAGGAATGGCCTGGACGATTTCCCGGCGAAAAACCTTGTAGCAGGTTTCCATGTCGCTCAGGTTGATGTTGGTCAGGCAGTTCGACAGGAACGTAAGCAACCGGTTGCCCACCGAATGCCAAAAGTAAAGGACGCGATGCGGGCCGCTGCCCAGAAAGCGCGATCCGTACACCACATCAGCCTTCCCCTGGATCAGGGGATCAAGCAGGCTGGGGTACTCACCAGGGTCATATTCAAAATCAGCATCCTGGATGATTACATAGTCTCCCGTGGCTTCCTGGATACCCCGACGGAGGGCTGCGCCCTTCCCCATATTCCTGGGTTGAAGCACGACTTGGAGGTTGGAGTGCCGACCCTGGAGTTCGGCCAGAATTTCCCTGGATCCGTCGCACGAACCGTCATCCACGCAAATAAGTTCGATATCTAGGGGAACTGCGAGAACGCGCTCTATCACCGCAAGAACGGAGCCGCGTTCGTTGTACACCGGCATGATGACCGACACTCTCATGAATTAAAACCACAGGCTGCTTTCTCTAGGTTCGTGGTCGCCCACGGCCCTAGTGGAGATAATACCGGGTTTTCATAGTACCTGAAATCAATGTAATAGGCATAAAATGACCCGACTCGGTCTTAGGTAACTTGCCCTTCCTGGCACGAACGTATAAAGTCCGACGACCATGGCCTTACCCGCAAATGCTGCTCTGCGGTCCCTGCTGTTTTCTCGGGATAAGGAACTCATCAGCTTGGTGGGCGAAGTGCTGAAGACGTTGAATGTGGACGTCTTGTGTTGCGGTGCTGCCCCGGAGACTGTGCAGCATCTCACCGGCACGAATTTCGACGCCATTATTGTGGACAACGTAGACGCACCGGGAGCGGTGGCGGTCTTGTCGGCCGCGAAAACCCTCCCTTCATGCGAACAGTCCATTGGCATCGTACTGGCGGTTTCGCCTAGCAGCATCGGACTTGCCGAGGGCGCCCGCAGTCACGTGGTGGTCTACCGCCCGCTATCGGCGGATCGGCTGCGCAACGCATTCAGGTCCGCTCTCGGCCTTAGAAACAAGGATGAAGAAGCGCGCGAGTCCAATCGCGCTGCCATCAGCATCCCGGCCACGCTTCGCGGTCCCGGCCTGGAGGGGACACTGGCTTTCATTATCAACATCAGCGCCGGCGGCGCCTCCTTGAACGTGGCGCAGTCCGTACCTTCCTCATGCATTCAGACCATCGAGTTCTGCTTGCCCGATACGAAAGAGAATTTCGCGGCTTCCGTGGAACTGGTATGGCGAGATGTGCAAGGCCGCATGGGACTTCGTTTTGCCAGTGTGTCCCCGACCTTCAGCGAGGGTCTGCAGAAGTGGTTGGCGACCCATCGCGCGTCTCAAGCCCACGCTTAATCCCAGCGACTTGCGGTGAGTAAATCTTGGAAGGTAAAACCTCGGAATAGGAAGCCCGTTCCGACTCGGAAGTTATTCCTTAGGGCTATACTTTCCGCTGATCGCGTTCCACCGAATCTTCAGCATCTCCACAAACATCTGGGGGCCGTCCCGTAAGGGACTGATTCGAGTACCTTCCCGATGGGCCCATGCCACCGGGATCTCCACGACCTTGAACCCGAATTTTCTGGCCAGATAAAGGAGTTCTGGATCAAATCCCCAACGCTCAATCTTTTGCAAAGGGAAAATTGTCTTGGCCGAACGCCGGGTGAATGCCTTGAAGCCACACTGCGTATCTTTGAATTTCAGGCCCAGCACCATCTGTAACAGCAGATTAAAGATTCTCCCAAACAGCTGACGGTAGACCGGTTGACGTTGCGTCTGCAGATCGCTACGCAACCAGCGCGACCCAATGGCGATATCAGCGCCCTCGGCAACGGCGGCCCACAGTTTGTCCGCTTCCTCGATGGGCGCTGAAAGATCGGCATCGGTGAACAGCAGCACCTCGCCCTGCGCCTTCAACATACCGTTTCGTATGCTGTATCCCTTGCCCCGGTTGCCAGGATTTTGCAACAGACGCAGGCGGGGATTTCTCTGAGCGTAATCAGCGATAATTTCCGCAGTGTTGTCCGTCGACCCGTCGTCCACCACAATGATTTCCGCGTCCCAACCTCGTGCGGCCACGTAAGCAAGCACTCTCCCCAGCGTGGGGCCGATCCGCGCGCTTTCGTTATAAGCGGGGACCACGATGCTGTATCTCGGAGGATGTCCGTCGGCCGTCGGTGGTTGATCGAGAGACATGTATTCAGACAAGAACCTCGGCGGCGCCAAGGTTGCACGGCGGGAAGGCCGGGGCAGTCAAGAGAAGTGTCGCCAAGGCCGCTTGCCCGCTCATCAGGCACGAAATTGTACCATCGGCGCAGTTTGCCCGAGTTTCTGCGCCGGCTCCGTTTTCCGCGGCCTCGCTTCGAGAGGAAAGTAACGCAGCCTGGCTGTGCTCCGTCAACTTTCGATGTGGAAGATGTTTTCCCTTCTCGGGTGAATGCTCTTCCATTCCAATCCGACACGCGCGTTACTTCAGTAACGTGCGGCGGTAACCTCTGCCCCGCCGAATGCATGGTTCAAATGCCGCTGCCAGCAACGGTTTCAGGCCCACCGAATCGGCTAAGTGCAGACCCTGGCGGCAATTCCAGGTAATCGACCGTGCGCTCAATAGGCTGCTCTTTGCTCGACGGCATGCTCGATCTGTGTTGGCATCGCGGTTGCATCGTGTATGCATGAGGCTTCCTCCACTGCATCTATGACAATATTTGTCCATGTGATCCTGATCGCGAGTCTGTTAGTCGGCTGCTGCTCGGCGCAGACTTCTACGCTCAAGGTCCTGCCGTGGAATAATCATGCGGCCGCGCTCTCCCTCACCTTTGACGACTCCCGCGCTGTGCATCTGGACGTAGCTGTTCCCGAGCTCAATAAGCGTCATCTGCGCGCCACATTTTTCCTTATCGTCTCCAAGACCACCCGGATCGACGATTGGCGCAGAGTCCAGTCGCAGGGCCATGAGATCGGAAATCACTCGGTGTCCCATGAACATGCGGCGGACCTGAGTAAGGCCGGAGAAGAACTTCAGATCGAGGATGCCAAGAAGTTTCTGGACAGCAATTTCAATTCGGACATCATGACCTTTGCGTATCCCTACACTGAGGTCTCACCTGGCCTAGTGTATTGGGCGAAGCGATACGACTTCGCTGCCCGCGGGGGCCGAGGAGATGGCAGCGCAGTCTACATCAAATCCGATGCCCGGCCGGACTGGTATGACCTGCCCAGCCAGCCCAGCTACACCAAGTATGACGCCGCCACTTACCAGGGCTGGATCGACAAGGATATTTCGCTGAAGGCCTGGACCACGATGCAGATTCATGGCATCGGCGATCCCTCGACCGGCTTTGAGCCCATTCCCCGCAACACATTCACTGAGTTTCTGGACTATGTCAAAACGGCCGAAGCCAGAGGACTCTGGGTTGCGCCCTTCGGAGAAGTTGCTGCCTACTTCCGGGCCCAGAAAATCCTTGAAGCAGTACAGCCGCAGGTGATCGCCGGCGAACGAAAATTCAACTGGCAGGCGCCAGTTCCGTTCCGGCATGGAGTCGTCCTCCAGGTCATGGTGAACAACCCAAGTCGCGTACGTCTCTATCAGGCGGGTCGTGAACTGCGCCGCAACAAAAACGGAGTTTACCCAGTCTCTTTCGATGCGCAAGAGCTGGTCCTGAAAGGCCAATCGTGAAAAGGCTCTGTGTCCTGCTCCCGGCCAAAGATGAGGCGGTGGGCATAGCTCGGACCTTGCGAAGCATTCTCCAGGGCGGAGTCCTGCCCGCGGATGTTTACGTCATCGATGACGGCTCCAGTGACGGCACGGGAGAAATTGCGCGCTCCTTCGACGTGAATGTGGTCAGAAACGAAAAGAACATTGGCAAGGCCCACAGCCTGGCGCGTCTGGCTTCGGTCTCCGAGTTGGTCCGGCGCTACGACTACATCTGCCTCATGGATGCTGACACCCAGGTTTCCAAAGACTATTTTCAGGCCATCCGAAGGAGCTTTGCGCAACCCGGTGTGGCCGTCGTTTGCGGCCGGGCGAAGAGCACACCGCACAATTGGCTCACCGCTTATCGCTGTCTGGCGTACTGGATCTCGCACGCCATCTACAAGGACGGGCAAAGCAACATGGGCGTGATTACCGTGACCCCGGGTTGCGCGGCAGCCTTCCGGGCAGACGCATTCGGACAGTTGGAGTGGAGCAGCGACACCATCGTCGAAGACATGGACTGCACCATTCAAGTGCACCGCAAGAATTTGGGCAGGATCGTTTACCAGAAGCATGCTGTGGTTTCCACTCAGGACCCCAGAACCCTGCATGACTATGTCAAACAGATGTATCGCTGGCATACCGGCGCCTGGCAGGTGGGCATGAAATACGAAATGCTCGGCGGCTTGAAGAAGATCGATCTGGAATACAAGCTTTTGATGGGAGAAGGCCTCATCTTCGCCACCCTATTTCTGTTGCTGCCCGTCTGGTTGTTGCTCTATCCCAGACTCGCCTTGTATGCCGTCGGCATGGACATGGTCGTTCTTCTTTTCCTGTCGCTGATCTGTGCCATCTGTGATCGGAGAATCGATGTCTGCATCCTTTCTCCGCTGTACCCACTGTTGCGCCTGGTGGATTGCTCTGTTTTTCTCTACAGCTTCTGGAGAGTGATCGTCCAGAAAAAGCAGGTCAGAGGCTGGTTTGCCGTTAAACGCTACTAACAGAAAACGTGGGGTTATGAAAATTAAGTCATTATTAACAGTGTTCGCACTCCTGTTCCTGACGACGTTCTCTACCGCTCAGGGCGGGGCAGTGTCGGCGCTGCAAGGCAGCCTGGTCGATGGCGTCGGTTTGCCAGGACAGGGCTGGACTTCAATCGGCAATGTGAGCCCGATCGAGCACAACAACTTTTACCTTCAATCCTATATCGAGCAAAGTGCCGCGGTCTTTTCCACCTACTCGGGATCCATCACCGTGACCCCTTTCGTCGGCCTTGGCTTGGTCTTCGATACCAAGGGCTACGAGTGGAACAACAAGATCCAGCCCAAGGTGGGAGTGAAAGTGAACAAGTTCTTCAGCAAGGGAGTGGTTAGCGTGGGCTCGGCCTACTCTTACGAGGACCGCTTCAAAGGCATCAACAGCAGCGGGTTCACGCTCTACGCCCAGGACTGGTTCGGCTGGCAGCCAGTGGCACAAAAATCGAGCCGTTTCCCCGGATCTTCCTGGATGGAAGTTGGAACTCTGTCGCCGGTCGAGAAAGGCAACATCATCGGCCTTGGTTATATCACGCAGGGAATCGTCGCGAAGAGATTCAGCCGCGCCACCTTAGTCCCTTACGTCGAAGCCACCGTGTTTCATGACAGTAAGGGTTTCGACTGGGAGAACAAAGCCACGGTCGGCGGTGGGGTGAAGGCGATCTTCCCGCGCGGTGATATCTACACCGAAATCGGTGCCGCCTATCTGCACGAGAACCGTTTCCAGTCTGGTCAGTCGGCTGGGGGTGTTTCGGTATTCACGAATTTTTCCTTCAACTGGAATCTTCTGGGTCGAAAGGTGGGTCGGTAACATGCCGTTTCCAAGCATTGGAAGTATCTCGGCCATCATTCACATGCTGGCGAAAGGTCATGACGCTGTGAGGTCAAAACATCTTATGCGCGTAATTGGAACAATTATTCTTGCTCTGTTGGCGAGCTTGAGCGTAGTCAGCTCAGTGTCCGCTCAGGACTCCCCTTTACTCTTATCTTCGATCAACCTGAGCTCGGCCAGCGTAACCGAGGGTCGCTCCGTTGAAGCTACGGTAACCCTCAACCAGGCTGCCCCCGGCAGTGGCGCGAAGGTGTCGCTGGCGGTTGATCCTGTCGGCGCGGCCATGGTGCCGGCCAGCGTTACCGTGCCGGCCGGTGCGACCAGCGCTACCTTCCCAGTAAAGGTCGGCACCGCCGCTGCGGTCACCATTTACGGTAACTATGGTGTCACCAGGAGCGAGTCCCTGTCAGTGACCCCCCGGATTTCGATCGACCAGTTGGCGGACCGCGTGATTGAACGCGAGCGTGCGTTCGTGGTGCAGATGAAGCACATGCACCCCCTGGCCGAGACCTACATCCAGAACCTGAAGACGGACAAAGAGTCGGTTGTGGTGCCTGCCAGCGATCAATACTTCCTGGGGCGGCTCGACTTGAGCGATGGGGTGGAGGACCAGATATTTGAAAAGGAAACTGGCCTCAAGCTGAAATCGCTGAACCCGTTCCCCGGCCTGTTTTCCCGCAAGTTCATGCCTCAGGGTTTTGCCCAGATGGTCATGCTCGATCGCGACTTTCAGAAGAAAAACTACGACTTCAAACTTGTACGTCAGGAGTTCCTTGGGGAAGTGCGTTGCATCGTGATTGATGTTCAACCCAAGGGCAACGCAGGCGGGCGATTCCTGGGTAGGATCTGGGTAGAAGACCGCGATTACAACATTGTCCGCTTCAACGGGACTTATTCTCCCCGTTCCCGCTACAGCTATTACCTGCATTTCGACAGCTGGCGCTTGAACCTTCAGCCCGGTTTGTGGCTGCCGGCCTATGTCTTCATTGAAGAATCGAATTTGAAAAGCGCTGGCCCGCTCCTCCCCGGCCTGCACTTCAAGGCGCAGACCCGGCTGTGGAGCTACGATCCAGAACCGCTAAAACATGACCAGGAGTTCGCGGATATTCAAATCGATACCGTCCGTGATCAGACCGACGCGGCTAAAGAAGCTGGCCCCGTCGAGGCGCAGCGCATGTGGGAGCGTTCAGCCGAGGACAACGCGCTGGACCATCTGCAGAAGGTTGGCCTGCTCGCGCCCTCGGGCGATGTCGACAAGATCCTGCAAACCGTGGTGAACAACCTCATCATTACCAACAACCTTCAGATCATTCCTGACGTACGTTGCCGGGTGCTGCTGACCTCACCGCTGGAATCGTTCACGATCGGCCACACCATCGTGGTCAGCCGCGGCCTGCTTGATGTCCTTCCCGATGAAGGTTCTCTGGCCATGACTCTGGCGCATGAACTCAGCCACATCGCCCTGGGTCACCGCATCGATACCAGGTTCGCGTTCAATGACCGTTTCTTTTTTCCGGATGAGAATACCTTCCAGCGCATGGATTTTGCCCGCAGCTCTTCGGAAGAAGAGGCGGCCGATCATAAAGCCATGGAGTTGCTCGACAACTCTCCCTACAAGGACAAGCTGGCCAATGCCGGCCTGTTCCTGAAAGCACTGGACACCCGCGCTCCGGAACTCACCAGCCTGATCCGGCCTCACCTGGGCAACCGGATGGAGGCGGGAAAGACCATTCGCATGGCGGCACTGCTCAGCAGCGCCCCCCAACTCGAAATGCAGCGCATCGACCAGATCGCGGCCCTTCCGCTGGGCGGCCGGGTCAAGCTGGATCCCTGGAGCAATCGCCTGGAAATGATGAAGACCAGGCCCGTGGCTTTGCTGTCGCCGCAGGAAAAGATGCCGTTTGAAGTCACGCCGTTCTTCCCCTATCTGACACGGCTCAGCACCGTGCCAGTTGAGACGGCCTCGGCCCAATGACCAACACTTTGACAACGCGCGTAACTGCAAAATCTGGATTCACTTTGGAGACCTTGAAAGAAATGAGCATGAACCGGACGCTTCCGATGCTGGCCCTGATCGCCGTGATTTCACTTTTTCTCGCGGGATGCGGAGGCGGCGGTATGGGTTCCTCCTCAACTTCGGCCCCGGGTCATACCGCTACCGGTCATCCCACGGGTATGTGGAGCACCCTGCCCGTTTCCATGCCCATTAATCCGGTCCACGCAGCCCTGCTGCACACGGGAAAGATTCTTGTGGTCTCGGGTTCGGGCAACTGTCCCCCCACCCTGGCGGGCTGCCCACAAGGGCCACAATATTCGCAGGGGGCCGCGCTCCTGGATTTGTCCAGTAACAAAATCACCACCATGCCGACGGGTTGGGACATGTTCTGCAATGGCATGTCAATCATGCAGGATGGAAGAGTGTTGATCAATGGAGGCACCAAGGGATACGGGTCCCTTGCCGTGGTCGGTGTCAACGGTGAAATTCCGTTTACCGGTCTGCGCAATACTTCGATTTTCGACCCGGGGACCGAGTCGTTTGTTGACGTGGCTCCTACAGCACATGGACGCTGGTACCCAACCGTCACCGAACTGAATGATGGTCGCATGATGACTACATCCGGACTCAACGACACAGACGGCAATAACAACAACACCAGCGAAATCTGGGACGGGCAGCAATGGAGCGCTGAAATTCCGGGTGATCCCCACATTCCGGAATTCCCGGAATTTGGATTCCCGCTGTATCCCAGAATGCACTTGCTGCCGAGCGGCCATGTCTTCTACTCTGCGCCCTCGTCGGCGACGATTGACTTTAACCCATCCAGCCAGACTTGGACGCTGGTAGCGTGGACCAGTTATCCCGGCCCCAACGATCCGAATGGTGAGCGGATCTACGGCACATCTGTACTCCTGCCGCTCACACCACAAAATAACTACAGCCCCAAAGTGATGATCATGGGTGGCGACAATCCTGCCACCGATACGACTGAACTGATTGATCTGGGCCCAGGCGGCGCACAATTATCTGCTGCCTGCCCGATCTATGCCCCCTGCTGGGTGCCGGGGCCGAAGATGGCCCAGGCGCGAGTCGAAATGGAAGGAACGATCCTCCCCAATGGCAAGATCCTGGTTGACGGTGGTTCCGCAAAAGATGAAGAGGCAAGCACCGCCAGCCTGAAGGCTGAGATTTACGATCCCGCGACCAACTCGTTCTCGTCTGCCGGATCAAACGCCTTCCCTCGGCTCTACCACAATGTGCAGTTGCTCCTGCCGGATGCCACGGTTGTCCTCTCTGGCGGCAATCCGGAGCAGGGCGTGTTCGAAAACCATATCGAGATCTATCGGCCGTCTTACCTCTTTAACGCGGATGGCAGCCTCGCCACCAGGCCCACGATCGGAGCCAATACTCCGGCTTCGATCAGCTACGCGGGCTCATTCAACGTGCCGACACCGGATGCGTCCAGCATCGCATCCGTCGTTCTTATGAAAGCCGGCTCGGTCACCCATTCCTTTGATATGGATCAGCGTTATGTAGGATTGTCATTCACGGCCAGTTCGGGAAACCTTACGGTCAGCGAACCTCCGAATTCGAACATCGCGCCCCCGGGCTACTACATGCTCTTTCTGATGAACAAAGCCGGGACTCCGTCTCTTGCGAGCTGGGTGAAGGTTTCGGGTGCGGCGGCTCCGATTGCCAACGTTCAATTCCATCCCGAGCGAATACCCACGCCGCGTTACATCGTCCAGAGGAGACATGTAACCGAGTCAGCACTGCCCATGCGCAAGGAAATGCATATGCATTGATATAGGCACGAGCGCCCTCGCTCGTGCCTTTCTGGAATTGCAAAAGACCGCAGTTCATGGCGATCCCTTTTTGGGTCGGTGACTCCGCCGATCCTGTATCATGGATTTTTATGGCAACTTATCTTGTAACCGGTGTCGCGGGCTTCATCGGTTCTACCCTGGCCCGGGCACTCTTGGCGCGGGGCGAAAAAGTTATAGGCTTCGACAATTTCTCCACCGGCAAGCGTGAAAATATAGCTGAACTGCTAAATCGGATTGATCTCCAGGAAGCCGACTTGCTCGATCTTGATGCGCTTCACCGCGCCTGCCGTGGGGTGGACTTTGTTTTGCATGAAGCCGCCATCCCGTCAGTTCCCAGATCGGTGAAGGATCCGCTGGGAAACAATCGCGCGAATGTGGATGGAACGCTGAATCTGCTGGTGGCGGCCCGAGACGCGCACGTGAAGCGGGTGGTTTATGCCGCCTCGTCTTCCGCCTATGGCGACACTCCCACCTTACCCAAACGGGAAGACATGCTGCCGAACCCGATTTCTCCCTACGCCACCGCCAAGTTGGCCAGCGAATACTACATGACATCCTTTTATCGCTGTTACAGCCTGGAAACGGTCTGCCTGCGGTACTTCAACGTCTTCGGTCCACGTCAGGACCCGTTCTCGCCCTACTCCGGCGTGCTGGCCAAGTTCATCACCCAGATGCTGAAGGGTGAACCGCCAACAATTTTTGGCGATGGCTCGCAGAGCCGCGACTTCACCTTCGTCGACAATGTGGTCGCCGCCAATCTGCTGGCCTGCAAAGCCGAAGCCACGGAAGTAGCCGGGAGAGTCTTCAACGTCGCTACCGGCCATCGCACCGACCTTAATCAGACCTGTGAGATTCTGAAGAAACTCACTGGTTATTCCGGCGAAGTGAAATACGGCCCGGAGCGCGCCGGAGACGTGAAGCACTCTCTCGCGGACATTTCACGCGCCCAAAAGCATCTTGGCTACCAGCCCAGAGGGGATTTCGAAGAAGGTCTAAGCCGCACCATCGCATGGTACCGCCAGCCCGAGATGGAGCCTCAGTCCGCTGCGAATGTATCCCGATAGTTGATTCTTGAGCCTGCGCGTTCGACTTGCATTCCACGAGCAATCGCCTCGCCTGAGTCGAATCTGGGGCGAAGTCCCGCCGCTGAGACTGGTCGAGCCCAGCCTGGTCGCGTCCGTTCGGGCAAAAGGCTGGCTCAAACAGCATCGGCACTCTTCAGCACTCTAAGGAGATGGAACCGGGTTGTCATTGTTACCGACACGACGGAAGTTCCTGCAGCTGGGTGTGGCTGGGGCTGCCCTCGGGGCTGCGGCCACGGTGGGCGACGGCATGATCCAAGCCAACCGGCCGCGGCTGGTGTCGATCGAAGTTCCGTTGACCCGCATGGGTGGGTCCTGGGATGGCTTCCGGATCGTCCAGTTGAGCGATTTTCACTATGATGATTACTTTTCCGTCGTGCCCCTGCGCAAAGCTATCGCTATCGTTAACCGCCTGCAGCCGGATTTAGTAGTGCTCACCGGTGACTTTGTCACTTCGCCCCTGCGCGATCCCCGCCGCCGCAACACCAGAAGGGGAGGACGGGCCGCGGCGAAGGCAATCGAGCCCTGCGCCGAGTTGCTTGCCCGATTGCGCGCCCGCTCCGGGGTTCTGGCGATCCTGGGCAACCATGATGTAAGCGCGGACGCTCCCCACGTTACCGCCGTCCTCGAGTCCCACGCTATTCCGGTCTTGATCAACCGATCCGTTTCTCTCGAGCGTGGCGGCGACAGACTATGGCTCTCCGGCGTTGACGACATCCTGGAAGGCAAGCCCGATCTCGATGCGGCTTTGAGGGGAATTCCACCAGCCGAACCGGTTGTCCTGTTGGCCCATGAACCGGACTGGGCCGACTACGTGGTCAAGCGTCCGGTCGATCTGCAGATTTCCGGGCACTCGCATGGAGGTCAGATCAGACTGCCGCTGATCGGTGCTCCATATCTCCCCGTGTTGGGACGAAAGTATCCCTGGGGACTTCGCCGGATCGGTCCCCTGACCCTGTACACCAATTGTGGCATCGGCACGATCCGGATACCGATGCGTCTCAATTGTCCTCCGGAAGTCACTCTGCTCACGCTGCGGTGCGCCCAGAGGTGACAGTAGCCCGGTGTGGGGCGGACACTCTATGTCCGCCCTTCTAATTTTTTTAAGCGCGGCCAGGGTGATTGAGTCGTGGCATCTGGACAGAGCTTTTGAGCAAGAGACCAAAGTCAACTGCAAGAGCGGCAGACAGGAGTGCCGTCGTTAGCACTTAAGGAATGACTGCCCTGGTTTGACTCGAATATGCGCTCTCCCGCCCCTCATCGTCCACCGCTGTGACCACATAGTAGTAGGTGGTGCCTGCCTGCACACTTTGATCAAGATAGCTCAATCCGCCGATGGCGCTGCCGGCGAGGCCGTAAGACGAACCTGAAATGGTCGAGCGATACATGCTGTAGCTGACCACATGAGAATTCGGGCTCGCGTTCCAGGAGAGCGCTACCGTATGCTGCACCGGAGGTGAAGTCACGGCCAATGCGACGGTCACAATCTTCGTCACCCCGCCGCCCGTAAGGCTCACATGTCCGGTATAGGTTCCCGCCTTCAATCCGCTGATGGAGGGGCTGACCTGCAGATTGGAGGGAGCTGTACCGGAGGCAGCTGACAGCACCAGCCAAGGCTGGTCGCTGACTCCCGTGAAAGTGAGCGCTCCAGCCCCGGTGTTGGTGATGCTCACGCTGGCCGGGGTGAGGGATGCGCCGGTCTGTCCGGCAAAGCTCAAGCTGGTTGGATTCACGGCAAGCACAGGGGGCAGCGCGTTCACGGTCAAAGTAGCGAAGGCGCTCTTGGTGGTGTCGGCCACGCTCACCGCCGTAACTTTGACTGAGGTTTGAGAAGTTACTTTGGGCGCGGTGAATAGTCCCGCTGCATCGATCGTTCCCGAGGTCGCAGACCAGGTCACCCCCGGATTCGAAGTGTTGCTCACCGTCGCCACGAACTGCTGCGTTGCCCCCGACGCCACCGTCGCATTCAAAGGGGATGCCGAGATACTCACCGGCAAAACAGCGGCCACCGTGGCCAGAGTCTGATCAGCGCCGACTGCCATGACCGCATCCGAGTCTCTCGACCGCACCCGGAAATGGTAGACAGCTCCCGCCGACAAACCGCCGAGTGCCACCGCGTGGGCGGTGCCACGCGTCGCGCCCAATGCAGAGGTGTTGCCATACGATGTCGTCGGCCCATATTCAACTTGTGAATCTGCCGGCACCACCGTGTTCCAGGTTACGTTTGCGGCACTGCCGTTTACGCTGGCCTGAGTTCCACTGATCCAGGTTGTCGCTCCGCTCGTGGATGGCAGGAACAATACATCGACCCAGTAGTTGCTTGACAGGTAGACCGTAGTGGGGAAGGTGGTCGCCTCGGTGCCATAACGGTATACGCCTCCGTTGACCGGAATGTGCAAGGGCGGGACGTCTTTTTGCGCGGTGAAGACGTTTCTGTCATTTGAATAATGACCGAGGGGTGCAAAGTATCCGCAGGTGAAGGTCTGTTTCGCCGCCATCGGGATGGGAGATACAAAACGGACTGACTGCATTCCAGAAGCCGTCTCTCCCGATGCCGTCTGGGTGGCCAGCAACTTGCCGGCTGAGTCCCACAAGCTGACTACGTGCGCGCCCGTATTGGTCCGGGCCTTATAGAACCTGCATCCGAGAACCTGTCCCGCCACGTCGGAGAATATTCTGACCCCAAGCAGTATGGACTTCGGATTTGCGCTGTCAACCACGACCGGCGTACCGTCTCGAAAGAGTGTCACCGGATTTTGCGCGAACAACACGGTGCTGGCCAGAGCAAGACACACGAGAAGTAGTGGTCCGAATGGAAAATGAAGTCTTCGGGGTGAGGGGCAAGCCGATGGAGGAATAGGACAACTGGTTCGGGACATACCAAAGCAATCGGCAAGATGGCGGGAGCGTCCAGAGTAGGAGGCCACACCGAAGGCCAGCAGTTATATGGATTGAAAATCGTGGGAACCAGGAGAGAGGACTTGTACTTCCGCGCGCGATTCAAAATTGGCGAGGGCCTTACCGGCCCCCGCCGTGCCATTTTTACGCAACCCTACTGCACCGTGAGCGTGACGGTTGCCGGATGCGCAGGCGATCCGCTTGTTGCCGTTCCCGTGATTGTAATAGTGTAAGTTCCGGCAGGTGTCCCGGGATGCCCGCCTCCACCGCCGCTGGACGAGCCCCCACAGGCTGACATGAAGATCAAGCCCGAAAACAGCATGCAAACCAGCAGGAACCCGAACAATCTCTTCTTGCGCGAGATAATGCCCGTGCTCAGCAGCGTCAGCCCGCCAATCGGGAATAGCATTGCAAAAAACATTCCCCGTGATTCAGGTCTGACGGATGCTGTGGTGGCGGCCACAGTGCTGACAGTCAGGGTGGAAGTTCCGGAACCGTTGGCGACTAAAAGTGGGTTGAGCGCGCAGGTGACTGGCCGAATTACGGCCGGAGTAACGGCGCAAGTCAAATTGACCGTGCTGTTGAAACCGTTCGTGGGAGCAATCGTAATCGTGGAAGTGGCGGTTCCGCCTGCGCTCACGGCTGCCGGAGTAAGGGCTGAAGCTGCAATGGCGAAGTCGGGCACCGGAGCCGCAGTCACGGTAACTGCCAGGGGCGCGGCGTGATTCAGAGCTCCCGAACTACTCTCAACGGTTATGGTATAGGCGCCCACCGGTGAAGCCGCGGCAGTGCTCACTGTCAACGCGGACGTTCCCGAGCCACCTGTAACTGAGGCTGGAACAAACGCGCAGGTCGGCGGAGATGCCACCACCGGCGTTATGCTGCATGACAGATCCACCTGTCCGGTGAACCCGTTGAGGGCTGTGATGGTGATGGTCGAAGTCGCCGATCCCCCCGCCACGACGGAGGCCGGGGTAAGGGTTGACGCCGCGATCGAATAATCCGGCGCTGCATCTACGGTCAGGCCGGCCGGGGCGTTATGGCTTACCGATCCGGAGGTTCCGGTTACCGTCACGGCGGTCGTGCCCACAGGCGTTACCGCGGAAGTCGTAATGGTCAGATCGGAGGTCGCCGCGCTGGCTCCTGGGGTCACCGCGCTGGGGACGAACGTGCAGCCCGCGCCCGTGGGCAAGGTGAGGGCATCACAGGTGAGCGTCACCGCGCTATTGAAGCCATTCAGCGCGCCCAGCGTGACGGTGTAGGCTGCGGGGCTGCCGGCCGCCACGGTTTGGCTGGCTGGAAGCACGCTCACGCTGAAGTCCGGTGCCGGTGCCGGAGCCACTTTGAAGGCCACCGTCTGCATGACCCAGTTTCCCGATGTCACGGAGGCCGTAGCCTGGCAACTGCCGGGTACGGACACAATCTGATGCTGGGAATTATCACCGTTGGCCGTGATGTCCAAAAGCGCGTAGCCGGTCCCCGCGCCCGTAATGCCGGTTTCCACAGTCCCGCCGGCCACGATCAGGTCTGGTCCCACCGTGGTGGTGCAAGCACCGCTGTCCGCAAGAATTCCGGATCCCGTGGCGCCGGCAGCGGCATCGATCGGGCTGGTGATGTCCAATCCGCTGTACTCCAGGATCCGCACATCCGGGGCGACGGCAGCCTGACTGAATGTTACTGTGATCTGGTTCGGTGTGGAGCCGCTGTCGCCGAGAATGTTCTTGGCGTAGTAGATGACCTGGCTCAGTCCAGCGAAAGTGTTCAGTGGAAGGGCCGCGACGTAAGTGTTGCCTTCGGTGTCGGTGACTGAGGAAACGGTGGCCGCCGTATCAGCCCAGCCAATGATGACCACGTTCAGGTTTCCCGCCTGCTGCAGGTTCGGAATCAGGCCCAGCACGGTCGCCGTCGTGCTGGATGTGACCGCGCCGCCGCGTTGAATGTAATTGATCGGTCCCGTGCCCAAGGCGTACGTGTAGCCGCCCGCCAGGGTGGCCGTGGAGCCGTTTGAGTTCCTGACTGTGACATCGACCGCCCCGGCCGGTACTCCGGGAGTGTTGGCGGTAATCGTGGTATCGTCCACCACCACCAGGTCTCCGGCGGGCAAGCCGCCTATCTTAAGTTGAGTTCCAGCCTGAAAGTTGCTGCCGGTAACCGTAACCGCCGTCCCCCCGTTGGTCGGACCGCTGGTGGGAGCGATGCCGGTGATCGTGGGCGTAATGTTCTGGAAGGTGTAGGCGGATGCGGCCGAGCTCAACTGGCCATCCACATTTAGTACTGTCACGTCTATCGCGCCGTCGGCCAGGGCGGCGGGCGTCTGACAGGTGATCGCCGTCCCGCCTGACTCCGTGCAGTTCAAGCCGGAAATGCCGCCCGGCGCGATGCCGAACAGGACCACCGCGCCCGGCTGGAAATTCGTGCCGGTGACAGTCACCGTGCTCCCACCCGAGTCGGGCCCTGAAACCGGCGTGATTGGCGTAGTAGGCGAGATGACGGGAGGGTCCAAATAATTTACTCCGGTGGTGCTGAAGCCCACCACCTGCATCACCCAGGCGCCGCTGATCAACGTCGCTGTCGCGCCGTAGGTTCCGGCGGGCTGGGCTGTGTTCATGTCCTCCACGATGTCGCCAAACGGCGTGGTGATGACCCGCAAGGTGAATCCTGCGCCCGGAGTGGTGAATCCATTCGCGGTGGTGCCCGCACCTAGGATCAGGTCGCTGGTCGAGGTCGTGATCGCGCCGCTGTCGGCCGCGGCAGAATTGCCGACGCTACCTATCCAATTGTCCAAGGGCGCGCTCGTACTCAGCCCGCTGTACTCCAGGATGCGAACGTCGGGTGTGCCCGCATTCTGATTGAAGGTGACTGTCACGGCCGGCGTGGCGGTGTTCGAAATCGAAATGTTTCGGGCATAGTAAATCCCCTGCGTCACGCCAAGACCTGCGCTGGTGCCCGCCAGAACATAGGTGTTGCCGTTGTCGTCCACTACCGAAATCACCGATGACGAAGTGTCATTCCAACCCACCACCACTACGTTCAAGTTACCCGGCGTTTGCGGGTCGGGATAAGTAACGCTCACGGAAGCCGTATTGGCAGCGACAGTGTTACCGTTTTGCTGAACGAAGGTCTGACTTGTCGCGAGCCCAGGTACGGCCAGCAGGAAGGTAAAAAATGAAATCACCAGAAAAACGCGCGTCCAGGATGCAGAATAATACTTCCGCGGAGATAAAAAACTCGGCAAACTACAAACAGCGTTCATTACAGCCTCCGGAAATGCCGCGCCAAGTGAGCCGTGCAGCCTTGCGGTGCCGCTCTTAAACCAACATTGGCGCGCCTTTGTCGATCAAACAGCAACCTACATCAATTGGCGGGCGCTTACTATTGCCTCAAAGTAGACGAAGTCCGCGCGATGATCAAGGCACTCTTAGACGTGGCCAAACGCGACCTGCGCAGGCGACCTCCCTCCGATGCGACAGCGAGCCCAGGCTGATTTGCAACTGAATATCGGGGAGGAATCATACACGCGGGAATTGAAAGGAAGGTGCTTGCGCAGTCGAGCGTTGGCGCGGTCGAGGACCGAGGCAGGGTTCGATCGAGCCAGGAGCCGGCACAGCGGAACCTTTGCAGACGCATCCCGGACCGATGGTGCCGGTTCAACTCCACGCGCGGCCGGCGCTACGGTGCCTTGATCGCGATTGCCGTCAAAGCGAAATCAGACTGGAAACACGCGCCGGACTACTGCGCCGCCCGGAAGGTCACCATCTGCATCACCCAGGGCGCGGAACTGGTTTGTCCCGTGGCGTTGTAGCTGCCGGTGCTGCTCACGACCTTGTCTTCGGCGAGGTCGCCGTCGCCGGTATAGATCCGGGCGGTAAATCCGGTTCCCGCGGCATAGAAACTGGTCGCCGTCGTTCCGGCTCCGAAGATCAATTCGTTGGTTGAGGTTGTGGTGGCCGCGCCGCTGTTCGGAGTGACATTGTTGCCCGCCGCCGAGGCCGACCCATCCAGGGGATTGTTGGTATCCAGTCCGCTGTACTCCAGAATGCGTACGTCCACAATGCGCGCCGCCTGGTTAAACGCGACGGTCACCGTGTTGCTGCCGCCGGCGATGTTCTTGGCATAGTAGATCGCCTGGCGCTCCGCCGAGCCCGTCACCAGGGCGGCCGCCTGCGCATAGGTGTTGCCCAGACTGTCGGTCACCGAACTGATGGTCGAAGTGATGTCATTCCATCCCACCACCACGATGTTCAGATTGCCCGCGGTCTGCGCCAGGCCGAAGGTCACCGGCACCGAAGTACTGAGCCCCGTCGGGGTGGCGGAGTTGACTTGCACGAACGCGATCGGCCCTCCGCCCGTGCTGGTGGTGTAGGTGTAGCCATTGGTCCGAGTTCCGCTCTGGGCATCCGTGTTGGTGACGACTACATTTACCGCTCCCGCCGCGTGGGCCGGAGTGGTGGCTGTGATCGAGGTGCTGCTCACCACGGTCACGCCGGTTGCCGCGGTTGCTCCGAAGCTCACCGTCGCCCCGGCCAGGAAGCCCGTACCCGTGATGGTCACCGGCGTTCCACCGCCGGTGGTTCCGGAGGTGGGATTGATGGCAGTAACGGTCGGCGCCGGGTTGGTTCCGGTGTAGGTATAGCCGTTGTTCAGCGTGCCGCTCTGCGCGTCGGTGTTAGTTACAACCACACTGACTGCGCCGGCTGCGTGTGCCGCCGTGGTGGCCGTAATCGACGTACTGTTGACCACGGTCACGCCGGTCGCCGATGTGCCACCCAGTTTGACTGTGGCTCCGGCCAGGAAGCCGGTGCCGGTGATGCTGACCGCCGTCCCCCCGTTGGCCGTTCCCGACGTGGGATTGATCGCGCTTACCGTCGGCGCCGGGTTCACCGCCGTGTAGGTATAGCCGTTGT
Source organism: Terriglobia bacterium (assembly GCA_963757835.1). Classification (GTDB taxonomy): domain Bacteria; phylum Acidobacteriota; class Terriglobia; order Terriglobales; family Acidobacteriaceae; genus JAIQFF01. The sequence goes on along the minus strand of CAVWSP010000003.1, from coordinate 66,452 downwards.
TCAGCGAGGCGCTCTGCGCATCGGTGTTGGTGACCACTACGCTGACCGTGCCCGCCGCGTGTGCGGGCGTGGTCGCGGTGATCGACGTACTGTTGACCACGGTCACGCCGGTCGAGAAGGTGCCGCCGAGCTGGACTGTGGCTCCGGCCAGGAAGCCGGTGCCGGTGATGCTGACCGCCGTCCCGCCGTTGGCCGTTCCCGAGGTGGGATTGATCGCGCTCACCGTCGGCGCCGGATTTCCGCCGCCGCCCTGTCCGGCCGCCCGGAAGGTCACCATCTGCATCACCCAGGGCGCGGAACTGGTTTGTCCCGTGGCGTTGTAGCTGCCGGTGCTGCTCACGACCTTGTCTTCGGCGAGGTCGCCGTCGCCGGTATAGATCCGGGCGGTAAATCCGGTTCCCGCGGCATAGAAACTGGTCGCCGTCGTTCCGGCTCCGAAGATCAATTCGTTGGTTGAGGTTGTGGTGGCCGCGCCGCTGTTCGGAGTGACATTGTTGCCCGCCGCCGAGGCCGACCCATCCAGGGGATTGTTGGTATCCAGTCCGCTGTACTCCAGAATGCGTACGTCCACAATGCGCGCCGCCTGGTTAAACGCGACGGTCACCGTGTTGCTGCCGCCGGCGATGTTCTTGGCATAGTAGATCGCCTGGCGCTCCGCCGAGCCCGTCACCAGGGCGGCCGCCTGCGCATAGGTGTTGCCCAGACTGTCGGTCACCGAACTGATGGTCGAAGTGATGTCATTCCATCCCACCACCACGATGTTCAGATTGCCCGCGGTCTGCGCCAGGCCGAAGGTCACCGGCACCGAAGTACTGAGCCCCGTCGGGGTGGCGGAGTTGACTTGCACGAACGCGATCGGCCCTCCGCCCGTGCTGGTGGTGTAGGTGTAGCCATTGGTCCGAGTTCCGCTCTGGGCATCCGTGTTGGTGACGACTACATTTACCGCTCCCGCCGCGTGGGCCGGAGTGGTGGCTGTGATCGAGGTGCTGCTCACCACGGTCACGCCGGTTGCCGCGGTTGCTCCGAAGCTCACCGTCGCCCCGGCCAGGAAGCCCGTACCCGTGATGGTCACCGGCGTTCCACCGCCGGTGGTTCCGGAGGTGGGATTGATGGCAGTAACGGTCGGCGCCGGGTTGGTTCCGGTGTAGGTATAGCCGTTGTTCAGCGTGCCGCTCTGCGCGTCGGTGTTAGTTACAACCACACTGACTGCGCCGGCTGCGTGTGCCGCCGTGGTGGCCGTAATCGACGTACTGTTGACCACGGTCACGCCGGTCGCCGATGTGCCACCCAGTTTGACTGTGGCTCCGGCCAGGAAGCCGGTGCCGGTGATGCTGACCGCCGTCCCCCCGTTGGCCGTTCCCGACGTGGGATTGATCGCGCTTACCGTCGGCGCCGGGTTCACCGCCGTGTAGGTATAGCCGTTGTTCAGCGAGGCGCTCTGCGCATCGGTGTTGGTGACCACTACGCTGACCGTGCCCGCCGCGTGTGCGGGCGTGGTCGCGGTGATCGACGTACTGTTGACCACGGTCACGCCGGTCGAGAAGGTGCCGCCGAGCTGGACTGTGGCTCCGGCCAGGAAGCCGGTGCCGGTGATGCTGACCGCCGTCCCGCCGTTGGCCGTTCCCGAGGTGGGATTGATCGCGCTCACCGTCGGCGCCGGATTTCCGCCGCCGCCCTGTCCGGCCGCCCGGAAGGTCACCATCTGCATCACCCAGGGCGCGGAACTGGTTTGTCCCGTGGCGTTGTAGCTGCCGGTGCTGCTCACGACCTTGTCTTCGGCGAGGTCGCCGTCGCCGGTATAGATCCGGGCGGTAAATCCGGTTCCCGCGGCATAGAAACTGGTCGCCGTCGTTCCGGCTCCGAAGATCAATTCGTTGGTTGAGGTTGTGGTGGCCGCGCCGCTGTTCGGAGTGACATTGTTGCCCGCCGCCGAGGCCGACCCATCCAGGGGATTGTTGGTATCCAGTCCGCTGTACTCCAGAATGCGTACGTCCACAATGCGCGCCGCCTGGTTAAACGCGACGGTCACCGTGTTGCTGCCGCCGGCGATGTTCTTGGCATAGTAGATCGCCTGGCGCTCCGCCGAGCCCGTCACCAGGGCGGCCGCCTGCGCATAGGTGTTGCCCAGACTGTCGGTCACCGAACTGATGGTCGAAGTGATGTCATTCCATCCCACCACCACGATGTTCAGATTGCCCGCGGTCTGCGCCAGGTTGTAACTCAACAAGATTGCTGCATTCGATCCCGTCGGGGTGGCGGAGTTGACTTGCACGAACGCGATCGGCCCTCCGCCCGTGCTGGTGGTGTAGGTGTAGCCATTGGTCCGAGTTCCGCTCTGGGCATCCGTGTTGGTGACGACTACATTTACCGCTCCCGCCGCGTGGGCCGGAGTGGTGGCTGTGATCGAGGTGCTGCTCACCACGGTCACGCCGGTTGCCGCGGTTGCTCCGAAGCTCACCGTCGCCCCGGCCAGGAAGCCCGTACCCGTGATGGTCACCGGCGTTCCACCGCCGGTGGTTCCGGAGGTGGGATTGATGGCAGTAACGGTCGGCGCCGGGTTGGTTCCGGTGTAGGTATAGCCGTTGTTCAGCGTGCCGCTCTGCGCGTCGGTGTTAGTCACGACCACGCTCACTGCACCCGCGCTGTGGGACGGAGTCGTGGCCGTGATCGAAGTAGCGCTTACCACGGACACACCGGTCGCTGCCGTTCCTCCCATGCTCACCGTGGCCCCGCTCTGGAAGTTCGTGCCTGTAATCGTGATAGCGGTTCCGCCGTTGGACGTCCCCGTGTTAGGAGAAACCGCGCTCACGGTCGGCGCGGCAAGACCTGCGCCCAGCTTGGTGAATTTTGCCACCGAGGGCACGCCACTGTTATTCAGCAGGAACAGCATGTAGTATCCCGGCGGCGCGATGTTGCCGTTGGGCGGCGCGGTCACCGTCAGCGTTCCGCTGCCTTTGCTGAACGACACCCCGACCTCACGCTGATCCATGTCGAAGGCGTGCGTGGGCGCCCCCGGCCGAACCAGCACTACCGAGGAGATATTTTCCGCGTCCGGAGTCGTGACGGTAAATGATCCGCCCCAGGAAATCGTCGCCGGAATACCGGTGATGGTCGGCCGCGTGGCCAGGGTCCCGTTGGCATTGAATAAGTATGGCGGCTGGTAAATCTCCATGTGCTGTTCGTAGCTGCCGCGCACCGGATTTCCTCCGGCGAACCAGACCGTCGCGTCCGGCAGCAGCAGGGCGTTCGAATGGTACAGGCGGGCGTATGCATTGGCCCCCGCGGAGGACATGGAGGGAACCGTGAGATCAAACAGATCGGCGTTCAGGCTCTTGGTGGTGGCGTCTTCGTCGTTGACCGAACCGCCGACCGCCAGCACCTTGCCGTCGGGCAGCAGAACCGCGTTCATCTCAATGCGTCCCTGGCTCATGCCGGGTCCCGACTGCCACTTCGGCGTTGCCGCCCCCATATCGATAATTTCCGTGGTCGCAGTTGCGGACCCGCCGTTGGCCCCACCCAGAATCATCACCTTGGGGTCGTAGTTGTTAGCCGGCGTCAAGGGCAGCAGGACGGAAGAGCCGTAGGTTCGGCCGCCACCGTATATCGTTGTCGCCACGATCGACCAGGTATGGGTCGACGGATCAAAGAGCATCGAGGTCGTTCCTGAACCGGAATAGAAAACCTTTCCGCTTGGAAGCAGATGCATCCGGGGATAGAGCGGCGGCGTCCAGGACGCGGTGTACTGCGGGCTCCATCCTGAACCTACGGTGTAAATTTCAACGGCTGTGTCTGTCCCTCCGCTCTCGTTCTCACCCGAGAAGGTCATAATCCGGCCATCTCCGAGAGTGGTTACTGTGGGATACCAGCGGCCGTGGGCCATGTTCTGGACATCGCTGAAAGTGTTGGTGGCGGGATCGAAAACAGACGACTTCGCGGAACCGTAAAAGGGGTCGTACTGTACTGTCCCGCCATTGATGAACGGGCGCCCGTCGGGCAGCACCACCATGCCGTTGCAGAACATGTCCCAGGCGACGTTTTGCACGGTGATGGTCCCGGCCGCCGGATCCCAGACCGCGGCGCGCAAGTTATGATTGCTGGGATCATTTCCCGATCCTGAAACCACCAGAACTTTCCCGTTGTACATCAACGCCACATGCACCGGATTGATCGGCATGAGATAGGACAACGTGCTCCACTGGCCCTGCACGTTGGCTTGGGCCAGGGCCGTGGGCGCGGCGATGGAGAACATGAGGAGCAGCACGACGCAGGACTGCACGACGCAGGACTGCAGGACGCGATCTTTCACTTACACCTCGCTCCCCAGGCAGATTGATTCGCTGGGGATCAGAGCCGATAAGGAACGAACTTATGGGGGACGTGTGCGCTTCAGTAGGGGAGGAACGATTCAGACGCGCGTATCTTGGGAAGATATCGCATCACGCAGAATTGTCAAGATGCATGAATTTGATTGTAGTGTGCAATTTGCATCATGATGGGGAAGATGCTCGCAACCTGACTGGCGAGGAGATTCAATGATCTGTGAAACCGCGGCGGGGAAGCCGCGGGAGATTCAATCCAGGGGATCAGTTCTCACCAGACTTCCTTTGATGAAGTGTTTGTCTGGGTGCTCTCGGTGGTCCCGTTCTGTATTGTCCGAGCTCTGAATCTTCTCATGTTTCCGCGCCGGAGACGGGGGATCAAAACGAACTTCCAGAGGTTCGGCGCCGGCCTGTGGCTGCGAGAGCACCGTGGCGTCGCTCGGGCCTCGGCTCCCAGACGGCAGGTGTGCATATCCTTTAGGAGAAGCGCCCCGTGCCACCCGAGGCATTGACGGAGGGGCGCTGTCCTGAGTCAGGGTCATGAAGAGCAGCTCCAGCCGGCTGGATACACCCAGCTTGTCATACACGCGAAAAAGGTAATTTTTAATGGTGTGCTGGCTCAACCCTAGGCGCTCCGCGATTTCGCGATTCGTCAGACCTTCCGCCAGGCTGCGGACCACATCCATTTCCCGTTTGGAAAGCAGGCTCATCCCGCTGGAGTCGACCGCCCGCACTACCGCCGAAGAAGCCAGCTCCTCGACGGCGAATGACATTTGCTGACTGTCTGCCCAGATCTGCCCGTCATATACGCTGCGGATGCATTTACAGAGTATTTCCAGCGAATCGTTCCGGCTGAAAATCCCCCTGGCGCCCGCGCGAAACGCCCGCACAATGGTTTCCCGCTTCGAGGAATCGAGCAGCATCACGGCGAGAATGCCAGGATTGGATGCCCGCAATTCCCGTAAAACTTCGAAGCCGCGCAGCGGTTCTTCGTCAAGATTGGAGCTCAGCAACACCACATTCACCCGCTGTCGCCTGACCGTTTCCACCAGGTCTCGAGATTGCAGTGGCGGATTGATCACTTCCAGTTGCGGGTCGCGGCGCAGGGCATCGGCCAGCGACTGGGTGTGAATTTGAGTGTCGTCGGCCACCAGGACGCGAATGGTTGCTCCCCCTGGGCCTGCACCGGATTGCATTGGTTCCTCCGTGCGGATTTCAGTCGATCATCTGGAGACTGGCAACGCGCCCGCCGCAGTGCCGACAACCGCTTCCTTTACAGAACGAGAAATTCATTCTTTGAAACTATCAGGGGAGCAATCGAGTTCGTGGGGGAGGCCGATCATACTCGCCATTGCCAAAGCCATACAAGCGCGGCCTGGGCCAAGTCTAGCCTAAGTGGCTAAGCCTAATCAACGTAACAGTTGAATGGTTTTGCAACATCGAGAGGGTTTTGCAGAGCAAAGCCCTCTCATAATAACCATGCGCCAACCCTGCACTCCTGTTCGCCGTTATGATAACCAGCGCGATGGGCTTGAGAATGTCATGTATGTTTACGATAACAAAAAGCATAAGTGGGCATCATTAAAATCTGCCCCGGATCCGGAACTGGATAACCCTGACCACATTCAGGGTTCTAATAGGGTCGTTATTCTCCATCCTTATAACCCTATCATATTAGTTCCTATGACTCTATATTGGTGAGAATATTATCACTGAGTTAACCAGCCTCTTGCAGTCAATTGCATCCCCCGGTACTCTGACGTTGTTAGGTTCTGTTTGAATCTCCCCCCTGTTTCTCTCCCGGCACGAAATTTGTGGCAGCACCACCAAGGGTCACTCCATGTGACTCAGAGGGCGAAGCCATCGGTACCCACGATCAAATCTGGCAGGCGGCAACGCAGTTTATGACCAAGCAGGAATCCGTGCGGTGGTATGCCGTGCAAACTCGCGCCCGCAGCGAAAAAGCAATTGCGGAACGCCTGCAGGAACAAGGTCTTCGCACCTTTCTGCCGCTCGTCACCGAAGTGCGGCGCTGGAGTGACCGCAAAAAAAAGGTACAACTGCCACTGTTCAGCTGCTACGTATTCGTGAAGCTGGCGGCCGGCAACAACGACGAACGCCTGCGCGTGTACCGCACCAACGGCGTGTTTCGCATCGTCAGTATGCACGGCGAAGCCATTCCAATTCCTGACGAACAGATCGACGCGTTGCAGACGGTCGTCGCCGAGCAGGTGCCCTGGTCGGAGCACCCCTACCTGAAGATCGGACAACGAGTACGCATTCGTGGCGGTTCGTTGGATGGTGTAGAAGGCGAACTGATTTCTCAAAACGGCGATCGAGTCCTGATTATTTCGGTCGATGCCATCCAGCGGTCCCTGTCGGTCCGGGTCGAGGGATACGACGTCGAGCCTCTCTGAGATGTGCGCTGCCTTAATTTAATACTCGGCTCTAAAGTGCTTCCCCTTGGCTGAAAACTCCATGGAACCAACTCGAATCCTGCTGCTCAGTAAAGAAGGGTCTGCCCTGGACCTGCTGCGGAGCTGTGGAGATGCGGGTGGGTGGTGCCTGGAAACCGCCGGCAGCGGCTGGGATGCGTTGGAGCGAGTGCACTCGGGGCCGGGCCCGGACCTCGTTCTGGTGGATCTGGCGGACGGCGACCCCGACGCTTTCCATGCTGTGCGCTGGCTGCGCCGAGTTCGCCCGGATCTGGCGGTGCTGGTTCTGGCCGGCAGCCACGATCCTCTTCATAAGACCGAGGCGATCCGCCTGGGCGCGCAGGATTTTCTGGTTCAGCCGCAGGCGCAGCAGCTCGAAGCCGCCATACGGTGCGTTCTGTTCCATTCGCCGGATGGCATTGAGAGTGAAAGTGTGACCGATGAAATTGAACCCATCGGGGATGACATGTTCTTCGTTGCTGCCAGTCCCACCATGCGCAAGCTACGAGCCCAGGCGGAGCTGCTGGCCCAGGTCAGCGCGCCGGTGCTCATTTTGGGGGAGAACGGCAGTGGCAAGGAACTGGCGGCCCGGTTGATCCACAAGCTGTCGGTACGCTCCGGCTTCCGCTTCCTTAAATTGAATTGCGCGGCCCTTCCAGGGGATGTGCTGGAGAGCGAGCTCTTCGGCGTGGTCAACGGCAAGGGACGCAGCCGGCCCGGCAAACTGGAGCTGTGCCAGAGAGGCACGCTCTTTATCGATGAAATCACTGAAATGCCGATGAGCCTGCAGATCAAGCTGCTGCAGGTGTTGCGGCACGGATATTTTGTCAACCTGGGAGGCGAGAGCCGGATCGAGATGGACGTGCGCATCCTGGCCGCGACCCAAGCCAACATCGAACAGGCGATTGCCGACCGGAAATTGCGCGAAGACCTTTACTACCGCCTGAGTGGGTTTACCGTCCACGTGCCCTCGTTGCGCCAGCGCCGGGAGGAAATTCCTCTTCTGCTCGGCCACTTCATGAATCAATTGGCTCGCCGTTACAACTTGCCGGCGCGAATCTTTTCGACTCCCGCGATCGAGGTCTGCCAGCGTCACTCCTGGCCGGGAAATTTGCGCGAACTGGAAAAATTTGTAAAGCGCTATCTGGTGATCGGCGACGGCGAACAAAGCCTGGACGGACTGGATGGCGACCGCGCCCTGTGGCGGAGCGGCGCTGCTTTGCCGGACCCCCCGGAGTCCTCCGTATCCGGCCTCAAGGGGGGCCGACCCCAGGTTGCCACATCCGGCCTGAAGTCACTGGTGCAGAGCGTTAAAGGCGAGGCGGAACGGAATGCGATTGCCGAGGCTCTCGAACGCTCCGGCTGGAACCGCAAGGCGGCGGCCCGTCTGTTGAAAATAAGTTATCGGACGTTACTCTACAAGATTGAGCACTATCACATGAGTCCCCCCACCAGCCACCTGTCCGGTTACGGCAACGGTGGCCCGGTGCGCCTGCGCAATCTGCAAAAGGGTTAACAAACATTTCATCCGGCGGCCGAGACCAAGCTCTAGAGGCCGATTACGACGCCGGCTCATTCAGAATTAGAGGTTATCCATGCGGCCATCCACAATCATTCGTCAGTTCCACGTGATCGCAACCTTGCTGGTGTTCTGCTCGCTTACCCTGACCGTAAAGGCGTGGTCTGACGACCCGCACAAGCCGGTAGAAGCGGCAAAGCCCGCGGTCAGCGAAGGGGCGGCCACGGAAGCACCCCCGCCGCCGAGCGTGCCCGCGATCGGGGCCGGAGACCTCCTCAAAGTGACGGTTCTCGGGGTCACCGATTCCGATCAGGAAGTACGCGTCAGTTCCGAAGGAAATATTTTCCTCAATCTGGTCGGTTCCATACACGTGGCCGGACTCACCTCCGAACAAGCGCAAGCCACGATTGCGGAGAAGATGAGCTCGGGCGGCTTCTATAACGATCCTCAAGTCGCGGTCTTCGTCAAGGAATACGCCACGCAGGGAGTGTCGGTGCTGGGCGAGGTGCAGCGGCCCGGGGTCTACCCGCTTCTGGGAGCGCGCAGCCTGTTCGATGTCTTGTCACTGGCCGGAGGCACGACCCCCAAGGCAGGGCAGATCATCAACATCACCCATCGTGATCATCCCCAGTCACCCGCCCGAGTGACCTTGACCAATGATGCCGAGAAATCGGCGAACAGTAACGTGCGGATTTTTCCCGGCGACACGGTCATGGTCTCTAAGGCGGGCATCGTCTACGTGGTCGGCGACGTGCACAGACCGAGCGGGGTGGTCATGGAAAACGGCGCCCAGATGACGGTGCTCCAGGCCATAGCAATGGTCGAGGGCACCAATTCCACGGCCTCGCTGAACAACGCGAAGATCATCCGCAAGGGCCCCAACGGGCCCAAGGAGATGCCGCTGCAACTGAAAAAAATTCTTGAAGCCAAGGCCCCAGACATTCCACTCCAGGCCGACGACATTATTTTTGTTCCTGGCAGCGCCGCCAGGGGCGCGGCCAAGCGCGGCGTGGAAGCCATCATTCAGATCGCGACCGGAATGGCCATCTATCGTCCCTAGGACGATGCCGGCGCCGGAAATTGGCTCCAGGTTTCGCAGCCCAACGACTTAAGCCGCGGACCCGGGTTTAATGAGTTTCATGACCAAGACAAGTTCTACTGGAGATTACGCGTGAGTAAAAATTTCGAACTAATGAATCGCGCCGGCATGGGCCTACGCTCGACCTCGGGAGAAATCCCCCCTCTGATGCCCATCGAGGTCTCACCTCAACCTCGCCGCCCCTCCGGAGTGGCGCAGGAAAATGTGCCGGAATGGCTGCGCGCCATAGCCATCGTGTTGAAGCACTGGAAGGTGGCGGCGATCTTTGCGGTGGCTGTGATTCTTACCACCGCCGCGGTGACTTACAGCATCAAGCCCCTTTACGAGCCCGTGGCCAAACTCGAAGTCGATCCTCCCGGCGAAAACTTTTCGTTGGAAGGAGGCTCCGGGATCAGCGACGGGGAGTACCTCGAGACTCAGGCGCAGAACCTGAAGACCAGCCGTCTGGCTTTGGCCGTCGTTCACGAGTTGCGGCTTGATAAGAACCCCCTGATCGTTGAAGATCCAGTGATTCGCCAGACCGCTCCCGCGATCTCAAGCCCCAGCGTGACCCAAATGACCCCGGCGGAAGAAGTGGCGCTGGCCGCGGTCCAAGCGAAGCTTACCGCCAAACGGGACAGCGGAAGCCGCCTCATCAGCGTGAGCTTCACCAGTCCGGATCCCGTACTGGCCGCTCAGGTGACCAATACCGCGCTCGAGAGCTTTATCCAGCAGACGTACGAAGACCAGAATGACAGCGTGGCGAAATCCACACACTGGTTGGCCAAGCAACTGGACGATATTCGCCAGCGCATGGAGGACTCGAACCTCGCCCTGGCGGACTATCAGAAGGCGATTGGAGTCGCCGATCTCGACGACAACAAGAATACGCTGGCGCAACAGTTAGGCGATTTGAGCTCGCGTTTGTCCCAGGCCCAGTCCGACCGTATCCAGTTACAGGCTCTGCTCGAGAACGTGAAGCAGGGCAGTCCAGATTCGTTGCCCGAGGTGCGCAATAATCCGGTGGTCCAGCAGTTGAGTGCAAAGCTGGCCGACATCAAGACTCAGCTTTCGCAGGCGCTGGTGGTCTACGGCCCCAACCACCCCAACGTAAAGAAGCTGCAGAGTCAGGCCAAGGAGCTTGATTCTCAGCTGGGCTCCGAGAAGATTGCCATTCTGAGCTCGATCAACGCCAGTTATTCAGCCGCCCACGCGCGCGAGCTGCTGATGGATTCCCAAGTCAAGGGAGCCACCGCCCAACTGAATCAGATGGGACGGTACAATGCCCTGAAGAGAGAAGCCCAGGCGAACGCCGAGCTCTACAACACTCTGTTCGCCAAGGTGAAGGAAGCGGGCATCGCGGCCGCCTCCAAATCGAGCAATCTGCATGTGGTGGATCCCGCCCGGGTGCTGTCCTACCCTAGCCATCCCAACCGTCTGCTGAATCTGGCGGTAGGTACCATGGTCGGCCTGCTGGGAGGCATTGCCATCGCCTTCCTGCGCGAACATACGGACAGCCGCATCTTCACCCTGGAAGACATCAAGGCCTGTATTGGCAGCTCGAACATTGCCATCCTGCCGCAGGTATCGGACACGACCCGGCTTCCCGACGGGGCTCAACTTCTGCCTCCGGACAATGATCCAGTCAAGAAGAAACCGCCGACCGAGCTGCATTTCTTCCTCGACCAGCCCAGCTCGCCTGAAGCTGAGGCTCTGCGTTCGCTGTGCACTTCGATGATGCTGTCGAACGTGGACCGGGCTCCCCAGGTGGTCCTTGTGGTCTCTTCTTTCCCCGGCGAGGGCAAGACCACAGTGGCAATGAACTTGGCGATGGCCATGGCCCGGCAGGGAAGCACCTGCCTGGTGGATGCTGACTTGCGCCGCGGCCGCGTGGCCAGCGCTTTCGGAATCAATACCGGGGTTGGACTTACCGATGTCCTTTCGAACTCGATTCCGCTCGAGGAGATACTGGTAAATGCTCCACAGGTAAGCCAGCTCACATTGGTGCCGTCGCACTCCGGAAACCCGAATGCCGGACAGCTAGCGTGCTCGGAAGCGATGCGCCAGGTGGTGCGAGACCTGCGTCAGCGCTTCCAATCGGTGATCATCGACACCGCTCCTCTGCTTCCTTTTGCCGACGGGCAGGCACTGTCGACTGTGGTCGATGGCCTGGTCTTCGTGGGACGTTCGGGGATCACCACCCGGGATGCGGTGCGGCGCAGCCTGGAATTGTTGCAGCAGGTGCAGGGCGCGCCCATTGTGCAATTCGTCCTCAACGGTGCCGACGTCAACTCCAACGACTATCAATACTACCGCCAGGGCGCGTCCTACTACGGCGAGTACGTTTCCAAATAGCCTGCACTCCGTGCATCGACGGAATTCCAACCGAACGACTCGATCTCAGCCTGCCGGGAAGAAACGTGAAATCGAGTCGTCCGGTCGCTGGCCCGAAACAATCTGAAATGCCCGACATGCCCGCCTGCCTTTTCCTGGCTCTCGAATTTGGTGACGAGGTGCCATCCCGGGTCCGCGCCCGGATGGAATACGCGTTCCGGGTTTTTGCCGCAGTCTACGGACATCGCGTGCTCGATGGCGAAGCGGAAGGCAGCGCGCTGCGATGCTTCTACGGTAGTTCGGCGACGGGAAAGGCTGCCGTCCGCCATATTCCCGCCCGCTACGCTTTGCGAGAGCCGCACGAAGCTGCTCCGACACCGGCGCCCATGGCTTACGCGCAAGAGGAAATATACCTGTTCCACGGCCGGGAGCCGCTTTCCGGGAATCCCGACTGGCTGGGAGAAATTTTCGAGTGGCTGTCTGCCGCGGACGAAAACAGCGTCCCCAGCCGCGACTCCATCGGCAGGGTTTCCTACCAACAATCGGTGTTTGCCCGTCATGCCATATCTCCCCTGCGGCCTTACGCGTCGCTGATCATGGCCTGGTTCCAGGGCTTTCTCGGCAGACCAGCCGATGGGGAACATCTGGCTGCGGCCACCTCGCCGCTGTCGAATGCGAATCATCTGGTGGTTTCTTCACATGACATCGACTTCTATTTCACCGGACGGGGCGGAAGTCTGCTGCGCATCGTGAAGAACCTGGGGATCGCGCTGGCAGTTGCGCGCAGCTATCCTTTCTTCAAAGACAGTCTGCGTCAGTTGTTCCGGCTGGCGGGCGGAGCGCGAGTGGGAGACTTTCTACCCACCCTGCTGCAGCGGGCGGTGGACCATGATTTTACTTCCACGTTTTTTGTTTTGTCGCGCCACCAGCATCGCAGGGACGCAAACTATACGCTGCGACAGATTGCCTACCGCTTGGGCCAGATTGGCAAGAGGGGGAGTTCGCTGGCTCTGCACGGTTCCTACCGCAGCATTGTGGAGAATTCTGATCTGCAGTCAGAAGCCGACGCTCTGGAGGCAGAAACCGGTGTGCGCCCGCGCGGAAGCCGGCAGCACTGGCTGCGCTTCGATGGTCCGGAGAAGCTGTTTGCGAATATCGAGAGAGCGGGCTTGCACTACGACTCCAGTTGGGGATGGTCTGGGCAACTGGGATTTCGAAATGGCGCCGCCTTTGCTTTTCCGCCGTACAATTTCGCGCGCGAGGAAGCCTACAACTTCCTGCTGATCCCGCTGGTGATCATGGACCAGGGGCTGCAAAACGCGCGTCGCGAGTCCCGGGAGAAGCCGGCACAGCTGGCGGCCGCTGTGCTTGATCAGAGTCGTCGCTGGGGTTGGGGAGGGGTTTCAGTGTTGTGGCATAACCCGGTTGAGCCGCTCAGCGCGTGCGAGGATGTCAATCAGATTTTCTGGCAGCAGCTGCGGGGCCGGGGGGAACGCCAGGAGCGCTGGATCAGCGCTGAAGACTTTATCGATATCAGCCTGCCGCGTTTTCAGCGAGCGGGTTTGATGAAAGTGCCGCCTACCAATCCACAAGCGGAATTGCCGGCGCGATTGGAAGCCGCGGTTCAATAGGCAAGGCGTAGCCAACAGGGAGGGAAAGTTGAGTAATGGTGTCGTAATCGTTTTGGGGATGGGAGAAGTCGGGCAACCGCTTTTCCAAATTCTAAGCCGGACATTCGACTGTGTCGCGGTCGACATCAAGCCGGTAGAGATCAGTGCACCCTGTGATGTCCTGCATATCTGCTATCCCTTCCAGCTGCCGGACTTCGTCGGAACCACGGCGGCCTATGTCAAGAAATACGATCCCCGGTTGACCGTGATTCACAGCACAGTAGCTCCCGGGACCACTCGCAAGGTCCATGAGGCCCTGCCCGGACGGGCGCTGGTTTACAGTCCGGTGCGCGGCAAGCATGCTCGCATGGAAGCGGACATGGTCCGCTACAAAAAGTTTGTCGCCGGCTTCGACCCCAAGGCGGCGGAAGCCGCTGAGCGCCACTTTCGCCAGGCCGGGTTGCAGACCGATACCTTTCCTACTCCCGACATCGCCGAGCTCAGCAAGCTGCTTGAAACCACGTACTTCGGCGTGCTCATCGGATGGGCCCAGGAGGTCGAACGGCTGGCGCGGCAGTATGACGGCAGCTATGACGATGTGGTGTCCTTCATTAAAGAGGTTGATTTCCTGCCCTCGCATATTTTTCCCGGCGTGATCGGCGGGCATTGTGTGATGCCGAACATTGCCATCCTGCGCCAACATCTCAAGTCGGATTTTCTGGAGGCGGTGGTCAACTCCAACCAAGCCAAGACCAAAATGGCCACGACCGAACTTAAACTGGAGCCAACGCTCAATGACTAAGGTGGGATTGATAGGACTGGGATACTGGGGTCCGAACCTGGCCCGGGTTTTTCAACAGACCCCGATGTGTGAACTGGCCGCCTGCTGCGATCTGGATGCCAAGAAGCTAGAAAAAGCGGCACGCCAGTATCCCCAGATACGCACCTTCAACCGGGCGCAGGATCTGTTTGATTCCGACGTGGATGCGGTCGCGATAGCCACCAGCATTTCCACGCACTATGACCTGGCCCGCCAGGCCCTGCTGCGGGGCAAGCACGTCTTCGTCGAAAAGCCATTGACCGACGACAGCGCGAAGGCGCTCGAACTGGCGGCTATGGCGGAGAAATTGGGTCTCACCCTGATGGCCGGCCACACCTTTATCTATAGCCCGCCGGTAGTCCGGATCAAGGACCTGATCACCTCGGGCGCGCTGGGCGACATTCATTACATCAGTTTCTCCCGAGTCAACCTGGGACTCTACCAGAAAGATGTCGATGTAATCTGGGACCTGGCAGTCCATGACGTCTCCATCCTGCTCTACTGGCTGGGAGAGGAACCAGTGCAGGCCTTTTCCTTTGGCCGCTCCTGCATCCAGAAATCGAAGTACGACGTGGCCTTCCTCTCATTTCGCTTTCGCCGCGGAATGATTGCCTCGGTCGAAGTCAGCTGGCTTTCGCCCCAGAAGATGCGCCGCACCTGCGTTGTGGGATCGGAACGCATGGTGGTGTATGACGACACCGAGCCCAGCGAAAAAGTAAAAATCTATGATCGCGGTGTGACCCTGCATCCGCCCGGAACCTTTGGCGAATTCCAGTTAACCTACCGCAGCGGCGACATGGTGGCTCCCAGCCTGGAAAATACCGAGCCCCTGCTGACCGAGATTGAACACTTTCTGCATTGCATCAAGAGCGGGGAGAAGCCCCGGACCGACGGCCGCTTTGGCGCGGCCGTGGTGCGGGCGGTCGAGATGGCGGCGAACTCCAAACAGGGCTACGGCGAAGAGCTGCCTGAAACGGTCGCTCCGGGGGAGAAACGCTAGTGTCCACTGAAACCATGCTGGAAAAAAAGTTCTTCGTGCATCCCCGCGCCCTGGTTGAAACCGAAGATATCGGCCCCAATACCCGGGTGTGGGCCTTTGCCCACGTGATGAAAGGCGCACGCATCGGAAGCGACTGCAACATCGGCGACCATGCCTTCGTCGAAGCCGGTGTCCGCCTGGGCAACAATGTGACCGTAAAGAACGGGGTCTCGGTCTGGCAGGGAGTGGAGGTTGAAGACGACGTCTTTCTGGGACCTAACTGTGTTTTTACCAATGACCCGAATCCCCGCGCCTATATCAAGAAGACGGGCGACGGTCTGGTTGCGACCCGGGTTCGCACCCGCGCGACCATTGGCGCCAATGCCACCATCGTGTGCGGCATCACCATCGGGCAATATGCCTTTATCGGCGCCGGCACGGTTGTGATTCGCGATGTTCCCGATTTCGCCATGATGGTGGGCAACCCGGCCCGGCAGATTGGCTGGATGTGCGTTTGTGCTAATAAACTGGTTGCACCCTCCTCCTCGGTTCCGTCAGATTCCCCACTGACCTGCTCCACCTGTGGCAGTTCGTTCACGCTTACGTCGGATCGCAAGCTAGTGGTTAATAATCTTCGCTGAGGAAATCATGACTCCAACTGCCGTACAACTCGAAGTTCCTTTTGTCGATCTCAAGGCGCAGTACAACTCCATTAAAGAAGAAGTATTGGACACCGTCCGCCAGGTGCTGGATTCCGGGCACTTTGTGGGTGGAGAATACGTCGAGAAATTCGAATCCGAGTTTGCCCGCTTTACCGGCGCCAAATACGCGGTCGGAGTCAGCTCCGGGACCTCGGCGCTCGAACTGGCACTGAAGGCGGCCAACGTCGGACCGGGCGATGAAGTCATCGTGCCCGCCAACAGCTTTTTTGCCACCGCTGAAGCAGTCAGCAATATCGGCGCCGTGCCTGTATTTTCCGATGTTGACGCCAAAACCTTTCATCTCGACCTCTCCGGCGTCGAACGCCGAATCACCAAAAAGACCCGCGCCGTCATCCCCGTTCACCTGTACGGCTACGCGATGGACCTGACTGAGCTGGAGAAACTCTGCGCCCGGCACGGGCTCGAACTGATCGAAGATGCCGCTCAGGCGCACGGCGTCGGCCGCAATGGGGTCCCAGTAGGCGCCTCTGGCCGGCTGACCTGCTTCAGTTTCTATCCCGGCAAGAATCTGGGTGCTTACGGGGACGCCGGAGCCGTCACCTGTAACGATCCCCAGCGGGTGCAAAACCTGCGCGTGCTGCGCGACCACGGCAGCCCGGCGAAATACCGGCATTCGGTCATTGGCACCAATGCCCGACTGGATGCAGTGCAGGCCGGAATTCTTTCGGTCAAGCTGCCCTATCTGAATGGTTGGAATGCGTTGCGTGTCAGTCACGCCAAACGCTACGCTGCCGCCCTTGCCGGATCGCAGGTGAGCGCTCCTTCGGTCCCCGCCGATGGCCAACACAATTTTCATCTATTCGTAGTCCGGGTAGCGGGACGGGATGGGCTGAAAGAACGCCTGCAGAAAGCCGGCATTCAGAGTGGAATCCATTATCCGGTGCCGCTGCATCTCACTGACGCGTACCAGGCCCTGGGATACCCCAAAACCGGAAGCATGCCGGTCACGGAAAAGCTGGCGGGCGAGATTCTTTCGTTGCCCATGTATCCCGAACTGGCCCCGGAACAGATTGACTACGTGGTCCAAACCGTGCGGGAGTTTACCGCTCTCTAAACACCGCACGGGAAGCATCGCGACTCGGCATCATCATCTGCACTCAGCAGCGTAATTCGCCTGCCGGGAGGAATATGAGTTTCGTAGGCCGTCTGTTACTGGAGTTTCACCATTCGTTGAAAGGCTCGCGCAGCCTGGCAATGCTTCGTGAAATGAAGTCCACTCCGCGCAAATCGCGGGCGGAGCTTCAGGAGGATCAGTTCAGGAGGCTCTCCGGCCTTCTGGCGCATGCCGAAGCTCATGTTCCTTACTACCGGGAGATGTTCCGCAAACTGGGGATTCGCAGCCAGGAGATACGCAGCCTGCGCGACTTCAGTGTGCTGCCGGTGCTGACCAAGGACATTGTCCGGGAGCGCATCGACGATCTGATTGCCGACAACGTATCTCGGGAGAAGCTAATCAAGGGCCACACCGGAGGCTCCACCGGAATGCCTCTCAGCTTCTATCACGACAGTTCTTACGACGACGCCGCCGAAGCCGCCACCTACCGCAACCTGCTGCAATGCGGCTGGAAACTGGGAGATACCATCGCCCAACTTTGGGGAAGCGCCGACTTGTATGCCATGCCGCGCTGGAAGCTGGCGCTGCGTCAGCATCTGCGGCGCGCCCATCGTTTCGACTCCTTTCAGTGTGGACCCAAAGAGATGGACGGCTGGCTGGAGGAGTTTCGCCGTATCAAGCCAGCGGTGCTGTTTGGCTACGCCTCCACCATCGCGCGTTTTGCCGCCCATGTGGAGGCCCGGGGTGAGCGTGTCTCCCTTAAGGGCGTGTTCAGCACGGCGGAGAAACTGTACCGTCCGCAGCGGGAAACTATTTCTCGGGTTTTCGCTTGCCCGGTATTCGATTGTTATGGCAGCTGTGAGGTGCGGAATATCGCCGCCGAGTGCGTCCAGGGCCGCATGCACGTGCAGACCGACTCTGTCGTTCTTGAGGTCGAAGGCAGCGCAACCGGCCGGGAGCCGGCTCCCTTTATCATCACCTCATTTGGAAATTGGGTCATGCCGTTTATCCGCTATCGCAACGAGGATTGCGGGCAGTTGCTCGATGGTGAATGTGATTGCGGCTGCAACTTTCCTTTGATGGATTTGAACATTGCCCGCATCTATGACAATTTCGTATTGCCCAGCGGCCTGGTGGTCCACGGCCAATTCTTTACCTATCTGCTGTACGGAAGCCAAGGCATAGCCTCATTCCAGTTCCATCAGACCGGGTTCGATTCCATCGTGCTCTGGATCGTGCCCGGCCCCGGAGATGCAGCCGCTCGAGAGCGCCGCGTCCGGGAGGCGGTGGAGAAAGTGAAGCAACTGGATCCATCCGCCAACATCCATGTCGAGGTTCGGACCACAGAAGCCATCCCTCTTTCCCGGCTGGGCAAACACCGGTTTGTGCGTTCCGACGTCAGTGGATTTGTTCCCGGCGACGAAGTCCCGGTGGGGGCGCGCTGATCTGCCCTGACACTTCGGAATCGGCATTCGATGGCATGCACCCGATCGCGATGATTAGCGAAGCCTACAGTCAGCCTGCTGCCTTGACCCCTTCGAGCCCGCCCTGCATTCGTTTGCTGGTCATCCTCGAGGGTGATACCGTCACCGGGCCGGCCAAGAATCTGCTGGAGTTTGGCCGGTTGGCAAGAGCGTGGAAGCAGGGCCCGCGGGTCGAAATGTCGCTGGTTCTGTTCCAGCGCCAGGAGCCTGCCACCAGCGCCGCGCACCCGGGGGACGGCAAGCAACTGGTGCAAGAGGCCCAGCGTTCCGGCATTCCCGTGCATTGCATTTCCGAAGGCTTTACCTTCGATTGGCGCGTGCTGGGCGCGCTCAACAGATTAATCGCCACGCTCGATCCCGATGTCATTCAAACTCACGGCTTCAAATCGCATCTCCTGGCGCGGCTCTGCAGCGCCCGCGGGGGACGCGCCTGGGTGGCATTTCATCACGGCTACACCCATTCGACCCGCACGCGGGAGTTACTGGCGCAATTGGATCGCTGGTCCTTGCAAGCCCCGTCGCAGGTGGTCACGGTCAGCCAGGCATTTGCGCGGCAGCTTGAGGCTCGCGGAGTTCCCGCCGGCCGCATCATGGTTTTGCATAATGCCATCGATCCCGACTGGTGTCGCGACTCCGAAAGCGGTGACTCCTCAGCATCCGGACTTTTTCCCGGCAAGCCGGCGCAGGAGAAAGTGGTGCTGGCGGTGGGGCGTCTCTCCAAAGAGAAAGCCTTTCCCGACCTGGTGGCGGCGGTTGCTCGTCTGAAGCAGACGCGACCGGATCTTTCGTTCCGGCTGGTAATCGTGGGCGAAGGCCTGGAACGAAACAACATTGCAGAAGCGGTTCGCCGCGCCGGCCTAGAACAACGGGTTTATCTCGTCGGGCATGTAAATGATGTTCGTCCTTACTATCGCGCCGCCGACTTGCTGGCCATCTCGTCGTGGAGCGAAGGATCGCCCAATGCGCTGCTCGAAGCCATGGCTGCGGGTGTGCCTGTGGTAAGCACGGAAGTGGGTGGCATCCCCGAAATTGTTTCCCACCGCCAGACGGCGTTTCTGGTTCCATCGCGAGACTCAGAGGCTTTGGCCGACGGCATCGCGCTGATGCTTTCCGACCGCGCCTTGGCGGGGAACATCGCCGCGCGTGCCCGCGAGTTGATCCACACGCAATACTCGCCGTTGTCCCGGACCCAATGCCTGGTCAGGTTATACGAACGCCTCTGTCCGCACGCCACACAGATCCAGGATTCGGGTTTGAGCGAGCCCGATGATTGCCGCAAAGTGATCGCCGCCAACTGAAAGCTGCAAATCGAGAAAGTCAAATCTTGAGCGACAAAAACAGATTCATTCCGAACGCCTGGGGAGGCGCTGCCTCTCCACTGCAGTCGGCGACTTACGTCTTTCCCGTCCTGGTGGGGATCACGGCCATCATCGTCGGCTTCGCGATCGGCGAAGGCCAGTGGCTGGTTGGGTTGCTGGCGCTGTTCATTCCGCTGGTGCTGCTCTATCCCGTGCAGGTTGGATTGGGCATGTTTGCGGTTCTGATTCCGTTCGACACCATTGCGGTCCTGGGACAAGCCGAAAAAGGGAGGACTCTGACCTGGTTTGCCGGTGCGGCTGCCATCGGCATTCTGTTCGGTGTAGGGCTGGTTTCCAAGCGTCTCAAGCCGCTCCCGGTTGCAGCCATCTGGTGGATTGTGTTTACCGTGTGGTGCATCGTCACCGTCGTGTGGGGACTGAATCTCAAGGCCTCGCTGGAGCAGGTCCCTTCCTCCCTGGCGCTGCTCGGCTTCTACCTCGCCGCCACCTGCATCCGCTACAAGAAGAATGAACTTCAGGCCATTACGTACCTGTCGATTCTGGGAGGTTGCGTGGCCGCGGCTTATTCGGCCTACCTTTTCAGCCAGGGCAATTATTACGAAATGGGAGAAACCCGGGCATCTCTCATCGTCAACGGACGGGCGACGAATCCCGACGGGCTGGCGATGACCCTGCTTTTGCCCATCTCGTTCGCGTTTGCCTATTTCCTCTCTTCCAAACGCATGTTGGGCAAAGCCATCACGCTGGGGGTCATCGCACTCCTCTGCATGGGCCTGTTTCTGACCATGTCGCGGGGCGCGGTCCTCGGTCTGGTGACGCTGATCGGCGTCTATGTCTATCGCTTGAAGTTGGGTCGGAAACTGGTGGCTCCGCTTATCTTGTTGAGCATTGTCCTATGCTTCATGCCCTCGGTCTTCTTTGAGCGTTTTGTCGAAGCATCGCAAAGTGGCGGTTCCGGACGCACCAATATCTGGAAGGTCGGACTGGTGGCTTTCGAGCACTACGGCTTCTTCGGGGCCGGGTTCAACAACTTTCCCTTTGCCTACACCAAGTACGTGAATGCATCTCCCAAGTTCGAAGGCTTTGACCGCGATCCGCATAACGTCTATCTAGCGATCGCGGTCGAAGCCGGCATCATCGGTCTGTTCCTATTCGGCGGGGCGGTGCGCAGTCAATTCAAGACTGCGTCAGCGATTCGAAAGCGCGCTCCTGCGAAATATATGCTGGTTGCTACGGAGGCTGCCGCCTGTGGCCTGCTCGTTTACAGCATGTTCGGAAATATCATTTGGGACAAGTCTTTCTGGTTTGCCTGGGCCCTGCTGGCGGCAGCCGGAAGCGTGGCGGAAGAATCCCCCGAAACTGCTCTGGCGGAGCCTTGAAGCGGATCACAGAGAAACCCGCACTCCAGTTCTGAGGGGGAAGCCGGGTACCTAAGGATGATTGAAGATCATGGTGATTGCGGAAAAGATGTTGTCGCTTGAAGTTGCCGAGGATCGACGGGAATGGGATGCGCTGGTAAACGGCTCCGCCTGCGCGGACACCTATTACCGCTCCGGCTATGTTGCCTCTTACCAGGAGGAAGGAAACAGCATTCGCGGCCTGGTGCTGGGCGCGAGGTCAAGGCGATATCTGTTGCCCCTGGTCTTCCGGCCTCTAGCCGCGCTTCCGTTTGCGCCCGATGCCAGCGGCTTTGACGTGATCACTCCATATGGGTACGGCGGGATCCTTCCCCTCGACCCCGGACCGGTTTCCCGCGAGGATGGGATGGAGTTGGTGGCCAGCTTGCAGGCCTGGTGCCGGCTCGAGGGTGTGGTCAGCTGTTTTATCCGGCTGCATTCGCTGGAGCACCAGCATCTCTGGTTTCAAGGTCTGAATCTCGACGGCGCCGACCTGCAATATGCCGGCCCGACCAAGAGCGTGGAGTTGCTGGAGTGGGACGAGCAGCAAGTCATTCCCAGCGCGCTGCCCAAGGGCCGTCGCGAGAAGATGCGCTGGGCGCGGCGCAAGCTTTCACTCGAGATTTGCACCTGCGATGAACCCGCAAGCGAAGCCGCGCTGCAACAGTTCATCGAAATCTACAAAGGCACGATGGACCGCAGGCAAGCCTCCGGTTTCTATTATTTTCCCGACCGGTATTATCGCGAACTGGCGAAAGGCCTGGGCCGCAACATGGCCATCGTGGTGGCTCGGGCGCAGGAGCAGACAGTGGCGGCGGCCCTGTTTTTTTCGGACGCGAAGTACGCCCACTTCCATCTCAGCGGATCTACCGACGAAGGCCGCAGATTACATGCCTCGGCCGTGGTGATTCTGAAAGGAGCGGAGTGGGCTCGCAGCCGCGGCTGCTCCCGCCTGCACCTGGGCGGAGGCGTGACCCCTAACGATTCGCTCTTCGAGTTCAAAGATACGTTTGGGGGCAAGACGTTTGAGTTCTACTCGCTGCGAGTAATTGCCGTCCAGGCCCGCTACACCGACTTGCTGCGTCGCCGCCTGGAGGCTGGAGGGGACCCGCTTCGTCCCAATTTTTTTCCCGAATACCGGGCATGACCGAGCTCCACGTTGCACCGCAATATGTTCTCATTGTGAGAAGTCGACCTGGCCGACTTCCGCCCTGGTCTTGGAGATTTAGTGCTATTTGTATCAATCACATAGGGCGATTGTCTTAATTGTCCAAAGATTTGCCACGGTGTTCCAGAAAGATCATGCCGGAGGAAAGAGCGGACGGTTGCAAACTGCCTTCCTCCGGAAACGCTTTTCCTTGCAAGCCGTCGCATAAAGATAGTAGTATGAAAGACATCCAGCACGGACGGCTGCTGTACCCTCCCCCCTGTTTTGTAGCCAACAAAAGCACACCCCCCTGTACAGATTTTTACGTGTCCTTTGGGACTCAGAGGGCGAAGCTGTAGGCGAGCATTCGAAGCATCGGCGCTTGCCGTTTAACCAGTCTCCGCATCGTTAACTTTTCCCACATCGTTTGTTGCACATCGAGGTCACTGCGTGAAGGTCCTGATTTTTCATCAATACTTTGGAACCAGCGAAGACGCAGGTGCGGGAGTCAGGACCTACGAAATAGGCCGGCGCATGGTGCGGCGGGGTGATGCCGTCACCATCATTACGGGCAACTCGATTTATTTCTCGGGGAAGAAAGCCGCGGGCAGCAGATTTCCCTGGAGCCGGGAAAAGGTGGACGGCATTGACGTCATCCGGGTGCACATCCCGTTTGGCGGATCGCACAGCATATTGCCGCGCATCCTCGGCTTTCTGTGGTTCATTCCGGTGGGCCTGCTGGCCGGACTCTTCGCCGGCGCGCCGGAAGTTGTGGTCGCTACCTCCACTCCGTTGACCATCGGGATTCCCGGTTACCTGTTGAGCCGTTTGCGCCGGGTCCCTTTTGTTCTGGAGTTGCGCGATCTGTGGCCTGATTGCGTGGTGTCCTGGGACTTGATCCAGAACAAGTTCCTGATCGGCGCCGGATATTGGCTGGAGAGTTTCCTTTACCGCAAGGCGAAGAGACTGCTTGCGGTCACCGACGGCATTCGCGACGAGCTCGTTAAAAAAGGGATCGACCCGGCAAGGATCAGCGTCATCACCAACGCCAGCGACATCGAGCTGTTCAATCCCAGTGGCCCGCGTGCTGATCTCGAAGCCCTGGCGCAGGTGCCTCCTGATGCCTTCGTCTGCATTCATTCGGGATCGATGGGCTTTGCCAATGCCGTTGATTTGTTGCTGGACTCGGCGGAGATTCTGCGCGACTGTCCAGCCATCCACTTCGTCATTCTGGGTGCTGGCCCGCAGAAGCAACGCTTGGTGGCGGAAGTCGCGCGACGCGATTTGCGCACCGTCCACTTCCTCGACGCTGTCCCCCGCCTACAGGTGCCGCAATTTCTGCGCAGCGTGCATCTCGGCATTGCGGCCTTCCGCCCCAGCCCGTTGACTTATATTTTCCTGCCCAACAAATTTTTTGACTACCTGGCTTGCGGGCTTCCGGTGCTGGTGAATTTCGATGGCGAGGCGCGGGCTCATCTGGAGAAGAACGATGCCGGCGTCTGCGTCGAAGCCGATAACGTTGCCGCCTGCGCGCAAGCCATCAAGGATCTGGCAGCGGCTCCCGAGCGCTGGCGCACTATGTCGGCCAATGCGCGCCGGCTGTCGGAAACCCGCTTCAGCTGGGACCACAAAGCTGTCGATTTCCGGGGCGCGATCGTTTCGGCTTTGAACAAGCAGTCGCAAGTTCTGTCTTCGATGGTGCAAACCCAGTGACCCTGAGTGCAATGTTGAAGCGTGTCTTCGATTTCGTGGTCTCGTTGCTGTCTCTGATCGTGCTGTCGTTGCCCCTGTGCCTGGTGGCTGTGATGATCCGGCTGACTTCTTCCGGACCGGCGCTGTTTCGCCAGCCCCGCCTCGGACTGCGGGCGCGGCCCTTCACGCTGATGAAATTTCGCACCATGACAGCAGCCCGCGACGCCGAGGGGAAGCCCGTCACCGATCATGGCAGCCTGACATCGGCCACCGACCATGAGCGCCAGACCGCCATTGGGCGTTTCTTGCGCCGGACCAGCGTGGACGAGCTCCCGGAACTGATCAACGTGCTCATGGGAGACATGAGCCTGGTCGGCCCCCGCCCGCTTCTGTTGCGCTACTGGGAGCGCTATTCCCCGGAACAACGGCGCCGCAATGAAGTCAAGCCCGGCGTCACGGGATGGGCGCAGGTGAACGGCCGTAACACCTTGAGCTGGAAAGAGCGCTTCGAGCTGGATGTCTGGTACGTCGATCATCGCAGCTTCTGGCTGGATCTCAAGATTATCGCGATGACCGTTGGCACGATTCTGCAGCAGGACGGCATCAACCAATCAAACCAAACCACCATGGAAGAATTTCGGGGCTAAAAAATCTGTGCGTAGGGTGAAGGTCCCGCGTTACGTAATTCGCCGCACCAAGCTATGGGCGCTGTTTTCCATGGCATTGGCCTGAATACGAGCGCATTACCGGAGTTACGTCCGCCGGCAATGCCTGCTTCTTTATCTTTCGACGGACTGGAATTGTAAATCTCCCGTTCGAGTGCCTTGCCCCTCGGTGGCGCACTCGGCCAAGGTCGCAAATATGTCTGCCACGGCTACTGAAATCAATCCGCTCGCTCAATCGTCGGTCACCACCCACCACTTCATGAAGTATCGCACCGTCATGATTGTGGTGTCGGAGATTGTGCTCATCGCGGCCAGCTACTACCTTAGCTTCCTGCTGCGATTGGACGCGGTCCTTAGCGTGACCCAACGCGATCTTTTCTGGAAAACCCTGCCGCTGCTGGTGGCAGTGAAGCTGGTGGTGTTCTATCGCCTGGGCCTACTGCGGGGGTGGTGGCGCTACGTCGGCATGAACGACATGGCCAAGATCGGCATGGCTTCTTTCGTCAGCTCGACCTTGATCTTTCTGATGATCGAGACCATGATCCATCCCCACGGCTATCCCCGCTCGGTCATTCCCATCGACATGATCCTGTGCATCATGCTGGTCGGAGGCAGCCGCTTCATGGTGCGGGCCTATACCGAGCGCGCGCACCGCTACGAGTGGCAGAAGAAGACCCTCATCGTGGGCGCCGGCAACGCCGGTGCGGCGATCGCCAAGGAGCTGAGAATCAACTCCACCTTGCAATACAGCGCAGTGGGATTCGTGGACGACGATTCCGACAAAATCGGCGTCCAGATTAACGGCGTCAAGGTGCTGGGAAATACGGATGCGCTGGCCCGCCTGATCGAAAAGCATGGAGTGGAATGCGTGCTCATCGCCATCCCCTCGGCCAAGGGTTCCCAGATCGAGCGCATCGTCGACAAGTGCCGCCAGTGCAAAGTGAGCTTCATCATTTTGCCTGCGATCAGTGAACTCTTTAACCGGCAGGCCTCGGTGACCCAGGCCCGCAAGTTGCAGATTGAAGACCTGCTCAGTCGGCAGGTGGTTCGTCCCGACCTTGACCGTATTCGCACCCGCATCGAAAACAGGACTTTGCTGGTCACCGGCGCCGGCGGTTCCATTGGCTCTGAACTGGTCAGACAGGTAGCGTCGTTCCATCCTCAAAAGCTGATCCTGCTGGAGCGCTCGGAGAACGATCTGTTCCGAATCGCCCGGGAGCTTTCCGGGGCTTTCCCGGGCCTTGATTTCGTGCCGGTGGTAGGCGACGTTCTCGATGTCAAACTGCTTAAGGACGTATTCGCCCTGCATCGACCAAACTCGGTCTTCCATGCCGCCGCCTACAAACACGTTCCCATGATGGAAAGCAATTGCTTCCAGGCGGTCACCAACAATGTCTTCGGCACCTACAACGTCGCCCTGGTGGCCAAGCAATTTGGCGCAGAAAATTTCGTCATGATCTCTTCCGACAAAGCCGTGAACCCGACCAACATGATGGGCGTAACCAAGCGCCTGGCGGAACTGATTATTCTCGGACTTCACCATCAGAGCCGCACCCGCTTCATGGCGGTGCGCTTCGGCAATGTGTTGGGCAGCAACGGCAGTGTGATCCCTATCTTCGAAGAGCAGATTCGCAAAGGCGGCCCGGTGACCGTCACCCACCGTGACGTCACCCGCTACTTCATGACCATCCCCGAAGCGGTGCAGTTGGTGCTGCAAGCTTCGGTCATGGGCAAAGGCGGCGAAATCTTCGTGCTCGATATGGGGGAGCCGGTCAAGGTCGTCGACCTGGCCCGCCGCATGATCCGCCTGTCCGGATTTGAGCCTGATCGGGACATCAAGATTGCGTTCACCGGGCTGCGTCCGGGCGAAAAACTGTTCGAAGAACTCAGACTTGATGCCGAGGGCAGCAAGCCCACACTCCACGAAAAAATATGGATGCTCGAGGGTACTCGAGTCGACTTTGAGGATGTGCGCAAGTGGCTGGAACATCTCTCGTCGCTGGTGGAAGGCAGAAATGTCCATGGTCTGATTTCCAAACTGGTCTCGATCGTGCCCGAGTACAGTCCCAGCGCGGAACTGATGTCGCTCGCCGAAGTCGACCAGCACGATCTGGCGTTGGCCTACGGTTGGGAGCGCAAGCACCTGAATGCCTCGGTCGAAGGCGCAGCCTGACCTCCCTCCTCCTCCGGATGGACTGAGTCGATTCAGCCAAATTTTTACCCAAGCATGGTTTGATCCTGGCCGGAGGCTGTCCGGCGGGGATCCGACCGATTCGCCCAGGAGAGAAGGGAACCATCCATGAGCGTGGCCGATATTGCGATAGCGAAACCGGTGGTTGCAGGCGGACGGGCCGTACGCAAGGCCCCGTTTGCTCCCTGGCCGTTCTTCGGCCCGGCTGAAATTGAAGCCGCCGCCGCAGTATTGCAGTCGGGCAAAGTGAATTACTGGACCGGCCAGGAAGGCCGGCTGTTTGAGAAGGAATTTGCTGCTGTGTCAGGTTGTCAATATGCGGTCGCCCTGGCCAATGGCAGCCTGGCCTTGGAACTGGCGCTCTATGCGTTGGAGATTCAGCCCGGCGACGAAGTTATTGTTCCCAGTCGGACGTTTGTGGCTTCGGCCAGTTGCGTCGCCGTGCGCGGGGCCACCCCGGTCTTCGCCGATGTCGATCGCGACAGTCAAAACCTTACCGCGGAAAGCATTCGCCGGGTGCTTTCGCCCCGCACCAAAGCCGTGATCGTGGTTCATCTTGCGGGCTGGCCGTGCGACATGGACCCCATTCTTGAACTGGCCCACCAGCACGGTTTGAAGGTGATCGAGGATTGCGCCCAGGCCCAGGGAGCGACTTACAAAGGCCGGCCCATCGGTTCCATTGGCGATGTAGCCGCCTTCTCCTTTTGCCAGGACAAGATCATGACCACCTGCGGCGAAGGTGGAATGCTGACCACCAATGATCGTGGTCTGTGGCGGATGGCCTGGAGCTTCAAAGATCACGGCAAAAATTACGATGCCATGACCGGGGCCCAGCCCTCGGCCGCATTCCGCTGGGTGCACGACAGCATTGGCACCAACTGGCGAATGACGGAAATCCAGTCGGCGGTGGGCCGCGTGCTTCTGCGCCAGGTCCCGGAGATGATTGCCAAGCGGCGACGTTTTGCCGCCCTGCTCTCCCGCCGTTTCTCGGAAATCGCCGCCCTGCGCGTGACCGTTCCGCCGCCCGATGTAAACCACGCCACCTACAAGTACTATGCGTTCCTGCGCCCCGAGCGTTTGCGCAAGGGATGGAATCAGTTGCGAATCATCGAGGCCATCAACGCCGAGGGCATCCCGTGCTTTGCCGGAAGCTGCAGCGAAATTTATCTGGAGAAAGCATTCCAGAACCTGCGCCCCGCCGCCCGCCTGAGCACGGCTCGCGAACTGGGAGAGACCAGTCTGATGTTTATGGTTCATCCCACTCTGTCCGAGCAGGACATGCAGGACACCTGTTCTGCAGTGGAAAAAGTAATGAGCGTTGCCGCAGATTCCTCCACACCTGACCACACCTAACTACCTCTCACCCCATCCGTGTCCCAGTCCCCGGCCAAATCACTAATGACCAGCGTCTACATGATGGACTTGTGGTGTCAGATTCCGTTTTATGACGCCTACCTGTGCAATGCGCTCGAGGCCGAGGGCATAGCGTGTGTCTTGGGCTCCACCAATTTCCATCTCGAGCCCGGCTATTTTCAGCAGCGCGGCCTGAAGAATGATCCGGGACTGGGCAGCTTTGCCTCGGGTCTGAACATCGGCAATCCCAGAGTGCGGCGCTCGCTTCGCTTCCTCGAGTTTGTAGCCAACCTCGGCGCTCTGACTTTGCGCTTTCAGTTTGCCCGCCCCGATCTGATTCATGTCCAGTGGATTCCGCTGGTGGCCGAGGGTGTGCCCTTCGAGTTGTGGTTCCTCAAGCTGGCCCAGCGGCGCGGCGTCAAGATTGTGTACACCGTGCACAACCTTTTGCCCCATGACTCGGAGCCGGGCGTGCGAGAGACTTTCGCCCGCATCTACCGCATGATGGATGGCCTGATCTGTCACACTCGCGAGACCAAGGATCGCCTGATTGCGGAATTCGGCCTGGATGGGTCCAAGGTATGGATCATTCCACATGGACCTTTGTTCTACGACTATGCCCCCGTCGGCCAGTCCGAGGCCAAACGGCGGATCGGTCTGCAACAAAAAAACTGCATGGTGCTGTACCAGGGTCTGGTGCGGCCCTACAAAGGCATTGATTTCCTGTTGGATGCGTGGAAGAAGGTGCAGGCCGAGCAGCCCGACGCCCGGCTGGTAATTGCCGGCAGAGGCGAAGATCGCCACATGGAGTTCGTCAGGGCAAGGGTCGAAAGCAATGGCGTTCAAAGCTCGGTTCAGCTTGACTTGCGCTACATCACTTCGCAAGAGCTTCCGATCTATTACCAGGCTGCCGATATCGCGATTTATCCTCACCGGGAAATCACTCAGAGCGGCGCTCTGATGACCGGCATCGCTTTCGGAAAGCCGATCGTGGCCACTTCGCTGCCAGGTTTCCGGGAAGCGCTCGAAGGCTACGACGGGGCGGTGTGTGTCGAATATGGAGACGTGGAGGAGTTGTCGCAGCTTCTACTGACCATGATTTCCAACCCGGCAAGGCGAGAGGCCCTGGCCCACCCCTCGGCTAGCGAAGATGCTCATGTTTTCTGGAAGGACATCGCCCGGCGAACACGGGAATGCTATGAGGAAGTTCTGCGCGGCCCCGCTCCGGACCAGGCCGCCGGCGAGGCTCGGAACCCGCCGGCCGATCTGGAGAAAGCGCCGGAAAGTTCAAACGTGTATGAGACCGCTTCAAGGGAGTAGCTTGATACTTCATTTCGCGTTTCCCGGGTTCGAGCAGGGTTGCAAGCCTGCGTCTTGCGTTCTGCGGGCTTATCCATTGTCTGTTCTCTCTCCCGATGTTGAGCCGTAGCCGCTCTGTTCCGGTACCCCTGGATCCCGCATGTGGCCCGGTCCTCGCAAACGATATCAGCGAATTGGAATCCGAAGGGGATGGAAGCGCTTCATCCTCGGGCCTGAACTGCGCTGTCGCTGAACCACCTTAGTGAATCGACCTTGGTTAGTTGTCGGTACCCCGAGTAGGCTTGTGATGTGTCTTTAATGCCGGAGACTGCAATGTTTGTCGATGCGCAGGCTGGTTGCCGTGGAGTCGAAGACCTTCTTCTCCACGAAGCTGGCGAGTACAAAATCTATTGGCGCGGGCTCATTTACAGCCCCGGTGTCTCCGCCGGGTTGCCCTGCGTTGCCCGGTTGGCCGGCGAACTGCAGCATCGCACTCTCGAGCAGCTGGCATCGGAGCTGCGAGGCTGCTTTCTGTTGTTGGTGCGGCACCAGCCCTCGGGCGTATGTCAGGTGCTGGTCGACAACAGCGGTTTGTACCAGGTCTTTTATTCTGACCAGGGAATTTCACCGTCTTTTCTCGAGCTGGCTTCCCTCCAGGGGCTCGCTCCATCCCAGATGGACCCCGAAGCCGTGGTTGAGTTCCTCCACTTCGGAAACATAAATTTTGACCGCACCTTTTTTCAGAGCATACGAAAGCTCTCCGGCGAGGTGATCGCCCGGGTCTCCCCCGGGTCGGGAATCTCCTTTGTCAAAAAATCTCTGCCGGACTTCGCCGCTCCGACTGGTTATTCCTTGGAAGATTCTCTCCGTGACCTGGCCGCGTCGGTGTCCGGGGAACGGGTCAGTGTCGACCTTACAGGAGGCATGGACACCCGCATCATCGCCATCCTGCTTCACTATTACGGTCTGCCCTTCGAAGTGGCCATTCGAGGCAATGAAGCAGATCTCGACGTGCAGATCGCCCGCGAGGTGGCGGCGACCTTGGGCAAGGACCTGCAGGTTTGCCATCCCCGGATTGACCGCCTGGAAAACGATCTCGACAGTGTGCTGGGCATCTGCGACGGATTGATGGATGTGGTCACCTCGTACGGCTCCCTGCAACTGCAGTACGAACGGGCCCAGCGCGGCATCACGCTCATGGTGAGCGGCGCTGCCGGCGAACTCTTCCGGGACCACTTCTGGCTGCAAGATTTTCCGTTCTATGCCCGCCGCCAGCCAAATTTAGAACGCTTCTGCGATTTGCGGCTGTTGCCCTCCGATCCCGACCATTACCTGCTGGAGGGAGAATATCGTGACTTGAGCCGCGGCTACCGGGCGCGGCTTTTGCGCAACCTCTCGCGCTTTGCCGTAGAAGGGAACACTCAAACCTACGACCAGATCACTTATCGCGTCCTCTACCGTGAATCGATTGGACGCTTTCTCACTAATCACAGCCAGGTCCTGCCCTGCTCCGCTCCCTACATGGAGCGTGAAGCCGCCCGATACGGCTATCACTTGCCGCGCTCCCAGCGATTTTTCGACTACTACTTCCGCAAGACTGCGACCCGGCACCGGCCGGGAGCTGCCCGCAACCGGACGACGAAGAATTACACCATGTCAACCGAATCCGCTTTTCTGCTGAAAGATGTCTACAAATATGCCGACGACAAGTTCACCCGGGTCAGCCGGCGGTTGGGACAAAGATATTTCCGCCGCGATTATCGCTCCTGTGGAAAACTCGACCAGCCTTTAGGGCATACCCAGCTTTTTCCCACGCTGCGCCGCTCGGAGCGGGTAAGGTCGGCAGTCAAGCAACTTAAAGATGCGGGCATTCTGAATCCAGCGGTGAGCCTTGAAACCATGAAGGACCAGTACCTGGGAACGGTTCTGACCCTGGGCCTGGTCATGGACCGGTTAGCTGTTTGTGAGCCGCAACGCACACGTTAGCGGGGGCGGTCCAGGTATTTCGCCAGGATGGTTTTTCGAGGGAAAAGAAAGGCGACAAAGGCGGAGAATCCTGGTTCGTGAAAATGTCAGGAATCCGCCCTCGTCGCCGTGATGTTCTACTGAACCTGCGCCGTCAATCCGCTGGGCGGACTGGGCAAGCTACCCGCCTGCTGGGTTTCATAAGCTCCGACCGATAACGGAGTTCCGCGCAGGACGCCAACAATGTCGGTCGAGGGGGTGCAGGGCGAAATGCCTCCCGCCACGCACTGTGCGCTGCCCGTCAGCAGACCTGCGCTGGTCGCGCTCAGGTGAAAGTCGCCGGCGGCGCTGGCCTGATATTGCACGAAGAAAGCAGACGGGGCCTGATGGGACATCGTGCCGGGGTTGACGGTGTCGCAGCCGGCGCGCGCCGGATTAAAGTCGTTGCCGCTGCCGTCCGTAATATTGTGGCTATAGAGTGAAGGATTGCTTCCGGTGCAGGCGGAGGCACCGCCGCTCTGATAGTAATGATTCAGCACGTTGGCGCTGTAGTTGTTGGCAAACGTGTTATGGCCTACGCCGTTGGGACACATGGTGCCGGCATGCTGGGAGTTGGGTACGATGGCATCGGTCGTCTTGATAATTACGTTATTCGAGATCACCAGGTTGCACGCCGCATGGCTGCCAATGCCTCCCGTGGGGATGTTGATGATGATGTTGTTCTGGACTACCGCGTCCATTCCGTCCAGATCAATGCCCCAGCCGCAATTGCCGCCCACCGGGGAAGGGTACCCGGCGCCGAAATTCAGAATGAAGTTGCCAATATATTTGTTGCCTGTCATCCGGTAGCCATGGCTTACTTCATTGATCGCGCCTGCGTCCGAGCAACCCACCGCCGAGCCCAAGCTGACGCTGGCGCCCAGATCATGAATGTAGTTTCCGATGATGCGAACATTCGGTCCGGCCGGGCACAACTGCCCGCTGCCGCTGTTCGAGGGACAGATCACGTCAAAGGCCACGTTCATGCCGGGATTGTTGCCCACATCGAAACCCACCATGTCGATATTGCCGGCCTCGATCAGGATGTGATCATTAGTGATTCGGCACTGCCCTTTGGCCGCGGTCGCCGACGATACACCCGCGTCGCACTGGATCACCAGCCGGGCTGAGTTTGACCCTCCGCCCCGGGTGATGTCGGGCGCGGTATACGATCCCGCTGCCACATGGATCACAGTTCCGCCTGAGCCCAGCGTAAACGCGCCGGTCGCTTTCTGGATCGATTTCCAGGGACTGCCTTGCGAACCGCTGTTGGAATCGCTGCCGGTTGCGGAAACATAGTAATCATTGGCAAATGCAGCCAGGGGGAACGTCAGGAAGAGAAAGCAGCAGAAAATCAGAGCGCACCGACTGGAACGAAAAGCTCTCATGAACCAACCTCTTTTCCGTATTGACACCTACGGCGGGGATTTGAACGACTGCGGCTGTGCGCCCGCGTGGCAACGGTGACAGCCCTTCTGTGTCAAGTCGTCAAGTTCGACACTATGTTACCCGAAGGACGTAGACCAGATGTCGGAAGGACAGGGTCCTCTGACGGCGCTGAGTACCGACCCCGCGGCATGAACACGCCCTGACCGTCCCCCAAGCTTCAAGCTCCCGCCGTTCCCTGCCCCCTCCCCCAATCGGTCCAGCAGCGGCCGGTCGAGCCTTTGCACCTTCGTGTCCTTTTTGGTTCTAGCACATCCGGGCACAGCCCAAATGGCGCCCGCTTTGGCCGAAGAGTCGGCTAAAATATCTCTTACGAAAGCAGAGCGCACCCTCCCATGTTATTTTCGGCCCTAACCAGACACAGCCTGATTGCATCGCTCTCACCCTATCCGGTGCGCCAATTCTCCGTCGCTCCGGGCTGGTTTTTGACCTGCGTCATCGACGATTTCCTCTCCCGCCTGGATACCTCCGAGGCGGAGATTGCCGTCTCGGAATCGCTGATGGCTGCTCTCGAACCGCGCGAGCACGACGTGATGTTTTTGGGGGCCCGTTTTCTGCGGGCCCAGAACCGCCTGGAAGTTACGAAACACCCCGTAGCCGGAAGGCCGGTCTACTACTGCCAGGATCGGCAAGGCAATTTTTTCCTCTCCACCCACATTCAATTATTGCGCCAGGCCGGAATTTCACTGGAGGA
The DNA here is from genome assembly GCA_963757835.1 of Terriglobia bacterium. GTDB lineage: Bacteria > Acidobacteriota > Terriglobia > Terriglobales > Acidobacteriaceae > JAIQFF01. The sequence goes on along the minus strand of CAVWSP010000003.1, from coordinate 32,891 downwards.
AGACCGGGAGGTCCTGCCGGAGCTTCTGATCTACCGGACGGTAGCTCCACCCCTCACCCTGTTTCGCGGGATTCGGCAGATGCAGTTGGCGGGGAGTCTTTCGGTCGAGCTGAAAGCCGGAACTCTGGTTCTGCGCGAGTCCCGCACCGGATATTGTCCGCCGGCATCGGAAGAAACCCCGGCGGACCCGGCTGGCGCAGTCGCCGGCCTGCTTAGCGCTTCGATCGACCGTCTGGCACCAGCGGCGTCCCGGGTGGCCACGTTGCTCAGCGGCGGAGTCGACTCTTCCATTCTTTCCTCCATTGTGAAGGACCGGCTATCGGTCTGCGATACCTATTCGACGTCTTACCCATTCGACAGCCCGGCGACCAACTACGAGCAACAATATGCCCTGTCTGCAGCCTCCGCTATGTCGACCCGGCACACCCTTTTTACTCCTACCCCTTCTGATTACCTCACCGGCTTCATAGACGCTCTGGCGGTGGCCGAAACCCCGCTCAACCACTTGCAGTCGGTGCCCCTGTATCTGCTTTTCCAGCAGGGGATACCGGAAAAGCTGGATCGAGTTGTCTGCGGCGAGGGTGCGGACACGGCGTTTGGCGTTGAAACCCTGTTCAACTTGCGCCCACCGACCGATCTCCCGAGGCGATTCTGTTCGCTCCCGCCAGTGCACGCGGGCTTGCGCGCGCTCGGCCTCAGTTGGCCGCGGGCTCGGCATCTCGCCAATCAGGTGGCTCAACGCCGGGCGTTGACTCGACCCATTTCCGATCCGCTCAGTCCCATGTGGAAGTATCACGTATACGGAAACGTGGACTGGGTCGAAAGTCACTGCAACGCGCCATGGGAAAAGATCATGGGTTCGAGATCGGCCGAACTGCAGGCCTTACCCAGCCGGTCTTTCGAGGATATGCTCGCGCTTTACGCCCTCAATCATTGCGATGTGGCCAGCACCACTGCGGTCTGGTCCAAGCTCGGAGAAGGGTGCCGAAAAATCCTTTATTTCCCCTTCATGAGTGAGAGCGTCCTGCGCGGCGCGTTTTCAATACCATGGAAGACCAAACTGAAGAGTGAGAAGCATATCGTTCGCGAAGCCGGCCGCAGGCTGGGAGTTCCGGAGTTGATTTTGAATCGGCCGAAACAAAGTTTTGGAATCACCACCGACCAATGGGCGGTCAAGGGCGGGCCCCTGGAGCCGCTCATCGGCATTGCCGCCAAGGCTGTCGACATAAAACAACTCCGCAGCCTGCAGGGAACGGAGCCGACCAAGGCCATGACGTTATGGTGCCTGCTGAACCATGCCCTCTTGATGCGCCTGTTCGTGATGGGACACAGCCGGCAGTCCCTGCTGGATGAGCTGAGTGACAACTGCCGCCGAGTCGAGTCCGAGCGGACGCTCGAACCTTTTCTACCGGTCGCGGTGTAACTACGTGACGCGGCTGCTGTGGGCTGCTGCCAGCTGCGATCGTTCAGTCTTGAATCTTTATGCCTCGAGTCCTGCTCATAACGTTCTGCTATCCACCGACCCAGGTCATCGGCTCGGTTCGGCCGGCCGGGTTGGCCAAGTTCCTGCCCGAGTTCGGATGGGAAGCGGTCGTCCTCACGCCGAAAGTCAAACGTACTGCTCCTGATCCCGCCGTCATAGAGACCGAATACCGGGACGTGGTTGACGCCTGGAAAGCCAGGTTCGGCCTGGATGGCAAGCGCAGCGTGCATCAGCAGCTCGGCCTTCCCGTATCGTCCCAGCCCGGCGGCGGTCATTTTTACACTCGAATCCTGGATTTGGCCAAATATGTCGTCACCTATCCGGATGAGACCAAGGGCTGGATCCCGTTTGCTGTCAAGGCCGTCGAAGAGATCGCCAAGCGAGGGTTGAAGATTGATGCCATTGTGACCACCTCTCCTCCCATCGCCAGCCATCTCATCGGGGCCAAGGCCAGGAAGATTCTGGGCTGTCCGTGGGTGGCCGATTTTCGCGATTTGTGGTCGCAGAACCTGTCCAACTCCTACCCCGTGCTCGACGCAATCCAGATCGGTTTGGAGAAACGGACGCTCAAGCACGCGGACGCTCTGGTCACGGTCTCCGAACCCTGGGCCGCCCGGCTGCAGCAGGGCCATCCCAGGAAGCAGGTGTTTGCCATCACCAACGGTTTTGATCCCGGCCATTTCGCCTCGGTTTCAAGGCAACTTACGGAGAAGTTCACGATCACATACGCCGGCCTTCTCTACCAGGGACGGCGCGATCCCCGGCTTCTGTTTGAGGTGCTGCGCGAGTTGCTCGACGAGAAAATCATCTCCCCGGACGACGTGCGAGTGCGATTCTATGGTCGAATTGAGTCCTGGGTCACAACTCTGTTGCAGGAGTACGACCTAGAGGATGTGGTCTCGATCAACGGAGTCGTGACCCGGGGCGAGGCTTTGCAAAGGCAGGCCGAGTCGCAGATTCTGCTGATGCTGGGGTGGAGCGATCCCCGCGAAACCGGTCAACACAGCGGCAAGCTGTTTGAATATTTCGGGGCCGCCCGGCCCATTCTCGCCATCGGCGGCAGCCGGAGCGTTCTGACCGATACGCTCCGCGAAACCGCCGCCGGAACGCATGCTTTTTCCAAGGCCGAAGTCAGGACTTTCCTGATCGAAGCCTACGGCGAATTCAAGAGCCGGGGAGCGGTCTCCTACCACGGCGACGAAACGGCCATCGGAAAATATACGCACTTTCAAATGGCGCGCCGCTTTGCCGAAGTGCTGAACCTGGTGAGTGGCGGCGCGGTTACAGCCGAAGCCCGGATGGTGAGGGATGAAGCCATCGCTGTTCCTTTGGCTCCGGCCGGCGCCAAGGCCCGCTAAACCGCCAGCCGTCTCGCGCTGCGTCACTGGGAAGTGCCTTATCGGCCTGTACTTCAGTGACTTCAGGAGGGGGCACAGATGGTCTACGATGCCGATGTTCGACACTTACTGAAACGTATCGAGCCTGGTTTGCCAAGCATCTCCCCCCGAGGAAAGCTCAAGCCGCCGAATGCAGGAACTCAGCCGGCCTACTATCTCGACTTTAGATTGAGGACTTGAAGGTCAATTGCCGTTGCAGCGGATTCGAAGAAAGGACAACGAATGAGAGTACTGGTTACGGGGCATGGTGGTTATATCGGGACGGTGCTGGTCCCAATGTTTCTTGAGGCGGGCCACGAGGTGGTCGGGCTGGACACCCATCTCTATCGCTCGTGCACCTTCGGTGCCGAGCCGGTCGCGGTGCCCGAGATCGTCAAGGACCTGCGGGATGTGGAGGCTTCCGACCTGAAGGGATTTGACGCGGTGGTCCACCTGGCGGCGCTCTCCAATGATCCGCTGGGGAATCTGGATCCGCAGCTGACTTTCGACATCAATCATCTGGGCTCGGTGCGGCTGGCGCGCAAAGCCAAAGAAGCCGGGGTGCCGCGCTTTCTGTTTTCCTCCTCGTGCAGCACCTACGGCTCGGCCGGCGACGACATGCTGGATGAGAGCAGCAGCTTTAACCCGGTCACTCCATACGGTCAATCCAAAGTGCTGGTCGAGCGCGACCTTTCGGCACTGGCAGACTCCACCTTTTGCCCTGTATACCTAAGAAATGCCACGGCTTATGGGGTATCTCCCAAGCTGCGCTTTGACCTGGTGCTGAACAACCTGGTGGCCTTTGCCATGACCACCGGCCAGGTGCTGATGAAGAGCGATGGAACGCCCTGGCGTCCAATTGTGCACATTGCGGATATTTCGCGCGCTTTCCTGGCGCTGATGACCGCGCCGGCGAATGTGGTTTGCAACCAGGCGTTTAACGTTGGGCTCAATGAGGAGAATTACCGTATTCACGAACTGGCCGATATGGTGAAGGAGGTTGTGCCCAACTGCCAGATAGAGTTTGCTCCCGGAGCGGGGCCCGACAAGCGTTGCTACCGGGTGGATTGCAGCAAGATCAGCCGGCTGGTGCCTTCATTCAAGCCGCAGTGGAATGCGCGCAAGGGAGTTCGTGAACTCTACGATGCCTATCGCGCGGTCAACCTGACGCTGGAAGATTTCCAGAGTACGCGCTACTCGCGGATTGATTACATCCGCGGGCTGCTGCGCGACAAGAAGCTGGACGCGGGATTGCGCTGGACCGCGGCAGCAGCCACGCCGGCGGGCGTGCGCTGACAGCAGCTGACGCAAGAAGCTTTGCCAGATCAGGAAAAAACGAAAGGGAAGTGATTCAAGATGATTTTTACGGAAACCAAATTAAAAGGCGCGTTCATCATCGACATCGAGCGCCGTGAAGATTCGCGCGGATTTTTCGCCCGGGCCTTCTGCCAGCATGAGTTCGAGCAGCACGGCCTGAAGCCGGTAATCGCGCAGGCCAACATTGCCTTCAATCACAAAAAAGGGACGCTGCGCGGCATGCACTTCCAGTTTCCGCCCGCGCCCGAAACCAAGCTGGTGCGTGCCACCCGGGGCGCTATCCTCGACATCATCGTGGATCTCCGGCCCGAAAGTCCGACTTACCTGCAACACGTGGCCGTCGAATTGAGCGAGGACAACAACCGCGCGCTTTACGTGCCGGAACGCTTCGCGCACGGCTACCAGGTGCTGCGGGACAAGACCGAAACCAGCTACCAGGTCGGAGAGTTCTACACTCCCGGCTCCGAGGGCGGGCTGATGTATAACGATCCTCAGCTGGGATTGCAGTGGCCGTTGCCGGTATCGGTGATTTCGGAGAAGGACGCGGTCTGGAAGCTGCTGGACGAACAGGGAGCCGAGGTCAAACGGCGCATGGGCCAGGGGCGACAGGAACCGGCCGGCGTGGGATCAGGTAAGAACGGAAAATAGCTCTGAGCTGACAGCGAAGGAATTTCAAATGATTCTTGTAGATAACGCATTAAAGGCGCGGGAAAAAGAAGGCCGGCCCATCCGTGTGGCTTTGATCGGCGCAGGCTTCATGTCGCAGGGCTTGGGGAACCACATCGTCAACACCATGACAGGAATGCGCATGGTGGGGGTTTACAACCGCAAGGTGCAAAGGGCATTCGACCTGTGCGCTTACTGCGGCGTAAAGGACGTGGTTGCACCCAGCCGCCAGGACGAGGCCGATCTGGCCATTCGTGAAGGCAAGACCGTGGTCACCGAAGACGCTTTCCTGCTGGCCCGTTCCAAGGAAGTCGATGTACTGGTGGATGTGACCGGCTCGGTTGAGTTCGGCGCGCGCGTGGCCTTCGAAGCCTTCAAGCACGGCAAGGACGTAATCCTGTTGAACGCCGAAATCGATGCCACCATTGGGCCGATTTTGCAGGTCTATGCGGAAAAACATGGCGTAATCTTTTCGGCTTGCGATGGCGATGAGCCCGGCCTGCAGATCAATCTTTATCGCTGGGTCAAGGGATTGGGACTGACGCCGCGAGTCATCGGCAACGTCAAGGGACTGCAGGACCCCTACCGCAATCCCACCACGCAGAAAGGCTTCGCCGAAAAATGGAAGCAGAACCCGGCCATGGTAACCAGCTTTGCCGACGGTTCGAAGATCAGCTTCGAGCAAGCGATTGTGGCCAACGCCACCGGCTTCCAGGTGCAATCGCGGGGCATGTCGCGCGGCATGGAATACAAGGAAGACGTCATGAAGATCGGCAAGCTTTATGACATCGAGAAGGCGCGCCAGCTGGGCGGCATTGTGGATTACGTCGTGGGCACACCGCTCACCAAATTCTACGTGTTGGCCGAGCATTCCGATCCCAAGCAGCAGCACTATCTGAGCTTGTACAAAATGGGCGAAGGGCCGCTGTACCCGTTCTTCCATCCCTACCATCTGGTGCACTTCGAAGTGCCGAACTCGATCGCGCGCGTGGTGCTGTTCCGCGATTCCGTGGCCAAGCCGCTGGGCGGCCCGATGGTGGAGGTTTGCGCCGTGGCCAAGCGCGACCTGAAGGCGGGCGAGGTGCTCGACGACTACGGCATGTACATGACTTACGGCGAAGCGGTGAACGCCGACGAGATGTGCGCCGAAGCACTATCTGCCGGAAGGCCTGGTGGAAGATTGCGTCCTGACCCGCGATGTGGCCAAAGACGCGGTCATCACTTACGAGGACGTCACGCTGCCGCCCAACCGGCTGGGCGACCAGTTGCGCGCGGAACAATACCGTCACTTCCGGGGCGAGACCTGGCTGGAGGAAATTGTGGGTGCGCCCGCGCTGGCGGGAGGCCGCCGATGAGGATTGACGCAGCCGGAGAGTCCCTATGAAAGTCGTTCTATTTTGCGGCGGGCAGGGCATGCGGATCCGCGACGCCGAAGATCTGCCCAAGCCCATGGTGCATATCGGCTACCGGCCCATCCTGTGGCATGTAATGAAGTACTACGCCCACTTCGGGCACAAGGACTTCATTCTTTGCCTGGGGCATCGCGCCGACGCCATCAAGAACTACTTCCTCAACTACAACGAATGCGCTTCCAACGACTTCATTCTGTCGGGCGGGGCCAAGAACCTGGAATTGCTGCACAGCGACATTCACGACTGGCGGATTACGTTTGCGGACACCGGCATCAAGTCCAACATTGGACAGCGGCTGAAGGCAGTGGAGAAGTATCTCGAGGGCGAAGAGGAATTCCTGGCCAACTACAGCGATGGCCTCACCGACCTGCCGCTGCCCCAGCAGCTGGAACATTTTCACCAGCAGAACAAGGTTGCCAGCTTCGTCTGTGTGCGCCCCAACCTCAGCTATCATCTGGTCTCGCTGGAAGAGGGCAATGGCAGCCTGGTTTCAGGAATTCATGCCATTGACAACGGCAGCGTGCGCATCAATGGCGGTTTTTTTATCTTCAAGAAAAAGATATTCGACTACATGCACGCGAATGAGGAACTGGTGATCGAGCCCTTCCATCGCCTGCTGGCGGAAAAGCAACTGATTGGCTATAGCTATGATGGCTTCTGGGCCAGCATGGACACCTTCAAGGACCGGCAGCATCTGGAAAGCCTTGTATGCGAGCGGGGCCGCGCCCTGGGAGGTCTGGAAGACGAATGGCCGGAGCTAGACGAGTACGGGACTTCTGATCTGGGGCCGCATGCTGCCGCTAGATTTGCCTCAGATCCGGCGGCCGCCGCTCACAGTTTTATGCCTGGGGGCGCACTCCGATGACATTGAAATCGGCTGCGGCGGAACCATGCTGCAGTCTGCTTGACCGGTACTCCCATCTGGAAGTCTTCTGGGCGGTCTTCAGTTCGGGACGCGAACGCGAGCGGGAAGCCCGGACCAGTGCGGCTCTATTCCTCAAGCGGGCCCGGCGCAAGAAAGTGATCGTCAAGAATTTCCGCGACGGCTTTTTTCCCTACGAAGGAGCCAGAGATCAAAGAATTCTTTGAAGAACTGAAGAAGAAGGTAAATCCTGGCCTGATCTTTACTCACTATCGCCACGACCGGCATCAGGACCATCGCACCATCAGCGACCTGACCTGGAATACGTGGCGCCGGCATCTGGTCCTGGAGTACGAAATTCCAAAGTACGACGGTGACCTGGGCACGCCCAACTGCTTTGTGCCGCTGCCGCAGGAGGTTTGTGCGCGCAAGATCAAATACATCTGCGATGTCTTCCAGACGCAAAGCAATAAGGCGTGGCTGACCGAGGACACTTTTCAGGCCATGCTGAGATTGCGCGGAGTGGAGTGCGCCGCCCCCGATAAATACGCCGAGGCCTTTTACAGCCGCAAGATCGTCTTGGGGATGCAACCCGGCAAGCGCGGCAAAGCGGAAGCGGGGAAAAGAAATGAGCGGTAAAAAACCACGGGTGAGCGTGGGCGTTCCCGTATTTAACGGCGATAACTTCCTGGCCGAAGCGCTGGATTCGGTTCTGGCGCAAACCTTCGGCGACTTTGAAGTGGTCATTTCCGACAACGGTTCCAGCGACCGCACGGAGGAAATCTGCCGCGGCTACGCGGAACGCGATCCGCGAGTGCATTACTACCGCAGCGAAGTAAACCGCGGGGTGTACTGGAATTTCAGGCGAGCCCTGGAACTCGGGCAAGGGGAATACTTCATGTGGCTGGCCCACGATGATAAGCTTGCACCCCAGTTTCTGGAGCGCTGTGTAGCGGCGCTGGACGCTGATCCGGGCGCGGTCCTGTCCTATCCCAAGGCTGTCGACATCGACGAAAAGGGGAACTGCCTGATGTACAAGGAGCAGGACCTGAACGCCGGCGTCTCCCGACCGAACGAGCGTTTCCGCGAACTGATCCGCATGGAACACAATTGCGAGGCCATCTTCGGACTGGTCCGGATGGAGGCTTTGCACAAGATCCGGGTGTTCGGTGGCTTCGCGGATGCCGACCGGGTGATGCTTTCCGAGTTGTCCCTACACGGTCATTACCGCCAGGTGCCGGAATTTCTTTTCCTGCACCGGGAGCACGCGCTCCGGACTACCAATGTGTACCCCCAGTCGCGCTTCCAGAGGACGGCGATTCTGCTTCCACAGAAACGTGCCAAGATCGTATTCCCCCATTTCCGCCAGTTCGGCGAATACCTTCTTTCCATACACCGGTCCCCGCTGGGCTGGAGGGATCGGCTGCGCTGTTATCGGGAGATGCTGCGCTGGCTGAGACTGTACTGGCGGCGAATGGTTCGCGACGTGAAAGAAGTCTTCATTTATCTGGTCAGACGAACGATAGATAGTGTGGGAAGCGGGCGCAGATCGGCAGCGACGGGCGGGGGCAACGCATAGATGTCCTCGAGCAACACAAGTCTGGAAGCTGAGTAACCATGTCCCGCATTCGACGCATTGCTCAAAATATCGTATCGAACTGGTTCGCCCTGGTCGTCACCACGGTGGTCGGCTTTTTTCTGTCGCCCTTCGTAGTCCATCACCTGGGGAACCTGGCCTACGGCGTTTGGGTGCTTATCGCATCGCTCGTTTCCTACATGAACCTGCTGGACCTGGGATTGCGCGGGGCGGTGACGCGTTTCGTTTCAAAAGGGAAAGCCCAGGACGATCACGAAGAAGCCAGCCAGGCGGTTTCCGGGGCCCTCTGGATTCGGCTCTGGATAAGTCTGGCCATTGTCGCTGCCGGGTTGTTCCTCTCCGTTAGTTTCCATCACATCTTTACCATCCCGGTTGAACTTCAGCAGGCGGCTCGTATCGCGGTTCTGGTGACCGCGGTCACAGTTGGCATCAACCTATGGTGTGGTGTGTTTGGAGGGGTGCTGGCAGCCCTTCATCGTTACGATTTGACCAGCAGCGTGTCGATCGGACAAACCTGCGCCCGCGCTGCCGGCATCGTGTACTTTTTGCGCTCCGGCCATGGCATCCTCTCGCTCGCGATCTGGGACTTGTGCACGTCGCTGATCGGCAACCTGGCGCTTATCGTCCTCTGCTTTTGGGTTTACCCCCGGCTCAAAGTTGTTTTCAGCCGGCCCGACCGGCGCACCCTACAAAAGCTTTGGAATTACAGCTTCTATGCCTTTCTGATGAATGTGGCCATTCAGGTCACTTACTACACCGACAATCTTGTGGTCGGCGCTTTTCTGTCTCCCTCGGCGGTCACGCTCTACGCTATTGGCGGACTTCTGATCGGTTACGCGCGTCAAATCGTGTCTTCGATGACCACCACCTTCACGCCGCTGGCCAGCACCTTCGAAGCGGAGGGCAGCTATGACAACCTGCGGCGGCTGGTGATCCATGGGACGCGGGCCGCGCTCATCGTTTCCCTGCCCATCGAAGTCGCGTTGTTCTTCCGCGGACATTCGTTTATCCGCCTGTGGATGGGTGAGCAGTACGCGCAGCCCTCCGGCACCGTGATGCAAATCCTTCTCCTTTCAGTGGTCTTCAGTTCAGCCAATACCACCAGCGGCGGGATCGTCTACGGGATGGAGAAGCACAAGCGGATCGCCCTTTGGGCGATGGCTGAAGCCGTCGCCAATTTCGTGCTCAGCATCATTCTGGTGCGCCGCATGGGAATTTATGGCGTTGCCTGGGGCACAACCATACCCAGCGTGCTCATCGAACTGCTGCTCTGGCCCAGCTATATCTGCAAGCTCGTGGTGATTCCGGTCAGGACGTATTTGTGGCAGACCTGGATACGAACCATGCTTGCGGTCGTTCCTTTTGGCGTGGCGTGTGCGCTCGCCGAGCGTCACTGGCCGGCGCACAATCTGGTGATTTTCTTTCTGCAGATCGCAGCACTGCTGCCTTTGTTTCCGCTCTCACTTGCTGTGGTTTTCCGCAGTGAGGCGATCACCCAAATCCGGGAATGGAGAAAGCGCCGCAAAGCCGCCGGCCTCTTGAATAACTATGAATCCACAACCACAGTGGGGTGAGGTCGGGGTCATTGCCCTGGTACCGGATCCGTGGAGTTCTGTCTGGATGGACCGGCATCACGTGCTCACCCGTCTGGCCAATTATTTCCATGTGGTCTGGATGCACCAGCCGGGATGGCGAGAGTGCCTTTCCGCGCTGACCCCAGGGCCCGATCCCGCGAGCCTCCGTCCCGCCCATGCCGGAGCCATGCAGGTCTATCGCCCCGATCCCTGGTCGCCGCGGCTGGGGCGTCCCCACTGGCTGGCGCGACTGACGGAGCGGCGCCGCTTCCAGCAGGTTTGCGACGGCCTGCGCGACCGGGGCTGCAAGAAAATCGTTCTCTACCTATGGGGCCTTCAGTTCGCGGACACCCTCGATCACATTCCTCACGATCTGAGTATTTACAACGTGAGCGACGAGTACTCTTTCTCCTCCACCGAGGTGGCTGTTTCTCCCCGGGAGCGCCGATTGCTCGAATCCGTGGGACAGGTGTACATCATTTCCCCTGCCTTGATGGAGAAGAAGGGGCACTTCAATCCTAATACCGGTTTTCTGCCCGCGGGGGTTGATTACAAGAGATATGCGACTCCAGCACACGAACCGGAGGACATGAAACAGATTCCTCATCCTCGCATCGGATACCTAGGACACTTGAAACGCCGCCTGGATTGGTCGTTGCTGCTTGAATTGAGCGCTGCCCATCCCGAGTGGTCATTTGTTTTCGTCGGCCCCAAGAGTCCCCACGGCATCGATGAGGCACTAGAAGAAATGTCACGCCGCTCCAACGTTCACTTTCTAGGAGGGAAGCCCGCTGAGCAGTTGGGCGAGTATGTGCAGCATTTCGATGTCTGCACCATGCCCTACGTGGTGGATGATTACACCAAGTACATCTATCCCGGGAAGATGCATGAATACCTGGCCAGCGGTCACCCGGTGGTTTCGGCCGCAGTGCGCTCGGTGCAGGAATTTAAACATGTGATCGCAATCGCGAACACCGCTGCGGAATGGTCCCGTGCGATTGCCTCCGCCCTCACCGCCGGGGAAAACACGCCGGAACGGGGCGCCGCGCGGCAGAGCGTGGCACGCGAGTATGACTGGGAGCGGTTGGTGGATAAGATGGCGCACACCATTGCCGCGCGTCTTGATCTGGCGCCAGCAGATGCTCCCAGCGAAGTCGAATCGGGCCTCGATTCGGCGCTTTCCGCCCCGCGCTAGCCAAGCCCCGTCCGAGCCGGCTCCACACGGCCTGTTCAGGCCAGACTTTCACTGGGGAAAATGCTCCTAAGATATTGATTCCATGCCCTACCGGCCCTGGGCCAAACCGGCGAAATTCCTTGCGGAATCCAGCTTCCCCGGTTACCATAGTCAGGCACTTTAGTCACCTTATCGTAAGCGCGGCCCCCCGGCTCGCCGGAGACCGCGAATTTCCTCCCCCTGGAATTTGTTGCGTAGCTGCCAGTCCCCCACAAAAGATTGAGGTTCGTTATGCCTAGTACTTTCTCGTTGCGGATGTACAAATTCGTGTTCTCTCTGGCGGCTGTGCTGGCCGGGTCCGTGCCGGGCGCTATGGCGCAGGCCGACGTTCAGGGCCAATGGAGTACGGGGGCGTACCAGATGCCCATCAATCCCATACACGCAGCGCTCTTGAATAACGGGAAAGTATTGGTGGTCGCGGGTTCAGGAAACTGCCTGCCGTCCGTCTCCGGTTGTCCGCAGGGTGCGCCTTATGGTCCGGCCAACGGATCGGGCGCCGTTTTGGTCGATCCCACCACGGGAGCCATTACGCAGTTTACGTTGTCGTGGGACATGTTCTGCAACGGCATGGTGGTACTGCCCGACGGACGCGTTTTTATCAACGGAGGGACGGTACAACAGGAACCAGCTTTTACGGGATCGGCCAAGTCGGCGTTTTTCGATCCCGCAACCAACACCTTTACCGACGTGCCGCAGAACATGGCGCACGGGCGCTGGTATCCCACTGTAACTTTGCTGGGAGACGGTCGCGTAATGACCTTCTCCGGGACCAACGAGAGCAATGCCACCAATTCTACGGTCGAGATTTATACCGTGGGATCAGGGTGGAGTCCTCAGTACAGTGCCGGATGGACGCCGCCGTTGTATCCTCGCATGACGCTTCTCCCCAGTGGAAAGGTCTTCTTTTCGGGACAAGACGTCACGACCCGCCTGTTTAATCCAGCCAATCAGACTTGGACCACGGTGGGCAACCGGGCCTGGAACAGCATCCGACTCTATGGTACGTCTGTGTTATTGCCGCTCAGCCCGGCTAACAATTACGACCCTAAGATCATCGCCATGGGCGGGGGATATGTTCCGACCTCCAACACGGAAATCATCGACATGGGAGCCAGCAGTCCAGCCTGGGCGTTCGGGCCGAACATGTCGCAGCAAAGAATCGAACTGAATGCGGTTATTTTGCCGACCCAAAAGGTGCTGGCGTTGGGCGGTTCTGCCAAAGATGAGGACGGAACCACTGCCAGCCTCAATGCCGATCTCTATGATCCGGTCAGCAACTCATTTTCATCAGCCGGCGCCAACGCCTATGCGCGACTCTATCATTCGTTTGCCCTGCTGTTGCCGGACGCGACCGTGTGGGTGGCGGGAAGCAATCCTAATTACAACGTCTACGAACATCGGGTCGAGGTCTACAAGCCTGCTTATTTGTTTACCCGGGATGTAAATAACAATATCGTAGCCGCGACCCGGCCGACTATTGCCAGCCTGCCGAGCACGATTGCGTGGGGCGGACAATTCAGTGTCGCCACGCCGGATGCGGCCAATATCTCGTCCGCAGTGCTGGTTCGGCCGGGCGCCCCCACCCACGCTTTTGATATGGACCAGCGCCTGGTGGTGATGTCATTCACCAAGGGCAGCGGGACCCTGACGGTCACGGCTCCGCCGAATGGCAACGTAGCGCCTCCGGGATACTACATGGTGTTCCTGGTGAACAGCAGCGGCGTGCCATCGGTGGCGAAATTTACCAAGCTGGGTTCGACCACATCAGCTCCGGCGCCGACAGTAACCGCGATCAGCCCCGCATCGGGAGTGGCGAATGGTGGGACGGCCGTGACCATCACCGGCGCGAACTTCCTGGCGGGCGCCACGGTGAGTCTGGGTGGTGCAGCAGCAACGAATGTGACCGTGGCGAGCACAACGTCGATCACCGCGACCACTGCGGCACACTCGGCGGGGGTTGTGAATGTGGCGGTTACAAATACCGACGCCCAGGTCGGCACGCTGGCCAATGGCTACACCTACAACGGAACCAACCCGGCGCCGACAGTGGCTTCGATCACGCCGAACTCGGGGACGACGGGCGGCGGGACAGCGGTAACCATTACCGGAAGCGGCTTCCTGGCGGGCGCGACGGTGAGTCTGGGGGGGGCGGCGGCGACGGGCGTGACCGTGGTAAACAGCACAACGATCACGGCGACCACGGCAGCGCATGCGGCCGGCGCAGTCAGCGTGGTAGTGACCAATACCGACGCGCAAAGCGGCACGCTGACCAATGGCTTCACCTATACGACGAGCACTGGCGGTGGCGGCCCGATCGCGTTCGTGCAGGTGAACTCAGCCATCCCGCAGACCGCTACAGCGGCGGTTGCGCTGAGTTATGTGTCACCGCAGACAGCGGGGAATCTGAACATCGTAGTGGTGGGATGGAACGACACGACATCGACGGTGACTTCGGTGGCCGACAGTGGCGGCAATGCCTATGTCCAGGCTGGCGGCATGATCACCGGAAGCTCGGCCCGGCAGTCGCTCTACTACGCGAAGAACATAGTCGGGGGTAGCAACACGGTGACGGTCGTGTTCAACCAGGCGGCGCGATATGTGGATGTGCGGGTCCTGGAATATAGCGGACTGGATACCAGTAATCCGCTGGATGTGACGTCTTCGGCGGCGGGCAGCAGCGTCACTCCGAACAGCGGAGCGGCGACCACGACCTCTGGCAACGAGTTGATTTTCGGAGCGGGAACGACGGCCACGGGCTTCTATGCGCCAGGGTCGGGATTCACCACGCGGATTATCACCGGGGACGGGGACATCGCGGAAGACAAGGTGGTGAGCAGCACGGGCAGCTACAGCGCCACGGGGCAAACCAGTTCCGCGCCCTGGGTGATGCAGATGGCAACCTTCCGGGCGGGGCAAGGGGGCGGAAATCCGGCGCCGACGGTGAGCGCAATCGCGCCGACGTCAGGAACGGCGAACGGCGGGACGGCGGTGACCATCACGGGCACCGGTTTCCTGGCGGGAGCGACGGTCAAGCTGGGAGGAACATCGGCGACGGGTGTGACGGTGGTGAGCAGCACATCGATCACGGCGACCACGGCGGCGCACGCGGCCGGCGCAGTCAGTGTGGTGGTGACGAACACCGACGCGCAGAGCGGCACGTTAGCCAATGGCTACACCTACAACGGAACCAACCCGGTACCGACGGTGGCTTCGATCACGCCGACGTCAGGAACGGCGAACGGCGGGACGGCGGTGACCATCACGGGCACCGGTTTCCTGGCGGGAGCGACGGTCAAGCTGGGAGGAACATCGGCGACGGGTGTGACGGTGGTGAGCAGCACATCGATCACGGCGACCACGGCGGCGCACGCGGCCGGCGCAGTCAGTGTGGTGGTGACGAACACCGACGCGCAGAGCGGCACGTTAGCCAATGGCTACACCTACAACGGAACCAACCCGGTACCGACGGTGGCTTCGATCACGCCGACGTCAGGAACGGCGAACGGCGGGACGGCGGTGACCATCACGGGCACCGGTTTCCTGGCGGGAGCGACGGTGAGTCTGGGCGGAACGGCGGCGACGGGCGTGACCGTGGTGAGCAGCACATCGATCACGGCGACCACGGCCGCGCATGCGGCCGGCGCAGTCAGCGTGGTAGTGACCAATACCGACGCGCAGAGCGGCACGCTGACCAATGGCTTCACCTATACGACGAGCACTGGCGGCGGCCCGATTGCGTTCGTGCAAGTGAACTCAGCCATCCCGCAGACAAATACCGCGTCGTTACCGGTTACGTTCGGGTTGGCGCAGACCGCTGGTAACTTGAATATCGTAGTGGTGGGATGGAATGATACGACGTCAACCGTGACTTCGGTGACCGACAGCCGCGGCAATGCCTATGTCCAGGCTGGCAGCATGATCACCGGAAGCTCGGCCCGACAGTCGCTCTACTATGCGAAGAACATAGTCGGGGGCAGCAACACGGTGACGGTCGTGTTCAGCCAGGCGGCGCGATATGTGGATGTGCGGGTCCTGGAATACAGCGGACTGGATACCAGCAATCCGCTGGATGTGACGGCGGCGGCGGCGGGGAGCAGCGCGAGTCCGAACAGCGGAGCGGCGACCACGACCTCGGGCAACGAGTTGATCTTCGGAGCGGGAACGACGGCCACGGGCTTCTATGCGCCAGGGTCGGGATTCACCACGCGGATTATCACCGGGGACGGGGACATTGCGGAAGACAAGGTGGTGAGCAGCACGGGCAGCTACAGCGCCACGGGACAAACCAGCAATGCGCCCTGGGTGATGCAGATGGCCACCTTCCGGGCGGGGCAAGGGGGCGGAAATCCGGCGCCGACGGTGAGCGCAATCACGCCGACGTCAGGAACGGCGAACGGCGGGACGGCGGTAACCATCACGGGCACCGGTTTCCTGGCGGGAGCGACGGTCAAGCTGGGAGGAACATCGGCGACGGGTGTGACGGTGGTGAGCAGCACATCGATCACGGCGACCACGGCGGCGCACGCGGCCGGCGCAGTCAGTGTGGTGGTGACGAACACCGACGCGCAGAGCGGCACGTTAGCCAATGGCTACACCTACAACGGAACCAACCCGGTACCGACGGTGGCTTCGATCACGCCGACGTCAGGAACGGCGAACGGCGGGACGGCGGTGACCATCACGGGCACCGGTTTCCTGGCGGGAGCGACGGTCAAGCTGGGAGGAACATCGGCGACGGGTGTGACGGTGGTGAGCAGCACATCGATCACGGCGACCACGGCGGCGCACGCGGCCGGCGCAGTCAGTGTGGTGGTGACGAACACCGACGCGCAGAGCGGCACGTTAGCCAATGGCTACACCTACAACGGAACCAACCCGGTACCGACGGTGGCTTCGATCACGCCGACGTCAGGAACGGCGAACGGCGGGACGGCGGTGACCATCACGGGCACCGGTTTCCTGGCGGGAGCGACGGTGAGTCTGGGCGGAACGGCGGCGACGGGCGTGACCGTGGTGAGCAGCACATCGATCACGGCGACCACGGCCGCGCATGCGGCCGGCGCAGTCAGCGTGGTAGTGACCAATACCGACGCGCAGAGCGGCACGCTGACCAATGGCTTCACCTATACGACGAGCACTGGCGGCGGCCCGATTGCGTTCGTGCAAGTGAACTCAGCCATCCCGCAGACAAATACCGCGTCGTTACCGGTTACGTTCGGGTTGGCGCAGACCGCTGGTAACTTGAATATCGTAGTGGTGGGATGGAATGATACGACGTCAACCGTGACTTCGGTGACCGACAGCCGCGGCAATGCCTATGTCCAGGCTGGCAGCATGATCACCGGAAGCTCGGCCCGACAGTCGCTCTACTATGCGAAGAACATAGTCGGGGGCAGCAACACGGTGACGGTCGTGTTCAGCCAGGCGGCGCGATATGTGGATGTGCGGGTCCTGGAATACAGTGGACTGGATACCAGTAATCCGCTGGATGTGACGGCGGCGGCGGCGGGGAGCAGCGCGAGTCCGAACAGCGGAGCGGCGACCACGACCTCGGGCAACGAGTTGATCTTCGGAGCGGGAACGACGGCCACGGGCTTCTATGCGCCAGGGTCGGGATTCACCACGCGGATTATCACCGGGGACGGGGACATTGCGGAAGACAAGGTGGTGAGCAGCACGGGCAGCTACAGCGCCACGGGACAAACCAGCAATGCGCCCTGGGTGATGCAGATGGCCACCTTTAGAGGCCAGCCTTAAGGTCTTGCAGTGAGCCCGTGGCGATGCCACGCCGGTCCATTTCCGAGGCGCGACCCGGGTAGCCTTAGCAACCCGCAGGGATAGTTGAGACGAGTTGTGGGAACCAGATTATGGCGCCTTCATTCACTTCGTCCGGGCCCGGCGAGCCGCTGACCGCAAAGGCTGACTCAGCGCTGGGCGCAACCCAGATTGTGACCAACGTTAAGGCCGAATTGCCTCTCGACCTGGCGGTGGTGGTGCCGACGTTCAACGAGCGCGACAACGTCATACCGCTGCTTGCGGCCCTGGGGCGGTCCCTGGAAGGGGTCTCCTACGAAGTAATTTTTGTGGATGATGATTCTCCGGACGGCACGGCCGCGCTGGTGCGGCAGATCGCGCGCACTAATCCCGTAGTCCGGATATTGCAGAGGATTGGGCGGCGCGGACTCGCTTCGGCCTGCCTGGAAGGCATGATGGCAACGTCGGCTGCCTACATTGCCGTGATGGATGGTGATTTGCAGCACGACGAGCGGGTCCTGCCGGCAATGCTGGCCCGAATCCGGGAGGAGAAGCTCGACCTGGTGGTGGCCACGCGCAATGCCGAAGGGGGCGGCATGGGCGAGTTTTCCCAGGTCCGGGTGGGGTTGAGCAATCTGGGACGTCGACTGAGCGACTGGGTGGCGCATACCGGCCTCAGCGATCCCATGAGCGGTTTTTTCGTCCTGGACCGTCGCTTCCTCGAAGAAGTGATTCACTCTGCGTCTGGAGTGGGCTTTAAGATCCTCCTCGATCTGTGCGCCTCCTCCCGCCGGCGAATTCGCTTCGCTGAAGTGCCTTATACCTTTCGAAAGCGGATTCACGGCACCAGCAAGCTGGACATTCTGGTGGGCCTGGAATACCTGCAGCTGTTGCTGGACAAGGCTGTCGGTAATTTTATTCCTCCACGATTCATCATCTTCAGCATGGTCGGCGCCAGCGGGCTGCTATTGTCGTTGGCCCTACTCTACCTGCTTTTGACGGTAAGCAATCTGCCGTTTAAGACCGCGCTGTGGATCACGACCTTCGTCGCTATGACGGCGAATTTCTTCATCAATAACAGCATGACCTACCGGGACCGCAGACTGCGGGGACGGCGCCTGCCGCTGGGCTTGCTGACCTTCTATGCCGCCTGTTCAGTGGGCGCATTCATCAATGTCGGATTCGCCGAATTTCTGACCCATGCGGGCTCTTCGCGCTATCTGGCGGGTGCGTGCGGACTGGCGATCGGGGCGGTGTGGAACTACGGGGTAACCTCGATCACGACCTGGCGTCAGATGCGCGAGTCACAACTGGCGGCCCGTTCCAGGGCGATTCAGGTTGAGGGCAACTCCGTTCCCTAGGACGGAGTCGAACTCAGACCGCAAGCAAATGAAAGTGCAAGATCATCCTGGAGAGTCGAGAGTGCCGCCGGTCGCGGGTGAATCCGGGAGCCCTCCGTCTTCGCCAACTCCAGTCTCGCGAACCCTGTTGGACTCTCTGAAGCGACGCTGGCGGGGATCTTATCTGGGCAGCAAAGTGTCAGGCCGGTTCGTACGCTTCGTCGTCGTAGGCGGAGTAGGAGTCTTCGTAAACCTGCTGGCCATGGCCGTGCTGATGCGGCTCACCGGACTTCGCGATTGGCGGGCTTCGACCCTGGCAAGCCTCGTAGCCGCCTTGCATAACTACGTTTTGAACAATGGCTGGACATTTCGGGATCGGCGCAGGACCGGGCGCGCCTTCCTGAACGGCGCGTTCGTGTATTTGCCGATGGCGGCTGCCGGAATTGCCGTGACCGCGCTGGTTTATTCGCTGCTTGCGGGATTGGGCCTGAGGATGGGTTACGGTGCCTCGTCCTGGTATCTCCTGGGCGCGCAGTTGGTCGCAATCCTATTCGGCACTTATCTGAACTACTCCCTCAACGACTCGTTCACCTGGCGCAGGAATATCCGCGACAGTCTCAAGATCACCGTGGCGGCGCCGAGCAAAGACATACTTGGTTAGTCGCATCAGTTCTGCTCCCCCACAACTTATTTTCCAGGTCGTTGTTCACAGCGGAGGGCGGGCATGGCGATGAAGGAAACAGGTCCTACCAATTGGCTTTCAGGAATGCGGCAAGGGTTGGTGCTGCGGTTGGGCGCCAAGCGATTAGTGGTTGCCGTGGTGGTGGGCCTGATGCTGGTGCTGTGCCTGGAGATCGCCTCAGCGGCGCACCAGCAATCGCAGACCGACGACGAGGCGGACCACATTCTTGCCGGGTACCGGCACTGGCGGTGCCGGGATTTTGGGAGCAACGCCGAGCATCCGCCCCTGGTGAAGTTACTGGCCAGCTTCCCGCTCCTGTTTTCCCATCTGCATGAACCGGTGCCGCTTTGCGGCTCGGGTCTTCCTTCGCTGAAGAGTGATTATGTTTCGGCGCGCAAATTCCTGTATTCGAATGACGCCGACAGGATTCTTTTTGAGGCCCGCTGCTTCGCCGGCATCCTTACCCTGATCCTCGCCCTACTGGTGTTTGAGGCGGCGCGCGAGATGTTCGGCATCGGCCCCGCATTACTGGCGCTCACGATCTTCGTATTTGATCCCAACCTTCTGGCCAATGGCGCATTGGTGACCACCGATACCGTGGTTGCGTGCTTCCTGTTTGCCGCCGTCTTTGCCTTTTACCGTTATGTGAAAAAGCCGGGAGCCGTGCGTCTGGTGGTGACCGGAATAGCCGCCGGGCTGGCCCTGGTGTCCAAACTTTCAGGAGGGGTCATATTTCCCTGGCTGGGTATTCTGGCCCTGGTCGATCTCGTGCTGTGGCATTTTCGACAGGGCGCCTCCACCCCGCTTTCGCTGCGGCTGAAGCGAGATGTCGGGCAGGCCGTCCGGCTCGCGGGCGTGCTGTTCGCAATCTCCGCCATCGCGTTTGTGACGCTCTGGGCCTTCTACGGTTTTCGCTTTGCCGCCAGACCCGGCGGAGAATCGATCTTGCCCGCGGCCAGCAGGAGTCAGGTGAGGACCGGGCTGGTCCTGTCGTTGGCCCAGCACCATGTGGTGCCCGAAGGTTACTATTACGGACTGCTTTTTCAATCGTCGGCGGTGACCGGGGGCAGGCAGACTTTCCTGCTGGGAAAAATGTATCCGCACGGACAGTGGTTCTACTTTCCGGCGACGTTTGTGATCAAGTCCACGATCGGTTTTCTGCTTTTGATTCTGCTTGCGGCCATGGCAAGATCTTGGTACCGGAAGGAAATCGTGCTGGAAGTGGCATTCCTGTGCATTCCGCTGCTGTCATACACCGCGGTCTGCATGATGTCCGGCACCAACTGGGGACTCCGCTATCTACTTCCCAGCTATCCGTTCCTGATCATCCTGACCGCCGCCGGTTCGTGGAGCATGGCGGCGCGGCACAAGGTGTGGGCGTATGTTGTCGTGGTTCTGGTCGTATTTCACGTGGTCTCATCCTTGAAGTCGGCGCCCCACTATCTTCCTTACTGTAATGAACTCTGGGGTGGTCCCTCTCAGGCCTATCGCGTGGTCAGCGATTCCAATGCCGATTGGGGACAGGATCTTAAGGCCACAAAGAAATACCTGGACGGCTCGAGAGCGAAGAACTGCTGGTTGGCTTACCCGCAAACCGCGGACCCGCACTACTACGGAATACCCTGCCATCTCCTGGAAGCCTGGCCGAATCCGGAACCCGTGCCCGAAACCGTAGAGGGTACTGTACTCATTGGCGCCACTGCGCTGACCGGCTTCCTGACCGGCCCCGATGAGCTGAATCCCTACGCCCAGTTCGTCGGCATGACTCCGGTAGCCAAAATCAATGGGTCGGTGCTGGTATTTCGTGGGCGCTTTGACCTGCCCCTGGTTGCCGCCACCAATCACAGCAAGGCGGCTCTCATCCTCGCGGACACGGGCGACTTTGCCCAGGCTGTGACCGAGGCGCAAACCGCCGCGGCCCTCGCCGCCAACAACGCCTTGATTCGCGCTACTCTGGCTCGCATCCTGGTTCGGGCGCAGCGTCCGGCGGAAGCCCGCGCCGAGTACGAGACGGCGCTATCGCTGGCTCAAACCGTGCAGCCGACCTTTCAAAAGAGCCTGGTAGTGGCGGTGCGGCAAGAGCTACGAAGCCTTCCCCCTGATTCCGCGCAGTAGGCAAACCATCGGTCAACTCTGACTGGCACGCAGGCGAGGGCGCCCGCGCCATCCATCCAGCCTGTCCCCTCTTATCTGGTTCGACTCTGCGGCTTGGGCGCCGTCGAGGTGGCCGGCGGCGCATTTACGGGCCCAGGGACGGAAAGATCGTACAAGTAGGCCACGGCCCCGGGACTGGAGAACGCGTCAAGCTGTTTGCCCATGGTATCCAGATAAAACCGGGTGTACTTGGGCGCGTCGCTTTGCACGCCGTTCACGTGAGAGAAAATGACCCAGACCTGGCGACCGCGGAGGCGATTGAGGTCCTCGAACCAGTCTTTGGAATCGCTGCCTTCAGCAGTGCCCGGCAGTAAATTGTTGTCGTGAATGTGTTCGATGTCACTGTAGTACTCGTATGCCGGAAGAGCATCGCGAAACATGTAGATCACATCTGTCGGACGTTCATGCGCCCGGACGTAGGACAACGCAGGCTTGATCTCCTCGGGAAGCATGATCCCGGGCGACGTCACCAGCACATGCGGCTTGGCGAAGTGATGGAGAAGATACACCGCAGGGTCGATGAACAGAAGTCCGATCAGCAGATATCCAACCATCCGCGCTTCGCGTTGCGTCGCCAGCCGAACCCAGTCCGCGCCCTCTGCGATCAGCATGATGGCCGACGGAACCAGGAACAACGCCAGCCTTCCCCCAAACGGATAACGGTGCAAACTGGAGGCCAGCAGGGTGAACACCCAGGGCAGAACCAGGAGCCAGAACTTCGGGCGATCGCGGGCGCGTGCATATAGATGGTACCCGCCCACCAGGAACGCCAGAGCCGCCAGGCCGGCAAACGAAAGGCCCACCGGGCTTCTGAAAAATTCGAAGAAGGCGTCGTAGAACCATTTGAGGTCCGTGACCGACTTCGGGGGAAGTGGCATGAAGTTGTCGGTCCAGTACTTCAGCAGGTAATTGTCGGCCACGAGATTTCGCAGCGACACGAAGTAAACAACCGCCATGCTGGCCAGCACGAGGACATACGCAGTCGCGAAGCGGGCCAGCTGTTTCCAGTTCCGTTCCACAACCAGCCCGACGATGAAAACGGTTGCGATACTGGCCAGAACGAATACGGCGGGGTGCGAAAACCAGATGACCACAGCGCCGATGATTCCCAGGCCCGCGATGCGCAGGTAACTCCAGGTCGCGGCAGGGGCCGACAACGCGACCAGGTAAAGCAAGAGCGCGACGGCCACATCGCCGGAATACTGCTTGAGTTCGGAAGAATAGTAGATCAGCGGGGGAGCGATGGCGAACAGTCCCATAGCGACGGCGAGCGCGCCATGAGAGACCACCCGCCTGGCCACGCCGTAGAACATGAAGAGGGAAGCGATGCCGGCCAGCAGGGGAAAGAAGCGCAACGCGTACTCGCTGGGCCCCCAATGCTCAATCAGGAATCTTTCCACGAACAGAAAACCGAGCGGTGCTCCCTGATGATAGTCCAGTGGACGCAGCAGTTCCGCGTACTGCCGGTGAATGAGGTTCAGCGCCAGACAGGCTTCGTCCACCCATAGAGAACGGTTCAGGCAGTACTGCCAGAGTCGCACAATGGTGCCGAAAACAACGGCGGACACCACCCACGGGGACCGCAGCCTCATCCCGTCGCCGGCGCGAGCGGAAACAGCAGCCGGCGGATTGCTATCAGCGCGCCCCAGAGTGGTCAGCAGGAGCATAGGACACGCCGCCAAGAGCAGGAAGAGATCAGATCCCGGATCCACATGCATGAATATTCTCCGTTGTTCATGGAAAGCTTTAGCAAGTTCGCCCACCGCCAGGCACAGGCCAGTCTTCCAAGGGTAATTGCCCGGTCACGCACTTGAGGTTACTAGGGTTTTTGCCGCCCCGCCGGACCCTTCCTCGAATTCAGTCACAGCTATGGTAAACTCCGAAAAAGTAGGGTGCGTCCCCTATTTTCGAGGTTTGCCAATAGGCCCCAGCAGCAGCGGAACCCCCCTTCCCGTCCTAGACTGCAGGCCAAGGCTCCGACAGCACGGAGTTGGCGCTCGCGAGAGTATGCCGCAAGCAACGTCTTTTTCGTCCGCGATTCAGGTCGAACGCCACCTCCTCGCTTTCACGCGACGCGAATGAGTAGTGCGATGGCCGCGGACTGACAGGATTCAGGAGAGCGGAAATTGTATCTGAATTTTTTTGGACTAAAGGAACAGCCGTTCGGGGTGACTCCCGATCCGCGGTTCCTGTATCTCAGCGAGGCCCACAAAGAAGCGCTGGCCTCTCTGTACTATGGCATCGAGGCCAATCGCGGCTTTATCGGGCTGATCGCGCGCCCCGGCATGGGAAAGACCACCATGCTGTTTCATCTGCTGGAATCGTTCCGTTCGACCGCGCACATCGCGTTTCTATTTCAGACCCATTGCAACTCGCGCGAGTTTATGCGTTTGCTGCTGGCCGACCTGGGTTCGGAGGAGGACACCCAGGACCTGGTCAAGATGTATGACCAGTTCAACCGGCGGTTGCTGCAGATCGCTCATGAAGGAAATCGACTTATCGTAGTAGTGGACGAAGCGCAGAATCTCGACTCCGAGGTGCTGGAGACGTTGCGGCTGCTCTCCAATTTTGAGACTTCGCAAGCCAAGCTGATGCACATCATTCTCGCGGGTCAGCCCGCTCTGGCCAAGAAGCTGGCCAGCCCCCGATTGACGCAATTGCGCCAGCGCGTCTCAATTGTGCAAGGCCTGGCCCCGCTTCCTGGATGGGAAGTCAAAAACTACGTGGAGCATCGCTTGCGCATCGCCGGATACAAGGGCAATCCCATATTCACCAGCGATGTTTACGAGACCATGGCCAGCTACACCGAGGGCATCCCCAGAAACGTAAATAATTTCTGCTTCAATGCGCTTTCATTGGCCTGCGCGCTGCGAAAAAAAGTGGTCGATGCAGAGGTGGTGAAAGAAGTCATCTCGGACCTGGACCTGCAAAAACTCACCCGTGAATTTTCCTCCGAGGATGAGGCCGCCGAGGCGCAGTTTGGCCAGTTCCAGGGGACATCGATTTCATCCTCCGAGCCAGAACCCTACCGCGAGATTTCAAACGCTGCCGAGGCGGCGGCGTACATGCAGCAGGTTGCGTTGAAGCTGCGCAGCTGGCGGGACTCGATGGAAAAGACGCCCGGCGGGGTTCGACGCAGCTGAGCCAACACAATCCCCGAACCAGAGTAGACTCCACGACAGGATCCAGGTATGCATATTCTTCACGTAGTGGGTGCCCGGCCGAACCTGATGAAAGTTGCGCCGGTGATGGGCGCGCTCAAACAGTATTCCAGGTTCAGGCAAACTCTGATTCACACCGGCCAGCATTACGACTCCAATATGTCGGATGTGTTCTTTCAGCAGCTGGAAATTCCCGCGCCGGATGTGAATCTGGGAGTAGGTTCGGGAAGCCATGCCCGCCAGACCGCGGAGATCATGACCCGGTTTGAACCGATCATCCTGGAACGCAAGCCCGATCTGGTGCTGGTCTACGGGGATGTCAACTCCACCGTTGCCGCCGCGCTGGTCTGCGCCAAGCTGCTGGTCCGGGTCGGCCATGTGGAAGCGGGACTTCGTTCCTTCGACCGTGCCATGCCCGAGGAGATCAACCGCCTCGTTACCGACCAGCTTGCCGATCTTCTGTTTACTCCGTCGGAAGACGGAGACAGGAATCTGGCGCGGGAAGGGATTGCCGCGAACAAGATTCATTTGGTGGGCAATGTCATGATCGATTCGCTGGTGAGGCTCCTGCCGGCGGCCATGAACCAGAAACTGAATGGACTGCCGGACCGCTATGTTCTGGTGACCCTGCATCGCCCTGCGAACGTGGACGACGATCACAACTTGAAGCTGCTTCTGCAATCCCTGCTGGAAGTGAACCACCAGCTGAAGGTTGTATTTCCCGTGCATCCCCGGACACGGCAGCGTATTGCCGATTTCGGTATCGACGCCAGCCAGCTGGATTTGCGGGAGCCGCTGCCCTACATCGAATTTCTGGCCCTCCAGCGCCGGGCTACAGCTGTGGTCACCGACTCGGGTGGCATCCAGGAAGAGACCACGTACCTGAAAGTACCCTGCCTGACGATGCGCAACAATACCGAGCGGCCGGTCACCGTGACCATGGGAACGAACGTTTTGGTGGGACCGGACGGATCCGGGCTGCGGACCGAACTTGCCAAAGTGCTCGCGGGCAAGCCAAAGCCCAGCACCGTACCGCCGCTGTGGGACGGCCACGCGGGGGACCGCATCGCGGCATTCCTGGACAAACTCTGAGACTCCGGGATGGGAGACTCTGACTCGAAGGTGAGCCAACCGCTGCTCACCCATTTCACTGTTGTTTCAATTGGGCAGAAGTCCAAAGACATCAAGGTGGCCCTGGGTGCCCACGTACACCTTTCCGTTGGCCACCGTGGGCACCGCAAATTTTATGGCATTGCCGGCTGCGCCGCTCCCGCTGGTGGGACTGCTGTACAGCTGCCGGGCGACATTGGTGGCATCGTAGGCGTTGAGTACGGCCGGACCGCTGGGGTAGGCGCTGATATCCAGAACCCACACGATTCCACCGGACGCGTGGTTAGCGGAGACCACCGGCGCGCCCCCGCGTTTACTGTAGATGTTGGTCGATTGTGATAGCGGAGTGCTGGAGATGGTCCCGCTCGCGATGGTGAACCGTTTCAGCGAATCGGCAATCGCGGCGGTGTAGAGATTACCGTTCCAATAGGCGGGTTGGCCAAAAACTCCAGCCACCGCATTCATGCCATTGGATTGGACGTTCACTTCCTGCAGATCCTGATTGATGATCGAATTGAATTTTCCCAGATTGGCCTGATCAAGCAGGAAAAGCAACCCGGGCTTGCCAGTGGCGACCAACTGATGCGGGTGGGCAGCCGTGCCCACGGAATCGGGAAGAATGATCACACTGGAGGAACCCAGATCAACGTCCCCGAGATTGAGCGCGGATTCATTGGAGGGAGTGAAGTAGTCGACCACGCTGCCAGCGGCGCTCAGCTTCACTACGGAGTCCGAATAATTGATCCCACCGGAATCGGCGTCGAATTCCCCATTCGCGGTCTCTACATAGACATTACCGGACGAATCTGCCGCTGGGCCGCCACCGGATTGCCAGATTGCTCCTTGTTTGTTTCCGCTCGTGGGGTCCGTCGAAGACCAGGCGAACTTCTGACTGAGGGTCGCAGGGTCGTAACCCATGAGCCAGCCCTGATAAGTATTGTGGTCCCCGTGCGACCCGAAGGCTACGTACAGGGTGCCGCCACTCAGCAGCAACGCCGGCCGCTGAAGGTGAAGAAGGGGTACGAAATTGGGGGCGGTCATTTCCACCGGACTGGTGGCGTCCGCCCCTGACTTCAGGTCGAGCGCGTGCAGTCGGTGAACATACCCCGCGCCTCCACTCTTCGATTTTGCGCAAACGTAAATGATCCCGCCCTGGATATCGATCACGGGCGTCGAAGTGATACCAATCTCGGGGGTCAGATCGCTGACTTCACCCGTATCGGCGGCAGGGACTGTGGTTTCAGCCGCTCCCAGCATGCTCTTCTTCCACAGCTGCTGGCAGGAACTGGAGTCAGCGTCATAGGCATAAACCCAGTCACTTTCTGTCGCCACGAAAACGACATTGTGCTTCTTCCCGTCATTCATGGTGAGATTAGCGACGTACAGTGGTGCCGCGTATACGTAGCCCGGATTGTCCAGAGCGCAGGAGAAAAGCTTGCCGAAAGTAGCCTGCGAGACAGTGGTGGTGGTCAGGGCATATTCCAGGAGGTTTTGTCCGGTCCTCGCATTGTCGTTGTGATAAGTGAACACTCCGGCGAGATCAGTAACGGCCACTGAAACGCCAGGACTCAGGGCCCCTCCGGCGGGCAGCGTTGTGATCGAGTGGTTACCGGGCGCGGTGGACGGGTTGGGTGAGTATGCTGCCGTGGTTGCGCCGGTGCTGGAAATCGATCCCGTCGAAGAGTTGCCGCCCTCGATTCCATCTACAAACCAGGAAAGTATGGCACTGCCGCCCGACAGGGTAGCCGTGAATGTTTGGAGCTGGGAAGTGGTTACCGCAGAAAGATGGGGCGAGACCACGGCAGTCACGCCGTTAGGGAGGGGCGGAGGGGAGGGGTTTGGATTGGAGGGAGAGCTTCCGCCACCGCAGGAAGTGAGCCCGGGAGCGAGAAAAACCGCGATCGTGGCCCCTAACAGGATCGAAATGTGAGTCCGCTTGAATAACAAAAAGACTTTACGAAGCATAGGAGGATTGGAATTATAGCAAAAGCCCTATTGCTGGCCATTCTTGCGGGTATTCCGTGGTGTGCTGATTCAGTGCACGCGGCGTCTTTTGAGATGATGAGCGGCGCAGGCGAGGTCAAACGTTTTAGCGCAAACAGCGCGCCGAAAAGGCGCAGAGTTCGAAAACGGAGCTGGCACCTCAGCAACCGATGTGGACCCGCCGGCCGGCAGTGACGATCGGTACCTATCTTAAGAAAATGGGTTGCAGTATTCTGTAGAAGGCGTTGAGACTTAGAGGGTAGAAGACACGCAGGCGAGAATGTCTGGCACGGGGCAAGTTTCAAAGGCGATATGCAATGATCAAACCGCGCAGGGAATTTCTTCGCTCGCTCGGTATAGGTACTGCGGCAGGAGTTGCCGCTCTGGGCTGGCCGACGAGCAACATTTCGGCAGCGCCAGCGAATGAGCCGGGTCGGGCCAGAGCGAGCGATAGACTCATCCTGTTGAACAACAACGGGAATGCCTATGGTCCGTCGGCGCCAGTGGCAAACGCGATCCGCGCCGCCACCGGTTTGGCTAACCGGTATGCCTCTTCGAAATACGAGGAAGTGACCGAGCGGATTGCCAGCCACCACCGGGTGAAGCCCGAACAGGTGCTGATTGGTTGTGGGTCGACGGAAATTCTTCGCGTCGCCGCGTGCGCTTTTCTCGGCAACGGTCGGAAGCTGATTCAGGCCCTTCCAACCTTCGATGCCTTGGAACACTCGGCCAGATCGGTTGGCGCCGAAGTCATACCAGTGCGCCTGAATCGAACCTTCGCCCACGACGTCGAGGCCATGCTCTCGCACGCTGATGCTTCGACGGGACTGGTCTATGTCTGCAACCCTAACAATCCGACTGGGTCGCTTACCCCTCGCAAAGATATCGAAAGCTTGATCGAAAGGCTGCCGGCCGGCAGTGAAGTCCTGATCGATGAGGCTTATCATGACTATGTTATCCCGACCGGGATGTACTCCTCTTTTATTGATAATCCGATGGGCGACGAGCGGGTGATCGTCACCCGTACTTTCTCCAAGGTGTATGGACTGGCGGGTTTGAGGCTGGGCTATGCGGTTGCGTCCCCCAAGCTGATCGAAAACATGCGAAAGTTCGCTACCCTGAACAGCCTTAACTCGATTGCGGCTGAGGTTGCAGGGGTGGCCTTGGCCGATGTGGCCGGGGTGCGGGAATTCGTCAAAAGGAACCTCGACGACACTGGGGAGTTCCTCAATTCGGCGATGACTCGAAACCTAAGACCCATCGATCCGCACGCAAATTTTGTGATGTTGAACATCCAGCATCCGGCGGAGGAAGTGATCGAGCACTTTCGCCAGCACAAGATTCTGATCGGACGCTTTGTCCCCTCTATGCCCACCTATATTCGCGTCTCGCTCGGTACTCCGGAAGACATGGAGACCTTCTGGCGTATCTGGGACTTGCTGCCGTGGTCGAACAAGATGATGCACCACTAGTCGCGAAAGAGGTGCCGCGTTTGCGAAGAAAAAGCGAAGGCGGCGCAGGGGCAGCCTTCCAATCCACGGGGGTTTGACGCGGGTTCGGGAGTCACGTAGCGGAGGAGGCAGTGATCGTAGCCCATTCGGGGGATGCGTTGGCACGTTCGTGCCCTTGCCACGCTCATCCGCGCGTGCGAATCTGACTAGAACATTCCTCGAAATCCCCTGCCAATGTTACACGGAATCTGATTTGGGGCGGCTTACATACATGAATTCAAGTAGTGGGCAACAAGATGGCTCCGATAAGACATCCCTGGCCGAAACTGACGATCGTCCACAAGACAAGATTGAACCAGCGGATTCAAAGGCCGGCATTAGAGTTCAAGAGGTGCGGGTCCCTGGAATTCGTGATTCCTCACTGGACTGGGCTCATCATTATCGGGCTTATCTTCAAAAGCGAGTGGCCAACAGTGCGTTCTGGTCGGACCAGGCGACGCGGCACGGCAGCGCCCTGGAGGCGACCGCTACGACAAACTGGGTGCGCGCGGCATCTCTCAGGCGGCTCAAGCGCCTAGTGCGCCAGAGTGACCGCACCCTCGAGATTGGATGTGGCAACGCCAGCAGTCTGCTCCGTCCCTTGTCTTATTTGTGTCGCGCTTACGGTGTGGATATCACCTTCGAGATGCTGGCCGCCGCGAAGCGGGCAGAGGGCAAGATTAGAGGATTGACCCGTTCCGATGCTTGCCGGCTCCCTTTTCCTGATGAGCAGTTCGATGTGGTGTACACCAGCCGTTGCCTGATCAACGTGCTTGATCCTGAAATGCAGTCCCTCGCGATGAGAGAGGCATTCCGAGTTGCGAAGGGGGATGGGATCGTCCTTTTCATTGAGAACTTCGATAAGCCGATAGCTGCGACGAACCGTGCAATCGAGCGATGGGGAGCAGGAGGTCCGATTATGGATGAGCAGAATTTGCCGCTCGGACTGCAACGAACCCTGGAGGTTGCACAAGGGGCAGGTTGGCATCTGGTTAGCACACAAGGCAATACTCTGGCGAGCTTTCTAGTTCACGTCCTCATTCCAAAGATTGCATGGCGGAAGGCTGCGACAGCAGTCGACCACTTGTTCTACCCCCTTTACAGAACGCTGACTTGGATAGAAGACCTTCTTGGCTCACGGCTGCCGCTGTTTGGAAAAGACACAATGGTGATTTTCAAACGGTCGTGAGAACGGTCTGATCCTGAGCCATTGGATCAGGGGGTGCAGGCTAGAGGGGTGCCCGCGCAGAAATTCCAGTCAGAAGCGACGTCAAAATAGTTCCGGAACAATCGGGTTGCGCAAGACACTTTTGCGAACCACCTGCTGCCAGCGGACCGTGGAATGCGCAGCAGAGTTCCGGAAAGCGATACTCCAGCAGATTCCTGGGAAGTTCCAAACGCCAGATGGCAGTTCATTTCGACGCCGCCGGATGAGACAATAACCCATCATCATGCGGGCCATTCTGGAAGATGTGCGTTCCGGAGAAGTGAGCAGCGAGGAGGTTCCTCAGCCCGAGCTGCGTCCGGGCGGCATTCTGCTGCGCACGGCCTTTTCGGCGATCAGTGCGGGTACCGAGCTGGCGCATCGTGAGCAGGTAGAGAAATCTCTGCTGGGGAAGGCCCTGGCTCGTCCCGACCTGGTTCGACAGGTGGTGGATTTTGCGCGGACGGCGGGAATGAAGGCGGCGTACCAGCGGGTGCAGTCACGGCTGGACATGCTGGCTCCCCTGGGCTACAGCTGTTCCGGGACGGTGATTGCCGCGGGTGAGGGTGCACACGAATTCCATCCCGGCGATCGCGTTGCCTGCGCCGGCGCGGGATACGCCAGTCACTGCGAAGTCAATTTCATCCCCAAAAATCTGGCGGTCAAGGTTCCGGAGGCGGTTTCCCTGGAGGCGGCGTCGCTGAGTGCGATCGGGGCCATCGCACTGCAGGGATTCCGGCAGAGCCAGGCGGTTCTGGGAGAAGTTGTAGCCGTCATCGGCGCCGGGCTGGTGGGAGTGCTCACCATTCAACTGGCCAAGGCGGCGGGCTGCCGGGTGATTGCCATTGACCGCGATATGCAGAGAGTGGAACGGGCCCGGCAGTTTGGCGCCGATCTGGCGCTGGGATCGGGGGAGCGTGATACGCCGTCGCGAGTGAAGGAATTTGCCCGCTACGGAAGCGACGTGGCGATCGTCGCCGCCTCTTCAGCTTCGAGCGAACCGGTGGAGCTGGCGGCAAATATTTCCCGGGATCGCGGGCGCATCGTCGTAGTGGGCGCGGTGGATCTTGGGGTCTCGCGCAAGGCGATGTACCAGAAAGAGCTGTCGCTGGTGCTTTCCCGTTCCTACGGACCGGGCCGTTACGATGCGCATTACGAAGAGGAGGGCCACGACTATCCCATCGGTTATGTGCGCTGGACGGAGAAGCGGAACATGGAAGCCTTCCTGGATTTGCTGGCTTCGGGGGCGATCAATGTGTCGCCCGTTCTCGAGCGGCGTTGTCCGGTCGAGCAGGGAAGCGCGGCCTATCAGGAGTTGAAGAACACCGCGGCATACACGGTGCTGGTGGAATATCCCGGCCGCGTTCTCATCCCCATGCCCGCGGCAGCAGGCGCTGCCCGAGCTGCGGCTGCGCCGCGGGCGGGGGAACTTCGGGTGAGTTGTATTGGCGCCGGGAGTTTCGCGCGCAGTGTTATTTTTCCTGCGCTGCGGAAAAATCGAGGTGTGGCCCTGCACTCAGTGGCTACCGCCTCCGGGATTGCATCGGAATCGGCGCGCCGGCTGTTTGGCTTTACCCGCGCCGTGGCGCCCGCGGAACTGCTCCAGGACAAGGACACGGACGCGGTATTTGTCCTTTCCCGCCATGACAGCCACGCGCAATACGTCGTGGCCGCGCTTTCCAGTCACAAACCGGTACTGGTCGAAAAGCCACTGGCGGTAAACCGCGAGCAATTGGATGAAATCCGCAGCGTCTATCGAGCCGCGAAGGAAGCGACCCCATCCCCTTTTCTGATGGTGGGATACAACCGCCGCTTCGCACCGTTTACCGAAAGGCTCAAAGAACTCTTCGCGGGGCGTCGAGAACCCATGGTGGTGAGCGTCCGGGTCAATGCCGGATACATTCCTCACGATCACTGGGTGCAGCAGAACAGCAGTGGAGGGGGTAGGATCGTGGGCGAAGTCTGCCATTTCGTGGACTGGGCGCGGTGCGTGGTGGGCTCCGGCATCACCAGCGTTGCCGCCAGCGCGCTGCCGGACGGGGCCCGCTACAATCACGACAACGTGGTAGCGACGCTCACCTTTCAGGATGGCTCTATCGCGAACATTTCCTATCTGGCCAACGGCGACAGGTCGGTCGCCAAGGAGCACTTCGAGGTGTTCTGCGAAGGCAAGGTTGGACGGATCACAGATTTCCGCACGCTGGAACTGGCGCGCGGTGGCAAAACCCGGCGCACCCGGTCTGGACAAGACAAAGGACATCAACGGGAGATCGAACTCACCGTGGACGCCATGCGACGGGGCGGGTGTTCGCCCATCCCGTTCGAAGAACTGGTGGAAGTTTCCGAAGCCACCTTCGCCATTGAAGAAGCGATCGGCAGCGGAAAATCAATTTCGCTGCGTTCTGTTCCGGCCATCCTACCCACGGCCGAGGAACTCTGACTCTGCCGACTCCAGAGTCCTTCGGTACCGGGCAGCACTCAAGCGTGATCAG
>CAVWSP010000002.1:0-182899 GCA_963757835.1 Terriglobia bacterium | reverse complement strand
TGATCTTCGAATAATTGTTGACGATCTGAAGAATTCTGCCATCGCCATCCAGAATTCGCGACGCGCTGTTGGGGGCATAGCATTCCGCCGTGACCCGTTCGTTCCAGTCATGGTAGGGATAAGCGGAATCCTGGTATTCAACCGCTTCCAGCCACGCATTTTCCCGCGGGGGCTGGTAGAAATGCGCGTGTATGCATACGTACCGTTCCATCAAATCTCCGGATTGTCGCCTCGTACACGCGCGACGCGGGGCGAGTAAGGCAATCTAGTGGATTTTCTTTCTATGGTCTTGGTGCATCCGCAGCCTACTGCGATTGTTCCAGCATCCTTGGAACCGTCACTGCTGCCGTTCAATACAGGTTATCAGCAAGGCTCGCAAATTTGATGCTGCATATTTATTTCCGCCCCCGCACGACCGATGCTATCTGTTTATACTTCAATCGGGCGTGCAGCAGGCGGCATCTTCAGCCGCATTCCGTTGCAATATCAGATTACGATCGAGGGATTGAGTGAATCGCAGAGCTTCACTAGAACCGGCGTATGTTCCCTGTTCGACTTATCGCCTTCAGCTCAATCTGCGCTTTACGTTTTCCCAGGCCGCGGCCGTAGTTTCGTATCTGCACGATCTGGGAATCACGGACTGTTATACCTCCCCGTTCCTGATGGCCCATCCCGGCACCATGCACGGCTACGACGTCACCGACCATACCCGCTTCAATCCGGAAATTGGCTCGGAAGAACAGTTCACCGAATTCGCCGAACGCCTGCGGCAACGCGGCATGGGCCTGCTGGTGGACGTCGTGCCCAACCACATGTGCATTACGCATTCTTCCAATCTGTGGTGGTGGGATGTGCTGGAAAACGGGCCCAGTTCGGATTATTCCCGCCATTTCGATATCGATTGGAACCCTCCCAAATCCGAACTAGCCAACAAAGTCCTGTTACCTTTTTTGCCCGACCAGTTTGGCCTGGTTCTCGAAAGTCAATCCATTCGCGTTCTGTTTGACGGTGGCGGATTTGTTCTGGATTCTCTAGGCACCCACTTTCCTCTGGCTCCGCGTTCGTGGTCCCCCCTGCTGGAACGCATTCTGGTGAAGGCGAAGGAAAGGCTTACCGACACCGAGGGTCATGTGCTGGAACTGGAAAGCATTCTCACCGCTATCTCTCATCTCCCGCTGCGTGAGGACACTGACCTGCCCAAAGTCCGGGAGCGACAGCGCGAGAAAGAGGTCATTCGACGGCGCCTGGCCGCCCTGGTCGAGGACAGTGATGCCGTGCGCGCTTGTCTGAAAGAAGTATTGACCGTCATCAATGGCAGCAAAGGACAGCCGCACAGTTTCGACGCTTTGGAGAAGATCCTGGATGACCAGGCCTATCGATTGAGTTTTTGGCGGGTTGCCTCCGACGAAATCAACTATCGGCGCTTTTTCGACATCAACGACCTGGCTGCAATCCGGGTAGAGAGTCCGGAAGTATTCAGCATCGTGCACCGCATCCCGTTCGAACTGATACAAAAATCACTGGTGTCGGGAATCCGGATCGATCATCCCGACGGGCTGTTCGACCCGCTGCGCTATTTCGAGGACCTGCAGGCCCAGGCGCCGCTGTCCGGGCAAATATCCGCGGACGGCGCTGGCCACGGCGTCCGGCGCCGTCTCTATCTTGCCGCGGAAAAGATTCTGGTGGGCAACGAAGAACTGCGGCCGGGCTGGGCCATCGAGGGCACCACCGGCTACGGCTTTCTGAACCTGCTCAACGGGCTTTTCGTGGACCCATCCAAGGCGCATTTTTTTCAGCGGCTGTACCGCAAGTTTACCGGGTGGTCGCAGAGTTACGCTGACCTGATCTACGAGAGCAAGCGTTTGGTCATGCAGGTTTCGATGTCCAGCGAACTCAACGTGCTTTCGCGCCGCCTGGACCGTATTTCCGAGCAGCATCGCCGCTCCCGCGACTTCACTCTGGAGAGTCTGCGTGACGCGCTGCGCGAAGTGATCGCCTGTTTTCCCGTGTACCGCACCTATATTCGCAGCGACACCCAGCATCCCGACGAGCAGGACGAACGCTATATCCGCAGTGCCATCAAGACCGCGAAGCGTCGCAACCCGGCCACCAGCGGATCGGTTTTCGATTTCGTCCAGGACCTGCTGCTGCTCCAAGATCCCGACAGCATCAGTGACGCCGACCGCGCCGAGCGCCGCCTGTTCGTGATGCGCTTCCAGCAGCTCACCGGCCCGGTGATGGCCAAGGGCCTGGAGGACACCGCGTTCTATCGGTACTGTCCGTTGCTCTCGCTCAACGAAGTTGGCGGATCGCCGGACAGGTTCGGGGTTGCCCTGGCCCACTTCCATACGAAAAACCTGGCCCGCCGTCAGTCCTGGCGAAATGCCATGCTGGCCAGCTCCACCCACGACACCAAGCGCAGCGAAGACGTGCGGGCGCGAATCAATGTGCTTTCGGAAATGCCGGCGGAGTGGTACCGGGCCATCCGCACCTGGCAACGGTTGAACGAGGAAAAGAAAATCCAGGTGGCCGGCGAAAGCGTGCCCAGCGCGAACGAAGAGTATTTCCTGTATCAGACTCTTCTGGGCGCATGGCCGCTGGCGCCCATGGACAGCGCGGCGCGCGCCGACTTTCTCGGCAGGATTCATACCTACATGGAAAAGGCCCTGCGCGAAGCCAAAGTCAACACCAGCTGGATAAATCCCAACACGGAATACGAAGCCGCGGTCCACACCTTTCTTGACAGCATCCTGGACAGCGCGGCCGGCAAGCCTTTCCTCGACCAGTTTGCTCCCTTCCAGGCCAGCATTGCGAGGGCGGGAGTGTTCAATTCGCTTTCTCAGACCCTGCTGAAGATTACGACTCCAGGTCTTCCCGATCTCTACCAGGGAACGGAAGTCTGGAACTTCAGCCTGGCCGATCCCGACAATCGCCGGCTGGTTGACTACGAACATCTGCAGGCGATGCTGGCGCAGCTTCACGCTGCTGAGTCCGGGGGCCGTTCCGCGCTTGTCGATCGCCTGCTGGCCAACCCCGCGGATGGCAGTCTGAAGCTTTACGTGACCCGCTGCGCGCTGCGCTTTCGCCGCGAGCAACGCTCCCTGTTTGCCCAGGGAGGCTACCTGCCTCTGCGTGCCGCGGGAGAAAAAAATCGACACTTGGTTGCCTTCGCCCGTACTTTCCGTGGATCCACGGTTCTGGTGCTGGCCGGAAGATTTTTTGCTCAGCTTGAAGCGGATGTTCGCCTCCCCGTCGGTGCCGAAACCTGGGGAGATACGGAAGTCGTCCTGCGCAAGCAGCTTCCTGCCGGCCGGTATCGCGACGTGTTCACCGGCAAAAGCGTGGCTTCGGTTCCGCGAGATGGAGACTTCGCCCTCCCCGTCGCTGCCGCCTTTGCGCACCTGCCGATTGCGATGCTGGTACACGTTGAAGGGAAGGTCGAGGGCCCCGCGGATGTCGGATAGGTTAACCCACAAACCTTGGGAACTTCGCTTCGGCGCCTCACTTCGTGACGGCAACAAGGCTGAGTTCCGGGTATGGGCGCCGAACCTGACGAACCTTTCGGTTCGCATCATGAGCGGAAATCCTGGAGAACACCCGCGTACGATTCCCATGCAGCAGTCGTCCGACTCGGAGTTTGCGGTGACCGTTCCCCAGGTGGGCGCCGGCGCGGATTACTTTTATGTGCTCGATGGCGAGCGCGAACGTCCAGACCCGGTTTCGCGCTGGCAGCCGGCGGGGGTGCACGGTCCTTCCCGGATTGTCTATCCCGCGTCGTTTTCCTGGTCCGACCAGGGCTGGCGTGGGATCCCTCTTCAGGATTTCATCATCTACGAACTCCACACCGGCGCGTTTACCCACGAAGGGACCTTTGAAAGCGCAATTCCGCGCCTACCCTACCTGCGCGATCTCGGTATCACCGCGATTGAAATCATGCCCGTGGCGGAGGTCCCGGGAACGCGGAATTGGGGATACGACGGCGCCAGCCTCTACGCGCCCCAGTCTTCCTACGGCGGTCCCACCGGTCTGAAGAGGCTTGTGGATGCCTGCCACCAGCATGGGCTGGCGGTCGTGCTGGACGTGGTTTACAACCACCTCGGCCCGGAGGGAAACTATCTTCCCGAGTTTGCTCCCTGCTTCACCGACGTGCATCACACGCCGTGGGGAAAGGCCATCAACTTTGACGGGCCGGAGAGCGACGGCGTCCGCCGCTTCATCATCGACAACGCGCTGTACTGGCTCACCGAATACCATGTGGACGCGCTTCGCCTGGACGCCATCCACGGCATCTACGACTTCGGCGCTCGCCACATTCTCGACGAACTCTCGCAGGCATTCCAGGATCAGGCGCGGTGCCTTCAGCGTCAGGCCTGGTTGATTGCCGAGAGCGACCTCGAAGATATCCGCATTCTCAACCCCCGGTCAGCCGGAGGGTAC
Organism: Terriglobia bacterium; assembly: GCA_963757835.1. Lineage (GTDB taxonomy): Bacteria > Acidobacteriota > Terriglobia > Terriglobales > Acidobacteriaceae > JAIQFF01. The sequence goes on along the minus strand of CAVWSP010000002.1, from coordinate 178,462 downwards.
GCCCTCGACGCGCAGTGGAACGATGATTTTCATCACGCCCTCCATGCCCTGCTCACCGGCCTGAGGGAAGGCTTCCTCATGGATTTCGGCGGCATCGCCGATCTGTCGAAGTCAATCGCTGATGGTTTTGTTTTCGACTGGAAATATTCACGCTATCGCGGTCGCCACTTCGGCAGCTCCTCGAAGGATCGGCCGGGAGAGCAATTCGTTGGCTTCATTCAGAACCACGATCAGATCGCCAACACTTGCCGCGGCAAACGCCTCTCCACCCTGGTTTCCGCCGGACGACAGAAGCTAGCGGCCGTGCTCACCTTGTGCTCACCGTTCCTGCCGCTGCTGTTCATGGGGGAAGAATACGGAGAGACGGCGCCCTTTCTCTACTTCACCAGTTTCGACGATCCCGACCTGGCCGCCGCGGTGCGCGAAGGTCGAAAAAAGGAACTGGGGAAACACTACTCCGCAAGCGAGTTCGCGGATCCCCAGGCCCGGGACACTTTCGAGCGCTGCAAACTGGATTGGTCGAAGACCGCAATTTCTCCCCATGGCGAAATTCTGCGTCTCTACCGCGATCTGATTTCCCTGCGCCAGCAGCATCCCGCTCTGGCCAACTGCCGCAAGGACCTCACCCAGATCCAGTTTGATGAGCAGGCCAAGTGGCTGGTGATGAAGCGTGCGGACCCCTCGGGCAGCGAGGCCCTGCTGGTTTGTAATTTCTCCTCCGAAGCGCAAAACATTCCAGCCGCAGGCAGCGCCCACTCCTGGCGGCTGGTGTTGTGTACAGATGATGCCGTGTACGGAGGCAGTCTCGCCCCCGTTCCGGTCGATTACCTCACCCCGGACTTGCCGGTCGCCCTGTCGCTGGCGGGATTTGCCGCTGCCATTTTTATTGGTTGATGCATCGCTTGAGGCCGCGGCAACTGCGATCTGTGACCTTCTCGCCGGATGGGTGCCTCTTCTGGCTCACCCCGTCCCATAGAGCATCGAAGGCCGGGCGCACTCCGGCATCGCATGTGATAGATTTTAGAAACGGGCCCAATAGTCTCTGTTTTCTCACTCCGACGGGTTCTGGATGTCCTCGCCTGTCTCTGAACGACTGGCTCTACAACTCTACGCAAGGAGGTTGGTACCGAGAATGACGGGCGAAGGCAACAACGCCACCAAACCAGCCTTTCCCCGGCGCGTGGTCATCGAAAATGTCCAGCCGCAGGTCGATTGCGGCCGTTTTCCCATCAAGCGCATCGTGGGCGATCGCGTGACGGTGACCGCCGACATCTTCACCGACGGACACGATATTCTGCACGCCGTTTTGCGACACAAGCCCGCCGCGCATCCGGACTGGGAAGAAATTCCCATGGAGCCGCAGCCCAATGATCTTTGGCAGGGAGAGTTCAGTGTCACGACTGAGGGTCGTCATCTTTATACCCTGCAAGCCTGGACTGACCGCTTCCAGTCCTGGAGCCGCGACCTGGCAAAAAAGTTCGAAGCCGCGCAAGACATATCGCTGGACATCCTGGTGGGAGTCCAACTGATCGAAGCAACTGCCGCCCGGGCCACCGGAAAAGACAACATTGCGCTCGCCGCGGCAGCGACCGAGCTACGCAAGTTGTCAGCGGGGAACATTCCAGCTGCGGTGGAAAAATCGTCGAGCCCGGAGCTGAAAGCTCTGATGCTCCGGCACGCGGACCGCCGCCGCGCCACCACCTATGGCAGGGAACTGGCGGTCGTGGTCGATCGCGACCGGGCCCGCTTCAGCGCCTGGTATGAAATGTTCCCCCGTTCGTCGTCCCCTCAAGCGGGGCGCCACGGAACTTTGCGGGATTGCACCAACAGGCTCGACTACGTGGCCGGCATGGGCTTCGACGTCCTCTATCTTCCTCCGATTCACCCCATCGGCCGCGTGAATCGCAAGGGAAAAAACAACGCCGAGAAGGCTTTGCCCGAAGACGTGGGCAGCCCCTGGGCGATCGGCGCAAGGGAAGGCGGTCACAAGGCGATCGATACGCAGTTAGGGACGCTCCAGGATTTCAAACACCTTCTGTCGCGGGCCCGGCAGTTAGGCCTGGAAGTTGCGCTCGACCTGGCCTACCAATGCGCGCCCGACCATCCTTACGTAGAGGCGCACCAGGAATGGTTTCGGATGCGTCCCGATGGCACGGTGCAGTACGCCGAAAATCCGCCCAAGAAATATCAGGACATCTATCCCATCGATTTTGAGACCGGAAAAAGTCAGGAACTGTGGGAAGAACTGGAAAGCGTGGTGCTCTTCTGGATCGATCAGGGCGTCCGCATTTTCCGTGTCGATAATCCGCACACCAAGCCCTTCGACTTCTGGGAGTGGCTGATCACCGACATCAAGAACCGGTATCCGAATGTCCTGTTTCTCGCGGAAGCTTTTACCCGCCCCAAGGTGATGTACGAATTGGCCAAGCTCGGGTTCACCCAGTCCTACACCTATTTCTCCTGGCGCAACGCCAGGCAGGAGCTTACGGAGTATTTTACGGAACTCACGCAGACCGGTGTTCGGGAGTATTTCCGCCCCAACCTGTGGCCCAATACTCCCGACATCCTTACCGAGTTTCTGCAGCAGGGCGGACGCCCTGCCTTCATGGCCCGCCTGGTGCTGGCTGCGACTCTCGGCGCCAACTACGGAATTTACGGACCCGCTTTCGAACTGTCCGAGAACCGCCCGGTTCGTGAAGGCAGCGAAGAGTATCTCGACTCGGAAAAGTACCAGGTCCGCCACTGGGATCTGGACCATCCCGGAAGCCTGGCCGAATTGATCACCCGGGTGAACCAGGCTCGCCGCGAAAACCCGGCGCTGCACGGCGACCTGAGCCTGCGCTTTCATCCCGTGGACAACCCCCAGATCATCGCTTACAGCAAGACGAGTGACGACCTGCTGAATATTGTTGTCGCTATCGTCAACCTGGATCCCTATCACACGCAGGCTGGCATGATCGATTTGCCCCTGGATGCCTTTCATCTCGACCCGGTTCAGCCTTATCAGATGCACGATCTGCTGACCGACGCGAAATATGTGTGGCGCGGCCCGCGCAATTATGTCGAACTCGATCCCCAGCGTCTGCCCGCCCACATCTTTTGCATCAGGCGGCGTGTGCGCACGGAAAACGGCGTCGATTACTTTGTATAACCGGCAGTGAAGCGCAGGAGAGAATCGCCTTGCCCATGTCTCAGGACCCGCTCTGGTACAAAGACGCGATCATCTACCAGGTCCACGTGCGCACATTTTTCGACACCAATGCAGACGGCATCGGCGATTTCCGGGGTCTGGCGCAGAAGCTCGATTACCTGCAGGAATTGGGCGTCAACGCCATCTGGCTGATGCCGTTCTTTCCCTCGCCGCTGCGCGACGACGGCTATGACATCGCGGAATACAGGTCCGTCCACTCCAGTTACGGCAACCTGGACGATTTCAAAGCTTTTCTTCAGGCCGCCCACGAGCGCGGTATCCGCGTCATCGTTGAAATGGTCCTGAACCACACTTCCGATCAGCATCCCTGGTTCCAGGAGTCGCGCAAATCTAAGGACAATCCCAAGCGCGATTGGTACGTATGGAGTGACACGGATGCCAAGTATCAGGGCGTTCGCATCATTTTCGTGGATACGGAACTCTCGAACTGGGCCTGGGACCCGGTGTCCAAGGAGTATTACTGGCACCGCTTCTTCAGTCATCAGCCCGATCTCAACTATGACAATCCGGCTGTCCGCGAGGAAATGTGGAACGTGATGAAGTTCTGGGTGGAGCTGGGAGTGGACGGCTTCCGGCTGGATGCGGTCCCCTACCTGGTCGAACGCGAGGGCACTTCATGCGAGAACCTGCCTGAAACCCACGCTGTTCTGAAAGAATTACGAGCCAAACTGGATCAGCACTACCCCGGCAAGATGCTGCTGGCCGAGGCCAACCAGTGGCCGGCCGACTTACGCGCCTACTTCGGCGAGGGCGACGAGTTTCACATGGCCTTTCACTTTCCGCTCATGCCCAGAATGTTCATGGGCCTGAAGCTGGAAGACCGCAAGCCCATCACCGAGATTCTCAAGCAGACCCCGCAGATTCCCGGGCCCTGCCAGTGGTGCCTGTTCCTGCGCAACCACGACGAACTGACTCTGGAAATGGTTACCGACGTGGAGCGCGATTACATGTACGACCAGTATGCTCACGACAAGCACATGCGCATTAACGTCGGAATCCGCCGCCGGCTCGCGCCCCTGCTGGACAATGATCGCCGCCGCATTGAGTTAATGAACGGACTGCTGCTGTCGCTGCCTGGCACTCCTATCATCTATTACGGCGACGAGATCGGCATGGGGGACAATATTTATCTGGGCGATCGTAATGGGGTCCGGACCCCCATGCAGTGGGAAGGCGGCTGGAACGGCGGTTTTTCCTCGGCGGATCCCGAAAGCCTTTATTCGCCCCTCATGCTCAATCCGGTTTATGGCTATCAGGCGGTCAATGTCCAGTCCCAGAAGCGTTTCGACCACTCGCTTCTCTCCTGGATGAAACGCATCATCAAGATACGCAAGTCCACTCCGGTTTTTGGCCGGGGTTCGATCGAGTTCTTCTATCCAGCGAACCATCGCATTCTGGCCTACGTCCGGCAGTGGGAAAAAGAGTCCATCCTGGTGGTGAACAATCTTTCCAGCACCGCCCAGGCGGTGGAACTCGATCTGCGCCAGTTCAAAGGGAATATCCTGATTGAGATGTCTGGCCGAAACATTTTTCCCCGGGTCGGGGAGTTGCCTTATCTGCTGACCCTGGGCCCATACCAGTTTTACTGGTTCCGTCTGCGCAAGATCTGAAGATCGTCAGGCAGGAATTCTAACGGAGGCGCGAGTTGGCCGAGGAAAGCATTCTGACGGATGAGTTTCTTCGCCAGTTGATCGATGTCGGTGAGGCTGACGTGCTTGTAGGAGTGCCCACCTACAACAATGCCGCCACCGTCGGTCAGGTGGTGCAAACCATCCGCGCCGGCCTGCTGAAGTATTTTCCCAGGGAACGCGCGGTCATTGTGAATGCCGATGGCGGCTCGCGGGACCAGACCCCGAATCTGGTCCGCGGAGCTTCGATCAACGATATGCAGCACTCCACCGACCTGAACGCCTTACGCACCTTGCACAGCATCAGCGCGGAATATGCGGGAGGTCCCGCCACCGGCACCGCCCTGCGCACCATTCTGGCGTCGGCGGAACTGCTGCGCGTCTCGGCTTGCGCCGTCGTCTCTCCCGAATCCACCACCATCGAGCCGGAGTGGATCGAGCGCCTGCTGCGCCCGGTGTACCAGGGGAATGCTGATTTTGTGACTCCGCTCTACCGCCGTCACAAGTTTGACGGGCTGCTGATGACCAACCTGGTCTATCCCATGACCCGCGCTTTCTATGGCAAGCGCGTGCGGGAGCCTTATGCCTCGGAGTTCAGCTTTTCGGGTTCGCTGGCCAGTCATTTTCTCTCGCAGGAAATATGGGTCCACGAAGTCGGCCAGACCGGCACCGAAATCGCGTTGACCATTTCCGCCATCACCGGGGGCTTCCGCCTGGCGCAATCCTTTCTCGGCGTCAAACCCCGTCTGGATGCCCGCTCCGCCGACCTGGTGGATGCCATGCGCCAGACCGTGGGCGCTCTGTTCTGGTCGCTCGAAACCAACTTCCCGCTCTGGAGCGGGAAAAATGATTCTCAGCCTGTTCCCACTCTGGGTGGAGAACAGGAAGTCACTTTGGAGCCCCTGCGTGTAAATCGCAAGCGGCTCCTGGCCATGTTCCGCTCCGGAGTGGCTGAGCTGGAACCCGTGCTCAAGTCGATTCTTTCCCCGCCCACGCTGGCCGAGTTGCAAAGGATCGCCACTCTCGAGGAAGACGACTTTGCTTATGCGGACGACCTCTGGGCCGTCACCATCTACGAATTCGCCGCTTCGTATCACAACGCGGTCATCAGCCGGGACCACATTGTCCAGGCGCTGGCCCCGCTTTACCGCGGGCGGGCATTCACCTTTCTGGTCGAAAACCGGGAAGCATCAGGAGAGCAGGTTGAGCAGAACATCGAGAATTTCTGCCTGACTTGCGAACGTTTGAAGCCGTCCCTGCTGGACTTGTGGAACGGAAAAAAGTGAGGTCACCATGCGCGAAATGATTGTTCATGAATTGACTCAGGCCACGCAGGAGCTGGTCCGCGAATTCGCGCGCTTCCTGCCCCGCCTGATGGTGATGCTGATCGTCGTCCTCGTGGGCTGGATGATTGCCTACCTGGTGAAGGCGGTCCTGCGCAGTTTTTTGCGTCTCATCAAGTTCGACAAACTTTCCGAGGGCGCGGGGGCCACGCAGTTACTCAACAAGGCTGCCTTACCCTCCTCCACGGAACTGGTGAGCCGCTTCGCTTTCTGGACGGCGTGGCTCGGATTCATTCTGGTGGGAGTGAGCGCCCTGGGCATCCTGGGCATGCAGGAATACGTGACCCGCTTCTTCGTTTTCCTGCCCCGATTGCTGGTCTCCCTGATTTTCCTTTTCATTGGATTGCTGGCAGCCAGCTTTTTTTCCCGCGCGACCCTGCTCTGGGCGGTCAACACCGACATGCCTTCACCCCGCCTTCTGAGTTCCGCGGCCCGGGTCCTGATCACCGTCTTCACCGCGTCCGCGGTCTTTGAGGAACTCGGCCTGGCCGACTCCACCATGCTCTTTGCCTTCGCCATCGTGCTGGGAGCGGTCATGCTTGGCCTGGCCATCGCTTTTGGCCTCGGCGGCCAGGAGCTGGCCAAAAGATTTCTGGAGGCCCGCTTCTCCTCGGAAAAAAGAGAGGGAAAAGAACGTGAGGACGAGCTTTCTCCGCTCTAGGATGTGCAGGAAATGGTTTGATCGAACCTGGGTGCGGAAAACTCACCTCCATGCAGTTTGGGGGAAGGGCACGACTTTAGTCGTGCCAACCAGTACCGAAAACCTACTGCCCTTTAGCGCCTGAGGATTTTGCATGAGACCCGCAAATTCCATGTCAACCAGTTCATCGCCGGAAAAATCCTTCCTCGCAGCCCTGCAGAACAACCTCCCCTCCGTTCTGCCGCAATTTCTGCTGCAGCAACGCTGGTTTGGGGGGAAGGCACGCCAGATTCAGTCGGTTGAAATCCCGGACATCGTACCCATCACGGCCGCAAGAGCCCATCTGACTTTTGCCCGGGTCAACTACGCCCGTGGCCCTGTTGAAACCTATGCTGTCCCTCTGGTCCGCATCTCAAGTGAAGACGAGCCTTCATCGCTGAGGATCCATCCCGACGGATTCTCCGAAGCGATCATCCTCAAAGATGCACTGACCGACCAGCAATTTCTAACGCATTTGTTCGACGCCATCACCGAAGGTATGTGCTGGTCCGGAACCAAGGGACAGGTTCGCGCGATCTCTACCTCCGCGCTGCAGTCGCTCTGGCAGCCTGCCCAGGGTCCGCTCCCGCCATCGCTGATGAAGGCAGAGCAGAGCAATACCTCCATCGTCTATGGCAAACGCCTGATGCTGAAAATATTCCGCCGCCTCGAACCGGGCTTAACCCTGATCTGGAAATCGGTGCCTTCCTGCTGGAGAAATCGTCGTTTCGAAATGTGCCTCCGCTCGCCGGATACGTCGAATACCTCGACGAGAAAGGCGCCGCAAGTTCGCTGGGGATACTGCAAGGCTACGTCGCAAACCAGGGCGATGCCTGGCAATTCACGCTGCAAGCTCTGGCGGAATACTACGGAAGCGCTCCGCACTCTGGTGGCCTCGACGACGGCGAAATCCCGCGCGCGCCGCTGCTTGCTCTATGCGGTCAGCCGGTCCCCGAGGATGCCCGACGGCGAATCGGTCCCTATCTCGATTCGGCTGCGCTACTGGGCCGCCGGACCGCCGAGCTTCACCTGGCCCTGGCGGGCGATCGTGAAAACGCCGATTTCGCGCCCCAGCCATCCTCTGAATCCGATCACCGGGCATTCGCAGAGTCGGCAGCACAACTCCTGACCGTCAATTTCGACCTGCTGCGTCGTCTGAAGGGTGGAATGCCCGACCAGACTCGGCAGGAGGCAGACAAAATTCTCCAGCTTGAAGAAACTGCCCGCCGCCGCTTCAAGTTGCTCACCCAACTGAAGAGCTCGGCCATGGTCACACGCATCCATGGCGACTATCATCTTGGTCAGGTCCTGTTCACCGGAAGCGACTTTATCATCATCGATTTCGAAGGCGAGCCCGCGCGTTCGCTCGCTGAACGCCGCAAGAAACGCTCTCCGCTCCAGGACGTTGCCGGCATGTTGCGCTCCTTCCACTATGCCGCATACGCGCCGCTGTTGCAGCAGGGCAGTAATGAAAGACCGGGGGCTGAAGGCTTGCTGGTCCTCGGAAGCTGGGCCCAATACTGGCAAAGGTGGGTGTCAGCAACGTTTCTGAAAACCTATCTGGAAGTTTCCGGCGACGCGATCTTCATCCCCAGGGGAAGGGAAGAGCTGGCGCTGCTGCTCGACGTGCATCTCCTGGACAAGGCCGTCTATGAGCTTGGATATGAACTCAACAACCGGCCGTCCTGGGTACGAATTCCCTTGGATGGTATTTCGCAACTACTGCATGCTTCCAACTGAGCGCACCTGGCAGTTAGTGTCCTCTCACGGAAATTCGTAGAATCAGTATTGTCATCCCGACCGGAGCGAGCGAAGCGAGCGCAGTGGAGGGACCTGCTGTTTCAGCCAACTCGACCTGCGCCGCTTACATTTTGATTCCGATGTATTTCTGGCACAGCAAATCAGCAATTAGCCAAACGCTCCAATGGCTAACTCCCCCCGCTCTTTGCCTTCCCAAAGGCTTTCTGAATCAGCGTGTAGCGCGCCGCGCCCATGATCCCGCAATCGTCGTTCAGCACGACTTTCACCGGCATGTCCTCAAGCAAGCCCCGCATGCGTCCCTTGCTCAAAAATGCTTCCATGAAGGCCGGTTCCTGCATCTTGCTCAAGTTTCTCGCGGCAATAATGCCGCAGATGAAAATTCCACCCGTGGACATGAAGGTCAAGGCGCAGTCGCCGGTCTTGGCCCCGTACAGGCTGACGAAAATGGAAAAAGTCTGCTCGCAAATCGGAGCTTTCTTTTCCTGGGCCGTCTTCGAGATCAACGCCGGCGCGTCGTGGGTTTTGTCCATCTGCTCTTTCAGCCACGCCGGTTCCTCAGCTTTCTTGCTGTCGCGAAGAAAATCGTAAATGTTTTTAATTCCCGGCCCGGAGAGAACCCGCTCGCTGCTCACGTGCCCATACTTTTTCAAAATATAGCGGAACAATTCGACTTCCACTTCGTTCCGGGGCGCGAAGTCGGTATGCCCGCCTTCGCAGGCAAAGGGATGATGCCGGAAGCCGTCCCAATAGAGGCCGGCCACACCCAGGCCGGTGCGTGCCGAAATGACGGCGCGATTTCCTTCCGCGTCCTCCGCGCCTGCCCTCAAGGTCACCAGGTCCTTTGACTCCAGGGCATCCACCCCATAGGCATACGCTTCCAGATCGTTGATCAGCCCAACCGAAGCCAGTTTGAGTTGTGCCGCCAGTTCGCCCGAATCGATGGTCCAGGGAAGATTCGATATCTTGCTGCGCCCGCCGCGCACCGGGCCAGCTACGCCAAAGCACGCGCTGTGCACCGGAATCCCCTCCGTCTTGACAAACTCAGCGACCACCTCGGCCAGGCCGTTGCGCTCCTGGCTGGGATAAGTCTTTTCGACCACACACTTCAACTTGGTGCCCTCTGTTTCGAAGGCAGCCAGCCGGGTGCGGGTTCCGCCAATGTCGCCTGCAAGAATCATGGTTCGATTTTCCTCCACTGCCGGCCGTCGCGGGCCAGCAATTCGTCGGAATCCGCCGGGCCCCAGGTGCCCGAAGGATAGTTAGGAAATCTGCGCGGAGGCAGCGCCTGCCACACATCCAGAATCGGGTCCACGATACTCCAGCCGGCTTCCACCATGTCGGCGCGCTGGAAAAGAGTTGCATCCCCGATCATGCACTCATAAATCAGAACTTCGTAGCCGGTGTATGCGTCCGCGCCAAAATATTTGGTGTACTCAAAGCTCATGTTCACCGGTCCCACCCGCAGCACCGGTCCCGGAACCTTGGCCCCGAAGCTCAGCGAAATGCCTTCCACCGGCTGTATCTGCATGACCAGCTGGTTGGTGTGGTTATGGACAGGCGCGTTGCGAAAAATCTCGAAGGGAGTGCGCTTGAACTGAATCGTAATTTCCGTGTGGCGCTGCGCCAGCCGTTTGCCCGTGCGGATATAGAACGGGACGCCCGCCCATCGCCAGTTGTCGATGTTCACCTTGAGAGCCAGAAAAGTTTCGGTCTTTGATTCCGGGGCGACGCCGGGCTCGGCGCGATACGCCGCCACCCTTTCTCCTCCGACTAATCCTTCTCCGTATTGCCCGCGCACGCTGGAATGCAGCACATCTTCCGAATCCAGCGGTTGCACAGCCCGCAGGATCTTGGCTTGCTCGTTGCGCACCGCATCGGCCTGAAACGACACCGGCGGCTCCATCGCGGTCAGGCTCAGCAGTTGCATGATGTGGTTGGGCACCATGTCGCGCAATGTGCCTGCCGTGTCAAAGTATCCGCCGCGCAGTTCGACGCCGACTGTTTCCGCGTTCGTAATCTGCACATGGTCGATGTAACGCCGGTTCCAGATGGGCTCAAAGATGGCGTTGTCGAAGCGAAACACCATGATGTTCTGCACCGTCTCCTTGCCCAGGTAGTGGTCGATGCGGTAAATCTGGTTTTCCGCGAGCACCGCCTTGACCTCGCGGTTCAAGGCTTTGGCCGAGTCGAGGTCGTGCCCGAAAGGCTTTTCGATCACCACTCGCCGCCAGCATCCATCTTTCTGGTCGGCCAGTCCGGCCTTGCCCAATTGCTGAACGATGGTGGCAAAAAACTTTGGCGCCGTGGCCAGGTAGAACAGATAGTTGGCTTGAGTGCCGTGCTCCCGATCTACGCCGGCGAGCTGCGTGGCGAGGGTTGAGTAGGTGGCCGGATTGGCAAATTCGCCGCGTTGATAGTAAAGCCGCTGGGTGAACCACTCCCAGGCTTCCGTCCCCCGATCGTCGCTGTGCAGGAACCCGGTTACCTGGTCGCGAAACTGGTCGCGGCTCAAGTCGTCGAAGGCCACGCCCACGACCGCAAAATTCCGGGGCAGCAGCTTCGCTTTTACCAGGTTATAGAGCGCCGGCACCAGCTTGCGCTTGGTCAGGTCTCCCGACGCGCCGAAAATCACCATCACGCACGGACCAGCAGCCTTGCCAATCTGTTCGTGCTCCTCTTGTCCATTCACCGTCGCGGCTGTCGCCATTTGCCTTGGTTCCCGATCCTCGATCGCAGGTGTCTCTCGAAGGCATTGTAGGACAGTGCAAGCGCATATTCATAATTCTGGGTGCCCTTGAGCAGAGGCCAGGCTGGAAATCCACGGTCGCACGTGGTGGTACCCAGGAGTCAGGAGGGCATCCGCGGCTGCTTGAATCGACACAGCCTCGTCTCACCGCAAAAACTGAATGGGCCTGATTCAGTCGCTGTTCCGACGACCGAACAGTAAGCACAACCTTCCCTTTCGATTCACGCTCTCTCCGGTATAATCCAGAATCCGCTTGGGTATGTGCGAAGTAAAAGGGGTGGAATGAAAGTTCGGCCCGGTGTGGAGCTGGCGGGGCTCAGCGATGTCGGCTGCCAGCGAGAAAATAACGAAGATCGCTATTCCTACTGGGAGCCGTCCGGCGATTCGGAATTCCCGAGGAAGGGCCGGCTGGCCATTGTGGCCGATGGCATGGGCGGATACGAAGGCGGCCAGGAGGCCAGCCGCATTGCCGTCGAAGTGATCGAAAAGATCTATGCCGACGCGGTCGATGGAGAGCCGCGCGCCTGGCTCTTGCAGGGCTTTCAGACCGCCCACCACAGCATCCAGGAATACGCCGTCAAATATCCCGACCTTCAGGGTATGGGCACCACCTGCACTGCCATGGCCCTGCTCGACCACCAGCTTTATTTCGCGCACGTAGGCGACAGCCGGTTGTATCTGCTGCGGGGAACTTCCATCTCACGTCTTACTCACGATCACTCCTATGTCAGCCGCTTGGTTCAGAACGGCGTACTCCGCGCCGAGGAGGCCGAATCCCACCCTCAGCGCCACATCCTTACCGCGGCTCTCGGAGCGGGCAACAGCATCACGCCTGACTCTCCGCCACAACCGGTCGCTCTCGAATCCGGGGACACGCTGGTGCTCTGCACCGACGGTCTCTGGAGTCTGCTCAGCGAAGCCGAGATTCAAAGCGCGGTTGCCGGTAAATCCGCAGCTGAAATCTGTGATGCGCTGGTTGAAACCGCCAAGAAGCGCGGCGGCCCGGATAACATCACCGTCCAGGTCCTGCGCATAAACTAGCCGCAGCAATATGGAGAACGGGCATCCCGCCCGTCCCACCGGACCGAGTCCCCGGCCTCTCAGATAAAATAAACCCTACCAACCTGATAGGCTTTTCTGTCATCATAAAGCGCTATGAAAATCTCCCAGAAAGGCCTTTATGCCCTGCAGGCCATGATGATGCTGGCCCGCCATTACAACCAGGGTGCCATCCGCATTCGCGATATCGCCTACGAAGAGGTGCTTCCGGAAAAATTCCTGGAGCTTATCCTTCTGGAATTGAAGAATGCCCGCATTGTTGAGAGTGTCCGCGGCGCCAAGGGTGGATATCAGCTCCGCCGCCCTCCTGCCGAAATTCGCCTCAGCGAGATCATTCGGCTGATTGACGGTCCGTTGGCCCCTTTCGGCGATGCCGATCAGCTCCGCAGCCTGATTGATAGCGACCTCGAGCACCGCGCCCTCTACAAGGTCTTTATGGAGGTCCGCAACGCCGCGGCCAAGATCCTGGAGCACACCACCCTGGCCGATATTGTTGATCCGAAGTTTGTCAAAACCGGCAAACGCCTGGCCAGGAAAACCGGCGAGGATGCCAGAGTATTGCCCATGGTGGTTCCCGGAAATCCGCGCAGAAGAGAAGATTGAGTCGTTGTCTCGCTCGCGCTAAGCGTTGACCATGGATCGCACCGTGGAACATGTGGAGGAGCTGGTTCTTGACTGAAGATGCGAAGCTGATCCGCCCCCGGGACGCCGCCAAGGTGCTCGGCATCAGCTATTCCACGCTGAAGCGATGGATCCATACGCGAAAGCTGCACACCGTCAAGACCCAGGGCGGACATCATCGGATTCCCGAACGCGAGTTGGATAAGCATCTGCACTTTGCCGAGAAGCGAATGAAGGTTCCTCAGCGTCGCGCCCAGTTCCGGCAAATCAGCGCCCGCAACCAGCTAATAGGGCGCATCCTCGACATCAAGATCGACGGAATCATGGCCCAGATTACCTTGTCGATTGGCGGACAGCGGATCACCTCCGTGATTACATCGGACGCCGTTCGCGAGCTGCGTTTGCAAAAAGGACAGTTGGCCGCTGCTCTGATCAAATCGACTGAAGTCATGATCCTGCGAGTGCAGAGGCCCTGACATGGAAATTCTGATCCTCCGCTGTTGTTGAAACCGCCTCGTTTCGCCCCACGTTGACCCAATTAAAGTCGATTTGACACTTCACTTATATCTGATTTAAACCGACTTAGCTGATACGGATTGTGACCCTTGGGAGGAGCAGTGAAACCATGAATTTCAAGCGTCTGGTTCTGGTGGTCATTCTGATGTCGGGGATTGGTGGACGGTCTTGCCTAGCACAGGAGATCACCGTTGCCGCCGCGTCCGACCTTCAGTTTGCTTTCCATGATGTAGTCGAGCGCTTCGAGAAAGCCACCGGAAAACATGTGAAGCTGATCTTCGGCTCTTCCGGCAACTTCTTTGCCCAGCTGCAAAACGGCGCTCCGTTTGACGTATTCTTTTCCGCCGACATCGCTTATCCTCAGCGCCTCGACGCCGCCGGTTTGGCCGAGCCCGGCACTCTCTACCCGTATGCCACGGGAAAAATTGTGCTCTGGGTCTCCACGCAATCGAAGCTCGATCTCAGCCAAGGCCTGCGCGTTCTGCTCGACCCCGCTATCCAAAAGGTCGCCATTGCAAACCCCGCACATGCGCCCTATGGACGGGCCGCGGTCGCAGCCCTTCGCCACGAAGACCTCTACGACCAGGTTTCCCCGAAGTTCGTGCTGGGAGAGAACATCTCGCAAACCGCAACGTTCGTTGTCTCCGGCAGCGCTGATGTTGGAATTCTCGCTCTTTCACTGGCGCTGGCCCCTTCCATGAAAGACAAGGGGAGGTACGCGGAAATACCCGTCGAAGACTATCCCGCCATCGAGCAGGGAGCTGTGATCTTGAAGTCTTCTCCCCACAAGGACATTGCTCGTCAATTCGTCGAGTTCGTAAAGGCGCCGCCGATCCAGGATTTGTTGCGCGGGTATGGCTTCGCCGTTCCGGGCGGCCCGGGCCGGTAAAGCGCAAAAGAAAAACTCAACCAAAGGGAGAAACAATGAGGCAGGTCTTGTGGTTCAGCACAATCATTCTGTTGATCGGCGGCGCGGCCGCGCAGACCAGCGCAGGTTCCAAGGCCGGTTCCCGGAAGCCCACCGCGAAGAGCCCCTCGGCTTCAGCGCGCGTCACCGCCCAGGAGGTGCAGGAGCTGCGGGATGCACTGGCAGCGCAGCAGAGGCGGTCGGAGGAGCAGAGCCAGCAACTCGACCAGCTGAAGTCCCAATTGCAGCAACTGCTGGATGCAGATCAACACGCCAGCGCCTCCGCGCAAAAAGTGCAGAGCAGCGCTGATCAGGCGCAGGCCGCGGCGGCCCGGGCCCAGCAGTCGTCCGCTGAAGCCCAAAGCCAGGTGGACCAGGTTTCCAGCAGCGTCACCGAGACAAAAACCGCGCTCGCGCTTGTGGACACGCAGTCAAAGGATGAACGCAAGAAGCTGAACGCCTTGCAGGACGCCCTGGGACGCTTCCGCTTCGTGGGCGACATTCGCGTCCGGGGCGAAGACTTTTTCCAGGACTGCTCCTCCTGCGTGACCCGCAATCGCGCCCGTTTTCGGCTGCGCTTTGGCCTTGAAGGCAAGCTGAACGACGACTTTGCCGGTGGTTTCCTGATTACTTCGGGGTCGCTGGGCGACTCCAACAGCACCAACGAAACTCTCACCAATTTCTTTACCCGCAAGACCATTGGCATCGACCGGGCCTACGTGACCTATCATCCCCTCGCCGCAAAGTGGATCAGCCTCACCGGCGGCAAATTTGGCTTTACCTGGCAACGCACCCCCATGACTTTCGATTCGGACTTGAATCCCGAGGGCTTCACCGAAAAATTCTCCTTCGATCTGAAAAGCCCGGTCATCAAGAACTTTACCGTCCAGGGCATCCAGTTGCTCTACAACGAGGCCTCCAAGGGCGATGACTCGTTTGCTGTGGGCGGCCAGGTTTCGAGCAAGCTGGATTTTGGTTTCATGGACAGCACCGCGTCATTCAGTCTTCTCGACTGGCGATTCCCCGACGCCATCCTCGGCGCCTCCGCCTTCGCCGTACAGTCGCCTGGCGAAGGGCCCGGGTGCGCCACCGGTTCCGGCTTTCCCACCACGGCGCCGTGCGTTTATGGTCCTCAAGGCTTTACCAACGCCACCTTCACGGATGGGGCCGGCAAACTTCATTTCCTCTCCGGGTTCCTCTATGCCGACTTTATTCTGAACAACCAGATCAGGACCGGCTGGAGTCGTTTCCCCGTCAACCTGACGCTGGAATACGAGAACAATTTGAATGCCGCCAACCACCCGCTGGACTCGCAGGGAAATGTCCTGACCGATCTGGGCAAGCAATCGCACGCCTACCAGGTCGATTTCAGTCTGGGGCAACTGAAGAACAGGAATGACATACAGATTGGCTACGCCTGGTACCGTCAGGAACAGGATTCCGCCATTTCGTCCTTCCTTGAAAGTGAAAACCGGGCGCCTTCGAATCTCCTGCAGAACCGGATCTCCGCCAACTGGAAGATGCGATCGAATACCGTGGCCAGCTACAACTGGTGGATCGGCCGCACTCTGAACAGCAACCTGCAGCATGCAATTCTTGCGCCCGGAGTTACCCCGGGAGAGCAGGAGCCCTACCTCAAGCGCATGCAGTTTGATGTGCTCTACTCCTTCTGACCCGGAACGGGCGCCGGCCGAAAGTTGGCGCCCATTTCTCGTTGCTTCGGCCAACCGCGTCATCAGCCGCTTCAACCCGTTCTTCGACATTCATCTCTGCTAGAATCCAGCATTCCTGCTCAGGGCAAGACGAGGGGAAGGGAGCGCACACTTGGTCGTTCTGGTCGTTGGAGGCGCAGGATACATCGGCAGTCACGCCGCGCTGGCGCTGAAGCGCCGCGGCTATGAAGCCATCATCTATGACAACCTGGGCGCCGGCCACGCCGAACTCGCCCAGGGCTTCGAGTTGATCGTCGGCAATATTTCGGACACGGCCAAACTGGCGCCCGTCCTGGGCCGGGTCGATGCCGTCATGCACTTCGCCGCCCACGCCTACGTGGGCGAATCGGTGGTCAACCCCCGGAAATACTTTCAGAACAACGTGCTCGACGGAATTACTCTGCTGAATGCGGTGCTCGATTCAAAAGTCCGCAAATTTATCTTCTCCTCCAGTTGCGCGGTGTACGGCGTCCCGTCGAAAGTACCCATGACCGAGGATTTGCCGCGCGTCCCGGTGAATCCCTATGGCGTCACCAAGTTGATTTTCGAGCAGGCCCTCGAGGCCTACGGCCCCGCTTACGGTCTGGGCTACATGAATCTTCGTTACTTCAACGCCGCCGGGGCGGACGAATCCGGAAGCATCGGCGAAATGCACAATCCTG
This sequence comes from Terriglobia bacterium, assembly GCA_963757835.1. Classification (GTDB taxonomy): domain Bacteria; phylum Acidobacteriota; class Terriglobia; order Terriglobales; family Acidobacteriaceae; genus JAIQFF01. The sequence goes on along the minus strand of CAVWSP010000002.1, from coordinate 161,617 downwards.
AAACCCATCTCATCCCTTCGGCGTTTGAAGCCATCCGTGGTCAGCGTCCCGCGCTCGAGGTTTTCGGGGACAAGTACCCCACACCTGACGGCACCTGTGTGCGGGATTACATTCACGTGAGCGACCTGGCCGAGGCGCATGTGCTGGCGCTGGAATATCTGACCGGCGGGACCTCGCAGGCAGTCAATCTGGGGACGGGCCGCGGCTACTCTGTTCGCGAGATTCTCACCGCGATCAAGCGGGTGACCGGACGAGAGGTGCCTAGCCGCCTGGCGCCGCCCCGTGCCGGAGACCCGCCAGAACTGGTCGCCGATCCGACCCGCGCTGAAAAACTGCTGCGCTGGAAAGCCAAGCGCTCGCTAGATGAAATTGTGGCGACAGCCTGGAAGTGGGACGAAAAGCGCGCTACGAAGAAGTGACCGCTCGCGAGAGGAAAAGCAAAGCGCTACCGACCCAGCGTCCAGGAGGCAGAAGGGACGCTACGATAGCGCTGCCTGTACTTGGCCCGAACTGCCTGAAAGTCTAGGCCAAACACTGCACCAATCCTAGTGCATCCCGAGATACCCCAGGGCGGCACAATCTGCTCGCCCGGGTGCCCCACCCTCTTCGCGCTTTTCGCGGAAGGGTGGCGATTTTCGTGTCCGGCTAACCTGTCTACCGATGGTGCCCCATTCATTTCGCGCTTTCTGCGAGATGAGTGGCGGGCCCGTTCCACGCCAACTCATCCGGCAGCCCGAAATCTCAGTCGCCTGGCTGCATTCGCCAACGCAGCTTCCAGTCCCAGCAGATGCCGCTCCTCGGTCAGATAACTGATCACCATCATCCGCAGCACGCTCCCTCCACGGACTTTGGTCTCCGAGATCCAGCGGCTCCCGTCGCGCGTAACTTCTTCGACAATAGCGTCATGCTCGACGGCGAGTTGCTGCTGCCCGTCAGACTTGAGCCTGAAGGTGACGATAGGAAGCATGGGCGCCACGGCCAGCTCGAAGTCGTCTGAGGCCGTCACCCAGTCGGCAAAGCTCTTTGCGAGCCTCAGTTGGCGATCGATCAGGTCTTCATAGGCTTGCCGCCCGTGCACCCGCAGGGTCAACCAGAGTTTCAGGGAGTTCATGCGCCGCGTCCACTGGGTGCTGATGCGGGAATTGTCGGGCAGCTGCGCCCCGGCGGCCTTCGGCATATAAGGCGCGGCCACGGAAAACGTACGCTCCAGAATCTCGGGATGGCTGGTCAGGATCACGCCGGCGGCAAAGGGCATGGCCAGCCACTTGTGAGGATCGATGGTAAGCGAATCGGCCCGCTCGATCCCCCGTACCAGTCCGCGGTGCTGATTTGAGAAAATTGCCACCCCTCCATAGGCGCCGTCCACGTGCAGCCACAACTGCTGCTCCCTGCACACTTCCGATAGAGCAGTCAGATCATCGACGGTCCCCGAATTCGTGGTTCCCGCCGTGGCCACCACGCAAAATGGTTTTCGACCGGCGGCGCGGTCTTCCGCTATCGCTTGTTCCAATTCTTGCGGATCGAGCTGCGCCGCTTCATTCACCCCAACCCGCCGCAATGCCTTGCGCCCGATTCCCAGCAGACCCGCGGACTTGTCGAGCGAGTGATGCGACTCCGCCGAAGCGTAGCAAACCGGCTGTGCTCCGATTGCAGCCACGCCTTCTTCAACCACGTTCGGAAATTTGGACGCCAGCGCCAAAGCCAACCCGCTGAAGTTGGCTTCATTGCCTCCGCTGGTCAAGGTTCCGTTGAACGCGCCGGGCCAGCCCACACGTTCGCCGATCCAGCGCACGGTCTCGAGTTCGATCTTCGATGCCAGCTGTGAGCGGGCCAGGGTCGCCAGTTGGGGGTTAAGCCCTGCTACCAATGCTTCACCCAGCACGCCCATATAAGTGGGCGTAGGGTTCATCAGACCAAAATAGTTGGCGCTGGGCACGTGAAACCCCTGCTCCACCATCTCCCGAAAGAGCTGGTCCAACACTTTTTCCGCATCTTCACCGGCCTCGGGAAGCGCATGGTGAAGGGGCCCGTAACTACGCTGCTCCAGCGGTAGCTGCACCGGGCGGTCGGGCAGGGAAGAATAGAAAGAGTCAATCTGGTCAATCAGGCGGTAGCCCAGCCGCCGCCGGGTTTCGGAGTCGAAGTCGAAGCGCATAGCCATGCGATTTTAGACGCAGGTACTGAGCAAAAGAGAGTAGCGCCGGCATCCCTTCGACTTCACTCAGGGCAGGCTCTGCCGGCTGTCCCCGCCGCCACAGCCGCCGGGACGGCGGCGCTACGAAAAGATGTGCCAGCAGACAGCACGAGAAATAACAACACCAACAATCTTGTCCGCGGCGGAATCCGGCACAAGCGAGCCGGGAAGCCTCATGCTCCGAATCTCTCAGCCGCACGGGCCCTCGCCTTGGCAGCTTCCTCGTCCCGGTTCTTCGGTGGCGCGGTGGTCTCGAGCGAGCGCAAGAGGCGCGTCGAGATACCCGCTATTTCTTCGATCGCACCCAGAAACGCGTCTTCGTTGGCCTTTGAAGGCTTATTGAAGCCGGTGATCTTTCTCACGAACTGGAGCGAAGCCGCTCGCACCTCGTCGTCAGTCACCGGCGGATCAAAATTAAAAAGGGTCTTGATATTTCTGCACATCGCGAGACCTCAACTCTTCCTCATTTTAACAATCGGTAAGACCCACAGACGCCGAGGGTGCCCCATTCATTTCGCGCTTTTTGCGAAATGAGTGGGGTCCTTCCATCCCACTGCATTCACGCCATCGATCACTTCGACGGCAACACCTGAATCGTGCGCAACCAGGTCTCCACCTCCTGAGGCCAGTTGGTGATCGGCAACGCGGTGCGGCGCAGTCCGTAGCCGTGTCCGCCCTGGGCGTAGAGGTGCATCTCCGCCGGAACTTTGGCGTTCTTCAGCGCCAGGTAATAGACGAGCGAATTCTCTACATGGACGGGATCATCCTCCGCTTGCACGAGAATGGTAGACGGCGTTTTTTCCGTAACCTGAATATCGGGGTTAGCCGCGAAATTCTGTTCGGACAGGGCGAGGTAGCCGGGATAGACAATCACCGCAAAATCCGGACGGCAGCTTAGCTGGTCGGCGCTATCCACTTTATCGTAGAGGCGCTGATCGAAGTGCGTGCTCAGGGCCGCGGCCAGATGCCCGCCGGCAGAAAATCCAAGCACGCCGACTCGTTGTGGATCGATGTGCCACTCCGCCGCATGCGAGCGAACCATGCCCACTGCCCGCTGTGCGTCCTGCAGCGCGGCCGCTGATTTGGGATAGGGGCCGGAATCCGGCACTCGGTATTTCAGCAGCACGCAAGTGACATTGATGGAATTCAGCCAGTCACACACCTCGGTGCCCTCGAGGTCGATGGCGAGAATGCGGTATCCGCCGCCAGGAAAAACCACGACAGCAGGTCTGGTGGCGTTCGTCTTGGCCGGGTAGAGCGTCAGTGTCGGCGTCGAAACGTTGCCGACCCGATACACCGGCCGGTCGGCGACAATGTGGTCCTTGGCGGTGGTGGTGTTCAACTCCGGGGCCGGATTGGGCTGAGCACCAGGCGCGCCGTGCGGCCACAGGTTCAAAGTAGTATGGTCCGGCGACGGTGGCCACGCCGGCTGCTGGGCCAGCAAGGTCAGGGAGAAGCTGATGATAGCTGTGCTAACTAGCAGGCGTGTGTGCATCAAAAACTCCTGGGACTTCCAACTCGGGGATTGTAACGTCGCATCCGGGGACGAAATCAACTCGTCACTTTGGGCCTCGTACCTGGATCACCGCCAAGCCGAAAAGCACCAGCAGCAAGAAGCCAGCGGAGAAAACGTAGTAAACGATTCGCACTCTCGGCCAAAGCCAAGCGGGAAACTGGTCAGCTAGCTTGTCGCTGAGGGTTTCGCTCAGGCGTGGTGGCAGGATAGCTTCTTCCGAGTCCGGTTTCCAGCGGGCCGCCATCCATGTGGCTCGCAGGTTCGAAAATAGTAGTGCTGCGGTCAACACCCGAAACACACTCGGCGCGATCAGCATGTCCATGAAATACATACAGAAGACGATCGTAGCTGCATAACGGCTGCGTTCCCGTACTCCAACTCCACCGAGATAATAGAAGAACAGAACGATCGTTCCGGCAATAAGCTGTCCAATGGCGACCATGAGGACAAACGACAACACCGCCACCAGCGTGCACATCCAGTAGCCCTGAGCGCCCAGGTAGTCCACGTCGCTTCCACTCTGGACGGAAGGCCAGAAGAGGCTTTTGAGGCGGCCCTCGGTGCGAGGCGTCGAGTCGGATAGGCCGAGCGTTTGCACAAGGATGGGAATTAGAACTCACTTAAGCTAGAGCCGTCCAGCGCAAAATCAGCCCGCCTTTGTGACCCCGATCTACTTGACGCCCTTCTCCGGGTCCCACGAGCCTTGCAGCTTGCGAATATAGATGATCTGTCCAATGTGGTACGCGTTGTGCGTGCCGATGTGAGCGATGATCGAATACCAGGACTCCAGCTTCTTGTCATCCGCGGCTTCGACGGCTTTTTCCCAATCGGTCATCACCTGGTCGAGTTGCTGCACCGTGGCCGCCCACTTCTTGCTGTCGAAGTTGTTGAAGGTTTCGTTGTTGTCGCCGCTGAACTTCACCGGGGGCTCGCCCTTGAATTTCGCCAGTTCCTCCTGGTTCCAGAACACCAGATGATTGGCGAGCTGCCCAATGGAATGATTTCCTTTTCCGTCCTGCCAGCTCGCCTGCTCCGGCGTGAGCCCTTCCACCGCCGTGTTCGCAGGCGCAAACCACTCTTTCTGGTTGTGGGTGGTTCGCAGTTGTTCCAGCAGGATGCTCTTGAGTGTGGGCGTCGGTTTTGCCTGCTGCGCGAAAGCGTGAAATGGCAGCGATAGAACGAACAAAACAAGGATCCGTCTCATATGTGGGTTGCTCCTCTTGCTGGATAGACGTTCCCAGCCCGGCTCGGCTAGCAATGTATCGTGCCCCTGAATCGCGGTTCGGAGATCCCGCGGTGCCCCATTCATTTCGCGCTCTTTGCGAAATGAGTGGGGTCTATGTGTGAAATCAACTTGCGGATAGTTAACCAAGCCAGGGTAAAACGTTCGTCGACCCCCACTCATTTCGCACAAAGCGCGAAATGAATGGGGCACCGACACGGTCTATTCCTCTGTTGAGCTCTTCTCCGGCCGGAGCAGGGGAAACAGAATCACGTCCCGGATGGTATGCGAATCCGTCAGCAGCATCGCCAGCCGGTCCACGCCAACTCCCACACCACCGGCCGGGGGCATGCCATAGGACAAGGCGCGAATGTAATCCTCATCCATCTGATGGGCTTCGTCGTCGCCGCGTTCCCGCTCCTAGCAATTGCTGTTCGAAGCGCCGGCGCTGGTCCTCGGGATCGTTCAATTCGCTGAAGCCGTTGGCAATTTCCATCTTCCCGGCAAAGATTTCCCAGCGCTCGGTCCACTCCGGCTCGTCCGGCTTCTGCTTGGACAACGGTGACACCGCAGTAGGGAACTCATAGATGATGGTTGGCTGAACCAAATGCTCTTCTGCAGCTGCGTCGAATAACGCGGCGATGGTTTTCCCGGCAGGCTCCTTGGGATCGTAAGCTACGTGCGCATGCCCGGAGTTGAAACGCTTCACCAGCGCTTCCACTGAATCGGGCGACGCGAAATCGGACATCTGTGGCTTCGCGCCCGCCGCCTCCGGCCAGTATTGAATGATGGCTTCTCGCATGGTCATCCGCCGCCAGTTCGACCCGGCCCAATCAATTTCGTCGTCACCCCACTTGGCTTTGGTCCCGCCATTCACATCTTTCGCGGCCTGCTCGATCAGTTGCTGGGTCAGTTCCATCACCCCGCGATAATCGGTGTAGGCCTGGTAGAACTCGAGCATGGTGAACTCAGGATTCCACCGCCAGCCCAGCCCTTCATTGCGGAAGTTGCGATTGATTTCATAGACCCGGTCAAATCCGCCCACCGTAAGCCGTTTCAGATACAACTCCGGCGCGATGCGTAGAAACAGGTCCATATCGAGAGTGTTGTGATGGGTGACAAAAGGCCGCGCCACCGCCCCACCCGCGATAGGCTGCATCATCGGCGTTTCCACTTCGACAAATCCCTGCGAATCCATGAAGCGCCGCAATGATTGCACCAGCTTGCTGCGTTTGAGAAAAACCTCGCGCACCTCAGGATTCATCACCAGATCGACGTAGCGTTGCCGGTAGCGCAATTCCACATCGGTCAACCCGTGCCACTTCTCGGGAAGCGGCAACAGGTCTTTCGACAGGAAGGTAATTTCTTCCACGTGAACGCTGAGTTCTCCCGTGCGCGTGCGAAACAAATACCCGCTCACTCCGATGTGATCGCCCAGGTCGAGCAGTTTGTACAACTCGAAGCCCTTTTCGCCCACTGCATCTTTCTTGACGTAAATCTGCAGCCGCTGCCCATCCTGCTGCAGGTGCGCGAAACCGGCTTTTCCCATCAGCCGGATCGCCATAATGCGCCCGGCGACGCGCACGTTGACCCGCGGATTCTCCAGTTGCTCGCCAGTCTTCTCCCTGTGCTCCGCCAGAATCTGCGGGATGGTGTGGGTGAATTCGTACTTGCGCGGATAGACCTGCTGTCCCAGAGCTTCAATCTGTTTCAGCTTCTCCCGCCGCAGTTCGTAAATCTTCTCGTCGAGTGCCAAAGGGTTCCTTAGTTTACGGACTCTGATTATCACGAATGGTGAACAGCGATTATAAACAAGCGGAAGATAAGAAGACGTTTGGACCGTGTGTTTTGGTAGTGGTTCGGCTAAAACCCGAAACTCATGCGGCCGTCGTCCAGGGGGATTTTAGAGGCTGCGTCGGGATCCTGGACGCGAGTAAAAACTGGAGTAGCAAGCCGCGAACGCGGGCAATAATACAGCCCACGGCGCAAGCCGTGGGTAAGAGTGGCGCGCGATCAAGCCCCGAAGGGGCGAAAGAAGTTTTGTGACGCGATCGCCTGCGCACCTACACTTTCAGCAATTCAAGATAGATCGCCATACCCACCACGGCATCAACGCCCATCGCGTCCAGGCGGTCAACCTCTTCCTGCGTCCGGATGCCCCCCGCCACGATCAGGTGTTTATCCGTCACGCCGCGAAGTTCAGAAACGACATCGAGCGGCATGCCCAGCAACAGTCCCTCGGTATCGATGTGGGTGTAGAGAAAGCCGTGGCACCAGGGTTCGAGAGCACGCATCATCTGCGCCGCGGAAATCTCCGTAAGCTGGCGCCATCCCCGCACCGCGACCTTGCCGCCTTTGGAATCCACCGCGAAGATCAGTTTGTCCGCCCCCAGCTGGGCAGCGAGCTCCCCGGCAAAAGTCGCTTGAATGCTTCCATCCTTGATAAGGGACGATCCCACAATCACGCGCAAGGCACCGTCACCCAGCATTTCCCGCGCCCGCTCCACCGTCCGAATTCCGCCGCCCACCTGGCAGGGCAGTCGCCGAAAGAGTGACCGCACCAGCGCTCGGTTTTCCCCCTGCCCAATGGCGGCATCGAGATCGATGATTTGCACCAGCGGATACTTCGCAAATCGTTCCAGCCAGGGTTCGAAGTCATCGAACTCCAGTGCCTTCTTTTCCCCTTGCACCAGTTGGACGATCTTGCCGCCCATCAGATCAATCGAAGGAATCAGCATGGCCACCTCATCGGAATTCCGGCGGTCCGCAACTCCTGCTTCAGTTCGCCGATGGGCGTTATACCAAGATGAAAGATGGACGCAGCCAGCGCTGCATCTGCCTGCCCATCGCGGAAGACATCGATGAAGTGTTTCGCCGCCCCCGCTCCGCCCGACGCAATCACAGGAATGTTGACCGCCGTCACTACCGCCCGCGTGAGTTCGCAATCAAAGCCGTCGCGCATGCCATCGCGGTCGATCGAGGTAAGCAGGATTTCGCCGGCCCCGCTCTGCTCCGCCTCGCTGGCCCATCTCACAGCATCGCGACCGGTAGTGTGACGGCCTCCGGTTGCCTTCACCCCAAAATGCAAACCGTTGCTGTTGCCGACGCGCAGAGCGTCAATCGCGACAATCACAGCCTGAGAACCATAGCGGTGCGCGATCCTCCCAATCAGCGCGGGATCGGCCAGGGCGGCGGAATTGACTGCGACTTTGTCCGCGCCGGCGTCGAACACCGCCGCGGCATCCTCCAGAGACCGGATGCCGCCGCCCACTGTAAATGGTATGAACAATTGACGCGCCGTCCGGCGCACCACATCGAGCAGGGTGGAACGATTCTCGTAGGTCGCGGAAATATCCAGCAGCACAACTTCGTCGGCCCCGGCGCGGCCATGGGTCATCGCCAGTTCCGCCGGGTCGCCGGCGTCGCGCAAGTCAGAGAACTGCACGCCTTTTACCACGCGTCCCGCGTCCACATCCAGGCAGGCGATAATGCGCTTGGTCAGCATGATGATTTGAACTTCCTACAATTCACAAAAATTGCGCAGAAGCTGAAGCCCTGCCGTGCCTGATTTCTCCGGGTGAAACTGGACTCCGAAGAGCTGTCCTTGTTCCACCACGGCGGAAAAGGCCCCGCCATACTCGCACTTGCCCACCGTCGCCTCGACCACCGGCGCCCGGTAGGAGTGGGTGAAATACACGAACGAATCCTGGGCAAGTCCGTGCAGCAACCGCGACGCTCCGGCCATCTGCAACTGGTTCCACCCCACGTGCGGAGACTTCACCGCGGCGGGAAACTTCTCGCACTCCCCCGCGAACAGGCCTAGCCCGCGAAGGTGAGGCGCCTCGCGGCTCGAATCGAACATCCACTGCATCCCCAGGCAAATGCCGAGCAGAGGAACCTGACGGTCGATCGCGTCCACAACTGCCTCCTGCAATGCCCCCGCCAATGCGGTTGTGGCTTCGAAATTCCCCACACCCGGCAGGACGATTTTGTCCGCCCGCGAAATCGCCGCAGGGTCGGCGGTGATCGCCGACTCATACCCCAGATGGTCAAACGCCTTTTTTACCGAGGCCAGGTTCCCCGCTTTGTAGTCAACGATCGCGATCACAGCAGCCCCTTGGTGCTGGGCAACAGGCGGGCCATCCGCCGGTCCCGCCAGCAGGCCGCCCGCAGTGCCCGGGCGAAGGCCTTGAACAGGGATTCGATCTTGTGATGGTTGGAGCGCCCATAAAGCACGCGCGCGTGAACGTTGCCGCGGGCGCCTCGGGCAAAACCTTCAAAGAAGTCATAGACCAGTTCGGCCTGAAGGTCGCCGACTAATCGCTGGCGGACTTTCGTATCGACGACGCTCGCCGCGCGCCCGCCAAAATCGACGGATGCCAGACCCAGAGTCTCGTCCATGGGCATGACAAAATATCCCGCCCGCAGGATTCCGCGCTTCGATCCCAGGGCTTTGTCGAACGCTTCTCCCAGTACGATGCCCACGTCTTCCACAGTGTGATGCTGGTCCACGTCGAGGTCGCCTTGCGCCTTCAGTTCAAGATCGAAGCCGCCGTGGCGCGCAAATAATTCCAGCATGTGATCAAAGAAGCGGATGCCAGTGGAGATTTTGTACCTGCCTCGTCCGTCAATATTGAGCACCGCGTGGATCGCGGTTTCCTGTGTCTTTCGGTCGATACGTGCCCGTCTCATGCCGGATTCCTTTCTCCCCAGCCGATTTCCTTCAGGGTTGCGTGCAGGGCGCTCAACAGCCGTTCGGTGTGTTCCCGCCAACCCGCGGTAATGCGAACGCAGCCGTCGCACGCGAAATCGGAAGACCGGTCCCTCACCAGAATTCCGCGGGCCCTCATGGCGCGCACGAATTCCGCATGCGCGGGCCCGATCCGCGCCAGCACAAAATTTCCCTGGCTCGGCCAGAAGGGAATTCCAAGGACCTGGAATTCTTCTTCCAACCGATTGCGGCTCCACTGCACCTCGCTGACATAGCCGCGGACATATTCCTGATCGGCCAGCGCCGTCGGCAGGCAGTCCAATGCCACTCCGTTCACGTTGTAAGGCGAGCAGGCCCGCCGCAGACTCTGAATCTGTTCCGCCGCGCCCGCCAGCACTCCCACTCGCAGACTCGCCATCCCGTAGGCCTTAGAGAATGTGCGCGCAATGAACAGGTTCCGCACCTGTCCCGCGTATTCCAGCAGCGATTCGCCATGGAACTCAAAGTAGGCTTCATCCACCAGCACTGCCGCCTGGGGCGCGCTGCGGGCGATCAGCAATAAATCTTCAGCGGATGCCACGGCCCCGGTCGGATTGTTCGGGTTCGCAATCGCGATCAGCCGGGTCTTCGGTGCGGTTGTGTAAGCCATCACTTTGCTGGTAGGGAATCTAAAATCCTGTTCCGCGGGAATTGAAATGACCCGCGCGCCAGTTGCAGCCATGCAAATCTGGTACATCGCGAAAGTCGGAATTACGATCAGGGCCTCGTCCTCCGGCTCCAGATATGCCTCGCACACCAGGTGGATGGCCTCATCCACGCCATTGGTCAACAACACCTGTTCCGGCTGCAATCCCAGGAACGATGCCACCTCGCGCTCCACCGGTTCGCGCTCCGGATAGCAGGCCATCTGCTCCGGACTCATCTGCCGCAAGCGCTCCATCACTCGTGGAGAACATCCGCCCGTGTTCTCGTTGAAATCCAGGCGCAGGCCCGAGCGGTCTCCCAATGGCGGCTGGTACTGCTTCAACTTGCGCACTGCCTCCCGTGCCTCAAGCATGACCGCACCTCAATTCGATCGAGCGCGCGTGCGCCCTGAGACCCTCGGCGTCGGCCAAGGTCAGAATTGACGGCGCAATCTTCCGCAAGCCCGCGCGCGAAATTTCCTGCACGGTCATGACCTTGAGGAAGTCAGTCACGCTCAGCCCGCCGCGAAAACGCGCCACCCCTCCTGTGGGCAGCACATGGTTCGGCCCGGAACCGTAATCTCCGGCAGCCTGCGCCGAATACTCTCCGAGGAAAATCGAACCGGCGCTAACGATGCCCGGCAGCTTGTCGCGCGTAGTGGTCAAATGTTCTGGAGCGATCCGGTTCGTCCAGGCAATTGCCTGGGCGGAAGACGTGGCGAGCAGGACGGCCCCGTGTTTTCGCAACGACTGCCGGGCCACCGGGTTCTCCCGCGCCAGTTCCGCGACCGACCGCGAGACCGAACCTGCCAGCTTTCGCGATCGCGTGATGAGCAGTACCAGCGCCTCCGGATCATGCTCCGCCTGCGCCACAAGGTCGGATGCGATGAAGGATGGCTCGCCGTCATCGCAGAGCACCAGCCCTTCCGTCGGACCCGCCAGAAAGTCGATGGCACAATCAAACGCCACAATTTTCTTGGCCGTGGTCACAAACAGGTTTCCCGGCCCCACGATCTTGTTTACCCGGGGAACGCTTTTGGTACCGTAGGCCAGCGCGGCGACCGCCTGCGCGCCCCCGATGCGGTAGAACTCGCGCACGCCCAACAGGGCCGCGGCCGCCAGCGTGGCTTGCGCCGGGCGAGGCGAAACCACTCGAATTTCCTTCACCCCCGCGACCTGCGCCGGAATCACCGTCATCAGCAAAGTTGAAGGCAGGGGATAGCGTCCGCCGGGCACATAACATCCCACGGAACTGAGCGGACGCACCAGTTGGCCCAGCTTGCGGCCCTGCCTCTCTCGCACCCACTCGCGAGGTTTCTGCCATTGACAGAAATTGCGAATGTTGCCGGCCGCTGTCTCGAGCGCAGATCGCAATTCCCGCGATGAACTCTTCAGCGCGGCCTGCATCTCGCCCTCCGAAACTCGCAGCGCTTCCCCGGCGCCGAGACCGTCCCACTCTTCCGCGTATCGCCGCAGCGCCTTGTCCCCATCCCGTCGTACACTCTGGACAATGCGGCGCACTCGCGGCTCCAGCGCATCCAGTTTCTGCCCTCGGCGTTCCAGTTTGCGCACGTAATTCTCGGCTGCGCGACCTTCGAGAATCCGCATCACATGACCACCTTGTTCAGCGGATATTCCACAATGCCCTCGGCATTCGCCGCCTTCAGCCGGGGAATAATCTCCCAGGCCGCCGACTCTTCAATAATGGTGTTCACCGCAACCCAGGCATCGTCACTGAGCGTGGCTACGGTGGGCTTTTGCAGGGCCGGCAGTACTCCGAGCACTGCGGCGAGATCTGACTTGCGCACGTTCAGCATCAGCCCCACCCGTCCCTGGGCCTCCATCGCGCCCCGCAGCATCACCGCGAGATTTTCGATCTTGCGGCGCTTGCCGTCTTCTTTCCACGCAGTGCGATTGGCGATGATCTGGGTATTGGATTCGAGCAGCGTATCAATAATGCGGAGGTGGTTGGCGCGCAGGGAACTGCCCGTTTCCGTGACTTCCACGATGGCGTCCGCCAGCGTGGGAGGTTTCACTTCGGTCGCTCCCCAGGAGAACTCAACTCGCACGCTGACCCCTTTCTTGCCGAAATAATTTCGCGTGACGTTCACCAGTTCGGTGGCCACGATGCAGCCCGCGAGATCCTCCGCGCGCTGGTATGCCGAAGATTCGGGCACCGCCAGCACCCAGCGCACTTTGCCGCGGCTCTGCTTGGCATAGATCAGGTCGGCAACGGTCACAACCTCTAGGCCGCTCTCCATTACCCAGTCGAGTCCGGTCAACCCGGCATCGAGTACGCCGTGCTCCACGTACCGTGCCATCTCCTGCGCCCGAATCAGCATGCACTCGACGTCAGGATCGGCGGTGCTCGCCGAGTACGAGCGGCCATTGGTGTAGACGTTCAGTCCGGCGCGCGCGAAAAGTTGCAGCGTCGCCTCCTGCAAGCTCCCTTTCGGAATGCCAATGCGCAGCTTCATGACAATGATCCTTTGGTCTGGGCTGATGGCGTGGTCACGGGAAGGCTTTCGGTGAAGCATGAACGCGTGCCCTTATGGCAAACCACGCCTTGTCCCTGTACCCTCACCTGCAACAGGACTGTGTCGCGATCACAATCGGTCGTCGCCGACACCACCTCCAGCCGGTTACCGGAGGTTTCACCCTTGGTCCAAAGCTGGTTGCGGGTGCGGCTGAAAAACGTTACATACCCGGCGCGCAAGGTCTGTTCAAACGCTTCCCGATTCATGAAGCCCAGCATCAGCACTTCGCCGCTGCCCGCATCCTGCACAATCGCGGGCAACAGCCCTTGCATCTTGTCGAAGTCAATTTCCTGGTTCATCGCCTCTCCAAAGTTGTCCGCAGAAATAAAAAGCCCGCTGTCGCGAATCGCGTCAGCGGGCCGAATCTTGTGAGTGAGCTACCCTACCTCAACACACCCCCGCCGACATGTTGTGCACATGATGGTGACGGTGGAGATGGGAAAGAAAACTCATCCCTCAGAAGATATCCGAAGCCTCGGCCTCCTGTCAAAAGATTTTGCGCGGCGCCTCCACCCGCGTGGGACAGCCGCCCCGGTTGTCCGGCAAGCGAAGATCCGCTAAGGCCAGTCCTTTTTGATAAACTCAGCCCCATGCCCCTAGGAATTAACGGCGCCCATGTCCTCCTCATATAGCGACCCTGCCGGGCTATCGCACGAAACACAAAGGAGTGGCAGCATGAATTTGATTTTGGGTGGTGCTTATGCCCTGGTGGGTATGGCACTGATACTCTGCGCTGCTCCTCTCTCAGCACGGTATAACGCCTGGACTACCGGTCTGCGTGAACGTCACCCCAACATCAATCCTCCGCCGACTCCCGAATGGCGGGCCCGCAATACCAGCATCATGACCATTATCTTTCGGGTGATGGGCCTATTTCTTGTCCTGCTTGCGATCTTGATGCTGATCGGCAGGCGCTGATTCGCATCGTCGTTCATTGACATTCGCGCTTGCACAGAGTACGGTTCCGTACGCAACCTACCCAGCAACAGGAATCAGCACCAGCGCCGGCATTCTCCCCCCAGCCAGCGACTCATTGAGGAGGAAATAGATGAACAGGAAATTCTGTGGAATGTTTGCAGTTGTGTGCGCACTCGCGATGATCGGCCGCCTCGGCTCTACCGGCTCAGGCGCAGGACGAATCGAAGGAAAAACCACCGATGTACAGCTACGTCGCATTCTGGAATATTCCCCGCGCACAATGGGCCGACATGGAGAAGGCCAACGCCGGCGATGAAAAAATTCTGGAGAAGGCAGTGGCGGACGGAAGCATCGTCGGTTACGGCAGTGACCTGACCCTGGTGCACACCCCCGATGGGATGACGCACGATAACTGGTGGTCGGGAATGTCCATGGCGGCCGTGCTGACCACGCTCGACAAGTTTTACAAGTCTGGTACGTCAACCTCACCGGTGCTCGCCAGCGCCACTCGGCACGGGGATGGAATATTCGTCAGCCGTTATTACAACTGGCGGCCAGGCACCTACAAGAATGTCTACACCCGCGTGGGTATGTACAAACTGAAGTCGGAAGCGCCGGAGGATGCGCTTAAAACGCTCAGCAAGGGTTTCGTCGTGCCGCTTCTCGAAAAGTTGCTGGCCGACGGTTCGATCGTCGAATATGAAATCGATACCGAGGCGATTCACACCGAGGCCCCGGGAACTTTCTGGATCGACGTCATCACGACCAACGCTGACGGCCTGGACAAACTGAATGCAGCCCTGATGGGTGCAAGCAAGGCGGGTCCCATGAACGTTGCGGCCTTCGAGTCGATGGTGGACTCGGTTTCACACCGCGATAATCTCTCCACCTCGACCGTAACCTACAAGTAGTTGCTCTGGTTGCCTGCGGCGGCTGGGTTTCTGATGCCAGCCGCCGCGCCCGCCGCTATTCCACGAACTCCGATCTTGAAGGGAAGAGAAGTCGGCGGTAGTATCAGTGGTTCGGGGGGTGCGCCTCCGAGGCGTCTATGCCGCAAAATTACGTTCCGATATTCATCTTCATTGCATTTGTCGGCGTCCTGATTCCAGTGACGTTGCTGGCCGCCAAGCTGGTGCGCCCCGACAACCCCAGCAAAACCAAACTGATGCCCTACGAATGCGGCATCGATCCCATCGACAGCTCCCGCGGACGCTACACCGTTCGCTATTACATCGTCGCCATCCTGTTCGTGGTCTTCGACGTGGAGACCATCTTCCTGTTCCCGTGGGCGGTGCAGTTTAAAGCGCTGGGCGCATTCGGCCTGCTTGAAATGCTGATTTTCCTGCTCATCCTGGTCGTAGGCTATATCTGGATCTGGAAAAAGGGTGCCCTGGAATGGATCTGATCACGTAGGGGCGGATGTCCTCATCCGCCCGGCGGAGCGCAGCTCCGCGAGTTTTTGGGTAGTGCGATCTCCTGATGCCAGACTTCCCCAACTCCGAAACCTTCACCGCCAGCCGCTGGACCAAGGGCAATCTGTTCTTCCCCGTGCGCATCGTCGTAACTCCTCAGCACGTAAGCCGGCTAAAGTCCCGATTCTTCGGAAGCAACGAAGAAAGCATCGCGATCGGGAAGGTCGCCTCGGTGCAGATTTCAACCGGAGTGATCTGGTCGAACATTCGCATCGATTCTTCCGGCGGCAGCGCGCCCATCACCAGTCACGGCCACCGCAAGGCCGATGCGCTGCGCATTCGCGAGCTGATCGAGAGTTACCAGGCGGAGTCTGGAAAGTGAGTACGTCTCCCCGCCTTCATAAATCACCAGCAACAGAGTTCCATGAAAGTATGAAGTTGGCATCTTTCCTTCGTGTACCTTCGTGTCCTTGGTGGTTCAAGAATTTGCGCCCTCTCCGCGATTGACACTTACTTTGCAAGCTGTTAAAAGTTAACGTTCTTCTAAACGCCCACGGCGCCGGAGGTTTGTACCTTCCGTAGCTATGCCTGAGGACATAAAATCCCCTACACCGCCGCCCAGTGGTGAGCCGAAACAGCCGGCCGGCGAACCCATTCCCGGCAGCGTTCAGTCGTCTCCGGAAAAACCCGCGCCCCCGAAGGCTGCGGAACACGCCGCGCCTCCGAAACCTGCAGGTCCCGCACCCACGCCCTGGGACGCGCCCATGATTTCCCGGCTCAAGGGACAGCACGGTTCTGGCATCCGTGAGGCTAACACCTATCTGGGACAGAAATATATCGTCGCTGATTCGTCGCTGATCCCCGAACTGCTGCAGGTCCTTCGAGATCAGGAACAGTTCGACTATTGTGTGGATATCACTGCCGTCCACTATCCTGATCGCGAAAAGCAATTCGAAGTGGTCTGGATTCTTTATTCGTTCCTGCTCAACGAACGCATCCGCGTAAAAGCTTCCTACGCCGAGACCGAGTCCGTGCCCAGCGCCGTTCCCATCTGGCCGGCCGCCAACTGGCTGGAGCGCGAGGTTTTCGACATGTTCGGCATCCGCTTCGAGGGTCATCCCGATCTCAAGCGCATCCTGCTGCCGGATGGATGGAAAGGTCATCCGCTGCGCAAGGATTACGGCATCATCCAGCAGGACCAGGAGTGGGTACAGATCAATCTGGGGATCGAGAGCGGGCAATGACCGACCGGACAACCCTCGACCAGACAAAGATCGACCGGACAAAGATCGACCGGACTTCCCACCTTGAACTGGAACAGCACGAGAAAACCTTTCTCGATTCGAACGAACTCATCATCAACATGGGCCCGCAGCACCCCGCCACTCACGGCGTGTTGCGCGTAATCCTCAAGCTCGACGGCGAGAAAGTTCTGGGCACCGAATGCGTGATTGGTTACCTGCATCGCGGCGTCGAAAAAATCGCCGAGCACCGCACCTACACCATGTTCAATCCCTACGTGGACCGCATGGACTACGTGGCGGCGGTGTCGAATGGATTGGGCTATTGCGAAGCGGTCGAAAAGCTGCTCAACGTGGAAGCTCCGCGACGCGCCCAATACATCCGCGTGATCCTCACCGAACTGAATCGCCTGGCCAGTCACATGCTCTGGCTGGGCACGCACGCGCTCGATATCGGCGCCATCACGCCGCTCTTCTACACCTTCCGCGACCGGGAAGAGATTCTCAAGATCTTTGAAAAGTATTGCGGCGCCCGCCTGACCACCCACGCCTTCCGTATCGGCGGATGTTCGTACGAAACCTACGAAGGCTTCGAGCGTGAGGTGGAGAAGTTTCTCAAGTTCGTCACTCCCAAGATTGACGAATACGAAGAGCTGCTCACTACCAACCGTATCTGGGTCGAACGCACCAAGGATGTAGGCAGGATTTCAGCCAGAGAGTGCATCGCCCTGGGTGTGACCGGGCCTGTCCTGCGTGCCAGCGGCGTGAAGTGGGACCTGCGCAAGGCCCAGCCCTATGCCGCCTACTCTGATTTCGATTTCGAGATTCCCGTCGGCCAGAATGGCGACACGTACGATCGGTATATCGTCCGCATGCAGGAGATGCGGCAATCGCTGCGCATCATCGAGCAGGCCATCGGAAAAATTCCCGACGGCCCCATCATGGCCAAGGTGGCAAAGGTGATGAAGCCTCCGGTGGGCGAGATCTATCACTCCATCGAAGCCCCCAAAGGCGAGTTGGGATACTTCATCGTCAGTGACGGCTCCACGCAGCCCTACCGGGTGAGGGTACGGCCGCCATCGTTTGTAAATCTGCAGGCCCTGGACATGATGGTGCGCGGCGCGCTCGTGGCTGACGTCATCGCAGTCATTGGGACCCTGGACATCGTTCTGGGCGAGGTGGACCGCTGATGTTCGATTACATCACCTCCTATCTCAAGAGCGACCTTACGCCGGGTTCAGCCGGCAACATGTTCTGGGCATTCGTCTATATCGTCCTGATCTTTCTGGGATTGTCAGTGGCTGTAATCGCCATGAACTGGCTGGAGCGGAAAATCCTGGCGCACATGCAGGTTCGCCTCGGTCCCATGCGAGTCGGCCCCCATGGCCTGTTGCAGCCCATCGCCGACGCGCTCAAGTTGCTGATCAAGGAAGACATCATGCCGGCCGAAGCCGACCCCTGGGTGTTCTGGGTCGCGCCCCTGATCGTAGTGATCACTGCATTCACCGTCTTTATCGTTGTGCCCTTCGGCCCGACCCACGCCGTCACCGACATGAATATTGGAGTGCTGTTCATGCTCGGGGTCTCGTCGTTGAGCGTGCTGGGCGTGGTCATGGCGGGATGGGCCTCCAACTCCCATTACCCGCTGATGGGCGCTCTGCGCTCCAGCGCGCAGATGGTGTCCTACGAAATCGCCATGGGCCTCGCGGTCATTTCAGCGGTCCTGATGACCAGCCTGAATAAAGAAGGCATCGGAACCCTGAGCATGATCGGAATCGTGCAGGCCCAGCAATCCCAGCAGGTCTGGTTCGCCTTCAAGTTTTTTCCGCTGGGTCTGATCGCGTTCTTTATCTTTGCCGTCGCCATGGTTGCGGAAACCAATCGTGCGCCTTTTGACCTGCCCGAGGCCGAGTCCGAGCTGACCGCCGGCTTCCACACCGAATACAGCGGCTTCCGCTGGTCCCTCTTTTTTCTGGCAGAGTACTCGGCCATGATTGCGGTCTCATCCATTGCGGTTACGCTGTGGCTGGGCGGATGGATGCGTCCCTTCCCCAACGCCCTGAGCGGCGAAACCTGGGACTTGGTCTTCTCCCTGGTGCCCGGCCTGGTGTTCCTGTTCCTCGCCGCCATCACTTTCTACAGCACCGCCCGCATGCCGAAGCATCCATATTTCAAAATACAGACCATCGGCCTGGGCGGATTCGGCGCGGTCCTGGCCCTGATCGCTATTGTTCTGTTTATTCCGCCGGTGCGTGATCGCATCCAGGACATTTTCTGGTTCTGCGCCAAAGTAGCGTTCTCCATGTACATGTACATCTGGTATCGCGGCACTTTCCCGCGCTACCGCTTCGATCAACTGATGAAAGTAGGATGGAAAGTTTTATTGCCCCTGGGAATCGGCGTGCTGGTCCTGACGGCGCTTGCAGGAATACTGTTCTGAAGTAGAGAAAAAATATGGCTCCGGTGGCCACAACATTCTTCTTCTATTTTCTGTCGGCACTGACGGTGCTGAGCGGCGTGCTGGTCATCACCCGCAAGAATGCGGTGCACTCCGCCCTGGCCCTGATCGTCTCTCTACTCGGACAAGCAGCCTTGTACCTCATGCTGTATGCCCCGTTCGTCGCCGGCGTGCAGATCATTCTCTACGCTGGCGGCATCATGGTCCTGTTTCTGTTCGTAATCATGCTGGTCAACATCGAAAAAGCGCAAAAAGAAGATCAGTTCAACAAACAATGGCTGGTGGGACTGGCAGCCGCGATCGCCCTGGGCGCGCTCTTCGTGTTGGTTTACGTCAAGGGCAGGGCACTGTTCCCCGACCGCGCCATCCAGATGCCGGAGCAGTCCAACACTCAGCAGGTAGCAGTCCTGCTCTATGGCAACTATATGTTTACCTTCGAGATCGCCTCGTTACTGTTGCTGGTGGCCATCATCGGTGCCGTAGTCATGGCCAAGAAGAGGATCTGAGAACCGAGAACTGAGAATCTAAGAACTGGTTTTTATGACTCCAATTGGAACTATTCACTACCTGGTCGTCGCTGCCGCCCTCTTCATTCTGGGCGTGATCGGCGTGCTGACCCGGCGCAACGTTGTCATCGTGCTCATGTCCATCGAACTGATCCTGAACGCGGTCAACCTGAACCTGGTGGCCTTCTCGCGGATATGGGGTCTGCACGGACAGATTTTCGCCATCTTTGTAATCACCGACGCAGCTGCGGAAGCTGCCGTCGGCTTGGGAATCCTGATCGCATTCTTCCGCAACAAAGAGACGGTGAACATCGACGAAGTGGATTTGATGAAATGGTGAGTGGGCTTCTAGCTGCTAACGACCGACGACTGACGACTGACGACTAAAACATGTTCTTTCTCGAACACATCTGGCTCATCCCGCTGCTCCCCGCCTTCGGCGCGGCCATCATGTTCTTTTTTGGCCGCAAGCTGCAGAAGGCGACGGTCAGCGCGGTCTGTGTCGGCGCGGTGGCTCTGGCGTTTGTCTTCGCCTGCCTCGCGGTGTGGCAGTACACCGGATACGCTCACGACAATCCGGGCAAGCCCTTCGAAAAGATTCTCTACACCTGGCTGGGTACCGACACCGGCCATATGAACTACGTCAAACACGACGGCACTCCGGCCGCATTCCACGCCGACGCCGGCTTCCTGCTCGATCCGCTTTCCGCCATCTGGCTGCTGTTTGTCACCGGTGTCGGCACCCTCATCCATATCTATTCCACCGGCTACATGGCGCATGAGAGCGGGTACTACCGCTTTTTCGGATACCTCAACCTGTTTATGTTCTCCATGCTCACGCTCATCCTGGCGAACAACTACGTCTTGATGTTTGTGGGTTGGGAGGGCGTCGGTCTTTGTTCCTATCTGCTGATTGGGTTCTATTTCCATCGCCATTCCGCCAGCACCGCCGCCAACAAGGCATTCATCGTCAATCGCATCGGCGACGCCGGGTTCCTTCTGGGCATGTTCACCATCGCCTGGTACTTCGGCTCGCTGCGTCTGACGGAAATCACGCACATGGCGCGCAGCGGACACTTCGCCATCGGCGATCCCATTATCACCGCGGCTACGCTGCTGCTGTTCGTAGGCGCCTGCGGCAAGTCGGCCCAGCTTCCGCTTTATGTCTGGCTGCCCGACGCCATGGAAGGCCCCACGCCAGTTTCAGCTCTGATCCACGCCGCGACCATGGTCACCGCCGGTGTGTACATGGTGGCGCGCTCGAATGCGCTGTTTGTACTGGCTCCCGGCTCGATGAAGACCATGGCAATCATCGGCGCGTTCACCGCGCTCTTCGCCGCCACTATCGCTCTGGTGCAAAACGACATCAAGCGGGTGCTGGCGTACTCCACAATCTCCCAGCTGGGATACATGTTCCTCGCCCTCGGAGTTGGCGCATTTGCGGCCGGCGCCTTCCACGTCTTCACTCATGCTTTCTTCAAAGCTCTTTTGTTCCTGGGCGCGGGATCGGTGATCCACGCCATGAGCGGCGAGCAGGACATGCGCAACATGGGCGACCTGCACCGGCGCATTCCGATTACGCACTGGACCATGTTCATCGCGACTTTTGCGATCGCAGGCATTCCACCCTTCGCCGGATTTTTCTCGAAAGACGAAATTCTGTGGCAAGCCTGGACCTCCGAAGGCGGGGCCTACCGCTTGTTGTGGCTGGTGGGTTACGTTACTGCGTTGATGACTGCGTTTTACATGTTTCGCCTGATGTTCCTTACTTTCCACGGCCAGCCGCGTATGAGCCACGAGGTGGAACATCACATCCACGAGTCTCCAAAATCGATGACCGTTCCTCTGATCGTCCTTGCCATCTGCGCGGTCAGCGCCGGATGGCTGGGCTGGCCTCACAGCCTGGGTGGATCGAACCGCTTCGAGAAATTTCTTGCGCCGGTGTTCGCACGGGAGGCGCCGGTATTCCGGGCCGAGGGGGAATCGGCCCAGCTCGCCGCGGGACGCAAAGAGGAAGAGCACACCAGCCCGGTGGAATATTTCCTGATGGCCTTCTCCATCGCCGCCGCCGTGGCCGGATTCGGCATGGCGTGGAAGGCCTACCGGGATGCCGGCAAGGGCTACGCCGAACCCATTGCCGAAGCATCGCCGCAGCTCTATACCGTCCTGCTCAACAAGTATTACGTGGATGAAGCCTACGACTACGCCTTCACCGGCCGCCGCAAGGTGGGAGACGTGCGCCTGGGCGTGATGGGATTGGGTGAAGCCTCGTACTGGGTCGATTCACACCTCATTGATGGAATGGTAAACGGCGCCGGCTGGATGACCCGATTCAGCGGAACTATTTCAAGTTGGTGGGACAAGTGGATTATCGATGGGCTCCTGGTGAATGGACCGGCGATTCTGTCCCGCATGTTGTCTTATCCTGTCCGACTGCTGGAGTGGGGCCTGGTGCAGTGGTACGCCCTGGTGATGGTGATTGGACTGGTAGGGTTCGTTTTCTATTACGCAGTGCGGTAAAGCGAGGTTTGCTGACGACCGAAGACTGACGACCGACGACTGCTTTTATGCACAATCACATTCTCTCGATCATTCTTTTGACGCCGCTGGTTGGCGCGCTGCTGCTCATCTTTGTGCCTAAAGAGAACAAGGATGCCATCCGCTGGATCGCAAACATTTTCGCCCTGGCCGGCCTGCTGGTTTCCATCCCGCTGGTGCCCTGGTTCTGGGCGCAGCGCTTCGAACCCGGCTTCAAGTTCATGGAGGGCACGCCCAACAACTGGATCCCTTCGATCGGCGCCGGCTATGTCCTCGGCATCGACGGCATTTCCTTCCTGCTGATCATGCTGACCACGCTGCTGGGATGGATTTCGATCCTCTCCTCGTGGACTGCGATCGAAAACCGGGTGAAGGAATACTACATCTGGTTTCTGGTTCTCCAGACCGGCATGCTGGGCGTGTTCATGGCCCTCGACTTCTTCCTCTTCTTTATGTTCTGGGAAGCCATGCTGGTCCCCATGTATCTGCTGATCGGCATATGGGGCGGTCCGCGAAAGCTTTACGCCGCCATCAAATTTTTCCTTTATACGTTGTTCGGCTCGGTATTGATGCTGTTGTCCGTGCTCTTCCTGTACTTCTACAACTTCCATCTCACCGGCCAGTACACCTTCAGCATTCAGGCTTTGTACAAGACAGCCCCGCTGATCTTCCACGATCCCGCGTACGGATCGACCTTCGCCATCCTTTTGTTTCTGGCATTCTTCCTGGCCTTCGCCATCAAGGTGCCGATGTTCCCCTTCCATACCTGGCTGCCGGATGCTCACGTCGAGGCCCCGACCGCGGGCTCGGTCATTCTGGCCGGCGTTTTGCTGAAGATGGGAACCTACGGCTTCGTCCGCTTCGCTCTGCCCTTCTTTCCGGATGTAGTCATGCATCCCAAAGTGCGCGGCTGGATGATTTTCCTGTCGATCGTTGGCATCATCTATGGCGCGCTGGTTTCCCTGATGCAAAAGGATATGAAGAAACTGGTGGCCTATTCGTCGGTCAGCCACCTGGGTTTCTGCACTCTGGGAATCTTCGCGTTAAATCAGGCGGGACTCAGCGGATCGGTGCTGCAGCAGATCAATCACGGTATCTCGACTGGCGCGCTCTTCCTGATTGTCGGCATTCTGTACGAGCGCCGCCACACTCGCGAAATATCCGAATATGGCGGCATCTCGAATGTCATGCCGGTTTACGCCACCATCACCATGATCATGTTCCTGTCTTCCATGGGACTGCCTTTGCTCAACGGGTTCGTCGGTGAGTTCACCATCCTGCAGGGAACCTTCATGGAAAACTGGAAGTGGGCGGCATGGGCTGTCCCGGGCGTGATTCTGGCCGCGGCCTACCTGCTGTGGCTTTACCAGCGGGTATTCTTCGGTACGGTCACCAATCCCAAGAATGAAAAACTGCATGACCTCACGCCGCGCGAGCTGCTGACCTTCGCGCCCCTGGTCATCATCGCCTTCTGGATCGGCCTCTACCCCAAGCCGTTCTTCCAGATTCTGGAACAGCCGGTGAACCAGATCGTTTACACCGTGCGGGGGAAGGACTACCCCGGAGTGCAAAATGTGAATGCCGCGATTCGGCCCGCCGATGAAGGCGGGAGTGCGGCGGAGCAGGCGGAGTTGAATCAGTCGAAGGGAAGCAAATAGTGTCGGGCAATCTGGCGCAAAATTTCGGCCGGGTCGATTACCTGATGGCGCTCCCCGTCATCCTGCTGACGCTGTTCGCCCTGGGCATATTGCTCCTGGACCTTCTGTTGCCTGCGCAATGGAAGCGCGTCAATGCCCTGACCGCCCTGGTCGGCATTTTGTTTTCTGCCGGAGGAATTATAAAGATTCAGCTGGCCCTGAACGCGGCCGGATTGCCCGGGGAATCAGCATTCCTGAATGCGATGGTGGTGGATCGCTTCACCATCTATTTCTGGTACTTGTTCCTCGCCGGCGCGGCAATTTCCATCCTGATGTCGATGCGCTATCTCGAGATCGAGCACGAAAACCACGGCGAGTTCTACTCGCTGATCCTGTTTTCAGTAGTGGGCATGATGTGCATGGCCGCCGGCTTCGATGTGGTGTTGATTTTCATCGGCCTGGAGCTGATGGCGATCTCCACCTACGTGCTGGTGGGATTTCTGCGCACCGACCGCAGGTCGAACGAAGCCGCGCTGAAATATCTGCTGCTGGGAGCCTTCTCCTCGGGCATATTTGCCTATGGCTTGTCGCTCTTCTACGGACTGACCGGCAGCACCAGCCTGCTGGGGATCAGGAGCGGCCTGGTCCGTCTGGCGGCCGCTCATCCCGATCACATCGAACCGATTGCGATCATCGCCCTGCTGACCACCTCGGTCGGACTCTTTTTCAAAATCGCGGCCATCCCCTTCCACCAGTGGCTGCCCGATGCCTACGAAGGCGCCCCCACCAGCGTCACCGGTTTCATGTCAGTCGCAGTCAAGGCCGCTGCCTGGGCCATGCTGCTGCGCATCTTCATCTGGGGTCTCTATCCTCTGCGGACGGTGTATGTACCGCTGCTGATCTTCGTTTCCATTCTGACCATGACCGGCGCGAACCTGGCCGCACTGACCCAGACCAATCTCAAGCGCCTGCTGGCGTACTCGTCCATCGCCCACGTCGGCTACATGCTGCTGGGCCTGGTGGCGCTGGCTTCAGTCGCCTACCCAGCGCCCGCCTTCTTCGACGGCTTCAAGGGCATTCTCCTGTATCTGCTTGTCTACACCTTCATGAACCTGGGAGCCTTCGGCGTGATCGCGTCGCTGCGCCAGCGCAACGTCATTGGCGATGAAATGGACGACATCGCCGGGCTCTACTTCCGCGCTCCCACCGAAGCCGTGCTGATGCTCATCTTCCTGCTGTCTCTGGCCGGCATCCCGCCGCTGGCCGGCTTCTACGGAAAATATTTTATTTTCCTCAGCCTCATCGAGAGCGGCCACTACATTCTGGCGTCGCTGGCCGTCCTCTACGCCGTCTTCGGACTCTATTACTACATGCGCATCGCCAACCAGATGTTCATGCGCGAAGCTCTGGACAAGACCCTGCTCCCGATCAGTGCCGGGATGCGCCTGGCCCTGGGTGTGACCGCATTCGCCACCGTTTACATCGGAATCTTCCCCGAACAATTCATCCGCATCGTGAACTGGTCTCTGGGGATCGCACAGACCACATCAGTTGCCACTCTGATACGCTAAGACTCGCGGTGCAGTGAGGATGAGCAGGGAAGAGCCTTCCCGCCTGTCGGCATGCCTGGTCAGGACAACAAGTCGAAACCCGAGCGCAGCGGCTGGGTCCAAGTGGCCAAGTACAGTCAACTGGCCTTCGTATTCCCGGCGGCGACGGTCGCCGGTTGGTTGATCGGCGCAGCCCTCGATCGCTGGCTGCACACCACCTGGCTCTATTTAGCGGGACTGATCCTCGGCATCATCGCCGGCTTCGTCGAGTTGATCCGGGCAGCGCTGTCCTCGGAATCCAAATGAGTTCTGACCGTGATCGCGTCCCTCGGTTGTGCACCCTGTCATCCCGAGCGAAGTCGAGGGACCTGCTTTCTTGCTTTCTGCCGGGAGCCATTGGCAAGCCTTGCGTGCCGGAGGGTCGCATCCATCGGTGACCCCGGCAAACAGCAGGTCTTTCGACTTCGCGAAGGGGCTCGCAAGCGAGTTCCTTCCCTCCGCTCAAGATGACAATGGAGCCCTTGACCACAGATCCCCGCAGCGAAGCCTTCTACTCCGGAGCAATTGATCGCATCGCTCGCTTCATGCTGGTGCTGGCGGTCGCCCTGACCGCTGCCGCGTGGTGGCGCTACGGCTGGCGCATTGCCCTCGGCTTCGCTTGCGGCAGCGTCGTCGCCTACCTGAATTTCTACTGGCTGAAGCGAGTGGTATCCGCGCTGGCCGATCGTGCCACCCAGCCCGGCCAGGTGCATTCCAGCGGCGGAGTGGTGTTGCGCTTCCTGCTGCGCTACGTTTTGATGGGCCTCGGAGCCTATGTTATATTCACTGTTTCTCCCGCGAGTCTCTACGGGTTATTTGCAGGCCTGTTCCTGCCCGTGGCTGCCATCGCGTGTGAAGCCGCCTATGAGATGTGGGTCGTTCTGAGGAGCGGCTTCTAGCTAATGGCTTCTGGCCGCTAGCTGAAATCCCGCGGGCAAGTGAAGTTCGTTTATTTGCGATTAGACTAGAAGCTAGAAGCCTGCTGCATGCCTGAACAACTCTGGTTTACCGAAATCCTGAACCGCCTCTTTGCCGGCCCGGTCACCGGGTTGCTGCAGGCTCTCCGTATTGATCCCGAGTACCCGCAAGCCCCCATCACTAACGCCGTGGCCATGGAACTTCTGGTGTTTCTGTTTCTGGTGGCCCTGTTTTTCCTGGTGCGCGCCCGGCTCTCCGTCGATCGGCCCGGCGCCCTGCAGCATGTCTTTGAAGGGGTCCATGGTTTCGTCGAGGGCCAGAGTCAGGAAATTATCGGACATCACAGCGAGCCCTTCACCCCCTTCCTTGTGACCCTGACTTTTTTCATTCTGATTTGTAATCTGATCGGATTGATTCCGGGCTTCGAATCGCCCACCGCCGTGCCCGTGGTCCCTCTGGGATGCGCCGTCTGCGCCTTCGTGTACTACCAGGCCCAGGGCTTCAAACACCACGGCATCGCCTACCTGAAGCAGTTCGTCGGGCCAATGTGGGCGCTGGCCATCATCATGATCCCCATCGAGATCATCAGCCATCTCGCCCGCATGCTTTCGCTGACGGTCCGTCTCTACGCCAACATGTTCGCCGGCGACATGGTGACCATGGTGTTCTTCTCCCTGGTTCCGATCGGCGTTCCGATTATCTTTTTGGGCCTTCATATCGGAGTATCGCTGCTGCAGACCTATATCTTTGTCCTCTTGACCATGGTGTACTTGTCGGGAGCGGTCGCGGAAGAGCACTAAGAACTGTTTCCAGTTTCGAGTTTCTGGTTTCCCCCAACTTCAACTGACAACCGGGAACCGGCAACTGGCAACAGCCGTTCAGAATATTAAGAAGTTTCAAGTGTCGAGTTTCGGATTTCCAGCAACGGGAAACCAGAAACTGGAAACTGGAAACCGCCGTTCAGCGTGAGGGCGTCTGCACTATTAACGGACGTCAACCACCTACTGACGGTAATTCATTCGAGGAGAAAAACACGATGCGTAGATTATTGAGCTATTTGTTCATGGCATTGGCCTTTATGTTTCTGGCCGTGCCGGTGTTCGCGCAAGGCGGAGAAGCGGCCAGCGCGGTCAACTGGGTCGCCATCGCCGCTGGATTTTCCATGGCGATCGCCTCCGCCGTCTGTGGACTGGCACAAGGTCGGGCCACGGCCGCTGCGGCCGAGGCTCTGGGTCGCAATCCTGCAGCCCGCTCCGGCATCCAGTTCGCCCTCATTCTCGGTCTGGCCCTGATCGAGTCCCTGGCGCTCTACACCCTGGTTATTATTTTCGCCAAGGTAAAGTAATAGGTTTTAGGTATAAAGAAAAACAAAGGTGCCCCATCCATTTCTCGCACTTTGCGAAATGGGTGGGGTAAGTTTTTTAGGGTGAGTTTTTTCAGGGTGAAATCAGAACTACGTCAGTTGCGCCTTACGCTCCCCGTCCCAATCGCCTTCGCGGGTTCCGGGCGAGTGTTCCAGAGAATCCATCAGAATACGGCGCAGCCGGAAGCGGCTCTCCAGGTCGGTGTTTACAATCTCAAATCCAACTTCGTTCACCCGCGCGCGCCGCAACAATACCTGCCCGCGAATGTGGCGGCCGCCGGTGGCAATGTCGATGTTGGCTTCCGAGCCCACGCGGAGATTGTCCTCTTTGGTGCCCATGCCCCCACCCAGGCTCAATTCACGGATCAGAATGCTGGATTTTCCCCACGAACTGCTGATGGTGGCATGCAGCGTCCGGCGCAGCACAATGCGCTCGTATCGGCGCTGCCGTACCCACGGGCAAGCCGGCGCTGAATCCAGGGGCGCGATCGCCAGCTCTCCGGGCTCCAGCCCGCTTTCCGCCATGACCTGGCTGCCGTAACGCGGATCGATTTTGACCAGCGCCTGGGCTGCGGCAATCCGCAATTCCCGGTGATGGCTCCATCTCCACATCTTTTTCGCTTCCAGCAGGCCGCGCAGCACCGGCACGGCATCATTTTCCCGCAAGCGGCCCAGCGACTCGACCGCCTTCAGTTGCAGCAGCGCGGAGCGCCCTTGCGCTTCGCCCGCTTCCGCCATGACGATCAGGGGCGGAACCGCACTGCGATCGCCGCTCATGCCGATTTCGTCAATTGCCTGGGGCAGGACCAGCGAATCCAGAATTTCCAGCAGCTCCAGCAGGGAGCGCCCGCGATCATGGGCCGCGCCGTAGGCCACCTGCCGCACCACCACGTCGTGATAGAAACGGTTCCACTCCGGCAGGCGCGTCGGCAGCAGCTCCAGCAATGTAGGCACATCCAGACGGCTTAAAAGGCCAACCACCGAAGCGGCCTGGCGGGGCTGTCCCATGCGCAGCATCTCGCGCAACTGTTGCTGGGCGGGCGCTCCCAGTTCCTTCACAATGTCGATGATGCGGTCACACTCTTCCCGCCGCATGCAGCGGAAAAACCGCTCTGACAGATGTTCCACTGCTGCTCCCGAGGTCCGCCGCAAAACCTGCAGTAGGTCGGCTGGAAGCTGAGGCAGGTACATCGCTTCTTCGATGAATTCGGGCAAACGGTTTTCCACGCCGATTCGAGGGCGCAGTTCGGTGGCCAGCACCGGCCGCTGCTTGGCTATGTTTTCCATCGCGACGCAAAGTTCATTCAGCGCCCCAAATTGCTTGTTGGTGCTGGCTTCAGTACTGAGGCGCACAAAGGCCGCGCTGAGCATGCTTTGCAGGTCGGGATCCGATTCCCTGCCCATCAGGTCGCCGATCTTTCGGATGGATGCCGCCATCAATTCCCCGCCGCCGGCCGCGAACAGGTCAGCCAGTTGGCTGACGCCGGTGGCGATCTTGCGCCGCGGCTCGATGTCTTTCGCCTCCAGGCAGTTCAGGTAATTTTGCAGAATGGCAACCGCACTTTCCTTGTCGCCCCGGTCCAGCAGGATTTCGACAAACTGGCGTACGTTGCGCGGCGGCACGCAGGGCGCCTCATGCGACAGCAGCACGCTCTTCTTGCCCGCCTCCGGCACTTCCGCCCAGAACATCCGGTCCAGGATGTCGGCATGCGACTCCACCAGGATGCCGGCCTTGCTCATCTTGTCTTCCTGAAGCTTGAGGATCTGGCGCAAGGTGTCCATCTGCCGGCTCATGTGCTCCATCATCTGGTGCACGGCGTTGACCTTGACTTCGCCCTTCTGGAAGCGTTCCAGGGCGAAACGAATCGCCATATGCTCGGCCGCTTTCATCAGCAGCGGAGTGTTGTCCGACTGCTCCGCATTGACATTGACCTGGGAAGCCAGGCTCCCCAGCAGTTGCTGCAGGTTGACCTTGGTATTGGGGTCAACCTCGGTCAGTTCTTTCTGCAGGGCCGTGGTATCGGCATTGGGATCGCCACCTACTTCCCCAAATCGCGTCAGCAGGCGGATGGTCTGGATGACTTCTTCTTCCTGCAAGGGCACCACGCCGCCCGCCCAGGTTCCGCCCCCCGTGGCTGGGGCCTGCCCCTCCACCGCAGGGCCGACATTCGGCACGCTGCCCACCGGAGCGCCCCCGGTGACACCCCCGCTCTTCGCGCCTTCCGCAGCGGCAATCAACTGCAGGAGCTTCTGCGGATCGTTAAGCCACTGCTTGAATTCCGGTCCCAGGGTCTGGGCTGCGATCTGGGCGGCAATGCTGATCTCGCCCGTCGAAGGATCGGCAGCAACAAACCTTACTTCGTTGATCCGGATCGAGGCCGTCTTGCTGTCCCCGAAGGTGCTCTTGATTTCTTTGACTACATCCTGCGCCCGTGCTCCGCCCATGGCGAAGGCCCGCACCAGCTGGATAAATTCGTCTTTGGTGACCTGGTTTGAAAAATGAATACTGGCCAGACCCGCCGTGGTCAGCAATTGCGCGAAGCTGCGCTCCGCCTGGCCCGTCTCCAGGGGAATTCCGTCCAGTAGCAGCTTGTTTTCCGAGACGCCGAGCAGAAACGCCCCGTCCGCTCCCTTGGGCAGGCCGTCCTGC
Source organism: Terriglobia bacterium (assembly GCA_963757835.1). GTDB lineage: Bacteria > Acidobacteriota > Terriglobia > Terriglobales > Acidobacteriaceae > JAIQFF01. Next base: position 131,524 of record CAVWSP010000002.1, on the reverse strand, counting down.
AGTTCTTTCCACGTGGACGTGAACTGGCCTTCAGTGCGTTTGTGGTCGAGTCCATAGAGGCGGACGTACTTCACCAATATGTTCAGACTGTGGACAAACGCCCGGGCGGACGCGATCCTGCTGTCTTTGCTTGTGTCTGCGGTTGAGATACGCAGCTCCTCTTAAAGGGCTTCTTGTACCGGCTAAGGGTAATGCGAAACCGTGAGAAGATACACATTACGGAGGTAATACCGCGAATTGGCCTTCCGTTAGATCCTTTGCCGGAGGGAGCTGGTTCATTACAGAAATCGGGCTCCCACCAAGCTGCAAACCAGCCGCAAAGCGGCGCCAGACTAAAGCCCGGGGCGCAAGCCCCAGGTAAAAGCGGGAAAATGACCCAGCCCCGAAGGGGCGAAAGAAACATTTCATGGAATGACGGGCCGTATTACAGCCTGATCGAACATCCCTTTGCCATGCCGACAAAACCCGCCAAAAAGAAATCCGGCCTCGCTTTCTGGATGCAGCGCGTCCTTGAAGAATGCGATCGGGCCGGTCTCAGCTTCGCGCCCGACCCCGTGCACGACCTGCGGGTGGCCCTCCGGCGCTGTCGTTCCATGGCTGACGGCATAGCTGTCATCGATCCTGATCCAGCCTGGAAGAACATGAAGAAAGCAGGCAAACGGCTGTTCGGCCGCCTGGGAGAATTGCGCGACGTGCATGTCATGCAGGAGTGGGTCCACCTCCTGGACACGCCGGACGATCCCGTAACCGGACCGCTGCTGCAATCCATCGCCGCCCGCGAGCCGCAATTGCAACAGGACGCAATGCAGGCACTCTCGGAATTCGACCGCAAACAGTGGCGGGCCTGGGGACGTTCGCTTCCCCGCCGCATGGCGAGGTTTCGCCCGGGCAGCCTGGTCTTCCGCCATCTCGCGCTCGAGCGCTGGACCGAGGCCCACCGGCTGCATCGCCAGGCTCTGCGCAGCGGCTCCCCGGCGGCATTTCACCGCCTTCGCATCGGCATCAAGCGCTTTCGCTACATCGTCGAAAACTTCCTGCCCGAGCAGCACGCCGCCTGGAGTGACGATCTCAAGCACATGCAGGACGTGCTGGGCGAGATTCACGACCTCGACGTTCTATGGCCCGCCGCGGTGCGCGCCAACGTCTTCCCCGATGACGATTCCCGCACCCGCTGGCAAAACAGAATTCAGCAGGAGCGCGCCCAGAGAATCAACGCTTACCGCGAGAAAATGTCGGAAAAAAATGAAGGCTCGCTCTGGCAGATTTGGCGCAGCCAGCTCCCCGACCGAGAACAAACCAAATCCGCTGCCCTGCTTCGCCTGACGCTTTGGGCCTCGTCCCTTGACCCTGACTTCGAGCACTCGCGGCACGTGACCCGGCTTACACTCCAGCTCTATGACGGATTGGCGGCGATCGGCAAAGCGTCAAGGTCCGCGGCTGGGGAGCGCGCCATTGTGCAGGCCGCCGCGCTCTTGCATGACGTAGGCAGATCCAAAGATGAAAAGGGCCACCACAAAGCCTCTTATCAGATGATCCGCCGCCTTCCGCCTCCGCTGGGCTGCAGCGCCAGCGATTTGCTCACCGCGGGCATCGTTGCCCGCTATCATCGCGGCGCTCTGCCTCGCGCCGGGCAGCAGCCGCTCCGTGGCATGCTTCTCGGACAAAGGCAGGACATAACGAGACTGGCGGCCATTCTTCGCCTGGCCAGCGCCTTCGATACCCACCGCGATCACCGCGTCCAGCGCCTGCAAGTCGTGAGCCGAAATGATGGCCACAAAAACCAAGTCCTGCTGATCGCAGCCCAGGGCTATTCTTCCCGCGATGACCAGGCCGAAGTAATCGCCGCCGCCCGCCACCTGCTCGAAATCGTCTATCGCCGCCCGGTAATGATCAAACCAATAAAAGCATCAAACCCAAAGCCAACAATCAGAAAGCCAGAAACCAGAAACCGGAAACCAACGAGCAGCTAGCAGCCAGCAGCTAGAAGCTACTCAGTCACTTCCATCTTCCTCATCCACCGCGTACAGATACGGCATGACTCATCCGCAACTGGTCGCAAAAGCTGTGGAGTGGCTGCGCGCTTATCGCTGCGGCGTGGTTCTCTCCGAGCAGGCTTGTGTCAGTGGAGAAATGCCGGACGCCATCGGATGGAAGCGTGCCTCCCATTCCGTCCTGATCGAGTGCAAGATATCCCGCGCCGACTTTTTAGCCGACCGCGACAAGCCCTTCCGGCAAAAGCAGGAGCTGGGACTGGGTTGCGAACGTTTCTATCTCACCCCTCCGGCATTGCTCCAACTCAAAGAGCTGCCCCCAGGCTGGGGCCTTCTGGAATTGCGCAAGGGCAAAGTCGAACTCCTGCGCAGCTCCGCCCGCGACCTGCGCACCCCGTCCGGCCTGGCCTACGAGATGAATCTGCTGCTGGCCAGCCTGCGCCGCGTGGAAATACGCATCGAGCCCCAAACCATCACGGAATTTCTCAAGTGGAAAAACCGCATGCAGCAATACAACGGCGGCGCCTGGCCCACAGGCGTGGAGCCTACCCATGAAGAGCAAAACCATTTCCTGGAAGCAGCTTCGCTGGAGTCACCACCCACCACGTAGTGAAGCGAATCACCTGGGAATCACGTGGGGACAGCCGCCCTCGGCTGTCCAGTCGAGCAAAGCACGACAAAAGGCATTTGCGGCTACCAAGTCAGTCCAAGGGCCGGAAGCCTTAAGCCTGAGGTCTGAGGTCCGGCGCCCGACGCCCAAAAACAAAACCGGGCTGGTTGGCCCGGTTTCGAGTAGCGTCGAGTCGAGATGAGATGCGGTCACATCACCACGCGGCGCGAACTGGCAACAAGCGTTCCCTGGTCAGTTTGACCAGAAATGTCACTGCTATCTCGTGCCAGCCAAAAATAAACGGAGACGGGAGGAACATGCCTTACCTAGTGCAAGCGCCATGCCAACCTGAACCTGACCCTATGCTTTGGAAAATAGCTGTAAGTTGTTGATATATCAGGATGCTGATATACAAATATTCGGGCTTGCAGCGCGCCGGACAGCCCTGAGGGAAAAGACTTTCTCAACTGGGAACAAAACCTGCCACGAACCACGTAGGGGCGGACGCCTCGTCCGCCCGGACGGGGGCGTCCGGGCCTACGCGGGCGCGTTAGGCGGCAGACTCACAGCCCTACAGCTCCCGACGCCCTTCCATCGCCTTCAGCATGGTGATTTCGTCGGCATATTCGATGTCGCTGCCCACAGGAATGCCCATCGCGATCCGCGTTACTTTGAGTCCCGCGCGCCGCAGTTGCCCGAAAAGATAAGTCGCGGTTGCCTCGCCCTCGATCGTCGGATTGGTGGCCAGGATCACTTCATCGACCTGCCCGTCTTCCACCCGCCGCATCAGGTTCGAAATGCGTAACTGGTCCGGTCCCACGCCATGCAAGGGCGAAATCGACCCATGCAGCACGTGATAAACGCCGTTGAAGTGCTTGGTCTTCTCGATGGCGCCGATGTTGGTGGGTTCTTCCACCACGCACACCATCCGCTGATTGCGGGTCGCGCTGCTGCAGTACACGCAGGGATCGACATCCGTAATGTTATTGCAGATGGAGCACAGCCGCAGGTTGGCCTTCACATCGCGCACCGCGGCCGCCAGTCCTTCCGCATCTTCATCGGAAGAGCGAAGGATATGAAAGGCCAGCCGCTGCGCGCTCTTGCTCCCAATGCCCGGCAGTTTCTTCAGCGAATCGATCAGCCGCGCCATCGGCTCCGCAAATTTAGACATGATTTATTCAGGAAAATCAGAGCTCAGTTAAGGGTAGATGATTGGTCTGAAGATTTTGACTTCCAATTCTAAAATCATCAATCCGTAAATCTACAATCCCGGGATTCCCATTCCGCCCAGCATCCCGCCCATGGTGGACTGCATGGCTTCATCCACCTTGCGGCCTGCGCCGTTGATGGCCGCGGTAATCAGGTCCTGCAGCATCTCCAGATCGCCCGACTTCACTGCCTCGGGATCGATCTTGATGTTCAGCACCTGCTTGCTGCCGTCCATCTTCACCGTTACCGTGCCGCCGCCAGCCGAGCCCTCGACCACGGTTTCCTGCATCTTCTTCTGCAGGCTTTCGTATTGCTGTTTGGCCTGCGACATCAGCTCTTGCAGGTTGAATCCGCCCATGGCTCCTGTCCCCGGCTTTCTCGGCGCTCTCCGCGAGCTGCAAGCTAGCGCTTGTCCTTGTAATCGATGATCGTTCGAATTTCCGCCCCGAACTTCTCTTTCATGCGCTGCACCACCGGATCCTGCTCCGCGCGGCCGCGGCCGCCGCCATTGGTTGATGCCGGACGCGGGCCAGTCTGAACCGTTCCGCCCGGCACCACGCGCACTTTCATTGCCCGTCCCAACGCTCCGCTGGCCGTGGCAATCATCAGCCGCTTAGCATCCGCGCCCAGCGACATCTCAATCACTGCCGCCGATGATGCCACCTTGATCACTACCTCATTGCCTTCCACCTGCCACTCGCCGGCGTCGAGCAGGTTGACCAGGATGCGCTGCCCCGCGCCGTTTAACGCATTCAGCACGGCATCGCGCAAATCGCTTGGACGCTCTTCCGGAGCCTTCTGTATTACAGGAGACGGCACTTCAGGAGACGTCTCCGTTGCCTGCTGGACGGCCACGGCCGGTGCCGCCGATCCCATCACCACGCTCGCCGCCGCGCCACCCGCGACCGCGCGCACCCCCGACAGCGGAGCGCTCTCCGCGGAGAGCTCCGGCTTCGATCCGCTCTTGCGCGCCGAGTCCGCCGCGAACGGCGAAACATTGGTCGAGCGCGCCGCCTGCTGCGCTTCAGGTCGTTTGATGTCCGGCACCACCGACGGTTTGCCCAACGGCCGCGGCGAAGCCGTACCCGCCGTTTCGCTGAGCAATTGCTCGATCGGCAACAAGCGCTGGGCGTGCGCCATCTTCAGCAGGCCCAACTCCAGATGAAAGCGCTGTTCCTGCCGGTACCCGAGTTCGCCGTGCGTGCGCAGCATGATCTGCAGATGCCGCGCCAGGTCTTCTTCCTCAAAAAGGGCCGCGATGCGGGCCACGCGATTGCGCTCGTCGCTTGATATCTGCAGCAGGGAAGAGTCCGCTCCCGCGATCCTCGCCACCACCGTATTGCGCAGGAAGCGGACCATCTGCCGGGCGAAGTGAGTGGGGCTGTGGCCCTCGCTGATCAGCCGGTCCACCAGCCGCAACACGGTTTCACTCGATCCCTGGGCCACCGCCTGCATGACCTCTTCCAGCACGCCCGACGGCGCAGCGCCCACCAGGTTCCGCACCTGCTCGGCCGTCAGCCGACCGGTGGAAGAAGCAATGGCCTGATCGAGAATGGAAAGCGCATCCCGCATCGAACCGTCGCCCGCCTCCGCCAGCAAAGCCAGCGCGTCTTCATCGGCCTCGATATTTTCCCGCCCCGACAGGTCTTTAAGCTGGTTGAGGATTTCTTCAAAGCCCACAGCACGAAAGCTGAAATGCTGGCAGCGCGATCGAATGGTCTGCGGGATGTCCTCGGGCTGGGTCGTGGCCAGCATGAAGACCACGTGCCCCGGGGGCTCCTCCAGGGTCTTCAGCAGCGCGTTGAAAGCCGCATCCGTGATCTGGTGCGCTTCGTCGAGAATATAGATCTTGAAACGGTCCCGCGCCGGACGGTATCGCGTGCCTTCGCGCAACTCGCGAATCTCATCGATGCCGCGATTGGTGGCCGCGTCAATCTCGATCACGTCCACCGAATTTCCCGCCCGGATTTCGGTGCACGACTCGCAGACTCCGCAGGGCTCCGCCACCGGTTTGTCCGACGACCGGCAATTCAGCGCCATGGCCAGGATGCGCGCCACCGTGGTCTTGCCGATCCCGCGATGCCCGCTGAAAATGTACCCGTGCGCCGTCCGCCCCTGCTCCAGGGCATTCTTCAGGGTGCGGGTAACATGCTCCTGTCCGATTACCTCGGAGAATTTCTGCGGACGATACTTGCGGGCTAAGACCTGATAGCTCATGGCGAGGAGAACATTCAATTATACGTGATGCTTCGCGGTCGCGAGATGCCACCCCGATTTGCCAAGCCAGCGTCTTTCCTTCGTGTACCTTCGTGTCCTTGGTGGTTACAGCTTTTGCTTTTGCTCCTGCCGGAAACGAAAAATTGACCGACTCTAAAATGGCCCCTTGCGAAGAACCCGCCCAAGGGATAGGCTTTTGGGCTGGGTCGGCTCAGGCCAGACCAGGAGGTCCCATGCAGTTGAAACTTAATACCCGGGTCTCGAACGGCGTGACCGTCGTGGATTGCAACGGCCGGATCGTGTTTGGCGAAGAATCGGCGTTGCTTCGAGATACCCTCAAGAAACTGATCGGCGAAAGCACCCAGATTGTGTTGAATCTGGGCAGCATCACGTACATCGACAGCGGCGGGTTGGGAACGCTGGTGGCGCTCTACACCACGGCGCACAATGCGGGAGGGGCGGTAAAGTTGGCTAACCTCACCCAGCGCGTCGGCGATCTGCTGCAAGTCACCAAGTTGTTGACCGTCTTTGAAGTGTACGACAGCGAGGAAAAGGCCATCGCATCCTTCGGAAAAGGCGCGGCTGCGTAATAACCCATAGCTCTGGATTATCATCCCGGGCGCAGCCCAGGCCGCGCTCGCGTGGTCAGGCAAGTCGAGGGACCTTGGGTCTTCTTCCGCTATTGAATTCACGCCCGTCGCATGATCGCTAAAGTTGTATTTCTCCTGGGCCTTGCGATTGCCGCCAGCGGATTTGTCTCGCCGCCGGTGGCGCTCGCTTTGGGACTGGTCTTCGGCTTTGCCTTCCCCCACCCCTTCGACAAGAGCGCAAAAAAGCTCTCCCGCTACCTGCTGCAGGCTTCCGTGGTTGGACTCGGCTTTGGCATGAACCTGCACGACGTGCTCCGCGCTGGACGCAGTGGCTTCGTTTACACGGTTTTCGGCATCAGCTTCACCATGGTGGTTGGCATGACTCTGGGTGCGATGCTCAAAATGCAGCGCACCCCGGCTTTCCTGATTTCAACTGGCACAGCCATTTGCGGGGGCAGCGCCATCGCCGCGGTTGGGCCCATCACCGGCGCCAGCGACGAGCAGATGGCCATCTCGCTGGGCACGGTGTTCGTGCTCAACTCGGTTGCCCTGCTCACCTTCCCCGCCATTGGTGCCGCCTTGCATCTCAGTCAAACCCAGTTTGGCCTCTGGGCCGCGCTGGCCATTCATGACACCAGTTCAGTGGTAGGCGCCGCGGCCAAGTACGGAGCCGTCGCGTTGGCGGTGGGCACGACCGTAAAGCTGGCCCGCGCCTTGTGGATCGTCCCCATGTCGCTGGGTGCCGCCTTGATCAAGCATTCCAGGGCAAAAATCCAATGGCCCTGGTTCATCGCCCTGTTCGCACTGGCCGCCGTCTGCAACACCTACCTGCCTGCCGGAGCGCCGGCGTATCGTCTTCTTTCCCACGCCGCGAAAATCGGACTCACCGCCACCCTTTATCTGATCGGCAGTGGTATTTCAGTCGCCACCCTGAAGAAAGTAGGACATCGCCCCATGCTGCTGGGCGTGATCCTCTGGCTCCTGATCTCAACCGGCTCCCTGTGGCTGATCCGCATCGGCTGGATCGCGCTGTGATTTGTGTAGCGCCGGCGTCCCGCCGGCTGTCGCGCGGGCATCTTGCCTGCCCAAGGCAAGAGTTTTCGCGCTATGACACGGCAAGTACATAAACCACGAAGGACACGAAGCATCACGAAGGCGTTGTTATCGAGGGTTTCCTTCGTGTACCTTCGTGTCCTTCGTGGTTCATGGTCTCCAAATGACCCACGACGCAGCCATTGAGTGCCTTGAAGCCGCTGCGGTAGATTGACCAGATTAGTCGATGAGCATCATGCCCTCCCGGAAACCCAGCATGCGCGACAGAATCATCACTACCATCCGCGCCATTCCCCGCGGCAAAGTCTCCACCTACGGAGCCGTCGCGAAGGCCGCCGGTTTTCCCGGCGCGGCCCGCCAGGTGGTCGCGGCCCTGCGCGGTGCTGTGGGCCTGCCGTGGCAACGTGTGCTAGGGGCAGGAGGCGCCATAAAACTCCGCGGAGACTACGCCTTCGAACAGCGCTTTCGCCTGGAGGCCGAAGGGGTCACCTTCCGCGGCCGCAAGGCCGACTTGAAGCTGCACGAGCACAAATTCCCCAAATCCAGAAAAAAGCCCCGACCGTAGCGCCGGCATCTTGCCGGCTGTCGCGAGGACGTCCCGCCCTCGCACGGCGTGGACGATAAGCCCACGGAAGAAACCGGGATGGCGGGCGAAGCCAGTCCGAGGTCTGACGCCCGAAGTCCGGCCTTTCCTAGCGCTGGCTGATTTCCTTAGCCACCACTTTTTGATTGAATTCTTCCGACTTGCCCCGCGGCACCGTCAGCGCCTTCCATTGCCTGGATTGCAGATGCTTCGCCAGGAACACGATCTGCCCGCAATGATAAGAGTAATGCGCAATCTGACGGTTGATGGCCTGCATCACCGAGTGCGGCTCCCCGCGGATCATGACCGTGCGCTCAATGTCCGCGTCCGACAAAGCTTCGAGCGCCGTGAACACGTACATCCACCCTTCCTCCCACAGTTCCATCAGCGCCACCCGGGTGGCCGGCGGTTCCTCAAACTCGGTGTCGCGCTTGCGGTCGGCTTTTTCGCCGTCACTGTTCAGGAAGTCGCTCCAGCGCGACCGCATATTTCCCACGAGATGCTTGACGATAATTGCGATGGAGTTCATTTCGCCGTCAAGAGCGGCAGTTAGTTGCTCATCGCTAACTTGCTCCAGGGCGCGCTCGGTCAGCTTTTTGTAGTAACGGAACAGGGAAAGGGAATCCCGCAGATAAGAGGTCGTCAATTCGTGCGCCATAGGCTCTCCGTGGACCTAGACCTTGAACCTGTCGTCAATCTCGACCTGATATCCCGCCACCAGCCGGTTACTCTCGTTCGCCATGCCGACCACTGCCATCAGTTCCTTGAACATGGCGTCCGTCATGCCTTTGCCGCGCGCCCCGGCGGTATGCGATGCAATGCAATAGCTGCATTGATTGCTGACGCTCACTGCGAGATAAATCAACTCCTTGGTCAGCGGATCGATCGCCCCCGGTCCCATGATCTGCTTGATGTCATCCCATGTGCGCTTCAGGGTTGCCGGATCATGAGCGATCGCCTTCCAGAAATTATTGATCCAGTCCGTTTTGCGGGTCGCCATGATGTCGTCATAAACCGCCCGCACTTCCGGACTCGCATCTTTGTACTCAATCAGGCCAAGGGTTGCCATGTGTGCTCCCGGTGGAATTGATCTTCTTTGCGGTCTTTGCGTCTTCCTTCGCGTCCTTTGCGGTAAAAGGCTTTTCTATGCCGGCAACACTCCGCTCAACAGCTTGCCCAACCCCGCCGCCGGAACGCGGATACCCAGATAGAACTGCCCAAACAGCGCATACACCGCGCTCACCTCATCAAATCGCATTTCGTAGATCAGCTTCTTGAACACCAGCGGATCATTTGCGAACAGGTCCACGCCCCACTCCCAGTCGTCGAAGCCAATCGACCCGGTAATGATCTGCCGCACTTCTCCGGCATAGCGCCTTCCAATCAATCCATGCTCGTTCATCTGCCGCGCCCGTTCTTCAATGGGCAAGCTATACCAGTTCTTCGCTTCGCCCCGTCGCCGGTCCATGGGATAAAACGAAACGTAGCGGTGTTGCGGCATCTCCGGAAACAACCGCGGATGCATGGCCTCCTTCTGCCGCGCCAGCACCTCTGCGATCTCCCGCCTCCACTCTTCCGTGTGCGCTTCGATGCCACGGTCCTTCAAATCCCGATAAGCCTTGATCGTGGATTCGTACAGCCCCAGCTCGATGATTGAAAGGTAGGAAGTAGCAGGCTCCAGGAAATCAGCCAGCCGAAGTTGCGCCAGTTGCAACTCCGTCGAATTCAGTTCGTCAAACGAGCGCCGGAAATGCACCAGCATGAGATCGGCCTTGTGTCCCAGCAAGGAAAACAGCGCGGAGGGCCCGGCGGAATTCTGCTCCATCCCAGCCAGAACGCCCCCGGCCTCATCGATGATCGCGCTCTTCTCCGATGCCGCGAGTTGGCGCCACGCCGCCCAGCGAACTCGCATCATCTGATGCAGAACGCTGTAGCCCTCAATGGTCAGGGGGACAGCGGGTATATCGGCGGAAACAGCTTTCGGCCCCGCAGGGCTGCTGGATGACATGATCGATCCCTCATCTGGGTGCCCGACCTCTCGAATCTCCGTTTTTTGGAGAAACAAAGCGGGCCGGATGCCAGAAACACTCATGAACTCGAACTGACTATTGTAACTGGAGGATCGGCCGTCACGGTCCACGAATACGGCGCAGGTTTACCTCAGCGCCAGCGCTTCAGCTTCGGCCAGAGCTGCGCCAGCGTACCGAATTTCGCCCCCTTGCAGATGAAGACATCGATGTTTTTTTCCAGAGCATAACGATTGTCGGCCGACGTGCCCACGTACTCGACGTTGTCCCATAGCTGATCAAGTGTTTCTTTGTTGTCATCGAGCACGATCATGCAATTCCCTGAATACCCTCGCGGCCCCCACAGGAAGTAGGTTTGATGTCCGCTCAGGGCGGGAGGCAAGCCATATCGGCGGCCCAGGAAATCGATGGCGCCTGCCTGGCCGTAATCCTGGGCAAAGATGCCGCAATCCCCGCGTTCGCCTGGGCTCAGCCGGTTCCAGGCCTGCGCGGTTTCAGCCACGATCTCTTCCCATCCGAACTGGTCGGAGTACCACTGCGGCAAGGGTGAACGCTCGTGACCGTGTTCCATCACCGGCAATTTCATCGGCAAATATTTCATGTAGGCAATGAATCGCTCCGGAGACAGCACCGGCACCACCACCGGGGCCAGGTGAACTCCGGCGGCCAGCAGCAGCACCACGATCACCGGCTTCATCCAGGCCAGGCGCGGCCGTTCGATTGCGTTCTCGATGGTCACCGCTCCCGCCGCCAGGAGCATGGGATAGATGGGGGCCAGATAGTAACTCTTTCCATGAAGAACGAAAAAGACGCTAAAGCAGACCACATAACTCCAGGCGAGCACGCGGTAGATCTTCAACTGTCGCGAAAAAAAGAGTGCAATCAGCCCGGTGATCCAGATGGGTGCGGTTAAAGGAAGTACCAGCAGCGTCTGCTGAAAGAAGTACGGCAGCAGCGGCAGCACCACATCGCGACCCTCAGCCCTGATGCCTCGCATCAACTGTACAAAGGGCCAGTCGTAGTGAATATTCCAGAGCAAATTGGGCAGGAAGATCAGGAACGCAGCCACTCCGCCCAGCCAGATCCATTTGTCGGCGAACACTCGGCGTTGCTCGGTGAGCAGCAGGCCGGCCACGATGCCAAGGCCGAACAGCGCGATCGAATACTTCTCCTCCAAGCCCAGACCCGCGACCACGCCGAACCACAGCCAGTAGCGAGGATCGTTGCGCTTGATGGCAAGAATCGCGAAATAGGCGCAACCCATCCACAAATTGGGTTCAAGACAGTTCGTCCCCAGCAAGCTGCCATTGGACAGGTACTGCGGCGCCACCACGGCCGTCACCGCGCTGAGCAGAAGCGCGAATCGCCGCCCGCCAAATTCGCGCGCCAGCACCGCCGTTTGCACCACCAGAAGGGAAGAGGCCAGCGCCGGGATAAAACGTATGCTGCGCAGCGAGTCTCCCAGCACCGCGCGGCAAACATGAATCAGGAAGGGAATCAGCGGCGGCTGATCCACATATCCCCAGGCAAGGTGATTTCCGCAAGCCATGTAATCAAACTCGTCGCGGAAGTAGCCATAACGATTGTTGAAGTAACAATGAAAGAGCAGTTTGGCCGCGGCAATGACCAGGACGATTGCCATACCCTGGGCAAAAAAAGATTGCTGGTCCTGGTGTGCAGCGGACAGCTTCGAAGAGGTACTTGCCATAGCGGAAATGAAGAAGGTATCACCACCTTCTTCGCCCTGTCATCCTGAGCGGAGTGGCTGCTTCTCCTTGCGAAGCAGCCACGCAGTCGAAGGACCCCCTATCGGGCGATGAACCTATGCGAGAATGGAAAAATTGATTCGCTCCGAAAGCGCGGGCTCATCGCCTCCTTCGAATGCCGGATCGCAGCTACAATCTAACCGTCCTCCTGGAGGTCAAGCTTCTCAATGGGCGACCTGATCCAACTCACCAAAGACGGCGACATCGCCATCATCACCATCAATAATCCGCCGGTAAATGCCATCAGCCCCGGCGTGCCGGAAGGAATCTCCGCAGCCATCGATCAGATCAACCAGGATAGCGCCGTAACGGCAGCGGTCGTGATCGGAGCCGGCCGCACTTTCATCGCTGGCGCCGACATCAAAGAATTTACGAAAATGACTTCGGGCAAGGCAAAAACCGGTCCCGGCTTGCTCCCGCTTTTGCTGAAAATAGAAGACTGCTCCAAGCCCGTGGTGATGGCAATTCACGGCACCGCCTTCGGCGGCGGCCTGGAAGTGGCTATGTCCGGCCACTACCGCGTCGCGGTCCCCGGCGCGCAAGTCGGACAGCCGGAAGTGAAACTTGGCCTCATTCCGGGAGCCGGAGGCACGCAACGCCTGCCGCGCCTCGCCGGCGTCGCCAAAGCGGTTGAGATGTGCACCGACGGCAATCCGGTCAAAGCGCCGGATGCGCTGAAGGCCGGCATCGTGGATCGATTGATCGACGGTGATCTGCTGCAAGGCGCTGTAGCCTTCGCGCGAGAGATCGTAGGAAAGCCCGCTCCCAAAACTCGCGAACGCAATCAGAAACTGGGCACACCCGAGCAAAATGCTCCGATCCTTGCCGCCGCCCGCGACACCGCGCGCAAGAAGCAACGCAACCTGATCGCTCCCCTGGCCGCCATCGATGCCATCGAAGCCGCCACCACGCTGCCTTTCGAGGAGGGATGCGAGGTTGAAGCCAGGTTGTTCATCGACTGCCTCTACTCCGACCAGTCGAAGGCGCTCATTCACGTATTTTTCGGCGAGCGTGAAGTGGCCAAAGTCCCCGATATCCCGAAGGAAACGCCCGTCATCCCCATCAACTCCGCTGCGGTGGTTGGCGCCGGAACCATGGGCGGCGGCATCGCCATGGTATTTGCCAACGCCGGAATCCCGGTCGTGCTCAAGGAAGCCGATCAGGCCGCCCTCGACCGCGGAGTGGCCAACATTCGCAAGAACTATGCCGTCTCCGTGCAGCGCGGACGCTTCACCCAGGCAGTGGTGGACGAGCGCCTGAAACTGATCCAGCCCACCCTGGATTACAGCGATTTCGCCCAGGCCGACATCGTCATCGAAGCTGTCTTCGAAGGCATGGCGCTGAAGAAGGAAGTCTTCGTTGAACTCGATCGCGTCTGCAAGCCGGGAGCGATTCTTGCCAGCAACACTTCGACGCTGGACATCGACCTGATCGCCTCCGCCACCTCGCGGCCAGCGTCGGTCATTGGCACACATTTCTTCAGCCCGGCCAATGTCATGCGCCTCCTCGAAATCGTCCGTGGCAAAGCCAGCAGCAAAGAAGCAATCGCCACCTGCATGCAGCTTGCGAAAAAACTGGGAAAGATTGGCGTGCTGGTCGGTAACTGCCGCGGCTTCGTGGGCAATCGCATGTTCCATCCCTACGTCCGCGAAGCGGTTTTCCTGGTGGAAGAGGGCGCCAGCGTGGAAGCAGTGGACAAGGCGCTCTACGATTTCGGCATGGCCATGGGCCCGCTCGCCACCAACGACCTGGCCGGACTCGACGTGGGCTGGCGCATCCGCAAGGAATATCGCCACCTGGAGAAACCGGGTGTCCGGCAAGCCTTCGCGGCTGACAATCTATGCGAGATGGGCCGCTTCGGTCAGAAGACCGGCGCTGGCTGGTACAAATACGACGAGAACCGCCGCCCCTCGCCCGATCCCGAGGTGGCCCTGTTGACGAAGAAGTGGTCCGCCGAAGCTGGCATCCAGCAGCGCCAGATTCCGGCCGAAGAGATCGTCGATCGCTGCATCTACGCCCTGGTCAACGAGGGCGCACGCATTCTCGAAGAAGGCTACGCGGCTCGCGCGGTCGATATCGACATCATCTACATCAACGGCTATGGCTTTCCAGCTTATCGTGGCGGCCCCATGTGGTACGCCGACACAGTGGGACTAAAAAAAGTTTACGATCGCATCACCGAGTTTCAGCGCATCCATGGCGAACTCTGGGAGCCCGCGCCGCTGTTAAAAAGATTGGCCAGCGAAGGCCGGACCTTCGCCGATTACGACAAACAATAAGTTGCGGCCAACGACCAACGACCACAGACCAACGACCAAATGAGAGAAGCCGTCGTAGTAGCCAGTTCGCGCACCGGCCTTGCCAAATCGTTCCGCGGCTCCTTCAACATGACGCGGCCCGAAGACCTGGCCGCCCATTGCATCAGGGATGTCCTGCGCAAGACTCCGCAACTCGATCCCGCGGAAATCGAAGACGTGATTCTGGGCTGCGGCCAGCCCCACGGCGTGCAGGGCCACAACATCGCGCGCGTTTCAGCGCTCCGCGCCGGCCTCCCGCCTTCCACCGCTGCCATTACGGTGAACCGTTTCTGCTCTTCCGGTCTGCAGGCCGTTGCCATGGCTGCTCATCAGATTGTGGCCGAGGGCGCCGAGGCCGCCATCGGAGGAGGTGTTGAAACCATCAGCCTCATCGTCCGCGATAACGATCCCAGCCCGGCGGTCAAGCAGGAATATCCCGGCCTCTACATGGTGATGGGAGAAACCGCCGAGGTCGTGGCCAAGCGCTACCACATCAGCCGCCAGGCCCAGGATGAATATTCTCTGATCAGCCAGCAACGCACCGCCCGCGCCCAGCGGGAAGGCTTCTTTGCCGCCGAAATCGCTCCGATGAAAGTTACCAAAGCAGTGCTCGACAAGAAAACCGGCGGAGTTATCGGCACCGAAGAAGTCTGCTGTGACCGCGACGAGTGTAACCGTCCCGACACCACGCTCGAAGGATTGCTGGCGCTCAAGCCCCACTTCGATCCCAACAGCGGACAAGGCTCGGTGACGGCAGGGAACTCCTCTCAACTCTCCGACGGCGCTTCCGCGACGCTCCTCATGTCCCGTCAACGCGCCGACCAGCTGGGCATTCCCTACGCCTTGATTTTCCGCGGCTTCCAGGTCGCCGGCTGCGAACCCGACGAAATGGGCATCGGGCCAGTTTTCGCCGTGCCCAGGCTGTTGCAGCGCCAGGGCTTGAAAATTGACGACATCGATCTCTGGGAACTCAACGAAGCTTTCGCGGTGCAGGTCATCTATTGCCGCGACCGTCTTGGCATCCCCATGGACAAACTCAACGTGAATGGCGGCTCCATCTCCATCGGCCATCCTTTCGGCATGACCGGCTCACGCATGGTGGGAACGATGGCCAACGAAATGAAACGCCGCCACTCGCGCTACGGCGTCGTCACCATGTGCGTAGGCGGGGGCCAGGGTGCAGCCGGCCTTTTCGAGCGCAGCTGAGAACTGAGAACCAGCAACTGACAAACTGGAACTCCCTCACCGTGAAACATTGCAACCGACCGTGCTTCAACGTAGATGAAACCGCTTTAGCAGTCCGTAAGCTGCAATTTATTCGCGCCCCCAGGCGCTGGGCTTTTGCATTGATGTCTCGGTAACTGAACCTGAACAGGAATTCGTCATGCCGCCCGTAACCTTCAAAAATCTCGACGCCCTCAACGATTTCGTGGGACGCGAAGTCGCCACCACCGATTGGTTTGAAATCACTCAGGATCGCATCCGCCAATTTGCCGAAGCCACCGAAGATCGCCAGTGGATTCATCTTGATCCCGATCGCGCCCAAAGGGAATCACCCTACGCTGCCACCATTGCCCACGGATTTCTGACTCTCTCCCTGCTCAGCTATCTCTCAAAGCAGGCCTTCCAGATTCAGGACGGCGTGGGCATGATCGTGAACTACGGCTTGAACCGGGTGCGCTTTCCCGCGCCAGTTCATTCAGCTTCCAAAATTCGCGCCCGCTTCACCCTGCAATCGCTCAAGGACATCGGCAACACCCGGGAAGCTGTCTTTTCTGTCGTCGTGGAAGGCCAGGGCAAGGAGGGTCAGCCTCAGGCCAAGCCCGGCTGTGTAGCCGAGTGGGTAGTTCGCTATTACCCTTAGGGAGCGCATTGCGGGCGCCCCGCGGCAGCGTTATAGTTGTCGCGTTATTGCATGGAGGCGTCCATGGCCGTAGCTACCCAGAATCCTCTTAACGTACCCGGAACTCCCCGCTTTGCCACGCTGGAGGAGGAGCGCCAGCATCGCAAGCAGCGCCTCGCCGGGGCCTTCCGGTTGTTTTCGCGTTTCGGATTCGATGAAGGCGTGGCCGGCCACATCACCGCCCGCGATCCCGAACGCCTCGACCACTTCTGGGTCAATCCCTTCGGCATGCACTTTGGCCAGGTCCGTGCCTCCGACCTCATCCTGGTGAATGACCGCGGCCAAGTCGTCGAAGGCAAGTACCCGGTCAACGGCGCCGCTTTTGCGATTCACTCCCAGGTCCACGCCGCTCGTCCCGATGTCGTGGCTGCCGCTCACGCCCATTCGTTGTATGGAAAGGCGTGGTCGTCCCTCAGCCGCCTGCTCGATCCCATCACCCAGGACGCCTGCGCTTTTTATGAGGACCATTCTCTATTTGCCGATTTCACCGGCGTGGTTTACGAGACTTCCGAAGGCGAGCGCATCGCCCAGGCTCTCGGCGAGAAGAAAGCAGTCATCCTGCGCAACCACGGACTCCTGACGGTGGGGCACACTGTCGATGAGGCGGCATGGTGGTTCATCACCATGGAACGAAGCTGCCAGGCCCAACTCCTGGCCGAAGCCGCCGGCACGCCGGTAAAGATCGACGCCGCCAGCGCGGCCGTCACGCAACAGCAGATTGGATCGCATATGGCCGGCTGGTTCCAGTTCCAACCGCTATGGGCAAGAATCGTCCGCGAACAACCCGACCTGCTGGAATAAATAAATGGAGGCGCGAGCGTCCCGCTCGTGCAAAGCTAGACAACACCCACAGATGCGTCATCCTGAACCGAGGTTTCAGCCGGGCGAAGGATCTAGCGTGCATCACACTAACGCCAGACGATGTCGAAAAGCCGTACGTCACTCGTGAACAGCCTCGTGTATCATGCCCACCGGGATTCACCATGAATGTTCCGCTTACTCCCATCCGCTGCCTGTACCGGGCGGTTGATCTCTACGGAAAAAAGACAGGCGTAATCTCGGGCGCCGATTCGTTCACCTACGCCCAGTTCGGAGAGCGGTGCGAACGTCTTGCCGCCGGACTTCTTTCCGAAGGCATCCGCCCCGGCGACCGCGTCGCCTATCTCAGCTTCAACAACCATCAGCTTCTCGAGGGCTATTACGGGCCGCCTCTCATCCGTGCCATCTCCATGCCGCTCAACGTCCGGCTGCAGCCCGCGGAGCTGACCGCCATTCTCAATCACGCCAGCGCCGCCACGCTGGTGTTCGAGAGCGACTTTGCCCCGCTGGTTGAGGAGTTGCGCAAAGTCTGCCCCAGCATCCGGCGCTACGTCGCCATTGACCGTCCAGTCCCCCAGGCGGACCTGTTGCTGGAAGACCTGCTGGCGCGCGACCGCATCCCGCGTCCCGATATTTTCTCCTTCGACGAAAACGAGATCGCCGAACTCTTCTACACCAGCGGCAGCACCGGCACGCCCAAGGGCGTCATGCTGTCGCACCGCACGCTCTACGTGCACGCGCTGGCTCTGCTCGCGTCCTTTCCCTGTAAAGACACTGACGTCGAGCTGCACACCATCCCCTTGTTCCACGCCAACGGCTGGGGACGCCCCCAGAGCATCACCCTGAGCGGGGCCAAACACGTCATGGTCCGCCGTTTCGAGCCGGTCACCGTGTTCCGCCTGATTCAGGAGGAAAAAGCCACCGCCATGACCCTGGTTCCCACCATGGCCAACGCGCTGCTCAATTGTTCCGATCGCGGCAAATTCGATCTTTCGAGCATGAAGATGATCAACACTGGCGGTGCCGCCTCATCGCCCGAGCTGATTGCCCGCCTAGAACAGGCGTTCCCTTCAGCCGTGGTGTGTTCTGGCTACGGCTTGACCGAAACCGCGCCCGTGATTACTACCGCGCAGCCCAAGGGCACGGTGGTTTACGGCGATGAGACCGACCGCCTCACGCACCTCGCAGCCGCAGGCTGGCCCCTGGTCGGCACCGAAGTGCACGTAGCCGATGCGGAAATGCGCGATGTCCCCCGCGACATGCAAACCGTAGGCGAAGTGATCGTCCGCAGCGACAACGTGATGGACGGTTACTACCGCGAGCCGGATGCCACCAAGGCCGCCATCACCAACGGCTGGCTGCGCACCGGCGATATGGCGGTCTGGGATGAAGAGAACTACATCCACATCGTAGATCGCAAGAAAGACATCATCATCAGCGGCGGCGAAAATATTTCTTCCATCGAAGTGGAAAAAGCCATCTTTGCCCACCCCGCCGTGCTTGAATGCGCGGTGGTTTCGGCCCCCGACCCGCGCTGGGGTGAGATTCCGGTCGCCATCATTGTGTTGAAACCCGACCACCAGCTCGACCAGGAGCAATTGCTGCACTTCCTCAAAGCGCGCATCGCGAAATTCAAGATGCCTCGCGTCGTGCAGTTTGTAGAAGGCCCGCTGCCCAAGACAGGCACGGGAAAAATGCTGAAACGCCAGCTCCGCGAAACCTTCTGGAGCGGCAAGTCCACCCGCGTCCAGGGTTAAACCTGCCGCTGTCATCCTGAGCGGAGTGGCTGCTTCGCCTGGCGAAGCAGCCACGGAGTCGAAGGACCCCTATCACCACTACGATCGTGCTTGCCGATGTCGCGCAAGGAGAGACCCGAGGCTGGCACCAACATTCCGCCTCGCGTATATTGGACGCCTTCCCCGAGCCATGGCCGACTCTCCTCAAAAGCCGATCGTCATCCGCGACCTGCAAAGCTTCGAAGATATGGAGCAGGCCGAAGCCGTCGAACGCGAAGTATGGCAACTCGCCGATCGCGACGTCATGCCTCTGGCCCTCATGATTGCCACCAAAGAGGCGGGCAGCATTTGGCTCGGCGCCTTTGACGGCCAAAGCTGGCCGGATTCGCCTTCGGCTTCCTGGCCATGGAGGCCGGACACGTTACCGTGCACTCCCACATGCTGGCTGTGCGCGAACCTTATCGCGACCTCGATCTCGGCTACAAGCTCAAGCTGGCCCAGCGCGAACGCGCCCTGGCCATGCGCGTCCCCGAAATGACCTGGACCTATGATCCCTTGCAGAGCCGCAACGCCCATCTCAACTTCGGCAAGCTGGGTGTGGTGTCGGATATCTACAAAATCGACTTCTACGGAGCGGAGACTTCCAGCGTCCTTCACCAGAACGGCACCGATCGCTTGTGGGTAAGGTGGCCCCTCGCCAGCCGCCGGGTCCGCGACCGCCTGCAGGGCAAGGACTACCGGCCCGAAGTCCTCGACGCCTTTTCGCGCCTGGAGCCGCTGGTCCAGTTCAACGGGGACGGCAAACCGCTGCGCCATGATCTCACCGCTGCACTGGCGCGCCAGCGCATTGCCATCCAGATCCCCAGTGACATTTTGACGGTCGAGCGAAAAGATCCAGGCCTGGCGCGGGAGTGGCGCGAGGCCACCCGGTGGGCATTCACCGAAGCTCTGCGCGCCGGCTTCTTCGTGGCCGAGTTCGCCCGCACCGTTCGCGGCCATCAGGGCCCGGGCAATTACCTGCTGGAGAAGGGAAGCCTCGCGGAATTCGTCCCCGAACTGCAGAGAAAGTCCGACCCTCCCCTCTGACTGCCGAATGTGCAGTGCGTAGCCGCGTAGCGGCGCAAGAATAAAGCCCCGGGCGTAAGCCCTGGGTAAGTGGGTAGATGACACAGCCCTCAAAGGGCGAAAGAATGGGATTCGGCCCAGATTCGTCTGCCCATGCCAGCTTCCGCCAATCCGATTCTGCTCTACGACGGAGTCTGCGGCCTTTGCAACCGCCAGGTGCGATTTGTCCTCAGGCGTGATCGCCTCGCTCGCTTTCGCTTCGCCTCCCTGCAGAGTGACTATGCCGCTCGCATCCTGAACTCCCGCGGCCTTGATCCCCATGACCTGAACACCCTCTACGTCCTGGACGGCGAACTTCTCATCATCCGCGCCGATGCCGTCATTTTCATACTGCGAAATCTGGGTGGTCTCTGGCAGGCCGCGGCGACGGCTCTAAGAATTTTCCCCAAACCTCTACGCGACTGGGGATACAACGTCGTGGCCCGCCATCGCTACCGCATCTTCGGAAAATACGAAACCTGCCAGCTGCCCGAAAAAAAATACCAGGACCGATTTCTGGATGCGTAGTCCTGGTCTTTCCTTCGTGGACCTTCGTGTCCTTCGTGGTTCAAGAACTTATGCCGGCATCACCAGCAGACATTCCCCTCCCGCCCTTGTAGAATTTCCGGAACGCCAATAAGCCGAGGGACCCAGCATGCCCGAGAAGCCTGCCGCGACCGATACCCGCAGCAATATCGAATCCGTCCTGCACGAGGACAGAAAGTTCGAATGCCCCGAGCCCTTCCGCCGGCAGGCCCACATCAAGAGCCTGGAAGAGTACGAGCGCATCTACCGCGAGTCGGTCGAGCAACCCGAAAAATTCTGGGGCGCAATCGCCGGCGAACTGCACTGGTTCAAAAAATGGGACAAAGTCCTCGAATGGAAGGTGCCCTGGGCCAAATGGTTTGTCGGCGGCCAGCTTAATATTTCCTACAACTGTCTCGACCGCCATGTGCAGACCGACCGCAAGAACAAGCCTGCGTTGATCTGGGAGAGCGAGCCCGGCGAAGTCCGCACTTTCACCTATCAGCAACTTCATAGCGAAGTGCAAAAGTTCGCCAACGTCCTGAAGTCCCTGGGGATCAAGAAAGGCGACCGGGTCGCCATCTACATGGGCATGACTCCTGAGCTGCCCATCGCCATGCTGGCCTGCGCGCGCATCGGGGCCCCGCACACGGTCATCTTTGGTGGATTTTCTTCTAACGCCCTGGTGGACCGCATTCACGACTCCCACGCCGCCGCCGTTATCACTCAGGATGGCTCCTACCGCCGCGGCTCCGAAGTCAAACTCTTTCCCGCAGTCGAAGAAGCGCTGAAGTCCTGTCCGTCAGTGAAGAACGTAGTGGTTTACCAGCGCACCGGAACCTCCATCAACATGCAGGCCGGCCGCGACCACTGGTGGCACGAGCTCATGGCGAATGCGTCTGACAACTGTCCCGCCGAGCCCCTCGACGCCGAGCACCCGCTCTACATCCTCTATACCTCGGGAACCACCGGCAAGCCGAAGGGCGTCGTCCACACTACCGGCGGCTACTCCGTCGGCACCTACATCACCATGAAGTGGATTTTCGACATCAGGGAAGAGGACATCTACTGGTGTTCCGCCGATATCGGATGGGTCACCGGCCACAGCTACATCGTCTATGGACCGTTGCAAAACGGCACCACCTGCGTGATGTACGAAGGCGCGCCCAACTTCCCCGAGCCCGACCGTTTCTGGAGCATCATTGACCGCCACCAGGTAAGCATCTTCTACACCGCGCCCACCGCGATCCGCACTTTCACCAAATGGGGCGATGAGTGGCCGAAGAAACACAAGCTCGACAGTCTGCGCCTCCTCGGCACCGTCGGCGAGCCCATCAATCCCGAGGCGTGGATGTGGTACCGCGAACTCATCGGTCACAATCGCTGTCCCATCGTTGACACCTGGTGGCAGACCGAAACCGGACACATCATGCTCAGTCCCATCCCCGGCGCCATTGCCACCAAGCCGGGCTCGGCCACCCGCCCCTTTCCCGGCGTTGTGCCTGAAGTGGTCACCATGGACGGCACACCGGTTCCCGAAGGATCGGGCGGATTTCTCGTGCTGAAACAGCCTTGGCCAGGGATGCTGCGCACCATCTACGGCGACCCTGACCGCTACGTGCAGCAATACTGGTCGCAGATTCCGGGCATGTATTTCACCGGCGACGGCGCCCGCAAGGACAAAGACGGCTACTTCTGGGTCATGGGCCGCGTGGACGACGTGATCAACGTTTCCGGCCACCGCCTGAGCACCATGGAAGTAGAGTCCGCGCTGGTGGCGCACGAAGCCGTCGCCGAAGCCGCCGTCGTCGCCCGTCCCGACGAGATCAAGGGTCAGGCTATCTCGGCCTTCGTCACCCTGGAGCAGGGAAGAAAGCCCACACCCGAACTCAAAGACGAGCTCAGGAAATGGGTCGCCAAGGAAATCGGCGCCATGGCCAAGCCGGACGACATTCGCTTCACCGACACTCTGCCCAAAACCCGCAGCGGCAAAATCATGCGCCGCCTGCTGCGCGAACTGGCCAGCAGCGGCGAAGTGAAAGGCGACACAACTACGTTGGAAGACTTCGGCGTGATCGCAAGATTGAAGGAAAGTGAAGAAGCCTGAACCGCGGCGGTCCTCAACAAGTAGCGCCGGCATCTTGCCGGCTGTCCTGAGGGCATCCTGCCCTCAGCCAGGACGGGCCGCCGGGAAAGGGACTACTCTCCCGCGCCCATCATCAAAATCGGCATCGTAGGCGCCGCCGAACCCTGTTCCGGCTCCACGGTAATGGCAAAAGCCTTGGCCTCCACCCCGCCCGGCAACGGCGGTTCAATCACACTCGCGCTGCCCCGGGCATCAGGCTTGAACACTCCCGCCGGGATGGGCGCCCCGTTGGTCGGAATCAGCCACAACTCATAAGCTTTTTGCGGCGGCAGGCCAGGCAGGTTGCTGGCCAGGAAAATCAGGCTCGAGCGGTCGCGAACATAGATCGCCCTGCCCTGCGGTTGCGGCGGCGCCTGCGCTGCTACCAGGGTCACGCGCATCGCGTCCGTCGAAGTCAGCGTGGAAACTACTTCGCGAGCGCGTTCGAGCTCGGCCTGTCGTTGCCCTGATTCGTTCTGCAACTGCGCCACCCGCTGCGCCAGACGGTCGCTCTGCCGAAAGAAGAATCCCGCCACCAGCAAAAATGCCGCCGCCACCAGCCACGGCAGGAAGCTCGATGACGACCGTCGAACCGGAATCTTCTGGCCCCTGGGCTCTTTGGCAATTTCCTTCAACAGGCGTTCGCGGGAACGTTGCGGCGGCTGAGGTCCTGACGCTGAAAGCGCGAGCAAAGCCGTATCCCCGCGCAGCCGTTCCAGCTCGCGGCGGCACCCGGGGCAGCCTTCCAGGTGCTTCTCCAGCGCGGCGCGCTCATCCCCCTGCAGCGCTCCCATGGCCAGCAGGGCGAGATCGTCGGCGAATTGTTCGTGTGCGCTCATACTTCAAACGCCTTTCGCAAGGCCAGCAAACCAGCCCGAATGCGAGTCTTGATCGTCCCCAGCGGCTCTCCTGTCTTGGCCGCAATTTCAGTGTGCGTCAGTCCTTCGAAGTAAGCCATTTCCAGTGCGCTTCGTTGTGTTTCCGGCATTCCGAGCAGCGCGCCCCGAACTTTCTCCATGGCTCGCGACCGCTCCGCCGCGCCTGCCATGTCCGGCTCCACCGAAACCACCACGTCGGCAATGTCAGTTTCCGGACGCCGCTTGCGTAAACCATCAATAGCACGGTTCCGCGTAATCACTCCCAGCCACGCCCCCAGGTTGCCACGGCCCGAATCAAATGCTGCAGGATTGCGCCAGAGCTGCATGAACACTTCCTGCAATACATCCTCCGCCGCCCCCGTATCGCCGAGCACGCGCAGCGCCACCGCGTACACCAGGCCCGAGTAGCGGTCGTACAGCGTCGCCATCGCGCTCTCTTCGCCCGAGCGTATCCCCCATACCAGCGAGACATCGCTCAACCCTGCTTTTAATTCAGCGCCGGACAAACAGTTATCTCATCCTTTCAAAAGTACGTTTTCCAACCCTTCGCGGATTTCTTGTACCATCGCCTGGTGCTAAACCATTGCCGGAAAAGCTCTTAACAGATCCGTGCTGAACCCTTCGTGAAACACCACTGAGAACTGGGAACAATGAACTGATAACTGGGGGAAAAGTCCACGTGGTGTGCCGAGCTACTGGCTCTTGATCGCTACCTGCCGCTCCTCCGGAGTCATCTGTTTCCACAGCACTTCCAGATCACGCTGAACCCGCGAATTCCCCGGGTCTCCGTGCAGTGCCTGGGCGAACCAGCGATAGGCGGTAGGAAGATCGCGGCCCACGCAGTGCCCGGTCGCGTACATGG
The DNA here is from genome assembly GCA_963757835.1 of Terriglobia bacterium. Taxonomy (GTDB): domain Bacteria; phylum Acidobacteriota; class Terriglobia; order Terriglobales; family Acidobacteriaceae; genus JAIQFF01. The sequence continues at coordinate 107,229 of CAVWSP010000002.1, read as the reverse complement.
CGCCCAGAAGCGTCTGCGCCTTGGGATTTGACCCTCGAGCCGCAATCTGCAGGTTTCTCTGCGCCCGGGCACAGTCCTCGGGGACTCCCCGTCCGTACAGGTATTTTTCGCCGTCCGCCACTAACCGGTCCTCGAATGTCGCGGCCGGAGCCGGTGGCGAGATCTTGGGTGCAGGTGCTTTCGGCAGGGGTGCCACGGCTGCCATTCGCGTTTCCTTCGGCGCTTTCGTTGCAGTCGGAGCGGGCTCCGCAACTTCGGATCCACTCCCCTTTGAAACCGCGGCTGGAAGCGGTGCCTGGGTCTCAGCCTCTCCGGCATCGGCGTTTTGGTCCTGTTTTTTTGAGGCTTGGTCGGCATTCTTCCCGAGCGCGGCTGCGTCATCAGGAATGTTGCTGTCAGCCAAAGGCTGCCCGGCGGCAGTGGATGTCCCCGGAGACTGCACCCCTTCACCCGGCGTAGATTGCGACTCCGGCGGCGCCGGGTTGGCAGTCGGCTCTACCGGCACAACGGGGGGTGCCGCTGCCGCGGTTGCATCCTGGGCAATAGCCGAGGGAGGACTGACCGGCGCGTTACTGACAGCCGCCTTCGGCGTGTACTGCCAGGGATAGCCGTCGCGTTGCCAATGCCAGGCCAGCAACCCGCCGCACAGGATCAGCAAAAACAGGGCCAGATAGAGTCGCCGGTGCCCTTGGGGCGGCTCATCCTCCAGCAGGTAGTCGAGGTCGCGGGTGCGATCATCACCCAACCCCAGAAAAGACGGCCCGCTTACCGGCGGCCTCATCCTTTCGCGCCCTGCCTCGCTTGCGAGCGGTGCCGGCGGTGGCCCCAGCGGCGCCCCGCACATGCCGCAAAAGCGGTATTGCGGATTATTCTCCTGGCCGCATTGAACACAGCGCACTGTCATGGCAGTCGGCATAACTATACTAATTCAGATGCTGAATCGGTATGTCCCTTTGGTATGACCGCCCTTTCCGCGTAGAGGAAATTGCTGAGGTCCGAAGCCAGACGCCCGCAGCCCGTAGTCGCGCAGTTTCAGACTGTTCGACTACCCTGAAGCCCTTCCGCCTTTACACCTTGGTCTTCAGCGTGTTACTTTAATTGCACGTTACGATCAAATTGAAACTAGAAGACAGGAGTGCATCGGGTTAGTGCTAGCCAGAGAGCAAAAGAAATCCCTCATCGACCAGTACGGAACGCATCCCACCGATACGGGCAGCCCCGAAGTCCAGATCGCGTTGCTTAGCGAGCGCATTGGCCAATTGACGGATCACTTCAAAACGCACCAGAAGGACCACGGTTCGCGCCGCGGTCTTCTCATGCTGGTCAGCAAGCGACGCCGCCTGCTGGACTACCTCAAGCTATACGATTCCGACCGTTACAAGACGGTTGTGCATAAGCTGGGCCTGCGCAAGTAGGTTTCTGCGGGGCCGTTCCCGGCTCGGGGTGTATTCGCCGGACCGCCATCGGAATCATCTGGCCGTTGCGCAGACGGCCATCACGAAACAAGGAAAAAGCCGCGAACGGTGTGTTTCCGGCCTCCCAGAACGCTACTGGCTCTTGCTCTTCAACCGTACCGCCTCTCCACACGCACGCGCGAGTGTCCTCCTGCCAAAAGGAAATGAATCATGAAACAAGAAGTATCGGTTGAACTTGCCGGTGGTAAAACCATCTCTTTTGAAACCGGAAAATTAGCCAAGCAGGCGCACGGTTCGGTCGTGGTCCGCGTCGGCGACAACGTCGTTCTCGCCACTGCCACCGCCAACCCCGATCCCCGCGAAGGCATCGATTTCTTCCCCTTGACCGTCGATTATCGCGAATACACCTATGCCGGCGGACGCATTCCCGGCGGCTTCATCAAGCGCGAAGGCCGTCCCAGCGAGCGTGAAATCCTCACCAGCCGCCAGATCGACCGCCCGGTGCGCCCCCTGTTTGAAGACGGCTTCAAGTGCGAGACCCAGGTCATCGCCTTCGTGCTTTCCGCGGACAACGAAAATGACCCCGACGTGCTCGGTATCAACGGCGCCTCGGCGGCCCTGACCATTTCCGACATTCCCTTCCTCGGTCCGATCGGCGCGGTGCGCGTGGGCTTGGTCAATGGCGCATTCGTTGTCAACCCGACCTATGCTGAAATGCGCGAGAGCCTGCTCAACATCATGGTCGTCGGCACTGCCGACGGCATCGTGATGATCGAGTCCGGCGCGAAAGAAGTGAAAGAAGAAACGGTGGTGGACGCCATTGAATTCGCCCACACCGAAATCAAGAAAATTTGCGCCGCCATCAGCGATCTGCGCAGCCGGGCTGGAAAGCCGAAGCGGAAAGTGACCCCGCCGGAATTTGACCAGGCTTATTTTGATGATCTGAAAAATCGCATTGGCAATGATCTCACCGACCGCCTGGATACTGAAAAACATCCCAAGGCGGAAAGCGCCGCGCTGATCAAGGAATTGAAGAAGGAACTGCAGGCCTCGATTCCGGAAGACGACAAAGCCGGACAGGCCAAGCTCAAGACCTACTACGAGCATCTGCGTGAACGCATTTTCCGTGAAGAAGTTCTCGCCAGGAAGCGTCGCCCCGATGGCCGTGCCTTCGATAAGGTCCGTGACATTTGGGCCGAAGTCTCGGTCCTGCCCCGCACTCACGGCTCGGCAGTTTTCACCCGCGGCGAAACTCAAGCCCTGGTGACTACCACCTTGGGCACCACCGACGACCGGCAGCGCCTCGAGACCTTCGAAGGCGAAGCCAAAAAACGCTTTCTCCTGCACTACAATTTCCCGCCGTTCTCCGTGGGAGAGGTTCAGTTCCTGCGTGGAGCGGGCCGGCGCGAAATCGGTCACGGCGCACTGGCGGAGCGCGCCATCTCTGCCGTCCTCCCCGGCGAGGAAGACTGGCCTTACACCATGCGCGTCGTCTCCGACATCCTGGAATCCAACGGTTCATCGTCGATGGCTTCCGTCTGCGGAGCTTCTTTGTCGCTCATGGACGCCGGCGTTCCGCTTAAATCCCCGGTCGCGGGAGTAGCGATGGGTCTGGTCAAAGAAGGCGAGAACTACGCCATCCTGACTGACATCGCAGGGGCCGAAGATCACTACGGCGATATGGACTTCAAAGTCGCCGGCACCAAGGACGGAATCACCGCTCTCCAGATGGACATCAAGGTCGGGGGCATCACGGCGCAGATCATGCGCGAAGCGCTTGTCTCAGGCCCAGCGCGGCCGCCTCTACATTCTGGAAAAGATGAATGCGGTCCTGTCCGGCCCACGCGAAAAGGTTTCGTCCTTTGCGCCTCGTATCTACACCCTGCAGATTCCGGTGGACAAGATTCGCGACGTCATCGGGCCCGGCGGCAAGATGATTCGCAGCATCATCGAGCGCACCGGCGTAAAGATCGACGTCGAGGACTCCGGCAAAATCAACGTGGCTTCGAACGACGAAGCCTCAGCAGCCAAGGCCCTCCAGATCATCGGCGACCTTACAGCCACAGCCGAGATCGGCAAGACCTACCTTGGCACCGTCACACGTCTGGCTGATTTCGGCGCTTTCGTCGAAATCATCCCCGGCACCGACGGCTTGCTGCACATCAGCGAAGTCGCGGAGCATCGCATTAAAGATGTTCGTGACGAACTGAAAGAGGGCGACCAGGTGCTGGTAAAAGTGCTGGCCGTCGAAGGCAACCGCATCCGCCTGTCGCGCAAAGCCATCCTCAAGGAGCAGCGCGCCAAGATGGGCGGCGGCGAACTTCCGCCGGAAGATGGTGGATCGGATGGCGGCGCGGAACCCGCGCACGCACCCGCCCTGACCATCGAAGGCGGCGCCGACTTCGCCGACGACGAACCCAACTTCAACCGCGACGCCACGGTAGCCGGAGGCGCCCCAGCTGACCGCGGCCCGGAACGCAGCGGAGATCGTGGCCCCGATCGAGGAGGAGACCGAGGTGGTGACCGCGGTCGTCGCCCCGGCGGTGGAGGCGGTGGTGGTCGGGGACGTGGCCGAGGCGGCCCAGGCCGCGGTGGCCGCGGCGGTTTCGGCGGCGGCGGACACAGCGGGGGCCGCCACTAAAGCAAAAAAATGAAGGACGGGCGTCCCGCACGTCGGGATGTCTCAAAAGGCCGCGAAAACCTCGCGGCCTTTCTCTTTCCAATGCTCACGTAGGGGCAGGTGTCTCACCTGCCCAGCCGAGCGCAGCTCGGCCATTCTTCAGAAACCAGATTGAGCGGACGAAGAAAATCCGAAAGCAGCTCTTAATGAACCGGAGCCGTCAGCCGGGAAGAATCCGGTCCCGCACTACCCGTGACGGAGAATGAATCCAGGTAGGCGGTTGTGCCATGGGAAGAATCGTCGCCGCCGATCTGAAAGTTCACCACCTGCAGTCCGGGCGGATACCAGCGCAAGGCGAAATTACTCGGGCCCGAGGCGTCATTGAAGGCCTGCACGTTCCCGTCGAAGCTCACCGAGTCGTAGGTCACCACGCCGCTCTCGTCTCGATGAAATCGAATCACCAGATGGTGCCAGGCGTTGGCCGTCCACTCCCGCCGGCTGCACGTCGGATTCGACGTGTTCCAACGCGCCTTTCCTCCCTCTCGCGTGGTGTACTTCCATCTCCCCAGCCGGAAGGAGCACTGCGTGCCATAGATGATGGTTTCGCGGTTGGGCAGCACCTGGTTCAAGTCAAACTCCAGGTTGTTCACATGCGAGAGGTCGGTGATGTACCACCAGACATCGTAGGTGAAAGAGGTAGAGGCGATATCGGGAACTCCCAGCGGAGTGCTGCAGCGCTCGCCGCCATTCGCGCTCCATGACACATCGAAACGCCGCGCCTGCCCGTCTCTGGAGGGACTATCGACCAGGGCAGTGGTCGCTTCCGAAAATCCGCGTGTATCCCCGTCATGCTTACACCGCCATGAAGGGCGCGACTCAATATCCGAGATCGTTCCCGCCAGTCCCACCACCGGCATAAACATGACCGCCACGAACACAACCAGTTTCCACATCAGACTTACTCTACCAGTTTGGAACCACGTAGGGGCGGATGCCCACACCCGCCCAGCCGAGCAAAGCTCGGCAGGTGACCCGAAGGCGTATTCTGACTTATGGACAAAAAAGAAATCGAGTCCCCAAAGCTCACCGCCAGGTTCCTCATCTGGATCACCGGATTCCTGATCCTGCTCTTCGCCCTGATTGCCCACTTCGTCTGGAGAGTGTTTTAGGAGCAGACGGGGTGGCCCATTCAAGCCCGATTTTCGCTTGAGTGGGGATGTTCGTTAGCGGAAAAAGCAGGTCCCTCCACTCCCCAGTTGATTCGCAAGCGAATCAACTGGCTCGGTTGGGATGACAGCTTGTTAGCCTAAGACTACCCTGTCATCCCGAGCGAGCAATGACGATTCGCTTGCGAATCGTCATGCACAGTCGAGGGACCTGCTTTAGGGCGTGCCGCAACTCAGGGATTGCCCCGTTCCTTCTCGCCCGCCGCCTTCCACTCCGCCGCCAGCGCCTGGAACTCCGCCAGTTCCTGAAAAGACTTAAACTCCGCGCCGCTCAGCGCCGACCCATCGTGGAATCCCCCGTCCAGCGCCAGTCGCAACTCGGCCAACGTGCGCTTCCTGTCGCCCAGCATCGCGTAAGCCCGCGCCCTCTGGTAATGCGCAAAGCCAGGATTCGTCGATCCCGCCGCCGCCAGATCGAAATAGGCCAGCGCCGCCCGATAATCCTTGCCTTCCATGTTGTGCTGCCCCGCCTCATATGCTGCAATCACCAACCCTCCCAGCGCCCGCCGCGCCACCAGCGCTTTCAAGTCGTCCGATTTCGGCATGCTCTCCGCGCGTTTCTTGAGATCGGCGAAGTCGTGCTTGAGGGCGTTCAGGTCAACGTTGTCGCTATCACCTCCTGCAATCGCCTGCATTTGCTCAACAAAAGGATCGCTGATTCGCGCCTGCTGCTCCAGCGCGGAGGCCTCCTGCTTTTCTTCTGCTCTCACCCCTTTGTTCTTGGCGAGTTCACCCAGAGCGTTTTCCGCGGCGCTGACATCAGCCAGGCCCTTGAAGTCGCGCACCAGCGACTGGTACTCGCGCAGCGCCGCCAGCAAATTATTTTTCGCCTGCCACTCGCGGGCCCTGGCCAGATCCTCGTCCGCAGTTTGCCGAATGCGCGCCGGATCGCGTGGCAAGGCGCCCGCTGCCATGGCTCGAATATCCATCCAGTTGAGCGCCTCCAGCCAAACCTCCGGCGGCGCCCACCCATGCTGGCCATCAAAGATGCGGATCCGGTACTGCGCCCCGGCCTCATCCAGTTTCTTCCGCAGTTCAACGAATTCGCCATAGTTGAAGTCGGCATTGCCGACTGCGCCAAAATACGCGAATTTCATATTGCGCTCCGGGGACTTGCCGATGGGAAATCCGGCGGCGTTCGCGATCACGCCGTCGGCGCAACCGTTGCAGGAGAGCGCAATGGCCGTGACCAGGCGCGCTCCACCCGACATCCCGGCCAGGTAACGACGTTGTTCTTCGATCGGAAACCTCTCCTGCGTGTCGTGCCACACCGCATTCGCCGCTGCGGTAGAGTCCGCCATCGGGCCGTTACGGGAGTTATTCGAGGCTACGACGATGTATCCGAATTTCTCCGCCGCCGCCCGCGCCGCCTCCACCGCGACTTCACCCCGGGCCAGCGGGTCAAAAAGATAAATGATCGGCCACTTTCTGATGTCGGAAAAAGTAGAAGGCAGGTACAACGCATAACTCTTATTGCTGTCCGCACTGCACACAACTTTGGGAATTACTTTGCCGGCCGGAAATGGGGAGGGCGCGACTTGCGCTGTCAGTGACCCGCAGAACCAGGCCAGCAAAAGCATTGTGAGGAATCGTCGATGCACTCCAACAAAATAGCCGCAGCCCAGGCCGGAAGCAAGAAGGGAGATTCCGCAAGATCACATGAACACGTGGGGACAGCCGCCCTCGGCTGTCCAGCCGGGCAAGGCCCGGCAGGGAAATTCGGACACCATCTCTCCATCCATCCCACTTGTCGCAAAAGACGCGACAAATGGGGGCATCCTCGATGGCGAGACTCAATTAATACTGCCCGTACCTTCCCCGCACCGAATCCAGCAGTTTCCCGGAGTCGTAGCCGACCCCGTCCTTGAAAACAATTTCGACATTCTCCACATCTGAAATCTGTTTCGACGGATCTCCCTTGATCACCACCAGGTCCGCATTCTTTCCCGCGGCGATCGAGCCGATCTGCTTGTCCCGGCCCAGATAAACGGCGCCGTTCAGCGTGGCGATCTTGATGGCCTCGACCGGCGAGAATCCGGCCTCGACCAGCAATTCAATTTCGCGCTGGTCTCCGAATCCCGGAAGCACATCGCCGCGTCCCGTGGGATCAGGCCCTGCGAGCAGCAATCCGCCGGCGGCGACGAAGGCGCGCTCCAGTTCCAGGTCATGCTTCCACAACATCGCAGGATCGACTTTCGGGGCCGGCGCCGATGTCGGGCGCGGCTGCCGCAGCAGGAAAAAATCTTCCCTTGCCTGCGGGCTCATCGCATCGAGGGCCTGCTGCCGCAGCGGAGGACGCCCTCCGCCCAGGTCGCCTTCGAATACTGGCAACGTCGAGGTGATGGCCACGTGATGGCTGACCAGCAAACTGATCAGGTCTTTCGCCTCGGTACTATTCGGATCCATGCGGGCAAGAGTTTCGTCGCCCTCGCTTTCACTGCAGACATCCGGTTTCTTGCCGGCATCCAGCTGGGTGTTCACGAAGAAGCCGTGCTCAAGATCATCAATGCCGAGCTCGGCCGCTTCCTTGTAAGTCACCGAGCACAGGTGGCCGGTCACCTTGATGCCGCGCTGGTGGGCCGCATCGATCGCGGCCTTCAACTCGGCGCGTGTGATGTTCATGTACGCCTTGAACGACGTCACTCCACGATCAGCCCAATACTCCACAGTCTGCCGCGCATCGTCGGGACCGGCCAGGTGCGGCATCTGGATAAAGTAGCTCTCCGCGCCCTCAAGATACGGTCCGCTGACATCCATATGCGGGCCCGGAAGCTTGCCGGCATCGATGTCGCGTTTCAGGTTCAGATCGGCGTAGGGTTCGACGCTGCCGGTGGTGCGCATGGTAGTGACGCCGCCGGCGAGATAAAGGCGCGGCGCCGAGAACGTCATCTGCGTGACCAGAACAGGATTGTCAAAATGCCGCCGGCTGTCGAGATTTGGCCGCACGATATAGAACAAGTGATCGTGCATTCCCACCAGGCCCGGCATCACGGTATGTCCGCGAAGGTCGAGGACCGCGGTGCTCTTGTCCGCTGCCACATCGGCACCCTTCGTGATCGCCGTGATTTTTCCGCCTTCGATCACAACGTTCTGATCGTCGATCGCTGCCGCTCCGGTGCCGTCGATAATCCGCACATGCGCGAGCACTACCTTGCCGGCATTGACTCGAACGAACTCCTGCACCGCCTTGGATAGCTCGGGAGCCTGGGCGTGGACCGTGAGAGAGGCCAGCAGCAGGAAGAAAACCGGCAACAGACGGTGCGATGACATTGAACGTCCTCCGCAGAACGGGAAACATTGTACTTGAGGACGATGGAATGGTTGGAGGACGGGCGTCCCGCCCGTCCAGCAGCGGGCGAAGGGCGCACGAGCGGGGACGCCCGCGCCTACACTCGCGCCGGGGCGGCCGCCCGCTTGGGTAGAATCTCTCCGATGCGGCGAATCTGCGCCCCTACGCCCTTGAGTTTTTCTTCAATGTTCTCGTAGCCGCGGTCGATGTGATACACCCGGTCGATGATCGATTCGCCCTCCGCCACCAGCGCCGCCAGCACCAGTGACGCCGAAGCCCGCAAATCGGAAGCCAACACCGCCGCCGCGCTCAACGGGGAAGGGCCGCGCACCACCGCGCGGCGCCCTTCAATCTTGATGTTGGCTCCCATGCGCACCATTTCCAGCGCGTGCATAAAACGGTTTTCGAAAATATTCTCGGTGATGATCGACGTTCCCTCCGCCTGCGTGGCCAGCGCCATGTACTGTGCCTGCATGTCAGTGGGGAAGCCGGGATACTCTTCGGTCACAATGTCCGCCGCCTTGATGGGGACATCTCCCATCACCCGCACCGAATCGGCCGTGTGCCGGGTCTTGACGCCAACTTCGGCGAGTTTTTCGAGCAGCGCGCCCAGATGGGCGGGTTCGCAGCCCGCAATGTTCAGGTCGCCGCCAGTCATCGCTCCGGCAATGATGAAGGTCGCCGCTTCGATCCGGTCGGGAATGATTCTGTGTTTCGCGCCGTGCAGTTGGCTGACGCCTATCACCCGAATGGTTGACGTGCCGGCGCCTTCAATTTGAGCTCCCATCTTGTTGAGCAGTTCGGCCAGGTCTGCGACTTCGGGTTCGCGGGCGCAATTCTGCATCACGGTTTCACCCTCGGCCAGGGTGGCAGCCATAAGCAGGTCTTCCGTGCCGGTCACGGTGATGCGATCGAACAGAATTTCGCCGCCCTTGAGACGGTCGGCGCTGGCCTCGACGTAGCCGTGGTCCTGCGTGATCTTGGCGCCCAGAAGTTCCAGTCCCTTGATATGAAGATCGATGGGACGCGCGCCGATGGCGCACCCGCCCGGCAACGAAACCCGGGCCCGTCCGCAACGTGCCACCAGCGGCCCCAGCACCAGTGATGACGCCCGCATCTGCTTGACCAGTTCATAGGACGCTTCCGGGCTGGTCAGAGCGCGCGCGCAAATCGTGGTGCGATGCTGCGCCCGTCCGTAGCCCAGTTCGACCTCGGCGCCCATTGCAGCCAGCAGCTTGCGGGTGGTTTCAATGTCGCGCACCTGCGGAACATTTTCCAGAATGACCGGCTCTTCCGTGAGCAGGGCCGCAGCCATGGCCGGCAGAGCGGCATTCTTGGCTCCGCTGACGCGAATCGTCCCCAGCAGCGGATTGCCCCCGCGGATTACGAACTTATCCATACAGCATCCATTCTAATGGCGATGATGGAGAAGAGTGTACGGGAGGCCGTTACTCCGTAGGACACGGCCTGCGGTGAGGTCCAGTGTGGTCGCGGGCGGCTCGCCCGCGCCGGGTCTGGTAGCGCCGCCGTCCCGGCGGCTGTCGTGGGAGCGTCCTCGCCTCCACACTCCGAGGGCAAGACAGGCGGCGAGATGCCGGCGCCACGAAACCTACAAACTGCGGGCCGCCGCGATCGCCCGCCGCACATGCCCGCCCGCCGATTTCAGCGCCCGCTCCGCCTCCCGGCGGTCGACCTCTGCCTGCAGCATGACCAGCGCCACCGGGACGCTGTTTCCCGCCTCCCGCAAGGCTCGCGCGGCAATCTCCGCGCTGACCTCCGCCGCCTGCTGCAGAATGTTCACGCTGCGCGCCGCCAGCTTGGAATTTCGCGGGGTCACGTGCACCATCAGGTTGCCATAGACGTATCCCAGCCGGGTCATGGCTCCGCTCGAGAGCATGTTCAGCACCATCTTCTGCGCCGTGCCCGCCTTCATGCGCGTCGATCCCGAGATCACCTCCGGCCCTACTTCAGTCACGATACCCAGCTGCGCTGCCCTTTCGAGCGGGGTATTGCGGTTGCAGGTCACGGAAACAGTATGCGCGCCCTTGCTCCGGGCATACTCGACGGCGGCGATGGTGAACGGGGTGCGCCCGCTGGCGGCAATGCCTACGACCACATCCGTCTGCCCCGGTTTTCTTTTCGCCATTTCGCGCTTGCCGAGCTCGCGGGAGTCTTCGTTTGCCTCCACGGCCGAAGCCAGCGCCGCCGGCCCGCCCGCCATGATGAATTGCACCGTCCTGGGATCGACGTTGAAGGTGGGTGGACACTCCGCCGCATCGAGGGCGGCAATCCGTCCACTGGTTCCCGCGCCAACGTAGATCAGTCTTCCGCCTCGCTGCAGAGCGTTCGCGATCAGGCCAACCGCGCGCGCAATCTGCGGCAGGGCGCGCCGCACCGCGTCCACCACTTTGGCATCTTCAGCGTTGATGACCCGCACTACTTCGAGCGCCGACTTCAGATCCAGGTCAGTGGAAGCGAGGTTGGTTTGCTCGGTAGTAAGGCTGCTCAGGTTCTCCCGCGTGCTGCTGGATCGTCGCTTCAATGCTTTTTCTCCAGCGCTTCCACCACAGCGTCGTGAAATGCGGGTCGCACTTCCTTGATCGCTTTGTTCTCGCAGTCGGGCCAGGTGCGATTGGTCAACAGAATGACAGAAAGCTGCCGCTCAGGATCGATCCACAGCGATGTCCCGGTATAGCCGAGATGCCCAAACGAACCGGCGGAGAAATACTTTCCCGACTGCGATGGCGGGGAAGGCGTGTCCCAGCCCAATGCCCGTGAAGTGCCAGCCGGCGCGCTTTCGCGGCGAGTGAAGAGCGCCAGGGTTTCCGGACGAACCAGCGGAGGCTCCTCCCTGCAGAAGAACGTGAGCAAATGTCGCCAGATCTTCCGCGGTGGAGAACAGGCCGGCGTGTCCGGCCACGCCGCCCAGTATGCTGGCATTCTCATCCTGCACTTCGCCCTGGATGATTCGGTTGCGAAAAGTGCGGTCATCGGCGGTGGGAGGAATCGAAGCGCGCCACGCGGCCGGCGGATTGTAGGCAGTGTGCGTCATCCCCAGCGGACCGAATATTTCCCGCTGGCAGAAACGGTCGAGGTTCTCATCGGCGGCCCGCTCCAGTGCAACTGCCAGAATGATGAAGCCGATGTCGCTGTATTCGGCTCGCGCGCCGGGATCCGCCGTCAGTGGAGTAGCAAATGCCGCCGCCAGTAGTTCATCCCTGTTTGTCGCCTTGAGAAAGAGCTTTTCGTACGCCGGCAATCCGGAAGAGTGCGCCAACAGCATGCGCACCGTCACCTCGCCCTTCCGCGCATCGCTCCCGCCAAACTCGGGCACGATGCTGACCACCGGCGCCTCCAGATCGATGAGCCCGCGCTCGTACAGAATCATCGCCATGGTCGGTGGTCGCGACAACTTTCGAGACCGAAGCCAGATCGAAGACCGTGGCCACGGTCACGGCAGGAGAGCTGGGTTCGTAAGTGAATCGCCCAAAGGCTTTCAGCGCGACCAGTTTTCCCTGAAACGTAATCCGCAACCGAAGCTGCAGGAAATGCCTCCCGGCCTAATAGCTTCTTGCAGGATGTGGAAGGCGCGGCCAAAAACCGCATCCTGCCCCTGGTATGCGGGAGCAGGGAAGCGGGGCGCGTCATGCGTTCCGGCACTCGCCGAGGCAGGATTCTTGGACAAAGGTGTGATGTGTTCGATACTCGGGTTATAACAAAGTTCCGCGGAAGGGTAAAGGTGCCGGTTGCGGGAATGTAGTCAGGACTCGTCTCGCAAAAAGCGGTTAAGCGTTGTTCCGTGAAATGGCGATACTACGCCAATTGACAATTCTTGCCTTCAAAACAGAGGACTCCACCCTTGCTGGTGTCTAATACGGTGTGGACAACCTGCCACGGAAACGACAGCAGAAATGGCCTAGCAGGTATGCGTTTGGGTGGAGCATTCTTGCCGCCGTCATCCTAGCTTTGGGCGTTTACTTTGTTCCGCAAACAATAACCTACTACAGGTTACGTCCGATGCTCCTCCGTCTAAATGACGCTCCACCACGCGGCTGGAGTTCTGTTCCCCGGCCCCTCACCGATACCGCGACCTCGATTGCTGATGGCACCACTCTTTCCTACTATGGCTACACTTTCGAGGTTCCGTGGAAAGAGATCGACAAGGAACGAAACGAAGGAAGCACGGTCGAAGTTCTGTTCAAGACCGGGCAGATCGTAAAGTTTAACAATCCCTCTTATTTCGATTGGAACCCGATCAACAGTTTCTCTGGCCAAGTCGATCAGGGCAGTTTCAGGCAAGCTTTCGACGCCGGGGTCCACCAATCGAAGTATGAGCAATTCGAGGCTGTCATTTCCGCGACCCCGGCGAAGTTGTCCCCACTTCGCTCCCATACCGATTTTGCACGCAGTCGGACCCTACTGGAGATTAAGGGTCTGTGGTTCGAGCACAGCGTCGCGGCGTCGGATATTTTCTCTTTCGAGACCAAGGACTACCGAGGTTTTGAAAACAGTGGTTTGCCGCACGGCTGGCAAAATGTCGTGTTGCATTTGTTCGATAGGAGAGACCAGCACTGGTTCACAATCCTTATCGCTGGCGACGATCGTTCTGGCGTGAAGTTGAAGCAGGCTGAAGTCAATCGCGTAATCGACTCCTTTCGTGAAGCACCATCTTCCCAACCGAACCCCTCACCTACGATAGCGCGGTAGTTGACGTAATCAGCGTTCTCACCAGGTATTCATAATGGCATTTGATGGGATCGTGGGTAGTTTCTTGTTCCTCGTTGGCAGTTTGCTTGTTGGCGCGGACTCCCGCCCGCGCGAGGTGGGCACGCCGCCCACCTGACAGTCGGCGGGACGCCGGCGCTACGAAGGGTAGTGCGGCTAGCGGGCTCCGTGCCCCACCGTGATACCACAAACGGCACCCCTAGCACTTCGGTTTCTTGAGCAATGTCTCGCCACTTGTTAGATTCAAGGCATCCACTCAATTTCCCCAACTCGTCGTTACGCGCGTCGCCTCGCCGTCTTGTTGGTTGTCAGCCTATTTCCCCTGCTGGCCATCGCAGCCACCGCTAAGGCCCCAGGCAATCCAAAACTCGCCGTCCTGGACGCCATCGTCCTCGACGCCATCCACGACCACCAGGCTCCCGGCGCAGTGCTGCTGGTGGGACACAACGGACAAGTCATCTACCGCAAAGCCTTCGGCAATCGTGCCCTTGAGCCCCGCCGCGAGCCCATGACCGCCGACACTATCTTCGATCTCGCATCGCTCACCAAGGTGATCGCCACGACCACGGCTGTCATGCAACTGGTGCAAAAGGGGGAAGTCCGGCTGAACGATCCGGTGGCAAAATACATTCCTGAATTCGCTCAGAACGGCAAAGACGACGTCACCGTCCGCAACCTGTTGACTCACTACTCTGGCTTGCGCGGAGACTTCGATCTGGATCCGCCCTGGCAGGGCCGCGATGCCGCTCTCCGTCTGGCTTACGCCGAGACGCCGGTTTCTCCGCCCGGCTCCCGGTTCATCTACAGTGACACCAATTTCATTACCCTGGGCGCGCTGGTCGAGCGCGTGACCGGTGCCACGCTGGATGAATACTGCGCCCGGAAAATCTTCCGCCCGCTGCACATGACGCACACCCGCTTTCTGCCGCCGGCATCATGGCGCTCGAAGATTGCTCCCACTCAATACGACGAGCAAGGCAAAATGCTGCGTGGCGTGGTGCATGATCCCAGGGCGCGCCGCATGGGTGGCGTCGCCGGACATGCCGGCCTGTTCTCCACCGCCGACGATCTTTCGAAATTCGCTCTCGCCCTGTTGCAGGGCAGCCCGATTCTGGCGCGGGACGTGGTCGAGAAGATGACCACGCCTCAGCAACCGCCCACCGCCCAGGAGTTGCGAGGTTTCGGCTGGGACATCGATTCGCCTTTTTCCAGTAACCGAGGCAATCTTCTTCCTGTAGGGTCCTTCGGTCACACCGGATTCACCGGCACATCGATCTGGATCGATCCCACGACCCGGACCTACATCATCCTGCTGACCAGCTCCGTTCATCCACGCGGACAAGGCAGCGTGGTGGCGTTGCGCTCCAAGGTCGCTACCGCGGTGGCCGCGGCGCTTCCGCTGACTGTGAGCGAGAAAGATGAGCTGCGCTGGAAGAGTCTCACCGGATACAACGAGGCCCAGACCGCGGCCCGCCGCATCGCCACCCGCAACGGAACGGTGCAGACCGGGATCGACGTGCTCGAGGCCCACAACTTCGATTCGATCAAAGCGGCCGACGGCAAAAAGAAAATCGGACTGCTGACCAACCAGACCGGCCTCGACTCGCAGGGACGCCGCACCATCGACGTCCTCGCCAACGCCCCGGGTATCTCGCTCGACGCCATCTTCAGTCCCGAGCACGGTGTTACTGGCGCGATGGACACCACCGACCTTGCCAATTCAAAGGACGCCGCCACCGGCATTCCTGTCTATAGTGTTTACGGCAACACCGACGCCGCTCGTCGGCCACCCGCCGATGTTCTCAAGACTCTCGACGCAATCGTCTTCGACGTGCAGGATGCCGGCAGCCGCTTTTACACCTACGAGACCACCCTGGGATATTTTCTCGAGGCCGCGGCCAAAGCAGGCATCGAGATGATCGTCCTCGACCGCCCCAACCCGGTCACCGGCTCCTTCGTGCAGGGCGCCATCCCTGATCCTGGCCACGAGAGCTTCGTCAACTATTTTCCCGTTCCCGTTCGTCATGGCATGACCATGGGCGAGCTGGCAAAGATGTACAACACCGAGCGCAACATCAACGCCCGCCTCACGGTGATACCCATGGAAGGATGGATGCGCGGCGACTGGTACGATTCCACCGCCCTGCCCTGGATCAACCCTTCTCCCAATATGCGCAGCCTCACCGAAAATACGCTGTACCCGGGTGTGGGCGTGGTCGAATACAACAACGTTTCCGTGGGCCGAGGCACCGACACGCCGTTCGAATTGTTGGGCGCGCCCTGGATCAAGGCGGTCGAGCTGTCTCAATACCTGAACGCCAGAAACATCTCCGGCGTGCGCTTCGTGCCCGTGACCTTCACCCCTGACGCCAGTATCCATGCCGGCCAGAAATGCCAGGGCGTCAACATTGTCCTGATCGACCGCAACGCCCTCGACGCCGCCGAACTGGGCATCGAACTGGCATCCGCGCTGCACAAGCTGTATCCCCAGCAATATCGTATGGAGCGCCTGATCGAACTGCTGAACAACCAGTCGGTGTACGACGCCATCGCCGCCGGCCAGGATCCCCGCCGTATCGCCGATGACTGGCGGGAGCCTTTGGAAAAATTCCTCCAGGTACGCCAGAAGTACCTGATTTACAAGTAGCTCTAGTTACCGCCATCGTGCTGCACTTCCGCTAGAATATGCAGTGTCTGGCGTCTCCACCCCGGGGGAGTTGAGGATGAAAGCTGGCAAACCACCTGCACCCGCCGCCGCAAACCTGATGTACCGCTGTGCCGGTCCAAACTGCGGCACGCTCAAGGGCATGACGGACCACTGGTGGCTGATGTGGGCTTCCTTCGCGGAATTTAACCGGCCCGTACTCTACCTTTGCCCCTGGGACGACGAGATTGCCGCCCGCGAAGGCACCCTGCACGTGTGCGGCGAGCTCTGTGCCCAACGCCTGCAGTCCCAGTTCATGGGAAATGTGCGTGAGAACCAGCGCTCCGCCAGCGTGTAGGCAGCGGCGTAAGATTCGGACAAACTTTCGCTCCTCAATTTGCATCGTACTGTGATATCGGGCCCTGCTGACCGCCTTGTCTGGCCTGTGTTTCGGGGAGTTCATGATGCCAACAACAATGATGAGATTGACGGTTGTGATGTTTCTGGTGAGCGGTCTGGCCGCGGCCCAGACAACTCCCGCGACTCGATCCGATCCGCCCGCCCCCACTGACGCCGCCCCGCTCACAATCCCTTCCGGCACCAAGGTGCCGCTGGAGCTCAAGCAATCCGTTTCCAGCAAGAACGCCCGCGAAGGCGACGCCGTCTACGCCGTCACTACCTTTCCGGTGGTGATCAACGAACGCATCGTGATTCCCGCTGGCACCTACGTGCAGGGCAGGATCAGCAGCGTCAAGCGCGGCGGACATGTCAAGGGGCGCGCCGAAGTCCTCATGCACTTCAGCACGCTTATTTATCCCAGCGGTTATACGGTTGTGTTGCCCGGAGCCATCGAGAATGTCCCCGGCGCTGAAAAGACCTCGATGAAGGACGAAGAAGGGACCATCCGCCAGGACAGCCAGACCGGCGAGAAAGCGAAAACCGTGGCCACCGCCGCCGGGACCGGCGCAGTGATCGGCGGCCTGAGCAATGGCGTCAAGGGAGGCCTGATTGGCGCCGGAATCGGCGGCGGAATCGGCACCGCCATCGGCCTTTTCAGCCGCGGCAACGACGTGCGCCTGGAAGCCGGCACCACCCTGGAAATGGTCATCCAACGCGAGGTCCCCCTGGACGCCGGTCGCATCCCAAGATGAATGTAGGGCGGGCGCCCTCGCCCGCCGCTTTTGACTTCAGGTTTTCGCAGTGGCCTGACAACAACCAGGCAACTCCTTCGTGTACCTTCGTGTCCTTGGTGGTTGAAGCCCTTGCCGTTGCTGCTGTGGAGCGGACACTCCTGTGTCCGCCCCACACAGTACTACTTCAACCCAAACAGGGCATTCACATGCGCGGTCACTGAAATCGTTTGCGGCGTGAATTCCTCCGTAGGCGCCGGGGCCCCTGCCACATTCATCTTCATCATGGATCGTGCCATGGGCATGGGACGCACGTTCTCAAACGTGTCCACCGATGCGTAGGACAATTCTCCCAGCGTCCGCCCGGCGCTTCGGCTCAGCGCCGCCGCCGATTCCCGCGCCCGGCGATAGGCGTCCTCGACCGCTTTCGTCTTGGCCGCGTCCATATCCTCAAGCGTGTAGTTCAGTGACTGATTGTCCGTCACATCGGTATCGGCCAGTTGTTGCACAATGGGTGCCACCTTGGAAAAATCCTTCAGCTTCAGGGAAACATTTGCGTTCACCTGATATCCCACCAGCTTTCGCTTGGCGGTTTTGTAGTCGTAAACAGGTTGCAGGGAGAAGTAACCAATCTCCGCCGCCTTGGGCTCGACTCCGTTGGAGCGCAGAATCTGGCGCACCTGCTCCGCCGCCTTCGACGCCCGGTCGTAGGCTGCGCGCGCGGTCGCTTCCTGCGCCGAGATATTGAATTGCATCAGGGCTGTATCGGGATTCGCCTCAAACTTCCCATCCGCGCCAACAAAAATCGTATTGGGCTGGGCCGTGATAGCAGGACGCTCCTGGCCCAGAATTATGGTGGACGCGAACAGCCCAATCAGTAACACAATCGTAGCCTTCATAAATTCTCTCCTGCCAGCAATACATGATGCCACATGGGTGTGTGGGTCGGACACTCCTGTCCGACGCCTTTGACTTTGTTTTTGACTTTCAATTGTTTTTGACCTTAAGAGAAAAACGTCATGACCAGGCCCGAGATCGCGAAAGCTGGGTCATTCTGGCAAAACCAACAGCAACATCAAAAGCGTCGGACAAAGCCTGCCCTGAGCGAAGTCGAAGGGAGTGTCCGACCCAGACACTCTCATCTCAGCGCCAGGGCACTTGCAAAGCACGATCCAGCCGTACTTCGATCATGGTGCCTTTTTGCAGCTGCAGCCTGTGGTCGCTGAAAATAGTTTGCACCACGCCGGCGGCCGCTCCGGCCTTCGCGCCAATGCCGTCGGAATCCGGATCGCGATGCTCACCCCGGCCCTGTCCCCGCCGTTCGATTCCGCCCTCGGCCCCTGTGGTCAGGCCGTGCTCGCCCGGAACATCGATGATCGTTGCTATCAGCGGCGCCCATCCGTGCCGGGTTTCGATTTCGTCGAAACTCAGCAGCAGCCGGGGATGAAAACCATTTCCTACTTCGCTGACGTGCCCCCTGATTCTGCTGCCGCGGAGGAGCGTGGTTTCATCTGGCCCCATCAGGTCTTCCGCCAGCTTGGCCTTAAAGCGTTTCCCCGGCTGGATCCTGCTGACATCGAGCCTCTCCTCCAGACGGATGAGAAGCGTGGTTCCGTTGGGAATAGCATGAGGAGGAGCGGCGGTTTTCTCCTCCTGGCCGAGCAGCGGCAGAGTTGCCAGAGCCAAAGTCAAACACCAGAAGGAACGAAACCCAGTCATGAGCGAAGCCTCCACACCGAGAAAGCGAACTGCCAGTTGGGTTGGATGTAGGCCGCACGCGAATTGCTGCCTGAGGAATGGCGCCGCCGGTGACGAGTTAAATGAACCCAACCTTAAAGGCGAGTATCTTAGCTTTGCATTCTTTGCGGTTAAGAGCTCTTTGGATGGAAGTCAGCGAAAGACTGCGAATCTAGAGAGAGCCCTTGGCGCTGGTGGAGTAAGCGAAGCGATCACTCTGCGCCCCGATCTGGCGGCGCAAATCTCCCCAGATGTTCTCCGGCATGGTGAGAAAAACTTTGACGACTTGCGGATCGAATTGCCGCCCCGACCAGAGCTCGATTTCTTTCCGCGCCGCCTGCAGCGACTGTGCGGGACGATAAGGGCGGTCGGAGGTGATGGCATCGAGCGTGTCCGCCACCGAGAACATGCGGGCGCCCAAAGGAATCTGTTCACCTTTCAGTCCGCGCGGATAACCCGTCCCGTCGAAGCGCTCCTGATGGGAATAGACAATCTCGGCTGCCTCCGTCAGAAACGGGATCCGGCTCAGGATCTGGTAGCCGTGATAGCAGTGCTCACGCATGATGGTAATCTCGTCCGGCGTCAGCTTGTCGGGCTTGGTCAAAATCTTGTCGGGAATCGCCATCTTGCCGATGTCGTGGAGAAACGCCCCGCGCGCGATTACGTCAATCTGACTCTTGGGCAGGCCCATGGCCCGCGCAATGGCAATGGTGAACGCCGTCACCCGCCGCGAATGGCCTTCCGTCTCCGCGTCTTTTAAATCCAGGGCGCCGCCCAGCGCTTCCAGCGTGATGTCGTAAGAGCGCTCCAGGTCAGCCAGAGTTTTCTTCAGTTGTTCGGTGCGGGCTGCTACCAGCGATTCCAGGCTGGTCTGGTAAGCGCGGTTCTCCAGTTTCAGACGGCGATTCTCCAGCGCCCGGCGGACCGTCGCCAACAGCTGTTCACGCTCGAAGGGTTTCAGCAGGTAGTCGTACGCGCCATTGCGAATCGCGGCCAGCGCCACCGATATGTCGTGCACCGCCGTGACCATCACCACCGGCATTTCCGGAAAACGCTCTTTGGTTCTTTCGAGCAGTCCGATCCCGTCCAGGTTCGCCATCATCAGGTCGGACAGCATCAGCTCGAATTCCTCGCCGGATTCGAGCAGTGCCAGCGCTTCCATCCCTGAGCCCGCGTTCTGGCACTTGTAGCCCGCGGTGGTCAGCATGGACGAGACAATCTCGCGGATCGTCTCTTCGTCATCGACAACCAGGATGCGATCAACTGGCATGGTTTTCTATAGACTACCGCCAATTCTACCGTAGTTCCGAGATTCCGAAAGTAACCAGAAGGTCAGGGAAAGCCCATCGTACCTCTGCGGAAGCGTGCTATTTAAGGAGGGGAGCGCTTAATCCCCCTGCTGCGATGAATCTATTGACCTTCTCTACCGGGCTTGCGGTGAGGGACATTACTGTCCCTGGTCTGTCCCCACAGGAGTCGGCGGCCCTGCTCTTGCTGGCCGCCAGCCTGCTGGTCTTCCGCGCCTTTCGCGAGCGCTATCTCTTGATCTGGACCCTGGGATGGCTGGCCTACTTCGTATCGCGATGGACCCTCTCCGACCACGTTGCCGGACCCGTACCGCCGTTTTTGGTCGCGGTCTCGCAAGCCGAGTTTGTGCTGGCGGTCTGTCTCTTCGCCGCCGCCATCTTTGTCTATACCCACGCCCGCGGACTCCTGCTGCCCCTGATGCTGATCACGTTGACCATCATGGGCTTCTGCGTGGCCCGCATCTGGCTGTGGCCGCAGTCGATTACCCTGCGCGTGGCCCTGGAAGTGGCCTACCGCATTGTCGCGCTCACCGCCGCCTACCGCCTCATTCGCTACCGCTGGGCGCGCTGGGAAATGGGTCCCTGGCTGCTCAGCATCAGCATGCTGTTGCTTCACCTCCACTGGGCTCCTGTCGATTCGTATCTGCCGGCTGGCTTTAACCTGATGGTGAGCCTGCTCGCCGGACTGAGCATGCTGCTGCTGGTTTTCGATGATTACAAGTTGCACATGCGCCGCCTGGGCGTGGTCAACGCACTCACGAGCAGCATCACTCGGGCCCAGCAGCACGGGCCCATCATGGCCACCGCCCTCGAGGAACTCAAGGGCCTCATGCGCGCCAAGGCAGCATGGTTTCGCCTGCTCGAAGGCGATCGCATGGTCATCGCTCAGCAGATCGGCCTTTCCCAGGGCTTCCTGCAGGACCGCCTCTCCGTCCCTCTGGACGACGATTTTGAACAAACTCTCGGCGGCACCACGCCAGTAGTCCTGATTACTTCCGCTGCTGCTGATACCGTTCGCCCCTATCTCAAGCAGGAAGGATTTCACCATGTGGTGATGGTTCCGGTGCTGGGTAAGAAGTCAGCCATCGGGACCCTGGCGCTGGGTGGCGCTCACCGCCTGCACTACTCTCCCGATGAAATGGAATTTCTCGTCACCACGGCCCATCAGTTGGGACTGGCGGTCGAAAACCTGCGCCTGGTGGAACAGATTCTTCGCTCTCATCGCCAGTGGACCAACACCTTCGATTCCATCCACGACCTGGTCCTCCTTCACGATTCCGATTTTCGTGTAATGAAAGCCAACCACGCCCTGCTGGAGCGCCTGAACCAGGCGCCCGCCGATGTCGTAGGCCAGCTTTGCGAAGCCGTGCTGCCGCACAATCGCGGGCAGTGGAAAGGCTGTCCTTACTGCGGGCATTCCGAGGAGGGCTTTCACGAAGGCCCGGATCCCGGCTTTGGCGGCTTCTCCATGGTCTCAACGTCCACATATGTGGAGCAGGGAAGCAAGCAGAGGGGCACCATTCATGTGGTGCGCGACACCACCGACCGGCGCATCGCCGAAGAAAAATACCGCTTGCTGTTCGAGCAGGTGCAGGAAGGTGTTTTCGTCGCCACTCCCGAAGGCAAACTGCTCGATTGCAATGACGCCTTCATTCGCATGCTCGGCCACGGCAGCCGCGAAGAAGTGTTGGCCCTGAACGTTGATGCCGAGCTCTACGCCTCCCACGAGCAGCGTGACGTCTTCCGGCGCGAAGTGGAACTGCACAACTACGTTCGCAACTTTGAAGTGATCCTGCGCCGCAAGGACGGCACCCTGCTCAGCGCCATGGAGAGCAGTTTCGCCACCCGCAATGCCGAGGGCAAGATCGAGCGCTACCAGGGCTTCCTGCTCGACATGACCGAGAAGAAGCGCGCCGAAGACGAAATCCGCCGCCGCAACCGCGAACTCAACGCGCTCAATGCCATGGCGGTCATCGCCACCCAGTCC
Organism: Terriglobia bacterium; assembly: GCA_963757835.1. Classification (GTDB taxonomy): domain Bacteria; phylum Acidobacteriota; class Terriglobia; order Terriglobales; family Acidobacteriaceae; genus JAIQFF01. The sequence continues at coordinate 85,149 of CAVWSP010000002.1, read as the reverse complement.
TTCGATCTGGACGAAATTCTCAACCTCACGCTCCGCCAGGTGATCACCCTGCTGGGCGCCGAAACCGGCTCTATCTATCTATGCGATCTGGACGAAACCACCTTTCGCCGCCGCGCCGGATGGGGCCAGCGCAGCGCCGAACGCGCTCGCCTCTCCGAAATCAAGTTCACCGAGGGCTTCGGCGAGCTGGTGACTCGCTCCCGCACCGAAGTCATCACCACCGACTATCTGCCCCATCTGCCCGCCCAGGTCGCGGAATTTATTCGTGCCGACGGACTCGCCTCCTGGATCTGGGTATTACTGTGGGGAAAAGATTCACCCATCGGCATCATGGGCATCAGCAGCCGCGAGAGCCGCGAGTACACCAGCAACGACGAAAGCCTGCTGGTTGCGATCGGCCGCCAATTGTCCACCACGATCGAGAAGGTCCGGCTCTACGAGGAAACCTGCCGCGCCTACGAAGACTTGCGCCGCGCCCAGGAACAATTGCTGCAGAGCGAAAAGATGTCGGCCGTAGGACAGTTGATCGCCGGCGTTGCCCACGAACTCAACAACCCGCTGACCGCAATTCTTGGCTACGCCCAGCTGCTCGAAAGTGAAGGCCTGGGAGAGCGCGCGGCCGACTTCGTCAGCAAGCTCTTCAAACAGGCCCAGCGCACCCACCGGGTGGTGCAAAACCTCCTGTCCTTCGCCCGCCAGCGCAAGCCTCAAAAAGAGCAGGTGGATATTTGCAAAGTGCTGGATGAAACCCTCGCCCTGCGCGACTATGACCTCAAAGTAAACGACATTAAGGTAGAGCGCGAGATCGAGGCTGAAATTCCCCCAGTCACCGCCGATCCTCACCAGCTCGAGCAGGTGTTTCTCAACATCATCAACAATGGCGTGGACGCCATGCTGGAATCAGGCCGCGCGGGCGCTCTTAAAGTCCGGGTTTACACGCAGGACGGAACTGTCATCACCGAATTTCAGGACTCCGGTCCCGGCATCAAGGAACCCAACCGCATCTTCGATCCCTTCTACACCACCAAGAGCGTGGGCAAGGGCACCGGCCTCGGGCTCAGCATCTGTTACGGCATCGTCAAGGAACACGGCGGAGACATTTCCGCGCGCAATCGCGAGGATGGCGGGGCCATCATCGAAGTGCGTTTGCCCGCCAACGACCGCGCCGGCGTTCCCGAACCCGCGTTGCCTGCTTCTTCGCGAAAGTCCGTGATCGAGGGCAGCGTCCTGCTGGTCGAAGACGAAGAGGCCGTGCTCGAATTCGAGCGCGACGTTCTTGCCGGGGCCGGCGCCAAAGTCGTGACCCTGATGAACGGTGACGAAGTCAAGGCCAGACTCCTGCAGGAATCATTCGACGCCATGATCATCGACGGCAAGATGTCGAACGGCTGGAACGCTCCGGATGTCTATCGCTGGATCGCAGAAAACTGCCCGGGCCTGGAAAAACACCTGATGTTCACGTTCTCCAGCGCCCTGGAGCCGGAAATCCGCGACTTCCTGCACCACAACAACGTCCCCTACTTGGTGAAACCCTTCGAAGTCGGCGACCTGATATCCCAGGCCCGCCGCCTGCTGCAAAAAACCCAGGCCGCCGTAGCCGGTTAAAAAAATGTTCGTAGCGCCGGCGCCCCGCCGGCTGGCTCGGGGGCATCTTGCCCCCGGGGCGGGCAGAATGCCCGCCCGCAGCCGCCGAGCCCCTGGCGCTACAAGCCTCAAAGACTCTTCCGCAGTGCCCGCCCAAACCCGCGCAGCACCGCTTCATTCCTCCGGTACCAGACCCAAAGCCCAAGTTTTTTCGCCTCGACCACCCCCGCCTTGGTCAGGATCGCCATATGATGAGAAATGGTCGGCTGTGACAGATGAATGCGCTGCTCAATGTCCGAAGCGCACAACCCCACATCTTTGTCGATCGAACACCCGCCCTGTTCCTTAAGCGCATGCAGGATCCGCCGCCGTGTCGGATCCGCGATAGCATGCAGAATGCGATCCAGTTCCTGCTCCGAAGGACTCATGGCAAGTTGAATAGACTATGAATCGATAGTTGTCAATATATTCATCAGGTGTCTACCGCAGCTGCAGCTTCAGGCTTCGGACATCCTGTCCCCGCCATACTCCGGCAAATGTCAGGGAACCACCGCTTTTATCTCATTCGAGTAACCACTTTCTTGTCCGCGATCGTCCACCGCAGTCACCACGTAGTAGTACGTCACTCCCGGTTGCACACTCTGATCAAGATACTTCACTCCACTGATCGTGCTGGCCGCGAGACCATAGGAAGCACCAGGAACGGTCGAACGGTACAGGCTGTAGCTAACCACGTGAGAGTTCGTGCTGCCGTTCCACGACAAGGCAACCGAACGTTGCACCGGGGATCTGAGGATAAGAGCTACGGTCACGACCTTCGTCTCGGCTCCGCCCTTAAGGGTCACCTGGCCTGCATACGATCCGGGCTGCAGCCCGGTGGCTGAGGGACTGACCTGCAGCGTGGAGGGCGTTGTTCCGGAAGTGGCTGAGAGCAGCAGCCAAGGCTGGTCGCTCACCGCCGTGAAAGTAAATGAGCCAGTCTCGGTGCTCGTGACGCTTATGTGACCGGGCGCGGGACTGGTTGCGCCCGCCTCTCCGTCGAAGCTCAAACTTGTCGGATTCACCGTCAGGACAGGGTTCGCAGCGTTCACCATCACGACAGCGGAGGCACTCTTGCTGGCATCATCCTGGCTGGTCGCCGTCACCGTCCCGGAGATCGGCGAGGACACTGTGGGGGCAGTGAACAGGCCCGATGAATTGACGCTTCCGGCCGTTGCTGACCATGCGACGGCTGGATTAAGAGTGTTGCTGACCGTCGCCTTGAACTGCAGTGTTGCGTTCGCAAGGATTGCCGCGTTTGCCGGAAACATGGAAACACTTACCGGCGGAGCCATAGCCATGGTGTGGTCGAGACCAATTACCATGACTGCGTCTGAGTCGCGGCATCGCACCCGGAAGTGGTCTATGGTTCCAGCCAGCAGACCTTCAATCGCAACTGAGTGGGACGTAACCAATGCGCCCGCCAGGGCAGTAATGTTGCCATAGGCGATGGTCGGGCCGTATTCGACCTGTGAATCGGACGGCACCGCCGTATCCCATGTGATGTTTGCGGTGTTGCGCGTTGTGATGACGCTGGTTCCGCTGATCCAGGTCGGCGACTGGGTCGCGGGTGCGAACAAGACATCGACCCAATAGTTGCTCGCCGTCCAGGTACTCGTCGGCCAGCGCGTTGATTGTTCGCTGTACACGAACACGCCGCCATAGGTCGGAACGTGCAGTGGCGGAACATTACTCTGCGAAGTGAAGGTGTTCTTGTCATTGGAAAAATGCCCATTGGGTGCAAAGTATCCGCAAGTGAAGACCTGGTTTGCGGCGATCGAGACGGGAGTCGAGAATAGAACCAATTGTCGTCCGGAAGCGGTCTCTGACCGTACTACTTGGGTTGCCAGTAACCTTCCCACTGAATCCCATAGGCTTACCACATGAACTCCAATGTTGGCCGCAGCTTTATAGAAACTGCACCCCAGAACTTGCCCAGGTACGTCGGAGAATATCTTTACTCCCAGCACGATCGATCGCGGATCACCGCCGTCCGCGACAGCGGGAGTGCCTGCACCGAAAATATTTGCTGTTACTTGTCCGAATGAGGTGTCGATAGCAAATAGAAGAAAAGTAAGAAATAGCAGATAACCATAATGGCTCATAAGTTTTCCAAACGGGAAGTCGAGCAAGTCACTTCGGCAGTCATGCTGACTGCTCTTGTAGCGTAGAACGCGGATGTCCTCTCAGCGTGTGACGGATGTCACAATTGGCTTCGGATAAGCCTTCTGAAGTCTGTGTAAGTCCCGCAACGGGAATCGCACAATTGTTCCCTGAGCAAGAAAGGGTTGCCAGGCCCACTGCAACGCACCGATGCGCTCTATCAGTTCCGTCCTGGCAGCGTGATTTTGCCGCCAACCCGGATGCTCATCCGAGTAGAACCGCGCCTGCCGCCTACTCTAGTGAAGACGCCAACCAACCGAACGTTTAACTGGGGGAAGGCACTATAATCGATCTCCGTGCGCTGATGGTTTTTGGTGGTCTGACGCCTGAGGCCCGAGGTCCGCTTTTGCTATTCGAAGGCAATGATCGCCGCCAACTCGAGAAACTGAAGAAGAGCGAAGGCCTGCTGCCCCCGGGCCAATCTCTCACCCTCAAATGGCCCGTCTTACAGTACGGTTCGGTTCCGAGGTTTGATCCCGACACCTGGGACTTCCGCATCACTGGATTGGTTGAGTCTCCCCTTACGCTAACCTGGAAACAGTTCAACGCTCTCCCCAAAATCCAGCGCACCAGCGACTTCCACTGTGTGACCCGGTGGAGCCGCTTCGACAACCACTGGGACGGCGTGGCCTTCCGCGAACTGCTGGCCCGCATCCATCCCAAGCCCGAAGCCGCCTACGTCCTGGTCCACGCCGAACAGGGATACACCGCCAACGTGCCCTTGGCCGACCTCGACCGCGAAGAAGTGCTGCTCGCCACTCATCACGACGGTGAGCCCCTCACCGCCGAGCACGGCTACCCGCTCCGCCTCATCGTTCCTCATCTATATGCCTGGAAGTCGGTGAAGTGGATACGCGGACTGGAATTTCTCCAGCACGACACTCCTGGTTTCTGGGAACAAAACGGCTACCACATGTACGGAGACCCCTGGAAAGAGCAGAGATTCAGCAGGTGAAGCGGACGTCGGGTGTCGGACCTCAGACTTCAGCCCTCGGACTTCAGATCCCAGACTTCAGGCCTCAGATCTAATAGGCGTGTGTGGCAGACTTCTACCGAGGTCTGACGTCCGATGCCCGAGGTCTGCAGTCCGACGCCAGCTTCTCACTTCTTCAGTATCGGATTGTACCCATCCTTCACCAGTTGCCCGCGCGCGCCCTCCGCGTCCTTGATGTCGGAAAAAGGTCCCACCTGCACATGAAACAGTTTGTCTCCACCCGCGCTGGCGGCGAACGCGGCATACTGTTTTTTCTTGAGCGCATCCACCAGGGCGGCGGCGTCTTCCTGCTTGCTTACCGCCGCCACCTGCACGAAGTAGCTGTTCTGGCCCCCGATCGCAGCGGGATCGGGAGGCGCATCGGCGTCGGCAGGTGCCGTCTTGGTTGCAGCGCTCGGCGGCGTATCCGAGCTCTTGGCCGTCAGGTCGGCTTGCGGATCCTTCTGTTCGACTGCCTTGTAGAAACTGAGATCGGAGGAGGGGTGAGACTCTGCCGCTTTGACTGCCGTCGGGCGCACGGTGGACGTGCCCATTGCCCCCTGCAGCTCGACGGTGCTTTTCCCGGAATTCTTCCCCAGCGAAAATCCCATCCCGAAGAAGACGGCGCACAGCGCCACCAGTCCAAAGAACAGGGCCAGCATCTTGCCCGTGCCCAGCGTGATCTCTGTGTCTTCAGAAGCCGCCATGGATCACTCCACCTTTGTTTCAACTCCTGGGGCTGTCCCCATCCGCTTTGCCCAGGACTTTCTGCAGGCCGGAGAAGAAGTCCACCGGAACCGGAAAGACCACGGTGGTGTTTTTCTCCACTCCGATTTCAGTCAAAGTCTGCAAATATCGCAGCTGCACGCTGACCGGTTCCTTGGCCAGCAGGGCGGCGGCATCCACCAGGCGCTGCGCCGCCGAGAATTCGCCTTCCGCGTGAATGATCTTGGAACGCTTTTCCCGTTCCGCCTCGGCCTGCTTGGCCATGGCCCGCAGCATGGTTTCGGGCATGTCCACCTGCTTTACTTCCACGTTCGTGACTTTCACTCCCCAGGGCGCGGTGTGCGTGTCCAGGATGCTCTGCAGCCGCAGATTGATCTTCTCGCGATGGGCCAGCAGTTCATCCAGTTCCTGTTCGCCGAGCACGGAACGCAGCGTAGTCTGCGCGAACTGCGAGGTCTGGTAAACGTAATTTGAAACTTCAACCACCGCCTTACGGGGATCGATCACCCGCAGAAAGATGACGGCATTGACCTTCAGAGTGACGTTGTCACGCGTGATGATGTCCTGGGGCGGGACTTCCATCGCTTCCTGGCGCAGCGAAATGCGCACCATGCGATCAATGGGAGCGAACACCAGTATCACTCCTGGCCCTTTTTCGTGCCCCAGCAGGCGGCCCAGACGGAAGATCACTCCCCGTTCATATTCGGCCAGGATCTTGATCGAGCTGAAGAGATACAAAACCACCACGATAGTGACGATGGCCGAGAAAGAAAGACCCATGAGGAAGCCTCCGCGCCCCGAACCTCAGGAACGCTTCTGTAGTACTGCAACTTCTTTAAGCATACGGCATCTCGCCGGAGAGGGGAGTGCCTCGCATGATGCCAGCATTTGCTGTCATCCTGAGCGGAGCCAGATGTTTCGCTTGCGAAACATCCGGCGAAGTCGAAGGACCCCTGTTGCCGATCCGCAGCCGGGTAGCAGGGATGTTGACTTTGTCAGAGCCGCGCGCACGCGCATTCCCGAATAAGCTCACACCATGCTTGCTGCGGGAGTGCGCTCCACTGCCGCAGGTGATGCTTCGACCCGCAACTGCAATCCGTCCACCGCCACGACCACTACAGCCTGTCCCGCCGGCACGCCGCTGGCAGACATGGCATCCCATATTTCGCCATGAACAAAAACCTTTCCCCGAGGCGAAAGAGAAGTCTGAGCGATACCTATCTCTCCCACCAGCCCCTGCGCTCCCGTCGTCACCTTGTTGGCTCGCGCTTTCAGTGCAATGCTCATGAGAAACACCGTGATCCCGCCCAGCGGAACGCTCACTGCCAGCGCGGTCAGCAGGTGAACCCGCATCTCTGGAATCGGTGCGTCCACCAGCAGCAGTCCGCCTAAAACCATGGTGGCCATCCCGCCGATCGCCAGAACTCCATGGGTAGCAAATTTTGCTTCCAGCGCGAACAGCGCAAACGACGCCAGGATCAGCACCACCGCCGCAAAACGCGTAGGCAAAAGATTGAGTGCGAACACCGCCAGCAGGATGAATACGATGCCCACCGTCCCCGGCACCACCGCACCCGGATGGTTGAATTCCGCATAGAGCGCCAGGGCTCCGATCGCGAGAAGAATGAACGCGATGTTGGGATCCATGATGAAGGCCAGGATCCGCTGCTTCAGCGTCATATCAAACGGTCGAATGGTTTCGCCCTCCAGATTGAGGATGACGGTCTTTCCGTCGAAGCGCTTGACGGTTTTCCCCTGCATCTGCTGCAAGAGGTTTTGTTCGCTCGTCGCCACGTAATCAATCAGCTTCTGGGAAAGCGCCTCCTGGTCGGTAAAAGACTTCGACTGACGCACCGTGCTCTCGGCCACCTCGACATTGCGCCCCCGCTTGGAAACCACGGAACGCATCAGCGCGGCCGCGTCATTCTCCACCTTCTCCTTCATCACATCGTCCATCTTGCCGCCGCCCAGCGTGACCGGATGGGCCGCGCCGGTATTGGTTCCCGGAGCCATGGCCGCCACATCCGCGCTCTCCAGAATGAAGAACCCGGCCGACGCCGCCCGGCTGCCGCTGGGCGTCACGTAAATGATGACCGGGACCGGAGAAGCCAGGATCTTCTCAATGATGTCCCGCGTGGAATCCACCAGGCCGCCCGGCGTATTCAACTCGATGAGCAAGGCCTGATCTTTACTGCGCGCGGCCTCCGCCAGTGCACGCCCGATGAACTCGTCGGTGATGGGATGAATAGTGTCGTTGACAACAATCTTCAATATTTCTGCGGAGGAAGGAATGGAGAGGCACAACAGGAGTATCACCAACAGCATTCGCGAACCAGAAAGCATTCTCATCAGCTACACCGTCACCTCTATTGTCTCGCAAATCAAGCCGCGGCCCTAAAAAAGTAGCGCAGGCGTCCCGCCGGCTGTCGCGGGGGCGTCCTGCCCCCGCAGGCTGGGCGGAATCCCGCCTCACAGCCGCCGATACGCCAGCGCTAATCAATCCGCCGCGGTACCCTTTTCGGCTTCGGCTTCCTCTCCGCGCAATTCATCCCATCCCGGCAGGTGCTTGTCCCCGGTAATCAATCGTGCCCCGCGCTCATACGTGAAATAGGACCATGCCCACTGCACCAGCACGATAATGCGATTGCGAAACCCAATCAGGAAAAAGATGTGAATGAACAGCCACGACAACCAGGCGACAAAACCCGAAATATGAATTTTTCCAAACTCGGCCACCGCCGCCGCGCGCCCGATGGTCGCCAGGTTGCCCTTGTTGAAGTAGTGAAAATTCTTCCGCGGCTCGCCCCGCAATTCAGCCGCGATGTTGTGCGCCGTGGCTTTGCCCTCCTGCATGGCGACCGGCGCGACCCCCGGAAGCCACTTTCCATTTTCGTCTTTCAGCGCGGCCAGGTCTCCGATCACGAAAACGTCCGGATGTCCCGGCAGGCTGAGGTCGGGATTCACCAGCACCCGTCCCGCCCGGTCCACCGGCGCTCCCAGCTTCTTTCCCAGCGGCGAGGCCGCGACTCCTGCCGCCCACAGAATGACCGCGGCCGGCCATCGCGTTTTCCCCATCTGTACAGACCCCGGCTCTATTCCGGTCACCATGGCCGAGGTATGCACCTCCACGCCCAGCCGCCGCAACTGTTCTTCGGCGCTGCGTGAGAGGTCTTCGGGATACGTAGGCAGAATCCGCGGACCGCCTTCCAAAAGCACAATCCTGGTCTTCCGCGGATCGATGCTGCGAAATTCGTTGGCCAGCGCCCGGCGCGCAATCTCGGCCAGCGTCCCCGCCAATTCCACTCCCGTGGGACCGCCCCCCACCACCACGAAGTTGAGTTGAACCTGCTCTTTTCCGTCGGCCGCCTGGCGCTCCGCCAGCTCAAACGCCAGCAGCACCCGCCGCCTGATTTCCAGCGCATCTTCGATCGTCTTCAGGCCGGGCGCAAACGGCTCCCAGTCATCGTGGCCAAAATAGGCATGGCTCGCGCCCGAAGCCACGATCAGGTAGTCGTACGCCACTTCTCCATCCGGCAGCTTCACCACTTTGCGCGACAAATCGAAGTCCTGTACTTCCGACATCAGTACTTCGACATTCCTCCGGCTGCTCAGAATCCAGCGAATCGGTGCGGCAATTTCTCCCGGAGACAATCCAGCGGTCGCCACCTGGTAAAGCAGCGGTTGGAAAGTATGAAAGTTCTGGCGATCGATCAGCGTAACTCGAACTGGATTTCGGGCCACTGTGCGGGCCGCCAGCAGCCCGCCAAAGCCCCCTCCAACAATCACCACTCGCGGATTGGCTTTCGCATCCATGGCTCTAGGTTATTAGATTCGTCCCAGGCCCCCAGAGTCTCGAAAACTTGCAAACTGACAACCGGGAACTGATCACTGACAACTGGTTTTATTCCTCTCTGTCGCCGATCATCATCCCGTAATAGGCAACAAACGAAACCGCAAATCCCACAAACCAGGAGTAGTCGTAAGCGAAGCGCAACGCCGGAACCACCAACCCCACCAGCGCCACCGCGGCGCCAAGAAACAATGCGCCCACAGCCTTCCAGTTAAATCCTCTGGAATACTCGTAAGCCCCGCCGCGCAGATAAAGGTCGTTCACTCGCAGCGATCGTTTCCGTATGATCCAGTAGTCGCAAATCATGATGCCCGCCACCGGGCCCAGAAAGGCCGCGTATCCCCCCAGCCAGCCGAAGATGAATGTCTTGTAGTTGTCCAGCAGCTTCCAGGGCATGATGGCGATGCCCATGAAACAAGTGATCACGCCCCCGGTCTTGAAACTGATCTTGCGCGGCCACAGGTTGGAAAAATCGTTGGCCGGAGAAACCACGTTGGCGCCAATATTCACATTCAGCGTAGCCAGCAGGATCGCCATCAATGAGACCACCACCGCCAGCCGCGAATGAAACCGGCTCAAGAGCTGCACCGGGTCCCAGATCGCCGACCCGTAAATCACCACGGTTGCTGAAGTCACCAGCACTCCCACCAGAGAATAGAGCGTCATGGTGGTGGGCAACGCCAGCGCCTGGCCGATCACCTGCGCCCGCTGGCTCCTGGCAAAGCGCGAAAAATCCGGAATGTTCAGCGAAACTGTCGCCCAGAATCCCACGGTCGCATTCAATGCCGGAATCAGAAACTTCAGAAATTCCGAAAAGCTGGTGAAGCGCGACGGCGCGGAGAGCATCGGCCCAAAGCCTCCCGCCTGCACATACGCCCAACCCAGCAACAGCAAACCCACGCCCAGCAGGACGGGCGCGCTGATTCCTTGAAGGAATCGTATGTACTCAATTCCTTTAAGGATCACCGCCAGGTTGATCAGCCAGAACGCCATGAAGCAGATGCCCGCGCCGTGCGGCACCGCCTTCCACGCCGGCCACACCGTAGCCAGCAGCACATTGATGGCCTCGCCGCCGATCCAGGTTTGTATGCCAAACCATCCGCACGCCACCAGGGCGCGCAGTACCGCCGCCACGTTCGCCCCCAGCACTCCGAACGAAGCCCGCGCCAGCACGGGGAAGGGAACTCCGTACTTTGCCCCGGGATGCGAATTCAGCAGCATCGGCGCCAGCACGATGCAGTTCCCGAGAAACACGGTGAATACCGCCTGCTTCCAGTTCATCCCGCCCTGGATCAGGCTGGCCGCCAGCATGTAGGTCAGGATGTTGACCGACATCGAAACCCAGAGGGCGGCGTAGTTGTACGTACCCCAGGTCCGCGCCCCGCGATCGCCCGCGGCCGCCTCGCCGGGCAGAGCCGTCGGTGCCAGATCAGGGTTATAAAGAGGACTGGATTCGATGTTGGCGCCAGCGGTTGAAGATGGCTTCGACATTTGTGGGATTTATCCTATAGGCCCCGAACCACGTAGGGACAGATGTCCTCATCTGTCCGGCGGAGCGCAGCTCCGCTCTTCAAGCCCTACGCGGGATGCAGGTGCAACGTTCGGTACAACAGGAAAATGAATATGAGTTCGGGTCCATTCCAGGCAACGCCAAGGCCGCGTAGAAGATGAGTAACGCCAAGACCAACGATCATGGCGAATACCACACGAACGTGCAGACACATGTCCATGTTCAGTTCACCGCTCCCTGCGAGGACACGTCAGCGGGCAGCGGCCGCCTTGCGCGCCACCAGGCCATACCCCCTGCTGCGGGCGCTGTTCTCCAAACCAGCCAGTTCAGTTCGGGCTACCGCATCGTGTCCTGATTTCTTTTCCCACTCCGCCAGCACCAGCCGGGCTTCGAATTCGACGCCCACAAATCCGCGTTTGCGGGCCTCCCCCAGGATCTCCTCCACCTGTGCCCGCGGCAATTCACGGCCTGCCAAAGTCAGCAGCACGCGTGCGCGCGCCAGATCAAACTGAAATCGGGCCAACCGGTTCTGACTCTGGGTGGCCAGGGCCTTGGCGGATTCAATTTCCCTCTCCGCATCCTCCAGCTTGCCCTCTGCCAGCAGCGCCTGCGTCAGCATGGTGCTGGCGGCCAATTCGTCATCCACGGCATGCTCCCGATGAAACTGCTCTTTGCATTTCCTCACCGCTGCTTCGGCCTCGGCGGCGTGACCTTCTTCGATGGCAAGGCGGGCCAGGGCAACCTGGGTTTCCGCCGCCGTTTGCTTTTCTCCCGCCCGCTCCCGCAGCGCCAGCGATTCTTCATAAGACTTGCGCGCGGCTGCCAGGTCGCCTCGATCCGTCAACACGTCTCCCATTCCGGTCAGCACGTATGCCGTCGCGTCCTTATCGTCGATCTCCTGCGCGGTTGCTTTGGCTTGCTGGTAAGTGGTCTCCGCCGCCTGCAGGTTACCCTGCTGGCGCGACAAATCTCCCAGATTGTTGAGAGAAAGCGCCACCCCGCTCTTGTCCTCCACGGCCTGGTAGCGGGGTATCGACTCCTCGAGCAATTTCCTGGCGGCCTGCAGGTTTCCCCTCACCAGGTCTGCGCTGCCCAGATTACTCATCGCACTGGCCACCCCGTCCGGGTTGCCGATCTGGCGAAATTCCTGGATCGCCTGGCGCCACATTTTTTCGGCTCGGGCCAGGTCGCCCTGCTGGTAATAGATGCCGGCCAGGTCGGTCAGCATCATGGCCTCGCCGTTCATGTCTCCCGCCGCCATCGAGCTTTGCAGCGCGATCTGACATTCGCGAACGGTGTCCGCCGACGCTTCGATCGACGGTCCTTGCTGGCAAAGGATTCCATACGTCCTGGCGACCAGAACATGCGATCCCTGCGCGCTGGCCTTCTCAATGGCGCGCTGGGCCGCGGCCCGCGCTTTCGTAAAGTCCGTACCGATCAGCGCGGAGGCCTCCATCATGTCAATGCGTGCATCGTCTCCTGCCGGCGGCGGCAGATGGCGCAGCGTTGCCAGCGTCTGCAGCGAGTCGACCGGCGTGACGTGCATCTGCGCCGAGGCCAGCAGCAAGCCATAATCGAGGCGATCAGGCAAGAGACCGAATAGGGTCTGATACGCCTGCACTGTTTTGGGCCAGTCTTCGGTCGCGCGGCGGTACTGTCCCTCGACCAGCAACTGTTCTTCCTGCGGAAGATGTTGAGACAGGTCCAACGCCTGCTGTGCCTCCGCGCGCGCCTTGGTTTCATAGCCCATATGCCACCAGGCCTCGGACAGCGCCGAATGCGCCAGGGGATACTTGGGATCGGCCGCGACGGCCTTCACCAGCAGGTCGCGAGCGCCCTGAAAATCGAATGCCCACAGCTTTGCCCGGCCTTCCGCATACAACCGCACCGCTTCCTGATTCGAGGGCAGTGCAGCTCGTGCGGCGCTGATTGCCTCTGCGGAAACAGAATTCACGCCCAGGCTCTGCCGCAATTCAGCCCCGGCTTGCGCCGCCAAGTCGAAGAGTTTGTCCTCGCTGCCGGTCAGGGCTTGTTCGGCGATCGTTTCCCCGCCCGCTGTGTCCTGTACTCGAATGTCCAGCCGGATGCGATTTTCATCCTTGCCCGGTAACAAAGTGTAGGCGCCCAGGACCACAACATCCGCCCCCGGATTTGTGCGCAACCGTGCCAGGGTTGCGCTGGCCAGAGTGTCTTCGTCCCCCAGGGGGAGTTCGCGTTTGGCGCGGGCTACATCCTCTCCCGGGACCAGGCGTAGCGCGCTCCCCGCCGCCACTTCCGTGCTCAACATTTCGGTAAATGCGCTCGAAAGCCAGTTGTCGTTCGCGCGCCCGGTCAGGTTGCGGAAGCCCAGCACCGCCACCGCGCGCCGCGGACGTAGCCGCGATGTGGCTCCTCCGGTCTCCATTCGTGCCGCCGACTGCAGCGGATTCGAGCGGAATTCATACACTGCGATTCCGACCATCACCAGAACCAGGCAGGCGATGACCCAATAGCGGCCGCGAAGGGAAGCCGTTCGCGCCGCCATCTCCGCTCCAGCTGAGAACTGGGAACTCACAACTAACGACTGATTTTCTATTCCCGCCTGCGCCACCCGGCCTGCCCGGTTGACTGGCGAAGCGCTCGCCTCTTTTACCGTCTCTCCGGCGAGATCGTCGGAGTCAGCCGAATCCTCCACCGTAACCGGAGCCACAAACCGGTACCCCCTCCGAGGTACCGTCTCAACGTAGCGCGGCGCATCGGCATCGTCCCGCAAAGCCTCGCGCAGTTTTCGTACCGCCACTCCCAGGCTGTTGTCGAATTCGACGAACGTATCCTCGGGCCAGAGCCGCTGCCGTAATTCTTCCCGGGTCACTATGTCGCCCGGCCGCTCTACCAGAAGTACCAGCAAGCGCAGCGGCAAATCCTGCAGCTTCACCCGCGAGCCGCTGCGCGAAAGCCTCCCCTGGGACGGGTCCAGCTCGAACGGACCAAAGCGGTAGCGAACGTTTTTGGGGGGGTGGCTCATGGCTCTCGCTGCCAGCGCAGCAATGCGGCAAATCTTATCACGGGAAATCTCCCCGCGCCGCAGTTAAGACACCCGCCTAAACCCCTGTCCCACGGCCATTTCGCGGTTAATGCAGGCTTAAAGAGCAGTTTCATTGACTCACCCCGTAACTTGCTCCACATTCTCGACGTCGGGCGCCGGGCTGATTGTTGGAGGACACCATGTCTCGAAAATCCGCGCTAGTCGCATCGGGATACTGCCTCCTGTTGTTAGCGGTTTTCGTTGCTTCTCTGACGCCACAGTAGGAACAAAACGAAAGGTAACCAGCGCAAGCGATTTTCCGGGCCGGCCCCGGACGGGAACAGAGTCTGCGGAGGAAAGCAAGCCATGAAGAAATTGACGCTGGCCATGCTCGGGATTCTTGCCTGCTTTGCTTGTGTTGCGCAGGCCGAATCGACACCCAAAGTTCGCAACTACTACATCGCTGCCGACGAAGTCGAGTGGGACTATGCTCCCGGCGGCGTCAACCAGATGATGGGCATGAAGTTTGAAGGGAACTCGAAGGTTTTCACCGAGCGCGGACCGCATCGCATCGGAACGGTCTATCGCAAGGCTCTCTACCGCGAGTATACCGACCAAACGTTCGGCAGGCTTAAGCCGCGGGCTCGGGAGTGGGAGCACGCTGGTATTCTCGGGCCCATCCTGCGCGCCGAAGTCGGCGACACCCTTCGTGTAGTGTTCAAAAATAACGCCACTCACCCCTTCAGCATGCATCCGCACGGAGTTTTTTATGACAAGGACTCCGAGGGTTCTCCTTACCAGGACGGCACTTCAGGCGCCGATAAGGCGGATGATGCCGTTCCTCCCGGTGGTACCCACACCTACACCTGGAAAGTCCCGGAACGCGCCGGCCCGGGGCCAAACGATCCCAGCTCGATTGTGTGGCTCTATCACTCACACACCAATGAGCTGAAAGACGTAGAGAGTGGATTAATAGGGGCCATTGTTGTCGCTCGTCGCGGCACGGCGGACGCCGATGGCAAACCGAGGGATGTGGACCGCGAATTCGTCTGCCTGTACATGCTGTTTGATGAGAACCAGAGCTGGTATCTCGACCACAACATCCAGACCTATACCGGAGATCCGAAAGGAGTTAACAAGTTGGAATTCTCCCCCGCGGATGCGAATGGGAATCTCGCGCCTATCGGGACCGGCTTCCAGATTGCTAACGTCAAATTCTCGATCAACGGCTACATCTACGCGAACATGCCACTGATGACGATGAAGAAAGGCGAACGCGTTCGCTGGTATCTCGTCACCCTGGGCGAACAGTTCAGTGTCCACACTCCACATTGGCACGGCAATGTCGTGCTGCAGGATGGCAGACGCACCGACGTAGTTGAGCTCATGCAGGCCCAGATGCTGGCTGTGGATATGGTTCCCGACAATCCCGGAACCTGGATGTTCCACTGCCACATTGACGATCACATGGACGCGGGAATGTCGGCGCTCTACAAGGTTGAACCATGAGCAGGGAAGGACTGAAAGTTTTGATGAAGACCACCTCATCAAATCGATTCGAGGCGGCCGCGTTCGGGGGCGCGGCCGCCTTCGAATCCGAACCGGGTTATGTAGCGCCGGCGTCCCGCCGGCTGTCCAGGTGGGCGGCTCGCCCGCCGAAAGGTTCACCGGCGGAGCGGCCGAATGACAGGAGAAATCAACCATGGCTAACTTCTGCAACAAATGCGGAGCACCAGTCAGTGGAATCTTTTGCGTGAAGTGTGGAGCGGACACCCGGTTGGCGGGTAGCCCGCCGCCTCAGGCTGCGCCACCGCCGGCCCCGCCAGCCCAGGTTTCGCCAGCCCAGATTTCGTCACCCCAGGCCTCGCAACCTCAGGTTTCGTCACCTCAAGCTTCGCCAGTCCAGGCTCCCCTGCAGGCTCAGCCACCCCAGCCCCCGCCGGCGCCTCCAGTTCCGACGTTACCGCCCCCGGTTGCTGCCGTGCCCGCCAGGTTCTGCAACAAATGCGGAACCCCGTCGATCGGCACCGCGTTTTGCAACAAGTGCGGCGCCGATCTGCGGCAGGCGGCAGCTCCGCCATCGCCAGCTGCGCCGGCCCCCCAGGCAGGGCCGGCACCGGTCGCCACGATGCCAGCGCCGGCGGCGCAAGCAGCCACCAAGGGCAGTCCTCTCACCAAAATTCTCATCGGCTTCGCCGTGGTTGTCATCACCATCGGCGCGCTCGCCGCGGGCGGTGTGTACTACGTGGTCTATCGGGTGAAGCAGAAAGTACACGAGGTCGCCCACGAGGTCACCCGCAACGTCCCGGGCATGGGCTCCACTTCGGACAGCGGCTCGGGCTCCGGAGACAACTCGATCCTGGGCTCCATCTCGAAGATGGCTTCCGGTTCCAGTTCCAATAGCGACTCCGATAGCGGTGCATCCAATGGCGGCATCAGCGGAGATCCCTGCCGTCTCTTGAGCAAGGAAGAAGTCGGCCGCGCCATCGGAGTGGAGATCGTCACCACCGAGCGGGGGGATGCCGGTTGTTCCTACCTGGCGCATGGCGACTCGGCTGACATGACGGCCAAACACATGGCCGCCATGGCGGGGACCAACGGTGCCGACGCCAAGTCGCAGCAGATGGTTCAGGGCCTGGCGGGAGGATTGTTCAAGTCATTCCAAAGTGAAGGCCACGACACTGGCATGGATAAGAACGGAAATGTCCCGGTCTTCGTCTTCAGCGTTGACAATACCAACGCGGAAATGCAAATGCGGCTGAACGCAAAAGTTATGGGAAGCCTGGGGCCCGGCCAGCAAGGCATTCCGGGCATTGGCGACCAGGCCATGGACGAGTCCAGCGCCATGCTGATGGTCCGCAAAGGCGACAAGCTCATACGGATCATGTATTCCACCTGTCCCTGCACTCTGGAAGCGATCAAGCCACTGGCCAAAATGCTGGCCGACCGCTTGTAGGCGGAAATGCGCAGCAGAAAGAAAGACACGGGATGTTCATAAAAGCCAGTCATCGCCAGACTCTACGAGGAAACCATGACCAGCGCTATATCCAGATCTGCAGTAAGTGATCAACCGCGTCGCACACTTGCTGCGACAGCGGCCGTTCATTCCGCCCTGCTTCTGACCGCGGTGTTCCTGTTCGCGGTCAAGGCCGGCGCGCAGGATCCAGGTTGCAAGCCAGTCGTCGATGCCGCGGTATTGCAGGCCCGCACTCCCAGCCACGTTTACAGCTCCATGACCGGGTCAGACACCAACCTGACCATGGAGACGATCACCACCAGCTCCTTCGTTTACACCAGGAGCAACACCGATCAGTGGAACAAGGCGAAGTACTCGCCCGAGGACGAGGCCCGTCAGGCCGCCGCCAGCAGCGGAGGGTTCACCTCTTGTCAGCACGTCGGCGACGAGACCGTCAACGGCGAAGCGGCGGCGATCTACACCGAAGTGAACAAGAAATCCGGCATCTCCGGCAAAGCGTGGATTTCAAAGAAACGCGGCCTCCCCCTGAAAGGTGAACTCACGCTCAGCAGTGGGCACATTTCCATGCGCTACGAATACGACAACGTCCGCGCGCCCGGAATGCAGTGACCCATGGCGTCAGGGAAAGGAAGAACGACCCGCAAGGAAGACATTCACTCACGTTTTCACCAGGCTCGCGGTTGCGAACAGGAGTTTGCAGTGGCAGACAAATTTCTCGATTGGGGAGGGCTCATGGGAAATCGCTTGTGGTTCGCGATAGCGCTGCTTCTCGTCCTGACACTGGGCATAGCGACCGGCTGCAAGCATAAGGAAACGCCGGCGCAACCGGAATCCGCGAAAGCCGTACGAAGCGTGGGACCATCGCAGGCTGCGGCGACCGACACTTCCTACTTGCCGCAAGAGATATTTGGACCGCAGGCGCTGGCCGGCGCCGCCGTGTTGAAGCCAGTCGATATCCACTCCCTGTCCGCGAGCGAGTTGAAGTTCGGCATCGCGCCCCGACACTCGAGCACCGTGGAATACCAGCCGGGAGTGATCGTGATGGAGCAGGGAGACAAGGCGATTCGGTCGATTTCGAGCAATGGATTGCAATGGCAGTTCGACGCCAACGCTCCCCAGGTCAGCGAATTTCAGGAGGGCAAGATCGTCTTTGCGACCGGTCGCGCTGTCGGCCGGATTGTCGCCTTGAAGAGGGATGGCGATTCCGTCACCGCGATACTCGCACCGATTCAGCTGACCGACGTGATCAAGAACGGCAAGTTCACCATGGATCAGCCGATCAGCGCCGACAACATGATCTCCTACGTTGCGCCGGATTATCCGCAGGAACCCGACGCCCAACCCGAGCCAAAGAAGAGCTCGAGGTCGAACTCGAATGATGCGCGCGATTTTTTGCCCCGGGTCGAGCAGGCCGTGGTCGTATCTCGCGTGCAAGGAGGCGTATGGACACCAATGTCGGCGGCGCAAACCTATTCCGACGGACGCCGGGTGACCTTCCAGAAAATCGGTGAGCAGTGGAGATCACCGGAGGCCGCTAGCGAGCAAATCGATCCGGCGGTGCTGGTCAACCCTTCTTACAGGCCACTGCGACACGTCTCGTATCAGCAATCCGCCCCGCCCCTGGATCCAGGAACTGGGCTGCAATTTGCGCAAGCGCCATTGCACCAGAATCCCGTGCTGCCCCCAGCCAAAACAGCGGGCACCCCGCCGGTGGTGGACATTGGCGATATGCGAACTGAG
This sequence comes from Terriglobia bacterium, assembly GCA_963757835.1. Classification (GTDB taxonomy): domain Bacteria; phylum Acidobacteriota; class Terriglobia; order Terriglobales; family Acidobacteriaceae; genus JAIQFF01. Next base: position 66,583 of record CAVWSP010000002.1, on the reverse strand, counting down.
GCCATCTTCAATCCTTCAAACATCGGGCTGCAGTTCTATTCCAAGAATATGGCAGGCGGTTTGGCGGTGTTTGCCCAGACCCTGATGAATGTCAACAAGCTTCACCTGCATTTCATTCTGGACATTGTTGGCGGCCGGGTCGTGAAATGCGGGATCGATGTCGGCGGCGCCCTGGGCGTGAAGCTGTATATGGACTCGCACAGCTCCCAGGAGTTCCAGGTCAATATCCACAAAAAATGGTGGGCGCCGGTTGACCTGACCATCCCCCTGGGTCTCGGCAATGTCTTCGGGATCCCGTTCAGCGTGACCTTCAACATGATGCTGCAGATCGATTCGGGGTTTTCCGCCAAACAGTCCATCCTCCACGCCGAGGGCGATTACACCTACGAGGGCGGTCTGTGGGCCGGATATGACGGTAACGGGTGGAAGGTAAATCCCGTTAACAAGATAACGCCGCGAATTGACATGGGCCGCTCCATCGAGGGCATCTCCCTCGGAATCAACTCGCTCGTTATGGCGTGCTCGGTGCGAGCCATGGTGGGGATTGGCGCATTTGGATTTAACACGGGAGTGTACATAGGAATGAGGTTCGATGGAACCATCCTGCGGTCCCCCGACCAGGTGTGGCCCTGCAAACAGGGCACAATCGGGGCTTTCATGGACGCGGGAGTCGGCTATTCGCTTCCGGGTTTTGTCATCGATATCCTCAACAAGCTGCTGAGCGCCTTCACTTCGTATCAGATTGAACGTGTGGGAACGATCCTGGGGACCTCGAAGCCTCTTTTCCACGGCGACACGCAGATGCCCGGAAGTTGTGCCACGGCGAAGGGCGGAGGTTAGCTGATGACCTTCTGCATTCAATGTGGCGCAAGAATTGATGCTGGCGACGCATTCTGCAAAGCTTGCGGCACTATGGTTGCGCCGACGACGCCCCCACCGTCCGCCGTGCGGCCGCTGATCTCGCCCGCAACGAACCCCTCGACGCCGAAGCCGGTAACGCCCTGGGGCAAAATCCTGGCGGTTGTGCTTGTGCTCTGCGTGCTGCTGGTGGGCTCGGTGATTGGCGGCCTGGTCTACGTGGGATACCGCGTCAAGGCAAAAGCGGACGCGGTTCTCCATCGCAATGACGCGGAGGAAAACAACGCCACCAAGTCGAGCGGCAGTTCGGATGAAGACCAGTCCACCGCTGCGAAGCAGGGAAGTGGGCGAGATGCTCAGAAAGGTTCGAACCCGCAAGACAGTCCGTTGGCAGGATTACTCGGCGCCTTGGGCGGCGGGAGCGGCGGTCAAAGCACTCCCATCGGCAACCTGGCCAAGGGAATCCTCGAGGACGCGGGAGTGAAAAACCCGGAAATGCCGCCCGCCCTCATCCGAAATATTCCCTACGCGGCGCTCAGCAATCCGCTGCCCTGTCCGCCCGGCGGCAAACAAGTCGATGTCGCAGGGATGGCCGCCGGCAAGATTCAGCTCAAGCCGGAAACTCTCCTCACCACTTCCTGGTCGGTGCCCGCCGGAGATCTCGAATCGACCGACCAGATCACCGCGGTCTCGCCCGGCGAATTCGATTTTCGCTACGACGGGCCAACTCGTCCGCGTGTGGGTGAAACAGGGAGATTAGGACACGCGGTCCTCGACAACAAAGTTTGCGGGGAAGACATCGCCGAAGCCGAAACATTTTCTACGGGATGGGTATTTAACCCCGAAGACAAAGCGCCGGGCCTCTATCCCGGCGTCTCGCGAGAAGTACTGTCCAGCAAGAAATTTCAGACCCTGAAATCCTCCGCCACCCTGCCCATGGTCTTTGGTTATTACGACTACATGGATGCGCTCACGGAATGGGAGCTTCTGGCCTGGAAAGGGACCCTGAACCGGGTGGAACCCGGCGACGTTCCATTTCCTCTCATCATCAACGACCAGCCGGTGAATGTTCCTGCCATCCACGTGCAGGGCCAGATGAAGGTGATTGAAAGCGGAGGCCGCTTCGGCTCGCGCGACCAGCCGGCTGATGCTTACATCCTCGACGATCCAGCTGCCCCCGTCATCCTCTCTTGGATGTTTGGCGAAAACCTCAAGCAGGAGGACGCCTTCCGCGTCACTTTGGTCAAGGTGACCTATCCCAGCGCCAAAAAACCCACCATCGAGCAGCAGCTGGAGAAGCAACGCAAGGCGATCACCTATGGCATCTACTTCGACTTCAACCAGGACACGATCAAACCCGAGTCCGAACCCGTGCTCAAGGAAATCGCGCAAGCCATGGCCGACAAGCCGGACTGGAAACTGACCATTGCCGGCTACACCGACAACATCGGCGGCGACAAATACAATCTCGGGCTGTCGCAGCGCCGCTCCGCATCCGTCAAGCGTGCCCTGGTGGAACGCTATCACGAAGATCCCAACCGGCTTTCGACCGCCGGATACGGTGACTCCAGTCCGATTGACACCAACGACACGCTGGAAGGCCGGGCCCGCAACCGAAGAGTGGAGCTGACGCTTGATTGAACGTGGGAATGTTTGGGTGGTGCCCGAAGGATCTGGCGTGCAGCGCCAAGATCGCCGGGCGGGGCTTGAACCCGATCCGCGCCAGATGCTTCGCATGCTCGGCCTGACGCCGTTCGTAGAAATTCCGTTTGCAGATACAAACCCGAAACCAGAAAGGAATACAACGACGTGAAAATACCGATGAAACCCCTTTTACTAGTCCTGCTGTTTGCTATCGCCATCCCGGCGTTTGCCGCCAACGATCCCGTGAGCGGACTTCCGCTGCAGCCCGGCATGAATCCGGAGAATGATCCCATAAATTTGACCGCCTGCCGCAAGCAAGGTCAGGGAAACCAGTATTTCCCTCGGGGCACCGTCGCGGCCAATATCGATTGGTACAAAACGCACCTTCCCGGATTCCACCTCTATCACGCTACCTGGTCCGATCGCTCGCAGGACACTTTTTGGAGTGCCGACGGCACAAAAGGGGTCAACATCACCGGTACTCCCAAGAGTGACCGGGCATTCTCCGTCATGTATCTCCAGATGAAGACCGGCCTTACGGAACACGAAAGGGCGGCGTTCAGCCCGTCGAATCCGACTTGCAAATGAATTCGTTTGTTGGGATCGAGCAGTTCGATCTACTTGGCGCAGTTGTTCAGCATTTCGAAAGGAAACACACCATGAAGCAGTTGGGCGCATCGATCGTGATTCTGGGCCTCGTCCTCTCGGCCTTCGCCGCCACTCTCACCACCGATCCTCTAACCGGTTTGCCCCTCTATCCCGCAACCGACTCCCGGCTTCACCTGGGCAACGACCCGACAAAGATTCCAGATTCGCAGATCTGCAAGAGTCACATGCAAGCGAATTTCTATGTGGTGTATGACTCCAGGATCGACGCCACCCTGGCCTGGTACACCGCCCACCTCGCCGGCTTTCACAAGGCGCACGCCTACAGCAACGGGCGCTCGCGGGATGCTTTCTACAACGACGCCGGAACCCAGGTCGTGATCGTGACCGGCGACCCCGGCAAGGATGGCGAGAATGTCGGTACCCACGGCATCGTTTATTACAGTTTCATGCCCGGCCTTCAGGCCAAAACCATCATCGGCTTCACTCAGGAAAAGTTCACTTGCCAATAAGCCGTCAATCATGAACTTTACATTTCAACCAGGAGAAACGCGATGTCTCGAAAAGCGATTGCAGTGGTCGCACTCACAATATTTTCCTTCGTCACTCCGGCCCTGGCCGCTGATGCCGCCTGCCAGACGATATTTGACGCCGCGACCAAGATCTTCGCGGTTCCAACCCATGCCTACACCACGCAGATCCTCCCCGGCGGCAAATCCCGAAATGCCGAGGTGATCTATATCAACAACGCGATTTATGCCACCGCCAACGGTAAGTGGATTCACAGCAAGGCGACGGCGCAAGACATGCTCAAACAGGAACAGGAAAACATCCGTGACTCAAAGAGCACGTGCCGTCATGTTCGCGACGAATTGGTGAACGGCGACCTGGCAGCCTTGTACATGGCCCACAGCGACAACGATGGCATCAAGTCGGACGCGCAGACCTGGATTTCCAAGAGTAAAGGGCTGCCTCTGAAGACCGAGGAGGACATCGACACCGGCGACGGCGACAAGCGACACATGTCCATTCGCTATGAATACGGCAATGTGCGGCCGCCCGCCGGCGTGCAGTGATACGTCTGGCCCACGCGCCCATCGTTGCGGAAGATTTAAGGAGGGACTATGCCAGGACTATTCGGGGTCAAACTCTTGTTGCTCACCACCATGGTTGGCAGCTCTGCCTGCCTGTTTGCCGGCAGCGCCGCTTCCACCAGCGATCACGTCACCAGCCTCCCCGTCTATCCCGGAGTGACCGACCCCGACCCGCTGCCCAAGGCGAGCGTTTGCAGAAAGGCGATGGAGGGGGATTTCTACATTGTCATGGGAGAGAAGGCTGACGCCGTGGTGGATTGGTACGCCAGACATCTGCCCGGCTTCAAAAAGTATCACGCCGTAACCGACCATCGCTCGCAAGATACTTTCTTCAACTCGGACGGCACTCAGGAGGTCACGGTCACCGGAAATCCGAACAGCACCGAAGTATTCTCCATTTCGTATGGCCGTTTTCAGCCCGGCCTCGCCGAGCCTGAACGGGCGTCCTTTAACACGGGCAAACAGGTGTGCCGGTGATCTGACGCCATTAATCCCCCGACCCCGTCTTTCCGCTTTGCTGGGTCAGCACGCCGTAAGTCTCCGGTCTCCGGTCGCGGAAAAACTGCCACACCTTGCGCACTTCCAGGATCAGGTCCAGGTCGAGGTCCGCCACGAGTACCTCATCCTTATCGCGACTGGCCTGGGCGATGATCTTGCCCCGCGGATTGCAAAAGTAACTCTTGCCGTAAAACTCACCAATGCTCCACGGCTTCTCCTCGCCCACTCGGTTGATGGCGCCGACAAAGTATCCGTTGGCCACGGCATGGGCCGGCTGCTCGAGTTCCCACAGATACTCAGAAAGCCCGGCCACCGTGGCCGATGGGTTAAAAACGATTTCCGCGCCATTCAATCCCAGGGCCCGCGCCCCTTCCGGAAAGTGCCGGTCGTAGCAGATGTACACGCCGATCTTCGCGTATTTGGTGTCGAACACCGGGTAGCCCAGGTCGCCCGGGGTGAAGTAAAACTTCTCCCAGAATCCCGGATGGCAGTGAGGAATGTGGTGCTTGCGATATTTCCCCAGGTAGCGCCCGTCCTCGTCGATTACCGCCGCCGTGTTGAAGTACAGCCCGGGCATCTCCTGCTCGTACACGGGAACGATAATTACCATGTGGTGCCTGGCCGCCAGTTCCTGCATCCGCCGCACGCTGGGGCCATCCGGCACGGTCTCCGCCAGTTCATACCAGCGCGGGTCCTGCTCGGCGCAGAAGTACGGTCCATAAAACAACTCCTGCAGACACAGGATCTGCACTCCTTCCCGGGCCGCCTGCTCGATCATCTCCACGTGCTTGCGCACCATGGCCTCCCGGATCTCGCTCAACGAGTGCTCCGCGCCCAGTACATTGCGCGCCTGAATCAGTCCACAGCGAACTATTCGTGACATCGGAAAGCCCCTCGATCTGATCGCGAAAAACTATATCACCAGCCAACCCCGAGAACCGAGAACCGAGAACCGAGAACTGAGAACCGAGAACTGAGAACTGAGAACTGAGAACCGAGAACTGATATCCGGGAACTAAATCACCATCCCGAAAATAACTCTGCCCCTTCCTCCTGCCTCCCGACGTATAATCGCCCCAATCTGTTACCGGGGGCTAGCCATGAACTATCGCCTTACCTGCTGCGTGTTCCTCACCCTGACGTTAGCCGCTCTTTCCCAGACCGGTAAGCCTACGGGCGGTCGCGGGACTCCAGGCCCCACCCGAGGCCCGGGCCCGATGCGACCGAACGTAAATCCGCCCGACACCACCATGGGACAAAGGGCTTTTATTTCCGGCAAGGTCGTGCTTGACGACGGCAACGAGATTACCGAGTCGGCCACCATCCAGACCATATGCCGCGGCCGCAAGCAGACAGTCACGCACACGGATTCCCATGGCGGCTTTAGTTTCGAGCTGGGCGACCGTACCTCCCCGGTCTCGGCGGATTTCAGTGGCGCCGACGTGGACTCCACGGGTCCTGCCACGGGCCGCGGGAACCAGCGCAATTGGCGAGATTGCGAACTGCTGGCCGCGCTGCCCGGCTTCTCCTCGCAGTCCATCGATTTGAACAGCCGCCTCACCACCTTCGAAAGCGCCGATATTGGCCGCCTGGTGCTGCACCGCATGGGCCAGGTCGAGGGTTTGACCATCAGCGCCACCACCGCCATGGCTCCCAAGGATGCCCGGAAAGCCTATGAGAAGGGCAGCAAAAAGTTAAGCGATGAGAAGTGGGACGAAGCCGAATCCCTTTTGTCTAAAGCGGTCGAGATCTATCCCAGATTTGCCGTCGCCTGGTTTGACCTGGGCCGCCTCCAGCTTCACAAGCATGACGACGTTCAGGCGCGCCATTCCTTTGAGCAGTCCATTGCCGCCGATCCCAAGTATGTCAACCCCTACCGCGGCCTGGCGGAGTTGGACATGCAGCAAAAACAATGGCAGGCGCTGGTCACCGTCACTGGGCAGTTGCTGGCCCTGGACCCCGTGAGTTTTCCCGACGCCTGGTTACTCAACGCCCTGGGCAATTACTATCTCTATAATCTTCCTGACGCCGAGAAAAGCGCCCGCCAGGGAATGAAGATGGACGACCAGCACCGCGTCCCCAAACTGGAATACCTGCTGGGCGTCACCCTCCTGCAAAAACGTGAGTACCAGGAAGCCGCCGACGCACATTCAGAACTATCTGAAATTCGCCACTCAACCCGCAGAAATAGAAGCAGCGCAAAAACAACTGGCCGAGATCACCCGCCTCTCAGCTTCTGCGGCGAGCCCCGCCCCCGACGAGAAAAAGTAACTGCCCTGTCATCCTGAGCGAATCTGATCGTCCGCTTCGCGGACGATCAGAAGAGTCGAAGGACCCCTACCGAACGAAATGCAGGTTGGGAAAGAGAATTTGCTTTGGCCGTTAGCGCGAGAGCGAAGGCCCAGTTGCCGGCCCTCGAAATAACCATAGGGGTCCTTCGACTCCGCGGCTGCTTCGCCAAGCGAAGCAGCCACTCCGCTCAGGATGACACCTTCATTCCCCTTTCGACCTGTCCCAAAGCTGTTGCACGCCTGCCCCAACCTCATTACTCAGAAGGCCCATAGCCACTTCCCATCGCCCGACAGACTGCTAAAATCGAGCTTGAGAGCAGTCATGCGCAATCGTCCAACTTTGCTGACTATGTTTGTGGTTGCCGGGGCTGCGGTGTTGCTCCACGCCACGCCTGCCGCCAAACCCCTTGCCACTCTCGAAAGCGTAAAGGTCACCAGCACGGCCAACGGCATCACTGTCGTGGTTGAAGCCAGCCAGTCCGTGACTGTGCGCAGCCAGGCGATCACCGATCCGGACCGCCTGATTATGGATTTTCCCAATTCCCAGCCGGCCGGCGATCTGCGCACCAAGCTGCTCAATCAGGGCGACGTAAAAGGCTATCGGGTTGCGCGTTACAGCGCGAATCCCCCGACCACACGAGTAGTCATCGATCTGAACGCTCCGCAGCACTACCAGATTTTTCCCGACGGCAAGACGGTCATCGTCAACCTGATGTCCGACCAGCAGCAGGCCGCCGCCCGGGCCCACATCGATAACGTTTCCTACACCCCGGCGCCGGCCAAGCCCGCTTCCAATCTGGACGTCCAATTCAAGAACGGAAAGTTGAGCGTCGTCGCCGATCACGTCAGCCTGACGCAGATTCTCAACGAGGTCCAGCGCCTGACCGGCACCGACATCTCCATCCCGCCCGGCGCCGCCCAGGAACAGATCGTAGCCGGCATCGCCCCGCTCCCGCTGCGTGAGGCCTTGGTCTCGCTGCTCAACGGCTCTCGCTTCAACTTCATCATGGTCGATTCCGAGCACGAGCCCGGAAAACTGAAAAGCGTAATCCTCACCTACCGCGGCGACGGCGGCATCTCCCAACCCGCCATCCCCACTCCCCAAGTCCCGGTTGCCGACACCCCGCCCGAACCCGAACCAGAGCCGATGCCCCAGGAAACGCAACCCGAGATGCAACCGCAACCGCCGGAAGGCGCAGGCCAGCCCGGACCGCAGGACAATCCTCCGCCGCCACAATAACAATGTAGGCGCGAGCGTCCTCGCTCGTGCTGCAGCAAGTACGCCCTCTAGTGTGAGGAAAAGTATTACTGGTGAATAAGCCGCACAGGAATAGGAGACACTCCGCCGCCCGAGAGTACGGGGTTGCCGGCGCCGGTATTACATCCGGCAACATTTAGAATGATACCTTTCACCTGTCCGTTGGGAGCGCCCGCAACGTTCTCGTTAATTGCCATCTGCAAAAAACCTACGATCGTGCCCGTCACAGTGCACGCCCCGCCAGGGCAGAGATTGACGTTCGCCGCACTATGGTAAATCGGGATGTTAACCACTGAGTCACTGCGGCTGATATTGGTCACACCTTGCAAGAGCGGATTCGGGTTATTGTCACCGCCGGTGATGGTAGTGGGAGGAGAATTGGGCGCGACATCGGTCAAAACATCCTGACCAAACCCGGTTCCCTGGCCGCTGGCATGGATCAGGCATTGCGTCCCTTCGTTGGTGAGGACCCCCGAGCCGCCGCCAACGAAAACTGTCTGACCCGCTCCGATGGTCTGTCCGCAACTGAACTGAAAAGTTGAGGCGCAGGCGACGTTGTCATGGTAATCGTCGCTACCCACCTGCGCGCAACCGACAGCGCTCGTAGAAGGGCAGACTGGTTCCGGAGGTCGAATGGGGACGGCCGCGCGAAAATACTGGAGGTCACCGGCTACGGGCGCATTGACAGTGGGTGCAGCACCCCCGGTCACGTGAACCAGGTTTATGGTTTTTCCCACGAACGAGCCGGTATTCTGAATCGCTCCCGTGATGTTATCTACAAAGCGGCCCCCGGCTGCGCAGTCTCCCGGTCCGCCACTGTTCGGATCGCAATTCGGTATCAACCAGGGTTTGACCCCCTGCATCTGCACCGGCGCCGCCGATCCCGACGGGTTATACGCCTCCGCCACCGCTGTCGCGGTCACGCTATTGGTTGCGCCCCCCCAGATTCGTCCAAAGAAAGTCGGCAACGCAGTCCGCTGCACGGTCACCGCAATTTGCGGATTCGCGGCCGTGAGAGTGCATGTGATGGATTGCACCGCCGCAGGCTGGCCCGCGACCAGGTTTTGCGCCGCCACCGCTTCCGCTTGCCGGTTGGCCGCCGCCGCCGCGCCGGGAACCGCTGACGTCTGACAAATATCTGCAGCGGCCAGCGAACTCGAAGCTGACGTGTATCCGGAAGAGGCAAACATCCGCGCCCCCGCCAGGGCCGCGGCATCAGCCGCGCGCTGCGCTTCCCCGTGCGCCATGTACAACGTCGAGACATCGATGGCCAGCGCCGCCATTCCCAGCAATGACAAAAGGGAAATCGCCACCAGCACGATGGTGATGCCGCGTTCGTTCTTCCGATGCGAAGTGTTCACGCGCGTCACAAAGCCATCCTTCAATTCAGATTCTGCATGATCGCCACCGAGTTGATTTGCGTCGTAGCCGGATAATTCGCACCCGGCGCAATCAGCGGCGCCACCCGGTTGAACTGCCAGCGGTAGGGATAATTCAACGTCACCCTCGTGCCTTCGATGCTGTAATTCCCCGCCTGAAAGGGTGGGCTGGGCAGCGTGGCCGTATAAACATATCCACGTTCAATCTTCAGCGTCAGGGTCCCGCCGCAACCGGCGTTGGCGGTAAATGTCCAGCTCAGCGAGCCACTCGGCGCGCCCGCCACGCCTGCGAGGCCGCAATCGTTCAGTTTGCTGGCCACCATGTTGCTCTCCACCACGTCGCGCACCGAGCAGATTGAAGCCGGAGCGCCGCAAGCCCCGTTCAGGGACAAATCGGCGGTAGGCTGATTCGAAGCCACCCGCGCCCCTTGCAGGGCAATGTTGCCCACCTTCTGCTTGACCGTAAACGCCGTGCCAAAATCGAAGACTCCAACTGCCACCACGATCAGCAAGGGAAGCGAAATGGCAAACTCCAGAATTTCAGCGCCCTCATTCCCCCGCAGGTTTGTCCAAAAGTTTACGCAAAGGGCGGAGAGCGCTCGCGCGAAACGCCAGCGATCGCCTGACTCCCGCGGCCGGATTGTCCCCGCCAGTGACACCGCTACTCCTCTTGCCGAGCTTGCGCTTGCGCCCGGACAGTGACGTTAGGAAGAATTGGCGACAGCCGGGGTGGACAGCATGTAATCCCATTCAATTTGAAGTTGTAGGGGTAATCCAGGCTGACCACCGCTCCGTGTTCGATAATGGGCGACCCCGGATTCAGGATCACGTCTCTTGTCACGGTAAAGTTCTGCACCTGCGCCGGATCAAGGTGAGAAGCGATCAGGATGGGATACACAACATTGTCCCGGATGTCGGGGAGGGTTCGAGAGACGTTGCCGCAGGTCGCGCAATTGTTGGCCGCCTCCGCCAGCGCTCCCTGGCGCGCCGCCCGGTTCACCGTCGTATAAATATTGAACGCCCGCGCGAACCACATGATCCCGAACAGCAGCATGAACAACAACGGCAGTATGACCGCCGCCTCGGCAATCTCCGCTCCCGAGGCATCGTGCAGGAGCCTTCTTTTCCATCGATCGTTCCGGGTCTGCTTCATACCACTCCCCACGCCTGCCCCACAGTATAAAGAACAACTGTCACCGCCACGGCCACTCCAAACGGTATCTTCAGAGATTCCGGATTATCCAGTGAAACCTCCGGTCCCGGCAGATGCAGCGTAAACAGCCCAGCCACCATGTGGACCAGATTGCGGGCCGTCTTTCCCACCCGCCTCTTCCATATGACCAGCACCACCGCCATCAGGCCCGCCACCAGGATCGTCCCCAGCAGCACCGTGATCAGCCGCGACGGCCCCAAAAACGCCCCCAGCGCGCCCACCAGCTTCCAGTCCCCGGCGCCCAGGCTTCGTATCAGCACAAAGGGCAGCAACAATCCCAGCCCCAATCCAGCGCCCAATAACGACTCCCTGGCTCCCCACCAGCCCGCAGCCAGCGAATTCACCGCGACTCCGGCGACCAGCGCCGGCACCGTCAGCCAGTTGGGGATACGGCGAAAACGCCAGTCCGTCCATCCCGCAATCAACGCGGGAACCGCCGCCAACACCCACACTCCCTGCCTCAGCATCGGCTTGACCTCGCCCCTTCACCCCGGGGACGAGCAAGACCAGCCGGAAGTGGGCTCCAGGGGAGTGCCATCCAAATGTACGGAAACCCGCGACTGGCAAGGGTCAAAACCAGCCTCAACTGCGGATTATGAGCGGTAAACGAGGCCAAGTCAACGAGAAGAAAGTCCAGCTCGAATCAGCCCAAATGGCGTCCTGATACACCGGCCTTTGCGCCCTTTGCGCCTTTTCTTTGCGTCCTTTGCGGTAAAGGTTTGACCTTGCCGTAGGTCACGCCAAATCTCAACCGCAAAGGACGCAAAGAAATCCGCAAAGGGCGCAGAAACCGCCCCCAGCCCGGTACAAACAAAAAAGGCCCGATCTCCCGGGCCTTCTTTATGAACAATTTACGACCTACTGGCTCAGAGGATGTCCGCTCGTCCGCTCCGCCACAATCTTGCGCGCGTTTTCCGCCAGCGATTTGGCCTGGGGCAGAAGATCCAATGCCTTGGTGACCAGCGGATCCGTTTCCGCCCGCACCTTCAGGCCTTCCTCCTGGCCAAACACATCGACGAAGATTTCGCTCTTGATGTTCGACCGCACCCAGGCGTTATTTTCCAGCAGTTCCGCCTCGGTGTAGGGAATCTTCTCGTCATCCATGAACTTGCGGAAGTCCTGCAGCACCACATCGTCCACCTCAAAGCTTTTGGACGGATGATGCGTGACCGCATAGTGCTTGGCGAAATTGAAGAAAGCGTAATGCTGCAGCAGCGAGTCCTGGAAGTGATTGCTCTTCTGCGCCGGGACCTTCACGTCAGGCGTGATTCCGCCCCCGCCGTACACCGTGCGGCCGCTGTCCGTGAGCTTCACTTCGCGGTTGGCATTGTGCTCGTTCTCTTCGTTCTCGCGATTGAAGTAATAGTCGTAGAGTGAGACGTTGGCGTAATCGCGCTGAATCAGACGCATGCTCGGGGTGTAATACTTCGCCGTGGTCAGCGCCAGGCCCGTATTCTCCGACAGCGGATACACGGTCTGCACCAGGCCCTTGCCGAAAGTGGTTTCGCCCACGATCAGTCCGCGGTCATGGTCCTGAATCGCGCCCGCCACGATCTCTGCGGCCGAAGCCGTTCCCCGGTTCACCAGCACTACCAGCGGGTAGTCCTTGCCGCCGTTGCCGTGCGCCGCTGTGTACCTTTTCTCGGGTGAAGACCGGCCGTGGTGCGAAACGATCAGTTGTCCCTTGTGCAGGAACTTGTCCGCCACGCCCACGCCCTCGTTGAGTAATCCACCCGGATTCTGACGCAGGTCGAGGATCAATCCCTTCAGGTCGCCCATCTGGTCGAGCGCGTCCGCCACTTCATGTTCCGTGGTTTCGTTGAATCCGGAGACGTGCATATAACCGATTCCGGGTTTGATCAGGAAGTGCAGGTCCACGCTGTAACGGGGAATCTCGTCGCGCACCACTGCGAACTCCAGCGGCTTGTCCGCGCCTTCGCGCAGAATCGTGATGTGGACCGTGGTGCCCTTGGGCCCCTTCAACAGGTCGGCCACATCGCCCGTGCTCATGTTGTCAGTCGGCTTGCCATCGACCGCGGCGATAATGTCGCCCGGCCGGATGCCGGCCCGATACGCTGGCGTGCCCACAAACGGTGCAATCACGATCACCTTGTTATTGCGCGGCCCCACCGTCATTCCCACGCCGTAATATTTCCCGCGCTGATCTTCGCGCAGCAGGGAATACGCCTTGGGATCGAAGAAGTTTGAATGCGGATCGAGAACGTGCAGCATCCCCGGAATGGCCCCGTTGTAGATTGCCTTGTCGGGGTTTACGGGCTCCGCATAATTCTGCTCCACCACGTCATACACCGTGGTGAACTGCCGCAAGCTGTCGCGGACGTCGGCATCTCCCCCGGGAGCAGCGGAAGGGTTGATCTTCTGCCCAAATACGATCCCGAGAAATCCGCAGGTTACCAGAATGAATACAACCAGAAAGAGTGCGCGACGAGAACTACCCACCATCATTTTTTCCTTCGCCGGAGACGTAAAAACCCTCCAGCACACCGCTTCTCATCGAAGTATAACGCTGTCTAGCCCGCTTGACCACCCTTTCGGCGACCCGGAAGTAACCGGTACAACTGTTTAAGGTTTCCAGTGTCTAGTTCCTGGTTTTGACCCGGAACTGTCCATTTTTAGGTGCGCTGAAAGTGCAGTCGGTTCCTGGTCACGCTTCTTCGTAATACGGTTAACGCCTTGATAACCCTGCCCTATCTGTGCCGCTGGTTGCAGGTCGGCTCGCTCGTGTCCGCCTCCTGCTCGTGAAACCTGAAACCGGAAACTGGAAACCGGAAACTGAACTCCGATTGCCGCCAATTCACTCCGGCAGTATCATGGACTCATGAACCTGGGTTTCCCAGAAATGATTTTCCTCTTCCTCTTTGCCCTGATCCTTTTTGGGCCCAAGAAGTTGCCCGAAATCGGACGGCAGATTGGAAGGGCCCTCAACGAATTCAAGCGGGCCTCGAACGAGTTCAAGGCACAAATCGAGTCGGAAATCTCCCAACTCGATCTCGAAAACAGCCGGCAAACCATTCTTCCTCCGGTGCAGGCCCCGGCCGGCTCCGTGGCCTCCGGCAGCGGGCCTCGTCCCGACATAACTGTGCCGGAGACGAATTCGCTGGCCAAGGCCCCCGATGCCTGAGATGGCCGCTGAGCTTCCCCCCGCCGACGACTCCCGCGACGGCCTCACCGCCATGAGCTTCCTCGACCACCTCGAGGAACTGCGCCGCCGCCTCATTTATTCCATCATTGCCGTCACCGTGGGCTTCTTTGCCTGCTGGAATTATCACGAGTTCATCTTCAGCTTCGTGCAGCGCCCCATCATGGACGCCCTGCGCCACAATGGGATGGCCGAAAAGCTGGTCTATCTGAACCCCACCGAACCCTTCAACCTTTACTTGAAGGTGGCGGCACTCGCTGGCCTGTTCGTCACCTCTCCCGTCGTGCTCTATCAGGTCTGGATGTTTATTTCTCCCGGCCTGTACCGTAACGAAAAGCGCTACGTATTTCCCTTCATGTTCTCTACCGTCCTGCTCTTCCTGGCGGGCGGCCTGTTCGCCTACAAGATGGTCTATCCCGCAGCCCTGACCTTCCTGATCGACTACGGCAAGCAATTCCAGCCGATGATCACAATTGGCGAATACACCGACCTGTTCCTGACCATCATGATCGGCATGGGTGTGATTTTTGAGCTCCCCATCCTGGTGTTCTTTCTGTCGCTGATGGGCATCGTCACCGCCGGCTGGATGTGGCGCAACCTGCGCTATTCGATTCTGGTGATTTTCATCATCGCCGCCATCATTACTCCGACCACAGACATTCTGAACATGTGCATCTTCGCCGCACCCATGGTCGCGCTCTACATCCTGAGCATCGGCATCGCGTACCTGGTCCATCCCAAGCAACGCAAAGCCCGCCAGTCCAGAAAAGATCTCTGATGAAGATTACCCACGTAGGGGCGGGCGCCCTCGCCCGCCCGGCCGAGCAAAGCTCGGCAACTGATCCATCCGGAGGCTGGCGCTACGGAATCATCTGGCTGGCCTTGCTCATCTTCGTCCTTGTCCATGTTCATCAGGCTCCTGCCCAATCCTTCAATGGCACCCGCGCCCTGCAATACACCCGCGAAGTTGTCGCATTCGGCCCGCGCCCCATCGGCAGCCCCAATCACAAGAAACTCGAAAATTACATCCTGGCTCACCTCAAAAACGATCACGTGGAAGACGATGCTTTTACTGCCGACACTCCCGAAGGCAAGTTCCCGGTGCGAAACATCATCGCGAAATTTCCCGGCTCACGCGCCGGCGTAATCGTGATCGCCGGCCACTACGACACCAATTACCCGTTGCGCGATACCGGCTACGTAGGCGCCAACGACGGCGGCTCTTCCACCGCCATTCTCCTCGAACTGGCCAACCAGCTCCGCGGCAGGAAGCGCGCAGGCTACAGCGTGTGGCTGCTGTGGACCGACGGCGAAGAAGCGGTAAAAAATTGGACCGCCACCGACAGTCTCTACGGCGTCCGCCATCTGGCCGATACATGGCAGAAAGATGGCACCCTGAAGACCATCAAAGCCTTCCTCCTGGCCGACATGATCGGCGACGCCGACCTCAACATCGACCGCGATGCCAACTCCACCCCCTGGCTCGAAGACAAGGTTTACCAGGCGGCGACGAAACTTGGCTACCAATCCCATTTCTTCGCCCGGACCATCGCTGTCGAAGATGACCACCTGCCCTTCGTTCACCTCGGCGTTCCCAGCGCCGACCTTATCGACCTCGACTACGGCTACGGCAACGTCTTCCACCACACCCCGCAAGACACCATGGATAAACTCAGTCCCAAAAGCATGGAGATCGTCGGCAACGTGATCCTCGAAACCATACGCATGCTCGAACTGAGAACCGAGAACTAAAAACTGAAAACTGAAAGTCGTCTCTTCAATCTAGTGTGGGTCGTAGAGACTCCCGTCCGACGCCTTTGAGTTTGCATTTGAATTGATCGAGCGGAAGTCGGCTTAAGGTATAAAGTCAAAGTCAAAAGGGCGGCGGACAGAAGATCCGCCCACACCGTTTCTCCAGGGGCGCTGATTGCTACTGTTCTGGATCTTATTCAATCTTTTCGTTCTCGCCATGCTGGCGCTCGACCTGGGCGTCTTTCACCGCCGCGCCCACACCGTCAAGTTTCGCGAAGCTCTGGCCTGGAGCGTGGTCTGGATCGCCCTCGCCGCAATCTTTGCGGTGGTGATTTTCTTCTGGCACGGCCGCACTCCGATGCTCGAGTTCGTGACCGGTTACGTCATCGAACTCTCCCTGAGCGTGGACAACCTCTTCGTCTTCCTGCTCATTTTCCGTTTTTTCCAGGTATCCCCCAGCCACCAGCACAAGGTCCTGTTCTGGGGGATCCTCGGAGCGCTGGTCATGCGCGCGGTATTCATTGCCGCGGGCGTGGGACTCATCCGGAGATTCCACTGGATCGTTTATGTCTTCGGAGCCTTCCTGGTGTACAGCGGCATCAAGCTCTTCTTTCAGGAGGAAGCTGAGATCCATCCCGAGAAGAATCCTGTGCTGCGTTTATTCCGCCGCCTCGTGCCCGTGACCAAGGACTATGAAGGAAACAAGTTCTTCGTTCGACGCGCCGGACTCTACGCCACGCCCCTGTTCGTTGTTCTCCTGGTGGTCGAGACCACCGACCTGCTCTTCGCCGTGGATTCCATTCCCGCCATCCTGGCCATCACCCGCGATGCCTTCATCGTCTATACCTCAAACGTCTTCGCCATCCTCGGCTTGCGCTCCATGTACTTCGCCCTCGCCGGCATGATGGAAATGTTCCGCTACCTGCACTACGGCCTTTCCGTGGTACTGGTCTTTGTCGGGGCCAAGATGCTGCTGTCGTACTACTTCGAGATTCCCACTCACCTGGCCTTGGTGGCGGTGGCCGGTGTCCTCGCCATTTCCGTAATCGCATCCCTGGCCAATCCGAAGAAAGCAATGTAGGCGCGAGCGCCCCGCTCGTGCAGCGGTACCGAGTATCCTCCAGTCCGATCCGCATCAGTTATGATGAGAGCGCATGACTCGTGTAACCATCGCGCTTCCGCCCATCGCGTATGACGCCGTGATCGAGAACCGCCTCCTGCACCGTTCTGGCGAAGCCCTGCGCAACATCTTCAGCGCGAAAGATCAACGTCTCTTCATCGTCACCGTCCCGCCCGTCCGCCGCAAGTGGGGAAAGAAGCTGACCGCCTCTCTGGCAGCCGCCGGATTCATCACCCGCATCATCGAAATGCCCGACGGCGAACGCCACAAGAGACTGGCCACGGTAGAAAAGCTCTCCGAACAGTTGAGCCGTCTGGGCGCGGACCGGAATTCTGTCCTGGTTGCTTTCGGCGGCGGTGTCGTTGGCGACGTCACCGGGCTGGTGGCCTCGCTCTACATGCGCGGCCTCGAACTGGTGCAAATTCCCACCACCGTGCTGGCGCAAGTGGATGCCTCCATCGGAGGCAAGACCGCGGTCAATCTGCGCGCCGGGAAAAATCTGGTTGGAACCTTTCACCATCCCCGCATGGTTCTGATCGATCCCGCTGTCCTGACCACGCTGCCCGACCGCGAATTTCGTGCCGGTCTTTTCGAAGCGCTCAAGTGCGGCGTCATCGGCAAGCCGGAACTCTTCCGCGCCCTCGAAGGTGAGGACATCAAGAAATTGCGTGGAGATCCGGCCAAGCTGGAATGGATCATTGCAGAATCAGTCCGGCTGAAGGCCGAAGTGGTCTCCTCCGACGAACGCGAAAATGGCTTGCGCCGCGTGCTGAACCTCGGCCACACCATCGGTCACGCTCTCGAGGCCGAGACTGCATATCGACACTTCCTGCACGGTGAGGCGGTCGCCTGGGGCATGATCGCGTCCGCCACCATCGCCTCTGCCATGGATCGTATGGACCGCAGCAGCGCCTCCCGCATCACCGACGCGGTGCGTGCACTGGGTCCGCTGCCCAGGGTCAAGTCGCGCAGCCGCGACATTCTTCGTTTGCTCAAATCCGACAAGAAGACCCGCAACGGCGTTGTGCACTTCGTCCTGCCCCGCGAAATCGGCAAAGTAGAAATTGCCAACGACGTGCCCGAGCAAGTGGTGATCGAAGCCGTCGACGAACTGCGCCGCCTCTCCGGTTAGCCTCAGACTTGGGAAGGGCACGACTTCAGTCGTGCCGCGGGGAGAACGAGGATGGAGGCTGGGTAAGGGCACGACTTTAGTCGTGCCGCTAAGACGCCGAGAACGTCGCGCTTTAGCGCCTGGGGTGGCCGTTCGCGTTCGATCCCGTGTATCGAGGTCGCTCAGTCGTGCCTTTCAGGAGCAAAGAAAATCCAACTTGACCGATTCCACCAAATCCGCCGTCCTCGGCGCCGCTCCTGAAGGCGCTGCCGACCCCCAATCCGCCGCTCGCGCGGTACGCGCCATGTTCACCTCCATCGCGCCCCGCTACGACCTGCTGAACCATCTCCTCTCCTTCAATATCGACCGGCTCTGGTGGAGAAAAACGGCCCGCGCCTTTGCCGACATTCTTGCCCGCCCGGAATCCCGGGTCCTCGATTTGTGTTGTGGTACGGGCGACATGACGCTGGCTCTGCGCCGCCAGGCCGGCAGCGCCTCCCCCAGAATCCTGGGCGCCGATTTTTCCCACGCCATGCTGCAGCGGGCCGCGCAGAAAGCGGCCGCCACTCCTGTGCGCTGGATCGAAGCCGACGCCCTGCGCCTGCCCTTTCCCGACGCGCACTTCGATCTGGTCACCTCCGCTTTCGGCTTTCGCAACCTGGCCAACTACGATGCCGGACTGCAGGAGATCATGCGCATCCTGCGCCCCGGTGGTGAATTCGGCATCCTGGATTTCGGAGAGCCCGAAGGCTTGGTGGGAAATTGCTACCGGCTTTATTTCAAACGCGTCCTGCCCGCGGTCGGCACCCTCATCTCCGGAGTGAAAGGGCCCTACGCCTACCTGCCCGCATCGGTGGCGCGCTTTCCCGCCCCCGACGAAATGCTGCAACGCATACGCGAAACCGGCTTCCGAGATTCATCCTGGACCCCGTACACGCTCGGCATCGCCGGCCTATACCGCGGAAAAAAATAGGTTCAGGTAGCGCCGGCGTCCCGCCGGCTGTCGCGAGGGCGTCTCGCTCTCGCATCCAAAAGCACCGCAGCCTAAACCCTCAGCCGCAGGCTCCTCCACCTTCACCGCTGTCTCGCTTTTGAAGCAATCCGCAAACGCGTCCGCAATCGTGTAGCGGATCACATCCTCATAATTCTCGCCCAGAAATTTCTGCAGGCGATCGGTATTCATGATGTACTCGCCCGTCATGTAAGGCGCTGCCTCGGGTGGGATGGCCGTAATCCCCAGCTGCCACAAAAGTTTCAGCGCCACACTGAACGCCAGCTTACCCGGCAGCCGCAACAATTTAGCCTGGGCCACCTCGATGCAGCGCTCAAAGGTCAGAGCTTCTCCGCGCCCGGCCACGTTGAGCACCGTCAGGCGCTGCGCTTCAGGTTCCGTCTTTTGCAGAATCCGCGTGATCAGCCGAGCCACGTCATCGACATGCACAAACTGGATTCGATTTTCCAGATACTGCCGCCCGCTCGGCAACATGCAGGGCAGGCGTTTGCCCCGGCTCCTCATGTTGGCCGCGCGGTTGCTTCGTCCCCCCGGCGTGCCGCGAAAGGCGCCTAGCATATAATTCTGCACGCTGGCCCCCGCATAAATATGCGGACGCAGCATATACGCGCTGCACCCGCGCAGCGCCGGCGCCCGCTGTCGCACTACCTTGTCGCATTCCATCTTGTGGATTGCGTAGGGAAGGGTGTGGGCGCCCAGCGGATGTTCCTCCGTCGCCGCTCCCGTCAACTCCGGCCCGTACACCGAAACGCTGCTGGGAAAAATAAATTTCCGCACCACCATCTCTTCTTGATTGACCTCGGTGATCGCCTCCATCACCCGCGCCGTTCCGGCCACGTTGATCTGCCACATGCGATCAATATCCAGCACTCCGGCTCGCACCGGGTCCAGCACGAATGCCAGGTGGATCACAGCCTCCGCCCGCGTTTCCCGCAATAAAAAGAAAAGCTGCCGGCAGGACTCTTCCTCCCCCAGATCCATTCGTTCGAAACGCAACGGATGATCGGTCGCGGGCGGCGTCACATCCACGCCAATCACGTTGAACCCGCCCAGTTGCGGCAGCAGGCGCCTCCCCAGATTGCCGGAGACTCCCGTGACCACTACAGTTGGTTTTGCGTCGCCCATTTATTTGGGACCGGATGGAGGGGCCTTCATCGCCGGCTTCGCGCCAGGATCCTCATGCATCCCAGGTTCCGGCGCAGCCGCCGGTCCTTCGGAAAAATATTTCTCGTTCAACTCCGGCGTGGCTGACTGTTGGATCTTCTGCAGCGCATCCTGCATGCGCTGCGAGCGCAGGGTGGATGAAATTTCAGCCTGCACCTTGTCCAGCGGCAGAGTGTCTTTTTCCCCTACTTTGTACAGCAGGTATCCGTTGGGAGTGCTGATCAGCTGCGAGGTTTCCCCCGGCTTCAAATTGAAAATCGCGGCTTGATCGGGTGGCAGGCTGGTGCGCCGTACCTTGCCCAGCTTGGTGGGCGGCTTGCCCTTCATCTCAGACGCGGCGATGGCCTCGTCCTGCAGCTTTTCGAAATCTTCTCCCGCCACGGCCCGCGCCCGCAGCGCCTCCGCCAGCTTCTTCATGGCGTCTTCGGATTCCTGCTCTTGTTTCTTGGCCGCCTCGTCCGCCGGCTTGTCCCTGCTTTCCACCACCTGCTTGCTGCGCGGTATGAAGATTCGCTGCAGTTCCACCTCTTGAAACTCCGCACCATTGCTGTGGTAGTAGGCTTCGACCTCTTTGTCGGAGATATGGCCGGCCTCATCCTGCAGGCTCTGGCTGAGTTCCTTGGTCAGCACCCCGATGCGCGCCACCCGCATCAGTTCCTGAAACTTCGGTCCCTGGTCCAGACCCATCTCGTGCGCCTTGTGCACCATCACCAGGGCCATGCCGTACTGCGTCGCCAGTTGCTTGCGTGCCGCTGGCGCAATGGTGGGCGCCACCGTATTCACCAGTTGCTCAAACTCCGCGCGCGTGACCACCGTCTTGCACTCCGCCGCTTTGGCGGCCGATGGCTTGTCGCATAACCCGGCAATCGTGATCACAGGCGTGCCCGGAGCCACGGTCGTCCCGGCAGCCGCCTTGGTGGCCGGCGCCGCCGTAGCAGTTGCCTTGGGCGGTGCCGGACGGGCCACCGGTTTGGCCGCCTGGGCCCAGGCCGCAGCGCTTAGACACAACCAACATAGCCACCCTCGATAAGTCGTCAAATCAGTATTCCTCCTGGGGTTCGAGCGCAAAGGCGCAGCGAGAATCCTAGCATAGAGCAGGTGTAAGCCTGGGCGCCGGACCTCACCCGGGCAGAGTGACACATTGCCGCTTTTATGTGATGTCATCCTGAGCGCAGCCACTCGATTCGCTTGCGAATCGAGTCGCGAAGTCGAAGGACCCCTATAACCCCATCACCGCCGGCAGTACGAAGCATCTGTTACTTTTCAGAGAGGAAAATACCGGACAGGTTGCCCACCTTTCAGGGGACGACGCAGGCTGGCCCACCCCTGTGCCGCGGCGCCGTTCACTTGGCTGCCCCATCCTTCGCGCTCTTTGCGAAGGGTGGGAACGCTGAACTCGTAGTCGAGGAAGAAGAATTGGTCGACCTGGAGGACGATTTTCGAACTTTCCTCCTGGTGCCCAATGCCTACCCCACGGCCGTTCAACACTTTACGGCCTGAGCCTTGGCTTTTCGAGGGTCAATGAGTGAAATCGCGATGTTACGACAGTTACCCTATTTCCGGTGGGTACCTGCTGCGATTCGAGCTTAAACTCGGGTGTTCGGTGTCTGTAACAGCAAAGCAAAAATGCAGGTCTGGCCGCAGAACGGATGGTTTGTCGGATTGCGTAGCGTATTGTTCGCACGCGCTGTCAGAAAAAGAACTCTAGCTAGTGTCTTCATTGTTCTTGCTCTGGTCGGGACGGCCGAATTGCTGATCCGCCCTGACCCTACAAGGATTGAGCAGGAGGAATACGCTGTCCTCTCAGCTTACCTTTTCACGATACCTCAGTACCCAAGGCAACTCCCAGTGCGGTGCGCTGAAGACCCAATCTATACGGGAGGTGGTGGAATTGCCGAAATCCAACAATATTTCATATCGGACAAGAGCCTTTCTGCGTCGTCGCAGCCTTCAACGTTTTCGCACCTTCTGGAAAGAAAAATAGTCGCCCCCGAAGTGCCGATTCCGGTGCTCAACAATTTCCTCCTTCGCAACTTGTCGGCAGCGCAATTCACACACAGGTTCTCTGGTGTAAACAGCACAAAACTAGCATTGGTGCATACGCGGCCCGACCTGTCGGGACGCCAGCAGCCGACTCTCTTTGCGACATTTACGAAAGTTGGGTTCGATCGGGACTTCACTCGGGCGATGCTTTACGCGGAAGTGACCTGCGGAGAGGTGAGTGGCAGGGAATATGCGTACCTTGCAAAGGCGCGATACCATGGTTGGCACTGGCATGTCTATCGAGTAGACCGTCAGTAGCAGAACAAACTGTTCCAGAACAAGGTCTTGCACAGTTGATGAAATCAGGCGATAGCGCTCAGAACCCTGTCAGTTGAGTGCTATGGCGATGTTTCGCCAACTATGATGGCGGAGTGGTTCTACACGACAATGATTGATAGCCCAAACGGAATCTTCAACTCCAGGAACATCTCTAGGGATGTGTGCGGTACCTCGACTCCACAATGGTCACAGTTTGAGCGGTAGCCAAGAAAAACATCCACGGTAACGGACTTCCTCAGTCCGAGCAGGTACTCCTTGTGCGGCCTCAGCTTCTTCCAGAGTTCGTCAATGTGCCTCTCAAGCGGCTCAGATTCAGGAAGGACGGGACTGTATGACCACATGTCATGGCCGAACTCCTCACTCGCGGGTCGGGGCTTATCATGTTTGCGATGGGTGTACGTTGCCTCAAGACCAAGGTGAGCAGAGATGTCTTCCAAGTCAGGAATGTCGCCGAAGATGCGGAGCGTAGCCGAATAAGCGAAGGACAACCTGTCATCTCCTCCGCTTGCCGGAGAACCACGCTTCGTTGTGACGGGCACTTTCAATCTTAGGTCTCGGCGATTCCTCTCCCAATCGCTGATTCTACAGCCGTACGTATTCACAAGGGCAGGATTGTTGACGTAAACAGGCGTTAGCACAAGCTTGCGCCTTTTGTTCGCCTTTTTGACGGTCAATGAGTGCTATCGCGATTTAACAACAACCATCGAACGTCGGAGCGGACAATCCAAGAATGTCAACGGGCTGAATACTCTAAAAGGTACTTTCTGACCAAAGCGAAGATCGTCGTGAAGACCAGTGTCCCAATACCGCCTAAGCACATCACCTTCGGAGCCAGCGGAAACCACACGTCAAGGAATTGTCCAGTGCCGCCGTGAATAACCGGGGCGGACAAAACCCACATCCAAATCAGACCCATCACTAGGCTGATGGCACCTAGTGTGAAGGGTATCCATGTCCGAAGTTGCTTTCCCGATCCGCTGTCGGCATGGTTACTCATGCGCCGATCGTAGACAATTTGGAAGGGTACGACAAGGTTACGTCGTTAACTGACCCTTGATGAGTGTAATCGCGATTTTTCGCCATTCGACCTTCTTCCTCGGACTATTTCTTATTTTCTGAAGCCAGTACGGGATTGAGCGGCTGCTCACTCAACCAGAGAGTCAACCAAGGCGGCATTCGCCGAGGCTCAGGTTGCACACAGCCCGATACACCGGCTGGTAGTGACTGCCGAATCTCAGGTGCTACTTTGTTGTCCTCACGAAACGTCACCGCGACCATCGTTTCCCCCGTGTCGGGCGAACGATACCACATGAGGTGCTTGTAGTTCCGCTGCTTTGCAGCCTCAATCGCCGTCGGTGCTAGCGCCGCCGAACCCCCGAGTACTGTCGCCTCGCGGACGCGCCCTGATTTGCTCAGCATCAGTTTCAACCAGACAGTGTGATCTTCCGCTTCGCGTTGTTCTCCTGCCGAGGTTGTCGAAGCCGGAACTGGATGGGACGCGGCATCGCCCGCTTCATGGGAAACAGGAGGACACTGCGCGAATGCGAATTGGGCGAGACAAATCCCACCGATAAGCCAAAATAGCCTGCAAAGTCGCATATGGATGGTTCGCTCGTCGAACAGTAAATCGTATGAGTCTTGGCGGGCCTAATCAACTGACATCGGTAATAGTTGACGCTATCAGGCGTTAGCACAAGCTTGCGCCGTTTCTTCGCCAAAATCCGGGTCAATGAGTGAAATTGATTCCATGACAATGTCGGCTCCCACGCGCGGGTAAAGTTGGTGGTGCCAAAACCAACCAACAGGCTCGGGAGAAAGGAGCCGAACGATGATTATTATAGGAGTAGATTTCCACCCCGAGTTTCAACAAATTGCTTCGGTGGATACCGCGACTACGCTAGTCTGAAATTGGGGGCTTCTCGTCTAACCTCGGATTTCGATATTTATGGCTCCTGCGATGTAGCAGGGACTGTATTCCCTGCCTCGTTCATGCCTTCGCTCACAACTCCCAGTTTTTGTTCCTTGCCTTCGGGAGTCAATAAGGCAGCGCGGTTTTTTTCTACGCGGAAACGAATCGCATCACCAATCTCGATCTTCTTCTTCCCGCCACATTCACTCGGCGCGTGAATGTGAAAGCCGTTCATCGCATAGGGGCACTCCAACACGAAGACTCGGGCAGGCGTTTTTACAGTGTAGGTTCGATGCACGATGATAGAAACGGATGTGCTTCCTCCACCCATCGTTTCCTGACTCGTCCCCAGCGCGATGACAGTTCCCTGTATCGGGTATTCTTTGCCACCGGCAAGAACTACGGTTGGGAAGGCCATGAAACCGAGAAGCAGCAGGTGCATTCCCAAGTACGCAAGACCAATTGTCGTATCCCTCTTCATCCGGGACCTCCTAGCGTCGCTCGCCGTCTTTTCCGAATGCAGCCTCACACATAGTAATTATGCGCCTGAACGTCAACTGTTGTTAACAGGCGATTTCACTCATTGACCCGGACAAGCCAGCGCCCCCTCAATGAGTGAAATCACGATGTTACGCCAGCGGAAGATCACTTCAGCACAGTGATGCTAACCTGACGTCCGTCGAGGTATACGTTGTAGTCAATTCCACGCTGAAACACCAACGTCGTCGGAGCCTCTGTTTCTGGAAGTTCGTGAGCCTCCACCCAATATGCAAAATAGAATTCCACCTCCGGCCCGAGCCCTTCCTCTCCATCAGAGAGTACGCGAGTTACTACCGCCGTCCGCTCTGCCGAAGGGTTGTCGGACAATATACTGAACTTGAAACATTGCCCTACCCTAATCTCAGATTGCATTTGAACCCCTTTAATGCTTTCAGCTTCTGATCACTACGCCACCACAGCGGCGTTCCATCCGGTCTACATATCGTGCCGATTATAGTCCGCTGCTTTCCTAAGTCCGAGCAGCGCTCAACTGTCGGAAACAGGCGTTAGCACAAGCTCGCGCCGTTTGTTCGCCTTTTCGAGGGTCAATGAGTGCTATGGCGATGTTTCGACACCACGTTTCCGCCCTACCACGCGTACAGCTTCTTAAATTGTGCCAGCGACATCCGTGACCGTATCGCAGAGGCAAAGTCCAGAAACTCTTGAGAGTATTTCCCTAGGTCGGCTGGAAGAGGCTCGGACCTGAAGAGAGGAGTTCCGGTGTAGTGGATGAGATCATCGTGGAGGTATGCCAACAACTCGTCATCCGCGTTTGCCCCTACGAGGTCGTAGCAGCGTTGCCACAATTCCGCGTCCCAAGCAGGCTGGCTTGCGAGTCGCTCAAGGCACTCAGCAATTTCATTCCGAGTCGCATCGTCCATGACTGCCATTGTATGCGTGCAACCGATACGTACATCCTGTCAACTGTCGCTATCAGGCGATTACACTCATTGACAGGACGCCACGTGAGCGAACAGGAACCTTGGACGCCTGAACCAGCCTATCTTCGACCGGTCCTGATACGAGAGGCCAGCCCGACGTTTAACAGCCTCGTCTAGCCGGCTGAAGGGCACGACAAAACCGCCGGCGAGCGGCCTCAGAAAAAGAACGCTGTGCTCTTATCGCGCCCGATCTGCTATGCCGCCGAGCGCGCGGCTAGTGTGGTGCCTCCAGCGGCTTCAGGCTGCCACAATCGGAGCCCAGCCATTTGCCCGTCATTGTCGTACTCGAATTGAGCGCCTTGTCGCCGCGCTTGGACACCGATGCTGACTTCACTGTGTAGTTCTCGGAATTCGGAAAATGCGCTTCGCCGTCAGCCTCGATGCCCATTGTGGGACAACTCGTGTGCCATTTCCAGAAATTTGCGGTGCGGCTGCTGAACGTCGCCTTGCAGTCCATCGCCTGGCTCGCCCAGGCGGACTGGTCGAGGTTCTCCTTGGTATAGCAAACCTGGCTCTTGCCCGAGCCGTCGGTGGCCACTCCGTGCTCTTTCATCATGGCTTCGAACCGCGCGCGTTTCTCGGGACTCATGCCCTTCATCCGGTCACTGGCGTCCTGCGGTTTCTGTCCATTGACTTCGCGATCGCTGTGGATCTCCCATAAACCAGGCTTGATCGGCGCGGATTGCGCCTGCGCGCCCAAAGTGGCGCTGGCAACTGTCAAAACGGCGATCACGAAACGGCGGGTGGCACAATGCATGGAGAGTTTCCTTCCTGCGCATGAGGGTGAAGTGACCAACGTGGACTAAAGCTTCGAGATATCGGCGAAGAGTCAGGCTGATGATCACCATGAACTGTACAACAACCGTTCCGCGATACATAGCGAATAAGCCGCGGTGAAACCCGAACCGCGCCCAAGGCCCCCGAGGTCAGACGCCCGAAGTCCGAAGTCCGAAGTCTGACGCCCGAGGTCAGACGCCCGAGGTCTGAAGTCCGACGTCCGAGGTCAGACGCCCGCTCCCGCTCCCACAGCTATAATGCCGCTATGTCGGGATCGCCCGCGGTTTACAGTCCGGAGTCCATGCGCGCCGAGAAGCGCGCGGTGGCGGGAAACTCCGTGGTGGCAGCGCTCGTCATCACTGCCCTGAAGATCGTTGTGGGGGTGGCCACCGGAAGCCTGGGCATTCTTTCGGAAGCTTTGCACTCCGTGCTTGATCTGGTCGCGGCCATCATCACATTGATGTCGGTGCGGGTCTCCGACAAGCCGGCCGACGCCGATCACCAGTATGGCCACGGCAAGGTGGAAAACTTCTCCGCCTTCATCGAGACTGGCCTGCTCCTGCTCACCTGCATCTGGATCATCTTCGAAGCGGTCAAGCGGCTCTTCTTCCACCACGTCGAGATCGAGCCCAGCATCGCTGCCTTCGCCGTCATGTTTATTTCCATGGCCGTGGATTTCTGGCGCTCCCGGGCGTTAGGCAAGATCGCTGTGAAATACGACAGCCAGGCGCTCGAGGCCGATGCCCTTCATTTCTCCACCGACATCTGGTCGAGCGGCATCGTCATTATCGGCCTGTTCCTGGTCCTGTTCGGACGAATGTACGGCATTGGCTGGTTGCGTGATGCTGATCCCGTGGCCGCGCTTTTTGTGGCGGGCGTGGTGGTGTACGTAAGCTCGCGCCTGGCCCGCCGCACGGTTGACGCCCTGCTCGACGCTGCCCCCGCCGGGGTGCGCAACCAGATTGTCGCCGCGGTTTCCGGCGTCGATGGCCTGCTTGAGGTGGACCGCGTGCGCATTCGCCGCGCCGGCAACCGCTACTTTGCCGATCTTTCGGTCGGCGTGGCCCGCAATGTGACCTTCCAGCGCTCCGAGCAGATGGCTGAAGCCGTGACCAGCGCCGTCCATGGTGTGCTGCCCGACGCTGATGTGATCGTGCATTCCGTGCCTCGCGCCTGGCGCACCGAGAATATTTTTGATCGCGTCCGCGCCGTCGCCACTCGCAATAATTTCAACGTCCATGACGTCAGCGTGCAGGACTTCCAGGGGCATTTGCACGTGGAACAGCACCTCGAACTCGACGAGAATCTCAGCCTGAAAGAAGCTCACGACCGCGTCACCGTCCTCGAATCGGAAATTCGTGAGGACGTGCCCGAAATTTCGTCGATCCTCACCCACATCGAAAGCGAGCCCGCCACCATCGAAGCCGGCGACGAACTCCTGCACGACGCCAAGCTGGAACGGCGTCTCAAGGCCGTCGCTGCCAAATCTCCCGAGATCCTCGACATGCACGACATCCAGATCAAACGCGTGCGCGGCCGCATCTACGTCTCCGCCCACTGCACCATGGCCGACGACCTGCCCCTGTCCAGCGTCCACGATATTTCCACCGAACTCGAAATCCGTTTCAAGCAGGAGTTCCCCGAACTCTTCCGCGTCCTGATCCACCCCGAACCCAAAACCGACAACCGGAGATAATCACGCAACCCACGTAGGGGCGGGCGCCCTCGCCCGCCCGGCCGAGCAAAGCTCGGCAAGGGGTTTTGCTGTAATCTGCCAACGTTGCGCACCGACACCCGCCAACCCGTCCGCGGCTACCTCTACATCGCCACCGCCACATTCTTCTGGGGCGTCTCCGCCACCCTCGGCCGCGCCGCCTTCACCGGCCGCCTTCCCGGCCTCCATCAAGTCAACCCCATCGATCCCCTGATTCTCTCCCAGGGCCGCGCCACGTTTTCCTTCCTCGTTCTCCTCCCCATCCTGCTGCTGCTCCGCAAACGCCACAGTCTGCGCCTGCCCCGGCGTGACCTCGGCCAACTCTTCCTGATCGGCATTCTGGGCGTGGCTGCCTCCAACTACTTCTACTATCTGGCAATTCAAAGGACGAACGTTGCCACCGCAATCATCGTGCAATACACGGCTCCGATCTGGGTTTTGCTCTACACCGTCGCTCGCCGGCTGCAAAAGCCCACCCTGCAGCAGGTCGCGGCGGTCGGATTGGCGGTCACAGGAATTACTCTGGTCATTGGCGTATTCGGGGGCGGCGGGCTGCGCCTCGATTCCGTCGGCCTCTTCGCCGCCCTGCTCGCGGCCTTCTCCTTCGCCTTTTACAACATCGGCGGCCACGACATTCTTGCCCGCCGTGACCGCTGGATCGTGCTGCTCTACACCACCTGCAGCGCCTCCCTGTTCTGGTTCCTGGTCAACCCTCCCTGGAAACTTGTCGCCGCCCACTATTCCGCGTCCCAGTGGCTCTTCCTCCTTATCTTCTCGCTCCTATCGGTGCTGGCCCCCTTCGCTTTCTACTTTGCCGGCCTGCAACATCTCGAACCTACCCGCGCCATCGTGGTCAGTTGCCTGGAACCCGTATTCTCCATCGTGATCGCGGCCATCGCGCTCGGCGAACTGATGCGCCCGCTGCAAGTTGTCGGCATCGTCTTCGTCCTCGCAGCCATCACCGTCGTGCACTTGCCAGTCTCCCCGGTCGATTAGCCGCATTGCCCGCAATTCGCCACAGTGGTAACCTGAATTCGGCCGCGGGAGTAGTTCAGCGGTAGAACGCCAGCTTCCCAAGCTGGATGTCGCCGGTTCGATCCCGGTCTCCCGCTCCAGATGCATTTATCTTTTTTGATTCTTTGAGGTAATTTTGATGGCTGAACCGACTTATGAGGAACTCAAGGCCCGTCTGTCTGAACTGGAAAAGCAGGGGCCTCGGCGCACCGGCAGTCTGGAATTCCGGGTGAGCGAAAAGGGTGGGGTCAGCGTGTATGGCCTGGGCCGTTTTCCCGTGACCCTCTATTACGAACAGTGGACGCGTCTGCTCGAGGCTTCCGACAAACTTCGAGAATTTCTCGAAGAAAACAAAGCCAAACTCAAGCTCAAAGGCAACTGAGAACCGGGAACTGGAAAACTGGCAACCGGATCTTTAAACTCAGCCTCCGGCCCCAAGACTCTACTCCATGCCCGCAGACGACATCCTCACACTTCCGCCGCCGCCGGCCGATGCCCGCCTGCCTTACGGCTCCGATCCCTAACCAGTTTGGAGAGCTGCGTCTGCCCAAAGGCCCTGGCCCCTTCCCGGTTGTGGTGAACATTCATGGCGGCTACTGGCGCGCAAAATACGATCTGAAGCATGCCGGACACCTCTGCGCCGCTCTCACCGCCAAGGGGCTGGCGACCTGGAACGTGGAGTATCGCCGCGTGGGTAATCCGGGAGGAGGGTGGCCGGGGACCTTCGAAGACGTACGCAGCGCCTATCGCTTCACTTCACAGATCGCGCAACGTTACCACCTGGACTCGTCGAAGTTGCTGGTGATGGGCCACTCCGCGGGCGGTCAACTGGCGTTGTGTCTGGCTGGGCACGAACCCACGGTCAAGCGCGTGATTTCGCTGGCAGGTGTGGTGGATTTGCAGCAGGCCTGGGAACTTCATCTGAGCGACAACGCGGTGGTGGATTTCCTCGGAGGAGATCCCAGCCGCGTACCCGAGCACTACCGCGAAGCCGATCCCATGCAACTGAAGATTCCTTCCGCCACGCAATGGCTGATTCACGGCGCCGCCGACGACACCGTACCGCCGTTTCTCAGCCGCAACTACACCGAGCAAAAGAAAAAGCGCGGCGAAAACGTGCACTATCTGGAAATCTCCACCGCCGGACACTCGGACCTGATCGATCCCCGCTCCAACGCCTGGCCCAAGGTGGAAGGCACGGTGTTGCACTTGATTGAGACGTGAAGCAGTCGTCAGTCGTCGGTCTTCGGTCGTCGGCTCAAAACCAGGCGTCAGGGTTCAGTCCTCCATCTCAGACGGTTGTCTCGGGAATTGGCTGACGACCGACGACTGAAGACTGACGACTGCTTTACGCACAGTTCCGCAATACCAGCGCCGAGTTCTTTGAGCCGAAGGCAATGCAGTTGCACACTGCGTGCTCGATCGCTTTTTTCCGTCCTACGTCGGGAACGTAGTCGAGATCGCATTCCGGGTCCCGTGTCTCCAGGTTGATGGTGGGTGGAATCTGACCGTTTTGCATGGCGACAATGGTGGCTGCCACGCCCGCTGCGCCGCACGCGCCCTGGGGGTGCCCGATCTGCGATTTCAAAGCGGACATCGGCACGCCTCTCGCATGTTCGCCCAGCACGAGTTTTAACGCCCGGGTCTCGATGCGGTCGTTCAATTGAGTTGATGTCCCGTGCAGATTCACGTAGTGGACATCGCTGGCAGCGATCCCCGCTTCTTTCATCGCCAGTCCAATCGCCCGGGCCGGCTCCTCGCCGCACTCCTGCAACCGCACGCGATGAAAAGCTTCGCAAGTCGAACCATAGCCGGCAATCTCCGCCAGCATCCTGGCTCCACGCGCGCGTGCATGCTCGTATTCTTCCAGCACAAACATCCACGAACCTTCGGCCACGACAAAACCGTCGCGGTCCACCGAAAACGGTCGCGATCCGCGCTCCGGCGCGTGGTTCCACGAATCGGTGAGAATCTTCATCAGAATGAATCCCTTGACGATGCCCAGGGAGATGGGTGCGTCGGCCCCTCCGCTCAACACCAGGTCGAGTCTTCCTGACTGAATTTGCCGTACGGAATATCCGAAGCCGTCGGTGGATGAAGTGCAACCGGTGGTCACCACATGACTGGGCCCGCGCAACCCGAAGCGCACGCTGAGTTCGCTCGACAAGGTTCCCATGACCCCGGTGGGCACGCAGAACAGGCTCATCTGCTTGTACTGTTCGTGAAAAAATAACCGGTATTGTTCTTCGGTAAATTCCTGAGACCCTCCGCCCGACCCCAGAATCACGCCGAAGCGGCGCTTCTGTTCGAGGGGCAGGGAAGCGGCGTCGATACCAGCCGTTTGCAAGGCCTCGGTCGCGGCCGCCAGGGCCAGCGGCAAGACCCGCGACACATGCTTTCGCTCCCGCTTCTCCACCCAGGCCAGCTCGTCGAAGTCCGGAACCTCGCCCGCGATCTGTACCTGAATTTCAGATGGATCGAAACGCGTAATCCGCCGGATGCCGCTTCGCCCCTGCAGAATGGCATCCGAAAAGGCTGCGTTCCCCACGCCGTTGGGGCTCACTGCTCCCATGCCGGTGATCACTACGCGTCGCTTCACTTATCCCCCTCGATGGTCGGATCTGGATCGTGCCCAAGAACTATATATTGGATGCGGCGTCGCGACCAGCCGTGTGCGGGTAGTGGCGCACTCCGATACCGCCCTTTTCCACCCTTTCATCCCGAACTGACTTCAGTCCCGAAGGACCCGGCGTGCATGGGCAGCAATGCATATGCAAAAGGGCGTATCTGCTTCACGCCAGATCCTTCACGGCCCGAAGGCCGTTCAGGATGACGCCTGTGGGTAAGGAGAAATTTCAAACTGAGCCACTAGGCGTAGTCGCTTGAGATCCAAGGTCCGGCTTCAGTAGGCCGTGCAGAATTGAAAGTGCATGGGATCGCGAGTTTTGCCGTTCCAGTCTCCTCCCCACTCAAATCCGGCAGCACGAAAGATTTCCACCAGCCGGGCATCCATGTTCCCGGCGGACCCCTGCGCATTGGTTTGCGGATTGAGATCGATCGCGATGCCCCAACTGTGAGCCGAGAGTTTGCTTCCGGTGCGTTGGGGTCGAAAAGCGAAACAGCCGCCGAAGCTCACAACCTTAGACTCAAGCCCGCTTTTCTGTATGCCGGCGAAGACAGAGCCATAAATGCCAGTCATCAGGCGGTGGCACGTCATCTGAGTGATGACGTGCGTAGGGTCCCATGCCAGGCGCAAGGGGAAGGGTAAGCTGGTTCTTGCAAGGAAATCCGACTGCCAGCGCGGAGCAAGCTGCCCGTCCGTCCCGATATATTCGTAGATGTTTCCAAACGTGGCGATGATTTCATCGAGTCCGTGCGGCGGTGTGAGGCCATGCTCGACGTAGCATCTGTGCTTTCGAGTTGCGGATTGTTCATGGACGGGTCCTCTGTGATTCGGTTTAGAATTTTCATCGCGCGTTGACGAGTCATCCGGAAAAGCGACAACATCACCGAGTCGAAGAATCTGGATTGCAATGACGATTGCGCCTCGGAGATACCTGGCGCCGGAAAAACCGTCATGCCGGCTTCTTTCCGGGTATAGGGGTCCTTCGACTGCGCCGCCTCTTCGCCAGCGAAGAGGCGGCTTCGCTCAGGATGACAATGTGGTCAGGATGACGCTTGCTCGGGGAACGTGCGGATACAATTCCGATGACCCGACTCCTCGGCGCTTCAAACTTTCGATACTGCCTCTGCCGTATAATTGCGGTTTCCAAATGGGGGAAGATTTTGGCCTACGAAGATCTGCGGGATTGGATCGCGGCGCTGGAGCGCGCCGGCGAACTGAAGACCATCCACACCGAAGTGGATCCCGTTCTCGAGATTGCTGAAATCACCGACCGCGTGAGCAAAAATGCTGGCGCGGGCGTTCCCCCTGTGCAGCCCGGCGGGCCGGCTCTGCTTTTTAAAAACATCAAGGGCCATCCCGGAGCGCAGGTCCTGATCAACCAGTTCGGTTCCGCTCGCCGCATGAATCTCGCTCTGGAAGTGGACGCGCTCGACCAGGTGGCCGACCGCATACGCGCGTTCATGGATGTGAAATCGCCGCAGGGGTTTCTGGACAAAGTAAAGATGCTTCCCATGCTCGCGGAAATGGGGAAGTTTTTTCCTAAAACCGTGGCCACGGGTCCGTGCAAGGAGGTCATCAAGCGGGATAATTTCTCGCTGCTCGATTTTCCCATCCTGCAATGCTGGCCCAAGGACGCGGGGCGGTTTATCACGCTGCCCTGCGTGGTCTCCCGCGATCCGAAGACCGGCAAACGAAATGTCGGGATGTACCGCATGCAGATCTACGACGAGCGCACCACCGGCATGCACTGGCAGCGCCAGAAAGTGGGCGCGGAACATTACCGCGAGGCCCTGCGCACCGCGGCCCAGCTGAATGTGGGCGCGAGCGTCCCCGCTCGTGCCAGCGCGGCAGTCGATGTCATGGCCCGCACTTCCGGGGGCTCAGTCCTGATCGAAGGCGATCGTCCGAGCGGCAAAATGGAAGTTGCGGTTGCCATCGGCACCGATCCCGCGCTCACTTTTTCCGCGATCGTGCCCGCGCCGCCAGAAGTGGAGGAATATCTCATCGCCGGCTTTCTTCGTCAGAAACCGGTCGAACTGGTCAAGTGTGAAACCGTCGATCTCGAAGTTCCCGCGTCTGCCGAGATTGTTCTCGAAGGGCACGTGCATCTCGACGAACTCCGCAGCGAG
The DNA here is from genome assembly GCA_963757835.1 of Terriglobia bacterium. GTDB lineage: Bacteria > Acidobacteriota > Terriglobia > Terriglobales > Acidobacteriaceae > JAIQFF01. The sequence continues at coordinate 32,451 of CAVWSP010000002.1, read as the reverse complement.
GGCCCCTTCGGCGACCATACGGGCTATTACTCGCTCGAGGATCTATACCCGGTCTTTCACGTTTCGTGCATCACTCACCGCAAGAATCCGATCTACTCCACCACCATCGTAGGCAAGCCGCCCATGGAGGACGGATGGATGGGCAAGGCAGTCGAGCGCATCTTTCTCCCGCTGATGCGGCTGACCATTCCTGAGCTGGTGGACATCAATCTTCCGGTGGAAGGCGTCTTTCACAACCTGATGCTGGTTTCAATTCGCAAGTCTTATCCGGGCCAGGCGCGCAAGGTGATGAACGCGATCTGGTCGCTGGGCCAGGCCATGTTCACGAAGTGCATCATCGTGGTGGATGAAGACGTGAACGTGCAGGACATCGGCGAGGTCACGCTCAAGGTGTTAAACCATATTGATCCGGAGCGCGACATTCAGTTCACTCTCGGCCCGGTAGATTCGCTGGACCATTCCTCGCGTCTGCCCAACTACGGCTCGAAGATGGGGATTGACGCTACCCGCAAGTGGGCAAGCGAAGGCTTCAGTCGTCCCTGGCCTGACGAAATTCTGATGGACGAAAAGACCAAAGCGCTGGTGGACAAAAAGTGGAAAGAGCTGGGCCTGGAATAAATGCAGCCGGTATTCCACAAACTACGTAGGGGCAGGTGTCCTCACCTGCCCAGTCGAGCGCAGCTCGATCCTGATGCACACTGTCGCTGAGCTTCGCTCAGCCAGGGCAGGTGAGGACACCTGCCCCTACGTGATCTCGGGAGGCTCGCGCCTACATTTGCGTCCCAGCTTCTGCTTTCATCAAATGCCAGGCTTCGCGATATCTTTCGTAAACGCCACCCCTTTTGCTTCCCAAAGGGGCGAAGTACAGACGGGTGCGAGACGCGACCACCGCCACGGGGAGCACATACCATGCATCCTCGGCGACGATGTAAACCACCAGAATGTCGATCTCTTCAGGCGTGTATGACGTCTTTTTCTTGCCAGCGATGCTCCGGCACACATTTACCGAATACTTAGGAGCTCGCGTCACATACGTGGACTTGACTTGTACGCGCCAGAATTTCTTTCCTGTATCCAGAACGAAGTCATAACGTTCGCTCTCGCCCCAGGGCTTGGCGACGCCGAAACCCAGGCCGGCGGCCTTGAGCATGAAGTGCATTTCGGCCAACTCACCCCGCTGTTTGTCGGTGCCTTTCTGTGGCTTACCTTTTTTGTCCCGCCCGGCGCGCTGCCCGGCGGGAACTTCCGCGCTGTTTTCCATGGCCCCAACTAAAGACGCGCGGCGATGGGCCGCGCTTCTTCTTCCGGTAAGCGCACATTTCAGGTGCGCTCGCCCGGCGTGGGTAGGGCACGCATTTCGGATGAGCCGGCGTTTGGTCAAATCGCGCCAGCAACAGCCTTCGGCTGCTCACGGGACAGGCTCCTGAAAGCCGTGTCCTTTCGAGCTGCAGCCGTTTCGAGTTTTCCTGAGCAAAATCTAAGGCGACTGGGAAACCCGTGATCGCGTCCCCGCATTTGCCGGTGGCCGGCACGCCCAAACAAGAAGAGGCGCGAGCCAAGTAGCCCGCGCCTGATATTTACTTTCTAGTTATAGGATAGCAGTTTGAGAAGGAGGAATGGGACAGGGTGGGCCAAAGTATTGTGTCCAGCGAATGAAGAGGTTGAGGGGAAACGGGGTGGGGCGGGGGATTGACACCTGGATGGCTGGTGCGCGGTTCAGTCGCGGTTTCGATCACCACTCTAAATTTCGCAATTTGGGATGGGCCGCGCCGTGACGACGACTTTGCAACTTCCCCACTCTAAATTTCGCGAAGGGCGCGAAATTTAGAATGGGGCACCGGGGAAGATTTGAGATGCGGAACACGGATTATTTCTTGCCGCAGGCGTCAATGTCGGGCTCGCGGGAAGTGAATTTGGTTTCCTTGATGTTGAAGTGCGGGGATTCGGCTGACACCAGGCCGATCTGGGCATCGGCTCCCGCCTGGGCGTAGAAATTCAGGTGCGTCATCGAGCAGGGAACGATGCTCAAGGGGCCGGAACCGGCATAATCGAACTCCGTGACCAGTTGAACGTAGGCTGCGCCTTCCAGCTTGAAAAAATCCTCTTGCGCCTTTTTAACCAGGCCACCCAGGCCGAAGGGTCCCTTTTCGAGAAACTCGGCGGCCTTGTCCACCAGTTTGGCCGGCATGGCTTCCTTGATGGCTTCGATTACGCTGTCGGTGCCGAAGGAGATGGAAATCTTGGGCGCGTCCACGGCCAGGACCACGCCATGCGCCGCCAGAGACTCGGCCGTGGTCTTCTCGGGGGAGGGCTGAGCGTCCATGGTTCCCTTGGGAGTCGATTTTCCGCCGTGAATTTCCAATCCTCCGGTGCCGTTGTAGGTCAGGTCGAAACCGCCGGAGGCGGCGTCTTTCTTCCCGCCGAAGCCCGGCTTGAAGATGACGCCTTCGTCGATGCGAAAGAGCAGGGGGACGCCGTAAATATCGAAGACATCCTTGGCAAAGGGTGGCAGTTTGAGCCGCGCCTCACCGATACCTGTGTTTTCGCCTTCCGTCAGGGCGGCCCAGCTGACATGGAGTTTGCCCTCGAGGGGAGTGTTGTAAGCAAACTCGTCCATCTTTCCGCCGTGAATTACCGCATTGAACGCGGTGGCAATGTGGCTCACATCACCCTTTGCCTTGACGCTCGCGCCGAATCCGTGGAGCTTTTTGATGGCGGTGAGAGAGAGCGAAAATCCATCACCCTCGGGTTCTCCCTCCACTTCGAACTGCCAGTCGTTGACTTCCCCTTTGGTGTGGAGACCGATCGAGGTTTTGTTCTCCCCTTCGTCGGCATGAACTACTTCGGGATGAGCAAACCATCCCTTGAGGTCGGCGAGGAGGCCGCGGCTGCGAGGCTGGGAGAGATTCTGCGCACGCATGCGGCGGAAGTTGATGGGAGCTTTGAACTCAATGTGGCCGTCCTGGATGAAGTCGGTGAGGGCGGCGGGTTCGGTGAGAAGGTCGATCTCGGAGCCCTGCTTCTGCGTGGCTACAATGCGGCGCGCGCCGAGGTGCTCCATGAAGAGGACCTTGCCCTGGGTCAGCGTATCGAGGCGCGGGTCGGAATCGTCGAAGATAAATATGCGCGCGTCCGGGCTCACACTGCGCAGGGCCTTTTGCACGGTGGGCAGATCGAGGCGGACCGTATTCCTGGTGTAGGTTGCCTGAAATACGGCGCCCGGCGGCGTGTAGAAGGGAGCGGGAGCAACGGTTGTGGCCGCGCCGCTGGAAGGCCCGCCGGTTGCAGAATTTCTCGAGCAGGAATTGCATGAGCCCAACAGCAGGGAAAATCCGACCGTAAGCAGAACTTTGAACGACCTCAGCTCCCGTCTCATTGATCCCCTTTCGTGCTTTTCAGCGAGATCCTCTGCTGTTCCTGCGTGAAGAGCCGATTGCACTCGTGGTTGCAGGCAAGCACAGGTAGATCATCGTCTGTGAGAGTGGGGAGTTCGATAGCTTTTGAGATTCCCCGACAGGGCCGGCTTCTGTCGCGATGTCTTCGGAGAACGGTGGCGAAGCGCGTGCTCCGGCAGGTTGCGATGCGCTATAATTCGCACGCCCCTTATCTTCCATGCACGAAACTCTTACAGAGTTGGGGTCCAGGGAAAGCCATTGTGGCGTTGTGCGTTCAGTCGTGGGCTCTGGAGGGCGGGCTGACGCAGCCGGTGATTACCGCGACCGACGACAAGCGGTTCCTGAGCCCTGGTCCGAAAGAAGTTCCCGCCGAATAACCGATATACCAGCCGCCAACGCGGAGAAGCCGGCATGACGAATTTCTGCAACCACTGCGGCGCGCCACTGGCTGCGACCGACAAATTTTGCATCAAGTGCGGTGCGCAGCGAAGCGTGGCGGCGGATGCGTCTGCTGCATTGGTTTGCCGGCAGTGCGGCGGCGCCCTGCAGCCCAACGCAAAATTCTGCATTCTGTGCGGAACTCCGGCGGCGGCAGCCGGTGCTTCCACCTTCACCGGCGGTCCCAGTTCGGTGAGTCCGGCTGCGGGGGCGCCGTCCACAGTCTCCGCTGCGCCGGCCACTGGCAAGCCCGGAAACCTGCTGGTCAAACTGTTGCTGGCCGCGCTGGGCGTGGTGCTGGTAATCGGGCTGGTGATTGCCATCGGCGTGATGTATGTCGGTTACCGGGTGAAAAAGAAAGTGGAGCAGGTGGAGCAATCGTATAAGCACAATCCCGCCGGGCATGCGGTTCAGCCATCCCGGAGCGGCAGCGCATCGACTCCACCGGGGACGCGATCCGCGCCTGCTCACCAGGGGCCGCCGCAGGTTACCGGGAGTGAAAGCGAGCGCACTGTAGGGGGCCCGGAGGCTGACCTTCTGGTGCGCACTGGGGACATCAACAACCTGGGCTTCGGCTGGCCGGAGGGATTCGATCCCTTTTCCGGCGAGTCCACGCCCATGCACCCCTATCCCTGGACCCCGCCTCCGCCATCTCCTCCGGGGACGGACCGCATTCTGTTCGGCTCGGGCGTCAGTGAAGGCGATCTCAATCATGGGCGCGATGGCTATAGCGGTATTCTCGAGCGCCATTACGCGCCCGATGCTCCGCCCTCACAGGCGCGGCTGGATTCGATGCCCACGCCCATCACGCTCGCGGTAGGGGCCTTGCCGGCGAAGATTGACGCAGTGCTGTTGCAGATTTTCGTGGATGATTTTCAGGCGCCCACATTTCATTCGCGCTATCAGGCCAGCCTGAACGGCACCCGCATTCCGCAACTGGAAGAGGTGATTAACGCGCTGGACCAGACCGGCCCGATCGGCAAACTGATCAGCGTGCGACTGTTGCCGGAATATTGGCCGCTGCTGCAATCGGGCACGGTCAAGCTCCTGATTGACGATCCCACCACCCACGTGCCCGACGGTTATGCCATCGATTTCGTGCGCATCCTGGTGAATCCGCATTCGTTTAAATACCAGGTTTCGCTGCAATGCTCCGTGGTGGATGCCGACAAGGGCACGCCGATTGCCGGCGCCACGGTAAGTTCCGCCGTGACCTCTGCCACCACCGACCAGGCCGGGCACTGTGCTTTGGAAGGTTTGCCCGCGGGCATGGTGGTGGCCAGTGCGAGCGCGCCGGGATACGACAGCAACAGCGTGTCCGTGGACCTGGTGGCCGGGCAGAGCGGCAGGGCTGATTTCCGGTTGCATGCGCATGAGGAGAGCACTGCGGCCCTGGAGCGGTCGATCAAGGAAACGGGCACGGCGACCATCTACGGTATTCACTTCGACACCGGTTCGGCAAAACTGAGGCCGGATAGCGCGCCCGCCCTGGCCGCGATCCTGGGCCTGGTCAAGGACCATCCCGGATCGCGCTGGATCATCGCAGGACACACCGACAATCAGGGCAGGGCCGACAGCAATCAGAAACTCTCGGAAGCCCGGGCGGCATCCGTGGTCGCCTGGCTGAGCGCGCACGACGTTGCCACCAGCCAGCTCGAGCCGCAGGGTTTTGGCGCGAGCCGGCCGGTTGCCGACAACGCCACCGCAAACGGCAGAGCGCTCAACCGGCGCGTGGAAGTCGCGCCGGCAAAGTGAAACGGCGGAAGGCCGGTTTTGGCTTGAGTGCGGATGTACACTCGGCATTCCGAGACATATTTGATTGTGATCTCGACGCACTCCAGTTTTAGCGTGGGGCACCCGGCGATGTGTGGGGCACCCGGCACCCTCGGCTTCAGTCGGCCGAATTTGCGAGCGTGAACATCCCCACTCAAGCCAAGACCGGGATTGAGTGGGCCACCCGTCCAAAGTACGCGATGTGTAGGGCGCCCGGCGATTTTTCAATGTGTCACTGAGATGGAACCAGATTTCTCTGAATTCGTTACCGACGTAGCTTTCTCCCTAGGTTTCCCTCTCGCTGTTTTTCTGGTGGGGGCAACTTGGAACAGGGTACTTGGAGCAACGAATCGTCGATTTAGCAAATCCTGGGCGACATTCTGCTTGTCATTACCAATCGTGTGTCTGATCATGGCGGTCTGGTACCATTTCGAGAATTGTCGGGTTGTGTGGTTGTCGTCTCCGGTCGTATTTTCTGGCGTCTTTGCGCTGCTTGCGCTGTTTGTGCCTGCCGCCTTGATTTGGCTTGTGGTTCGTGTATGGCGAAACCGTTAAAAACACTCTCGACTGGTCCGTGATTTCCCACCCTTGCAAAAAGCGCAAGGGTGGGGCAGCCTCAGGGTATGAGGATTGGAAAAAGGTGGGCCAGCCCGCCAGGTCCCTCCACAGATCATCGCTTTGCGATGATCTGTTCCGGTCGGGGTGACAGAATTGAGAAGTTCGAAACATCCCCACTCAAGCCCTTCCTCCACCCGTTACCGAAGTCATTCAACCCCTGCCGCGCTGTCTCGTCCTATTTTTCCCTTGCGTCGTGGCCTTTCCCCTGTACTTGCGCGGCTTCTGCGGGCTTTGAATCTTCAGACAGCGCACGATTACCCGGAAGTCCTACGCACTAAAGTTACTGGTGCCGTAACCCGGTTACGTTGACAATTTGTGTCAACGCGATAGGCTGCAACTTCTCCCCTCGAAAAGCAGCCGAAGTCGCGCCGCATTGGTACACCGAAATTATCTGACGCACAGATAGGAGATCGAAGTATGTCTCAACGGCTGGGTGATCTTCTGGTTAAAGAGAAGGTCATCACCAGGGAACAGTTGGAGCAGGCGACCAAGGTCCAGAAAGAGACCAACGTTCGCCTGGGCTCGGCTTTGGTGAAGCTGGGCTTCCTCACCGATGAGGATGTCACCAACTTTCTCTCCCGCCAGTACGGCGTGCCGGCCATCAATCTCTCCTACTTTGAAATCGATCCCTCAGTTGTAAAGCTGATTCCGTTCGAGACCGCGAAGCGCTACCAGATTCTGCCTCTGAGCCGGGTGGGCGCGTCGTTGACCATCGCCATGGTGGACCCGACCAACGTCTTCGCCATGGACGATATCAAGTTCATGACCGGCTTCAACATCGAGCCGGTGGTCGCGTCCGAGAGTTCGATCCTCGAAGGCATCGAGAAGGCCTACGGCACCACGCAGCAGGAAGATCTCGAGCAGGTCATGCAATCGATGACCGAGATCGGCGACGCTGACGTCGAGTTGCAGGCGGAAGAAACCGAGATGGAAGCGGCCGACCTGGAGCGGGCGGCTGACGAAGCTCCCATCGTGAAGCTGGTGAACCTGGTGTTGACCGACGCGGTCAAGCGGGGAGCCAGCGACATTCACATGGAGCCGTACGAAAAAGAATTCCGGGTGCGCTTCCGTATTGACGGCGTGCTGCAGAGCATCATGTCGCCGCCGCTGAAGTTGAAGGATGCCATCACTTCGCGCGTGAAGATCATGGCCAAGCTGGACATCAGCGAAAAGCGTCTGCCGCAAGATGGCCGCATCATGCTGAAGATGAGCCTGGGCGGGCGCAAGAAGCAGCTGGATTTCCGCGTCAGCACGCTGCCGACTTTGTGGGGCGAGAAGATCGTGATGCGGTTGCTGGATAAAGAAAACCTGCGACTGGACATGACCAAGCTCGGTTTCGAGCAGGAATCGCTGACCAAGTTCGAGAAGGCAATTCTCAAGCCCTACGGCATGGTGCTGGTGACCGGTCCGACGGGATCAGGGAAGACCAACACTTTGTATTCATCGATTGCGCGCCTGAATACACCCGACACCAACATCATGACCGCCGAAGATCCGGTCGAATTTCAGCTGGCCGGAGTCAACCAGGTGCAGATGAAGGAACAGATCGGGTTGAACTTCGCGGCGGCGCTGCGCGCCTTCCTGCGGCAGGATCCGAACATCATCCTGGTGGGCGAGATTCGCGACTTTGAAACCGCGGAAATTGCCATCAAGGCCGCTCTTACCGGCCACCTGGTGCTGTCCACGCTGCACACCAACGGCGCTCCGGAGACGATTACGCGGCTGATGAACATGGGCATTGAGCCCTTTCTGGTCGCGACTTCGGTTCACCTGATTTGCGCCCAGAGACTGGTGCGCCGCATATGCAGCGAGTGCGCCGAAGTGATCGACATGCCGGTGCAGGCGCTGATCGAAGAAGGCTACACCCCGGAAGAAGCCAAGACGGTGAAGATCAAAAAGGGTAAAGGTTGCGGCACCTGCAACAACACCGGCTACAAGGGCCGTACTGGTTTGTACGAAGTAATGGAAGTGGATGACGAGATCAAGGAACTGGTGCTGGTGGGCGCTTCGGCGCTGGAATTGAAGAAGAAGGCGATTGAGCGCGGCATGATCACGCTGCGCCGCAGCGGGCTGATCAAGGTCGCGGCCGGCCAGACCACGCTCGAAGAAGTAGCACGCGAGACCATTCACTAGAGTTGGGCAAGATACGAGTTCAGGAAGGAAAGGGGACATTATGTCGCTTTCGTTAAGTGATCTGTTGAAAAGGCTGCTGGAGATGGGGGGAAGCGACCTCCACATCACCACCAATTCTCCGCCCCAGATTCGGGTACACGGACACCTGGTGCCGCTCGATCTGCCGCAGATGACGCCGGCGGAGACCAAGCAGCTGGCCTACAGCGTGATGACCGATTCGCAGAAGCACCGCTTCGAAGAAAACCTCGAGCTGGACTTCTCCTTCGGTCTGAAGGGCCTGGCCCGTTTCCGCGCCAACACCTTCAACCAGCGCGGGGCCACGTCGGCGGTCTTCCGGCTGATTCCGTTTGAGATCAAATCGTTCAACCAGCTGGGTCTTCCCGCCATTGTCACCAAGCTGTGCGACAAGCCGCGCGGGCTGGTGCTGGTGACGGGTCCGACCGGGTCGGGCAAATCGACGACGCTGGCGGCGATGATCGACAAGATCAACAGCGAGCGCCATGACCACATCCTCACCATCGAGGACCCGATCGAATTCGTGCACATGAACAAGAACTGCGTGGTCAACCAGCGCGAGTTGCACGCCGACACCAAGAGTTTTGCCGACGCGTTACGCGCCGCGCTTCGTGAAGACCCGGACGTGGTGCTGATCGGCGAAATGCGCGATCTCGAAACCATCGAGTCGGCGCTGCGCATCGCTGAAACCGGCCACCTTACGTTCGGCACGCTGCACACCAACTCGGCGTCCTCGACCATCAATCGAATTATCGATGTGTTTCCGGCCCACCAGCAGCCCCAGATCCGGGCGCAGCTGTCGCTGGTGCTGGAAGGCATTATGTGCCAAAGCCTTCTGCCTACGGCGGACGGCAAGGGACGGGCGATGTGCATGGAGATCATGGTGCCGAATGCAGCCATTCGCAACCTGATCCGCGAAGACAAGATCCACCAGATCTACTCTTCCATGCAGTCGGGCCAGGACAAATTTGGAATGCAGACCTTTAACCAGGCGCTGGCGACGGCGTATTTCCAGAAAAAGATCACTCTGGAAGTGGCCATGGCGCGTTCCAGCAACACCGACGAGTTGCAGGAGATGATCAACCGGGGCGCGGGCTTGAATCGTAACCAGCCCCTGGCGAAGGGCGCCGCCCCCAGCAAGCACTAAGCGGCGCCGGCAGGGATAGGAAAGAGCGAATTGCAGCGAGGAGAGGTTCACCATGCCAGTTTTCACATTTTCGGGGAAGAATGAGTCCGGTCAGAAGATCAGCGGCGAGCGGACTGCGGCCAACAAACAGGCGCTGACCAGCCAGTTGCGGCGCGAGCGCATCACGCCGGGACCCATCCGGGAAAAAGGCAAGGAATTTGCCATGCCGAGCCTCGGCTTGAACAAGGTCAAGACCAAGGACATTGCCATTTTCTTCCGGCAGTTCTCGGTCATGATCGACGCCGGTCTGCCTCTGGTGCAGTGCCTGGAAATTCTGGCGGCGAACCAGGAAAACCCGGCCTTTCAGAAGACCCTGACCAGCGTACGCACCACGGTCGAGGGCGGCGCTACCCTGGCCAACGCCATGAAGTTGCATCCCAAGATCTTCGACGACCTGACCACGAACATGATTGAGGCCGGCGAAACCGGCGGTATTCTCGACATCATCCTGCAGCGCTTGGCCATTTACATCGAAAAAGCGGTCAGGTTGCGGGCGGCGGTGAAGTCGGCCCTGATCTACCCGGTATCGGTGGTCAGTCTCGCGTTCCTGATCGTGGGCGCGCTGCTGAAGTGGGTGGTCCCGATTTTCTCCAACCTGTTTATCGGCCTGGGCGTCGCCCTGCCGCTCCCCACCCGGATCGTGATGGGTCTGAGCGCATTTGTCGGACAGTTCTGGTGGTTCTTTATCGTCGGGGTGATCGGCCTGGTGGTCGGCTTGAAACAGATTCGGAAGAATCCCAAGGGCCGTTACTACTTCGACTTTGCCCTGCTCAAGCTGCCTATTCTGGGCACGCTGCTGCGCAAAATCGCGGTGGCCCGCTTTACCCGGACCCTGGGAACCCTGATCACCTCGGGCGTGCCCATCCTGGAAGGTCTGAGCATTACTGCCCGGACGTCAGGCAATGCGGTGCTGGAAGAGGCGTTGATGAAGGTGCGCAAAGCCATCGAAGAAGGCCGCACCATCGTGGATCCTCTGCGGGAGTCGGGAGTATTTCCCAACATGGTGACCCAGATGATCGGCGTCGGCGAGGCCACGGGCGCCATGGATGCCATGCTGCAAAAGATCGCCGACTTCTACGAGGACGAAGTCGATTCCGCCACCAAGGACATGCTGGCCATGCTGGAACCAGTGATCATCGGCCTGTTGGGCATCATGATCGGCGGCATTGTCATTTCGCTCTACATGCCGTTGTTCTCAATGATCGCCAAACTGGCCGGCTAGCGTGAGTCGTCGGTCGTCAGATCTTTCTGATAAGCGACGACTAGTACTCAGGGGCACTGGCGGGCTAAGCACAACGGGCAGTTATCAGCTGTCAGCTGTCAGTTGTTCAGTTGTCAGTTCTCAGTTATCAGTTGCCGGTGGTCGGCTCTTTCTGACGGCTGAAGACTGACGACTAACACGGGGATTCGGATCTCGCATGCAATCCATTTTCGATGAGCGGCTCTGGCTGGCCTGGCTGGTCAAGGTTCGCATCATTGTTCTGACGGTGCTGTTGGGAATCGAGTTGGCGATTGCCCGGCTAACCACGAATCCCTTTCCCCTGCGCCTGTTCATCGGCATCATGGTGCTGTGGTACGCGGTTTCAATCTTCTACCTGCTGCTGCTTTCTCTTTGGCAGGAGCGACGCATCCAGTCCCTGTTGCAAGTCATCACCGACCTGATCATGGTCACACTGGTGGTCTATGCCACCGGCGGCGTGGACAGTTCCCTGAACTTCTTTTATCCCCTGGTCATCACGGTGGCTTGTATCCTGTTGCCTCGGATCTGGGCCTACCTGACTGGGGCGCTGGCGTTCATCCTGTATGTGACGGTCCTGGAACTGACGTACTTCGCGAGTCATTCCTTCGTATTCGACACCCATCCCGGACTGGGAGCGCTGCAGGCCATCATTTTCGTCAATCTGTTCGGCTACCTGGCGGTGGCCTATCTGGCGGGCCTGCTGGCGGCGAAGCTGCGGCAGGTGGATGTAAAGCTGAAGTACACCAGCGGAGCGCTGGAAGACCTGCAGGCGCTGCATGAAAATATCATTCAGTCCATCAGCGGAGGCCTGATCACGACCGGGCTCGATGGCTACATCACGCTGGCCAACGCCGCCGCGCAAAAGTTATTTGAGCGCTCGGAAAAAGAATTTCTGGGTCAGGCGGTGGGCCAGCTCTTTCTTGATCCGTTGCCCAGCCGCGGATTCGGAACGCGCCCATGGGGAAGTGCGCTTTGTGGCGGCAAACGGCTTCTGCAAGACCCTGCGGGTATGGCGACGGTGCTTGCCGTCCCCGGCCGGAAGACGATTGGCTACGTTTATACCTTCGATGACCTGACCCAGATCCGGCGCCTGGAGCGGGACCTGCGCATTCAGGACCGGCTGGCCGCGGTGGGACGATTGGCGGCTGCGATCGCGCATGAGATCCGCAATCCCCTGACTTCGATTGCCGGCTCCGTGAGCATGCTCTCCGGAATTGTTGACCTCAGTGAAGAACACCGCCAGCTGCTGCAGATTGTGACTCGGGAATCAGAACGGCTGAACGGCATCATTACCGACTTTCTGGTTTACTCGCGCGGCAAGCAATATCAATTTGCCTCCGTCGATCTGCTGCCCCTGCTGGAAGATACGCTGACGCTGTTGGAGAACCGGTTGATGACCGAGAACGCGGGGATCCGCATCGAGCGGCACTTTGGCTTCAAACAGGCCCTTACCATTGCCGATGGCGACAAGATCAAGCAGGTGTTCTGGAATTTTTGCCAGAATGCGGTCCGCGCCATGAGTGCAGGAGGCGTGCTCAGGGTCTCGGTGGAGCAGGTGGGCGAAGACTGGCAAATCAACTTTGCCGACACCGGTCCCGGCATGAACCGGCAGCTGGTGGAGAAAATCTTTGAGCCCTTCCAGTCGCAGTTCGAAGGTGGAACCGGGCTGGGTCTGGCCATTGTGTACCAGATCGTGCAGGCGCACGAGGGCAAGGTGTGGGCGCGTTCCAAAATCGGAGAAGGCAGTGTCTTCGTTCTGCGCCTGCGCCGGGCGGCCGTGGCCGAGGACATGCTCGCGAAACTGCCGGTGGCGAACGCAAAACTCCTGCCCCAGGACGGGGACGCGGTAGCAGCCGCGACGGGCACGGGAGGTCGAGCGCATGGGTAACATTCTGGTTTGCGACGACGAGCGCTCAATCTGCGAGATGCTGGATATTGCCCTGCGCCGCGAAGGCCACCGGGTTGAAACCGTAAAGTCCGGAGAAGATGCCAAGAGGAAGCTCGACAGCGCGCTCTATGACGTGGTGGTCACCGACATCAAAATGCCGAATACCGATGGCATTGAAGTGCTGCGCTATGCTCATCAGGTCTCGCCCGATTCCGCGGTCATTCTGATTACCGCGGTGGACGATTATGAGGACGCGGTGGAAGCGGTAAAAGCGGGCGGGGCCGCGGATTACATCCGCAAGTCCCCCGGCCTGGTCAACGAAATCAAGCTTGCCATCAACCGCGCGCTGGAGAAGATGTCGCTGAGCCGGCAAAACTTTGCCTTCAAGCGGGACGCCGCCACTCGCAACTCGCTGGAGAACATCGTGGGGGCCAGCCCGGCCATGGAAAAACTGAAACAGACCATTCGGACGGTGGCCTCGACGCAAAGTACGATTCTGATCTACGGAGAGAGCGGCACCGGTAAGGAGCTGGTGGCCCGGGCGGTGCACGTTTGCTCTCCCCGGGCGGGCGAGCCCTTCGTTTCCATCAACTGCGGCGCCTTCCCCGAAACTTTGCTGGAGAGCGAATTGTTCGGCTACGTGAAAGGGGCCTTTACCGGCGCCAATCAGAACAAGCGCGGCTTGTTTGAGGTAGCGGACAAGGGCACGATCTTTCTTGACGAAATCAGCGAGATGACGCTGACCATGCAGGTTAAATTGCTGCGCGTATTGCAGGAGCGCAGTGTGCGGCCGGTGGGCGGCACTACGGAGATTCCCATCGACGTGCGCGTGATTGCCGCCACCAATCGCGATCTGGATCGGCAAGTGGCCGAGAATACCTTTCGTGAAGACTTGTATTACCGCTTGAGCGTAATTCCGGTCGCGGTGCCGCCGCTGCGGGAGCGCCGCGAGGACATCCCGGTGCTGGTGAATCATTTCCTGAAGAAATATGCTCCGGCAGCCGGCAAGAGCATTTTGCGGGTGCATGCGCATTCGCTGGGCGCTCTCTCCGGATACGACTGGCCGGGCAACGTGCGCCAGCTGGAAAACACCATCGAACGGGCGGTGGCGCTCGAAACCGGAGAAGAACTCAACGTGGAACTTCCCGCGGAGCGTTCCAAGGCCAGGGCGGCGGCCGCCGGAGTCGGCGGAGCGGTTTCAATCGCGCCGGGCTCGGTCCTGCCCGAGGGCGTGGACATGGAGAAATATGTGGCCGACATCGAGCGCTCGCTATTGCTGGCTGCGCTGGCGCAATCGAACGGGGTGCAGACCCGGGCGGCTGAGGTGTTAAAGATTTCGTATCGCTCGTTCCGGCATTTGGCGAAGAAGTACGAGCTCTAGCTGTCAGCTCTCAGCTATCAGCTTTCAGCCAAACCCAATACTTCATGGCAGACGTTCATTCAGGGGATCTAGCTGATAGCTGACAGCTGACAGCTAGCTTTTCTTCAGCTGCTGCTTCCATCCCAGAATTCTGGCTTTGTTGGCTTCGGCTTCAGCCTCGGGAATCATGCCTTTTTTTTGATACAGGACAGACAGACTGGTGTACGCCAGAACGTCGTCGGGATCGAGTTCGGCAATGCGTTTTGCCACCGCGATGGCTTCATCCAGGCGGTTGAGGTCCTGAAGCGTGCGGGCCATGCCGTGCATGGCCTCGGTAAAGACTGGATCGGCGGCCAGGGAGTGCTGGTATTCGACGAGGGCGCGCTCCTGCTCGCCTTCGGCGACCAGATCGAGCGCGGCATAGTAATGGTCTTCGGCCTTCAGGCGGGCGTCGTCGGCCATGCGTAGAAATTTTAGCAGAGGCAGTCGTCAGTCGTCGGTCTTCAGTCGTCAGAAAAGCCGGGTTCTACTGACGACCGGCCTGCGATTGATGCTTATGAGTTCTTTATTCCAGTGATCAGTCATCGGTTCTCAGTTCTCAGAAAAATCGGATTCTGCTGACGACTGAAGATTGAGACTGACGACCGTTCCAGCGTTATACTCGGATGCAATCATGCGCTACATGCTTCGATTTCTCTGGAACGCGACCCGCGGGCATCGCCTCACCCCGTGGCGAAGTCCCTATCTGCTGTGGCGGGTCGAGACTTATTGTGGAGTCAAGATGCAGCAGATCGGCTTCCTCGAATTCTGGGAATTCATGTGGCGCGAGCGCAGCAATCTGTGGCGATTTCTGAAGTGGACGGGAGAAATCGAGCGCTACGTGCATCCCAAACCGAAGCACGGATAGGATAAGTGTGGCGCGGGCGCCCTCGCCCGCGAGAAATGTTCAGCTAGTTTCCGTTACCGGCGGCTGCGGCGCCTTCGAGCGAGATCATCACCTCGCTGCCCTTGCCGGATCCTACGATCTTCGCTGCGGAACCACGATTGGAGGAGATCTCCAGGTAGCCCATGCTGCCCAGGATGCCGAAGACCTGGCCGGGTGAGCCCTCGGAATAATTGGGGAGAATTTCAGTAATCTCGTGCTTGCCCACCAGCAGCTTGAAGGGGGCTGGTTCGGAGGCAAAAAGCATGGGAGCGTCCTGGGGCGTGATGTTGGTGACGAGGTTGCCGAAGCGGTCCACTTTCAGGACTACGCCGCGCAGGGTGTTGCCGTTTACCGCTTTGGGCTTGGGCGGATTGAAGCGGACGAAATCGGTAATCTCTTCGCCGAATTTTTCGGAATCGACTCCCTTGGCCAGCCAGGCTGCGATGGGTGCAAAAATATCGCGACCGTGAAAGGTGTTGCTCACCGGCTGCAGGGAATAGTGCTCGGCGGTGACGTGGCGGATATGCAGCCGCTCTTCCCGGGCATAGACCATAGAGAGCACGCCATTATCGGGGGCCACAAAGTGGTGCCGTTCGCTGGTCACCAGGATGGGACGGCGCGCGGTTCCCACGCCCGGATCGACCACCACCAGATGCACCGTGCCCGAAGGGAAGTAGGAATACGCTTGCGCAATCATGAGGGCCCCATCCAGCACATCGAAGGCCTGGACGGAATGGCTGATGTCCACGATTTGAGCATCGGGCGCAATGGAGAGAATGACGCCTTTGATTGTCCCTACGAAATGGTCGTTGAGCCCAAAATCGGTGGTCAGCGTAATGATCGAACTATGTGCCAATTTCCCCTCGCTTGCAGACGGAGTTTTCCCCGGAAATGCCGAAAGTAACCTGTCAGGAGGGCAGAGTCAAGGAACGGAGGTAACGGAAGGCGGGCGTCGGACCTCAGCCGTCGGGCGTCAGCCAATCCCAAGGTTCAGCTGACCTGCTCAACTGAGGATTTCGAACGCCTGAGGTCCGACGTCTGACGCCCGACGTCGGCTAACGGATTTCGATGTCGCCCGATCCGGTTTCCACTTCCACGGGGACGCCTCCGCGACCGACGCGGCCGCGGACCTCTTTGCGTCCGATGGAGCCTTGCACGGTGAGCGGATGGTCGACCGAAATGGAGCCGGAACTGGTGTGGGCGTCCAGATCGAAGGCGGCGTCGGAAGGCAGCTTCAGTTGCACTCCGCCGGAACCGGTGTGCACATTCCAGGCCCCGGTGGGGCTGCCTTCGGCCTGAATGTCTCCGCTGCCCGCCTTGGCCTCGAGGGAGCCCTGAACTCCGTGCAGCTCCATGCCTCCGGAGCCGGTGTCCACGCGCACGGAACCGGGCGCGGTCTGGCGCAGAGTGATGTGTCCGCTGCCGGTGTCGGCATCAAAGGCGCCGGCGATGTCAGCAGCGTCAATCGATCCACTTCCAGTCTTGGCGTGTACGTTGCCTCTTACCCGATTGATATCGATATCGCCGGAGCCGGTTTCGGCCTGGACCCGGTCGCCGATGGCAGAGATCTTCATCCCTCCGGAGCCGGCGTTGACCTCGAGGGGGCCGCGAATACCATCCACCTTCTGGTCGCCTGAGCCGCTCTGGACCTTCAACTCGGTTTCCGCCGGCACTACCACCTCGTAGCTGATGGAAATGTTGTGCCGCAACTCCGGATCATCGATCCGGCCGATGTGAATATCATTGCCATTCTGCTGGATGGGCGGGTTGGCCTCAATCCGTTTGATCTTTTCCTCGGCATTTCCTCCGTACCATTCGCCGGCCCGGATGCGACCGGTCACCTGTACCTGGCCCGAAGCGCCAGTGCGCACCTCGACGTTGCCTGAGCCCGTGCTCAGGTCCATGTGCACCGGCCCAGTCACCTGCAAGGAGCGCTGGAACGAACCTTCGGCTGCGGCCGCCGCCGGCAGCGCGGGAAGACAGATCAGAATTGCGATGGCGACGCTGGAGGCGCGGAGGATGGAGGAAACAAGGTTTCGGTGATTCATGGTTTCTCCCGAAAAGCTCAGTCAAGATTAAACTTGCGAATCGTGGTGCGTTTCGAGCCGGGAATTTTTTACTGTTTGCTGTAAAGTGCTTAACCGCAAAACCTGCGCCGATGGAGGCCGGGCGTCCCCGTCCGGCGGGACGGGCGGGACGCCCGTCCTCCATCATCAGTCAGTTCGCGAAGCCTGCCTCTTACTGCAGTACTACCTGGTCGCCTTCTTTCAGGCCGCTTAGAAGCTCGGTCTTGGCGCCGTTGGAGATGCCGATATTGACCGCTATCTTCTTCTTGCCGTCCTTGGCGCTGGTGTCGGGAATTTCAACCGACGCCTTCTTGTCCTTGTCGTAAATGATCGCGCCTTCGGGAATCTGGAGCACATTCTTGTGTTCTTCCAGGATGATTTCGGCGTTGGCGGTCATCTCAGCCTTCAATTCACCGCCGGGGTTGTTGATGGAGACCCGTACTTCGAAGGTGGTGACGTTGTCCTTCTCCACACCCATGGGGGAGATCTTGGTGACGACACCGTTGAAGGTCTTGTCCTTGAAGGACTCCACCTTGATTCGTGCCGGCTGGCCCAGGTAAACCTTGCCGATATCGCTCTCGTCCACCTTTCCCTTCACATAAACCGAACTGGTGTCTCCCAGGGTCATGACCAGGGTGGCGGAGGATCCCAGTACCAGGATCGAACTCACCGCATCGCCCATTTCAACGTCACGCGAGAGGACAACCCCGTCGATGGGAGAGACGATGTCGGTGTAGCTCAGCTGTTCTTCAAGTTGCTTCAGGTTGGCCTGGTCTTGTCCCAATTGTCCCCGAGCCTGGGCAATCTTCGCTTTCAACACGGCGGCTTGCGCTTTCGCGACATTCTGCTTGTTCAGCGACAATTCGTAGTTTTTCTGCGCGTCCTCGAGGGCGGAGGTGGAAACCACGCCTTCCTTGGCCATTCCGATGGCCCGATCGTAGGCGCGTTTGAGCAGAGGTACTTCGGGCCCCTCGGCATCCACCTTGGCACGCTCGTAGTCGGCCTGGGAACTGGTCAGGCTGGCCTCGGCGGACTCCACGGCGGCGCGCGACTGTTCTACCTGCGCCTCAATTTCTACTTTATCCAGTTGGGCCAGAAGCTGGCCTTTTTTGACTTTATCGCCGGCGTCCACCAGCAGCTTCTTGACGATCCCGCTGGCCTTGGATTTCACCTCGACCTTGGTGATGGGCGTAACTTTGCCGGTGGCGACCACGCTCTTGGCAAGATCACCCTTTTCGACCTTTTGCAGTTTCGAAGGGTCGATCTTGGTTCCACCGCGCATAGCGGCTGTCAGCCCGCCGGCGATCAGGAGGACAATTACGAGTCCGATACCGCCATAAATCAGCCGCTTTCGCCGCTTCTTGCTGCTGCCGTTGCCGTTCACATCTGCCTCCTGAATCGATAATGCCCGCGTCTCTAGTGATTACGAACGAGATATGCTGTTTGTTCCCTGGATTGTCGCGGCATCATCACCCGGGTCAACAAAGAGCTGGTTCAACAAGAATTTGATTCAACGCTGGCTCAACAAAAACACGATCTTACAGATTAGACACGCGAACCCTCAAAATGGAAGCAGAGAACCTCGGGGGTAGCGGGTCAATTTCGAAAAGCATGAACCACAAAGGACATGAAGGTTCACGAAGGAAAGCCTCGGATTGAAGCCTTCGTGATACTTCGTGTCCTTTGCGGTTGATGACCTGTGTTCGCGGTGCCGTGAAACTGACCCCACTAACCACCTCGGGATCTGGAGGGCCGCAGCGAGGGATAACTCTCATTCTACAAGGCTTTAGCGCTCCAAGTCATACCATACCTCTTTGGAATGTTAGAATTAGCCCTTCATGATTGCCTACGTGCTGCTGCGGGTGTTCCTCATCCTGCTCCTGGTGGCGGCCAACGCATTCTTCGCTGCCGCGGAATTCTCCCTGGTGAGCGTGCGTGATACTCGCATTCAGCAACTGGTCGCGGCCCGGCGCATTGGGGCCCGAATTGTGCAGAGGCTGCACCGCAATCTGGATGAGGTAGTCAACGGCGTCCAATTGGGTGTGACTGTGGTCAGCCTGACTCTGGGCTGGGTAGGCGAGCCGCTGCTGGCGCAGATGATGCTGGGTCCGGTTCGCGACCTTCCTCACGCCTCGGTTTACGCGCACGGGATTGCGATTGCCATCGCTTTCACGCTGATTACCTGCCTGCACGTCATTCTGGGCGAACTCGTCCCCAAGTCGCTGGCCCTGCAACGTTCAGAGCAGGTTGCGCTGGCGGTGGCCGGGCCAATGGATGTGTTCCTCACCCTGACCCGGCCTTTGCTCTTCGTCATGAGCCGGGCGGCGGGATGGGTGCTGCGCGCGCTGGGCTCACGCCGCATTCGGGAAGGTCCGGTGCACTCGCCGGACGAACTGAAACTCATCGTGACCGCCAGCCGCCAATTCGGGGAGATTCCACCCTTCCAGGAAGAAATGATTCATCACGCACTGGAACTGGACAACATCACGGTGCGGGAGGTGATGGTGCCGCGCCCAGCCATTTTCTCCCTGCCGGGCGATCTTACGATTTCCGACGCCTTGGCCCGCGTGGTCGAGGAACAACATTCGCGGGTCCCGGTCTTCGACGCGCAGCGCGGCCCGGAGCACATCGTGGGCGTACTCTACGCCAAAGACCTGATGCGCTGGACCCGCCTGCGGCTGACAACCACGCCCGACCAGCCAGCCGCCGGGCGGGTGGCGGCCATGAAAATCAGCCAGATCATGCACGATGTCCTGGTCGTGCCCGAAACCAAGGTCCTGACCGAATTGCTGGAGGAATTCAAGGAACGTAAACGCCACCTGGCGGTAGTTGTGGACGAGTTCGGTTCGACCGCCGGAGTCGTTACCGTCGAAGATGTGCTGGAGCAGATCGTGGGCGAAATCGAAGACGAATTTGACGTTGCGCCGCTCCAGCAGGCCCTGGTGGAAGGGGAGATTGCCGTCTTCCTCGAAGGGTCGGTGAGCATCCGCGACCTGGAATCGCAGTATCAGCTTTCACTTCCCCGTGACTCCGGCTTCGAGACCCTGGCCGGCTTCATCCTCGCGCGCCTGCAGCGGATTCCGCGGCAAGGGGAGAGTTTTGAATATGAAGGGCACCGCTACACCGTCGAGGAAATTGAAGGCCACCGCATCGCCAAGGTGAAGATTGAAAAACTCGAATCCCGGCCCGTGACCCAGGCGGGAGACTAAGAAGCGGGAACTCAAAACCAGCAACTGGGGTTGAAAAAACAAATCTGACGCGGTTGAAGTATAAAGTTTACCTTTCAAACTTTGACGCATGCCCCGATACTTCTCTCTCCGCGTGCTGTACACGCTGCCCGTGATCTGGCTGGTGGTCTCGCTTGTATTTCTCCTGATTCATCTGGTGCCTGGCGATCCGATTCTTCAGATGCTGGGAGAAGGCGCTCCCGTAACCGATGTGCAGGCCGCCCGCCATGCCTATGGACTCGACTTGCCCCTGGGCCGGCAATATCTGAACTATTGGGAGGGCGTGCTGAAGGGCGACCTGGGGCCGTCGTTACGCTTCAACCAGAGCGTCACCCGGTTGATTGCGCAGCGCTATCCTTACACGCTGGAGTTGACCCTGGCAGCCTTGCTGGTGGCGATTCTGCTTTCGGTTCCAGCGGGAGTGCGATCGGCGCAAAGGCGCAACCAATGGGACGATCGCCTGCTCAGCGTAGTCAGCCTGTTCGGCTTGTCTTTCCCCAACTTCGCCCTGGGACCTATTCTGATTCTGCTTTTTGCCATCAAGCTGGGCTGGCTGCCGGTCTCAGGTTCGGGTAGTTTCGCGCACATCGTGCTGCCCGCGATCACCATGGGCGGCGCGCTGGCCGCGATCCTGACCCGCATGGTGCGCACCTCTATGCTGGAAGAGCTGGGCCAGGACTATATCCGGACCGCCCGCGCAAAAGGATTGTCGGAACGCAAGGTGGTCTATGGCCATGCGCTGCGCAATGCCATGATCCCGGTGATTACGGTACTGGGCCTGCAGTTCGGCGCGCTTCTGGCCGGCGCCATCGTGACCGAAACGATTTTCTCCTGGCCCGGAATTGGACGGCTCACCATCCAGGCCATTTCCAATCGCGACTACTACCTGGTGCAGGGCTGCATCCTGGCGATTGGGCTGACCTACGTGGCGGTGAATTTTCTGACGGACTTGCTTTATTCGGTGGCGAACCCGAGGATACGGCAATGAAAGCCAGAGGCAGCGCCGGCGTCCTCGCCGCCGGCTCTCCGGTCGGGCGTTCCGCCTGCGGCGGGGCAGGAATGCCCCGGAGCCAGCCGGCAAGATGCCGGCGCTACAGGGTTCGCGGGCTTGAGTTCGATAGCGAGTTCGTCAGACCAATTCGATCATCACCCGCTGTCCTACCAGAGCTGCAGCCCGCTGCAGACTCGACAGCGTGATGTCGCGTTTCGGATCGAGAATACGATCCACCTGGGAACGACTGGTCTTTAACAAGACCGCCATGCGCGCCTTGGAGATCTTTTTCTTCTTCATCGCCTTGGCCAGTTGCCAGGCTACGACTTCCTTGATGGCCTGGGCCTGTGTTTCCTCGAAGATATTTTCCTGCTTCAGGAAATCGTCAATGCTCGAGCCCATATTCTTCTTGCTCATTGTTCCAGCTCCTTCTTGCGTTTGCGGGCCAGTGTCAAATCGTCCTCGGGAGTGGCTCGTCCTTTCTTGATGAACCCGTGCAATGCCACGAGACGACCGTGGCAAGAGCAAATCAACACACGGGCGGTGCGGTTGCTGGGCAGATCGGTTCGCACCTCCATAGCCCTTTGCCCATCGGGCGGCATAAGGGCATTCCCACCGGCCAACGCCACTGCGCCCTCAACAGATCGGTTCCGATGGCGCGGCGCTCTAACGGGTTCAGTCCCTTCAACCAGTCGCGGACCGGTTCGCCGCCAGAGTCATTGCGGAAGAAAACGAGTTGGATCTTCCGAGGCGTCTTTCCGGGGGCCATCGTCCGACATTCCAACCGTAGTGTACCATATAAAGTACATGAGGATGTTCAGATGTGCAACTAAGTAAGTTAGACTGCAGAGAGATAAGATTAAGGCCATCGCCTCATGACCAAGACCCGGACATCGATTCGTGTGAAGACCCGTCGAGCGGACAAGGCTGCACAAGATATCAGCGTGAAATCACGGACCCATTCGGTCCACATGTCGCTCCGGGAGACTGTCGCCCTGAAGCGATTCAAAGGCTTGATGGGCAAGAATGCAGGGAAGCTCTCGTTCTCAGAACATTGTGGGTGACTTGGCGTTTGCGGCTGCTTTTTTGCGCTCGTAGCGGTATAAGGCATTTGACCTTGTCCACGCTCTCCATCTCGCTGCCGCGTGCCGTCCGCCATAATCCGCTGGCGGCCACCGGCGTGGTTCTGGTCATCATCTTCGTGATCTTTGCCCTGTTCGCGCCGTGGATTGCGCCCCAGGACCCCGCCTACATCGATCTTCCGACGCGCCTCTCGCCGCCATCCTCCGCCCACTGGTGCGGTACGGATGAACTGGGGCGCGACATCTTTTCGCGCCTTATCTACGGTTCGCGTATTTCCATGCTGGTGGGCAGTTCCGTGGTCGCATTGTCGCTGGCCCTCGGCCTGATCGTTGGATCGATTGCCGGCTACTACGGCGGCAACATCGATCGCTTCTTCAACGTGGTGGTGATGAACGCGTTTCTTTCTTTTCCCGGAATTCTGCTGGCCATTGCATTTGTAGCTTTTCGTGGCCCGGGAATTTTCAACCTGGTGCTGGCGCTTTCGCTGGGCGGATGGGTGGGCTATGCCCGCCTGGTTCGCGGACAGGTGCTGGCGGCGCGCGAACGCGAATTTGTGGAAGCTGCCCGGGCGCTGGGCGCGAGTGATTTGCGCGTGATCGTTCGCCACATTCTTCCCAACATTATTCAGCCCGTAGTGGTGCAGGCGGCGATCGGCATGGCGGGCGCCATCCTGGCCGAAGCTACCATGAGTTTTCTGGGCCTGGGCGTGCCGCCGCCCACGGCGAGCTGGGGAGCGATGCTGAACGACGGCCGGGCTCACCTGTTCGACGCTCCCCACCTGGTGCTGTTTCCGGCGCTGGCCGTGATGCTGGCGGTGCTCTCATTCAATTTCATTGGCGATGCGCTGCGAGATTTCCTCGATCCGCGCTCGCGTATCGAAGTGGGTCTGTAGAACCCTTCTTTCGCCCCTTTGGGGCTCGCCCGCGATCCACTAGTTACCCACGGCTTGCGCCGTGGGCCTTATTCTTGCGCCGCTTCGCGGCTTTTTTGTGGGGCCGGCACTCCATCTTTGCTTGCGTCCAAGCTTGCGACACGGCCTCTGTGGCCCGCGCATCCACAGACTTCCCCAGGGTGGCCTTGATGTGTAAGGCATTCAGGCCACGGTGCACCGACTTTAGTAATCCCGAACAGCGCGCCGAGCCTTGGGACTGCCGCTGGTTTCGCGCAACATTCTCCAGTGCCCGGTGTTCAAAGAAGTGGCCCGAATCAAGGGCAAACCGTAGGGACCAAGGGGAGAAAAGATGACTATGCACGCCAAAGCCTTTATGTTGACCGTTGTTGTCGCGGGTCTGATGCTGCCGGTAGGCGCGCAGACTGTTACCACCGCGCCCCCGCCGGGCACCATCCACCAGCGTAAGGAAAACCAGCAGGACCGCATCGCCCAGGGGGTCAAGAGCGGGCAATTGACCGCAGGGGAAACCGAACATCTGGAAAAACGCGAAGTCAGGATCAACAAGGAAGTGCACAACGAACGCGTGGCCAACGGTGGCAAGTTGACTTCCGCCGAACGCCGGCAGGTGAATCGCCAGCAGAACCGTACCTCGCGCGCCATCTATCGCAAGAAGCATAACGCCCGGGTACAGTAAGTTTTATTTTCTCGCGCAGTGAAACGCCTCCGGAAACGGGGGCGTTTTTTTTGCCTGTGTGGAGCGGACACTCTGGTCCGCTGCTTTTGGTTCGGATGTTCAGTGGAGTGGATATACAAACCCAAACGACCTGCCAACCTGCTTCCCGCGGTTTCAAGCACTCTGTTGGCCCGTCCCGGCTAGCAAAGCAAAGTCAAAGGCGTCGGACAAGAGTGCCCGACCCACACCGGCAAATCTCCTTCGTAACTCCAAGAAAAGGCCGTAAATCGAGTTCTTGACGTAAATAGCAGATCGGAATATAAATATAACGATTTGTAATATGACGCTGGCTGAGAAATTACGTTACTTGCGCGAGGTGGAGGGTTCGCTGCGCGGCCTGGCTCGTCCCATGACCCAGCAGGAATTGGTGCGCGCCATCCGCAAGGAGCAGGGCAAGAGCATCAGCCAGTCGTACGTATCTCAAATCGAGGGCGGGGTGCGGCCCCACATGACGCAATCCACGCGAACCTTGCTGGCGAAATTCTTCAAGGTTCATCCTGGATTTCTGGTGGATGATCCCGAGGGCTATCACACCGAGCTGGTGTCCGATCTGCGGACCACGGAAGGCAAACTCGACGTGTGGCTGTTGCAAGGGTCGGAGCGCTTTGCCAGCGATCCCGAGGTGAGCGAGGTTTTGATCAAGGCTGCGCGGGAGAAAAACACGCGACGCTGCTTTTTGCTGCTGGGCGCGATTCTGGATACGCCGGGATTGGCGGAACGGCTGCTCGAGGCGTTGCAGCCCGCGCGGGCTGGCCAGCGGAGCCACGGCAAGGCAGGGAGGCGACGGGTATGACCTGGGCGGATTTCTATCTGATCTGTTTCGCAGGGGGATTCTTCTTCAGCCTGTTGTCGTTGCTTACGGGAGGCGTGCGCTGGCATTTGCATCTGCCCCACTTTTCGCATGGGCATGGGGCGACGCCTCAGGTTGGCGGCGGGCACGCGGCTCCGGCGGGAGGAAGTGTGAGCCATGGCCATGGCGTCCATGTCTCGCCCTTCAACTTCATCACCGCCACCGCGTTTCTGGCGTGGTTCGGCGGGACCGGGTACCTGCTGACGCGATTCTCCGGCGTCTGGTTCGTTACCGGGATTGGTCTGGCCACGGTCAGCGGCGTGGTGGGAGGCACCATTGTGTTTCTTTTTCTCAGCCGCGTGCTGATTTCAGAGGAAGAGAGCATGGACCCAGCGGACTACGAAATGGCCGGCGCGCTGGGCCGGGTCTCGGTTTCCATCCGAGAGAATGGCACGGGCGAAATCATCTATTCGCAGGCGGGCACGCGGCGGACCTGCGGCGCCCGCAGCGAAGACGGAAACGCCATCGCCAAGGGGGCGGAAGTGATGGTCACGCGTTACGAGAAGGGGATCGCCTACGTGCGTCTGTGGTCGGAAGTGTCAGGAGAGCAAGAGCAGATGTAGGCGCGAGCGTCCGCGCTCGAGCTTTATCGGTAAGAAGTAGCAGCAGGGTTCGGCATCAGACAAAACGCCAGGAGAGGCTAAGTGGACAGCAAACTTTATCGCGCACTGACAGCGATGCTTTGGCTGGCGGTGCCATTGACGGCCTGGCAGTACTGGTCGGTCTGGGAGCAGTTGCCCAGCCGCATGGCCACTCACTTTGGAGGCACAGGCCAACCCAATGGCTGGATGCCGCGCGAAACTTGGCTCGTCTTCGCCATGGTTGTGAGCACGCTGGTCCTGGGGGCGTTGACCTGGGCCCTTACCCGGGTCCGCAAGCCCGACGTCCTGGCCTGGTCGTTGCTGGCCATGTTGTACGTCGTAGTGGGCGCCTTGTTCAGCATCAACATGGCGGTATTGAACTACAACCTCCACGGGCGTCCGCTCAATATTGTTCCTGCTCTGGCCGTGGTGTTTATCGGGGCGATTGCGGTGTCGGCGATCGCGCTGGTAAGCAAGCGCGGCGTCGCACTGCCACGCCAGGCTGATGTGGTCAAGGCGGAAGAAGTTCACGGCTCGATGCTGTGGGCGTCGGTGTTTACCGTGCTGACGGTGGTGGAAGTGGGCGTGATCGCGGTTGTCCCGCTGGGCGGCCTGCGCTGGGTCATGGCTTTGCCGGCTTTGCTTTTGCTGGCAGCGGCTGCGCTGGCCTGGGGCGGCTTTCACTATCGCTTTAGCGGCCGTGGAGTCGAGATCAGTACGCTGGGCTTCCGCCTGCGCTCGATCCCGCTCGAAAACATCAAGGCGTATGCGATTGCGCCCTGGAATCCCATGGGAGGCTACGGCATCCGCGGCATTGGAGAACGCCGCGCTTACGTTTGGGGAAACACCGGGGTCCGTCTCATGCTCTCCGACGGAGAAGTGTTTCTCGGGCATGGTGAGCCGGAAAGAATCATGCAGGACCTGAACCTGATCAGGCAGGGCCAGAAAGCTCGCGAAAATACATGAAGGAAATGTTCCTGGTTTCCTTCGTGTAGCTTCGTGCCCTTTGTGGTTGAGGCTCTTGTGGGGGGCACCCGAAAGAGGAGGCAATATGTTCGGGATTTCACACATTTTCGAAATTTGGGTTTTCGTTGGCCTGGGAGTCATGGTCATTCTGTTCCTGATGAGCGGCATGGCCAGGCTCTATCGCAAAGCCGGCCCGCATGAGGCCCTGATCGTGTACGGGCTGGGCGGGACGCGGGTGGTGAAGGGGCACGGCACGCTGGTATTTCCCATGGTCCAGATCTGCCGCGAGCTGTCGCTTGAACTGATGTCGTTCGACGTGGCCCCGCAACAGGACCTTTATACCAAGCAGGGCGTGGCGGTCACGGTCGAGGCCGTGGCCCAGATTAAGGTGAAGTCAGACATGGAATCCATCCTGACCGCGTCCGAGCAATTCCTCACCAAGACCGACCAGGAGCGCGAAGGCCTGATCCGCCTGGTGATGGAAGGACATCTGCGCGGCATCATCGGACAGCTCACGGTGGAAGAAATCGTCAAGCAGCCGGAGATGGTCTCCGACCGCATGCGATCCACTTGCGCGGAGGACATGAACAAGATGGGGCTCGAAGTCATTTCCTTCACCATCAAGGAAGTCCGCGACAAGAACGAGTACATCACCAACATGGGCAAGCCTGATGTGGCGCGCATCAAGCGCGATGCCGATGTGGCCACGGCGGAAGCCGATCGTGACACCGCCATTAAACGCGCCCTGGCGCAGCGGGAATCCGCAGTGGCCAGGGCCCAGGCCGATCAGGAGCGGGTGCTGGCGGAGACGCTCTCGCTGGCCAAGCAGGCGGAGGCGCAGCGTGATCTTGAAGTCAAGAAAGCGCAGTACGTGGAAGTCACCAAACGCCAGCAGGCGCAGGCGGACAAGGCCTACGACATACAGACCAACATCATGCAACAGCAGGTCATCGCCGAGCAGGTGAAGGTGCAGCAGATCGAGAAAGAGCAGCAGGTGAAAGTGCAGGAGGCGGAAATCAACCGCCGCGAGAAGGAGTTGATCGCGACGGTATTGAAAGGGGCGGAAATCGAGCGGCAGAGAATCGAAACTCTGGCGCTGGCAGAGAAGCAGCGGCTCATGTCGGAGGCGGATGGTCACGCCTCGGCGATTCGCGCCCAGGGCGAGGCCGAAGCCGAGATCATTTTCAAGAAGGGAGAGGCTGAAGCCAAAGCCATGAACGTGAAAGCCGAGGCCTATCAGGAGTACAACCAGGCGGCGGTGATCGACAAGCTGTTCACCGGCATGCCTGAAATCGTGCGGGCGCTGGCCAGTCCGCTGGCCAACGTGGACAAGATCACCATCGTCTCCACCGGCAACGGCGACGCGTCGGGGATGAACAAGATCACCGGCGACATCGCCAAAATGGCGGCGCAGGTGCCGGCGTTGTTTGAAACGTTGTCCGGCATGCCGATGTCGGAACTGCTGGGCAAGGTGCGCCAGATCGGAGACAAGACGCCCAGACCCGATGCGCTGCCGTCGAACGGCGGAGCAGGGAAGTAATGATGCCGAGAGCAATGGAGGACGGGGGTCCCGCCCTGAGCGCGGCGGGCGGGACGCCCGCCGGACTGCCGTCGGGACGGCGGCGCTACTTGTCGAGTTGGTCGGGTTCCTGTTCGAGATAGGGTCTTAAGGGCACAAAGGCAACGAGATGAAGAAACGGTCAATGCAAATTGTTCTCGGCATCACTCTCGGCGCCGGCATGGGCACCGCGATGGGCGTCGCCGCCGGCCACGTTGCTGTCTGGCTGGCGGTCGGAATCGCCATCGGAGTCGTAATCGGAAGCAACTTCCGCGGTTCGAACTGCGCCGAGTGCGCTGAGGTCCACGAAAAGCACCAAGCCAGGAGCCAGCAGCCAGCAGCCAGAAGCTGATTTGAAAAAGGAGTTCATCATGGCATTACTAGAAAGAGTTTCCACACTTCTCCGGGCCAATCTCAATGACCTGGTTGACAAGGCCGAACACCCGGAAAAAATGATCAAGCAGGTCATTCTCGACATGCAGAACCAGCTTCTGCAGGTCAAGACGCAGGTGGCGATCGCTATCGCCGACCAGCACTTGCTGGAAAGAAAGCAAAAAGAAAATGAAGACAAAGTGGCGGAGTGGATGCGTAAGGCAGAGCTCTCCGTGGACAAGAAACACGACGACCTGGCCCGGTCCGCACTGCAGCGGGTGGAAAGCTACCGTGATTTAAGCGAAGGCTTCGCGGAACAGGTCACGGATCAGAGGGCGCAGGTGGAAAACCTCAAAACCGCATTACACCAACTGGAGCGGAAGCTGGCGGAAGCGCAGGCCAAGGCCGACCTGATCATTGCCCAGCATCGCCGGGCCCGCGCGGTAGGCAAAGCCAGCGACGCGAAAATGGCTGCCGGCAATGGAGTCGAGCGCCAGCGCCTTCGACCGCATGAAGCGCAAAGTGGCCCACGCCGAAGCCCACAGCCAGGCCAAATCCGAAATTGCCGCCGACGATGTGGAAGAACGCCTGGCGGCGCTGGAGAAAGAAGACCGCATCGAGCAGTTGCTGGCGGAGCTGAAGACGAAGCGGGGGGCGTAGGAGTGTGGGTCGGACACTCTTGTCCGACGCTGTTGGTTTTGATTGTAAGTGTTCGTGCTACTTTGCCTTTTGCTGGGGGGAAGACAAAATCAAGGTCAAGAGCGTCGGACAGGAGTGTCCGACCCACACGGGTCTGGACTTTCAAAGCTGACCGAGTGGACTGATATCAAGATAGATACTTTTAGCGTGTTGGGTAGGGGTCCTTCGACTTCGCATCTGCTTCGCTGGGCGAAGCAGATGCTGCGCTCAGGATGACAGGTCTTCCGGGCTATGGCTTGCTCCAGTCCTCGATTTTCAAGGATTTCACTCGGTGGAACACGCGGTCGTGTGTGACCAATGTGGCTTCTGCGGCGAGCGCGTGGGCTGCAATCAGCAGATCCATGTTGCCCATCGGCCTGCCGGAGCGTTCGAGAGCGGCGCGGATCCCGGCATAATGGCGCGCTGCGTCCGAGGTCCACGGCAACACTTCAACTCGTAGCAGAAACTCTTCGACCAAACCTTCACCGGAGCGCTGACGGCAGTCGGGCCACTCCGAAGCGTAATTCAGCTTCGGTGATGACGGAAATTCCGATCTCAGCCATGGGCGTACGCAGCAGGCGCGTGCGTACGCTGGCCACCTTGCCCTTGATGGCATAGCTGGCGGTGTTGGTGTCCAGCAGGTAGCGGGGCATCAGAACAACTTCCGCTTTTGCGGTGGCCGATTGTCCCGGTCGGCCATGAACTTTTCGGGGATCTCGGTGGTGTCTGCCAGCTCGAAAAAATCCTCCCAGGATTCCGGACGGCGCGAGAGGACGACGTCCCCCGTGGCGGGGTCGCGGCGGATGAAGACTTCCGAGCCCTGGAAACGGTACTCGGAGGGCAGGCGGACGGCCTGGCTGCGTCCATTCTGGAATAGCTTTGCGGTACGAGGCATTGCGAACTCCTTTCCGATATATACCATGATATATCGCACTTGGACTATATCAAGATATATACTTCCGGGAGGATTGGGGTCCTTCGACTCCGCCTCTGCTTCGCCAGGCGAAGCAGATGCTGCGCTCAGGATGACACGATGGAGTCAAAGGATCGAATCGTGAGCGGTTTGTTTGTGTGGAGCGGGCCCCCTCGCCCGCTGGCGCCGAGGTGCGCAGCACACTCTAGGCGCGATAAGGCCTCATACTACGGCGGCGAGAAACCACTAATCGGCCGATCTGGCTGGCGGCGCGGGCAGATCTGTTCGACTCAGGGGCAGGGTGGGTTCTCCCTTCACTGCGGTTCTTGTCGTGGTCTCGATTTGCAGTGGTTCGGAATCTCAGCTGTTCCTGCCCGCTTCTGGAAAGCGCGTGCCCGGCCGCGGTACGTCTTCAAGTGGCGTTGCGCCGTGTCAAAGGCTTCCTGGGCTTTGTTCAGGTTCCTGCCAACGGTTTCGAACTGGTTCTGGCAGTGGTCGAAGGACTTCTGCGCTTTGGCCAGCTCCAGGCGGCTCTTTTCGAAGCGGCTGGCGACTTCGTACCATTTATGCACCAGCGCAATGGTCTGCAGGATGAGCAAAGTAGGGTTGGGTGAGACCGGGAACACGTGCTGGGCGTTGAGCCAGTCGGCCAGCTCACGGTTACGGATGGCCTCCATGTAGAACGTTTCGCTGGGCAGGAACATCAGGGAATGTCGGTGGTGCCGTGTTCGGAGCTTGGATCGGTTGGCCTTATGCGGTTCGGTTTTGATCATGCGCACAAACTCGTGCCGGGCATCCTCGATTTCTGACTCGACATTGCTTTCAAAGTAGCGCCAGGACCTGCTCGCGGGGAAACTTGGCGTCGATGGGCAAGCGACGATCTGGAAACTGGATGACGGCGTCGGCGCGCCCGTTGCCATCGCCGGCGGACGGACTGTATTTCGAACATGTGGGCGGGGCAGAAAATCGGCGATCAAGCAAACGCTCCAGGCTGGCCTCGCCAAACTGGCCGCGCAGGTGGGCGCGCAGCTTGAGCATGTTGTTGAGGTCGTTGATGGAGTGTCCCAGGGCGCCGACTTCGCGCAACTGCTCTTCCGCGGCTTTCAGGTGCTGCTGCACTTTTTCGAACTGGGCAAAACCTTCCTTGATGTTCTGGTCGAGTTTCAGTTGCACCTGGTCGGTGATGGCAAGCAGCTTGGCGTCCACCCGGTCGCGGATGGAGTCCAGGCTCTGCGCTGTTTTCTGATTGAGGTTTTCGAATTCAACTCTTGAGCTGCGAAGTCGTCAGGGCCAGCGACGTGGTCAGCTCGGTGCGTGCCTCGCGCAGATCGTGGGTCTGCTCTCCGGCGTCCCCCGGTCAACTGGGCCTCGACCGAATTGCGTATTTCGTTGAATCCCTGGGTCAGCCGGTCGGTCACGCCCTGGCGCAGATCTCCCTTGGTGTTCGTCCGAGGCGGGCTGGCCATATCGAGCGTGGCATCGTTGAACTTCTGGCTAAGGGAGTCGTGCAGCAAAGCCGTCTGCCGGGCAACTGATTCTGGCTGATTTCAGCGGTTTGAGAGAGAGCCGGCTGTCCGGCGAAAAATGGCCGCGAGCAGCACCAGAAGTACAACGTTCACCACGAGAAGCGTGCCTATCAGTAATGTCCCCATCGTAAGGTGCTCAGATTGATTTTAGGGTCTAGCGTGAGGGAAGCAAAGCGGAACTTTGATTTCGCATCCATTGGGCTGCGAGATCGTGACTCCTATGATCCGGGCCCTGATAGCTTCTCTCGCGATTTTTCTGGCGACCAGCGTTGTGGGGCTTGAGGTCTCAGCAGCGCAAGCGAGGGAAGCAACAGCCCCGGGGGAGGCACAGCCCTCCCCTTATTACGACGCCGAAGCCGGACGCCTGCTCCTGGAAATGGCCAACCGCGAACGAGCCAAGGCGGGACTGCCTGCCTTGCAGGCGGATGACGGATTGACCAAGGCGGCGCTGGCCCATGCCGCTGCCATGGCGGCCCAACAAGAACTTTCGCACCAGCTTTCCGGCGAACCGAGTCTGGTGCATCGCCTGGCAGCCAACAGCAAGACTCATCTCGACCAGTCCGGGGAGAATGTTGCCTTCGCGAACAGTGTGGACCAGGCGCAGGACAGCCTGATGCATTCTCCACCCCACCGCGCCAACCTGCTCAATGCCGGCTACAACGTGGCCGGGTTCAGCGTGGTGCGCCGGGGATCCCTGCTGTATGTGACCCAGGATTTCGGACACAGTCTGCCCAGTCGTTCCGATGCCGAAGCGGAAGTGCTCGTCGGAAGGAGCGTGGATCGCTTACGGGCGCAGAGCCACCTGCCCGGGTTGCAGCGAATGGATGGCAAGGAAGCCGCGTCCACGGCTTGTGCCATGGCTGAAGCTGACTCGTTGCGCACCCCGGGGCCGAAGGCGCGCGCGGTTTTGCGCTACACAACTTCCGAGCCGCAAGTGCTTCCCGAAAACGCAGCCGGCGTGATCAAGGACCGGTCGCTCGGCGCTTTCGCCGCCGGCTCCTGCTATGCCCGTACACGCGCTTATCCCACGGGAGTGTACTGGGT
>CAVWSP010000001.1:0-212689 GCA_963757835.1 Terriglobia bacterium | reverse complement strand
CCACCATGGGATCGACGGTCGCCGCGCGGCGTGCCGGGATGTAGCAAGCCAAGGCAGCTACGGCAACCAGTACGACCGAGGCGACAGCAAAGGTCAGCGGGTCCCCCGACCCAACTCCATAGAGCAGGTGCGACAGACTTGAGAGAGTTCGTGTCAGTAGGAGTGCGCCTGCGGCCCCAGCCGCGACGCCACTGAGCACCAATTTCAACTCTTGCCCAATAAACAAGCGAAGAACTTTCCCTTTGTCCGCCCCGAGCGCCATGCGAATGCCGATTTCCTGCACGCGCTGTGTAACGGAATAGGAAACCATTCCGTAGACGCCCACCGACGCCAGCAGCAACGCTAGTCCTGCAAATGCACCGAGCAGAATCATCGGAAAGCGCTGCTCAGACATGGAATCCGAAATAATCTGCTGCATCGTTTGTAGGTTGTATATTGGCTGGTCACTGCTCGCTTGGGACACCGCTTGCTTGATCGCGTGGCCTAGGGTCGCGGCGTCAAGCGGCGTGCGAACGATTATGCCTGCGTCCGGATAGTTGACGGGCACCCACTGGTCCGGAACCTGGTAAAGCGAATAGTACGCCTGATATTGATTGCCTAAACCGGCATCATTCAGGCCGGCTTCCTTCACGTGATTTACGACACCGACAATTGCGCAAGGGCCGAACGCTGCGAATCCGGCAGTAATTGTGTGCGCTATCGGGCTCACGTCGGGGAAAAACTTGTGCGCGAAATCCCGGTCGATCACAGCCACACACGGCGTTTTTGTGGTGTCATCCGCGTCGAAAAAGCGCCCTTGCAGGAGGTGGATTCCCATGGTGCGAAGGTAGTCTGGCCCGGTGAGTGACCACTGCAGCCGTGGTGCGCCCTGCAAAGATTCGGGCTTGTGCGAGTCAAGCCAGAATGGCAAGTAGCCGTCCTGCCCAGTTAACGGAATGGCGGTACTAAAATCCGCCGCCTCCACTCCGGGAATTTGGCGAATGCGTTCGATCAACTGTTTGTAAGCGACGCGAGTGCTCGAAGGCGTTTTTGTCAGCGAATGTGAAACCCCAACCTTGAGAGCGATGACGTTCTTGGTATCGAAGCCGGGATTAACGTTCCATAGGTGAAGAATTGTGCGCAGCAAGAGGCCAGCGCCCACCAGCAGAATGAGCGTTGACGCTACTTGCACAACCACGAAACTGCTCTGAGTACGACGATGGAAGACGGTTGAGCCGCGGCCACCCTCCTTGAGCGATATTTGCGGATCGGCGCTCCAACTCTTGAGGGCTGGCACCAGGCCAGACAGAATTCCAACCACGAGCGAAACGATCAATGTGTAAAGCAGGACCGGAGCGTTTACGCTGACGTCCTCGGCGCGTGGCAAGATTCCGGGCATCGTCGCAAAGACGGACCTGATTCCCAAGAAAGCAGTCAAGCTCCCCAAACAGGCCCCGGTGAGTGAAAGAATTACGCTCTCCGTCAACAGTTGCCGTAGCAGACGCGTGCGATTCGCGCCGAGCGCCGAACGAATGGCGAACTCCCTGCTGCGTCCCACTGAACGCGCGAGGACAAGATTGGCAATATTCGCGCAGGTGATCAACAGCACGAGTCCAACTGCGCCCAACAGCAACGTGAGTGTTTGACCGGCGTCGCCAACGATTGCCTGCTTTAGGGGCTCAATATAAATCCCCAAGTCTCGGTTATCGTTGGGATACAGACGATTGAGACGGTTCTGGATTGTGCTCATCTCCGCCTGACTTTGAGATATGCTCACTCCCGGTTTCAGGCGCGCGAACGTGAAGATGCCATCGTGACTTGCTCGATTGTTCAGGATCAACGGGTCTAGTTGGCCGAGCGGCGTATAGACATCGGCATCAACATTGAGACGGAATCCAGGAGGAGCAACTCCTACAACCGAATAATTCACGCCGTCCACGGTTACGCTCTTGCCCATTGCTTCGGGGCTGCCGCCGAACCGCTCCCTCCACAAGTGGTTGCTGATGACGGCCGCGGGTGCGTCGCCGGGCTGACTTTCTTGCGCGGTAAATTCCCGCCCCAGAGCTAACTCTGTACCCAGCGTGCTAAAAAATCCCAAGGAGATTTGGCTCGCCTTAAGGTGAGAGGGCACACCGGGAGACGTGAGGTCAACGCGTTGCTGCCTGAATGCCGCCATCTTCTGAAACGACTCTGCACTGCGTTGCCAATCCTGAAAGTTTGGGTACGAATTCCAAACGCGGGGAAAGCGCGGATTGTTTTCCCAAACCATGACCAGGCGATCCGGTTCGAAATAGTGCAGCGGCGCGAGCACCACTCCTTCAACGACGCTGAAGATTGCCGTATTCGCGCCGATACCGAGAGCCAACGTCACCACGGCCACCGCAGTGAACCCAGGGTTCTTCCGGAGTTGCCGCAGGGCGTAGCGGACGTCTTGGATCACTCCGCTCATGCATGCACGTCCGCCATCAGCTTCTTCAGTTCTTCTTCCGCCACAACTTTGCCGTCGAATAAATGCACTTCGCGTTCGGCGTGCTTGGCGAAACGTGGATCGTGCGTGACCATGCAGATGGTCGCGCCCTCGCGGTGCAGGTTCTGCAGCAGCTCCATCACGGCTTCGCCGTTGCGGGAATCCAAATTTCCGGTGGGCTCGTCCGCCAGGAGAATGGAAGGTTTTCCGCCCAGCGCGCGCGCCACGGCCACGCGCTGCTGCTGGCCGCCGGAGAGTTGCGACGGATAGTGCCGCACCCGGTGCGCCATGCCCACGCGCTCCAGCGCCTCCATCACGCGCTTCTTGCGCTCGACCGCGGGCATCCTCTGCCGGTAGGTCAGCGGCAACTCGACATTTTCATAGACGGTGAGGTCGCCAATCAGATTGAAGCTCTGGAAGATGAATCCGATCTCCTGATTGCGGATGCGCGAGCGCTCCGCGAAGCCCAGGTTCTCCACGGGCTGGCTGTTCAACTGGTAGCGCCCGCCGGTGGGCGTATCCAGCAGGCCAATGATCGAGAGCAGGGTTGACTTGCCGCATCCCGAGGGACCCGACATGGCGACGTACTCTCCCTTGCGGATCGACAGGTGCACGCCGGAAAGCGCGTGGGTTTCAACTTCGTCGGTGTAGAACACTTTGGTGAGATCTTCAATCTGGATCAGCGCTTGTGCTGCTTCAGTCATGGCGTGCCTCAATCGATTGGTTAGTCGAGCCTGTCTTAGTTCAGCTTGTCTCAGTCAAGTCTGATTCGGTCGGTGTTATCCGAGCGCGACATGTCGGAGAGAATTACCGTGTCGCCTTCGTGCAGCCCTTCAATAATCTGGATTGAATTGACTGACGCGCGCCCTACTTTTACTGGAACACGTACCGCGCCTTTGCCGTCTGGATCCAGCTTGAACAGGCTGATGGTGCTGTTCTCCTGTCCAAAGGCGGGGCGACCGACATAGAGCACGTTCTCCAGTCGCTCCAGATCGATCGTGCCGTCAACGCTGAGATCGGGCCTCGCGCCCTTGGGAAGTTCGCCGGTGAGTTGCACGTCAACCGTGACCGTCCCGTTCTGCACCGCGGGATCAACCCGCATCACCGTCCCCGCCACAGTGCCGTTGTGGGTATCGACCATGGACGGCTGACCGATCTGTATGTCTCGCGCCTGGGTTTCCGCAATTTTCAATTCCGCAATCAGATGGTTGGGCTGGACCACCTTGGCCAGCATCGCGCCCGGCAAAACGTGTTGTCCCACCTGCAGCGGCAGATCGACCAGAACGCCGTCAATGCCGGCACGGACTTTTAGCGCGTCCAGTTGCTTTTGTTTTAATTCCGCCAGCGCGCGCACCTGGTCCACTTTGGCCTGTTGCTCCGCCATCTGCGATTCGATCGCCTTCTGGTTGATCGCCAGCCTTTCATCTTCAATGTTGTTTCGCGTGGTAAGTTCGTCGGCCTTGCCCTTCGACGCTTTGTATGCGAGGCCCGAGATCACGCCCAGATCGTAGAGCGCTTTGTCAGTTTCCGACTGCAGCTTGGCCTGACTGTAATCCGCGGTTACGGTGGCGGCGCCGGCTTTCTGGTTCATCAGATCGCTCTGCAGCTTGACCCGCAGGCTCTGATATTCGGCCTCCGCCGCCTTGAGTTGAAGCCTGGCGTCGAGCGCGGCCTGCTCGGCTTGCGGATTGCTCATCTCGAGAAGAATGCTGTCAGCCTTCACCTGCGAACCCGGCAGCATGCGGATGCGGACGACCGTGGCTTCTGTCTCGGCGGGTATTTGACGGGTGAATTCCTGGCTGGGAATCAGCGACCCCAGGCCTCTGACCTGGCGCAACATGGGGCCGCGCTTGACTGTGTCGGTCCACACCGTGCTGCGTTCCACCTCCGGCGCCGCCGGTCTCAGGCGGGAAACGCCAACGGTGACGAGGCCGAGAAGCACGACGCCGATCGCCGCTCCGACAATTTGCCGGCGTCTCTTCTGGCGTTTGATGTCTGGGCGTGCGATATCCATCAGAGTTCCACTTCGCAACTGTCGAGCCATTCGCGATGCGGCGGTAAGTGTATGCGAGAGCAGGAAGATGTCGTCACAGTCGGACCACTGATTGGCCTGACTTTGTCCGCTATCGAACTTGAGTGTCCATTTGCGAACACTGCAACAAAAACTGTCAGTCTGTCAGCTCTCAGCATCTCCCGGCAAACACCTCTGCGAAAAGCCGCGACGTTGCCGGAAGTGCGAAGTTCTAACCCTCAACTGTGCGAGTCAT
Source organism: Terriglobia bacterium (assembly GCA_963757835.1). Lineage (GTDB taxonomy): Bacteria > Acidobacteriota > Terriglobia > Terriglobales > Acidobacteriaceae > JAIQFF01. The sequence continues at coordinate 207,976 of CAVWSP010000001.1, read as the reverse complement.
CCTGAGCGTAGGAGGTGCTTCGCCATGCGAAGCACCTGCGAAGTCGAAGGATCCCTATCGCCAGAATGAACTCGCCATCACAAAGGTTCGTGCCACCGCTTCAGGCGGAAGCGTACGGGTAGGGGTCCTTCGACTCCTCCGCCTCTTCGCCAGCGAAGAGGCGAACTCGCTCAGGATGACTCGGCTTTCTTTAGAGGCTGAACTCCGCGCCGCCAGCCTCTTCCTGCTCAAAAAAACCAGGCTGAAACCAAGCGTGGCCGAACGATCAAGCTGCTCACTCCGTCCGCAATGCGCGAATCGGTTCCAGAGCTGCCGCTTTGCGGGCCGGCAACACGGTTGCGATCAACGCAGCCAGACTCAGCACCAGCGACGTTACCAGCAAAATTTCGGGAGAGTACGGCTTCACTCCAAACAATTGCGTTGTCATTGCGTACCCCGCCAGAATGGTGGCTGGAATGCCGATCGCGAGTCCGACCCCAATCTGCACGAACGCTCCCTTCAGCACCAGCCGTAGAACATTCGACCGGTCGGCTCCAAGCGCCATGCGGATTCCAATTTCACTGGTACGCCGTTCGACCGAGTATGCAGTGACGCCATACAGTCCAACCGAAGCCAGCACCAGTGCCAGCAGACCGAACAACGACGTCAGCCTGGCCAGCATCTGGTTCTGGGAGAAATTGCCATCCACTTGATCCGCGAAGCTCATGAAGTCGATCAACGCCAGGTCGGGGTTCACCTGGGCAAAAGCTTTCCGGACCTGAGGTTCAAGTCCCGGAACCGGGCCCTGTGTTTGCAGCACTGCTGTACCCAGAAAGTGGCTGCTGTCTTCGAAAGCCTTAAAACGTGGATCGTCATAGACACTGTGCTGGGCCTCGGGCAGGAAGAACATGGGGATGATCTCGTCGGTCGGGCCGTGGTATTGCGTGTCCTCCGTGACTCCGACGATTTCGAAGTTTCCCGCATACTGCTGGCCCAGATCTCCGAAGTGTTTGCCGATGGGGTCTTCGTCCTTAAAGTATCTTTTGGCAAAAGTCTGGTTGACCACGGCGATATTGCGCGTGCCGGCAGTGTCCTGCTCGGTAATCGTGCGCCCCTTTACGATCCTGGTGCCGATACTTTCAAAATAGCCGTCGGTGACACGCACCCAGGATGCATGGTTTTGATTGCTGCCCGGCGGAGGGGGAGCCTGCCCCTCAATAAAAACGGCTTCGCCCCAATTATTGCCCTCCATCGGAGTGTAAATCGCAAAACTAACGCGGATCACGCCTGGAATGGCCACCAGGTTGTCATGCAGCTGGCGAAAGAATGCCGGCAGCCGCTCCACGGTGATTCCCGCCATCTTGGGATCGAGGTGCATGATGTAGCGGTTCGCAATATCGAAGCCGAAGTCCTGACGCTGCATGTTGCGCAAGCTTTGCGTAAGCAATCCCGCGGCGCAGAGCAGGACCAGCGACAGCGATGCCTGCACCACCACCAGTGATTTCTGCGCCCATCCTCCTCCCTGGGTGGTGGAGCGGTGGGCCCCGCGCAAGGCGTCGGCGGGATCGGCGCGCGCCGTCAGCCACGCCGGCGCCACTCCGAAGAGAATTCCGGTCAGCAGTGAAGCTCCGAAGGTGAAGGCCAGCACCGGCAGCGAGGGCGTGGCGGTAATGGCTATATGCTGGTCATGAAATGCCAGCCTCAGGATGAGGCGGGTGCACCAGAACGCGAATCCCACACCCACAATCCCGCCGAACAGGGCGAGGACTGCGCTCTCCGTCAGTACCTGCAGGATCTGCCGTGATCGCGGCGCGCCCAGCGCGGTTCGAACCGAGGTATGCTGGCGGCGGCTCGCCGCCCGCACCAGCATCAGGTTCGCCACATTGGCGCAGGCGATCAACAACACGAAGCCGGAAACCCACATCAGCAGGTGTAATCCTGACTGATACTCGTCGCGCATCATCTGCACCCCGGCTCCCCCGGGCGACAGATGCAGAGTCTGTTTCGGCACGAGTTCCTTCTCTCCGGGCTGCAATTTGGCATCGGGACCCAGTAGCCACTGCCGGAGTTCTACCTGCATCTGGGCCTCGATGCTTTTGGGATCAGCTCCCGGCGCCAGGCGTCCGGTGATGTCGAGCCAATCCTGTTCCCCAAATTGCAGCAGGTTGAGAGGCCCATCGATCGCCACTTCCGCGTTGAGCGGAATCCAGAATGCCGGTGCGGCCTCCATCCGGTCGCCGTAAAACTTTGGCGGCGCAACTCCGATCACGGTAAAAGGCAGACCGTTGAAAGTGAAACTCGACCCGATCACGGACGGATCGTGCCCGTACTTTTGCTGCCAGGTGGCATAGCTCATCACCACCACCGGCTCCGCTCCCTGGCGATCGTCGGCCGACGTGAACATTCGCCCGGCGTATGCGCTGAGGCCAAACATCGAGAAGTAGTTCCCCGATACGAACTGGGTGCGCATCGACTCTGCAGGCTGGTTGCTCGCATTGCGCCGGACTCCCATAAGACCGCGGCCCGCCTGGAAAGCAGCCAGTTCGGTAAACCCTTGCGTCCCGTCGCGAAAGGTTTTGTACTTGTCGTAGGAGAAAAGCGACCAGCTGTCCTGCAGCCCGCCGTTGACGCAACAATTCTCGTTGTCGCCGACTCGAATCAGCTCGCTGGGCTTGGCCACCGGCAGCGATTTCAACAACACGGCATGCACCAGGGTGAAGATTGCCGTCGTCGCACCGATCCCGAGGGCAAGCGTCAACACTGCGGTCGCGGTGAAACCTGGGGCATGAGCAAACTGCCGGATCGCATAGCGGACATCGTCTATGAATTGCATAGCGCCCCTTAGCCTCTATACGGAAGAGCTTCATCCATGGTTCCGGAGCAGTATGGGAAAATGTATCTCTTCGCTCAGCCCGCAGGGGTTTGACGCCGGCGATCGCGCTTCGTGAGCAGGCTCAACAGCCCGGCGTGGCGTCTTACTCGTAGCGCAACGCGGTCATCGGGTCCACTCGCAACGCCCTCCGCGCCGGCCCGGTGCAGGCGATCGCCGCCACCAGGCCTAACAGAAAGGTCACCGCCAACAGAATGAGCGGATCGCGCGAGCTTCCTTCCGCCCATTGCGCCAGCACTTTATTCAACGCCAGCGTCAGCGTCACTCCCGCCACGATGCCACTGCCCACACTCAACGCCGTGGAGGCAAACACAATGCGCAACACATGCCCACGCTGCGCGCCCAGCGCCACGCGAATGCCGAACTCGTTCGTCCGCTGGGCCACTGAATAGGAGACGACGCTGTAGAGTCCGACCGCCGCCAGCGCCAGCGCCAGTACGGCAAATGCGCCGAACAGCCAGGCCACCAGGTGTTCCCTCTGCCACTCCTGCTGGCTTGTAATCCAATGCTCCAGGTCCTGGACGTCTCCATTGATTTGCTGGTCCGGATCGACCGAGTTCACCTCCTCTCCCGACGGCATGCAGCAGGGAAAGCGGCGGAACCTCCGAACGCACCAGGATCTGGACGAACATCCGCATGGACAGCGTGTAAGGCACGAATGCCTCAGGCAGGATCGGCTTCCTCAATCCATCATCCCGTTTATCCGGGATGACGCCCACAATCTGCAACCAGCCCCTGGGATCCGGCGCGGCTACGTTGAAAGGCGGTTCATCCCTCATCTCCGGAACCCGCAGCGAGTGTCCCAGGGCGTCGCCGTTCGGGAAGTACTGTCGCGCCATGGTCTCGTTGATCACCGCCAGGTGGGCGGCATTGTGGTTCTCGGTCTCGTCCCAGATTCGCCCCTGCGCCATCAGGAATGCGCAGCACGGAAAAGTATCCCGGGTTCACGAAGTTGATCCGTACCTTTTGATCTTCCTGCGCCGGCTTGCCCAGTATCTCGACGCCGGTTGGCCACCCGTTCGAGGGCGGCGTGGCATTGCTGGAGATCCCCGCCATGGTCACGCCCGGGACCGCCTCCACCTTCTTCAGCAACTGGTCGAAGTAGGCGGAGCGCGCCGCCCAGGTCTTGTAAGTGCCGTCATGCACCGGAATTCCCACCGACATGACATTGTGCGGGTCATAACCCAGGGGGGTGCGCATGAGGTGCAGAAAGCCCTCCATGGCCGCACCCGCACCGGCCAGCATCACGAGTGTCAGCGCGATTTGCCCGGCGATCAGAACATTGTGGGTGGTGCGTCCGCGCACACTGCCGGCAATCTTGCGCGTCGTCCCTTGCATGACCTGGCTGACCTCGGGGCGTGAAAGCTGCAGCGCGGGCCACAGCCCGAACAATATCCCGGTGAACAGCGCAGCTCCCACGCTGAAAAGCAGTACGGGCAGATTGATCTGGATTGCCGCTTCGTGCGGAAAGGAATACTTTGGCAACATTCCCACAATCATCGCGAGGGCCCAATAGGCAAGCAGCACTCCCAGCAGAGCCCCCGTGAGGGACAGCAGCAGCGCCTCGGTGAGCAGTTGACGGATGATCCGGGGCCGGCTGGCGCCAATCGCGGTGCGCACCGCAAACTCATGCTGCCGCGCCGTGCCCCGCGCCAGCAGCAGGATGGACACATTGCCGCATCCGATCGCCAGCAGCAGAGCCACCGCGCTCAGCAACAGGTAGAGCGTCCCGCCCAGGTCGCGGACAAAATCGTCATTCAACCCAACCACATAAAATCGCGAGCGATCGGCGGGAAAATGTTTTGGCGTCTCCAGGGCAAACTGTTCCAGCAGCGGCTGCAACGCCCCATTGGCTGCCGCGCGGGTCACCCCCGGTTTCAACCGCAGCCCGACGTAATACGAGCGCACTATGTCCTGCGTCACCTTCAGCGGCAGGTAAACGTCTCCATCGTCCCAAGTGAAACGCGGCGCGGCCACGCCCACGATGGTGTAGTTCTTGCGTACCAGTTGCAGGGTCTCGCCCAACACTGCCGGATTCGAGTTGAAGTGCCGTTGCCAGAACTTGTAACCCAGCACCACCACCGGCTGCGGATCCTGACCGTCGATGGCGTCCGAGGGCACCAATCCCCGTCCGATAAACGCCGGTACACCGAAGTAGTTGAATGCGTTTGAGGTCATGTAAACCCCGGACAGATCCTCGGGCAGATCGTGCCCGGTGACAGTCAGGTTCCAGTCGTCGCTGATAAAGGCATCGTCCACCACCGGCGACGTCCTGATCTGCTGCCATTGCCCGGCGGTCAGTCCGAAACCGCCTTCGTGGCCGGCTTTGTCCATGAGCCTCAAGTGCATCATCCGGTCTGAACCAGCGTAGGGATACGGATTCATCAGTATCCCGTACACCACACTGAACACCGCCGTGGTCGCTCCGATTCCCAGGGCCAGCGAGACGACCGCGGTGAGCGTGAAGCTCGGACTCTTGATGAGTTGTCGCAGACTGAAGCGAAAGTCCTGAAGCAGGGTTTGCATGCGTACTTCCCCCAGAGTGCGATTGCGCAGTTTGTTCACAGCTGCACGTGAGCCGCCAATTAAAAGCGCCCACATCCCGTTCAATTTTCAGCGCGGCCAATTTTTTTGAGGCGCACTGGCTGTCCAGTTTTGATTTGGAGTGTCCACAACCGAACACTCCCGGCGGGCCGATTCAAATCTGCTCACAATCACCCTGCACAAACGTCAATTGCTGGTGTGGAGCGGGCGCCCCCGCCACACAAACAATTGCCGAACCGGGCTCGGCCTTGTACGCTGGCAGCATTCGGACGGCGAGTGAACAGTATGGAAACTTTGCTTCAGGATTTGCGCCATGAGTTCCGCATGCTGTGGCGGGCGCCCGCCTTCACCGCTGTGGCTGTGATGACCATAGCTCTTGGAATTGGGGCGAACACAGCGATATTCAGCGTAGTGAATGCTGTCCTGTTCAACCCGCTGCCCCTGCATCAACCCGGCCAGATCGTGCGTTTGCAAGAGCTCCATCAGCGCCCGATGAATGTCACCGGGGCCACATTTCGCGATGTGCGCGAGCGCAATCGCGTGTTTTCCCAGGTCGCCGCTTACCGTATTTTTTCGCAAAACCTGAGCGACACTCGGCAGGCCGCGCCGCCGGAGCAGATCGACACCGCATTCGTTTCCCAGGATTTCTTCCCGCTGTTGGCGGTGACTCCACTCCTCGGGACGGGGTTCACCGCAGACGAGTTTCACAAAAACGCCGCGGGCGCAGTGCTCCTCGGCTACGGACTGTGGCAGCATCATTTCGGATCGGACCGCGACATCGTCGGCAAAATGATCACTCTGCATGGAGAGCCGCATCTGGTCGCCGGGGTAATGCCGATGGGATTTTCGTTCCCCGAGGCGGTGCAGGCATGGGCGCCCCTCAGCGACGATCTGGCCTTTTCAGAGAACCGGCGCGCTCATCTATTCACCACCCTGGCGCGAGTCAAAGCGGGGGTCTCGATGGAGGCTGTGCGAGCCGATCTGCAGGCGATCTCTGCCCAGGTGCAGCAGGAAAATCATAACGTGGATCCCGGACTCACGTTTCACGCGCAGCGCCTGCAGGACAACCTGGTCTCCGGCGTTCGTCCCGCTCTGTTGATTTTGATGAGTGCGGTTGGCTTCGTGCTACTGATTGCATGCGCCAACGTTGCGAACCTGCTGCTCACCCGGGCGGTGGCGCGGCAGAAGGAGGTTGCCATACGGTCGGCCCTGGGCGCGACCCGCTTTCGTCTTGCCCGGCAATTTTTGACCGAGAGCGTGCTCCTCGGCCTGCTCGGCGGGACGGCAGGGTATCTGCTCGGGATGTGGGCCGTGAAGATTCTGTATGCCTCCTATCCAGACGCCATCCCGCGACTGGCCGCTCCGGCGTTTAACTTGCCGGTCCTGCTTTTCGTCTTCGCCGTGTCACTGCTGGCATCGATTTTGTCTGGAAGCATTCCCGCCATGCAGCCTGCAACGCTGAATCTGCAGGTTCAACTGGCGGAGGGCGGCCGCAACTCCGGATCGGCACGTCATCAGCGCGCTCGCTCCTTCCTGGTGATCGCGGAAGTGGCGCTCGCCATGATGTTGCTCTCCGCAGCCGGTCTCCTGGTGCGAAGTTTCACTCTGTTGCAGCGGGTTGATCCCGGCTTTGACACTTCGCATTTAGCGGTCACCCGTCTGTCCCTGCCAGACTCCCGCTACCCGGAGGTTCCGCAGCGGACACAGTTCGTGAACTCAGTTCTCGAACGCCTGCATGGGCTGCCTGGAGTCCAAGCCGTGGCCGCTTCCGGAACCCTGCCCTTTGATCCGGTGCCCGAGACCGATGTTGAACTCGAAGGTCACGTTTACGAGCCCGGCAACGAACCCAGCGCGGAGATTTTGACCGTCAGCCCTGAATACTTTGGCACAATGGGGATTCGCCTGCTTGCCGGAAGGACCTTCACCCCGCAGGACACTCCGGGGCACCCGACCGCTTTGGTGATTAATCAGACCATGGCGCGTCGCTTCTGGCCCGGGGAAAGCGCGTTAGGAAAACGGGTGGTGATGAAGGACTGGGGGCCGCCCCTGCCCGGACAGATCGTGGGCGTAGTCTCCGATGTCAAACAGGACTCACTCGAAACCGATACCCAGCCCGCAATTTACTACAGCTTCGCGCAGTTCTCGCCCGGTACGCTGACCACATACCTCATCGCGCGCAGCGCTTCGGATCCGCTCCTTCTCTCAGCTGCCATCCGGGAGCAGATCTGGTCGATTGATCGCGATCAGCCGGTGACTGTCCTGGCCATGGAGCAGATCATCTCCGGGTCCCTCGAGCGCCGCCGCTTCGTGCTCGCCGTGCTGGGCACGTTTGCGGCACTTGCTCTGCTGCTTGCGGTCGTGGGCATTTACGGCGTCATTGCGTATTCGGTGGGCCAGCAGACGCATGAATTCGGCATACGCATGGCGCTGGGTGCGCAGCGGTACCAGCTTCTTTTCATGGTGCTGCGCCAGACTGTCCGGAAGCTGGCGGTCGGGTTGGCCATTGGAATCGCGGGCGCGGTGATTCTGACTCGATTGATGGCAAGCTTGCTGTTTGGAGTCAGCGCCACCGATCCCCTGACATTTTTCCTGGCGGCGGCGGTCCTGCTGAGTGCTGCCCTGATCGCCAGCTTTATTCCGGCGCGGCGGGCAGCCACGGTCAACCCCATGTCAGCGCTGCGAAACGAGTAGCGTAGCGCCGGCATCTTGCCGGCTGTCGCGAGGGCATCCTGCCCTCGAAGTGGAGGCGGGACGCCTCCACCACAGCCGCCGGGACGGCGGCGCTACAAACACCTCGATCTTCTACTCACAGCGCAGCGCGGTCATCGGATCCACAGCCAGGGCCCGCAGCGACGGCACCAGGCAAGCCAGAGCGGCAACCACAATCACCAGCAGCGAAACTCCCATGACGATCAGCGGATCGTGCGTTCCGCTATGCACCCAGCGCGTGATGACGCTGCCCAAACCAATGCTCAGCGCCAGGCCGGCGGCGAGGCCGATTGCCACACTCGCGCCCGCCGACCACACTACGATTCGCAATACATCCGCACGCTGCGCGCCCAAGGCCATGCGAATGCCAAATTCCCCGGTCCGCTGCGCCACGCTGTAGGACACGACGCTGTACAAGCCCACCCCGGCCAGCACCAGGGCAAGGCCGGAGAACGCAGAAAACAGGATGGAGATCAGGCGCGAAATCGCAAATTCCGGTTCGCGTCTGATCCACCCCTCAAGGTCTTGCACATCCGAGTCCACCTGCTGATCGGGATTGACGGCGGCGATCTCCTTGCGGATGTCGTGCAACAAGGCCAGAGGTTCAGCCTGGGTCTGCACCAGAATCTGTGTTCCCATAAACATGCTGACGGTGTATGGAAGATACAGCGCCGGCAATACAGGTTTGTCCAGCCCGTCGTCGAGCGCGTCGCCGACCACACCAATGATTTGCAGCCAGCCGTCGCTCCCGGTTGCACTGAGCCGGTATGGCGGCTGGCCGGTCAGTCGAGGCATGCGCACCGAGTGGCTCAGCACATCTTCGCCTGGAAAATAACGGCGTACGAATGTCTGGTTGACCAGTGCAAGCGTGGCGCCGCGCGCGATTTCACTCTGCTCCCACAGGCGCCCTTCAACCAGCGGAATATGCAGGATGGTGAAATATTCCGGACTGACAAAATTCGCCCGCGCCTCCTGTTGCTCAGCCCCGGTCTTGCCCAGGATTTCGAAAGATTGAGGCCACCCGTTGCTCGGCGGCGTGGCATTGCTCGAAATGCCCGCGGAAATCACTCCCGGCGTTGCCGCGACCTGCTGGCGAAGTTGGGCGAAATATGCGGCGCGCTCCGCCCAGCCGTTGAGGGTATTTTCGTGGACTGGAATGCCGACCGACATCACATGGCGAGGATCGTAGCCCAACGGCCGTTGCATCATGCGGGAAAATCCCTGGATGGCCGCGCCGGCGGCGGTGAGCAGTAATAGGGTGAGGGCAATCTGCCCCGCAATCAGTCCGGTGTGCATGCGCTTGCCGCGAACGCTGCCCGCCATTTTGTGGGTGCCGGCCTGGATGACGTGATTGATCTCCCGCCGCGCCGACTCGAGCGCCGGAAAGACGCCGAAGATTACGCCCGACACAACCGCCAGGCTCACGCTGAAAAGCAGCACCGGCAGATTGACGTGGAAATCGGCTTCGTGAGGGAAGGAATAGTCAGGCAGCCGCGCCACGATGAATCCCAGGGTCCGGTAGGCGAGCACCACCCCCAGCCCCGCGCCTATGAGGGAGAGCAGCAGTGCCTCGGTGAGCAACTGCCGCACAATCCGGAAGCGGCTTGCTCCCACCGCCGAGCGCACCGCCAGTTCATGCTGGCGCGCAGTGCCCCGCGCCAGCAGCAGAATCGAAACATTGGCGCACCCGATGGCCAGCAGCAAAGCGACCGCTCCGAAGAGCAAATAAAGCGTGCCCCGGAGATCGCGCACATAATACTCACCCATCCTTCTAAGCACGATCCGATATTGCGGAGGGTAAGTATTCGGTCTCTCCTTCTCGAATTGCTGGAACAGAGGGCGAAGCTCGGCTTCGACAGCCTCGGTACTGACACCCGTCTTCAACTTCAGGTTCACGTTATAGGTAAGGTTCTGGGCCTGCGACATCTTAAGCGGGAGGAAGACATCGCCATCCATCCAGGTAAAGCGGGGCGGCAGGACTCCCAGGATGGTGTAGTCCTTGTGTACGAGCTGGATATTCTTGCCCACGATGCCGGAATCGCCGTTGTAGTGCCGCCTCCAGAAGTCGTAACTCAGCACCGCCACCGGTTGCGGATCCTGCAGGTCGGGGGCATCCGAGGGCAGAAAGTAGCGGCCGAGAAGCGCCGGCATGCCAAAAAATTGAAATGCATTTCCGGTGAAGTAAACCGCGTACAGGTTTTCCGGGACGTCGTTCCCGGTGATCACCAGGTCCCACCGGTTCATGGCGACTACGTCCTCAACCCCACTCACCTGCCGCAGCTGGCGCACCTCGGGCCCGGTAAAGCCTGGTCCGCGTTCGTTTCCAGCCTTGTCGAGGGTATTGATCTGGCAGACTCTGTCGAACCCGGCATAGGGCCAGGCGTTGAGCACCGCGCTGTAGATAACGCTGAAGACCGAAACCGTGGCGCCAATCCCGAGCGCCAGCGACAGGATTGCAGTCAGGGAGAAACCCGGAGTCCTCGCCATCTGCCGAAACGCGAAGCGCAAGTCTTGTAACAGACTATGCATGTGAACCTCGCTTGAGTAAGAGACGCGCTAACTGGTCCGGCATATCGAAGCAATTCAGATACCACGGTCGAGACTGGTTAAGCTGCTCATTCTCCAAAGGTGCTCGTTCTCATTGCCGGAGCGGACTGTCCGTTTCCCTTAACCGCTGTTCGGAATCGGACAAAACTTATTTAGCGAGTGACCTGAAGAAGAACCCGGCGTAGTCCGACCTGGCGAAGAGCAGGACGCGGCCCTTCGTCTCCGCAGACAATCCGTCACAATTGGGTCCACAGTTTTACGTGGCTGCGCGCAGGAACGTCCAGAGGGGTTTTGTAAACGATGAAAAGAATGGTAGGCACGACTGGACTCGAACCAGCGACCTCTACCGTGTCAAGGTAGCGCTCTAACCAACTGAGCTACGCGCCTATGTTTGTTTCACCTGCCACCGCGGATCGGCCCGGCGTTGGGACATGCGAGCCAACGAAGAATTTTACCACGTGTCTTTTGACTCCGGCGGTTCGCGTTATCTTGCGCCCAGGGCCGCCTGGGCCTCGATTTTCTCGAATACCTCTTCCGCGCGCAACAGCGCCTCCTGCACGTTGGCGCAGATGTTTTCGCGGCCCACCACGTCTTCGAATTCTGCCTGATGAATCATTTTGGCCGGCTGCTCGCGGGCGCCGCAGAGTATCAGTGTGCGTTTGGTGGCGTGCAGTTGTTTCGCTATTTCCTCGAGAGCGAACAATCCGGTGGCATCAATGGCGGTCATGTTCCGCAGGCGAACGATGACGATGGGAGGCAACTGGTGCATCTTTTCCGTGATCACGCCGATCTTGTCGGTGGCGCCGAACAAGAACGGCCCGTGAATGCGGAAGATGGTGGCGTAATACGGGATGTCCTTGTCCTGCAGAATGTGCAGGCGCCCGTCTTCTACGTAGTCCCCGGTCACTTGCAGGACGGTCGTGGTCTCGGCCACCCGGGCGATGAAGAGCAGCGCGGCGAGGATCATTCCGGCCTCGACGGCTACCGTAAGATCGGCGAAGACGGTCAGGGTAAACGTGACCAGCCACACGCTGATGTCGGTCTTGGTCAGGCGCAGTAACTGCGGGATCTCGGGCCACTCGCCCATGTTGTAAGACACGATCATCAGAATTCCCGCCAGCGCTGCCATGGGTATGTAACTGGCCAGGGGCGCGGCAAACAGCAGCACGCATAATAAGGTGAGAGCGTGAATGACGCCCGCGACCGGCGACTGTGCCCCGGCACGGATACTGGTTGCGGTGCGAGCGATGGCACCCGTGGCCGGCAGGCCGCCGAACATCGGCGAGACGATGTTGGCAATGCCCTGTCCCATCAGTTCAACGTTGGGATTGTGGCGGTCGTTGCTCATGCGGTCGGACACCACAGCCGACATCAGTGACTCTATCGCTCCCAGCATAGCCACCGTAAAGGCCGGTCCGAGCAGGCCGTGGACCAGGCTGGCGTGCCATTGCGGAATAGCGAAATGTGGCAGCCCGCTGGGAATTCCGCCGAAGCGCGTGCCTATGGTTTCCACCGGCAGCTTGAGCAGGAAGGCGGCCACGGTGGCGCCCAGCATGGCGATGATCGCCCCTGGAATCCGGGTAGAGATGATGCGGCACAGCAGCATGGTCGCCACCGTTGCGGCGGCAAGCATAGTGGCCGCCAGGGAAAATGTGGGCGCGGCATGAAAAAGTGCCTTCATCCGCATCCAGAATTCGCTGGGGACCTTGGCCAGATGCAGGCCGAAGAAATCCTTGATCTGCGTGCTGGCAATCAGCACCGCGATGCCGTTGGTAAAGCCAATGACCACTGGCCGCGGAATAAACTTGACCGCAGTGCCCATGCCGGTTGCGCCCAGAACGATGAGTATGGCTCCGGCCATCACCGTGCACATGTAAAGTCCGTCAATGCCGTGGACAGCGACGATCCCGGCAACCACGACCACGAAAGCGCCGGTGGGCCCGCCAATCTGGGTTTTCGATCCGCCCAGGGCCGAGATCAGAAAGCCGGTGACTACAGCGCAGTAGATACCCGCCTGAGGCGTAAGTCCCGACGCGATGGCGAAGGCCATGGCCAGCGGCAGGGCGACCAGGCCGACCGTAATTCCGGCGATGACGTCTTTCAGGAATTTGCTGAAACTGTATGTCCGCAGGCAGATGACGGACTTGGGCAGCCAGCGGTCGTCCAACTTTAGGGAAATGACGGGCCACATCTAAACCATTATGACAGCGGTGGGTCATCGAGTTAGTGTTGAGCAAGGAACGAAAGTGCCGGTGTGGGCGCGAGCGTCTCGCTCGTGCTCCCCCGGTCCCAGCTCCGACGTCGGCCAATGCAGGTGAAAACGTTCGGTCTGAAGAATTGCGGGACGATATGTTTTCGGGCCGGTTGTGCCGCGGCACGAGCGAGGACGCTCGCGTCTACATTTCAGTCATGGCCCTTGCGGCCAGCTCTTGCGTGGCTTTCAGGCGGGCGATTGTGCGCTCTTTTCCCAGGGCCATCATGACCGCGAACAGGCTGGGTGCAACTCCCTGTCCGGTCAGGACGACGCGGGCGCCGTTGATCAGCGCGCCTGCTTTCATTTCTTTTTCCGCGGCGAAATCACGCAGCAGTCTTTCGGTCCCGGCTTCGGTGAAGGTTTCATCGGACGCCGCGTAGCGTTCTCCCAGTTCCACCAGCAGCCGGCGAACCCTTTCATCCGCCAGAAATTTCTCTACCGCGGCGGGATCGGGTTGAAACGTGTCGGTAAAGTACGCCCGGAACGATGTGGCAAAATCCTTCAGGCTGCGGGCACGCGGCTTAAGCAGGTTGATGGTCGCCAGCAGCCAGTCGCGGTCAGTGTGCTCGGGTTCGAGGCCGGCTTTGTGCCACTCTTCCTGAATCAGCGAAAGTAATTTCTCGGCGGGATAAGCGCGGATGTACTCGGTGTTGAACCAGTCCAGTTTGGCGCGATCGAAAACGGCGTTGGAGTGCGAGATACCGTTCAGATCGAACAGCTGGATCATTTGCTGATCGCCCAGGATTTCCGCGGCAGGAGCGTCCGCTCCGGATGCGGGCGGCGTCCATCCCAGCAGCGCCAGAAAATTGCGGAAGGCTTCGGGCACGATCCCCTCATCGCGATAGGCGATCACGCTGGTGGCGCCGTGGCGCTTGCTGAGGCGCGTCTTGTCGGGGCCGAGGATCAGCGGCACGTGCGCGAAAATGGGCAGCGCGGCCCCCAGTGCCTGGTAAAGCAGCACCTGTTTGGGCGTGTTCGAGATATGGTCCGCACCACGGATGATATGCGTGATCCGCATGTCCACATCGTCCGTGACCACGCTCAGGTGATAGGTGGGGACGCCATCGGAGCGCAACAGCACGAAATCCTCCAGCTCAGAATTGGCAAACTCCACTCGACCGAAGACGGCGTCATCAAAAGCCGTGCTGCCGGACTCGGACACGGCGAAGCGAACGGCCGCGGATTCTCCCGCAGCGCGACGCCGGGCGCCTTCCTCGCGAGAAATTTTCCGGCAGGTGCCTTCATAACGCGGAGGGCGGCCCTCGCCGGCAGCGGCCGCGCGGCGCTGCTCCAACTCCTGCTTGCTGCAGAAACAATAGTAGGCATGTCCGGAGGCCAACAGCTTCGCCGCGCTTTGGCGATAGAGCTCCATGCGCTGGGTCTGGTGGTAGGGACCCTCGTCCCAATCGAGGCCGAGCCAGCGCATGCCCTGCAGGATGCCGTCAACCATCTCCGCGGTAGAGCGCTCGAGATCGGTGTCCTCAATACGCAGGACCAGCGTGCCGCCATGATGACGGGCGAACAGCCAGTTGAACAGGGCGGTGCGTGCGCCGCCCACATGCAGGTATCCGGTGGGCGAGGGCGCAAAACGGACGCGTGGGCCGGAGGGCGAGGCGGAGGGCGGACTGAAGGCGGGGGACATTACGAAAGGTCGTGTCCTGATGGTACGGGCTGAGGAAATGTAGCGTCAAGCGTCCGCGAGGCCAAAGGTCGGGCCAAGTGGTTGATCCGGAAGAGGAAATGGCCCATTACCTGCGTCTCGGAGAGCATTCCACAAGACTATTGTCTTGCCTGAACCGCTGTGAAACCATTGATAGTTAGAAATTGCTCATCACTCTGGCTGAGGTAGCTGTTTCGCGCCATGAACAGCGTCACGATTAGTTTACTGGTAGTACCGGCCGTCGTTGCCCTGCTGCTCTTTCTGGTTTTCACTTACCTCTACGAGCAGACCCGGCAGGACTACTTCCGCGCGTGGCAACTGGGATGGGGAGCTTACACGCTTCATTACATCCTCGACGCCTGGAGTGCGTTCCGCAATCCCTCGCCTGTGATTTCACTGCTGGCCTCGCTGCTTCTGGCGGTGATGGCCGTCTGCATCCTGATCTCAACTCGCCTGATGCGCGAACGCTTTCGCCTGCGCTGGTATGACTTCGCGGTCGGCCTGGGGGGCGCGGCGCTCAGCCTCTGGAATTTGAAGCAGCAGATGGTCGGAAGGGTCTTTCATCCTGACGTCGTTACTGACCCGCGCTTCCGTGTGGAAGTGGGCGTGGCCCTGGTGCTGCTCTACTGTTCGTTCTTCTTTTACCGCTACGCGCACCGTAGAAATTCGCTGGCCTTCACCCTGCTGGCCATGGCGCTGGCACTGTGGTCGGTGCTGATGCTGTTCGGGCAATTCAGCATTTCTTATTTGCAGCTCTCCGATATGCTGGGCCCGATCCCGCAACTGGCACTGGGCATTGCGATGGTGATGGTGCTGGCGGAAAACGAGCGCAGCGCGGTGCAGGAAAATGCCCTGGCGTTCTCCACCCTGGGTGTGGATCCGACCCGCCTGCTTTCCGCCGACGACCTGGTTCCCAGCATGCAAAGCATTCTGGACCGGTTGGTTGCGCCCTTGCCCGCGGGCGGGGCGGTTATCTGTATCTCCGAGCGCTGGCGCGCTGTGCTGCCCTCAGTGCAGCGCGGCTTTTCCAGCGAGTTTCTCGACAAACTGGAGAAGAGCGGCGCGGGAGAATATGTCTGCGAGCTGGCTTACCGCCGCGGCGGATTCGTGACCTTTCGCGGCGTGCCGGAAATGCCCGAACCCTTGCCCGCCTTCCCCGGCGGCCGCTTCCTGCAGTTCCGCGAGGTCATGACCGAAGAGCGCATTTACAACCTCACGGCCGTGAGCCTGCAGACCCGGGAACACAATTTTGGCGTGATCCTGTTTCCCCATACCGCGCGCCGCATGTTCGGCTCGTCGAACCTGCGCCTGCTGATCGGGCTGGCGCTGCAGATCGGTTTGACCCTGGAAAACTACGCGGTCATGCACGACGCGCAGCGCCGTACCAAGGAATTCGCACTGCTCACCCAGATCGGACAGGCCATCAGCTCGCGCCTGGACCAGGATGAGATCCTGCGCACGGTCCAGAACGAACTGGGCCAGATCTTCGACACCAGCGAGTTTTATATCGCCTTCCAGGAAGGCGATGAGATCCGCTTCGAGCTGGAAGTGGAAAAGGGTGAGATATTGCCCAAGCGCACGCGCAAGCTGACCAATGGCCTGACCGAGTACATCATTCGCAGCGGCCAGCCTTTGGTGATTCGCGCGGACCTGGAGAAAGCGCGGGAGCGCCTGGGAGTCACCTTCATGCCGCCGCGGCCCGCCAAGTGTTTTTGCGGCGCGCCCATCCTGCTGGGAGGCCGGCCGGCGGGGGTGATGGCGGCGCTGAACACGGAACGCGAATATGCCTTCGAGCAGCGCGACCTTGAAGTCATGCAAACCGCGGCGGGGCAGGTTTCGGTGGCGGTGGAAAATGCCCGGCTCTTTGCCGAGGAACAACGGCGTTCGCGCCAACTGGCCTTTCTGAATAACATTTCGAAGACCGCGATTTCGAGCGACGATTCCGAGCAGATGCTGGCCGACATCGTGGGCCACATCCAGAAAAATTTCAGCTTTGACCACATCGGCATCGGCATCCTCGATTACTCGGCCAAAGAGATCGAAATCAAGGCCGAGGCCGGGGTCACGGCACATTCTCTGGGCAAACGGATCCCGCTGGGAGCGGGCATTCTGGGGCGGGTGGCCCGCAGCGGGGAGGCCGCGCTGGTCCAGACCTCGAGCGAAGCCCAACTGCAGGGCGTGCTGGCGGGGTCGCGCTCGGTGCTTTGCATCCCCATCGCCTACGGGGAAAACTTTGTCGGCGTGCTCAACGTGGAAAGCCTTAAAGAGGATGCGTTCACGCCGGCAGACCGGTTGATCATGAGCACCCTGGCCGATCTGCTGGCGACCGCCCTGCACAATGCCAAGGTCTTCCAGAAACTGCAGCAGCAGTCGATCACGGATGGTCTCACACTCATCAAGACCCGGCGTTTTTTCTTCGAGGCATTGGGTACCGAATTGAAACGGGCTTCGCGCTCCGGCCGCCCCATCTCAGTCGTGCTGATGGACCTGGATAAATTCAAGAGCGTGAACGACACCAAGGGGCACCTGGAGGGCGACCTGGTGCTGACCCGGGTGGGGCGGCTGCTGGAACAGAAGTGCCGGCAATCGAACGTCGTGGCCCGCTACGGAGGCGACGAATTCATCATTCTGATGCCGGAAACCGGCGTCGAGCAGGCACAAATCCTCGCAGAACGTCTGCGCCTCTGGATCGCCCAGGACCCCATGCTCTCCGAGCACCAGATCACAGGCAGTTTCGGAGTGGCCAGTTTTCCGGTGCACGGATTCTCCATGGAAGATATTGTTCGCGTCGCCGATGCCGGCATGTACGTCTCCAAGCACAAGGGCGGTGACCGTGTGTCCACCGCCGAAGAAATCGCGGGCGGCGAGAGCGCGGCGGTGCGCCGTCAGCAGATCTCGGGATACATCGAAGGTTTCCTGCGACGCGAGCACACCGGCCCCGAGCACGTGGACGAGCTCATCACCACACTGAAGAAGATGTGCGGTGATGAGGCTCTCACCGACCACATCCTGCGCGAGGCCATCGAGACCCTGACCAGCGCCGCCGAGTCGCGCGAACTGAACAGCGCCGGGCACGGCGAGATGGTGGCCCGGTACAGCGAAATCATCGCCCGCTCCCTGGGCCTGCCTGTGGAGGAGATTGCCGACCTGGCCTTTACCGCCCGGGTGCATGACGTGGGCAAGCTTTTTGTGCCCGAACGCATTCTGAACAAACCCGGCCCGCTGACTGAGGGCGAGTTCAAAATCCTGAAAATGCACGCCGATGTTGGGGCAGAAATCCTGGCCACCTTGCCCGAAGGCACGAAGTTGCGCGATGCCGTGCTGTACCACCACGAATCCTTCGATGGCGGAGGCTATCCCAATGGGATTCGGGGCGAGAAGATCCCGCTGTGGGCGCGCATCATGGCCATCACCGACGCCTATGTGAACATGACCAGCGAGCGCTCCTTTGCCGCCGCCAAGACCAGCGAGCAGGCCCTGGCCGAGCTGGAAAAATTGAGCGGCACGCGTTATGACGGCATGCTGGTGCGCATTCTGATCCGCGAACTCAAGGCGGAGAGAGCGACCAGCTGGGGAAGCTGAAAATCCCCCCCTTCTCAATACCGCGAGAAACCACACACCTTTTGTCATCTTGAGCGGAGTGAGCGGACCCGCTTGCGGGTCCGCCCATGGAGTCGAAAGACCTGCTGTTTCCTTGCGCTATCGCTGCGGTCAAGCTTCTGAAGGTTGGGGGTACTGGCTGAAAGCAGGTCCCTCCACTGCGCTTCGCTCCGGTCGGGATGACAATGGAGTAATGTTTCGGCACAGCCTAACGACCAACACCCACCAATCAACAGAGTCAAAGGCGTCGGACAGAGCCTGCCCTGAGCGAAGTCGAAGGGAGTGTCCGACCCACACCCCACCCACACTCCCACTTGCCAATTCCGGGCTGACACTGGAAACTATCACTGCATGCCTATCCCTCTCTCTCTCTCTGGCAAGGTGGCTCTCATCACCGGCGGTTCACGCGGCATCGGCGCGGCGGCAGTGCGCATGTTTGTGGCTGCGGGGGCGCGCGTTTTGTTCAACTACGAAAAAGCCAAAGGCCCATCCGAGCAACTGGTCAAGGAGCTCGGTGCGGACAATTGCGCCGCCGTGGCCTGCAACCTGTCGGGCACGGAGACGGCGCAGGAGTTGGTCGCGGCTGCCGTGAAACGCTTCGGGCGGCTGGACATCCTGGTGGCCAATCACGGCGTCTGGCCTCCGGCGGACGCGCCCATCGAAAAAATGTCGGACGCGCAGTGGCGCAGCACCATGGCCATAAACCTGGACAGCGTCTTCGCCCTGATCAAGCACTCCGTGGCGCAGATGAAAAAGCAGGGAAAATCAGGCTCGTCCGCCGGACATATCGTGCTGGTCAGTTCGACCGCGGCGCAACGCGGAGAAGCCTTTCACTGCGACTACGCCGCCACCAAGGGCGCCCTGATCAGCATGGTCAAGGGCCTCTCCACGGAACTGGCCCGCGATGCGATCTACGTCAACACTGTCGCGCCGGGCTGGGTTGACACCGATATGTCCGCACCGGCCCTGAACGATCCCAAGACCAGCGCCCGCATCTTTTCGGCAATCCCGCTGGGACGTGCCGGCAAGCCCGAGGAAATCGCCGGCCCCATCCTGTTCCTGTGCTCGGAGTACGCCGGCTTCATCACCGGTGAGGTCTTTAACGTGAACGGCGGGGCGGTATTGGTGGGCTAGCTTAGTGTGGGCGCGAGCGGGGACGCTCGCGCCCACATTGACTTTTCCTGCATCTAACTTTGAGAACGATGAAGTTCTACCTGGCGATCCTGCTATTGGCCACCCTCGCGCTGGCGCAAAGCGACAGCGCGCCACCCTCCCAGTCCATTCCGGTGGACCAGGAGAACGCCCGCCGGGCGCGCGCCGTCCTGGATCTGACCATCAAGGCCCTGGGCGGATCAGCCTACCTCAATATTCAGGACATCACCCAGGAGGGCCGCACCTACAGCTTCTATCACGGCCGGCCTAACAGCCGGGGCATTCAGTTCTGGCGCTTCTACAGCTTCCCCGACCGGGACCGCATCGAGCTCACCAAGCAGCGGGATGTGATCTACGTGTACAAGGGCGACAAGGGATACGAAATCACCTACAAGGGAGCGGCCCCGCAAGATCCCAAAGATCTGGCCGAGTACCTGCGAAGACGCCGTTTCTCGCTCGACTGGGTGCTGAGAAAATGGCTTTCGGAGCCCGGGGTCGCACTCTTCTACGAAGGCTCGACCGTGGCCGAAGAAAAGCCAGTTGAGCAAGTCACGGTCATGAATGCACACAATGAGGGCGTGACCCTGTACATCAGTACCGACGATCATCTGCCGGTGAAGAAAACCTACTCCTGGCGGGACCCGACCGACCGGGAACGCAATATCGAAGGAGAGGTCTATGACAACTACCGCGAAGTGCAAGGCGTCATGACTCCGCACACCATCACGCGTTTCTATAACGGCGACATGTCCAACCAGCGCTTTCTGACCGAGGTCACCTACAACCAGGGGATCAGCGATTCCCAGTTCGAGCCTACGGCGTCCTCAGAGCAAAAGAAGCGCTGACCCAGAGCTGTGCGTTCTCCCTTCCCTCGCTGGCCCCGCCTGCAGCCAAATTCGTAGCCGGAACGGAAATTCCGCAAGTGCGAACTCACCTAGGAAGTAACACCTTAGTTTCCCGCTCGCCCGAGGATGGCTTGCTAAGCCTATTTTAATGATATAGATATCACGATTATCCCCCCATGGGCGGGATGCTTGTGACCACGTACTGTGGCTAATTAGCCACAGTCGGACTTGCGCCAGGAGGGGTAAATTCGTCATCAAACACTGATAGTCGATCCCATTTGATTCACGAACAGACAATTCGTACACCCGTAGAGTGCAGCGGCGCAGGATTGCATAGCGGCGCCCCGGTCAAGTTGCGGATCCTGCCTGCGCCCTCGGGATCGGGCGTGATCTTTCGTCGCACCGACCTGGACGGCTTCGAACTGGAGGCCGTGAGCAAGAACGTTGCCCGGGTGAGCTATGCCACCAGTCTGATGAAAAAGGGCGTGCTCATTTCCACCACTGAGCATCTGCTCTCCGCCCTGATCGGTTGCGGCATCGACAATGCCATCGTGGAGCTGGACAACCTGGAGCTCCCCATTCTCGACGGCAGCGCGCTGCCTTTTGTGGAAGCCATACGCAAGAGCGGTATTCGCAAGCAGCGCAGGCCCCGAACCTATCTCCGCATTCGCCGCGAGCTGGAGCTGCGGGAAGGGGCCAAGTTCATCGCGGTGTACCCGGCCGAAACCTATTCCGTGTCCTACGCCATCAATTTTCCCCACCCACTGATTGGAAAAGAGAACTTCAAGGTGGACCTGTCGGATGGCAACTATCGCTCGCAGATTGCGGCGGCCCGGACATTCGGTTTTATGCACGAGGCCGATGCCATGCGGCAGCAAGGTCTGATTCGAGGCGCTTCCCAGGAAAACGTGATTGTGCTTACCCGAGACGGCCTGATGAATCCGCCGCTGCGCTTTCCGGATGAATTCGTGCGCCACAAAGTCCTGGACCTGATCGGTGACCTGGCGCTTCTCGGCAAACAGATTCTGGGCAACGTGGTCGCCGACCGTGCCGGCCACGCCATGCATACCGCCCTGGTCTCCCGCCTCCTGCGTGACCGCACCCTCTGGGAAGAGACCACCGTGGAAGAGGAAGTAGAAACTTCAGTTCCGCTGGTGCAAGCAGCGGCCCAATCCCTGGCCTAGTCAGTGTGGGTCGGACACTCCTGTCCGACGCCTTTGATTCTGATTCTGACTTTGACTTTTGATTTTTGATTCTGACTTTTGCCTTTGCTTTTGATTCTGACTTTGCTTCTGCCTTTGATTTCGCCCGAGCACCCTTCACCACCCGTGGCTGATACGCGGCCACCGTAGGCCCCAACGAAAACCTCAAAGTCAAAAGCGTCGGACAGAGCCTGCCCTGAGCGAAGTCGAAGGGAGTGTCCGACCCACACACATCAGGTCAGTCTGCGGGATGGGGTGTGTTGTCGTTCGAATCCCAGTAGGAGCCTTCTTCGAGAAGCTTTTCCAGCTCTGCCCGGGCGTGCGCGGTCAGCTGGGCGGCATAAGTTTTTGCCGACCGTTGATAATCCGGAGTCAGCTCCGCGACCCGAATCGCCAGGCGCGGCGCATCCCCTTCCAGCATGCGCACCAGGCGTTGGGCGCGATCAATTCTCTCGTGGATCGACAGCATAAGACCTCGGTTAGGATTTCTCTTCCAGCCTGATGGGCCGGGCAAAAACGCGCAAGTCACAAACTGGGTACGCTCAGGGATCAAGACGTCGGGGACGATTCTATTTGGCGGGCTTGGCAACCGGGTCGCATTGTTCGGCCAGCCAGGCATCGAGCTCGGCCCGCGACTCCTTGGGCACATCAACGAAGCGCAGGCCGGCGTGGCCCGACTCATCCATCCAGGCAATATGGACTTTCGGCTCCAGCGCGGAGGCCGCCCCAGGCAGCTTGAAAGACACAGTGGAAACGCCGCCCTTGGGCAGCGGACCGCGAAAGAATATGGCCATGCCGCCCTCGCTGAGGTTGGTCAGCGTGACTTTCATTTTCTGACCTTCGCCGAAGGAAAGTGTAGCCGGCATTTCGACCGGATGCCGGAAGTAGCGCCGCCTTTCGCGCATCATGAAATTGACCGCGGCGCTGAAGCATCGGCGGGCGTTCAACGCCGAAATTGGCTTCTGCAGAACAAAGTTCGCTCCCATTGTGAAAGCCTGCTGGGTGGTGGTGCTGCCGTTCACGATGGCGAAGGTGACGGAATTCTTGTTGCTGACGCTTTTGCGCAGGCCTTCCAGCACCCCCAGGGCGCCCTTCAGGTCATCGCAATCGACTATGATGGCGTCAAACTTTTCGGTGCGCAGAATTTCCTGGCCCGAGCTCACCCCGCGGCAGACTTCGACATCAATGGACAGCTTTTCCAGGGCGGGCTGAACCACGCGAATGACTTCGGGATCCCGGCTGAGAAGCAGCGACTCCAGCGGCATAGAAATTTCATGTTAACTTTCCAGTCCCGACAGGCGATAGTGACTAAAGTCATCGGGGTACCAGAGACAGGACAGGCAATGATGCGTGCCCGGCTCTCGCACGACATTTCGGCTGCAAACCAGAAACCGGAAACGGGAAACGGGTGACCATGCAGAAACGGGTGTGTCTCTCGCTGGGCTCGAATGTTGGTGACCGCGCAGAGAATTTAAGAACGGCGATCCACCACCTGGGCCGCCTGGGCAAGGTAGTGGCGGTCTCTTCCTTCTACGAAACCGAACCCGTCGAACTCACCACTCAACCCTGGTTTCTGAATTGCGCCCTCCAGTTGGACACGGAGAAGATGCCCCGGCAGCTGATCAACGGGGTGCTGGCCATCGAACGGGAGATGGGCCGCCGGCGCGGGCAAAAGAAGGGCCCGCGCAACATCGACATCGATATTCTGCTGTTTGGAGATTCCGTGGTCCAGGCCAAGGGTCTGACCATACCGCACCCCGCCATGCACGAACGCCGCTTTGTGCTCGAACCCCTCGCGGAAATTGCCCCTGACGCACGGCATCCCGTACTGAAACGCAGCATCCGCGAACTGAGAGACGCCTTGCCTCCAGGACAGGCAGTAAGGCGGGCCGACAAATAAAAATGGGTGGAGAGACGGGGCGGGGTTCGCACTCCACCGAACTTCCCCGCCTTGCCTCTGAACAAAAGCACCCTCTACTGCGTATCCTCCACAGTCGTGGTCTGACTATTTTTCGTAGTCCTGCTCTGTCCCGGAGAACAAATGTTGGGCGCTGTCTAAACCCGGCCTCACATTGACTTGCCCGAGGACGCAGCCTACCATCGGAAAATCGTTTTGGAGCTGCTGGGCTGATGACAGGCGAAACCATCTCTCACTATCGCATCCTGCACCAGCTTGGCGGCGGGGGCATGGGGATCGTGTATGAAGCTGAGGACCTCAGCCTCGGCCGGCACGTAGCCCTGAAATTTCTTCCCGGAGAGCTGGAAAAGGACCCGTCGGCGCTGGAGCGCTTCCAACGCGAGGCTCGGGCCGCCTCCGCCCTCAACCACCCTAATATCTGCACTATCTATGAAATCGGGCAGGCCGACGGCCGCTATTTTATTGCCATGGAACTGCTGGAGGGGCAAACCCTTAAGCAGCGCATCGGCAAGCTGGCCTTGGAGATGGACAGGCTTACCGAGCTGGCCATCCAGATCGCGGACGCGCTCGACGCCGCACACTCCAAGGGCATTATTCACCGCGACATCAAGCCCGCCAATATATTCGTCACCAATCGCAGCCAGGCCAAGGTGCTGGACTTCGGACTGGCGAAGCAGACGCTTAAGGCGGAGCCCGTCACCAGTGGCGCCACAGCCGGCTCTGACGTGACGGTGGATGAGGAACTCCTCACCAGCCCCGGCTCAACCGTCGGGACTGTGGCTTACATGTCTCCCGAGCAGGCGCGCGGCAAGGAGCTGGATACACGAACCGACCTGTTTTCCTTTGGCGCCGTGTTGTACGAGATGGCGACCGGCGCGCTGCCTTTCCGGGGAGACACATCTCCGGTAATTTTCGAGGCCATCCTGAACCGCCCTCCGGTGTTGCCGGTGCGGCTGAATCCTGACGTGCCGGTGCAGTTGGACGAGATCATCACCAAGCTTTTGGAGAAAGACCGCGACCTGCGCTACCAGAGCGCGGCCGAAGTGCGGGCCGACCTGAAACGCTTGAAGCGCGACACCGACTCGGGATTGATTTCCGCCGCCTCGAGTTCCACCACCTTGCGGGCGGCGCGCGAGCGCAAGCCAGGCCGGATGTGGAACCTGGTCGTGATGGCCATCGTCGTACTGGCCGTGCTGGGGCTGGCGATGACTGTCTTCCTGCGCCGGACGCGCGCTGTCATGACCGAGCGCGATGCAATCCTGGTCACCGATTTTGTGAATACTACGGCCGATCCCGTTTTTGACGGCACTCTCAAAAAAGCGCTGGCGGTGGACCTGGAGCAGTCGCCGTATTTGAATGTCTTCCCCGAACAAAAAGTGCGGCAGACCCTGCAATTCATGGGACGCGCGCCCGATGAGCGCATTACCGGCGATGTGGGCCGTGAAATATGCCAGCGCGTGGGCATCAAAGCCATGCTCAACGGTTCCATCGCGAACCTGGGCAGCCAGTATGTGATCACCCTGGATGCGGTGAATGCGGGTACGGGAGAATCCCTCGCACGGGAGGAAGTGCAGTCGCCCAATAAGGAATCGGTACTGAATTCGCTGCACCAGGCGGGCTCCAGTTTGCGCAAGAAGCTGGGAGAATCGCTGGCTTCGGTGCAGAAATACGACAAGCCGCTGTCGGAAGCGACCACGTCATCGCTGGAAGCGCTCAAGGCGTTCAGCCTGGGAGATTTGAAGCACCAGATGTTCGATGAGCTTGCCGCGCTGCCGCTTTACCAGCACGCCGTGGAACTGGATCCCAATTTCGCCATGGCCTATGCCCGCCTGGGCACGGTGTACAGCAACCTCGGACAAAGCGAACTGGCGGAGAAGAACCGGGAAAAAGCATTTGAGTTGCGGGACCGGGCCAGCGAGCACGAAAAGTTGTACATCATGTCGCACTACTACGTGGACTCGGGACAACTTGAAAAAGGCATCACCGCGCTCGAACTCTATAAGCAGACTTACCCGCGGGATTCAACTCCGTACAACAATCTGGCGGTGGTTTACATCGTGATGGGGCAGTTCGAGAATGCGCTCGACAATGCACGCAAGGCGGTGCAGCTCGATCCCGACAGCGCCAGTGGATACTCGAACGTCGCGTTTGCCTATGCCGGCCTGAACCGGCTGGACGAGGCCAAGGCCACTTTCAATCAGGCTCTGCAGCGCAAGGCCGGCGCGGCCTTGGTCCATTCGTCGTTGGCCATCATTGCCTGGTTGCAGGGCGACCAGGCCGCCGTGGAACGCGAGTTCGATCTGATGAAGGACGATCCGCAGAGCGAATTCACCGAAACCGGAATGCGATCAGCGATGGCAGCCTACGCCGGGCAGCTGAACGCGGCGCGGGCCTTCGGACAGAAGCAGCGGGACGCGGCCCAACGTCTCGGCTTCAAGGAGGCTGTGGCGAACGAATATTCGCAGGAAGCCTTCATAGAGGCCGCGTTCGCGGACAAAGCCCGGGCTATCGAAGATGTGGCCCAGGCGCTGAAATTGTCCCAGTCACCCAACGTGGTACTCAACTGCGCGACGGCCCTGGCCCTGGCGGGCGAAAATGCACGGGCCGCAAAGCTGGCCGACGACGTGGCTCAGAAGCGGCCTTACGACACGATGGTGCAATTCGTTGAAGTGCCGCTGGTGAAGGCGCAGATCGAACTGAACCAGGGCAACCCGACCAAGGCCATCGACCTGCTTGACGGCGCACTGGTGTATGCCCGGGCGAATTCCGGCGTCCTCTATGTACGCGGCAATGCGTACCTCAAGGCAGGACGCGGTAGTGACGCGGTTCAGGCTTTCCAGCGCCTGCAGGACTTGAAGAGCATTATCAATATCGATCCCGTCATGCCGCTGGCCAAAGTCGGCCTGGCGCGGGCCTACGTCATGGCGGATGACAAGGCACGGGCTCGTGTCGCCTATCAGGATTTCCTGGCGCTGTGGAAGGATGCCGACCCGAACGTCCCCCTGCTGCGCGAGATCAAGGCCGAATACGCCAGGCTGCAATAACCCGGCAACTCGCCGCCTCCAAAGCCTGATGGGTTGCCCCGTACAACTATATTTCCAGAATTGAATTGAACGCTCTTCCGTACATCCCTCTCGGGTAAAATGATCATCTGAAAACCCGGTCGGAAATGAAACACGAAAAAATCATATGGAATCCCGGGACTGAAAATTGGTTCTGCGCAAAATGCGGTCACACATCCGAGCAGACGAACATCCAGGACGCGGAGTTGGAACTGGAGCAGCAGGAATGTAACATCCCCTCGTCGGATACGCCCGGAGTTGCGCCAGGAACAGAAACCATCCGGCTCATAAGGAAGCCCTACAAAATGAGGCTCAGAACAGAACGTAGCGCCGGACGCTTCGTCGCGAGATCGGACGAAGGCACGCCCGTGATTCAGCTGGAACTATTTCACGATACAGTGCCCGGCCTGAAGGCCGTTTCTATTGCATTTGAACTGCTCAGCGGAACCACCGCGCAGCAGGCCACAGCTCTGGTGGAAGCCATGAACGACAGAATCGTCGGAGTCATCGTGACCCCAAAAGATCAGGGCGAGAAGTAGGGGTCTGAGCCGCCCCTTCGGTTCACACCCAGGCAAACCACCCGCCCTGCCGCCAATCCCCGGCCCTTGAACACCATCGTTATCTATGACCTTCGTAATCAGGTCTGTGCGACGAATAGCCGCCAGCGCGGTACATCACCCCTAAGATTCAAAATGGCGGTACTTCCAAACATGGAGACACGGATAGGCAAACTTCTCGATCGATATGAGATTGAGGCCAAGCTGGGACACGGCGCCATGGGAGTCGTCTATCGCGCCCGTGATCCTAAGCTCGACCGAATTGTTGCCATCAAGACGGTCTCGCTTTCGACTCTGGATACGGAGGCTGAACAGGAATACCGAAGGCGCTTTGTGGTGGAGGCCCAGGCCGCAGGGCGGCTTTCCCACCCTGGAATCGTGACCATCTTCGACGTGAGAGAAGAACCAGAGCCCTTCCTGGTGATGGAGTACGTCGAAGGCCACTCCCTGCAACAACTGGTCAGTGGAGAGAGTCTGACGCTTCCCCTGAGCACGACCCTTCGCCTGGTGCAGGAGGTGGCCGAGGCCCTGCACTACGCGCATAGCCAGGGTGTGGTGCATCGCGATATCAAGCCTGCAAACATTCTGGTCACGCCGGATGGTCATCCGAAAATTGCAGACTTTGGCGTCGCAAAATTAAACCAGACAGACTTGACCCTGCCCGGCCAGATCCTGGGAAGTCCAGCCTTCATGGCTCCCGAGCAACTGACCGAAGAAAAGACGGATGCGCGGTCCGATTTGTTTTCTCTGGGTGTGATTCTCTACTACATGCTCACGGGCCACCGGCCTTTTCAGGGAAATAGCACAACCACAGTGTGCTTCAAGCTGGTCAATCATGAGCCCGTTCCCGTGTCGGCATTTGAATCCAGGTTCTCTCCTGAACTCGACCGGATTGTCTCGCAGGCAATGGCGAAAGATCCGGCGCAGCGCTACCAATCCGGCATGGCCATGGCCTCGGACCTGCAGGCACTACGCGAAAGCAGCGGGTTTTTACAACGCAGCTCCGGTGACGACAAAAAAGAGGCGCCGCTGGAATTACAGCGAGTGGTTCACAGCCAAAAAGCGCTTCCGTTGAGCGGGGCGAGGCGCTCGCGTGCTCGTCTTGCTGCCGGGGGCCTGGCGGTCATCCTGGCCGGGGCCGCACTTTGGGGCATGCATAATTCGAAACGTGACACATCCGATTCCTTCAATTCGGGAGCCGCAGTTGTTGCGGGCCATCAGCCTGGCCCCGGGGGCCCGGTCGCAGGCGTGGAAAAGGAGACCACGGCGAAAGTCTCGGTGGCTCCCCCCAGGCAACCCCCAGAGGAAATGTTACAGATTGAGGTTGAGCACCACTTCACCGATGCACGGGCGTCGGTGTGGCTGGACAACCGGCTGATCTATACGAAATCATTGCACGCGGAAAAACAAAGGCGGACATTTCAGTTCCGAGCTGTGACGGCGCATCAATTTGATGCCATCAAGGTCCCCTCTGGCATACATCAAGTGCGGGTGCGGGTTCACTCTGCCGCCGACTCCTACGATCAATCGAGAATCATTGTCGATGCACCGATTCGGAGCGCCAGCCTGCTTCGGATCACCTGTGGCCGCAAGGGTGCAGGGCTGCAACTTGCCTTGCAAAAAGAAGTGAATCACTAAGGAACGCCTACTGCAGTACCACCACCAGCACACGCCCATCGGAGTGATATCCGCCGCCGGTGGCGTTTTTGGCTCCCTGCACCGGATCGGGAGGCAGATAGTAGTACATGCTTTTGACCTTGCCCGACGCCTGCAGGGTCTGGCCAATATTGTCGCGCTCGCCATCTACCGCCGGATCGATCTTGTGGGTCACTTTACCGTTGCGCTGGTCTTTTTCGAATCCGATGTCGTGGGTGCCGGCGCCTGCCCAGACGGTTTCTCCGTTCCAGGTAGTCGGAGCTTTCCAGATTCTGAAGTGATGGCGGCTGGCGACCACTGAATATGCCTGGGCCAACTCATAGCCGTAGTCCTGTTTGCGTCCGAACAGATAGAGCTGGCTCATGGGCATCTGCAGATAGTCTTTCTTCTGATAAGTCTGCAGCACAGCCTTCAGGACGGCTTCTTTGGTGTCGATGTCGGCCACGTGCCAGTTGGCGGCGTCAAGAGCGTCCTTGACCTGCTGGTCGGAACCGACCAGAACAAAGTTCACCATGTCGCCCTGATTCTGGAACTCATCGTTTACTCGCCGGGGCAGGCCGTCGATATCTTTTTGCAGCGATGAATCCAGCTTGCCCGACGACACTTTGAGCGCGGGCGTTGGCGCAGTGGCGGTAGTGGCGGAGGTCGGCGGCACCACATCATTCCCCGCGGGCGCGGCCGACGCCGAGGTGGTGGAAGCCGTCGCGCCAGTGCCGAATTGCCCGGCGAGAAATACCTGGGCTGCGCTGGCCAGTTTCGACTTGATGTCCGGTGCCGGCTTTTGAGTTTCCGGGGAAGCAGTTGCAGGCTGCGCCGTTGTGGGCGAAGCAGCAGGCGTCAGGGAGTTGCCGACCGCCGGCGCGGCGGGCGACGCTTCGGAGGCTACGCTGACCTTGACCGCAAAGCTGCCGCTGCAGGGTGGCGCGCCCGACGTATTCACTCCCAGGAAGAGGTGGCCCGGCGCTTCAACTTTAAGCTGCTGACCGCTGCCAATCAGGACCGGCACGCCCTGCGCCTGCAGCCTGGCGATCAGGGCCCCGGCCGGGGCCGAGACTACGGGCAGGCCAGTGCCGGTGGAACCGCTCACTCCCGCGGGATCGCAGCTTTCCGCTGAGCTGGCGTTTATTCCCAAAACTTCGCCCGGATGCAAGTCCACTCCAGTATCAGTCCAGGGTTGTGAGGTCGAGATGGTAAACGAATAGTCCTTTGAGGGGGTTGCAATTTTGAACTGCGCCGAAATTGCGGGGACGGTGAAAGCTCCCGCCAGGAGAACGGACGCACACGTCACCGGGAAAGAGAATTTCATCGCAGACTCCAGGTTGGGGTGCCGTCTCTCGGAAGGCGACCACGGGAAATAATATCTGCAATCCCGGAGGTTTGAAAGTAGCGCCGCCCTCCCGGCGGCTGTCCGGCGGGCGCCCCGCCCGCCGTGGATGAAGGTGTCTTCAGTTCTCTCCAGGGGCAGACTCCGCCTGCCGGACCGAGGGCTTGACGCCCTCGGGACAGCCGGCAGGATGCCGGCGCTACTTACTGACTAGCGCGCCAGCGCGGGTTCGAGTTGACCTGACTTCAGGCTCGCGTAACGTTTGTTGACTTCGTCCCAATTCACCACGTTCCACCAGGCCGCCAGGTATTCCGGACGGCGATTGTTGTACTTGAGGTAGTAAGCATGTTCCCAGACGTCGTTGCCCAGGATGGGGAACAGACCCTGGGAGATGGGATTGTCCTGGTTAGGAGTGCTGAGAATCTGCACCTCGCCGCTACGCTTGCCGGCCAGCCATGCCCAGCCGCTGCCGAACTGCTTGGCGCCGGCATCGTTGAACTTGGATTGAAAATCCTTGAAGCTGCCGAAAGACTTCTGGATGGCTTCGGCCACTGGGCCGCTGGGATCGCCACCACCCTTGGGCTTCATGATCTTCCAGAACATGCTGTGGTTGACGTGTCCGCCGCCGTTGTTGCGCACGGCGCCGCGGATGTCTTCCGGCACGGCACTCAGGTCGCGAATCAGATCTTCGGCGCTCTTCGACTGCAGGTCGGGATGCTTCTCCAGGGCCGCGTTCAGGTTCTTTACATAGGCCGCGTGGTGCATATCATGGTGCAGCTTCATGGTCGCGGCGTCGATAGTGGGTTCAAGTGCGGAATAGTCGTAGGGCAATGGGGGTAATTCAAATGCCATATTTTTTCTCCTCTATAACAGTCTCAGATGATGGTATCGCGATTGGAGATTCAGAGTCGAATCTGTTTGTTTTCGCCTGGGGAATACGATCTCTGGATGGCTGGAAATGGGAACGGGGTTGCTTGTGGAAAAACCACCCAAGAGCAGCCGCGGATTCGCACAGATCTTTACGGATCAAGACTTTTGATTTATCAATTTTATTGGTTTATCCGTGTGAATCCGTGCAGATCCGTGGCCGCTCTTATTGGCTCAGGGTGCGCTGCAACTGCTGGCTATCGGTGGCATAGCTCAATCCCACTTCCTGGTCCACGACTCCGGCTCGAACCAGTTTTTCGATCTCCTGGTCGAAGTGGAGCATGCCCTCCGAGGCGCCATTCTTGACGGCCTCTAGCAGCGTACCCCCGGAAGCGTCCTCGCAATCGACGTACTGCACCGTGCGGTGAGTGTTCCTGAAGATTTCCAGCACAGCCACGCGTCCGCCGCTTTTCCGGGGCAGGAGCTGTTGCGAAATTACGTAGCGCAGAGTCTTGGCCAGACGGCCCCGCATCGATGACTGCTCCGGCGGCGGGAAGGCAGACACAATGCGCTCCAGGGTCTTGGCCGCATTGGGGGCGTTCAGGCTGGAGAGCACCAGGTGGCCGGTCTCAGCGGCTTCGAGGACCATTTCCATGGTTTCGCGGTCACGCAGTTCCCCCACCAGGATCACCTTGGGCGCCTGCCTCAAGGCGGCCCGCAACGCCAGCGCGAAGCTCGGGGTATCGCTGTGCAGTTCCCGCTGGTGGATGGTGGACTTCTTATGGTTGTGCAGAAACTCGATCGGGTCCTCGATGGTGATGATGTGGCAGGTCTGCTTCTCGTTGACGCGGTCGAGCAGGGCAGCCAGGGTGGAAGACTTTCCCGACCCGCGCGCCCCCGTAACCAGGACGATGCCATCGCGGAGGTTTGCGATCTCTCCGAGCTGCGCTGGAAGTCCCAGAGCGGCGAACTCGGGAATGGCAGTTGGGATCACGCGCATGACCACCGCGCAGCTGCCGCGCTGGATAAAAATATTCACCCGAAAGCGGGCCAGTCCGGGGAGGCCGAAGGAGATATCGCAGGAGCCCTGCTCGCGCAACATGTTGATGGCCTGCTTGTTGTCGCCGATGAGATCGGACGCGATGCGCCGGGTGTCGTCCGCGGTGAGCAGCCGCAGGCCTGGCCCCTGCACCGGAATCAGTTGTCCATAGACCTCCACCTGGGGAGGACGTCCGGGCGAGAAAATCAGGTCACTCACTTTTTCAGTGGCGCGCAACATGGCCGCCAGCAGGGCGTGTGTGGCCGCCGTTCCGGAATGCGATGCCGGCTCGAAGTTGACCTGCAGCGGGGCTGTGCCTGGTGATGCCATTTCGTTTGTCAGGATTGAGTGCCCGAGTGAGGGGAAGCGCTCAGGACCGCGATCTCAATTCAAATGTAGCGAAAACAGGGGTGGGGTGCCACGAAGAACGTCCTGGACATAGACCATAGTAACGAGAGGAGTGTCTTAGTGTGGTGTGGGTCGGACACTCTTGTCCGACGCCTTTGACTTAGGTTTTCCGGTCCGGACACCGGCAAAAGCAAACCAAAATCAAAAGCGTCGGACAGGAGTGTCCGACCCACACTTGGGCTTCCAGCACCGGACGCCCGCAAAAGCAAACCAAAATCAAAAACGTCGGACAAGAGTGTCCGACCCACACTTACTTACGGGCTACTTCTTGGTGGTCTTTTTCTTCGAACCGTAGCTGGTCTCGATGCTGCTGCCGATGTACTGGAGCATGCCTTTGGCGCCCTCGGCGAACTGTCCGGTGGGCTGCAGTTCGAGATATTTGTTGAGCGCTTCCGCCGTGCCCGGCGCTGGCATCACCTTGCCCGTCTTGGGGTCGGTGGTGGCTTTATTGATCAGATTCACGCCCTTCTGGTAGTACGCCTCAGCCTTGGTAGGATCGGCGGCAATCGACTTGTCGAAGGCCGTGTTAGCCTCATCCACCTTGCCGCTGTTGGTCAATACCGCTCCCTGGTTGTAGTAGTACTGCGCGGCGCCGGAAGGATTGAGCGCTGCCGCCTGGTCATAGGACTTTACGGATTCGTCGAGCTGACCGGTACGGGCTTCGGCCTGCCCCAGATTGTTGTAATACGCGGCCAGGTATTTGGCGTCATCGGGCTTGGGCGTGGCCTCCATGGTCTTCTTCTTAAGGTCGATGGCTTTTTGGTAATCCGAAACCGCGTCGGTATAACGCTTGGCCTTCTCCGCCGCATCAGTCTGCTTCGGAGCCGAACTCAAATGCGCATCGCCCAACCGGGCCCAGAGCAGGTCCCGCGTGGGATCCATTTGGGTGGCTTCGTTAAGAGTGTTCACCGCGGTTTCGAAGTCGCCGGTCTGCATGGCCTGGTTGGCCACGGCAAGTTTCTCGTTCAACGCCTTGACCGTGTTGGTTTCCTTGGCGGCCTTGGCTTGCTGTTCCTGCATCTGCTTCAACTGCTCGGGAGTAATGCCCTTCTGCTGGGCGGCCTCAGCCTGGGACTTCTTCAAATCGAAATCAAGCGTGGCCTCTTCGCCTCCCACGGGAAAATTACTGACCTGGTCCAACTGCTTGCCCTCCTGGGTAAGGGTGACCTTGTACTTGCCCATCTCGATACCCAGGGAGAAGTACTCGCCCTTCTTGTTGGTCTTCAGGTTGTACTTCCGCCCGTTGTCGGTATTCATCCATTCCAGGTTGGCGCCGACGATGGGCTTCCCTTCCATGTCTTTACAGACACCCTTCACGGTTCCGGTGGCCTGGGCAAACACCGGGGGTACACACAGCGCCGCCACCATCACCACCAGCATCAATATCAGCAAACGTTGCTTCATGTTTTTGGCCTCCCGGCTCATAAAACTGGTTGATATCGTTGCGTCGGCATTCCGGGCCGACGACTAAGCTCTTTCTGCCATCTCCACGTATGGAATCGGGTCCGCGCTGCCCGCATCCCGGAAAGCCCGCAGGCGCAAAACGCAGCTGTCACAAACTCCGCAGGCGCTGTCCTCGCGGCTGTAGCACGACCAAGTTAAATCCAAGGGCGCGCCCAGTTCAAGGCCCAGCCGCACGATTTCCGACTTGCGCAGCTGGATCAGAGGCGTCACAATTTCGATCCTGCCATCCTTCGTGCCAAGTTTGATCACCTGGTTGAACGCCTGGTAGTAGGCCGGGCGGCAATCAGGATATCCCGAACTATCCTGCTCCACTGCGCCAATGTAGATCCTGGCCGCCCCCAGCACTTCCGCCCAGCTCACCGCTACCGACAGGAAATGGGCGTTGCGGAAGGGTACATAAGTGACCGGAATATCGCTTCCAATCGCGTGGGACTCCGGAACGCCGATGCTGCGGTCGGTCAGCGCCGAACCGCCAATGGCGGAGAGTGCCTCGTTCCTCACCAGCAGGCGGTCGCGAATTCCCAGGCGATCACAGATGGCCAGAAACGCCCGCCGCTCGCGCTCCTCGGTGCGCTGCCCATAACTCACATGCACCGCAGCGGCGTCGTGATCGCGCGCCGCCAGCGCCGCGCAGACGCAGGAATCCATGCCGCCGCTCAAGAGGACCACCGCGCGTTGAGCATCCTTCACCATTGCTTAGATGTCGTTCCTGGTCGGATCGCAATTCTGATCTAAATCGTTGAAAGCACACCAGATCGATGGATCTATTTCAGATTGCAGATTTTAGATTGTAGATTAAAAATCTCCCAACCACCCGGATTCTAAATCTGAAATCTGCAATCTGAAATCTTCAATCGCTAAACCCCCTTCATCGCCGGGTCCCAGATAAATTTATGAATCTGCAGCCCCATGCGCGCCGGAACCCCATCGGCCAGAATCCATTCCGCCAGTTCGCGCGGGTCCAGCAGGCAACCAGAAGCATCGCGCGCGCCGCTGGCCTGCTTGCTGAAGGCAGGAGAGAACAGGACCGCGTTCACTCGCCGATCCAAGTTGTGTTCTGCCACGAACTCTCGAGCAAACTCGTAATCGCCTCGATCACTGAGCACGAACTTGACCTCGTCCCCGGAGTTCAGCCAGTCGAGGTTTTCCATATGAAAAGTGCCGGGCTCGCCCGAGTTCGGGCATTTTACATCCACAATCTTGATGACCCGGCGAGGCACGCGCTCCAGCGGGCGCTCACCGCTGGTTTCGAGCAGGACAGTGTAGCCTGCATCCAGCAGACTTTGCATCAGCGGGACCACTTCGCGCTCCTGCAGCATGGGTTCTCCCCCGGTGATCTCCACCAGCCCGCCTCCGGGACTTAAGCGCTCCACTTCTTTCATCACTTCTTCTCCGGTGCGGCGCTGCCCGCCAGTGAAAGTGTATTCGCTATCGCACCAGGAACAACGCAGGTTGCAGCCCGTGAGCCGCACGAACACGCAGGCCAGCCCGGCGTGCGTGGATTCTCCCTGGATCGACTTGTAGATTTCCGTGATCTGCATGGAAAGCAGTCTTCAGCTATCAGTTCTCAGCTCTCAGTTTTTCCATTGTCATTCTGAGCGGAGCTGGAGTCGAAGGACCCCTATAGCTCCCGGACGGCTGGGGTCGGAGGATTGTTTCCTCTACCCAGTAACACCTACTCCGAATACGTCGCCGTCGTGACGTCGGTTTCAAATACGGTGACGTTCTTGACTCGCACCCGCCCCTGGGTCACGCGATCGAGGTTCGCGTTGGTCTCATCGTAAAAATATTTGGCCAGGTTTTCAGCCGAGGGATTCAGCACCTTGAACGGCTCCAGATCATTGATCATCTGGTGATCCAGCCGATCGATGACCGGTCTCATTGCTTCTTTCAATTCCCTGAAATCAAGCAGCAGCCCGGCTTTGTCCAGTTCCTTGCCGGCCAGGGTCACCCGCACCTTGTAGTTGTGCCCGTGCGGGTTCTCGCACTTCCCCTTGTAGTTGCGCAGGTAGTGCCCGGCGGCAAATGAATCTTCGACTGTGACTTCGTACATGGACCCTCTTGGCAGCCTGCGCAATACAGACCAGGCCCCAGCTTCTGATCAACCTTTCATTTTACCCTGTACGCATGTGCGGCGGGCGAGGGCGCCCGCCCCACACCGGCCCTGCTATTCCACGCCGAAGAACTCTTCCACCTGCTTCAGGTCGGTGGTCCGGCGATAGGGCGGCAGGCTTTCCACGAACACTTTCCCGTACTGCTTTTTCAAAATGCGGTTGTCGAGCAGCACCAGCAGGCCGCGATCATGGAGCGAACGGATCAGGCGCCCAAAGCCCTGTTTCAGCGTGATCACGGCCGACGGAACCTGGTATTGGAAAAAGGCGTTGCCGCCGTCCGCGTCGATCGACCTGATTCGCGCCGCCACTACTGGATCGCTGGGCACGGCGAAGGGCAGGCGGTCGATAATCACGCAACTCAGCTGTTCACCCTGAACGTCCACACCCTGCCAGAAGGATGAGGTGGCAAACAATACGGCATTTGGCGTCAGGCGAAACTCTTCCAGCAGCGCGGTTTTGGGGGCATCGCCCTGCAACAGCATGGGGAAATCCAGCAGGCCCAGCAGACGCTGATAAACATCGTTCATCTGAGCATAGCTGGTGAACAGAACGAAGGCGCGCCCACGTGTGATTTCCAGCAGCCGCCGGATGCGGTCCGCGGCCTGCGCCGCAAATTGCGGAGTGCGGGGATCGGGAAGGTCCGGGGGGGCGTAGAACAGCGCCTGGTTTTCATAATCGAAATGCGACGGCAGCACGCTTTCGCGGGCGTGCTCCAATCCCAGCCTCTGGCGCATGTATTCGAAGCTGCCGCCCACAGCCAGCGTGGCGGAAGTCAGCACTGCGCACTCCAGTTTGTCGAACAGGCAAGTTTTTAGAATGGGCGCAACGTCGATGGGAGTGGCCTGCAGAAAGACATTCTGCTTCTCGCGGCCACCGCGCCGGCGCTCGATCCAGAAGACGGTGTTGCGGTCCTCGGACTCCATCAGGAAGCCGAGCTGCACCTGCAACTCCTGAGCGCGGCGGGAGAAGTTGAAGACTTCCTCCGGCTTGGAGGGCAGGTTCTCAAGCTCCGAACCCAGACGGGTGAGCGCCTGCTGCAATCCCAGAAACTCGTCGCCATTCTCTTCCATGAATTCGCGCCGGTTTTCAAATGCAAAGCGGCCGTCGCCCTGGGGCAACAGCGCGAAGAAGAACAGGGCCCGCTCGCGCACGCTCTTCAGCGCGCCTGAAAGCGAGGCCGAGAGCATGTGATTGCGCTGCAGCGAGACTTCAACGTCGCGGCACAGTTCTTCGAACCTCCCGTTGCTCACGGAAACTCCAAAATAACTGCCCGCGATATCTTCCAGGTCATGGGCCTCGTCGAAAATCACGGCGCCGGCTTCGGGCAGAATCCCGGCATCGGGCGCATAGTCAGCCTGCTGCTTGATCGACAGGTCGGCGAAAAACAGGTGATGGTTGACGATGATGATGTCGCTCTCCATCGCCCTGCGGTGCATTTCCGTAATGAAGCAACGCTCCCAGGCGCTGCACTTCTGTCCCAGGCAGGTATCAGCGCGGGCATCGATCTTGTGCCAGAGGGCGCTGGCTTCCGGAAGCGATGCCAGTTCAGCCCGGTCGCCGGTCTGCGTGACTTTCTCCCAGGCGGCGATGGCGCGGTAGTGCTCGATCTCCTCC
The DNA here is from genome assembly GCA_963757835.1 of Terriglobia bacterium. GTDB lineage: Bacteria > Acidobacteriota > Terriglobia > Terriglobales > Acidobacteriaceae > JAIQFF01. The sequence goes on along the minus strand of CAVWSP010000001.1, from coordinate 170,571 downwards.
AGCCCGCTGAGCACCGGCTGGTCGGTGAGGTCATAGAGCTTCTTGCGGCACAGATAGTTGTTCCGCCCCTTCATGTAACAGGCATTCAGCTTGCCTTCGCCCCCGGGAAAAAGCGCCTGCTCGAGAAAAGGGATATCTTTGAGGAAGAGTTGCTCCTGCAGATTTTTGGTGCCGGTGGAAATGATGACGCGCTTGCCGGAACGAATGACGGGCACCAGGTAGGCCAGCGTCTTGCCCGTGCCGGTGCCGGCTTCGACGATCAGGTGGCGCTTTTCTTCCAGCGCCTGCTCAACCGCTTGCGCCATCTGCAGCTGTCCCCGGCGAAACTCGTAGGCGGGATGAGTACGCGAAAGCACTCCGCCCGGGGCGAAGAACTGGTAAAGGGAGCCATCGCGTTTCCGGGTAGCGGGGACGGGCTGAGAACTGGAAGGCACGGAATCACTATAATAAGCGTTCGTGTCCAAATAGCCCATGTGGGGCGGACACTCTTGTCCGCCGCTGTTGAATTTGATTTTTGTTTGGGATTGTGACCCCGATCGCAAGTCAATATGTCGAAAGTCACAGGCAGCGGACAAGAGTGTCCGCTCCACACACTTGATCTCTTATGGCCCATCCAACTTTGACCTCACCCTCGGCCGCGGCCACCGCCGGCATGCCTACGGTCGCCATCGTGGGGCGTCCCAACGTCGGCAAATCGACGCTCTTCAACCGACTGGTAGGCTCACGCCGCGCCATTGTCGGGGATGAGCCCGGCATCACGCGCGACCGCCTTTACGGCGAGGCCGAATGGCGCGGACGGCACTTGCGCATCGTGGATACGGGCGGCATTCTACCCGAGGATAAAGATTTTATTCCGGCGGAAATCTTCCGCCAGGCCAAGGTCGCGCTCGAAGAGGCCGACGCCGTCATCATGGTAGTGGACGGCCGCACCGAAATGGCCTCCCCCGATATTGAACTGGCCCGCCAGTTGATCCGGTCGGGCAAGCCGCTCTTCCTCGCAGTCAATAAAGTCGATACCGAAAAGCAGCAAAGCCTGACCGACGAGTTTCATCGACTCGGAATCCGCAAGCTTTTTCCGGTTTCCGCTGAAAATGCCCGCGGGCTGGATGACCTGCTGGATGCCGTCCTGGAGATACTGCCATCGAACCCTCAACTGACCACTGAGGACATGGAGGACGCAGAGGAAACACCTGAGTCTCCCGCGAGCCACGAAACCAAGGTTGCGATCATCGGGCACCCCAACGTGGGGAAATCCACGCTGCTGAACCGGCTGACCGGAGCCGAGCGCTCCATCGTCTCGGCTATCCCGGGGACGACGCGAGACGCGGTGGATGAGATGGTCGAGCATAACGGCAAATCCTTCCGCTTCATTGATACCGCCGGCATCCGGCGCAAGGGCAAGACCCACCTGATGGCGGAAAAGCTTTCGGTAGTGATGGCGCGCAAGCATCTTGAGGCTGCTGACATTGCGCTGCTGGTGATCGATGCCACCGAAGGCGTGAGCCAGCTCGATGCAGCCATCGCAGGATACGCTCACGAGAGCGGCCGCTCCGTGATCATTATCGTAAACAAGTGGGACCTGGTGCTCAGCGGAAAGGAACGGACCGGCCGGCAGACCAAGGCGTCACGGATGCAGGAAAGCAAGCGCCCCGGAGATCGCGCCGCCTACGAAGAGCGGGTACGCTACGCGCTGAAATTTCTCAGCTACGCGCCCATACTCTTCGTCTCCGCTTCAACCGGGAAAGGCACGGAGAAAATATTCCCCACGCTGGTGGAGGTTGCCACCGAACGCCGCAAGCGCGTCGGGACAGGCGAAATGAATCGGTTCCTCAAGCATGTGGACTTCGAACGCGCCTCGGTGCCCGCGCGCCAGCAAGTCAAAATTTACTACATGACCCAGGCCGCAGTGGGCCCGCCCACTTTCGTCATCTTCACCGACCGCAAAGTGAAGCTGCACTTTGCCTACCAGCGCTTTCTGGAAAACCAGATTCGCAAAGCGTTCGGGTTTCTGGGCACACCGATATGGATCAAGAACCGGGCCCGGGATTGAGGATCGTGCGCTATCCGATCGGCTCAGGCGTGGGCAGCAACGGCGGCGGGTCGGGCGGAGGTGGGGGCGCCACGGGCGGCGGCGCAGGATATAAAAGCGCACTCAGCGGCGCGTAGCGTGCGGCGAAGAAATAAATGGAGTAAGCCGGGAAGAACACCACGGCGGGCACCGAGACCAGTGACATCACATAGAGCAGAGAGAAAATCGCAAGCGCTCCCACCACAACCGCGAGCGTGATGGTGTAAAGGTTCCAGGTAAGTCCAGCCGCCATGCCGCCAATCATTGCCACCGCGCCCAATCCCGCGACCGGAATCAGAAACAGCAGGAAGATAATGGCCGACACGATGCCGAGAACGATGGCGGCGCCGATCGCCATCACGATCTTCATGCCAATGTAGGCGGCATACCCGCCCATCTCGCCTTTGATCCGCGGCCACAAGCGCCGCCACCCCTCAATTGCGCCGATCTCCTCCAGCGCCATTTGCGGGACCACAAAATCTTTGGTCATCACGTGAACCACCAACTGCACGACGATAAAAAGCAGGAGGAGGAAAAACAATACCAGCCCGCCCAGAATCAGCGGAATCATGTGCTGCTTCGGCTCTCTGAGCCAGCCCACCAGGAAAGCGAAGCCTGCGGGGATGCCGACCAGAATGGTGAAACCGGCGATCGAAACCAGGCCCAGCAGAATCTGCCAGACAAAAAAACGTCGGCCCGGCCCCTGGCGCCGCATCCAGCTGTGTCCAATGCGGCACTCCCTGGTCACCACGCTGTCGAACAGCACGAATCGCATCACGCTGTTCACGTAGATGAACAGAATAAACAGCAGGAACCCGGTAACGACGAGCACGGCGATCAGCGAAGCGGTGAACACAGGATTGATGGAGGGTAGCGCGCCCTGCAGAAGACGCTGTGAACTATCCGGGTGTGGTATGCGGAAGCTGCCGGGATTGCAGCCTCCCCCGCCGCCCGAGCCCATTTCACCCGCCAGCAGACCGACCAGCGCAAGTTTGGCCCACTGGTTGACCCGGAAGGGCCGCAGCAACTGCTGCCGGGCATGCTCAAAGGCCGGAGTAATCGCATCCACGGCGGAAATCGGCAAGCTGCACCTCGGAAGATCGCGGTTCGCAGCAAGGTACTGCGAAGCGCCGGTTGGGTCAATGGGATTCTTGGTACGCGGAAGATTGGAGATTTTAGATTGCAGATTTTAGATTGCAGATTTCAGATTAAAAATCCCGCATCTCAAACGTCAGGCAATCGGACGGTTTTCAATCTGAAATCCGCAATCTAAAATCTGCAATCTGCTTCTCACTCGTACCGCAGAGCCTCCACGGGATCGAGTTTCGAGGCGCGCAGCGCCGGCACCATCCCGCTGACCACGCCCACGGCCAGCAGCACCAGGGTGGAAAGCATGACGGTGGCCATGGAAATGTGCAAATGAATGTCGGCCTTGCCGGAATCGTCTTCAAACAACGGTCCCATCAGGGGCAGCGTACCTACGGCCGCGGCAATGGCGTAGGACAGCAGGACGCCGGCGGCACCGCCCAACAGCATGATCAGCAGGGTTTCCGCCAGGAACTGGAGTTTGATCTGCCACTTCTTCGCCCCCAGCGCCCGCCGCAGTCCAATCTCGCGGATGCGTTCGTCCACCGAGACCAGCATGATATTCATCACCCCTACGCCGCCGATGCCGAGGGTCAGCGTGCCCACGAATGTGAGCAGCACCTGCAGCCCGATGGTAAGCCCGTCGATCACCGGGCGAAATTCGTCGCGCCCGAACATCTGAAAGGCCTTCTTGTCGGTGGGGGAAAATTGCTGCCGGGTCGCGATCGCAGCCAACACCTGGGCCTCGGCCCTCCGCTCAAACTGGGGCGCGATGGGCTCGAAGACCATCACGGCGGCGTACTTCGTGTTCCACACGTCGCCGGCGGCGCTATAGGGAATCCATGCAGAGTCGTCGTCGCTGGAAAAATAGTTGCTCAGCTGGATCTTGCGGGCCATCACTCCGATCACGGTGAAATGCACGCCGCCGATCTGCACCGTTTCGCCCACCGCGGGCCGGCCACTGAATAGTTGTTCGCGCACCCGTCCCCCCAGAAACACCACCCGGCGGCGCTCCAGTTCGTCTCCTGCTGAAATCCAGCGCCCTTCGGACGGGACCTCGTTGCGCATCTCGCCATACTCCGGGCAAACGCCGCGGATGGCGGCCGTACCCACCATCCGCTCGCCATAGCTAATCCCAGGGCGGTCAACCGTTTCCAGGCAAACGTGTTTCACCAGGGGAGCCATTTCCTTGACGATATCGAGGTCCGCCTGCTCCAGCCGCACTTTTTTCCCGGCACGCTGTCCGCCGGGCTGCTCGCTGGTCTGCTGCGGCCAGCAGATAACGACACTCTTTCCAAAAGCGTCAAACCCGCCTACCAGGATGCGGCGAAAGCTGCTGCCATAGGCAATCAGCAGAGTGACGGTGGCAATCCCCCACACGATGCCCAGCATGGTCAGCAGGCTGCGAGTGTAGTTGCGCCGGAGGGCGGTCCAGGCTTCGAGAATGATTTCAGTCAGCATGATTTAGACCACCCTTGCCGGTGTAGGGGCGGGTTTTTCGACCTGTCCGGGCCGAGCGCAGCTCGGCGGGCTCTAGCCGCGGAGAGCTATTGCCGCGCAAGCGCGGCCCGTCCGGGTCAGAGACCCGGACCCACACGAGCCAATCCACACCGCTATCCTCCCGCCTCATAGCGCAGCGCTTCTATGGGATCAATCGAGGCCGCTCTGCGCGCCGGATACAACGCCGAGAAAATCGCGACGATGCCCAGCAGCGCGCATGCGGTTGCGCCGGATTGCCATGTCGCCACCAGTCCGGCGAAGAAGTCCGGCATGGGAAGCAGGTTCACCAGGAAGCAAATGCCGTACGCGATTCCCATCCCGAGGGCCCCGCTGACAAAGGCGATCAGCAGCGCTTCGATAAAAAACTGTTTGAGGATGGTGCGGGCCGGCGCGCCCTAAGGCCTTGCGCACGCCAATTTCGCGGGTCCGTTCCCGCACCGCCACCATCATTACGTTCATCACGCCCAGGCCGCCGAGAAACAGGGTCACGATGCCGACCGCGCCCAGAAAATACTTCATGCCGTTGGTCATCTGCTGGAAGGCCTTGGCCTCCTGCACCGTGTCCCAGATGGGGCAGGCCTCTTTGTCGTGAGGATCGAAGTTGTGCAGGCGCCCCAGCACGGTCTGCACTTCGCGTTTGCAGGCCTTGTGTTGCTCAACCGACCTGGGCGTGACCAGCAACTGGTCGAAAGTGGTGGAGGTACCGGGAGGCTTGTCGGGAAAATCGCGCCGCATGGCGGCGAACGGAATAAATATCTTGTTAACGTCCCATCCGTCGTAACTGGAATCCTGCTTCTTGGACGCCATCACGCCGATGACTTTGTAGGGAAACGCATTCAGATACACGTCCTCGCCCACGGGATTACGGCCGGGGAAGAGTTGCTTGGAGGCATCACTGCCGAGGAAGGCCACGCGCCGCGCCTCCTTCTGATCGTCCCAGTTGTAGAAACGGCCCACGCCCACGTCGAGGCTGCGAATGTATCCAAAAGGGGGATGAGATCCGGTAACGGTAAACGCGGCATTGTTGTAATTGCTGTGGGTGCGAACGTCGTTTTGCTCCAGCTCAGGAATGGCGTATTCGCAGTCCGGCGCTTCCGTCTGAACCGCCTGCACGTCCGAATTCTCCCAGCGCAATGCCCGCCCGGCGCGGGCTCCCCCCACCTGCATGCTGGTGCGCCCGTGAAACACGATCAGGATGTCCTTGCCCAGATTGCGGGCCTGCTCTGCCTGTCCTTTACGCAGGCCTTCGCCGGCTGCCACCATCAGGACAATAGAAACGATTCCCCATGCGATTCCGAACATGGTCAGAAATGTGCGCAGTTTGTGGGACCAGAGGGTGCGCAACACGTCGCCGATGAGATCGCGGAGAACCATTGTTCTATGGACGCAGACGCCAGCCGAACGTAAGCCGGGCAAGGGCGTAAAGCCCCTCACTCCCTTGTACGGATTTGGCGCTGATTTTGTTCAAACTCAGGTAGTTCGTAGCGCCGCCGTCCCGGCGGCTGTCCGGTGGGCGTCTCGCCCGCCGAGCAAGGGAGGGCAAGGCTTGTCCTGAGCGAAGTCGTAAGGATGCCCTCCCGACAGCCGGCAAGATGCCGGCGCTACGTTCTTGCTGGTGGAGGCACCGTCCGGGGAGGAACCTGAGTCAAAGGCGACGGACAAGCTTTTGCTGAGCGAAGTCGAAGGGAGTGTCCGTCCCACACTTTTCCAGCCAGCCGTCAAATTCCTTCAACGCCAGCTCGCACTGTCGCCGGCGCCGTTCCTGGCGGTCGCGAATCTTGGGATCGAGGGATGGCAGCAGATCAAACGTGATATTCGCCGGCTGGAAATTCCTGGGGTCGGCGTGGGTCACGTAGTGCACCAGTGAGCCGAAGGCCGTCGGCCGCGACGGGCAGACCGGGTCCGCGCCTCGAGCCAGCGCCGAGGCGTGCATGCCTGCCATCAAACCGGTTGCGATGGATTCGACATATCCCTCCACCCCGCAAATCTGGCCGGCGAAGAACACCGCCGGATGCTTCTTCATCTGCAGCGACTCGGACAATAACGTCGGCGCGTTGATATAAGTATTGCGATGGATTTGCCCGTAACGCAGAAAGCGGGCGTTCTCCAGGCCGGGAATCAGGCGCAGCACGCGCGCCTGGTCGCCGAATTTCAGGTGATTCTGGAAACCCACCAGGTTGTAGGAATCAGCCCGCAGGTTTTCCTGCCGGAGCTGCACCGCGGCGTAGGGAATCCGCCCGGTGCGCGGATCTTTCAAGCCGACGGGCTTCATGGGACCAAAGCGCAGCGTGTCGCGGCCGCGGCGGGCAATTTCTTCGATGGGCAGACAGCCTTCAAAATAATTCAACTTCTCCCAGTCGCGCGCTTCGACCGCTTCACCCGAAATCAAAGCATCCAAGAACTGGTCGTACTCCTCTTTGGACATGGGACAGTTGATGTAATCGGCCGAACCTTTGTCGTAGCGCGCCGCCAGGTACACCTTGGACATGTCGATGGAATCGGCTTCCACAATCGGGCTGATCGAATCGAAGAAATACAAGTGAGTCGAACTGCTGAGCCGGGCGATCTCTCCTGACAAAGCGTCGGAGGTCAGGGGGCCGGTGGCGATGATCGTGATCTTGTCTTCGTCAATCTGCGTAACTTCTTCGCGCCGGATTTTAATCAGCGGTTCTCGCGAGAGCGCATCCGTGACCCGGGCGGCAAAGGTCGTGCGATCAACCGCCAGGGCATGCCCGGCAGGAACGGCGCACTCGCGCGCAATCTCCAGCAGCCGCGATCCCGCACGCCGCATCTCTTCTTTCAGCAGCCAGGGCGCCGTGTTCTCGCTATCGGATTTGAGAGAGTTCGAACAGACCAGCTCCGCGAAGTCTGCGGTCTGATGTGCCGGGGTCAAGCGCACCGGACGCATCTCCCATAGTTCGACTGCAATTCCGCGCCGCGCGCACTGCCACGCTGCCTCCGAGCCCGCCAGTCCGGCGCCGATGATTTTTACTACTTCCGTCACGGCGCACCTCTGGCCACAATTTCCAGCGCGTTTCCCTCCAGGCTCACAGTTTTCCAGTCGTCCAGAAAAGTGGCGCCCAGGTCCTTGTAGAACTCGATTGCCCGAGTGTTCCAGTCCAGCACCTGCCAGCGCACGCCGAAGCAATTCTGCCCGCTCGCCACCGACGCCACTCGGGCCAGCAGCGCCTTGCCAATTCCCTTTCCCCGGTACTGGCCGCGAATGTAGATGTCCTCAAGAAAGAGTCCGGGACGACCCTCGAAGCTCGAATAGTAGTCGAAGAAAAGCGCATAGCCGGCGGGTTGGCCGTCCCACTCCGCCATAACCGCTCGGAACTTTGGCGACTCACCAAATCCGTCACGCAACAGGCTGGCCTCCGTCGCCGCCACAGGAAGGCGTTCGAAGTCGGCGAATTCGTGAATGAGCGTATTCAAGACGGGCACGTCGCTGGCATCGGCGGGGCGAATGGATAGCATCAGTGATTTCCTTCCGGCGCGCATCGTCACGGGCCGGGGCGACCGTGCCTTATTATACGGAGGTACGTCTCGACGCTCAGGAGAACTCATGGCACGCATCGCTCTCATCGAACCCGAACAAGCCCCACCCGAAGTGAAGGAGATCTACGAGCAGAAACTGAAGGGCAAACCAGGAAATGTGCAGAAGGCGCTGGCCCATCGCCCTGAGATGCTCAAGAATTTTCTGGGATTCTACTCCAGCGTTGGGCGTTCGCTCGATCGCAAGCTCTACGAAATGATTTACATTCGTGTCTCAATGATCAATGCCTGCCGCTACTGCCTGCAACATCATCTGACTTCGTCCAAGCGCGCCGGCCTGACGCCCGAAGATTGGGGAGCCCTCAAGCAGGGAAACTACTCGCGTTACAGCGAAGCAGAAAGGACCGCACTAACCTACATCGAGAGGCTGACGAGAGCGCCGCACGAAATTACCGATGGCGATTTTAGCGAGCTAAAAAAGCATTTCTCCGACTCCGAGATCGTGGACCTGCACCTGCTGACCGGCCTGGCCAACCTGACCAACCGCTTCACCGATCCGCTTGGCCTGGAGCTGGAAATGCCGGAGGAGAAGATTTAGCCACGGATTCCCGCGGATCTGCACGGATAAGTCCGCGAACCTGTAAGGCCTTATCCGTGTAGATCCGTGAAAATCCGTGGCCAGATTTTTCTCTACAGGATCACTCTTTCATCGCCCACTCTCCGCGTCACGTGCTCACGGTCGAGGTATTCCAGCAGTGGGATTGCGTACTTCCGGGTTACCCCGGTCATGTCCTTGAAGCGGGCCACGTCGATTTTTGGCGATTTCGCTTTTTCTGACGACATGCGCTGGCGCAAATCCAGCAGCGCCTCGCGATGAAAGACCAGGTCTTCAGATATTTTCACCAGAACTTTGTCGCGCAGCAGCAGCGTGACGATCTTTTGGGCGCGGGCTTTGTCCACTTTGAGTCCGGTGAGCACATCTTTCAACGCGGGGACCTTCAATCCAGCCGAAGCGAATGCGCGCTCGATGATCTTTTGGGATTCCGCTTCTTCGTCTTTCATGACTACGCCGCGTCCCGGAAGGTGGACGATCTCCCCGGCAACCTCCAGCTTCCTTTCGCGAACCAGCGTATTCAGTGCGGCGGTAAACACTTCGCTGGACGCCCTGGCCTGGTCGCGCAGCTCTTCCTTGCTGATGCCCGCGACCAACGGGTTCTTCCTGTGAAAGCCGCCAACCGCGTCGATGATCAACGATTTCAATTCCTCCATGGCGGGCAGATGTAGAAGCCGGTCGCCAATACGAGAGACCGCCGCGGACCACACCGGAGCGGACAAAGAAGTTTCAATTTCCTGCCTGGGCCATCCGGTTTCCGCAATCAGTTCCGCGATTGTGATTCCGGCATGACCGCGCCGCGCGACGCGCGCGCGCAAAATCGATTGAGCATCGCCCTCGGCCATGGTTTGCAGGAAGCTCTCCAGTCCATGCCTGCGAGGAACCGGTGATGCGTCGAGCACCACGCCTCCGCCAATGGTCACAACCGGCGAAAATTGCCGCACGATGAAGCGGTCTCCCGGCAACAGAAGCGTGGGCGCAGCCAGGCGCAACTGGGCCATCGCGGTTTCTCCGGGCGAAACCTGTTTTTGTCCAGACAGCACCACCGTGGCAATGGTTTCAAAAGTGTAAGCATGCAGATGGACCCGCGCCCGGTCCTTCAGCGGCTTCGCCGACCTCAGCAGCGTGAGCGATACATCCAGGCGCGGAGCGGTGTGAAACGTTGCAGGCGCCGCCAAGAGCATGCCGCGCGCCATTTCTTGCGTACTCACCCCGGCAAGATTCAAGGCGGTGCGCTGTCCGGCTACGGCGTGTTCGGCCGCCTGCCCATGCACTTGAATTCCGCGCACTCGCACGCGCCGGCCCGTGGGGAAAACTTCCAGCTCATCCTCTTTGCGAATCGTGCCCGCGACCAGAGTGCCCGTCACCACTGCGCCGAAACCCTTCATGGTGAACACGCGGTCAACAGGCAAGCGGGGCAACGCCGAGGAGTTGCGCGCGGGAACCTCGGCTGCGGCCTTAACCAGGGCTTGCCGCAGCTCATCGAGACCCGCTCCGGTCAGCGAACTGACGGCAACCACCGACGAATGCGCCGGATCCAGAAATGAATTGCGCAGAAATTCTTCGACCTCCAATCTCACCACGTCCAGAGTCTCGCGGTCCACCAGATCGGATTTGGTCAGCACGGCAATTCCCCGGCGCACGGAAAGCAGGCGGCAGATATCGAAATGCTCGCGGGTCTGCGGCTTGATCGATTCATCGGCCGCGATCACCAGCAGGACCAGGTCGATTCCGCCCACGCCGGCCAGCATATTTCGGACAAAACGTTCGTGCCCGGGAACGTCCACAAAACCCAGGCGCAATATCTCACCGCCGGGCAGAAGCAATTCCAGGTGAGCAAATCCGATGTCGATGGTGATGCCGCGGCGCTTTTCTTCTTCCAGGCGATCGGCATCGATGCCGGTAAGGGCCTTGACCAGCGCGGTTTTCCCGTGGTCGATATGCCCCGCGGTGCCGACGATGACGGACTTCATGCGGAGAACATTATAAGTCGGCCAAAGCTGTGTGGGTCGGACACTCTTGTCCGACGCCTTTGAATTTGGTTCTTGGTTTGGTTTTGGTTTTGTTTTGGTTTTGGTTTTGTTCCTGGTTTGGTTCTTGGTTTTGGTTTTGGTTTGTTTTTGACTTTGTATTCCCCGTTTGCCAGGCAATGGTTTTCGTCGGCAAAAAGCCAGGTCAAAGGCGTCGGACATGAATGTCCGACCCACACTGGCGCGGGGCTACTTTCATTGTGCGACAATAGAGCTTCCCCATATGAGCCCCTCTTCAATCGTGGTTATCACGCCCGAGGTCATCCGGGAGCACGGCCTCACTCCCGACGAATACGAGAAGATCAAGCAACTGCTGGGCGGACGCGAGCCCACCATCACCGAACTGGGGATTTTTAGCGTGATGTGGAGCGAGCACTGCTCCTACAAATCCTCGCGCGTGCACTTGAAGAGATTGCCCACGCGCAGCAAGCTGGTGGTGCAGGGGCCGGGAGAGAACGCGGGCATCATCGACATCGGCGACGGCTGGGCCTGCGCCTTCAAGATCGAGTCGCACAATCATCCATCGTTTATCGAGCCCTTTCAGGGCGCTGCTACCGGCGTGGGCGGAATCCTGCGCGATATTTTCACCATGGGCGCGCGCCCGGTCGCGGTGATGGACTCGTTGCGCTTTGGGCCGATCACGGGTCGTGTAGAGGCGGATCTCCGACCCGCCCAGCCGGGTCAAAGACCCGGCTCCACACAGTCAGCTAAGGAAATTCACAAGAATCAATCTGTCCTCGAAGGCGTGGTCAGCGGGATCGCCTCTTATGGAAATTGTTTTGGTGTCGCCAACCTGGGCGGCGAAACCAAGTTCGAGCCTTGCTACTCCGGCAATCCGCTGGTGAACGCGTTCGCTCTGGGATTGGTCCGGCGCGACCAGATCTTCTACGCCAAAGCTTCGGGCGAAGGCAATCCGGTCATTTACGTGGGATCGAAAACCGGACGCGACGGCATCCACGGCGCGACCATGGCCAGCGAGGAATTCAGCGAAGCCTCCGAGGCCAAGCGGCCGAACGTGCAGGTGGGCGATCCTTTTCTCGAAAAGCTTTTGCTTGAGGCCTGTCTCGAAGCCATGCAGACCGGCGCCATCGTCGGCATACAGGATATGGGCGCGGCCGGGCTGACCTGCTCAACCTGCGAAATGGGCGCGCGTGGGCACGTCGGGACCGAAATCGAGCTTGACCTTGTGCCGCAGCGCGAAACCGGCATGACGGCGTATGAGATCATGCTGAGCGAATCGCAGGAGCGCATGCTGCTGGTGGCACAGAAAGGCCGCGAGCAGGAAGTTTTTCGCGTCTTCGAAAAATGGGGACTGGACGCAGTTGAGGTCGGCCGCGTCACCAGCGACGGCAGGATGCGCGTTCTCCAGCATGGAGAAGTGGTCTCCGACATTCCCAACGAAGCGCTTACCGACGATGCTCCGGTTTACAAGCGTCCGCTGGAACGCTGGGAGCCGCCCGTGCCGCGCGAAATGCCGGAGCAGGTCAAACTGTCTGAGACTTCAGATCTCACCGCAAATCTGAAGCGGCTGCTGGCTGCTCCCAATATCTGCGGCAAGCGCTGGATCTGGCAGCAGTACGATCACATGGTGCAGACCAATACGGTGGAAGGCCCGGGCGCGGGCGATGCCGGAGTGATCCGCATAAAAGGCTCGCAGCGTGGCCTGGCCATGGCGCTCGATGGCAATGGACGCTGGTGCTATCTCGATCCCCGGCTGGGCGCCATGCATGCGGTGGCGGAAGCCGCGCGCAACGTGGCTTGCGCGGGCGCAACTCCAATCGGCGGCACCAACTGCCTGAACTTTGGCAATCCCGAGAAGCCGCACATCATGTGGCAATTTTCCCAGGTGATAGACGGCATCACCAAAGCTTGCGAGGAACTGGAGATTCCCATTACCGGGGGCAACGTCAGCTTTTACAACGAAACTTTGGGAGAAGGAATTTATCCCACGCCGGTGCTGGGTGTGGTTGGAATTCTGGAAGATGTGCACAAGGCGGTGCGTCCCGATTTCCGGGAGACGGGACGTGTAGTCGTTCTGTTGCGTGGTGCGGAACCCGGAGACGCGACCGACGCCGAATCAGCATTTGGGTCTTCGGAATATGCCAAGGAAATTCTGGGTGCCGTCTGGGGTTATCCTCCCGAATTGGAGCTGGAAAAAGAGGCGGGTTTGCAGAAGGCTCTGGTGGAGATTGCCCAAATCGAAATAATTGATTCCGCGCACGACTGCTCCGATGGTGGAATCGCAGTGACGCTGGTCGAGTCCGGACTGGCTAAAGGCATTGGAATGAATGTCGATTTGACCTCGCTGGGGTTACCGCCCGAGTTTGTTTTGTTCGGGGAAGACGCGAGCCGTGTCGTTATCTCCTGCGACCGCGAGAACTTCAGCAGAATCCAACAGGTGGCGTTAAAATACGGCATCTCGGCAGAACTTATTGGAGAGACGGCGCCGGAGCGAATTGAAATCAAGCTCGATGGCCGGGTGGTCGTGTCGGCGGCGATTTCGGAGTTGCGGGAAGTGTACGAGAGCGCGCTGGAGAAAGCGTTGCGGACGGAAGTGCAGCCGATGGCGGCGGATTGAAGAAAATTGCCGAGCTTCGCTCGGCTGGGCAGGTGAGCACCTGCCCCTACGTGGGCGGTGGTGGCTAAAAGCTAAGGGCTAAAGGCTGACTATGTTCGATAAATTCCATGACGAATGCGGAGTGGTGGCGATTTACGCTCACCCTGAGGCGGAAAAGCTGGCTTACCTCGGGTTGCATGCGCTGCAACATCGCGGACAGGAATCGGCGGGCATTGTCACTTCGAACGGGCTGACTTTGCGCGCCCATCGCGCCATGGGACTGGTGGCCGACATCTTCACCGAGGATGTTTTGTCACCGCTCCACGGCTCGCTCGCCATCGGACACACACGCTACTCCACCGCCGGCGATTCCGCGCTCTTCAACGCCCAGCCCATCATGGTGCAATCGAACAAGGGCATGATTGCGCTGGCGCACAACGGCAACCTGGTGAACGCGCACGAAATCCGGCATCGCCTGGAAGCCCAGGGCTCGATCTTCCAGACCAACAGCGACACTGAAGTGATCGTCCACCTGATCGCGCTCTCCAAAGAGCAGACTCTGCCGGACGCGATGGCCGACGCGCTGCGACGCGTCGAAGGCGCTTTTTCGCTGGTGATGCTCAGTTCGGACCGGGTATTCGCGGCGCGCGATCCACGCGGCTTCCGTCCCTTGAACATGGGAAGAATTCCCCGTCTCGAAGGGCAGCGGCAGGACACTATCGTGTTTGCTTCCGAAACCTGCGCCTTCGATCTGATCGGCGCCACCTACGAGCGCGAGGTCAAGCCGGGCGAGTTGGTGATCGTGGGACCGGAAGGCATCACGTCGCGCTTCTATTCTCCGGCGGCCCCGCAGTCGAGCTGCATTTTCGAGCACGTTTATTTTTCGCGGCCCGACAGCATGGTATTCGGTCGCCCCGTACAAGCCAGCCGCGAAGGCCTGGGAAGACAGCTGGCGCGGGAAGCTCCCGCTGATGCCGATCTGGTCGTCCCTGTACCGGATTCTGGCGTTACAGCGGCCGTCGGCTATGCCGCCGAGAGCGGCATCCCATTTCGCTTTGGCCTCATCCGCAATCACTATGTGGGACGCACCTTCATCGAGCCTCGGCAAAGCGTGCGCGACTTTGGCGTAAAACTGAAGCTGAACCCGGTACGCACTTTGCTTGAAGGCAAGCGCGTAGTGCTGATCGACGACTCCATCGTGCGCGGCACTACCAGCCGCAAGATCGTGCGCATGATCCGCAACGCGGGCGCGAAGGAAGTGCACATGCGCGTCTCCTGCCCGCCCACGGTTTCGCCCTGCTTTTACGGTGTGGACACGCCTTCCAAAAAGGAATTGATTGCAGCCAACAAGTCGGTGGAAGAGATTCGTGAGTTCATCGGCGCCGATTCCCTGGCCTATCTCTCGCTCGAAGGAATGAAAAAGGCCTGCGCCGACGGCGACAAGACGACCTACTGCACCGCCTGCTACACCGGCTCCTACCCCACGAAATGGGTCGATGTGGACGAAATTCAGCCGGCGGCGATCGTTCAACCGTAAAGACTTTCACCACGATTCATACGTAGGGGCGGGTGCCCTCACCCGCCCGGCCGGGCAAAGCCCGACTGGTTCCTGGTCTGCACGCCGAAACGAACTACCAGGCGAGCTGCGCTCGCCCGCCCGGACGAGGCGTCCGGGCCTACGTGGTTCTCGCTGCTACCACCCGCGGAATTCCCTGCAGGTCGTTGGTGATTCGGACGTCGCTCCACCCCGAGAGCAACTGCCGTGCACGATCTGCAATGCTGCCGCTGATTTCCATCACCAGCCAGCCTTCGGGCTTGAGCGATTCACGGGCCTGCGGGATGAGGCGCTCGATCACTTCAAGCCCGGTCTCGCCGGCGAAAACCGCATTGCGCGGTTCATACTTGCGGACTTCAAGCTGTACAAGGTCGGCTTCCGCCTCGCCGACATAAGGCGGATTGGAAACAACCAAATCGAATCCGCCTCGGTCGAGACCCTGAAGCAAATCAGTTTCATGGAATCGAATTCGATTTTCAAGCTGGAGGCGCGCGGCATTGGCGCGGGCGATCTCCAGGGCTGCCGGTGAAATATCAGTGGCGTGGATTTCGGCACCGGGTAACTCTTTAGCCAGGGCCAGGGCGATGCATCCTGATCCGGTGCCCACATCGACGATGCGGAGCACGGCGGCGGGCGAGGGCGCCCGCCCCACATTTGCCAGCACTGCTTCGATCACGTGTTCGGTTTCCGGACGCGGAATGAGCACGGCTGGGGTGACGATCAGATCCATGCCCCAGAACTCCTGGTGTCCAGTGATGTACTGGGCGGGCATGCCGTGTTCGCGCTCGGCCAGAGCTTGGTTGTAGCGGGCCTGTTCGTCGGCAGAGAGCTTGCGCTCGGGATGGGCATGGAGATAGGCGCGGTCGCATTCCAGGGTGAACATGAGAAGCAGTTCGGCATGCATGCGAGGCGAAGGGACATTTGCAGCGGTGAGCCGGGAGATGGCGGAGGCTAGAGTGTCGCGGAGCGTCACCTGGTTATTTGAACACAAGGTTGATGGGGGGCCGAGCTTCACCCATAAATGGTTCCACTGCATTCCGTCACGCGGGCGAAGGCGCCCGCGGCCACGCGAACGCTTCACACCGCGGTGGTGGCTTCGGTCTTCAACTTCTCTGATTGGTAGTGCGTGACCAGCGCTTCGATCAGGGGCTGGAGTTTGCCGTCCATGACCTGCTCAAGCTGGTGGATGGTCAAGCCGATGCGGTGGTCGGTAACCCGGTTTTGCGGAAAATTGTAAGTGCGGATCTTTTCGCTGCGGTCGCCCGAACCCACCATCGCCTTGCGTTCCTTGGCCAGGGCATCCTGCTGCTTCTGCATTTCCATCTCGTAAAGACGGGCACGCAGTACGCGCATGCCTTTCTCCCGGTTCTTGATCTGCGATTTTTCGTCCTGGCAGCTCACCACGGTGTTGGTGGGAATGTGGGTAATGCGCACGGCGGAATACGTAGTGTTGACCG
Organism: Terriglobia bacterium; assembly: GCA_963757835.1. GTDB lineage: Bacteria > Acidobacteriota > Terriglobia > Terriglobales > Acidobacteriaceae > JAIQFF01. The sequence continues at coordinate 154,210 of CAVWSP010000001.1, read as the reverse complement.
ACTGTCCGCCGGGACCAGAGGAGCAGAAGGTATCAATGCGGAGGTCTTTGGCCTCAATCTTGACGTCAACATCCTCGGCCTCGGGCAGCACGGCCACCGTGACGGCCGAGGTATGCACCCGCCCCTGTTGCTCCGTTGCAGGCACGCGCTGCACCCGGTGCACGCCGCTTTCATATTTAAGCCGCGAAAAGACGCGCTGGCCTTCGATGATGGCGATCACTTCCTTCAAGCCGCCCACCGAGGAGTCGGAAGTGGAGAGCACTTCGACCTTCCAGCCCTGAGTTTCCGCGTAGCGGGTGTACATTCGGAACATTTCAGCGGCGAACAGAGTGGCCTCGTCACCCCCGGTACCGGCGCGAATTTCCAGGATGACGTCTTTCTCGTCGTTAGGATCTTTCGGCAGCAACAGGACCTTGAGTTCTTCTTCCACCCCGCCAACGCGCGCTTCCAGCTTGTCGAGTTCTTCCTGGGCGTAGGCCCGCATCTCGGGATCTTTTTCATCCGCCAGGACGGCCTTGCTTTCGGCGATGCCGCGGGTCAAGTCTTTATACTCGCGGTATTTTTCGACGATGGACGAGACTTCGCTGTGCGCCTTGGCCGTCTTCTGGTATCGGGCCGAGTCGTTCATGATCTCCGGCGAGGAGAGCGCTCGCGTTAACTCCTCGTAGCGGGCTTCGATTTGGTCAAGTCGTTCAAACACGGATTCAGTCGTCGGTCGTCAGGTATCAGTCTTCAGCAAAACGGGCGCTGTTCACCGTTCAATTCTAGTACTGAAAGAGTTTGGAGAGAATGTTTGCGGGGGAACCGCTAGGCAATCACCAGTTCGCCGCCGTGCTCTTTTTCGAGCGCCATGGCATGGTCCAGCGCGATGATGGCGCACTCGGCCTGATCGTCGGACGGCGGTTGCGTCGTTATGCGCTGCAGCCAGAGGCCGGGGGCAGTCATCATTGCGAACAGCGACCCACGATGCCTGGCGGCGAAGCGGATGATCTCGTACGAGACTCCCGCAATCACCGGCAGCAGCACGATGCGCATGCCAAACTTGGCCCAGAACGTGGTCACCGGAATCACTGCGGAGACCAGGATGTACACCATGATCGAGATCAACATCACCGTCATCAGAAAGCTGGTGCCGCAGCGCGGATGGAATGTCGAATACTTCTGCACCGCCGCGGTCTCCAGGGGATCACCGTTCTCGAAGGCGTAAACCGTCTTGTGCTCTGCGCCGTGGTATTCGTAAACCCGGCGGATGTCGCTCCACAGCGAAACTCCCCAGATGAAGAGCAGGAACAGGGCGATGCGAACCACGCCGTCCACCAGGTTGAAAAGGACCTGCCCGCCGAACACCGGGTTCACACGCTTCAGTCCGGTGGCCGCCAGCAGCGGCAAAAATTTGTACATGAAAATGAAAAAGCCGACCGAAATAATGATGTTGACCGCAGCCATCCAACCGGTTATTTCGAGCTTCTTCTTGTCCGCCGCCGGCTCAGGCTGCAATTCATCAAGGGCCACATTTGCGGAAAACTTCAGCGCCCGGAAGCCCAGGGTCATGGCATGACCCAGCGTGGCTACCCCGCGAACGACCGGCCAAGCCATCCACTTGCGCTTTTCGGAGAGCCGTTCCAGCGGCTCACTATGGGTTGACACTTCACCGGAAGGCTTGCGGCAGGCGATGGCCCACGCGTGCGGAGAGCGCATCATAACGCCCTCAAGCACGGCCTGGCCGCCGACCAGCGTTTCCTCGCCCCCTTCAAGGGCGGGCAAAAGCTGCACGGCCACCAGGAAACGCCACCATGTCCGCAAGAAACGCATGAGTGTTAGATGCCCCTTCGGCGAACTGGGCTCAAACCACAAGAGTACCACAGGCGCTTTCGTTTAGGATGAGGGCGGAGACGGTTAAGTGACTAAGGAGACTGGGGTTAGGAAAATGTGGGCGCGAGCGTCCTCGCTCGTGCCGGCGCGACCAACGGAGTTCCCCCCGGAACCGGAGTGAGTGCTAACCGAGAAGACGCACGAGCGGGACGCTCGCGCCCACATCAAGAGCTCATGACCAAGCTGGCCGAAGCCTGCGAGCGGATCGCAGGCACCACCAAGAAACTCGAGAAAATCGCGATCGTTGCCGAATACCTGAAGACGATCACGACGGAGGAAGCGTCGATTGCCGCCGTGTTTCTTTCGGGCAGGCCGTTTCCCGTCTGGGAGGAAACCACGCTGCAGGTCGGCGGAAGAGTGCTGTGGCGGATTGTGGCGGAGCTCTCCGGGAAAAATGAATCTGATCTCACCGCAGCCTATCGCAAGCTGGGGGACCTGGGCGCAGTGGCGCAAGCGGTGCTCCCAGCGTCAACCAAGACTCACGTGGGGACGGGCGCCCCCGCCCGTCCTGGCCGGGCAGAGCCCGGCAGTTCAGCGCTGAGCCTCCCAAGCCTCGCCGCCAGATTCCGCGAAATTGCGACAGTTCGTGGCCCGGCAGCGAAGGCCACGCTAACCCAAGAACTTCTGGCGCAGGCCACACCTCTCGAAGCCAAGTACATCGTGAAGATCATGACCGGCGATCTGCGCATTGGATTGAAAGAGAGCCTGGTGGAAGAGGCCATCGCCAAAGCCTACGGCGCAACGTTGAGCGAGGTCCAGCGCGCCAACATGCTGCTGGGAGACATTGGCGAAACTTTAAAGCTGGCAGCAGAAGGAAGACTGGACCAGGCGAAGATGCGGCTGTTCCATCCTCTGGGCTTCATGCTGGCCAGCCCGGCCGAGTCGGCGGAGCAGGCCCTCAGCTATTTCGAGAACGGATTGGTCGAAGATAAGTACGACGGCATCCGCGCCCAGGCGCACTGTTCCGGCGGCGAAGTAAGAATCTTCTCGCGCACCCGTGACGAGATCACCGAATCCTTCCCCGAACTTCCAGACGCGCTGGCTGGACTACCGGAAGACGCAATCCTCGATGGTGAGATCGTGGCCTGGAGCTGCGAAAATGTAGCGCCGGCGTCTCGCCGGCTGTCCGGCGGGCGTCCCGCCCGCCGCGCGGAAAGCCACAGCGAATCCGGCCGCGCCCTGCCCTTCAGCAAGCTGCAGCAACGCCTGGGACGAAAGCAGGTCAGCGAAAAACTGATGCGGCGGGTGCCTGTGGCCTACCTGGCCTTCGATGTCCTCTACGCCAGGGGAGAGTTACTGCTGGAGCGTCCGCTGCGAGAGCGGCAGAAAATTCTCGACGCCCTGCTGACAGTTCCCCGGGAGCTTCGAGCCAGGGGACGAAATGCCTTGCAAAAACAGGGTCAACTTGAATTCGGCAATGACATCCGCGAATCGCAAGCGCTCGTGATTCGCGCGCCTGTGTTTCAGGCAGCGACGCCGCAAGAACTCGACCAGCTCTTTGAAGCGGCACAGGCCCGGGGCAACGAAGGCCTGATGATCAAAGATCCCGAATCAGCCTACACTCCCGGACGGCGCGGGAAGGCTTGGCTCAAGCTCAAACGCGAGTTGGCCACCCTCGACGTCGTGGTCACCGCGGTCGAGTACGGCCACGGCAAGCGCATCGGGGTGCTGAGCGACTACACCTTCGCCGTGCGTGATGGAGAAAAGCTGGTCAACATCGGCAAAGCGTACTCAGGGCTGACCGACGTAGAGATCGCCGGGATGACCAAGTGGTTTCTCGAGCACACCATCGAAGATCAGGGCTTCCGGCTGGTGGTCGAGCCGAAGATTGTGCTGGAAGTGGCCTTCAACAACATGATGCTTTCCGAACGCCATGAGAGTGGGTACGCGTTGCGCTTTCCAAGGATCGTACGTTTGCGTCCTGACAAGCTGCCGGAGGAAGCAGACACGATTGAGAGGGCCCGGGAGATTTACGAGAGCCAGACGGCGAACTGACCTCTTCGGTGGATTAGCCAGGTCTTCGACCCGGCCTGGACGGGTTCCTTCGACGTCGCTCAGGACAGGCTCCAACCCGTCCCCACACGAGCAACAATAGGGACATATTCTTAATGCTTGTGCTGGTGCTCGGATTCGCTCACCGGAATCACGCACCCGTGGGCCACTTCGCAGACCACATTTTCGAATTGAATGGTGGTATGGGCAATGTGAAAATCCTGGCGCAAGCGGTCTTTCACGTCGCGCAGAATGCGCTCGCTGACCGACGGCGGAATGTCGGCAATCGAAATGTGGCAGGAAAGCGCCCGCGTCTCCGATCCGATGCTCCAGACGTGCAGGTCATGGACATCGTTTACGCCGTCAATCTTCCGCATCGCAGCTTCAACCTGTTCCAGCTTGACGCCGCGCGGCGTTCCTTCAAGAAGAATGTTGAGAGTCTCGCGCACGATGCCGAAGCCCGACCACAAAATGAGGACTCCGATTCCAACCGACAGCACGGAGTCAATCCAGTACTGTCCGGTGGACATGATGGCCCAGCCGCCGGCAATGACCGCGGCGGTGGAAAGGGTGTCGCCAATCTCGTGCAGGAAGGCGCTGCGGATATTGACATCGCGTCCGGCGCGATAGAGCAGCAGAGCGATCACGCCGTTCATCACCACGCCGGCGGCGGCCACGCTGATCATGACTCCGGCGCGCACCTGTTCCGGGTTCTGCAGGCGGTGGAAGGCTTCGTAGAAAATGAAGCCCGAGACCGCAACCAGAGATACCGCGTTGACTAATGCAGCCAGCACTCCGGCCCGGTGATAACCATAAGTCTTGGTGGAACTGGGCGGGCGAGACTGCAGGTAAACCGCGGTCAGAGAAAGCAGCAGTGCAAAGAAGTCTGAGAGATTGTGTCCCGCTTCGGAGAGCAGCGCCAGCGAGTGGGCGCGAATGCCGGCAACAACCAGCAGCACAATGTATGCCGCGGTAACGAGCAGCGAAAAACGCAGGATGCGCGACGTCTTTTCGCTTCCTCCGTGGCTGGCATGCGCGTGCATAGCTCAATTTTAGATGGCGGGGAAGGTGGCTTCAAGCTGCGGAAACAGAGACGGTCAGAAATTGCTGTTAATGTACCGCACCTTCCACCAATCATACCGCAGGTTATACCGGCTCATACCCTCGCCGACGCGCGTGATGCCGGTCTGGACACGGTAAGTCACGGCCCAGTTATCCTTCATCACTGAGCGATCCTGTCGGCTGCCCAGTGCTTCGGCCCTTTGACGCTCGATGCATTTCTTGTAATTGACACCCTGGCTGCAACTTTCGTTGCTGTAGTAGGTGTTCGAATCACGCAAGGTCTGCAGTTCCAGGTTTTCGCGGAACATTGTGGCGAGCATGGAATCGTACTCGCTGTACCAGTCGTGCAGCACCTGCTCCGTCTCCTGGGCACTGTGCTTGGCCTTGTAGTCGCCGACGGCCTGGACGATCGCGTCAAAGTTTTCGGGACCCTCCAGGTTCAACTTCGGCAACGGCCCTCGTTTTACGTCGAGGTTTTCGTCCGTGATGACCGTCTTGGCTTCGGCTGATTTATTTTTCCGCGCCTCTCTGGCTATTTCTCCCAATGATTTGACTGGTTTCTGTCCGCCGCCTGTGGAGGAACTATCCTGCGGCGCGGCGAGGGCATAAGTGGCTGTCAGCAGGCTGAACAGCAGTGCTTTCGTCAGCAGTGCCTTTGCGCAAATCATCAAAACCTTCCCGCACGTGGCAGCCCGAACGCCGCCATTAGGACTGACTCTTTGTCGGCAAATGCTAGCACCGGCCGTGCGAGAGGCAAAGTTACCGGAGTTCCCTGCGTCCTGGCGCCTGAAGGGTGCAATACAATGCTACGCGGAAGAGGAAAGCATGCCCATCCAGGAACAAAACTTCTGGTCAACAACGGTAGAAATGCCGAAGACTGACCCGGCGGTTCCGCTTCCCGGCGGGGTTAACGTGGCCATTATTGGAGGCGGTTTCACCGGGCTCTCGGCAGCGAGGACGCTGGCGAAGCTCGGGGCCAAGGTTGCCGTTCTCGAGGCTGAGACCATCGGCTGGGGCGCCAGTTCGCGCAACGGCGGCATGGTCCTTACCGGGCTCAAGCTGGGCGTCAACAAGCTGATTTCGATGTATGGCCGGGAGCGGACACAGCGCATGTACGCTGCGTCACTGGCGACAATTGATTGCGTGGAACACCTGGTCAACGAGGAAAAGATCGATTGCGATTTTCTACGCAGCGGGCATCTCGAAGTCGCCTGCAAGCAAAAGCACTTTGACGACTACGCCCGCCAGGCGGAAGTGATCGCGCGGGAATTCAATCACCAACTGCGCGTCGTGCCGCGATCCGAACTGCAGTCCGAGATCGGGTCGTCTATCTACCATGGAGGGATGGTGGATGAAGTCAGCGCCGGATTGAATCCAGCGAGATACGTGGCCGGACTGGCCCGGGCAGCGATCAAGGCGGGCGCGGCTGTTTGTGAAAATGCGCGAGTGGAGAAAATTGAACGCGAGGACCAGCATGGATCACAGCGCTGGCGAATCACCACCTCTCGCGGCGCGCTGTGGGCGCGCGAGGTGTTCGTCGGTACCAGCGGCTACACCGGATCGGCGACTCCGGCGCTGCGCAAAAAGCTCATTCCCATTGGCTCCTACATCATCACCACGGAAGTTCTGCCAGAGGCGTTGGCGCGCGAGTTGAGCCCGCGCAATCGCATGATCTACGACTCCAAGAATTATCTCTACTACTATCGCCTGACGCCCGACCGGCGCATGCTCTTCGGCGGCCGGGCGGCCTTCTTTCCCGAGACCCGGGATTCGATCCGCAAGAGCGCGGAGATTCTGCGGCGCGGCATGATCGATGTTTATCCCCAGCTGCGCGATGTGAAAGTCGAATACGTCTGGGGAGGCACGCTGGACTTCGCCTTCGACATCATGCCGCATGCCGGGCAAATGGATGGAATCTACTATGCTGTCGGATACGCCGGACACGGTGTCGCCATGGCCACCTGGCAAGGCCAGCAAATGGCGCACCTGATCGCCGGCCAGAAGCCCGACAACCCATTCGTTGGGATTCCCTTCCCCGGCGCGCCGCTCGGGCTGTACAACGGCAAGCCCTGGTTCCTGCCGTTAGCCGGCGGCTGGTACAAGTTCAAGGATTGGGTAAGTTGAATTACGTGGCTCGAGGTCATGCTGGCTGTTTGGCCGCGCGCAGCGCGAAGTACACCAGCGGCCCCAGCCCCAGCGCCGCCGGCCCCCAGAGTAAACCGTAGCGGTCGCTGCCCAGCAGCGCGACTGCGCTCATGATCAGCACCGCGCCCACGGAGTAGATCAGCCCCGCGCGCCCCCCGGGAATGACGAACGGCCGCGGCATGTCCGGCTTCTTGCGGCGCAGTTGCCAGGCGGCGAGCACGGTCATGACCGTGGTTGCGACCCGCAGCCAGTTGTAAATGCTGATCAGCTGCACCAGAGAATGCAGAGACAGCAGCCCGTACACCACGGCCGACACGACAATCGCAATCCACGGCGTGCCATAGCGCGGGTGTTGGCCGGTAAGTGCATGCGGCAGGTAGCCATCCTCGGCCATGGCGAAGGGCATGCGCGTCGAGGTCAGGATCGTGCTGTTGAGCAGCGCCACGTAGGTGATCATGGCAGCCAGGGACATCCAGGCGCCGAGCCAGCGCCCTCCGATGAGTTGGGCCGCCGTGGGGAAGAATCCGGTGTGCCAGCTCTCCCAATTCCCCAGCGCCGCCAGCGCAGCCAGGGTAGGCAGGAAGTAAGCCGCGATCGACATGGGCACTACCAGCGCCAGGGCCATCGGATAGCTGCGACGCGGGTTGTCCACTTCTTCCGCCACGGTCGAGCACTGCTCGTACCCGGAATACAGCCACAGCCCCAGCGCCAATCCCACCCCGAACACGTGGAATGTTGGCTGATGCGGAGGGATGACCGGAACAAACGGATTGTGATGCCACTTGGCCAGTCCGATGACCACCAGCACCAGCACCGGCAGCAGGATGAAGAGTTCGAGCACGGTGGCAAATTTCCCCACCATCTGAATGCCGCGCACGTTGATGTAAGTGATCACGGCGACGATGGCGAGCGAAACGATGTAATGCCTCCATCCCGTGAGCTCGGGAAAATAGAAGCCCATGTAGTCGGCGAACTGAACTGCATACACGCTGCCCAGCAGGAACGACGCGCACCAGTTCCACCAGCCCGCGAGGAATCCCCAGAAATCTCCGAAGCCGGCGCGCACCCAGCGATAGAAGCCGCCTTCAACCGGCATGGCGGTCGTCAGTTCGGCGGAAACCAGAGAGACGGGAATGCACCAGAAAAACGGGATCACCAGGAGGAAGATCAGGGTCATGCCGGGCCCCGAGGTGGTGATCATGTCCTCGAGGCCAAAGGGGCCGCCGGTGCAGTACGAGAACATTACCCAGACGAAGTAGAACAGGCCGGCTTTGCGCAGCGCGGACTTCGCGGTAACGGACACGGGGTTGGATTATACGGAAGGCGATTGCAGATTTCAGATTGTTGATTTCAGATTTGAATTTCATCCGGAGTTGGGCGGCAAAAATAACGGAGGGCAGGATGCCCTCCGGACAGCCAGCGGGACGCCGGCGCTACGAAGAGCGAGCGACTGATTCTGAAATCTCACATCTGCAATCTGCCATGCAGTAAAAAAGCCTCCCGCTTGCGCGGAAGGCTTTTTCGGGGGAGGGCGACGGACCTTTCGGTCCCTCGGCCTGAATCAACTATTTCGGGGGCGCGGGCTGGTCCTGGCTCGCGGGAGCCGGGGCAGCACTGGTTGAAGCCAGCGTTTCCAGGTCGTTCTTCAGGAGGCTGATTTCGACGCGTCCACCGCTGGTGCGCTTGGTCTTGGCATCATCGCCCGCAGCCGTGGGCACAGGGGCATTGCCCATGCCAACCACATAGATCCGATAGACCGGAATCTCGTGATTGAGCACCAGGTAACGCACTACCGCGTCCGCCATCTTCTGCGAAGTGGCGATTGCGGTCTGGCCGTGACCGGAGGAAAAGCCCTGCACTTCGATGATGTAGCCGCGCTGTTCTTTTAACGGCGTCGCCATATCGTCAAGGGCAGTCTTGGCGTTCTTGCTCAGCACGCTCTGGCCGGGACGGAAGCGAATCTCGGTCTGCGTGGAAGCCTTGTACTGATCGATGTTGCCTACCACCTGTTCCACCGTGGTGAGACGGGTGTTGGCCTGGGTCGCGGTCTGCTGCGCCATCTGGGCCTTGTTGCCGGCGTCAATCGCGTGCTGGTCGGCTTCGGTGGCCTTGGTCGAGGCCAGGCGGATACCATCCTGAGCGCGCGAATCGGTGTCCTTGATCATCTTGGTGTTCGAGGAGGTGAGTTCATCCAGTTCGTTGACGCGGTCACGAATGGGAGCGGTCTGCCGCTGCACATACTTCTTGCGAGCGAAGGGATTGATCTTTCCCCAGAAACCTTCATGCGTGTCAGGCTGCAGAGCGGGCTTGCCGCTCGCGCCGGAAGCGGCGGCAGCGGGTTGGTCCTGCGTGGTAGGAGCGGCCTGCTGCGCCAGAGCGGGAAGCGCCAGCACACCGGCCAGAAGCAGCGCTACAAACATACGATTCTTCATTTCTACGTCCTCCAGGTGGGGGAGCATCAAGCTCCGCTCCAGCAAAAATACAAAAATATTGGCGTCCTCAAACCGCTTGACGCCTGCTCTGTGTATAACAGGTGGAATGCCAAACCAGGCTAAATCTAAGTCGTTAGCTCACAACACATTGTAACGCCGCCAGCGGCGCGAAAGCAGGCAAAAAACGCAATGCCGGGTAATTTTGGCGAAATCTGATATAAAAACTGCGTGTGGCCATGGCTGCAAAAAATTGCGGTAATCAGGTAACAACTGTAGAGCCCGTCAATCGCTTCCGGAACGTCTTTTCGCCGCGCCAAATTCACGCAGCCGCTGTTCTGATGGGCTCCTGGATTTCCGCCCTCATCCTTTTGCCATTGCTCGGTTGCAACCACGCCGAAAAGCTCGATTTAAGCCGGCTGAAATTACCGCCAGGCTTCCGGGTTGCGGTCTTTGCCAACGTGCCCAATGCACGGGGGATGGCTTTCAGCCCGGGCGGAGTGCTGCTGGTGACTGATACCAGCGACGGCACTGTGCTGGCCCTGCCGGATGCAGACCACAGCGGCCGCGCGGACCGAGCAGTCCCCGTACTGTCAGGCCTGAATGCGCCGCATGGCATTGCCTTTCGCAAGGGAAAACTCTACATCGCGGAGATCAACGCGGTCCGGAGTTACGCCTGGGACGAGGCCCAATTGCGGGTTGGCAAAGGCCAAAAAATCGCAGACCTTCCCGGCAGCGGCGGCGGGCATTCGACTCGCACCATTCTTTTTGCCAACGGCAGGATGTATGTCGCGGTCGGGTCAAGCTGCAATGTCTGCGTGGAAGACGACAAGCGCCGCGCCGCCGTGACTGAGTACAACGAAGACGGAAGCGGCGAACGTACTTTTGCTTCAGGCCTCAGGAATGCCGTTGGGTTGACGGTCAACCCGAAGACCGGCACCATCTGGGCCACCGACAACGGCCGCGACTGGCTGGGTGACGACCTGCCGCCCGAAGAAGTCAACGATCTCGGCCCGCGCGGCGGCAATGCCGGCTGGCCCTACTGCTACGGCAACCGCGTTCCGGACCGCTCCCAGAGCAGCGACTATGACTGCTCGAAGACCATTGCTCCCGCCGTCGAGATGCAGGCGCACTCGGCTCCGCTCGGTTTGCTGTTTTACAACGGCGAAATGTTTCCCCCGGAATATCGCGGAAGTCTGTTCGTAACTTTTCACGGATCATGGAACCGCAGCGTGCCCACCGGATACAAAGTGGTCCGCATAAAGTTCAACGACAAAGGCGAAGCGCAGGGTCCGCCCGAAGATTTCATCAGCGGATGGATCCGCCCGGGAGAAACCAAGAAGGGAAAATGGATGGGGCGCCCGGTAGGATTGGTGGTCGGTCCGGACGGAGCTTTGTACGTCAGCGACGATTCCGCGGGGGTGATATATCGCGTGACCTGGAGCGCACCGTAAACCACGTAGCGGCGGGTGCCCTCACCCGCCCGGCCGGGCAAAGCCCGGCTGTTTTTTTCCTCCCGAACAAGAAAAAACCTCGGCGAGCTGCGCTCGCCCGCCCGGACGAGGCGTCCGGGCCTACGCGATTATTTGTTTCCGCAATACTTCTCGTACTGCTCGTAGATAAAATTGTCAGTCATGCCCGCGATGTAGTCGCAGATCACACGCGGCAGTGATTCCTGCCCGGCTTTTTCCTGATAGCTCTGCGGCAGGCTCTCCGGTTTCGCCATCCAGAATTCAAAGAGCTCCCGGATCACGCGCTCCGCGTCGTTCTTTTCCGGCTCCAGCGCGGCACTGAAATAGAGATTCTGGTAGAGAAATTCCTTGGTGCGCCGCCTTTCCTCTTCAACCTCCGCACTAAAGGTGGCCAGCCGTTGCGGGAAGACGCGGACATCCTGCAGATTGCGGATGCCGGACGCCTGGATTCGGCTTTGCAGATTGCGGATCAGGTCGCCCACCATACGATCCAGAATCCGTTTCACCGCTTCGTTGAACTTCAGCTTCTCCATGGCATGGGGATAGGCGCGCTCGGCCTCGCCATAAAAACCATCGAATCCCGGCACACCGTCGCGGATCTGCGGAAGAGTGAGCAGGCGGGCCTCATAACCGTCGTCGAGATCGGCTGTGTCGTAGGCGATTTCGTCGGCCAGATCGATGAGCTGGGCCTTCCAGCGGCGGACGCTGATCGAGCAAGTATTCCTCCAGCTCGGGAAACTGCTCGACGGAATAATCGTGCGAGTGCTTGATGATGCCTTCGCGCACCTCGAAAGTAAGATTGAGCCCGCGAAAGGCGGCATAACGCAGCTCGAAGTCCTCGACAATGCGCAGGGCGTGCAGGTTGTGGTCAAAGAACAGACCGTGCTCGCGCATGACAGCGTCCAGCGCTTTCTCGCCGGCGTGTCCGAAGGGTGGATGACCTACATCGTGGACCAGGGCCAGGGCCTCGACCAAATCCACATTCAGCCCGAGCTGGCCGGCGATGGTGCGGGCGATTTGCGCCACTTCGAGGGTGTGGGTCAGGCGGTTGCGGAAATGATCGGAGAAACGCCGGGTAAAAACCTGGGTCTTGGCTTCCAGCCGGCGAAACGCCCGGGAATGGATTACGCGGTCGCGGTCGCGCTGAAAGTCGTCGCGGTAGGGGTGCTGGGGCTCGGGAATGCGGCGTCCGCGGGATTGTTCAACCCGCACGGCGTAGTCGGCCAGCATAGGGGAAGTCTAGCATTGGGTAGCGCCGGCATCCTGCCGGCTGTCGGGAGGGCATCTTGCCCTCCCATCGCGGTGGGCGGGGACGCCCACCGGACAGCCGCCGGGACGGCGGCGCTACGAAGTACTCAACTTCAAACGCATCTCGTTGGTCGCTTCGAATCCCAGACTCTCGTACAGCGGACGACCTTTGTCGCTGGCATGCAAAGTGACGTGAACGAAGCCCTGCTCGCGGCACCAGGCAATCATGGTCTGCATGAGCCTGCGGGCAATGCCCCGGCGTCGAAATGGCGGATCAGTGTACATGTTCAGGATCGTCGCGCGGCGGCACTGGCCGTCATAAGGATGGCTGGGCCACGGGCTGACCAACACCACGCCGCCAGCGACAATCTGGTCGCCCACGCATGCCAGCCAGCCATGCAGCGTACCGTTCGCCAGCGCTGCCTCCAGGTAGGGCGTGCAGGTCGAAACCATCGCAGACAGGGCCACGGGGTCGTTGTAGCCCATGTCTTCGTACATACCCTGGCGATGGCGCAACAATGCAGGAATGTCGTCGAGCGTGGCCTGCCGAATGAGCACGTCACTCATTGCTTTTCTCCACCCCACCCTCGTCTCTCCGTTTTTTGGAGAGACATGGGTCTCGCGATAAGGCTTATCTGAATACAAAAAGAAAGCCGAGCTTTCGCTCGGCCCGGACGGGTCGAAGACCCGTCCCCACACGATCTCAGTTGGCTACTTGTTCTCGGAGTCTTCCTTGGCCAGCTTCATCTTGGCCGATTCCAGTTTTTTCTGCACCCGGGCCAGGTCGTTCTGGTCAACCTCGGCGGCCACGGTCTTGTTCCACTCCGTAATCGCGCGCTCCCAGTGGGCCGCAGCCAGCTTGAGGCGGCCGGTCTTCTGATAGAGGTCGCCGAGGTGGTCCTGCACCGTGGGATCAGTCCCGATGCGCTGCGACGCTTTGATCAGCGTATCTTCCGCCGACTCGTATTTGCCCAGCTTGAAGTAGGCCCAGCCCAGCGAATCGAGATAGGCGCCGTTGGCGGGATCAAGATCGACTGCTTTCTTGATCAGGCCCAGGGCCTCGTCCAGCTTGATCCCGCGGTCGGCCAGCATGTAGCCGAGATAGTTAAGCGCAGTCGCGTTCTGCGGGTCGCCCGCCAGGACTTTGCGGAACATCTCTTCCGCGGGATCATATTTCTTCTGGCGTTCGTAGGTCGAGCCGCGCAGGAAGTACACATACTGCTTGTCTTCATCCTTCGTCGATAGCTCTTCAGCCTTGTCGAGAGCGGCTTCGGCCTCGGGCCAACGCTTCAGACGGCTGTACATCTGGGAGAGCGTGATGTAAACGTCGCGGTCTTCCGGCGTGCCCTTGAGCAGCGATTTGACCTGCTGCAATCCGGCATCCGCCTGGCCCATGTCGGAGAGCTGGGCAGCGTACACCATCTTCAGGCTGCGATTATTGGGCAGCTTTTGTACCGCTTCCTTGGCCGTGTCCGTGGCCTGCTGCCACTGCTTGGCCTCGCGGTAGGTATCGATGACCTGCTGGTAGCCGCGTTCGGCATTTTCGTCGCCCAGCACCAGCATCTTTCTGAACGTCTCAATGGCCTGGGCGTCGTTCTTGTTGTCGCGATAAATCGTTCCCAGGCGTTCCAAAAAGACCGAGCGGTTATTTTTCTCGGACTGGGTGTAGCTGTTGTCGGTCTTCTCCGTCTTCTTGAGCAGGTCCTGCAATACCTGGATCGCTTCGTCGTAACGGCCCTGGGCCTGGTAAACGGCGGCTATGTTGTAAGGGACCTCGATCGAGTCCTGCACCATCGATCCTGCCTTCTTCAGGCTGTCCAGCGCCAGATCGAATTTGCCGCTCTTGCGGTAAATCTCCGCCATGCGCAGGTAGGTTTGCGCATCCTCGGGATTCGCGTCGGCAATGATCTTGTACTGCTCCAGCGCGGCATCCGTCTGGCCGTCATTCATCAGGTTCTGGGCCAGGCCGCGGATGGCGTCCAGATTGTCGTGATCGAGCTCAATCGCCTTCCTGTAGGCGGTGATCGAGTTCTTGTACTGCTTCTGTTGTTCGTAGGTGTAGCCGAGCGCCGAGTAGAGTTTGGCGGAGCGGGAGGCGTCCGGGATGGAACTCAGCACTTCGCCGGCGCGGGCCGTATCGCCTTCTTCGTTGTAGAGGTAGGCCAGCGTGGTCACCGCTTCTTCAGAATCGGGATCCAGCTTGACGGCGGTTTTGAACTCACCCTCGGCCTTCTGCAGGTCATTGTTCAGCCGGTAGAGGCGTCCCAGCAGAAGGTGATCGTCAACATTGTCGGGCTCGATCTTGATGATCTGTTCGTACTGGTCGATGGCCAGCTTGAGCACGTTCTGCGAACCCTGCCCTGCCTGGACGTCCCCCAGCGAGCGCAGATAAATCCGTCCCAGCAGTTTGTGGGCTTCCAGGTTGTTGGGATCGCGCTTCAGGATGTCCTGGGCTTCGAGGACGGCATCCCGAATACGCCCGGTCTTGGCATAAAGCTCGGCCAGCGCCGAAGTCAGATACTCGGAAGTAGGATCGGCATCGATGGCCAGCCGGTATTCCTCAATGGCTTTATTGGCCAGCTCGCTGCGGCCGTACACCGCCACCTGCTCCTCGTACATATGGGCCAGGGTGTAGTGGTAGTACGCCGCCGCTTTGTCGAGCTTGCGGGGCGCGGACGCGGGCGTTGCTTTGGAATCCGCAGCCGGAGTTTGCTCCGCGGAAACGGCAGGGACGGCCAGCAAAAGAATAAGAGCGCAATAAATACTTTTCATCGAGAACCTTCGGCCCTCCCAAAGCATAGCGGTTGGATGCCGAACCGCTGCTGGTGGGTGCTTTTCATTGTAAACCGTGCTGGGGCAAGGGCGTGAAAAAGGAGGCCACGGAACCGGGCCGGTAATGATCGGAAGTACAGGGACTAACAGGATTGACACCATCTTCCCATGTTGAGGAATGTAAAGAATTGTTTGTCATCCTGAGCGCAGTAGCGGCTTCGCGCAGCGAGGCGCTACGCAGTCGAAGGACCCCCTATGAGCTCCACAAACGCGCTGCCGACCTCTCACCCGCGGCGTCCCCCACGTTCCTCCATAACATCAGTACCGCAAGCTGGTAGGGGTCCTTCGACTGAAGCATCGCATTCGCAAGCGAATGCCATGCCTTCGCTCAGGATGACACTGGCGGAGACTCTAGTGCCTGAAGTGCCTCACGCCCGTAAAGATCATGGCCAGGCCCAACCGGTCGGCGGCTTCAATGACCTCCTGGTCGCGCACCGACCCGCCGGGCTGAATGATGGCGGTGGCGCCGACCTTGGCGATTTCCTCTACTCCGTCGGGAAAGGGGAAGAACGCGTCGGAGGCGGCCACCGTTCCCTGCAGCGGCAGCACCGCCTTCATGGCGCCGATCTTGCAGGCATCGACCCGGCTCATCTGGCCTGCGCCGACGCCCACGGTTTGCCCGTCGCGGGCGTAAAGAATCGCATTCGACTTCACGTGCTTGGAAACCTTCCAGGCAAATAAGAGGGCGCGCTTCTCCTCGGGCGTTGGCTGTCGCTTCGTGACAATCTTGAGGTCGGCTTCCTGGAGCACGCGGGTATCGTTATCCTGCACCAGAATGCCGCCGGAGACATTTTTCAGCACCCACTTCTGCGGAGCGTGGCTGATTTCGACCAGGCGCAGGTTCTTCTTGGCGGCGAATTTGGCTTTGGCGGCATCGTCGAACCCCGGGGCCGCGATGACCTCGAGAAAGAGCTTGGCCATCTCCTCCGCGGCCTCGCCATCCACCACGCGATTCACTCCAATCACGCCGCCGAAAGCCGACACCGGATCGCACTCCAGCGCTTTCCGGTAGGCCTCAGCCAGGCTCTTGCCGGTGGCAGTGCCGCAAGGATTGGTGTGCTTGATGATGGCGCAGACAGTCTCGTCAAATTCCTGGGCCAGGTCCCACGCGGCCTGCAAATCCACAATGTTGTTGTAGGAGAGTTCCTTGCCCTGTATCTGGCGGCCGTTGGCCACCCCGCTCCCCGAGCCATCGCTGTACATCGCCGCCTTCTGGTGAGGATTCTCCCCGTAGCGCAGGTCCATGACCTTGCTAAAGGAAAGGCGGAGGTTCTGGGGAAAGCCTGCTTCGGGATGAAACTCGAAATGGCCGTTGGCACTGACCCGCTCAAGTGTGGACGCGATGGCCGAATCGTAGGCTGCCGTAGTCGCAAAGGCCTTCTGGGCCAGACGCCACTTGGTGGCCGCGGAGAGCGCTCCGCCCGACGCGGCCATCTCTTCGGCGAGCGCGTTGTAATCGGCGGGCGAGGTGACGACCGCAACATCATGGAAATTCTTGGCCGCCGAGCGGATCATCGACGGTCCGCCAATATCGATGTTTTCGATCAGGTCTTCAAACGGCACGCCCGGCTTGGCCGCGGTTTTCTCGAAGGCGTAAAGATTGACCACTACCATGTCGATCGGTTGAATGCCGTGTTCGGCAACGGAGCTGCGGTGTGAAGCCATCTCGCGCCGGTGCAGGATGCCCCCATGCACTTTGGGATGCAGCGTCTTCACCCGTCCGTCGAGCATTTCGGGAAAGCCGGTCAGCTCGGAAATATCCTTGACGCCGATCCCGGAATCGCGCAACAACTTCGCTGTGCCCCCGGTCGAAATGAGTTCCACTCCCAAGCCGGCAAGTTTGCGGGCAAACTCCACCAGCCCCGTCTTGTCGGTCACGCTGAGGATGGCGCGCTGAATTTTCGTCTGGGTCGCGGACATGGCAGACCTCGAATGAACTGGGAATGTGCCTGGGAAGGCAGGAAGAAATTCTAACAGCAGTCGTCGGTCATCAGTCATCGGTCGTCAGCGCTTTTGTAGCGCGGGCATCCCTTCGAGTTCGCTCAGGGCAGGCCCTGCCGGCTGGCTCGGGGGCATCTTGCCCCCGGGGACGGGCAGGATGCCCGCCCGACAGCCGGCGAGACGCCGGCGCCACAAAATGCCTGGGTTGTGGTGATAACGACTGAAGTAGGCGTGCTGACGACTGATGACCGACGACTGATGACTACGTCTTCGCCTTGGCCTTGAGCTTTACCTGGCCGCTCTGCATTTCGACCGTGTATTCCACCAGGTCACAGCCATATTGTTTGCGGATCTGTTCGGTCTTCTTCTGCACGAAGGAGGCAAAACTGTCGAGGTTGCCGGAGACGGATTCGCCTGATCTCTTTTTGGCATCGGTGAGTACCTGGTAGAGTTTCTGCACCTTGTCGCGTTCGGCGCGGGCGTCGCCACACTGCATGCTGAAGGGCTTGGCTTCGACCGGCTCGGCAGCCGCGGCGGCGGCCGCAGCCGCATGGCCTACCCCGTAAACTTTGTGTTCCGGTTCATGCTCCTCCACCCGCACACCCTGGACCGAGAGTAGCGCGTCCTGGGGACGGCGGTAGCCTTCTTCACGAATGCGGTTCTTCTTGCGCCACAGATCGCTGTAGATGGCATAGCGTTGCGCAATTTCGTTGTAGCGGAAGCGTTGCGAAAAGCTCATGCGACCGCCGTCGCTGAATTTGCGCAGCAGGGAGAGCACCTTCCATTCGACATCGGTAGGGGGGCGCTTGTGCGGATTGCTGAAATAAATCTCGTACTCAATCTTCAGCCGGCGCAGCTGGGTATCGAGCACGGTCAGTTCTTCGTCGATGGTCACCCGGGATTCTCCACAGACAGTCTAGGGGCTGGCAGGCCGGGGAACGAGATTCCCATTGGCCACAAAAGGGATAGAACGAAAGTACCCAAAGGGCTGTCGGACCCCGGGCGTCGGACCTCAGACTTCAGCCAAGGTGCCGGTTGGCCGTCCTGCCCTGTTCCAGGTCAGGGATGAAGACTTCGTAGAAGATTTGCTGAGGTCCGATGTCCGGGGTCTGAGGTCTGCCCTCTTACTTCGCCGCCATCTTCTTGACCATGGCCAGCACCAGCTTGCGGTCGCTGTCGTTGAGGCTCACGGCATAACGGCGAATCTGGCTCAGGAAGCGGACTTCATCATCGGACAGTGTGGGAAGGTTCTTGGAGCCGTTGCTGTGTCCGGACTCGGAGAAAAACTGTGAGAGCGCGATTTCCATGGCCCCGGCAATCTTGGCCAGGGTATCGAGCGACGGAATGGTATGGCCGTTCTCCACCCGCGACAGGTAGCAGCGCAGCAGGCCGGTGCGCTTTTCAATGTCGCCCTGGGACATGCCTTTTTGCAGCCGGTAGTTTCGGATGGTCTCGCCGATGTTCATTGAGAAAGCAACCAAAGCGAACCCCCAAGGATGACGTGCATAGTAACCAGAGTAGTACCTTCTGGCAAGAGGAATTTCGTTGCACCACAACCGGTGATGAAGTAAAGCGCGAACTCCACCCGGGAAGGTCACCCCTTACAGCAGTTTGGTAATGCATTACCCCCGAGTCCACCATAATTTCTGTTGGGCCCGATCATTTTTTCAGCGTCCCGGCCAGGAAGCTGGTGGTGTGCTGCCATGCGTCGGCAGCGTCGGCGGCGCGGTAGCCGGTTTTGTTGTTGGGATTCTCAAAGGCATGCCCGGCATCGGGATAAATCACAATTTCCACTTTGTTCCCCTGTTGTTTCAGGGCCTGCTCGAACTTCTTTACGTCATCCACCGGGATGCCGCGGTCCTGTCCGCCGAAGATGCCCAGTACTGAAGCGTTAATCTTCTTGAGCGAGGCCGCATCCGCTGCCAGGTGGCCATAGTTGATGACGGCCGCGGCCAGCGTGGGCTCCTGCAGCGCTACATCAAGCGAGTATCCGCCGCCCATGCACCAGCCGATGGAGCCGATCCGGTCTGGCTTCACCTTCGATTGCGATTTCAAAAATTCAACCGCCGCCCGCAAGTCGCGCGCCGCCCGGTCTTCGGGAACGCCGCGCATGATCTCATGGGCCTCGTCGGGCGTGGTTGCCACTTTTCCCCGGTAAAGATCGACGGCCAGGGCCACATAACCTTCGTCGGCCAGCCGCGAGGCCTGCTCCTTGACCCAATCGTTCAGCCCCCACCACTCGTGGATGACCACCAGCGCCGGGAATGGACCTTTTCCCTCCGGCGTGTACAGGATGCCCTGCACGGTCTCATCGCCACTCTTGTAGGAGACGTTTTTGCTGGTCGCCGCAACGCTCGAAATCGAAAATACGAGAGAGAGAAACAAGCAAGCCAATTTCATATTGAGGTTCCTCGTAGCGCCGGCGTTCCGCCCTCGCTTTTTATAGAGCCAATTCCATATACAGCGCCCCGTCAATCGGATTAGCGCGATAGGGGCCAATCTCCACGAATCCCAGCCGGCGGTACATGGCTACCGCGTTCGGCATCACCGGCTCGACCGTATCGAGGCGCATCTTCCGGTATCCGATCGTCCGGGCTTCGGCGATCACGCCTTCGGCCAGCGCTCGTCCCACGCCCCGGCCACGCAGTTGAGGGCGAAGATAGAGGCGCTTCATCTCGCAAATTCCGGATTCGAGTTTGTGCAGCGCGACGCAACCCGCCAGTTCCCTGCGGTATTCAGCCAGCAGCAAGCGGCCATCCGGAGGGGCGTATTCTCCCGGAAGGCCCGCAAGTTCCTGATCGAAACTCTGAAAGCACAGGCTAAAGCCGAGCGATTCAGCATACTCGAGAAAAAGCTCACGAGCCTGAGCGATCTGGTCAGGCGATTCCGCCTGCCTCAGGGTAAGTCTGGGATTGACCACGCTTTCATTCCTTAAACTTCCCATGCGGCGTGGGGACCAGAAGCAGGTCCCTCCACTGCGCTCGCTGCGCTCCGCTCCGGCCGGGATGACAGGGAGAAACTTTTCTGTCTAGCCCATTAACATGCCGCCGTTCACGTTCAGCACGTGTCCGGTAATGTACGCCGCTTCTTCCGACGCCAGAAACGCCACCGCGCTCGCCACTTCTTCGGGCGTACCCACGCGGCCGAGCGGGATCATCTTCACTGCGTTCTGCTTGAACTCATCGCCCAGTCCGGAAGTCATGGCGGTCTCGATGAAACCCGGCGCCACGGCGTTGCAGGTGATGTTCCGCGAGCTTACTTCACGGGCAATGGCCATGGTCAGCCCGATCAGCCCGGCTTTTGAAGCGGAGTAGTTGGCCTGGCCGGCCTGGCCGGTCTGTCCGAAAATCGAAGTGACGTTGACGATCCGGCCCCAGCGTTGCTTCAGCATCGAAGTGATTGCCTGCTGGGTGCAGAGATAGGCCGAGGTCAGGTTGGTGTTGAGGACAGCATCCCAGTCGGCGCGCTTCATCCGCATGACGAGTTGGTCGCGGGTAATTCCGGCGTTGTTCACCAGGATGTCAATCTTGCCGAGCTGACTGATCGCGGCCTTGAAGGTGGCCTTGATCTGCTCTTCATCGCCGACGTCCAGCGGGAAAATCGTGGCGGCGCCTCCCGCCGCGGCGATTTCATTCGCCACTTCCTGCAGCTTTTCCTGGCTGCGCGCCGCCAGCGCCACAGTGGCCCCGGAGTGGGCGAGCTTCAGGGCGCAGGCCCGGCCAATGCCTTGCGACGCACCCGTCACCAGCGCAACCCGGCCTGCAAGAGTCATGAATTCTCCTCACCCAATGGAACCGTGAATTATAACCGGAGACCGCGTGGGGACAGCCGCCCTCGGCTGTCCGGCGGAGCGAAGCTCCGCTATCTCTGGTAGCAAACAAAACCCGTCGAGCCTTGCTCGACCGGACAGCCGAGGGCGGCTGTCCCCACGTGGTTCTAGGCTGGTTTGATCTCGCCGCGAAACAGATATCTCAAAACCGGCGGCGCGAGGATCGTAGTCACCGCAGTCATAAAGACGACGATGGCATACGTCGAAGGCAGCACGATCTGCGATTGCAGTCCGACCAGTGCCACGATCAGGGCGACTTCGCCGCGCGGCATCATGCCTACGCCCACCTGCAGCGCGCTGATCCAGCCATCGCGCCAGAGCGGCAGCCCGCATCCCACCACCTTGGAAACGATGGCCAAAAGCGAAATCACAATCGCGGTCCACAAAATGTTTCCCGTAAACAGGTGGACGTTGAGACGCGCGCCGATGGTGAAAAAGAAGAACGGCGCCAGAAACTCGGTGATGCCTCCCACCCGCGGGCGCAGATCCCAGCGGGGAGCGTAGTCGGCAAACATCAGGCCGGCGAAAAAAGCGCCGATGATGGCTGCCATGCCGATTTTTGCCGAGAGCCATGAAAGCGCCAGGCACAGGCCCAGGGCAACGATCAGCGGAGCATGCTGGGTGGATAGCCGATCCATCCTGGGCTGGATCTTGCGGACAATATGCGGCGCCACGAAAATCATGAACAGGGTAAACGCGGCCGCTTCGAGACACAGAACGCTAAGATGGATCCACTCCAGTCCGCCGCTCGAGGCCAGCCCAGCCACCACTGCCAGCAGCACCATCCCCAGGATGTCGTCGAAGACGGCCGCGCCCAGGATGATCTTGGCGGTGCGCGTTGCCAGCACATGCAAGTCGGCCAGCACCCGCGCCGTGATTCCGACGCTGGTCGCGACCATGGCCGCGCCCACGAAAATCGCCTCGCTGGATGCATCCCCTCGCCATTTCATGTAGGCGAATCCCAGCACGAAGGGAACAACAATGCCAGCTACGGCCACCAGCAAGGCTTTGCGTCCCACCCGGATCAGGTCCTGCGCGCTGGTTTCGAGTCCGGCGCTGAACAACACAAAAATCGCGCCAATTTCCGCCACGGAATTGATGGTGTCACTGGGGTGGATCCAGCCCAGCGCGAAGGGACCCAGCACAGCTCCGGCCAGGATTTCGCCCAGAACCGAAGGCAGCTTTACCTGTTCAAACAGCTCTCCCACCACCTTCGCGGAGACGAAGATGGCAAGCAGTTGCAACAGAAGCTGATCGGGAGCGTGCGGCACTGCAAGGCAGCATAAGGGAAGCTGCCGGTGCCCGCAAGAAAACCCGGGTGCCCCCCCGACTGAACTCGGCTCAGTTATTACATCGAGACCAGCCCAAATATTTTCTCTATAGGAAGAAAGGGACAGCCGAGGGCGGCTGTCCCCACGTGGGCTGTGCGAGACTTACTTTATGTGGCAGGTCGCCAGTCCGCGTTTTTCCAGATACTGCTGGTGGTAGTCCTCGGCGGCGTTGAACGTGACCGCCGGCACGATCTGGGTCACAATCGGCTTCTTGAAGCGGCCCGATTTCTCCAGCTGCTCTTTGGACAACCGGGCTTCGCTTTCCTGCTCCGGAGTGTGAAAGAAGATTCCGGAGCGGTATTGCGATCCATAATCGGGACCCTGGCGGTTGAGTTGGGTGGGATCGTGGTTCTCCCAGAAAACTTCCAGCAGCTTCTCGTAAGAGAGTTTAGCCGGGTCGTATTCCACTTCGACCGCCTCGGCGTGGCCGGTGCGATCGCTGCAAACATCCTTGTAGGTCGGGTTGGCGTGGTGCCCGCCCGTATATCCGACCCGGGTTGCGGTAACGCCCGGCAGCTGGCGGAAGGCGGCTTCAACTCCCCAGAAACAGCCCGCGGCAAAGGTGGCTTTGGCCATTTGAACAGACTCCTCTCGATTCATAGCGATACTCATTAGATGGATCAGCGGCCGGAAAGTATCAAGGGGGAAACGGCTTTACCGTAGCGCCGCCATCTAGCCCGCCCGTCCGGCGGGCGTCAGCCGAAGCTTTCTGACGAGTGACGACCGACGACTGTTACTCCGTGACCATGGCGCCGGTCAACTCCGCCACCCGCGCAATATGCCGTTCCGCGCACCAGGCTTCCAGTTCGCCGGCGATCTTTTCGGTGGCCACCGGGTCCCAGTAGCTGGCAGTGCCGATCTGCACTGCGCTCGCCCCCGCCAGCATGAACTCCACAATATCGGCGGCAGTCGAGATTCCGCCCATTCCTATGACGGGAATGCTCACCGCACGCGAGGCGTCGTAAACCATGCGCAGGGCAATGGGCTTGATGGCGGGGCCCGACAGTCCGGCGGTCACGTTGGCGATCCGGGGCTTGCGGGTTTCAGGGTCGATGGCCATGGCTACGAAAGTATTCACCAGTGAGATGGCGTCCGCCCCGGCTTCCTGGGCCACGCGCGCCATCAGCGCGATGCTGGTGACGTTGGGTGAAAGCTTCACGATCAGCGGGCGCCGGGAAATCCGTTTGGCGGTGTTCACGACTTCATCCAGCGCCCGCGGGTCGCTGCCAAACTGTATGCCGCCAGAAACCGTATTGGGACACGATACGTTCAGTTCATAGGCGGCAATGTCCTCGCCTTCATTCAGGATCTCGATGGTGCGTTCGTACTCTTCGCGGCTATAGCCGAATACGTTGGCGAAGACCACGATATTCTTCATCTTCCGCAACCTGGGCAGCTTCTCCTCGATAAACGCGCGCGCGCCGATATTTTGCAGCCCGATCGCGTTGAGCATCCCGGCCGGAGTTTCATAAAGACGGGGAGGTGGATTTCCCGCCATGGGCTGGGCCGAAAGTCCTTTCACCACAAAGCCGCCAAGCTTGTTGAGGTGGACCACATCCTCGAACTCAATTCCATATCCGAAGGTGCCGCTGGCCGCGATGATTGGGTTCTTCAATTGAATTCCGGCAACACTCACGGAAAGGTCTGGAGGGGCCGGAGCGGCAGGAGAAGTCATCGCGGGCCCTCCACAACTGTCCGGTCGGCTTTCTCCACCGCAACCATGTTTCGGCCGGCTTCGGCAGCTGAGCCGGCAGCCGGTCTGAAGCCACGCCTCTCAACCTCAGGCGCGCTCCGCTCCTCCCGCTCGCCTCCATGGGCCGAGGTCGGGACGCGCCTGGGCGGAGCCAGCGCCTCGGTCAGCACTCGGCCGATCGCATGCGAAGGAGCATTGATGCCCAGCAGCGAAGCCAGTGTCGGGGCCAAATCCACGGGCTCGACGTGAGTACGGTAAGTTCCCGGTTGAAAGGGCAGGCCATAAAAAGCCAGCGGCACGTGAGTGTCGTATGTGTAGGGAGTGGCGTGATCGGTCCCACCGATGAATCCGATGGTAAACGGCGGTGGGACCCCCAGCACGTACCACCCGCCGAGCGGGGAATAGCTGTGCAGATACTTCAATCCCAGCGCGGTGTTGGGGGCATCACCCCGCTCCAGCTGCGAGCGCGTGTAATAAGCGCGGAGGCCGGCTGTTTTCAGCGCCTCACCCACGATGTGTTCCGCTTCCTGCTCGTTCACTTTTACCGCCGCGAAGGCTTCCGAGCTCAACCAGGTCACGGGATAGTCCAGGTCCTCCACGTAATTAGCGGCGTGGGAAAACCGGGCAGACAGTGCGCTATTGATTTGCGAACGTATCTTATCGCCGGAAACGTTCGGCGGCGGGGAGGTGCAACCCAGCCGCGAACTGGGGCAGGGGCGCGATGCCATGATCGGCCGAGAGCGCAATCCACACGTTGGCCAGCCCAATCTGGTGTCCCAAAAACTCGAAGAAGCCGGCCAGCTGGCGGTCCATGGCCAGCGCCATGGCCTGCATCTCGGCTGAATCCGGGCCTACCTTGTGACCGAGAATATCGTTGGCCGACAGGCTGATGATCAGCAGATCGGTTGCCGGACCGCTGCCCAGCTTTTCATAGGTCACCAGTTCCCGGGCAAATTCAAATTCATAATCGTTGGCCAGAGGCGTGGAACCCACCAGATCGTAGAAGTTGACCGGTTTCCCGGCAGGTGGGCTGGTACTGCGCAGAACCTTCCCGCTGCTGTCCTTCCACTCCTGGTTCAGATACTTTTCCGCCCGCTTGTGGTCGTTGAAGTCCTGCGCCCACCTGGGAAGTTCGCTCCGATAATAGGTGGAAGTGATCCAGGCGCCAGTGGCCCGGTCAATCCAGTAGGCGCCGTTAGCCGCAAAGCCCGCCGGGAGGACAGAAGCGCGGTCCTTGAGCGCGATGCCGAAGACCCGGGCCTTGCCTTGAGTCGCCAGTTTGAGTTCGTCCCCCAGCGTGTCAGCCAGTAAGTTGTGGGGTGAAGAGCCGGGCGAGCTGCCCGGAATGCCGACCAATGTGGTCCGATCGTCGTCCGCCGCCGCGACCATGGCCTTTTTCCGGGGGTCCCACCAATCGTTGGATATGATGCCGTGGCCATTCGTGTATGCACCGGTCAACAGAGTGGCGTGCCCGGGCGCGGTGCGCGTGTTGGCGTAATCGTAGTTGCAATCTGTAAAGTCGGCGCCATGGTCGAGCAGCAGACGGAAACCGCCTTCGCCCCACTGGTCTCGATAGCGCTCCAGATAATCGCCGCGAAACTGGTCGATGACGACAATAACGACCAGTTTGGGACGAGCGTTGTAGGCGGAACCGAAGCCGGTGCCGGTAAGGCTCAGACAGAGGAGCAAGATGGTCCGGGAAAGGAGGGGACGCTTCATCGCGGTGTAGTTTACAGCCTGTGATGTGCCCGTCCAAGGCTATTTGCCAGCATGCACACACCACGACCACGCGGGGACAGCCGCCCTCGGCTGTCCAGTCGAGCAAGGCTCGACCGGTGTTGCCGCCTAAAGACAGAATGCGGAGCCCTGCTCCGCCGGACAGCCGAGGGCGGCTGTCCCCACGTGGTCATAGCCATGGCGCGCGTGCATTTCTCGCCTCTTTTTCGGTACAGTAGTTAGCTCTCATGCTCGATCTCAACTTTGTGCGCGACAACCTGCCCCTGGTGGAAGAAAAGCTGCGCCAGCGTGGCATGGATCCGGCCCAGGTGCTGAAGGATTTCCATCACGTTGACACCCAGCGCCGCCATGCCATCACCCAAGCTGAGACCATGAAAGCCCGGCGCAATCGCGCCTCCGAAGACATCGCCAGGCTGAAGAAGAGCGGCCAGGATGCCGGCGCGCAGATTTCCGAAACCAAGGAATTGCGTGAACAAATTCAGCATCAGGAGAAAGCGGCGGAAGAGTACGAAGTCCGCCTGCAGGAAATTCTTACCGGCATCCCCAATCTGCCCCACGAAAGCGTGCCCGTGGGAAAGACTCCCGAAGATAATGTTGAAGTCCGGCGCTGGGGCGCTCCACCTCAATTCGATTTCACGCCCAAACCCCATTGGGAACTGGGTGAAGCGCTGGGCGTGCTCGATCTCGAACGCGCCACCAAGCTTTCCGGCGCGCGTTTCGCGGTGTACTGGGACCTGGGGGCGAGGCTGGAGCGGGCGCTGGCCAATTTCATGCTCGATCTGCACACCCGCGAGCACGGCTACACCGAGGTGCTGCCGCCTTACCTGGTGAATTCAGAATCCATGTATGGCACGGGACAGTTGCCGAAATTTGCTTCCGACCTTTTTCGCGTTCCCCACGGCGAAAAAGATCTGTGGCTGATTCCGACCGCGGAAGTTCCGGTCACCAACCTCTACCGCGACGAGGTGCTGGACGCTTCACGCCTGCCCATTTCTCTCACCGCCTACACGCCCAGCTTTCGCAGCGAGGCCGGTTCCTATGGCAAGGATGTGCGCGGCATCATCCGGCAACACCAGTTCCAGAAAGTTGAACTGGTCAAATTTGCCCGGCCTGACACTTCTTACGAGCAACTGGAGAAACTGACTCACGACGCCGAGGAAGTACTGCAAAAGCTCGGTTTGCACTACCGTGTAGTCGCGCTTTCCACCGGCGACATGGGCTTCTCATCGGCCAAGACTTATGACATTGAAGTGTGGTTGCCGGGGCAGCAGTTGTTTCGCGAGATTTCATCGTGCTCGAATTTCGAGTCTTTCCAGGCGCGGCGGGCGAACATCCGTTACCGTCCGGAAGGAAAGAACAAGACCGAATTTGTCCACACCCTGAATGGCAGCGGGCTGGCGGTGGGACGCACCTGGGTGGCGATCGTGGAAAATTTTCAGCAGGCCGACGGCAGCGTCCTGATTCCAGAAGCGCTGCAACCAGCCATGGGCGCGGATCGCATCCGGCCAAAGAAATTCTAGTTGTGCATCGGCGGGGCCGGGTTTAATGTGGCCGCGGACCTGCCCTGCGCGAAGTCGGAAGGGGCCAGCCAGCGCCCGCCTGACCAGGCCGAGCGCGTTTGCCTGGCCCGGCGGCCAAGGCCTAGACTTGGAAGCGACTTGATGGGAAAAGACTTGACCGAAGCCAGGATGACGACCACCATTGACACGCCCTCCGTGCCCATGTCCAGGATCTGGCGCACAATTCGCGACTTCGTGCTCTGGTCGTATGAGCGTGGCACGCTGCAGTACGACGTGATGGTCACTATCATTCTGTTGTTCGTCTTTCTCTCGCCCTTCTGGATCGACTTCCACGATAAACCGGTGCAACGCAATCCGCATCCAACCGGCGTGGTTGTGACTCCGGAGCCGGGCGGCGGATTCATCTACCAGATTGAAGGTTCGGCCGTTACGGGTACGGATGATACGGCGGTACGGCACGAACTGCTGCGGATTGTCGAGCCCATCGCCGGCGAAGTAAGCATCACAAAGTACGAAGCTCAACGCGATCGTCAGGGCCGGGTGCTGACTTACAAGGTGTGGGTGCAAAAGGAGTAGCCATGGCACCCCCGTTGTGCCGAGCGAGGCAACCATGAAATGCGGCGCGCAGACACTGTGCCGGTGGACCCTGGCGCTGGTCTGCCTGGGTACCGTGGTCGCGGTGGCGGCCCCCGCCGATTCCACGCCGGATCCCGCCCTGGATCGAGTTCTGGGGCAGATGGACGGCGCCGCCGAAAAATTCCGCACCACCGAAGCCACCGTGGTGTGGGACCAATATCAAAAAGTCGTGGACGAACACGAGCAACAAAAAGGAAAAGTGTACTTCCGCCACGGCAATAATAACGAAGTCCAGATGGCCGCCGATATCACTGACCCGGACCAGAAATACGTACTCTTCAACGGCTCCAAGATCCAGGTGTACCAGCCTAAAATCGACCAGGTGACGGTTTATAACACCGGGAAAAACCGGGAAGCCTTCGAGAGTTTCCTGGTCCTGGGCTTCGGCGGCGGCGGACACGACATGCTTAAGCTGTTTACTATCAAATACTTGGGCAGCGAGGCCGTGGATGGCACGGCCGCCGCCAAACTCGACCTGGTACCCAAGACGGTCAACGTGCGCAACAACGTTGATCACATCGTTCTCTGGATTGACCCCAGCCGGGGAATTTCGCTGCAACAGCAGTTTTTTTTCGGTACATCCGGCGACTATCGCCTGGCGAAATACTCGGACATCAAGATGAACGAAAAAATCCCGGACTCCGTTTTCAAGCTCAAAACCACGGGGAAGACCAAAATCATATCGACGCAAGGCTAGAGAGGGCCGAAAGCTCCGCCGAAATCTTCACAAAATTGGGGGCTGAAAACTTCCAGCGGAGCGTTATACTGAAATTGCGCCAGTCTTGTTGGTTGAGGAACTTTCAGAAATCGACTCCGGATACCCGAATTGCATGGCCAAGGTTTTTACGATCCCGGTTCCTCCCAATATAGGGCGCAAACGCCGTGAGCGCACCGCAGACCCGCGTTATGTGGACGGCCAGCGCCTGCTGGTGGAAGCCATGAAATACCTGGCGCAGGCTGACCCCATCTCCAACCGCGGTGCCATCGAACTCCTCTCCGAACATGTCCGCACCCGCTTCCGCATGAGCGATTCCCCGCTAAGCTAGAGCCTCTCCCGCAAATTCATATTGTCATCCGGAGCGGAGCGAAGAGAGTCCAGTGGAGAGCCTGCCCTGAGCGAACTCCGAGTGCACATGAGGAGGAGTCGAATGGGGTCCTGCTGTTTCACCCAGTTCGACATGCGCCGCTTACATTTCGATATTCCATGTATTTCTGGGACGGCACACCGCCGGGATGGATTGCCCGCCACGCGCCGCAGCCGCACCCCGATTCTCCTCGACAAGAAAAGTTCTGCTGGCCCGGATGAAAAAATCCGGATCAGGAACTGCCGTACGCAAAGCCGCCGTCTGAAGTCAGCTGTCCGCTCTCGCCTGTCAGTCGCTCAGCTTGAGAGATTTAGCTGAGAGCTGAAAGCTGACAGCTGAGAGCTGGTCATCCATCTGTGACCGCGGGTCAGGCGCATGCAACAATCCAGTCTCGTCTTGTGCAGCGATTTCTTCTTGATACTTTCCTCGCGCGCCCTCTAAACTCCGAGTTGATAACGCCTTCTTTGCAGACCGAATCCGAGGGGGATCTATGCGGCGGGAACTGCTTTTCCACCGAGCATGGTTTTTTGTTCTCGTTGTCTGCCTGGGTGTGAGCCTTCCGGTTGTGGGCCAGCGAATCACGGGCGACATTGCCGGAGAAGTGACCGACAGCACGGGCGCGGTCGTACCGAATGTGACGGTGACGGCGGTCAACACCGGCACGAATCTGTCGCGCTCGGGCGTCACCAGCGATACCGGCGCCTTCCGCATTCCAGAGCTTCCGATTGGCACTTACCGGGTCACCGCTTCAGCCGAGGGTTTCAAGTCCGCGGTGCAGACGGCGGAAGTCCAGGCCGGCGCCGTCATTCAAGCCAGCTTCAAACTGACGGTTGGTCAACGCACGGAAACGGTCGAGGTAGAAGGCACCGCGCCGCTGGTGGAGCTCTCGCCCAACAACAACAACTATGTGGACAATGAAAAGATCGAAAACGTTCCGTTGAACGGACGTGATTTCAACTCGCTGCTGGCCATCACTCCCGGCGTCCAGCGCACTCCCGGGGGCGGATTTCAGGCGATCAGCATTAACGGCAGCAAAGTCGAGTCCAACAATTATTTCATCGACGGTCTGTACAACAACGACCGCTACTACGGCGATTCGGCCATCGGCGAGACCGGCATCGTAGGTATTCCCGCCGTGTTGTTTCCTCCTGAGGCCATCGAGGAACTGAGCATTCAGGAGACGCCCTCGGCTGAATTCGGGGTCAAGGGCGGCGCTCCCATCCTGCTCAACATGAAGAGCGGAACCAACACCTGGCACGGTTCCGGAACCTGGGTCAACCACAACGGGTTTGGCGACGCCTCCAACTATTTTTCCCAGGGGCAGAAGACGCCCATCCACAATAATCAGTTCAACGCCACGATTGGCGGCCCCATCGTCAAAGACAAAGCCTTCATGTTCCTCTTCTACGAGGGACAGCGTTACAAATCGCTGGCGGTCAGCAGCAGGTTTGTTCCCACGCCTGACGAAATCCAGGGTGCGATTGACGACATTACCCTGAATCACCTGACCGTCGATCCGGTCGGCCAGGCGCTGCTCAACTTTTTCCCCACTGACCCCAGCGGCGTGATCATCGCCAAGAGTCCGACCACAGCCAGCGCCAACACCTTCGGCGTGAAGTTCGATTACCGGCTGAACGACAAGAACTCTCTGGCCGTACGTTACATTTTCGGTGACAGCCTGCAGAGCGCCCCGCCCTACGCCGGCTTGCCGCCGGGCCCGGGACAGCCCGCCGATTTATTCAACTCGGTGGCTCCCTCCCGCGCCCAGATGGCGGGCGTAAGTTTGATCTCAAACTTCGGCACCAACAAGATCCTGGAAAGCCGGGTGGGATTCACACGCTTTGCCCAGTTGCTTGGTATCCAGAACAAGATCGATCCTAAAAGCCTGGGCGTGGACACCGGCCCGCTCAGCCCCGCCGATTTCGGCGTGCCCTACGTCTATCTCCTGCCGCTCGGTTATGGCGGTTACATCGGCGGAGTGCAGGGCTATCCCATCACCACGCGCCCCGACCAGACCTGGGATTGGTCGGAGCACTTTTCCTGGGTGAAGGGAAACCACACCGTCAAATTCGGCGGTAACTTCCAGAGGGCCTACACCAACAGCCTGCGCAACAATGCCCGCACCGGAATGCTGCTGGGATACTTCACCTACTACACCTCGATGCCCGGGGATGCAGTGCAGCAATCCATCGAGGAGTTGCTGTTGGGCAAGGCCGACAACGCCAACCGCGCCTTCGGCGATACCCATCGCCACCTGGTCCAGAACTCGGTCGGGTTCTACGCCCAGGATGACTGGAAGATCAAGCCGCGGCTGACCGTAAGCTTCGGACTTCGCTACGACATTTTTGGCAACCTGCGCGACCGCAACAACGTCGCCGCCAACTTCTTCCCTGGCGCAGGCCTGGTCCAGGTCGGTCAAGGGATCAACCGTCTCTACAATATAGATTACAAGGACTTTGGCCCCCGTGTCGGCTTCGCCTGGGACATCTTCGGGACGGGCAAGACAGCTTTGCGCGGCGGCTACTCCCTGGCCTACGACGTTCCGAACTTCGCCACCCTGGCCTCGCCTTATTCCCTGGCGGGCGCGAGCGCGGGCGCATTCACCCAGCCCAATCTGGGGTTGTTCTCGGTTTCGATTTCAGGCGACGTGGGTCTGGGAGGCGGTACTGGACTCGCCCCGAATCAGTCCGACAACATTCCCGGCAGCGGCTGTTTCGATCCCGTCACCGGAGCCGGCGACTACATCTGTTTCTCCCAGGGACCGGTCTTTGGCCCCAGCCCTACCGGAGAGCCTCCCTTTGACGCATATTCAGTGGTGCAGAATTTCAAGACTCCGCGCGCGCACAACTACAGTCTGAGCATCCAGCAGGAAATCGCCCGCAACAATGTGTTGACCATAGGTTATTCAGGCCAGCACGGACAGGATCTCGCCATCAACCGCGATCTGAATGCCAGTCCACTGGGCAGCGGGGGCGACCTTTCCGACCGCCCATTCTTCAGCCAGTTCCCCAACCTGCGGCACATTGTCCAGACCACCAACCTGGGCGACTCTCAGTACGACAGCTTGCAGGCGTCCTACAACCAGCGCGACTGGCACGGACTGGACACCGCCTACAATTTCACCTGGAGCAAGTGCTTCGACGAGAATTCCTTCAACCGCGGTGGCACGGGTGACTATCCACAGTTGCAGAACCCTCTGAGCATCGCGGACAATCGCGGCCTCTGCGACCACGACGT
Organism: Terriglobia bacterium; assembly: GCA_963757835.1. GTDB lineage: Bacteria > Acidobacteriota > Terriglobia > Terriglobales > Acidobacteriaceae > JAIQFF01. Next base: position 122,149 of record CAVWSP010000001.1, on the reverse strand, counting down.
TCGGCTCAACTTCAACGTCAGTGGCGTGTACTCGTTGCCGATTCTACCGCGCGTGGGCGAACGCCTGGGTAAGGGATGGCAACTCAGCACCATCTTCACTGCCATCAGTGGACGTCCCTTCAGCGTCCTGCTCGGTGGAGGCGCCGATCCCTCGGGCCAGGGTCTGTCGGGCAGTTCCATCCGGGCGTCGTGGGATGGTACGCCGGTCAAATACAACACCCGGAATCCGAACCAGTACGTAGTGGAGAATGCCATTCCGGACGGAACCGTCGGAGCATTTGATCCCTGCGGCCGGCAAAACTTCGATGACACTGCGCCCAACTTCCTGAGCGGCGACATTCCGCTCTCACCTTTCTACATCCCCTGTCCGGGCACGGTCGGCACTTCCCGCCGCAATCAGTTGATCGGCCCCGGCCTCGCCCAGTGGGACATGACTCTAATGAAAAACACCAAGATCACCGACCGCGTGAACCTGGAAATACGCTGGGAGGTTTACAACATTCTGAATCGCGGAAATTTCTACTACTTCCCGGACAACACGTTTGGCGCCAGCTTCGGCACGGTCACCAAGACTTCGGATGTGGCCGCGGGCAATCCAGTGATCGCCCAGGGCGGACCCAGAAACATGAATTTCTCGTTGAAATTCACTTTCTAGTGTCCTATCACCGCAAATTCGTTGCTCAAGTATGATTGTCATCCCGACCGGAGCGAAGCGAAGCCAGCGCAGTGGAGGGACCTGCTGTTTCAGCCTGCGGCGCTTACATTTGGAAGTTCCGCGTATTTCTGGGACAGCACACTAAGGAAACGGCCTCGGAATTCTCAGGGAGTCTGGCTGTGCTAGACTCCCTTTTTCATGCCTATGGCAGTCCGGCGCTTCGGTTTTTTCCTCCTGCTGGTCCTGGTTGCGATCTCCAGTGTCGCTGCGCAAAATCCAGCCCAGCGCCCCAAGAGTGCACAGCGCCACATTCCTGCTCAATATCCCAACATCATCCTGATCACGCTCGACACCACGCGCGCCGACCGCATGGGCTTTCTGGGATCAAAACGAGGACTGACGCCGCATCTGGACGCGATGGCGAAGCAGGGTGTGGTGTTCACCCGCGCCTACTCTCACGTTCCCCTGACCACCGCTTCTCATACCACGATTCTTACCGGAACGTATCCGCAGTTCAATCACGTCAATGATTTCGGCGTGCCGCTCTCCGCCCATCTGCCGTATTTGCCTGACCTGTTGCATCATCGTGGATACCATACGGGCGCGTTTGTGGCCTCGCTGGTTCTCGATCCGCTGGACGGCACTGCGCCCGGATTTGATCGCGGTTTCGATGTGTATGACGCCGGGTTTCATCTCCGCCGCCGGGGCGCTGATCGCTACAAAACAGTGGAGCGGCGCGCCGGGGACGTGGTCGCGCACGCCCTGGGATGGCTCAGCCAGGTTCCCAATGGGCCGTTTTTCCTTTGGGTCCATCTTTACGACGCGCACGACCCTTACGACCCGCCGCCACCTTACAAGCAACGCTTCGCGGCGCAACCCTACGACGGAGAAATCGCCTACGCCGACGCTTGCGTCGGCAAATTGCTGGATGCGCTGCGCCAGCACGGCCTCTATGACGAAACCATGATTGCGGTGATGGCCGACCACGGCGAATCGCTGGGCGCGCATGGCGAGAACACTCACGGAGTGTTTCTGTACGATGAGACCCTGCATGTGCCCCTGCTGATCAAGCTGCCCTTGAATCACTGGGCGGGACGCCGCAGCGAAGTTCGCGCCGGGCTGGTGGACGTCGCTCCCACATTGCTTACCGCCGCCGGCCTCACACCTCCTTCGGAAATGCAGGGACAGTCTCTTCTGGAGTTTGTCCAGGCGAAGACGGATGCAAATGCCGCCGCTTCACCCGACCGCCCCTCGTATGCCGAGACTGACTATCCGCATCGGGCCTTTGGCTGGAGCGCGCTGCGGGCGCTGCGCAGCGGCAAGTATCTGTTCATTCAGGCCCCGGAGCGCGAACTCTACAACCAGGCAAACGATCCGGGAGAGATTCACAACCTGGCGGGAAGCTCAAAGGCGGTGAGTGACACGCTGGCTTCGCAGTTGGAAGCTTTCCGCAGCAAGACCAGCCAGACCCTGGTGGACCTGGGCAAGCCCGATCCCGAGAAACTGCAGAAGCTGCAGGCGCTCGGGTACGTCGGGTCCGATACCGCTCCGGAGCAGGACGAAAAAAAGCTCACGGGGGCCGATCCCAAGACGCGAATCGAAATTGCGAACCTGCTGCACGATGCCATGTTCGATGTTGAAGACGCGCGCTACGAGCAGGCCATTCCCTTGCTGCAGCGAGCGCTCGCGGTGCAGCCTGAGATGCCGGTGGCTAATCTGCAGTATGGGATCGCGCAGGCCCGGCTCAAGCATTTCGATCTGGCGATCGCTCCGTTACGGAAAGCGGTCACCGCGCAGCCCGACAATGGCATGGGGCATTACGAACTGGGACTGGCATTATTTGAAACCGGCGACTGGAAAGAAGCGGCGCCTGAATTTGAGGCCTCCGCGGCGCGTGCCCCGCGCTGGGCGGACGCGCATTTTTCGCTGGCTGCGGTCTATGCCCGCATCGATCGCGTCCCGGAAGCCATGACCGAACTCGATACCACTCTCGGCCTCAGTCCGGATCATTATCGCGCCAACCTGTTGCGCGGGCGGATCCTCTCTCTGCAAGGCAATCCGCTGGGCGCGCTCGACAACCTGGAGAAAGCGACCCAGGTCCAGCCCGATTCGAGCGAAGCCCATTCTTTTTTGGCCGATGCCTACCAGCAGCTCGGTCGCGTGGCCGATGCGGAGCGGGAGCGTGCCGCAGCTCGCAAGCTGGCCACAGCCGGCCACCAACGTGTGGGAGGGCACGCCGTGGAAGGGCACGACTTTAGTCGTGCCACATCGGACAGAAGCTCGTGCGGCTTTAGCCGCTGGGGTTTGCTTTTCCCCGATGTGCGCGTTCCGCATGTTTTGCGCCACAGCAAACCCCAGGCGCTAAAGCGCGGCCAGACTTGCGCGACCTATTGGCACGACTGAAGTCGTGCCCTTCCCAAGCACGCGCCCTTTCCAACGCGTGCCCTTCCCAGCCGGGGGCGGCTGTCCCCACGTGGGCGCTGCAAAAAAAGGGCTGAGCCATTGCTGACTCAGCCGTAAGAAACCGCTGTAGCCTTCTAGAACGAGAAGCGCGCTCCGATCTGCATGATGCGCGCCTGGCCATTCACGATGGGATAGAAATTCGACCAGTTGCTGGGAGCACTCGAATTTTGCAACGCCGGATCACGGCCAATGCCAAAGCCAGTACGGCTGCCATCGATCTGTGAAAAGTGCTGGGTGTTGGTGACGTTGAAAACATCCCAGCGGAGTTGAATCGAGTAGCGCTCGCCGAGGTTGAAGCTTTTTCCTATCCCCAGATCAAGATCGATGTAGTCCGGCATTCGGAAGACATTCCGTGGTCCGGTCTCGCCTGGGTAGGCGTTGCGGAAACTCTGATAGACCTGGTTGATGTCGCCACATCCGCCGAAGAGCTTCGGGTCCGTCGTTTCGGTCTTTGTGGGGCAGGTATGGACCGCCCTGATGGGTGTATCGAAGGCTTCTACGTTCCAGTTAGTTGCCCAGCGCTGGCTGTCGTAGGGCGAGAACGTCGGCAGGCCCGTATTCCACCGGAAGATGCCGGAGAGTTGCCAGCCCCCAAAGGCTGCCTGCGCAATTCCCTTGGCGTCGCTCATAAAAGCCTTGCCCTTGCCGAACGGCATCTGCCACACCGCCGAGGCGTTGATGGTGTGTTTGACGTCAAATGTCGAATTGGCGTAGCTGTCGCGTTGCCGGATGGGATTGATAATAAACGCTGCCGTCGCGTAAGCACCGCCCGACTGCAGACCGGAAGCGTCGTCCAGCGAATGCGCGTAGCTGTAGTTGAGGTCGAAGGTCAGACTGTTCAGGCGTTGCCGCAGTGACAGCGTAAGCGCGTTATAGTTCGAGTTCGCGATCGTGCTCCAGGCGGAAAGCGCTCCATACTGCGGCTGCATGAAGCGGGTGGCGTCCGGACCGAAATCGAAGAACATCTCCTGGTCTACGAACGCCTCGGTGTCGGTCCAGTCGTTGCCCGAGAAGAAGGCGCACGGGTTGGACGGGGTCCGGCTTTGCAATGCGTAGAACACCTGGGTGTTGGACCAGGTGGGATCGAAGCCTGGCATTGCCACCACTGCACGACGGATCGAGCCCAAAATCATTGTTCAGCGTCGTCCCCAGGCCGGCGGGAAAGAGATTCTCGAAGAAAGGAATGGTTGCGATCTGGTTGGTATCGATTCCCTTCTGACGCTGCTTTTCGAGTGCGGTTCCGGCCTCGTACCAGGTAACGCCACTCTGGGGGTCGCGAACGTTGTTGAAAGCCGCGACGTCCCGGCGGGCCAGCAGGCTGCGTCCCATGCGCCCGATATAGGAGGCGGAGAAGACCATGCCGGCGGGCAATTGACGCTCGAAGGTAAAATTCCACACGTATTCGGTGGGCGCGTGTAATTTCGAATCTACAGACTGCTCAATGCGCTCGTTTTCGTCGAGGGGCTGCGAGAGCGGAAATTGAAGATTGGCGGGGACGTCGACGTTGGGTAGGGTGCGAATGTCCTGACTGAAACCGGTAAACAATGGCGCTAGCCCGGCCGCTCCGCTCACCTTCGTGTCGTACGTATTCGCCGGTGTGGTGAAGTTCGATGTAAATCCAAGAGTATTATTCAGATCAAAGTCCACGGCCAGGGCCTGCCCAAAATAATCGTTGGTCAGGGCAAATCCGCCGCGCAACACCGAAGCTCCGCCATGGCCCAGCAGGCGGCCAAAGAACCCATCGCCACCGTCCGGCGACCAGGCCACGGCGATTCTGGGCTGGAAGTTATTCTTGTCCCAGTTGTACATGGGGGGACCGCCGTTGGCCGGCCCCGACTTGTTGATCACGATCGGGTCTATGAAGTTCCTGCCCTGGTTCGCAGCCGCCAGGCGTTCCGCGAAATAGGTCCCCAGAGGCACCGTGGGCTGGACTTCAAACCCCTGCGACTCATAGACGGGGCGCTCCAGGCTGTAGCGCAGACCGAGGGTAAGGGTTAGGTTGGGGCGGACCTTCCATGTGTCCTGCACGTAGGTGTCGTAGGCCTGGGTTTTGAAGTCGCGGACCGCGGGCAGGCCGGCCGCCAGCAAGGAGCCATCCTTGCCGAAAGTGAAGTCGGCGGTGTACTGCGACAGGCGTCCGATGATGGCAGTGGCCGCATTCTGCACTTCCGTCGCGGAATCCAGACTCTCGTTGGCCCTCCCTCCGGGCAGACCTTGCGCGACTAAATATTGCTGGAACGTGTTCGGAGACATTTTCACCCGCACCCAGATAGAACGAGGGATTGGTGACAGCATTGTCAAAAGCGTTGGCGAAGCTGATCCGGCTGTTGCTGACAACCCGGATATTGGTCGCCAAACTGGATATTGTGGTTCCCCCGGATCCAGGAGACATCGTCCGTGAAGTTGTGCACCGGAGTGACCCGGCTGAGGGTGTGTTGCTGGCCGTTAGGTTGAAACACGAAACGGAAACTGATGTCGTTCCCGTTGCTGTCGCCACCCTGATCGAACGCCTGCCGGGTGTAGCCGTAGCGGAAATTGTTGACCCAGTGGTTGCCCAGGGTCCAGGTATGGCCGGCAGCCAAACCCCAGGGATGATTCCAAACCAATGGCGCCTGGGTGTCGGGCAGCCAGCTGGCCTGGGTCTGGTGATCATAGATGACGTTCGCCCGGAGGAACGCAACCTGGTTGTTGTTAAGGTTGAAATCCAGTTTGGCCACGTGAGAGTTCAGTCTCACCGGCGTGGGCGCGTTGAAACGAAATCCCGCCGTATTCAGGCCGTCGCCCAGGGATGAATCGTTCGCCGGGTACTTGTTGGCGGCGGCGGTCAGAGCATCCAGCGCCGCAGGGTTGATAGCCGGGTTGGCAGGGTCTCCATCATGCACGAGGTGAAATGCGGCTTCATTTTGAGCCAAATCGAGAGACGCCTGTTGCACGCTGTTGCAAGCGGCGTCTGCACAGTAGCGGTAATTGATGATGCCTTGGCCCAGCGAGGCTAAGGGAACGACTTCGCTTTGACCGGTCCCGCTGGCGTCATGACGCCCTTCATAGCTGTAAAAGAAAAACGCCCGGTTCTTGACGATGGGACCGCCCATGGCTCCGCCAAACGTATTCCGGATCAGCGGCTGGCGATCGACCACGGGCTGAGCATGGGTGTTGAACCAGTCGTTGGCGGTGAACCCGCGGGAGCGGTAGAACTCGAAAGCCGCGCCGTGCCAGCTGTTGGTGCCCGACTTGGTCACCAGGTTCACCTGGGAACCGGACGACCGGCCCTGGTTGGCGCTGCCGTTGGCGGTAGTGACGCGAAATTCCTCAATCGCTTCCGCATTGAGGCGGAGCACCGGCCCGGAGGTGATATCGCCACGGTCGCCGCCCAGGGTTCCAATCCCCAGGTTGTTGGTGGTGAGCGGAACCTGGGCATTGCCGCTTTGCGCGTTGTTGATATCCACGCCATCCAGGGTCACGTTCGACTGGTCGGCTCGGGCGCCGGTGGTGTAGCCCTCGCGGGTTGAGCCCGGCTGCAGGCTCAGCAAATCGACCAGGTTGCGGGCTTCCAGGGGAAGCTGGGTGATCTGCTCAGAGATGAAATTGTTGCCCAGGCTGGCGTCCTGGGTGTTGATGAGAGCTTCCTGCGAAGAGGCGGTCACCTCAACGACTTCAGTGGCCGCGCCCACCTCCAGCTGGACGCTGCTCTCCGTCTGCTTGCCGATCAAGGCATGCACATTATTCACCACGTTGCTGCGGAATCCCGTGGCCTTCACCTCCACCCGATAATCCCCGGGAGGGATCAAGTCGAATACGAAGTCACCACTCTGGGTTGACTGCGTGGTGCGCGCCGCACTGGTGGCCATATTGGTGAGGGTCACCGAGGCATTGGGAACCACCCGCCCCTGCTGGTCAGTCACGGTTCCGCGAATGGCGGAAGTACCGGTTTGACCCCAGAGCGGGGCCGCAAACAGAAGGACGGCAATCGCTAAGACCACTCCCCGAACAGAACCCATAGCAGCTCCTTTTAAGGCTCGCATGGTTGCCCAATCGACTGACTATTTACTTGTAAAGAAAAGCAGGGAAATGCGGGAAAAGCACTGTTGGGCGGACATTGTGCAATTTTCAGGCCAACAATTGCAAGAAGAATCTACTTCAGTTAGGCGTTATGTCGCAGGAAAATCTCCTTATTTTCACAGGGGAAATACTGGTTTTCATCATTCCGGCTGGTTTGTTATCTGAACAACACACTGCCCATGACAATCACGAAGAAGTAAGCTTCCAGGGTGTAGCGGGGCTCCGGGTTTTCCAGTGTTCCGAGAAAAGCAGATCGCAGGAGAACAAATGTCAGTACCAACCCCAGGGGGACGCTCCAGCGCACCCGTACCAGACCGGCCACCGCAGCCCCCAGGTAGAGAAGATTGATGACTCCCAGGGCCACCGCCAGCGCAGACCACACAGGATCATCGTTAAACTCCCACCACCGGGTGTCGGAGGGCAGGGTCGCCGTCCGGGGACGCAGCCACATGTCAGCGATGCGCACCAGGGGCAACCATACGTAGAAACGCAACGGCGCCTGCCGGATGCGCTGGCTGGCCAGCGCGGCAAAACGGGCATCCAGCTCCGGAGTGACGTGGAGCACCTGGTTGTAGTCGGCCAACAATTCCTCGGTCTGCTGGCGTTGCGCGTCAGAATCAAAGGCGCGAGATGGAAGCTTGTCCGCATCCACCGTGTCTCCCGGCACCGGCCAGTAGATTTCCTCTACCGAGGCATAGTCGGCAATCCAGGTTTTCACCCAGCGATTGAACCCGGCGGGAACAAACTCGTCTTCTTCATTGGCGTAGCGTGGCGCCAGGGGCTGAAAACGATGCAGGGTGTGCAGATTACGCCAGGCCCAGGGAGCCAGCGGCGCCAGAGAGACCACCCCAAGAATCAACCCAGCCCGCAGCAGATGTGTTGCAACCTGGGAAACATGTGGCCGCGGGCGACTCGCCCGCGCCTTGTTCTTCCAGGCAAAGAACAGCAGCACCCCGAGATACAATTCAATCGTAATCAGGATCAATCCGCCGTCCGGACGCAACAGAATCGCGGCGGCGGTCGCGAGTCCGCATCCCACCCAGGGACGCAACCGCCTCTGCTCAAGCGCTTCCATACCGGCGGCCGCGCAATCAAAGGCCAGCACGGTAAAAAAAATCTCCAGCGTCTCGGTCAAAGCAGCGGCCGCGTAGCTGGCCAGAAACGGGCACAACGCCGCCAAAAGAAATGCCGCTTTGGCGGCGCGGGGAGAAACCAGGCGGCGGGCCATGTCCGCGATCAGGAAACAGGTGCCAACATCCACCACCACCTGCAGCGCCAGCACGGCGCGGTAGTGTTCCATCCCGAAGATCGCGAACACCGCAGCCAGGAATGCCGGATATCCCGGCAAGCGGATGTAGGTAGGAGAAATCTCGTCCGGACCGCTCAGTCCGTAAATGCCATGCTGCAGCCAGTTCTTGGCGATGTCGCCGTAAACAAAAGAATCGGTGGTGATGGCAGGGAAACGAAACAGGAAAAACAAGCGCAGCCCAAGCGCAGCTAACGTAGCAAACAGAAAAAACCGGAAGTGTTGGCGCACAAGCTGGCGCACACTAAGAATATACCTCTGATCGGACCGATCCGCTCCCCTCACCACCAGGGGACAAGTTGTGCAGCGGACAAGTAGCGCCGGCATCCCTTCGGCTGCGCTCAGGGCAGGCTTTGCCGGCTGTCCCGAGGGCATCTCGCCCTCGGCGGGGCGGGCGGGACGCCCCCACGACAGCCGCCGGGACGGCGGCAGCTACTCTGCGGCAATTGACCACCCGAATACCTCAGCTTAGGATGAATAGGCAGCAATTTTCATGGCCCAACCTGTTTTTTACGATCCCGGCAAGGCCCGCTGGAAGCGGATACGACTGGCCTTTGACGTCCTCGGCGTCAGCATTACGCTGCTGGTCATTTTTTTTGCTTACACGGCCCTGCGCAACGAGCCCCTGCCCGACCTCCTGCTGCCGCCCCAGAAGCGTCCGTACCGCGCGCTGAAGGAAAAAGAGAGAGAACGGGCGAAGGAACGGAGAAAACTGGCCTACTATCGGGGCCATCGCAAATCCCGTTCAGCGCCTTCGCAGGTAAAACTGAATGCGGAAGAAGGCATCCGGGCGGCATTTTATGTGCCCTACGACGCCGCCAGCTTTTCCTCGTTGCGCGAATACGCCCGCCAGATCGATCTGCTCTTTCCCGATTGGCTGCACGCCATCACGCCGGATGGCCGTCTGCAAAGCATCGATGAGCAGACCAACAAGTTTTTCGACGTGATGCAGGACTCCAGCGTTCGCTCGGTGGATGACAAAGTCATGCCCTTTCTGAAATCGGAAGAGACCGGCATGGAAGTCTTCCCCATGGTCAACAATTTCGATGGGACCGATTGGGTGGACGTCAGCGCCTTTCTGAACAATCCCGAAGCGCGTGCGAATTTTCGCCGGCAGGTGGCGTCGTTTCTGGCCACCGACCGGTATCACGGCCTGATGATCGACTTCGAAACTCTGGCTCGTAACGCGCAGCCTGGCTATCTGGCGCTGCTCAAGGGGCTCGGCGACGATCTGCACGCCAACGGCATGAAGCTGTACGTCAGCGTCCAGGCACGCAACGACGAATACGATTACGCCGCAGTCGCGGCCAGCGTTGACGGCGTGGTGCTGATGAACTATGACGAGCATTACCCGTCGCCCGGCACCGCGGGCCCGGTGGCATCGCAGGACTGGTTCACCGACAACCTCAAGGCGGCGATCAAGGTTATCCCCAAAGACAAGCTGATCTCGGCCATCGGCAATTACGGTTACGACTGGGTGCACAAACCGAAGCACGGCAAATTGCCACCCGATGCCAAAGACACCAATGTGACGGTACAGGATGCCTGGTTGGCCGCTCGCGACTCGGAAGCGGACGTGGACTTTGACGGCGACAGTCTGAATCCCCACATCAGCTACCTGGACGACCGTGATCTGCAGCATGACATCTGGTTCCTCGATGCCGTCACAGCGCTTAACCAGATGCGTGCCGCGCAGTCCCTGGGCATCAAGACCTTCGCGCTGTGGCGGCTGGGATCCGAAGATCGCTCCCTGTGGCGGGTCTGGGACATTCCGGGCGAGGCCGGGGCAGAAAATAAATTGAAAGACGTTCCGCCTGGCCAGGATGTGGACATGGAGGGCAATGGCGAGATCCTGCGCATCGAAGCCCGGCCTGCTGACGGACAACGCAGCATCACGCTGGACCAGTCCACCGGAATCATCACCGATCAGAGCTTCGATTCGTTTCCTGAGCCCTACCGGGTAGCGCGCTACGGATCAAGCCGGGACAAAGTCGCCATCACCTTCGACGATGGCCCGGACCCGGAATGGACGCCCAAGATTCTGGATGTGCTCAAGAGCACCCAGGCGCCGGCGGCATTCTTTCTGATCGGGATCCAGGCCGACAAGTTCGCCGATATCACCGACCGCATCTACCGCGAGGGACATGAAATCGGGAACCACACCTTTACCCATCCCGACATCAGCAATATTTCCAAGGGATTCATGCGGGCGGTGGAACTGAATCTCACCGAGCAGCTCTTTGCCAGCCGCCTGGGCATTCGCACAATTCTGTTTCGCCCGCCCTATTCCATTGACGCCGAGCCTGACACCGAAGACCAGGTCCGCCCCCTCGAGACCACGCAGGACATGGGCTACATCACCATCGGCGACAAGATTGACCCCAACGACTGGCGCGATAATCCGCGGCACAGCGCCGATCAGATCGTCGCCGATGTGCTCTCCCACCTGCCGCCGTGCAAGCCCGGCGACATTCGCTGCGGCAATATCATCCTGCTGCACGATGGCGGAGGCGATCGCGAACAGACCGTGCTGGCCCTTCCCCGGATCATCGCCGGCGCTCGGGAAAAAGGATTGCAGATCGTTCCACTGCATGAGTTGCTGGGCCGGACGCGGGCGGAAGTCATGCCCCCGATCCCTTCCAACCAGCGCTGGATCGCGCGCCTGAACCTGTTCGGCTTCGCGCTCTTTCCGCTGGCGTTCAACGCCATGACCTGGATTTTCTTTGTGGGCGACGTGCTGATGACCGGCCGCCTGGTCTTCATCGGCGCCTTTGCCATCTTCGACCGGCTCTGGCCCCGGCGTTATGGGACACCCGGCGACGCGGCCCACTATCTTCCCCCGGTAGCGGTGCTGGTCCCCGCGTACAACGAGGAAAAAGTTATCGTGCGGACCATCCGCTCCGCGCTCACCTCGGACTATCCCAATCTGCGTGTCATCGTGATTGACGACGGCTCGAGTGACGCGACGCTCGAAGCGGCGCGAACAGCGTTCGCCCTCGAAGCCGCCAGCGGCAGGGTCCTCATCCTGACCAAGGCAAACTCCGGCAAGGCGGACGCTCTCAATTTTGGACTGGAGCACCTTCGCGGCGAGGAAATCTTTGTCGGCATCGATGCCGACACTGTGATTGCGCGCGACGCTATCTCCCGCCTCATCCCTCATTTCCTGAATCCCAAGGTGGGCGCGGTTGCGGGCAATGCCAAAGTTGGCAACCGCATCAACCTCTGGACCCGCTGGCAGGCTTTGGAGTACATCACCAGCCAGAACTTCGAGCGCCGCGCATTGAACACCATGGGCGCAGTCAGCGTAGTGCCGGGAGCGATCGGCGCCTGGCGAGTTTCGGCGGTGCGCGAGGCCGGCGGCTTCCACACCGACACCGTCGCCGAGGACGCTGATCTCACCATGGCCCTTTTGCAACTGGGATATCGCGTCGAGTACGAAGACCTGGCCCTGGCCTATACCGAGGCCCCGGTGGATGCTCGCGGCCTGATGCGCCAGCGTTTCCGCTGGTCGTTCGGCATCCTGCAGTCAGTGTGGAAACATCGCGGCGCCTTTGCCCGCGAGGGCGTGCTGGGCTGGATTGCATTACCCAACATCGCCATCTTCCAGGTGCTGCTGCCCCTGGTCTCGCCTCTGATTGACATCATGTTTGTTGTGGGCACGATCTGGTATTCCATCCAGAAATTTTTCCACCCCGAGTCCACCGATACCGGCAGCTTTCAGCGGCTCATCGTCTTCTTCGTCGCTTTCCTGGTGATTGATTTCCTGGCTTCGGCGATTGCTTTCGCCCTCGAACGCCGCCAACCGGAAGCGCCCGAGGACCCATGGCTGCTGAGCCAGGTCTGGCTGCAACGCTTCGCTTACCGGCAATTGTTCTCGCTGGTCCTGATCAAGACGCTGAAGCGCGCGGCGGAAGGCCGGCGTTTTGCCTGGGACAAACTCGAGCGCACCGCTGCCATGAGCTACCAGCCCACGGCGGAAGATCACGAATCGGTGAAAGTCCCGTAGCACGTCGTTGCGCCGGCGCTACGAACCCACGTAGGGGCAGGTGTCCTCACCTGCCCGGCCGAGCGAAGCTCGCCTGCCGGTCCGATGACGCCTGTTTCCGGTGCTACAATAACCACGAAGAGTCTTACATCTTCCCGCCGGCATCGAATATCTCCGAGGTGCGCTCATGGCAACCGTTGAAGCTCCGACCCGCCCACAAACACGCCTGCACGAGGGTCCATTCGTAAACGAGCCTCTGACCAATTTCACCCGGGAAGAAACCGCCCGCCGGATGCGCGCCGCCATCGAAAAAGTGCGGGGACAGCTGGGCCGCGAGTACGACCTGATCATCGGGGGGAAGCGGGTCAGGACCAGCGACAAGATCAAATCCATCAATCCCGCCAAGCCTTCGCAGGTGGTCGGCTTGCACCAGAAAGCCGGCAAGGAGCACGTGGAACCGGCCATGCAGGCGGCGCTGGCAGCCTTTGCCAGTTGGAGCCGGACGACGTTCGAAGAGCGGGCCAGCCTGCTTTTCCAGGTAGGCGATGTAATGCGCGAGCGCAAGTTTGAATTCTGCGCCTGGCTGGTTTTCGAAGTCAGCAAGAACTGGGCCGAGGCCGACGCCGATATCGCCGAGACTATCGATTTCTGCGAGTACTATGCGCGGGAAGCGCTGCGCCTGTCGCGCACCGAGCTGCCGGTGCAGATGCCGGGCGAGCGCGACACGCTGATGTACATTCCTCTGGGCGTGGGCGCGGTGATTCCACCGTGGAATTTTCCCTGCGCCATCATGGCCGGCATGACGCTGGCCTCGATTGTCAGCGGCAACACGGTCATCCTGAAGCCGTCGAGCGATTCGCCGACGATCGCGGCGAAATTTGTCGAACTGCTGGAAGAGTGCGGCATGCCGGAAGGCGTAGTGAATTTCTGCCCCGGCGCCGGCGCAACTTTCGGGAATGCAGTGGTGGCGCATCCCAAGACCCGCTACATCGCTTTCACCGGCTCCCGTGAAGTCGGCCTCGACATCAATAAGAGCGCGGCCGCGCAGGCGCCCGGCCAGATTTGGATCAAGCGCACCATTCTCGAGATGGGCGGCAAGGACGCCATCATCGTGGACGCCGACGCCGACGTTGACTCCGCCGTCGAAGGCGTCGCCCAGGCTGCATTCGGCTTCCAGGGCCAGAAGTGCTCGGCCTGCTCGCGAGCGATTGTCGATGAGCGCATCTACGACATATTTCTGGAGAAACTGAGGGCCCGCGTCGAGAAAATCACGGTCGGCGATCCCGCGGAAAATGCCAACATGGGCGCGGTGATCAATGAAGGTTCGATGAAGTCGATCCTCGATTACATCGAAGTCGGGAAAAAAGATGGACGCATTATCACCGGCGGCGGCCCCGCAAAGAGCGCCGGCGAAGGATATTTTCTGCAGCCCACGGTCATCGCCGACATTCCGGCCGGATCGAGACTGGAGCAGGAAGAAGTTTTCGGACCGTTGCTGGCCGTGATCAAGTCAAAGAACTACAGCCAGGCGCTCGACATTGCAAATGACACCGAATTTGGCCTGACCGGCGCGGTTTATACCAAGTCGAAGGACAAGATCGCGCGCGCCATCCAGGAATTTCACGTGGGGAACTTGTACATCAACCGCAAGTGCACCGGCGCTACTGTGGCCGCGCATCCTTTTGGTGGATTTAATATGTCGGGCACGGATTCCAAATCCGGCGGGCCGGATTACTTGTATCTGTTTACGCAGGGAAAAGCGGTGGGAGAGAAGATTTAAGGATCTAATGTGGCCGCGGGTGGGTCGCCCGCGGACACACAACCACAGCGCCCACAAACGAGGACTGTAACGCTTCTGTAACAAATGTATTTTCCTCAGCCTTCCTAAGATTCTTTTAATTTCCAAAGTTGCGCGAAAAGGTTTTATCTCCGTGATCGAAAATTGCAATTGGACAAGCCGCACCCCGCCTCCTATCGTTAAAGTATGTCCACATCATTACCGTTAGACGATTCATCTGTTGATTTTCTGCATGAACTGGGCAGCAGCATTTCCTCCGCGGACGCTTTGCATGAAGTACTCACTCGCGTGGTTGATTTCGCATCGGCGCTGGTGAAGTGCGATTCCTGCCTGATTTACGTTCTTGAGGACGAGCAACTGTTATTGCGGGCGTCGAAGAACCCGCACCCGGATGTAGTCGATCGCCTGAAGCTGAACGTCGGAGAAGGCATCACCGGTTGGGTGGCGGAGCATCGCGAGCCGGTTGCGGTCTCGAAGAACGCCTCCAAGGACCCTCGCTTTCAATTCTTCCACGAACTGCCTGAAGACACTTACGAAGCATTTCTCTCCGTGCCCCTGATGTCGCGCGGGCGCGTGGTGGGCGTGATCAACCTGCAGCATCGGCGTCCGCATGTTCATAACCAGCGCGAAATACGGCTGATTTCGACAGCGGGGTTTCTGGTGGGAGCGGAAATCGAGATGGCCCGCCTGGAGACCGAGAACACCAATCTTTCGCAGCAACTGGAAACGAGAAAAATTGTGGAGCGCGCCAAGGGCATTCTGCAGCGCGATCTCTCAATCGATGAAGAACAGGCCTACCTCGCACTGCAACGGCAGAGCCGTCAGACCCGCAAATCCATGCGGCAGGTTGCTGAAGCAGTGGTCGTGACCGATGAATTGCGGCGCAACTCGCGCACCAACTAGATCTGAAGCAGGGGCGTCGTTGGTCGTTGGCCCTTGGTCGTTGGCTAAAAGAGCCGGCCACGGATTTCGCGGATTCACGCGGATCAAACAAAAGAAAATTGATTGATTTTTCCGTCTTAATCCGTGAAATCCGTGGCTGGCTCTTTACTCACCGTGCACACAAAAAAATGCGAAAGCGGCCACCAGGTTCGATGGCCGCTTCCGCATGGGGAATTCACTTCACGGGTTGAGACTCGGCGATGGGCCCCAGTTTCGCCGATTCCGTCCCCTGCGACTTGGGCGCCATATAGTGGAGACTCAAACCGAGATCTCCGAGGTACAGCGCGCTCACGAACGATTCTCCGGTCGCAGTGCGATTCAGCAACAACGTGCTGCCGGCCGTGCGTCGTTCCACTGAGACGGAGGCGGGCAACACGATTGCGATCTGGGGGGCCCCGGTTTTGCTGACCATGATGGCCGCCGGCAAACTCGGCGATTGCAGAGCGAGCGAGTAAACTCCGGGGGTCAGAAGCACGTTGCCCCAGCGGGCATCGTGGGTAAGGGTGAACTTTCCGGTGGCGGACTGCGCCTGGGCGGGAATCACCGACGCACCCGCCAGCCCAATCGCCAAAACGAACATCTTGCAAAGCATGGAACTGCGAATTGATTTCATGACCTGATCTCCTATGTAGTTGTCGCGAGCCGACACACCTGCGCCTACGCCAGACGGCAGCGCTCACGGGGTTTTGGGTTGGGACGACGAGGTCAGGAATGAAGCAACGTCAAACGACAGGAGTTAGGGAACGAACTTCAAAGTTCGCAGCACCTGGGCTTGCAGTCTGTTTCGAACAAACTATTAGACATTCCTACTGTGCCAGCGCGAGCAACCGAAGTCCAATTCAAAAAATCAATTGTCGGTATTCACGAAGCTCACGTAGGCCCGGGCGGGCCAGCGTAAGGTGGCCTGGTGCTCGCGGAGTTGCGCGCGGCAGAGGCTTGCGCGACCGGGCTTGCGGGGGAAGATCTTGCGGAGCTGCGCTCCGCCGGGCGGGCGGGGCGCCCGCCCCTACGTGTTTTTCGTAAAGAAAAAAGGCCGCCCGTGGGCGGCCTCTCTTAACAACAAAATTCTACGGCGTGACTCCGGCGCCTGCCTGGGGCGTTGCCGCCGCAGCAGTCGCGGCTGCCGCTTCGTTCAGAATGCGATGGTGGATGGTGAACAGCGCCAGTTCCAGCCGGTCGGAGACGCCGATCTTGTCATACACGTTGCGCAGGTAATTCTTGATTACCTGCTCGGTGGTCCCAAGCTGCGAAGCGATCTCTTTGTTCTTGTAGCCCTGCACGATCAGAGCGACGATGCGCAGTTCTTTCGCGGTCAGGCGATCGCGCACCCGCAGGCCGACCATATCGTTTTCGGTCAACTCGCTGGGCACGGCAATGTCCTGCACCCAGTTTTCTCCGCGCGCCACCTTGCGGACACAGTCCACCAGCGCTGCGCTGGTCACGTTGCGATAGACCACGCCGTTCGCCCCTGCGCCCATGTAGCGCTGCGCGCTCTCGCCGGTATCGGCCAGCACGACCACGCGGGTCTTCGCTTTGGCGGCGGCTTGCAGAATGCCGGTGAAATCAGAATGGAAGCCGCCCGCAACCACCAGAACGGCGGCGCGAAATTTGTCCAGGGCCATGAACATCTGCTCCTGGGTTTGCGCCTGCGCCACAATGCGCATTTCATCCTCAACCGCCAGCACTTTGGCGATGCCTGCCCGGAAGATGGCTTGATTGTCGGCCAGAATCAATTTCAGCATCTCTGTCAGCTCCTCGCCTCTAGTGGCGAACGAAATCGTAGGAGTCAATCACGCAGGCCACGCCACGCGCCTCCGTGGGACCGCCGGCTGGTTCGTCGGTGCGCACCACGCGCCCCCGGCATTGGATGACTACACCTTCTTTGGCGCCCGTCATTTCTGGCGGTAAAGTAATCTCGAATTCGACCGTCGAGCCCATCTCCAGCGCTGCGTCAGCCTTGATGTACACCCCGGCGGCACTCAGATTTCCGGTGACGCCGCTGTGCTCGCCGTCTTCTTCTGATTTGTGGATCTTAATCGGCAATTCCAGGGGAAAGCGTTTCCCCGTGCGCGCGTCGGACACAAGACCTCCTCGCTCCTGCCCATTTCCAGCTGCGAAACCCAGCCCCATGCCGGATCTCCTGAATAGAGCCACAACCATCTGCTTGCGCGGTTATATCACGGATGACGCCCCTCGGAACAGCCTGATAACGCGACAGAAAGGGTAAGAAGTAGGTTCCCCCCAAGGCTTCCGGCTCGTTCGCCGTGCTCAGGCCTGAAGCCGAACCGCCCATTTCCACCTGACGACGGAATGCTTCTCACACCTTCGCGACTAAAACGGGATTCTTCCCATAGACGTCAGAATTCGGCCTTCGAACTTCTACGCTGTTCCGCGCAGGTAGGCTCAGCGCTACATCTTCCCGCTGACGCGGAAGACTTTCTCCGCCGGCGCGACCGTGGTTGATCTGGGTCAAATCGCACCGCGCTCGCCGTTGAAGGCTTGACGGGTCCTGCCGATGGACCACGAAGAATGTTGGCGCGAAGAAACAGTGACCTCGAATTTGCTGTCACCTCCGGGCAAACTCCTTGTCCTTATTTGCAACCAAAGCCTGTGAAAATTATTTCATGGCACCTTGCTGCACTTCTGCTGGCCGGGACGGTGGGCGCCTTCGGGCAGGTCCGTTCCGTCCAGACGCTTCCCGAGCTTCCGATCACCGGCCGTCAACGGCTCAACTGGTTTGTAAAAAGTACGGTTGGGCCGGTTGGCCTCGCCGCCGGTCTGTTCTCGGCGGGTTTCGGCACGGCTTTGAACCGTCCTCGCGAGTACGGTCCTCACTGGGAGGGTTTCGGCAAGCGTTACGGGATGCGCCTCACGGGAGTCTCCACGGGCAATGCGATGGAAGCGGGCCTGGGCGCTCTTTGGGGGGAAGACCCGCGGTACTTTCGCGCCGCCGGGAGACCCGTCAAAGCCCGGATAAAGAATATCGTGGTGATGACCTTCATCGCCCGCCGTGCCGATGGCTCATTCGCTCCGGCCTATGCCCGGTATGCGGCCACCGCCGGCAATAACTTCCTTTCGAACACCTGGAGGGCGGACAGCGAGTCCAGCGTCGGCGATGCCTGCCTGCGCACCGCACTGGGCTTCGCCGGCCGAATGGGGAGCGACGCATTTGCTGAATTCTGGCCCACCCTCACCAAACACTTGTTCCATAAGAAACAGTAAACCCGGCTGCATCCGACTATCCTTAACACCTGCGCCGGTTCCTGAACGCGGTGGACTGCCGATATCGGCCGACTGCGTGGTCGTTTCGTTTTTGACTCTGCAAGGAAAGTCAGCCCATCGGCGGACCTTCTGCTTCAGAACGCTCCGCCACCGCCGCCGCCGAAGCCGCCTCCGGAAAAACCGCCTCCACCGCCGCCGCCAAAACCTGAACCGCTGGAACTGGAGCGCGGCGCTGAGACAAATACCTGATGCATGTCCGACGCCATGCTGTGCATCGAGCTCGAGAAAAATATTGGATTGAAGCCGGTCATGCCGTTAGGCGAAACGTACCAGCTGGGCGGGTTCTGCACGATTCCGGCAAAAGCCTGCGCCCAGTGATGTTCCACACCGAGCGCCATGGCGTAAGGCAAGTATTTTTCAAAAGTGTCCGGGGGCATGCGTTTCAGGCGGTCGGCATCTACCCGGTTCATGAACTCCTGGAATCCCAGCACCGCAATGCGGGTGCGCGCCCCCTGCAACGTTTTCGCCGACATCTGGCGCGCGAACAACCACCAGATAATGGCGGAGACAATGCCGCACGCGATGAGAAGAACTACCGAGTTGAATATTTGCTTAAACCCGCTGAATTGCGCGAGCAGAAATGGGGCGACAATCACCAGGGCCGCTCCGATGCTGTAGCCATTCGCCGCATCAGGATCGAGCAGATACATGCCTTTGTTTTTGAGCGCCGCCTTGATGTCCTGCTGGATGACAGGAATCGCAGTGTAGAAGCGGTTCTTCAGGCTGGAGAGCCGGGTCTGTTGCCCGCCCGCGAAAATATTCTCCAGCATCACACGCTCGTGGGGCGCGAGCCCCTGCCATTCGGTGAGCGGCTTGACCAGGTGAAAGATGTAATCCTTGGAGTGGAAGACCAGCAGGGTCGTGTCCACGCTCTCTTCAATCTTCACGTAGCCGCGCACCGCCAGGTCCACAATCGTGGATGTAATGTCGCGGGGATGGATGGTGTCATCGATCAGCGTCCCGGCTTCGGCGGGAGAGATTCCCGGCGGCGGTTCGTACATCGGCGCAACCGAACGTCCGGGATCGGGATCGCGGCCCTTGTACCACCACAGCGCGTACATCATGGCAAAGGTGACAAAAGGCAAAAACACGATGGGATTGCTGCCCAGAAACCAGAAGGCGCGGGTGATCGCGCCCGGTTCCTTGAGAATGCCCTTGGGAACAAAGACGTCAACCGTCAGTCCGCCGCGCATGGGCAGCGGGTTGCTGGTCTCGAAGGCCACGTCGGCGCCGTTGACCTCGGAGGTGGCGTCGCGCTGGGCCGATCCATAAACTCCGGTGAAGGCCTGCGCCCGCACCCGTCCCGCCGCAGCCTTGGGCAAATAGACATGCGCCTCGGCGTGATCGATCGGCACTGGCCAGTCGTTGCCGGTCACGTTCCAGTAGAACTCGTCGTGGTCCTCAAAATAGCGGATGCCGTTGCGGACGATGTAGCTGATCTCCACGGTGCGGGTGGTGTTCACTGCGTCGGGGATGTAGATTTTCAGATTGCGATATCCGCCGGAGGTTTTGGAGTCGTATCTCAGCTTCTGGCCGGCGCCGTCGGTGACGGAGGTGACATCGAGAAACAGCGTGTAGTTGGTGCCGCGCGGGCCGGGATATTCGATGGGAATAGTGCGGTGAATGCCGTGCCATTGCCCGATGAAGACCAGGTTGATGCGTTCCTTGATCAGGGCAGTGCCGTCTTCACTGATTAAGACGGTGTCCTGAAAGTCGGCGATCCGCCAGCTCTGGGCAAAAAGTGGAGCCGTCAGAGCAGCAAAGCAAACCAGTACCAGGAGCTTGGATCGCAAGGCTTTCGCTCGAAGCCGCGAAGCGGCGTCATGATGTAGCCCACGGCGCAAGCCGTGGGCCATTAGCGAAAATAGAGCAAGCCCCGAAGGGGCGAGAGAGCTCTTCGCCCACAAATTATTTCGTCCCGCACGCAAGGTTTGATGATGACCGGCTTTGCAAAATGAGGTCAATGACATTCGGGGCAGCTTCGCTGCGGACGGGCGGAACTCGGCACGCATGGTGGCCTCTTCCGGGCCGCTCTTTCGCCCCGTTCGGGGCTCGCTCTGCTGCGGTTCGTGACCCACGGCTTACGCCGTGGGCTGCATTATGGCGCCGCTTCGCGGCTAGAACCCTCGCTCTTTGACCCACGGCTCACGCCGTGGGCTACATTATGACGCCGCTTCGCGGCTGCGAACCCTGCTGATTGCCCGCCTAGAACTTCACTGCCACCACTTCGCGGTCGGCTGCGGCCACCTCGAAGAACTGCCGCTGCTGGAAGCCGAACATTCCGGCCAGAATATTGGTCGGGAAAGACTGGATCTTCGTATTCAGGTCGCGCACCACGGCGTTGTAGTAGCGGCGCGCGTTCTGGATCGTGTCCTCCGTCTGGCTGAGCGAACCCTGCAGCTGGGTAAACTCCTCGGAGGCCTTCAGCTGAGGGTAATTTTCCGCCACCGCGAACAGGCTTTTCAGGGCCCCGCTCAGCTGGTTCTCAGCCTCCGCCTTGTCACCCGGGGTGGTAGCCTGCATGGCCTGGGAGCGGAATTTGGCAATGTTCTCGAATGTGCCCTTCTCGTGGGCGGCGTAACCCTTTACCGTTTCAACCAGATTGGGGATCAGGTCGTGGCGCCGTTTCAGCTGCACGTCGATATCCGACCAGGCGTTGTCGCAGCGGACACGCAACTGGACGAGGCTGTTGTACATCCCAACCAACAGGATGACGATGACAACCAGAATGCCCAGGAAGATTAGAGCCATGAACGTCTCCCTTGCGTGGAAATGGGGAACAGGGGCGACGGTAGCACACGGCGCACTTCGGCGCAATCACGCGTCCGGAGGCGCCCGAAATACAGGTATCGAGGGCCGTCTCCGACAGTTTAAGATTGTTGTGGCTCATATGATTCTGACCCGCGGGGTCCCGAGGTGGAATATCGGCTATCCAGGAAAGATCGCGAAGTGGCTGGCGGCGCTATTGATTGTTTCGTCGGCAATCGCTAACGCCCAGACCTGCCAGACGGCGGGCGATATGGACCCGGCCACTGCCTCGGCGCTGAGTGCGACGGCCAAGCGCCTCTACGACATGGCGGCGCGGGGAGACTCGGCCGCGCTGCGGCAGAGTGCGATGCCCAGTCTGGCCTCGAATTTTTCCGGCATCGAGAGCGCGGTCAAGGATAACCAGCCCAGCCTGACCGGAGTGCAAGCGGTGCCGCGTCCGCCCTTTCTGCTCAAAGCCGAGGGGACGGCGCCGCTCCAACGTGCCGAATTCCTGTGCGGAATTTTCGGCGCCCAGGGACAGACTCGGGACAGCGCGGTCTTCGTGATTCCCAATCTGCCCCCGGGAAATTACGGCATCGTGACCCTGGATGCAGCCTCCCCGCAGGGCGCCTACACCGTATCTTTTGTGTTGCAGCAGCAAGGCAACGATTGGAAGTTGGGTGGATTCTATGCCAAGCCCGCGCAGATTTCGGGCCACGACGGCAACTGGTTCGCCAGCCGCGCCCGCGAATTCAAGACCAAGGGACAGCTCCACAATGCCTGGTTTTACTTTGGTGAGGCACGGGAACTGCTGGTGCCGGTCCCCTTCATGGCCACCGCAGCCACCGACCGGCTGTATGACGAGATGCAGGCGCAGAAGCCGGCTGATTTGCCCCCGTTCGACCTCATGGCAGGCGGCAAAACCTATAAGGTCACCGATCTGTTTCCGATCCCGGTAGGCCACGATTTCGATCTGGTGGTGCGATACCAGTCCGCTGACGTCTCCGACACCGGAAAGACGTTTCAGGACAACACCGCGGTGATGAAAGCATTGGTGACGAAATATCCAGAGCTTCGCGATGCCTTTGCTGGAATTGTGGCCCGCGCGGTGGAACCCTCGGGCAGAGATTACGGATCGATGCTGGGGATGAAAGACATCAAGTGAGTTTCAGGTTCTAGTTTTTCTCCGGGTTTGAAACCAGAAACTCGAAACTGGAAACCGTCTGTCTAGGGCAAGACACATTCCTCCGGATCCTTGTCTTCCCGCAAGCGCAGAAAGACGGGAGCGCGCAACTTCATGCCGCCCTCGGCAGTTTCGTGCGTCCATTCCGAAAACTTGATTTCTGCCACCAGTTCGGGCTTGACCCAGTGCACTTCCCGCAACGCTTCCACCCCGTTGGGGAAAGGACTGGTTTTGGTCTCGCGCTTCTTCAGCGTCTGCCAGACCTGTTTGAGCATGGCCTGATCGAATCCAGTGCCGGCCTGTCCTACATGAATCAGTTCGCCCTTCTTGTTATGGAGGCCGAGCACGATGGAGCCGAAATATGCGCGGCTGCCCTCGGGATCGGTGTAACCACCGATCACACAATCGACGGTCTGGGTGATCTTGATCTTCAGCCACTCCCGGCTGCGGCGCTCCTCGTAAACGCTGCTCCTGCGCTTGGCCAGAATTCCCTCCAACCCCTTTTGCCGGGCCACGCTGAACAGCGCCTTGCCCTGGGGAAAATGATCGGAGTAGCGGACCGGGCCATCCCCGCCGGTGATTTGCGCCAGCACCGCTTTGCGCTGTTCCAGCGAGACCCGGCGGAGATCGTACCCGTCGAGATAAAGCAGATCGAACACGTAATATTGCACCGGAATGTCCTGGCGCGAACCCGTACGCCGCCCGCCCTGGCGAATGCCCGTGCGTTGCTGCATCAGGCTGAACGAGGAGCGTCCCTGCTCGTCGAGAACGGCAATTTCGCCATCAAGAATGGCGGTCTTCGCCTGGATAAAGGCGGGAATGTCGTGCAGTTCGGAAAATTGGGCGGTCAGGTCATTCTGATTGCGCGAAACCAGCCGGACCTTGCCCTGGTTGATAAAGGCAATGGCGCGGTAGCCGTCCCACTTGATCTCGAACAGCCATTCGGGGTCATCGAACGGGTCATCGATAGAAGTTGCCAGCATGGGATGGATCGCGGTGGGCATGGGACGCTTGACCGCGCCATCCAAATCCTGGAGCGCGGAGGGCACAGCGGACACGGAGGAAGCCTTGCGGCTCCGCGCGGCCGCTGCCGGGCCCGTTGAGCCGCTTACAGCCCTATCTTTTTCGTTTTTTTTTATTTTGCCTTTCTCTGTGTCCTCAGCGTCCTCGGTGGTTACTTTCTTCTTGTTCTTCTTATCAAACTTGGCGATCGCATCGGCCAGCCACGGTGCCTTCACCGCTCCGCGCGAGGCCGGACGGCTGCTGGTCCATTGCGCCGATCCCTGGTCGCCCGCGATATCAGCCATGGTGCGCCCGGTGAGCGCCGATTCGTCGTACTGCTCGATGTCGTAACCGTGGACCACCGCGTCGTCCTGTTTTTTGATCAGCAGCCACTCCGTTCCCTTGGTGCCGGGACGCCGCGAGCGCATGTGAATCAGGGCGAAGTCGCCCTTCAATTTCTTGCCGTGCAGCCGGATTTTGAAATCGCCCTTCTTCAGCATGGCCGAGGCTTCCGCGTCGGTCCCGGGAACGAATTTCCCTTTCACCGGTTCCGGCGACAGCGGCTCCCATGTGCCTACATCCCAGACCATGACTGTGCCGGCTCCATAATTGCCTTCGGGAATGGTGCCTTCGAAATCAAAGTACGAAACCGGATGATCTTCCACCTGCATGGCAAGGCGTTTGTCGGCGGGATCGAGGGAGGGACCTTTGGGTACCGCCCAGGACTTGAGCACGCCTTCCATCTCCAGACGGAAATCGTAGTGCAGGCGCGTGGCCCGGTGCTTTTGCACCACGAAGCGATGCCTCGACTTCTTCTCCAGCTTGGGAGGAGGCTCGGGGGTGGCCTCAAAGCGCCGTTTGCGTTTGTATTCGTCCAGGGACACAGGGTCATTTTAGCTCCTGCCGGGAATTGCGATCAGGTCAACAAGGTGCTTGCCGCTTCTGTAAGATGGGCAGCGCGCCGTTGAGCGGCCCGGACATCCATGAAGCGTGAATATCCCGATTCTCCGCTGGTGGGCGTAGGCGCGATCATCATTCAGGATGGCCGCGTGCTGTTGGTGAAGCGTGGGCATCCTCCGCTGGCCGGAGAGTGGTCGATTCCCGGAGGTGTTCTGGAACTGGGCGAGACTCTACGAGCAGCGGCCGTCCGCGAGGCCCGGGAAGAAACCTGCCTGAGCGTAGAGCCAACTGAACTGCTGGGCGTCTTTGACCGCGTATTGCGCGACGATGCCGGCCGCACCCTCTATCACTTTGTGCTCATCGATTTTCTTTGTCGCCCGGTGGCGGGGCAGGCGCAGGCGGCCGACGACGCCGACGAGGTACGCTGGTTTACGCCCGAAGAAGCCGAAGCGCTGGGGTTAGCTGAGGACACGGTTGAAGTAGTGCGGCTGGGGTTTCAAAAAAGTTAGAAGGGCTGGGCGGCTGTAGGCTGGCCCTCGGCTGTGCCCGAAAGACTTTCGCTCATGCTCTGGTTCTTCACATTCTTTCTGGTCTCGGGATTCTGCAGCATCCTCTACGAGATCGTATGGCTGCGCCTGGCCATGGCCCAGTTTGGAGTAACCACGGCACTGGCCTCGATCGTGATCTCCGTCTTCATGGCGGGGATGGGCCTGGGTTCCTGGGGAAGTGGCCACCTGATCCGCAAGTACGAAGGCCGGGTCAAGGTTCCCCCGCTTCGCTTCTACGCGCTGGCGGAATTATTGATCGGTATCTCAGCCCTGCTGGTTCCCGTCCAGTTGTTGTGGGGGCGAAAACTACTGGAGTGGACAGGAGCATCTTCCTCCTGGGCCTACTATCTCGGATCGGGCTTCTGGATCGCGCTCACCCTGGTTCCGTGGTGCGCCTGCATGGGCGCGACGATACCTGTGGCCATGCTCGCGATTCGCCGCCGCGATCGAGAGCGCTCGCAGCGATCATTCAGCTATCTCTACCTCTCCAACGTACTGGGCGCGGTGATCGGAGCAACCTTCCCTCTGCTGCTGATTGAACTCTACGGCTTTCGCGACACCTTGAAAATCGGCGCGGCGTGCAATGCGACCCTGGCCCTGTCTGCGGTGTTGCTGAGTCTGGGACGGACGGAGCCGGAGTCAACGGGCCCAGTGAAGGCCGCGGCAGTAACGGGCGCCGCGGCCGGCTTCATTTCCCGCGGGACCAATCGGCCGCTGGTTCTGCTCTTTCTCACCGGACTGACCAGCATAGGCATGGAAGTGGTCTGGATCCGGCAGTTCACTCCCTATGTCGGCACCGTGGTGTACGCCTTCGCTTCCATCCTGGCAACTTACCTGGTCTCAACTTTCATTGGACTCCAGATCTACAGAGCCTGGAGCCGGAAAAATCGACACGAAGGAAGTCTGATCTGGGTCTTGCTGGGATTATTTGCGCTCCTGCCGCTGCTCGCAGCCAATCCCGGCATCCACATCTCCCACTTGTTGCGCCTGTTCGTGGGCATCGCTCCATTTTCCGGCGTCCTCGGATTCCTTACTCCGTTGCTGGTGGATCGCTGGTCGGGCGGCGATCCGGGCAAGGCGGGAAAAGCCTATGCGGTTAATGTTCTCGGCTGCATCCTGGGACCGCTTCTTTCCGGCTTCCTGCTTCTGCCTCTGATAAGCGAACGCTGGGTGCTGTTCGTGTTCTCGCTGCCCTGGCTCCTGATGGCGGTCCGGCCAGACTGGTCTTCGGAGCAAGGCAAGACTCGCTTCAACTGGCAAGCGGGTGTTTCATACGCCGTCGTGCTCTCGGCCCTGGCGCTCGTCTTCACCCAGAAGAGTTACGAAGATCAATTCGGGCACAGTGAAGTTCTGCGCGACAACACCGCGACCATCGTCGCCATGGGAGCGGGCAGGAACAAGCACCTGCTGGTGAATGGAGTTGGAATTACGGGCCTCACTCCCATCACCAAGATCATGGCGCACCTGCCGCTGGCCTTTCTCGAGCATCCTCCGAAGAACGCGCTGGTGGTCTGTTTTGGCATGGGCACGACTTACCGTTCACTGATGTCATGGGACATTCCTGTGACCGCGGTGGAACTGGTGCCGAGTGTTCCGCGCGTCTTCGGGTACTTTCACGCCGATGGTCCCGCGCTGCTGCGTTCGCCGCTGTCGCACGTGGTCATTGACGATGGCCGGCGCTACCTGGAACGCAATGCAGCTCAATATGATGTGATTACGATCGATCCGCCGCCCCCGGTGCAGGCCGCAGGTTCGAGCCTGCTCTACTCAAAAGAGTTTTACGCGATCATCAGCCGTCGATTGCGCCCGGGAGGAATCCTGCAGCAGTGGCTGCCGGGGGGAGACGCGGTCGTCCGCGCCTCGGTGGCGCGCGCGCTGAAAGAGTCTTTCCCCTACGTGCGTGTATTTCATTCGGTGGAAGGTTGGGGCTACCACTTCCTGGCCAGCGAGAGCCCTCTGCCCAACCCAACCGCGGCGGAGCTCGCCCAGCGTTTACCTGCCAGGGCCGTGAGCGATTTGTTGGAATGGGGGCCGGAGACAAGCGCTGAAGGCCAGTTCTCCAGGCTGCTAAAGAACGAGATCTCACTCGACGACTTGATCGCGCAAGTTCCCGCCGCGCCCGCCCTGCAGGACGACCGTCCGGTCAACGAGTACTACGTGCTGCGTCACCGCGCTGGGTCCCGGCCGTAGCGAAGACCGTGTGGGGCGGACACTCTTGTCCGCCCCACACGTAGCGCCGGCGTCTCGCCGGCTGTCCCGAGGGCATCCTGCCCTCGGTAGCTGGAACCGGAACACCCGATGGAGGAAAACCTATTTATTGGAACGAATCGGCTGAGAGCTTCTTGCCGCTTTGGGGGTGAACTTCACCGGTCGCTTCCCCGGCTTAGCAGAAGTTCGGGATGGCACTGGTGCGACCGTCGAAGCTCCGGTCTCATGCTCGGACATGGCCAGCAACTGCTTCATGATTTGCGCTTTTTCCCACTTCTGGACCTTTTTGGGCTTCGCTGCGTATTTCAGCGCCAGCACCACGCCGACTGCCAGGGCGGCCCCAACCGCGATCCATAGAATGGTGATCATCGACGCCTGCCTTCCAAGCGTTAGTGGTCAAGCGGCCTGAAGATAAATTGTGCCTTCCCGGGCCGCGAGGGATGTAGGTCACCGAGGTCGCTGTCCTCACCCGGCTTTTCGCGGTGTACTATTCCCCGCCTGGTCCACGAGCAAGTCGGTTACCCTCGCAGGCGTCGGACCTCGGACGTCAGACCTCTGCCGACACAAAGGTCTGACGTCTGACGTCTGACGTCTGACAGTCTGAAGTCTGAAGTCTGAAGTCCGAAGTCCGAAGTCCGAGGTCAGACGTCCGACGCCCGAAAAATAGAACGGCCCGCGCATTTTGCAATACGCGGGCCGCCCGGTGCACTGTTTGGGATTGACCAAGAGGCGGCCACTCTAAAGGTGGTCCCCTTCGGATAACTCCGGGTCCCGGCGCGACCTGCACGCCGGGTGGAATTACAACCCTAAAATCACCGGTAGTCGTGCGATGGTTCTTAGAGCGACCGCTCTAAGTCACAGCCACCTCACCTGGTCTTTTACAACTCCCACTTGAATCAGAACTTGTCATTCGACCACCTCCTTTCCGGTGTAATTGCACATTAGTACACATGGCGCGGGCGCGTCAACCGGCACGAAAGTGGGGCGTACATCAGCGGTAATTTCTGCTGGATTCTGATCGGTGGAGCAGCGCTTTTGCGCTGCATTGAAGCCACTACTGAAGTGCGGCTTCTGCCGCGAGGGTGGTCACCTCGGATGCACCATTCGTTCAATCTGTATCATTCGGGAACGTGTGGCTGAATAGTTCTCAGGCCCAAATGCCTCATTCAGACGGTCAATGCGGGGCTTCAAGACTGTCGCCAGTCGAGTGAAGCCAATGTAAGACAATCCCGCAGGATCATCGCTGTATGAGACAGGAAAAGTGAGGGCGGTCGGGTCTTCGCCCGTGCTTGCCGCGAGAGCCACGAGAAGCAATTCCCAAACTCCATGTCCATCGCGTGGACCAACTACAGTGCGGCATTCACCGTCGCGGTCATTCTTTCCAAACTGGAATTCCAAGTGGCCCACGACAACTGCGACCTCCGAATTGCCATATGCCCCGACGTTGCTTGAACGGATCGTTGCTCCATATTCATCGAACAGGAACGCGAGATCACGACGGACTCTTTGCTCCAGCTCCAAATCCTTTTTCTCCGACCTTCGCTCCGCATTCGTGCGGCGTCTAAACATGCCGCAAAGTTTATCTCACCTACCCTGAGGGTATGAACCCCGGAATGTTGTCGCTGCAATCAAACGTTTACACCGCCTATTGCAGTCGGTCGTAGGCACCCGCGGCTGCAGCCCCACTCACCACAACCGTTACATGCAGGCCTGAAGGTCTGCTCCACCCATTTCAGTAACGCCAGGAAGTCAGATCGGCTCCCGCCGGCGCGGTCTTCTCCATCCGATCCAGAATCTTGGGCAGGTACATGGTGTTGTAGTGCAGCCGCGACAGATAGTTGGGCAGATTGGGATCCCCGTTCCAACAGTGCTCGGCGCGATCGCCGTATTTCACTTCGCCATCGTAGGGCGGATTCGTCGTGGATTTCAGAAAATCTTCCAGATAGTAGACCGCGTCAGTCAGAAAATAAGTGTCGGCCGATCCCACATAGATGTGGAGTTTGCCCTGCAACTTGGGACCGAGTGCCGGCCAGTCACGCTGCATGATTGCGCTTAGATCGTAATGCTCTTTCCAGTACGCTGCGACGCTGCGGTCGATTTCTCCCGTCTCTTTGTTGAAAATCTGTTTGGGATAGCCATCGTCGCCGACCGGCCCGTAAACGGCCTGCCAGATGTCGAATTGCTCTCCCGAACGGGCGTGCGAACCCAGCGCGAGTTCGTACTGGTTCATGCCCTGCACTGTGCCCAGGGTGCGGCCGAGATAGTCGCGCATGGCGGGCTGCGCGACTTTGGTGTGCGGGCCCAGCATGTAAAAGGCGTTGGGGTCGGTGTAAATGTTGATCGTGGTATAGGCGCGAAAATCAACCGGGTCGGGACAGGCGACGAACACGCCGTTGTAGTGGTCGGGATAAAACACCTGCACCGCCAGAGACTCCCATCCGCCGGTCGAACCGCCGTAGGCGAAGCGCGCCCAGCCTTGTCCGATGCCGCGAAACTGCTTTTCGATGGCGGGAATCAGTTCAGTTTCGATGGCGTCGCCATACGGTCCTAGGTTGGCTGAGTTCACCGCGTAGGAATCGTCGTAGTAAGGGTTAGCGTGATTGATTTCCGCGATCACAACACGGGGAAATCCGGGCGCAATCCACTGTTGGTAAAACTTGTAGGCCTCCTGCTGCTGAATGCGGTTATAACCCGCGATGTGAAAGCGCTCGCTGTAGTCTGGTTTCAGATTGGGATCGGGCGGCTCGGTGCGAAAGCCGCCGAAGTCGGCGTTGAAGTGATCTTCGTTGATGATGACTGGAAAATGAACGTTGGGATGCGCGTCAAATCCTTCGGGCACCAGGACGTTGGCACTGAGATACATGGGACGTCCCCAGAATTTGGTGAGCAGCGCGCTCTGGATTTTCAGATGACGAATATATTTCGTGTCCTGCGGCGGCGGAATCGGCGGGATTTCCTGATCGAGCACGATTGCAACCGGTCCGGCGGAAGATCCCAGCGCAATTTTTCGCGGAGTGGAGTAGAGGTTCCCTGGCGCGATGTTCCAGTGCTGCCCCTCGCCACGGTCCATGGGCAGCTTGACGGTGTGACCATCGGAGCGGTGGAAGGTTTCGTAGCGATGCAACACGGCCTGCACGTAATACTCTCCCGGCGGCACATCACGCAGGCTGCGGATGGGATAGCCGTTGGCGGAATCATCCACCACGATGGATTGCCCGGGCTTCATGCCGTCAATGTCCATGCCGAACATCATCTGGGTGCGGACAGAGTCGTCAATCTGCATGCGGGGTTCGGCGGAAGGGTCGGTCGAAAGCAGTAGGAAGATGCGGCCATCAAGCGGTTGTGCGCTACGCTCTTTGGGAAAAGAAACCGAAAAGCTTGGCCCTGCAGCATGCACTAAAGGCGTCGAAACCAGGATGCCGATGATCAGTGTAAAGAAAAGTACGCTACGCTTGGAAGAGAACATTGAGTCTCCTGTTTAGGGGCTCGAAAAATCCAGCAGATTGTAGCAATTAATTCGAGCCTGTGTGGTCGCCGGCGACCCGCCCGTGGCCGTTGATTTGGCCTTGTGACCTGCGTTCGAAGAAAACCTAAAGCAAAAGATGCGGGCGAGTCGCCCGCGACCACATCAACCCTTAACGGTTTCCCAGGGTTGCAATCTCTCCCAACCCCAACAGCGTCGAATCCGCTGTAACCAGGGTCAGGTCCAGCACTTGAGCGGTAGCAGCCAAAAAGCGATCCGCAGGATCTTGATGGGGCAGGGACAATTGGCGTGCCGCGAGAGCAATTTCGTGGGTAAGTGGCGCTTCCCGAAAGGGAGCAGTAGCGCGAACCACCCACTCATCGAGATCTGCAGGCAGGCGGATTCTGTTCCTGGCATTCAGAGTTAGCGCCTCCCATGTGCTGATGGGAGAAAGCCAACGCTCATTTGCAGGGTCTTTCAATTCGTGCTGGACTCTCTTTCCCAGCCGCTTTGGGTCGTGCAAACTCCAGAGCCAGATGTGAGTGTCGAGAAGGAGCTTCAACTTCGCAGTACCTCCCAGTCGCTCTCGTCGTTGGCCGGAGAAACGATGTCCCCCAGAATTTCCATGCTGTCCCTCATGGAACCCATCCAGTCAGAGCGGGAGGCGGGCGAGGCTGGAAAAACCTCGGCGACCGGCTTGCCAAAACGGGTGATGCGGACCGGTTTCTTGGTTTTCTGCACCTGATCCAGCAACGAGAGGCATTTGGCCTTAAATTCCGAGATAGCGATCTCTCTCATGACTACTATTTTACACCATAGTCAAAAAAAGAGGTCAATTGAAAAAAATGCGGCCTCCCCGCAGGCCATGGCCCACTGGAATCTACCCGCTTCTCTGCCGCCTTCCTAAACTTGAAGTAACACCCCGGTAACCGGATCTTTGTGTTCGCCAAATCCGTCAGCCTTTCCAGCGATACGCGTCGGGCTGAGGCAGGCCGATGTGGGCCA
The DNA here is from genome assembly GCA_963757835.1 of Terriglobia bacterium. GTDB lineage: Bacteria > Acidobacteriota > Terriglobia > Terriglobales > Acidobacteriaceae > JAIQFF01. Next base: position 90,602 of record CAVWSP010000001.1, on the reverse strand, counting down.
GCACGCGACAAGCGAACTCGCGGGCCATCGCATCTAACCCGGTGGGGCGGAAATAATACGCCGGAATCAGCGGGTACACGGTGGCGCCGGCATCGGCGGCGCGGTACATGTTCCGGATATGGATTTTGTTGAGCGGCGTCTCGCGAACGCAGAGCACCAGCGGGCGCTTCTCTTTCAGGCAGACATCAGCAGCGCGCTCGATCAGTTGAGAGGCGACGCCGTTGGCGATGCGGGCCAGCGTGCCCATGCTGCACGGGATTACGACCATGGCGTCGGCGGGATAAGAGCCGCTGGCGATGTTGGCGCCGATATCGGCGTTGGCCTGCTGCCGGATTTTGCGGGAGGCTTTGCGGCCCAGGATTTGTCCCAGCAGGTTGCTGCGGCCGCGCAGTCCGAGTTCTTCCGCCATGACGCGCAGAGCGCTGTCGGAGGCGATGAAGTTGACGGTCTGCACGCGTGAGTCGCCTTCCACCGCGAGGAGAAGGTGCTTGAGGAACAGCGATCCGCTGGCTCCGGTGGTAGCGACGGTCAGGTTCTGCGGCGGGTGATGGGGCAACTGGACTCCGGCCTCTTCGAACCTTGGAGCATAGGGAGGCTGAGAAGAAGAGTCAAGGAGCGGCTGAAGACTGACGACCGACGACTGACATGGCATCCACCTCCAATTTGCGGCTGCGGCGCAGTGAGGCGCAGTTGCACGCGCTGGCTGGGGTGGAGCGCGAGATCCGGGTCAACGATCCCAATGGCCGTCGTAAGTATTTGCAAGACTTCAGCCAGGCCTTCCAATCCTACGAATCGGTGATCGACCGGCAACAACTGAGGGCCGAAGTCAGCCGCGGGGACGTCGTTCTTATTGGCGACTATCACGCGCTGCCGGCGGCGCAGCGTTTTGCCGCAGCTCTGCTGGAAGAACGCGCCCAGCCCGGAGACCGGCCCGTGGTGCTGGGAGTGGAAACCATCTTCTCTCGCGACCAGCACATCCTCGACGAGTGGTGGCGGCGCGAGATTGACGCGGAAGAATTAAGACAGCGCATCCGCTTCGATCTCGACTGGGGTTATGACTGGGCGCCATTCTATGAATTGCTGGTGACGGCGCGCGAGCACGCCGACGCGATTTACGGTCTGGACTGCATGCCGCGGGAAGATCTGCGCAAGATTGGCGCGCGCGATCGTCATGCAGCGCACAAGCTGTCTGAAATCCGTCAGCGCCATCCCCATGCGGCCCTGCTGGTGCTGTTCGGCGAATCGCACCTTGCGCCCGGACATCTGCCCAAAGTGCTGCGGGAGAAATTACCGGAAGAGCGTGTGGTCACCGTGCTGCAAAACGTCGATGCCCTGTATTGGCGGGCTGCGGGCGAGCCAACGGAACGGGTGGAAGCCGTGCGCGTGAGTCAGGACGTGGTCTGCGTATTCAATTCCACTCCCCTGGAAAAGTACGAGAACTACCGCCTTCATCTCAGTCGCTGGGGACGGACCGAGGAGGAAGGCCCCGACCTTGCGCCCACCATCTACAACCTGATCGACAGCTTGCTGCGCTTTCTCGACATCGACCGCTATTCTTCGCACAACGGCACCCAGCCGAAATTCCTGGTGGACCTGATGCCGGAAGTTTACTGCCGCGCTTCCGACGCTCGTCTGCGCCGGATGCTCTCCCGCCACCATGCCGAGGGGGGCGAAACCGAGTCCATGGTGCGCCACGTGGAGGAGCGAGGCAGCGTTTACCTGCCCCAGGTCAATGCCTTCTATGTGCGCGAGTTCAAGATGATGTATGCAGCTGAAGAAGCGGCCCGTTTCCTGCATCATGCCTGCCGCGGTTTACCCTGGCGGGAGGGAGCCGCAAAAATTCGGGGCACGACCCATTTTTACCTCCAGGCCATGGAATATGCGCTGGGATATTTTGGTTCGCGGGTGTTGTATCCGGCGCGCCGTGAGGCGGAAGACGCCGGCGGGCGGGAACTGCAGGAAGAAGCCCCGGAATCCCAACGCAAGAAGGCAGAAGCCAGCTCCCGCTTGCTGGGTTACATGCTGGGCAACGCTTTGTACGATGCCTACCTCAAGGGACGGATCACGCGCGCCATGCTGCGGCGGTGGTTTCTTGTCCATTTGGAAGAACCGGGCAAAGCCAAAGAAGTCTATCGGGAAATCGCTGCGAAAGTTCGCGGCCACGGCAAGAAACTCCCGGCCTCGGTAAGGCTCCCAGCTCTGGACAAGTAGCGCGGCGCTGCCAGTGTGGGGCGGAGACTCTGGTCCGCCGCCTTTGAAGTTGCTTCTGGTTTTGCGATATCGTTAACGGTGACGAAACTCTCAAATTCTGTTTGGGTACGTAACGTCAAAGTCTAAAGACGTCGGACAAGAGTGTCCGACCCCACACAAAACCGGCGAATACATCGTGAACGCTGATTCCATCCGCGAACTCTTCGAGCAGGTGCGAGGGGGCAAGCTTTCTCCCGACGCCGCGGTTGACCGCCTGCGACATCTTCCCTTCGAAGATCTGGGATTCGCCAACCTGGACCACCATCGCGCCCTGCGTAACGGGATGCCCGAAGTGATCTTCGGTCCGGGCAAGACGCCGGCCCAGATGGCGTCCATCTTTTCCCGCCTGGCCAGGCACGGCGGCAACATCCTGGCGACGCGAGTGAGCGCCGAGCAACTGGCCGCCGTAAAAAAGAAAGTTCCCAAGGTCGAGTACCAGGCGCTGGCACGCGCGATAACTTTACGGCGCGACCAGAAAAAATATGGCAAAGGAATCATCGCCGTGGTCTCCGCCGGCACCAGCGACATTCCAGTGGCGGAAGAAGCTGTAATCACCTCCGAAATGATGGGCAACGACGTTGAACATCTTTATGACGTCGGGGTCGCGGGAATTCACCGCCTGCTGGCGAATCGTGCCTCGCTGACCCGGGCCCGCGTGGTAATTGTGTGCGCCGGAATGGAAGGAGCGCTGCCCAGCGTGGTCGGCGGACTGGTGGGCGTTCCTGTGATCGCCGTGCCCACCAGCGTGGGCTACGGGGCTGCCTTCCAGGGCCTGGCCGCCCTTTTAGGGATGATGAATTCCTGTGCCTCGAATGTAAGCGTGGTGAATATCGATAATGGGTTTGGCGCGGGCTATGTGGCGGCGTTGATTAATCGGTTGTAATAGTCTCGAGGAAGACCGCTCAGTGCCCTCAGTGTCCTCCGTGGTCAAAATCTAAAACCATTTGACCACGGAGGACATCCAGGACTCTGAGGGAGATTCACTGCACAAAAAAAGGCGCGGCCGAAGCCGCGCCTTCCTTCCATCCAACCTTGCACGAGCGGGACGCTCGCGCCTACATTACGAGCCTTTCACTACTTCCAGTTTGTTATCGACGCTGAAGACGCCGAAAACCTGGTTGGCCCGCATGCCGGCGATCTGCTTGTCCATCGCCGTGGCTACTGTGCCGTAGAGGCTCAGCTTGCCGTTGTCCACCACGATCCGGATGGGTAACGCCGGGTCGCTGGCGTAGCGTCCGAGCACCGGATCGCGATAGATGGCGCGCATCGCACTGATGCGAATCCGGTCATCAAAGCCCGACACAGGCGAGACCTTGATGTTGTCCACGACGTCCTTCACGCCAGGCATGGTGTTCGCCAGCGCCAGGGCTGAATCGCGGCCCACATAGTTGTAAGTTTCGCCGGTAAGAGTTGCGACCCCATCTCTTACCGACACGTCCACAAAGTTGAACTGGTTGTCGTATCCGATGCGGTCGTAGTGCAGCTTGCGATCGAGTTTCGCTTCCACGGCAGCGTCGGGCGCGGACGAAGTGACCGCGACCAGATTGCGCACACCCTGCACTTTATCCAGCTTGCGGACTTTCCTGGCTGCGTCCAGCTTCTGCTGGTAAAGATCGACCGAACCGGCCAGCGTGACAATGCCGTCTTCCGTCGTCGCCTGCAGATTACGGAACTCCTGTTTCTTCGCCAGTTGCTGCGTCACCCGGGACTGGATATCGCTGTCATAGCGTGCGCTGGTGGTCTGGGCGGCCAGGCCAACGCTGAGAAAACCTACCGCAAGAAACGAGGTCAGGACCCTGAAATTGAGTTTCATAAATTATTTCTCCCCCGGCATTGATTAACCGGTTAGTTAATTAATTGGATGCGCATGGCAGTGGCAAAGGATGCCACTGGGCAGTCTGCTTCCGACGGGCCTTGATGGTAGTCGTTATAACGAGTATATTGAAGGTATGGCTAGGAGTATTCAGGACGAGATCCAGCAGACCAAACCCTTCAGCAGCCTGGAGGACGAGGCCCTGGTCGCGCTGCAGCGCACGGCAGACCGTCTGCACTGGCGCCTGAGCGAGATGCTGAAGGCGCACGGGCTCTCGCCGACCCAATACAATGCCCTGCGCATCCTGCGCGGCGCCGGAGACGAAGGACGATCCTGCAGCGAGATCGCCGAGCGCATGATCAACCGGGACCCCGACATTACCCGCCTGGTTGACCGGCTGGAACGCAGAGGCCTTGCGGTGCGCAGCCGCGAAGGGCAGGATCGCAGGGTCATTACCACTCGCATTACCCCGGACGGTCTCGATCTGCTGCAAATCCTGGACGGCCCCGTCGAGGCGTTTAACCGCAATATGTTAGCTGCTTTGGGGGAGCAGCAGTTGCGGACGTTGATCCACCTTCTGGAAGTCATCAGGGGGCAGGCCGAATAATATTTTGCCACGTTGTCGTTATAACGACATCTGTTGTAAGTAGAGGAAAGGAGCACCACCGATGAGCACCACCACAACCGAAGCGCCCCTAAAGACTATTTCAACTCAGGAGGTCCGCCAGCTTCTCGACGACAAGCGACCTGCACAGTTCTGGAACGTCCTGACCGACGAATGGTTCAAGGGGGAAAACATCGTGGGTTCGCGCCGCGTGCCTTTGGACAAGGTCGGAAGCGAGGTAAGAACCACGAATTTGCCCAAGGATGCCGAGATCGTCGTATACTGCGGCGGCCCGAAGTGTCCGCAGAGCCGCATGGCGGCTGAAAAGCTGGTGAAGCTCGGCTTCGAAAACGTCCGCGCCTATGAGGGCGGGCTGGAAGATTGGAAGGCTGCGGGCTTTGCCGTCGAGAAGGCGTAAGCTGCTCGCGTCAGCACCGGGGGCCGGATCGGCCCTCGGCATATTTTCCGGCCGTTGATGCCGACGTGGCCGGCGATAGAGAACGACTCTGGAGAAAATCTCATGATCATCGGTTCAAGCCAGTCTTCGAATCAGTCCTGGGGACTTACGGTTTTGCGGGTGGTGACCGGCATCATCTTCCTGGCCCATGGATGGCAAAAGCTGTTTCAGATGGGCTTGCACGGAACCGCCGGGATGTTCGGCGCCGTCGGCGTGCCGATGCCGGCGGTGTCGTCGGCCATCGTGACCTTCGTCGAACTTCTCGGAGGCATCGCGCTGGTAATCGGACTGCTCACGCGTTGGGCCGCCGCCCTGAATGGCTTTGACATGATCGTGGCCATTCTGCTGGTCCACCTGAAGAATGGGTTTCTGAAGCCGGGAGGCTTCGAGCACCCGTTGATCATCCTGGCAGCGTGCATCGCGCTGGTCATGCTGGGGCCGGGCGCGGCGTCTGTAGATGGAGCCCTGACAAAACGTCTTTAAGGTTCGTCCATGTGGGCGCGAGCGCCCCGCACGTGCCTGGGTGCGAGTGTCCCCCGTCCAAGCCCGGCTTGGGCGGGGATTTTTTCATCATCCGCGGGGTCGCGGAGATTTGCTCCGCCCGCGCGATGGTTTTGCTGGCTCGTTCCCCGCGCCGCCAAATACCCGCGCGAAAATCTTGTCGATGTTCCTGAGCTGACGCTTCAAATCGAATGCCCGCTCAATCTGCGCCCGCGGAACCCGGCTGGTGATGCTCTTGTCCTTCAAAACCAGCTCGCGAAAATTCCGCCCTTCCTTCCAGGCCCGCATAGCGTGGGTCTGCACCGTGCGATAGGCTTCCTCGCGCGAGACTCCATGCTCCACCAGGTCAAGCAATAGTTGTCCGCTGAACACCAGGCCGCGGGTACTCTCCAGGTTCGTTTTCATGCGCTCCGGGTAAACAAACATGGTGTCGAGCACCTGGGCGGTCTTCTGCAGCATGTAATCCACGAGCGTGGTGGAATCGGGAATGATGATGCGCTCGACTGATGAGTGCGAGATATCGCGCTCGTGCCACAGGGCAACGTTCTCGAAGGCCGCCTGCGCGTTCGAACGCACCACCCGGGCCAGGCCACTGATCTGTTCGAGGGTGATGGGATTGCGCTTGTGGGGCATGGCGGAGGAACCCTTCTGCTTTTCGCTGAAGAACTCTTCCACCTCGCGGACCTCGGTGCGCTGCAGGTGCCGCAACTCGGTCGCAATCTTGTCCAGCGTGCAAGCGATCACGGCGAGCGTGGCCAGGTACGCCGCATGACGATCGCGCTGAATCACCTGGGAGGAGATGGCTGCGGCTTTCAGTCCCAGCCGCTCGCACATTCCTTCTTCGAGTTCGGGGCTGAGGTGGGCAAACGTGCCCACCGCTCCGGAAAATTTTCCCACCCGCATGTCTTCGGCGGCGCTGCGAAAGCGGGCGATATTGCGCTGAGTCTCGGAGAACCAGTTGGCCAGCTTGAGGCCGAAGGTGATGGGCTCGGCATGAATGCCGTGCGTGCGGCCGATCATGGGCGAGTCTTTAAACTCCCAGGCGCGTCGTTCCAGCACGACGGAAAGTTTCTCCAGATCAGCGGCGATAATTGCGGAGGCCTGCTGGATCAACAAGGCCTGCGAAGTATCGACCACATCGTTCGAAGTCAGGCCGTAGTGGAACCAGCGGGCATGCGGTCCCACGATCTCGGCCACGGCGGTGGTGAATGCGATGACATCGTGGCGGACTTCAGCTTCGATTTCGGCAATCCGGTCGAGATTGAAGTCAGCCCGCTCGCGGATGGCGCGGGCAGCATCCTTCGGCACCATGCCGGCCTCGGCCAGAGTTTCCGTGGCCGCGACTTCGACCGCCAGCCAGGTGCGAAAGCGATTCTCGTCACTCCAGATGCGGCCCATGTCGGGGCGGGTGTAGCGTGGGATCAAAGTGCGCTCCCTGCTCGATCCGAGAAATGCGGACTAAGGATTGTAAATGGGTGCGGGGCTGGTGACCAGCCGGGCAGACCAGACCCAGCCGCGAAGCGGCTAAAGAATGTAGCCCAGGGCGCAAGCCCTGGGTGGACAAGCGGATAAATGACGTAGCCCTGAAAGGGCGGAAGAAACGTCGCCAGAGTTTCTTCGCGTCCGCCGCCCGGGAGGGCGTCCGGGCCTACGTGGACCGCACTCCTATGACAGCGCGATCACGTCAATCTCCACCAGAACATCTTTAGGCAGACGGGCTACCTCGACGGTTGACCGAGCCGGAGGAGCAACGTTGAAATAACGTCCATAGACTTCATTCATGGCCGTGAAGTCGCCCATGTTCTTGAGGAATACGGTTGAGCGCACGACTTTTTTGAGGCCGCTTCCGGCCGCGGTCAGGATTGCGGAAAGGTTCTTGAGCACGCGCTCCGTTTGCGCCGCCACGTCTCCCCCGATCACCTGCTGGTTCGCGGGATCGATGGCCACCTGCCCGGAGACGAAAACGAATCCATTCGCCCGGATGGCTTGGGAATAAGGTCCAATCGCCTGTGGTCCTTCCTTGGTCGCAATCACGTCGCGCATGAAGCCTCCCGAATGGGTCAATGGAATTAATGCAGATGATTGCAGTTTGAGTCAACCTGGCAGGAAGGGCAAGACAGCAACCAAAACCAGTAATCAGTTTTGAGTTGCCAGTTCCCAGTTGGGTTCTTGCTGACGACTGACGACTAGATCTTCTGCAGTCTCTGGACGTCATGCACGCCGGGAATCTTGCGCACGCCGTTGACGATGTTTTCCAGGTGCTTCAGGTCGGCGATATCGAGCACGATGTCAACGTTGGCCTGACCGTTGCTGGTGCGGGCTTCGATGTTGCGGATGTTGGTCTGGGTATCGCTGATCACGGCGGTGATCTGTTTCAGCATGCCAAAACGGTCGTCGCAGAAAACCGTGAGCTTTACCGGGTAGGCGCTGGGCGTACCGTCGTCCTGGGCCCACTCCACATCAATGCGGCGTTCCGGTTCATAGAGCAGGTTGGTGACGTTAGGACAGTTGACGGCATGCACCGCGACCCCTTTACCGCGAGTCACGTAACCAACAATCGATTCGCCCCGGATCGGATTACAACAGCGGGCGCGATAAACCAGCAGGTCGCCGTGCCCTTTTACGCGAATGGCGTTGTTGTTCTGGTCGCCGCCGAAAACTCGCCGCACCACGCTGGCGAGCCCGCCGGGCTTCTCTTTTTCCTCATCCGCCAGAGGCGCGCCGGCCGCGGGCGCCATGCGTCCCAGTATCTGCCTGGCCGAATATTTACCGTAGCCAATGCCCGCCATCAGGTCGTCGGGACGCCCGGCGCCGTAGTCGGAAGCGATCTTCTGCCACTCCTCGTCCTTGATGTCCTTGAGCGATACCCGATACTTGCGGGCTTCTTTCTCGATCAACTTGCGGCCAATCTCAATGGCCCGCTCGCGCTGATGGACGTTGAGCCAGTGCTTGATCTTGTTGCGGGCGCGGGACGACTTGGCGATGGCCAGCCAGTCGCGGCTGGGTTTGTGTCCGGTCTGGGTAAGGATCTCAACGATGTCGCCGCTGTGCAGCTTGAAGCGCAGCGGAACCATGCGGCCATTCACTTTCGCGCCCACGCAGCTGTGGCCGACTTCGGTGTGGACGGAATAGGCAAAGTCGATGGGCGATGAGTCCCGCGGCAACACTACAACCTTGCCCTTGGGAGTGAAGGTATAAACCTCTTCCGGATACAGGTCGATCTTGAGCGTGGACAGGAACTCGCTGGGATCGGCGACATCGCGTTGCCATTCCACCACCTGGCGCAGCCACGCCAGGCGCTGTTCGTCCTGCGCCGAGACCGGGCCATCTTTGTACTTCCAGTGCGCGGCGATGCCCTCTTCCGCCATCTTGTGCATTTCTTCGGTACGGATCTGCACTTCAAAGGGCGTGCCTTCCTCGGCGATCACGGAGGTATGCAGCGACTGGTAAAAATTGGGCCGCGGCATGGCGATGAAATCCTTGATCCGCCCCGGCACGGGCCGCCAGAGATTGTGGATGATGCCGAGCACCGCATAGCAATCCTGCACCGATTTCGTGACCACGCGCATGGCATAAAGGTCGTACACCTGCTCGACCGCGATATGCTGCCGCTGCAGTTTCTTGTGGATGCTGTACAGGCGCTTGATGCGGCTTTCCACGGTCGCGGTTATCCCCGCCTCTTTCAGCTTGTCGCGAAATATCGACTCCACCCGCGCCAGGAACGTCTCGCCGGCTTTGCGCCGCGCTTCGACAGCGTCGTGCACCTGCTGGTAAGCGATGGGATCGACGTAGCGAAAACCCAGGTCCTCCAACTCACCCCGAATCTTGCCCATGCCCAGGCGGTGGGCGATGGGCGCGTAAATCTCGAGCGTCTCCTTGGCAATCTTCTGTTGTCTTTCGGGAGGAAGGTGTTCGAGAGTGCGCATGTTATGCAGGCGGTCGGCCAGCTTGATGAGCACCACGCGGATGTCATCCACCATGGCCAGCATCATCTTGCGCAGATTTTCGGCCTGCTGCTCTTCGCGGGTCGCAAAATCGATGGCGCTGATTTTGGTGACTCCCTCGACGATGTGCGCTACCTGCTCGCCAAATTCCTTGCGGATATCGACCACGGTCACCGAGGTGTCTTCCACCGAGTCATGCAGCAGGCCGGCGGCGATGGCCACGGGGTCCATCTTCATCTCGGCCAGAACCAGCGCGACTTCGAGGGGATGGACCAGGTAGGGCTGACCGGAGGCGCGGCTTTGCCCGGCATGATGTTTCTGGGAAAACTCGTAGGCCTTGCGGATGAGCTCGAGATCGTCGTTGGGCCGGTTGGCCCGCATTCTGCGCATGAGCTCACGGAACCGGGTCACGGTGAGCACGTTGGTCGCGAACTGTTGGCGCAGCGTCGCCATGCACGATTATAGCTGGTTGTGTGGCGCGGGCGCCCCCGCCCGCGGCCTTGGACGTTGATTTCCAGCCAACCAGGATCAAAAACGGCGGGCCAGGGCGCCCGCCCCACACAGAGCCAATCTGCTAGAGTTGAGCCTTGTCACCATGCGTCCACAACGCATTCTCGTGAGCGGGTCCTCCGGGCCGATTGGGACAACACTCGTGCGCTCTTTGAAAGCCAGCGGAGCGGCGGTCACGCGCCTGGTGCGGAAGGCAGCCGCCGGGCCCGACCAGATTACATGGGACCCGGACCGGCCATTGTCGCCTGATCTTGTCTCCGGCTTTGACGCGATCATTCATCTGGCGGGAGAGTCAATTGTCGGCCGCTGGACTGCGGCCAAGAAGCGACGCATCCTCGAAAGCCGCGTGCAGGGAACGAGCCACCTGGCGGAAGCGGCGGCGCAGGCGTCCCCGCAGCCGCGGGTATTCATTTCGGCTTCCGCCGTCGGCTTCTACGGCAATCGCGGCGACGAAATTCTGCGCGAGGATAGCGGGTCGGGCGAGGACTTCGCTTCGGAAATATGCCGGAAGTGGGAAGCCGCTGCGGAGCCCGCGGCCAAGGCAGGAATCCGCACGGCGCAAATGCGCATCGGAGTGGTGATGAGCGCTGATGGCGGCGCCTTGCCGAAAATGCTGACTCCATTCCGCATGGGCCTTGGAGGTCGGCTAGGCAACGGACGCCAGTGGTGGGCCTGGGTCTCGGTACGGGACGTCGTCGGCGCGATCGAACACGTTTTGAACCACGAGTCGCTCTCCGGACCGGTCAACACCGTGGCGCCGAATCCAGTGAGCAATGCGGAATTCACCCGCATCCTGGCTTCAGTGCTGAAACGCCCTGCCATTTTCCCGATGCCTGCCTTCGTCGTCCGCCTCATCTTCGGAGAGATGGGAGTAGAACTCTTTCTCGGCAGCCAGCGCGCAGAACCGGCCAAGCTTGTGGCCAGCGGATATCAATTTCAACATCCGGAGTTGAAGAGCGCGCTGAAAGAGATCCTGCAGCGCTGACGCCGACTGCGCGCGAACGTCGGACCTCAGACGTCGGCCCTCGGACGTCGGCCCCTGGAAGTTCAGTGTCGCGGTTCTTGTAGCGCCGGCGTCTCGCCGGCTGTCGCGAGGGCATCTTGCCCTCGCCGCTGCAAGGTCGTTAAACCAACTCCGCTGATCGAAGCCGGACGCCCGACGTCTGACGCCCGAAGTCCCGTCCCACGCCGAAGGAAACTACGTGCTCATCTAACCTAATTTCTGCATGTCTGCGATCGTCCGGATGGCCTCGCTCTGGACCCTGGCGTCGTCTCCGAAGCCGGAAATCCAGATCACATCGGGCTCGCGGCGAAACCAGGTCATCTGGCGCTTGGCATAGTTGCGATGCGCCTGTTGTGCCGCCTGCACGGCGGTCGTGCGGTCAATCTCTCCCCGGATCAGCGCCACGGCCTGTTTGTAGCCGAGGGCTGCCAGCGGTCGCGCGGCCGTGCCGTACTTTTCCAGCAGGCTTCGAGTTTCCTCCACCAGGCCGGCGTCAAACATGCGTTGCGCGCGCTGGTTGATGCGGTCATACAAGAGACTGCGGTTGGGATCGAGCCCCAGGCGCGCAATCCGGAAGCCGCGCAGCGGATCGCGGTCCTGTTTCCATAACTCGCTCATTTTCGTCCGCGAGGCCAGACAGACTTCAATCGCCCGCAACAGCTTGGGGATGTCATGGGCATGAATCTTCGCCGCAGCCGCTGCGTCGAGCCGGCCCAGCATCCGATGCAGATAGCCGGCTCCCTTCTCTTCAGCGCGCTCACGCAAGCGCTGGCGCAGTTCCTCGGAACGCTGCGGGCCGGCGAACAATCCTTCCAGCAGCGCGCGCAGATACAGGCCGGTCCCGCCGACCACAATCGGCAGAGCTCCCCGCGATTTGATCTGCTCCAACACTTCGCGGGCCTGGCGGGAGTACTCTCCGGCGGTAATGTAGCCGGCGGGATCCACAAAATCGAGCAGATGATGAGGAACGCGGGCGCGCTCGGCAGCGGTCGGCTTCGCGGTCCCAATCTCAAACTCGCGATACATGGCTACCGAATCGCAGTTTACGATTTCGCCGTGAAAGCGTTCGGCCAGCGCCAGAGAGAGGGCAGTCTTCCCGCTTCCCGTGGGACCGAGCACCACTGCCAGCAGGGGCTCGGATGACGCGGTCAGCGGGCACCCCAGGCAATGTAATGCCAGTAGCGGGCGAGAATCAGCAGGAGCACCAATGCCCCGATGATCAAAATGCCGGCGGCTTCAAGCTTGTAGATGTGGGACTTGGAGGTTCGCTCCGGGGAAGGCTGATCGGGCGGTGGGCTGGCGGCGGGCACAAGATTATTGTAGCCGGTGGATGTGGACGCGAGCGTCCCGCTCGTGCATTCGTGGACTTGCCCGGAACTATGCGGGATCGTGTGGTGCGGGCGCCTTCACCCGCGAGACTCGAACACGACGGAGGGCAGGTTCAGAGCAACAGGTCAAGAAGCGCGCGGGCGTTCGAATGCAAAGTCAAAAGCCGCGGGCGGGGCGCCCGCGACACAAGCCAAATGCTAAACTTCTGCTGCCGTGTCCACGCCACCACGCACTTCCCCGCAAAAGATCATCCGCTTCGCGGTTTTCGAAGTTGACCTGGCGACCGGCGAATTACGCAAAAATGGAGCCCGGATTCGTCTTCAGGAGCAGCCTTTCCAGATATTGGTTTATCTTCTGGAGCGCGCCGGAGGAGTAGTCACACGCGAGGAACTCCGCCAGAAATTGTGGCCGGCCGACACCTTCGTGGATTTCGACCACAGCCTGAATACCGCGATCAACAAACTGCGAGAGGCCCTGGGAGACTCGGCCTCGAAGCCGCGTTATGTCGAGACTCTGGCACGGCGCGGATATCGGTTCCTGGCCCCGGTGCAAGAGGAGGCCGCGAACTCGCCGGCTGAGAATCCGATTGCCAGCCCGGAGACGCCCTTCCATCCTGAACTCGAAGTTCCCTTGCCTCGTCGAAGTCTGACCCGCAGCCTCTTCGGCCTGATTCAATTGATGTATCTGATCTTTTACCTGAGCGCACTCCTTCGCCTGGGCGGAATCGAACGGATCACCGGCGAGTTTTTGCCGGGGTGGGGATCGCGCGCCATCTTCATAACCGTCCTGGTAACGGCGGGCGTGGGCATCCCGTTACGCTGTTATCTGATCTCGGCGGTGGCCTTCGATCACCGTGGATTGGGAGCAAAATTTCAGCGCATGTTCCCGCTGATATTGGCGCTTGATCAGTTGTGGGCGGTGGCTCCGTTTCTGCTGGCTGACAAGATCGGCTTTGGCCTGGCCTTTGCCGCCACCGCGGCGATTCTGTATGTACCCTTTTCGGAGCGAACTCTGCTGCGGCTGGCCTACCCGTGAAAAAACCCCGCTCACCAAAGCTGCGTATCACCGTCTGAGACCGAGGCAGAAGTGTTTCTGCCCGCGAACCTCGGATACCATTGCAGAATTCAGATTGAGATTTCAGATTGACCGCTATGCTCGAACCGGTCTGAGAACTGAGATCTAGAATCTGAGATCTGAAATCTCCAATCCGAAATCCCGGGTGCATGAGGAGAGAAATGTTTCGAATCGCCTTCGTTCTGAGCTTGCTTCTGGTCTCGGCTGCCCACGCGCAGGACGCCTCCACTGCATCAACCGTCCACCCCCCGGTCCTCGACGTTACTTCCATCGACAGCAGCGTGGATCCGTGCACGGATTTTTTTGCCTACTCGTGCGGGGGCTGGCTGAAACAGAACCCCATTCCACCCGACAAGACGAGCTGGAGCGCGGCGGCCAAGCTGCAGGATGACAACAAAGTGCTGCTGCGCGGGATCCTCGAAGAAGCGGGTGCCGGCGGCGCTTCCCGCGATCCGGTAAAGCAGAAGATTGGCGACTACTACGCCGCCTGCATGGATGAAAAGGCGGTGGAGGCCGCCGGGGCCAAGCCGCTGCAAGCCGGCCTGGAACGAATTGGCGGAATGCATTCCCTGCGAGATATGGCCAGGGTCGCCTCCGGGATGCTGGGCCAGGGTGTTTTGTTCGACTTCCAGTCTGACCAGGATTTCAAGAACTCCTCACAGGTCATCGCGGAGGTCGATCAGAGTGGCCTGGGCCTTCCCGATCGCGACTACTATCTCAAGACGGATGCGAAATCCCTGGAACTGCGCCAGGCCTACGTGGCCCACATGCAGAAGATGCTTGAGCTGCTGGGCGATGCGCCGGCGGTCGCGGCTGCCGAAGCCCAATCCATCCTGCGGATTGAAACGGCACTGGCAAAGGGATCGCTGACCCAGGTGGAGCGTCGCGATCCCAAGCTGCTTTACCACAAAATGTCGCGCCATGAGCTCGAAGAGCTCAGCCCATCGTTCCGCTGGAAGGAATACTTTGCCCTGGCCGGCCAACCGGGGCTGCGCTCGCTCAACGTCACCGCTCCGGAATTCCTCAAGGCGATGGACGCGACGCTGAAGAAAGAAGACCTGGAAAGCTGGCAGGCTTACCTGCGCTGGCACCTGGTCCACGCCAACGCGCTCTATCTCTCCTCGGCATTTGTGGACGCTGATTTCGACTTCTTCGGCAAGACCCTGGGCGGTGCGCAGGAACTCGAGCCGCGCTGGCAGCGCTGTGTGGGTTACGTGGACAACGATCTCGGCGAAGCCCTGGGCCAGGCCTACGTGCAACGCGCCTTCCCGCCCGAGGCCAAGCAACGCGCCCAGAAAATGGTGAAGCAGATTGAAGAAGCCATGCAGCAGGACATCGACGGATTGCCCTGGATGTCTCCGGCGACCAGGCAGCAGGCGTTGGAAAAGTTGCACGCCCTGGCCAACAAGATCGGCTATCCCGACAAATGGCGGGACTACAGCGCTCTGAACATTGCTCCCGATGACTACATGGGCAACGTGCTGCGCGCCCGCGTATTTGAGTTCCATCGCCAGATCGCGAAAATCGGCAAGCCGGTGGATCGCGGCGAATGGAGCATGAGTCCTCCGACGGTGAATGCCTATTACAATCCGCAGATCAATGACATCAATTTTCCCGCGGGCATTCTGCAACCGCCTTTTTTCGATCCTCGCGCGGACGATGCTCCGAACTACGGTGACACCGGCGCCACCATTGGGCACGAACTGACCCACGCCTTCGACGACGAAGGCCGCCAGTTCGACGCGCAAGGCAACCTGCGCGATTGGTGGATGGCGGAGGACAGCAAGCAGTTTGACCAGCGCGCCGGTTGCATCGCGGACCAGTATTCGCACTACGTCGCGGTGGATGACATCAAGGTCAACGGCGAGCTGACCATGGGTGAGAATGTCGCCGACCTGGGCGGTCTGATGCTGGCCTACATGGCCTGGAAAAGCGAGACCCGGGGCCAGAAGCTGGAATCGATTGATGGCTTCACCCCCGAGCAGCGCTTCTTCATCGGCTACGGCCAGGCATGGTGTTCCAACACCCGCGACGAAACCAAACGCATGTGGGCCACCATCGACCCGCACTCACCCGACAAGTATCGTGCCAACGGGGTGGTATCGAACACGCCGGAATTTCAGCAAGCCTTCCAGTGCAAGGCCGGCTCCCCAATGGTGCGCCAAAAAAGATGCCGGGTCTGGTGAAAAAGCAGACCTAGGACCTCGGACGTCAGCCCTCGGACGTCAGCCCTCGGACGTCGGAGCTCCGACACATAGCTCGGGAATCTCTACCGTGGCCGAAATCGACTCTTCAGCTGAGGCGGGCGGGGTAAGAAGGCTAGTCCCATGATCAACCAGCTCAGGCTTCAACGTTCAGCCTGGGAAGACAAGGTCCGAGGTCCGAAGACTGCCCTACTGGATTTCCGATCTTTCCGGGTTGTAGTAGAAGTGGAAGCGTAGTGCGAGATATTGGCCGCCGAACTCGGTGGGCAGCGGCGGAAAAGGCTTGGACGCGGTGATGCCGCCGTAGGCGGCGCGATCGAGCGCTACGTCTCCGGAGGAGCCTACGATCTGCAACCCCGCCACCTGGCCGTCCTTCAGGATGGCGAACTCAATCGAGACTTTTCCCTTCTTCATGAGCGGCGCGCGCGCCGATTCGGGGATGATGCGGTACCAGTTTTCGCGGACATCATGCAGCACCCGGGCCAGGTACGGCCCGAAATCCACGCCCATGGTGTCGCTTAAAACGTCCAGAGGACCGATGGCTTCACCCGCCTGCTTGCCCTGGCCCAAGCCATAGTCGCCACCATCGCCGCCATATCCTCCACGATTCGAGGCCGCCGCGCGAGCTGCCTGTTCGATCGCTGATCCCGCAGACATCGGGCCTGTATTGAAACTGGGGGTGGGTTTTCCTGCAGGCGGAGTCTGCAGGCGGGCCACCTGGTTCTGGTCCGGCGGAGGCGGCGACGGCTGTTCCTGCGGCGCTGGCGGCCCCTGCGCCGCCGGGGCAGGCGGAGCGGGCTGCGACTGCGCCGGCGGGCCACCGAGCCCGGGCCTGCCCGGCCGAGCGCTGTCCAGAATCTTCTTCAATTCCTTGCGATCCAGTTGCGGAGCCTTCGAGGTCGCGATGCGGTCTTTGTCCGAGATTTTGTCGGTGTCCGGCCGCTTGGTGAGTTTCTGCTCGTCCGGAGGAAGCTCCAGGTAAGTGAGCTCCTTCTGCTTCATCAAGTCCTGCGGATTGATCAGAATCACGGAACGCCTGCGCATCAGGCCTTCCAGCCGGGCAGAGTTCACCACCAGAATGACGATGGCCAAGTGGACGACCACCGAAATCCAGAAAGCTTCCCGTTGCCGCGAGCGCGACAGATCGTCCTGCAACTGGATCAGCAGGGCAGGAACGTCGTGCATCTCGAGGTAAGCGGTCTCCCAGCTGCCAGGGTCGTAGAGATCGCTGCCCGGGGCGGTGGGCGGTTGCGCTGCTGGGACGGGGTTCCGCGGCGGTATTTCAGTGATTGACATCGACCTGCTGGCTTATTCCGTTAGAGACGGCTGCTGCACCCTTGGTTGCCGGGCGGAAGTTTTGTCTTTGGCCCTTGGTCGTTGGTCGTTGGCCAGTCGTCGAACTCACCGGAGCTTCCGGCCTTGGCCAACGACCGACGACCAATGGCCAACAACCATTTTCGCATCTTTCCACAATATCTGCGAAAGACCAGGGCGCACCAGACCTTACCTTTGTACCTGACTGGTCAATAAAGGTTACCCTGAAGCGCGGCCGTTGTTTGTCAAGAAGTGTAAAACGAAGAATCGCGCTGGCGCCTTCCGCTGCAAGCACTTACAAGAAGGAATCGCGTGGGGACAGCCGCCCTCCGCTCTCCCCACGCGATTTCGATCAGCGCAAGTGCTCGAGCTGAACTTTCCTGCCGTGCTCGCGGATCGCAGCCACGATGTCGAGCGCGAGAGCGAGAGCCCGCCGTCCGTCTTCGAATGAGACCAGCGGTTTGGAGCGTGTCCGCACCGCCTGCAGGAACGATCTGAGCTCAGCCCGCAACGGCTCTTCCGCAACGATCGCCGGCCTGGCCACCTTGATCTGCGGATTCACCGAAGGCGTTCCTCCTGCCTCGTCCGGCTCGCCCACGCTGAAGACGAGCACCTCCTGGCGGCCGTAGTCGAGAGAAACATATTGCCGGGGCTGAAAGAAACGCAGCTTGCGGACGCGTTCGGTGGAAACCCGGCTGGCAGTGAAGTTGGCCACGCAGCCAGACTCGAACTCCAGACGAACATTGGCGATGTCGGCCTTGCCGGAAAGAATGGGCAAACCGACGGCGCGGATTTCCTTCACCGGCGATTTCACCAGCCAGAGCACGACGTCGAGATCGTGAATCATGAGATCGAGAATCACGTCCACATCGAGCGAGCGTGGAGTGAAAACGCTCAACCGGTGAACTTCGAAGAACATAGGCTGCGTGATGAGAGGCGCCGTGGCCCGAACTGCGGGATTGAAGCGTTCCAGATGTCCGACCTGTCCGATGCGCTTCAGACTCTGGGCCAGACGAACCAGTTCATCGGCCTCGGCCAGCGAGGCGGCCAACGGCTTTTCCGCCAGCACATCGACCCCGGCCTGCATGAGAGCGCGGGCTGTCTGCAGGTGCTGCACCGTGGGTACGGCCACGGAGGCGGCCTGCACTTCGCTGTGCGTGGTCACCAGTTGCTCGACCGAGCCAAAGGCACGGCAACCGAATTCGCTGGCCACGGCGTCGGCCCGCGCCACATCCGGGTCCACCACGCCCACCAGGCGGACCGCTTCGCCCTGCTGAGCCAGTTCGTGATAGATGCGAGCGTGATTGCGTCCAAAGGCGCCCACGCCGACGACCGCAACGTTGATAAAGTTGTCAGCCAGCTATAAATCTCCGTTCCTCGAGAGCCCCGTCATCCCCAGCACCGGCGTCATCCTGAGGGACTTCAGTCCCGAAGGATCTCGCGTGTGCCGGCAGACGGCCAACCACAATTGCACATCCGCTCCACGCCAGATTCTTCGCGAGCTCAGGATGACACCTGGCGTTGTGGGTTTAGATCACTCCTCCGCCGCCTTCTTCAGTAGCGCGATCTGTCCGGCATGATAGAGCTCGTGCTGCACGATGCCGCTGAACATGTAAAAAAAGTTGTGGTAGTTCTGGCTCTTTCCCGGGACCTGCTCACCCAGCCGCGAATCGGGGAATGAAGCCACGGCCTTGATCAATTCGTGGTGAGTGATCTTGGCGGTATCGATGGCCTGGCTCCAGGCCGCCTCGCTGGTGTCTTTCACCGGCGGAAAATTCTGCTCGTCGGTGAGAGTCACGGCCGCGCCCCCGATTCGGCGGCGAACCGCATCATCCCAGGCGGCGATGTGCAGCAGGATCTCCCAGATGCCGTGGGCATTTTTGATCGGCCGCACGGCGGCCGTTTTTGCATTCACCCCGGCCAGCAGTTCGAGGATCGAGTCACCGTGCCAGGCGTTGCCTTCGAAGGCGCGGCGGATTTGATCGGCGAGGCGAAAAGTTTCAGTCATAACATGCTCCAGATCGTCGCCTGAACCAGCGCGACACACTATTCAGCCACTATCGCGACATCTGCCGCATCGGCCGCGGCGATGACTCCGTTCCCATCCAGCAGGAGGCATTTCCCCGCATCGAGAGCCAGGCAGGTGGCCCCCGCGTGGCGCATCACTTCGATGGTTTTTACTCCAACCACCGGCACATCAAAACGCATGTCCTGATTCGGCTTGGCGATTTTAACCACCGTTAGCCCGCGGCCGAGCGTGGAGGCCTCTCCGCCGAGCGACCGCATGATCTCGCCGGCGCGTGCAATAGCGGCATCGGTGCCCTCCATGGCTTCGACAGCAACACAGGCGCACTCGGCGACCACGACCGTCTGCCCGATATCATACTGTGCCAGGTGGCGGGCCACGGCGTGCCCGTATTCGATGTTCTTTTTTTCCTGCGGCGTGGGCCCGCGCTTCGTAAGCACGCCTGCCCGGGCCAGCAGCGGCTCCAGGAACGAGGTTGAATTCTCCAGCGTGATGCCCTCCTCGGCCAGGGTTTTGGCGACCGCGCCCAGCAGCGAATCGGTATTTCGCGTGCCCAGTGAAAGCAGCACCTTGGCCAGCTTCCAGTCAGGACGGATGCTGGAAAAAATCTGCTTGTGCTTTACCTGTCCCGCCATGATGGCGCGATGCACCCCCTCGCGCTGAAAAGTTTCAATCAGCCGCGACAACTCGCCCAGCGACAGCCAGTGCACCGCGGTGGCCCCGTGTTGCTCAATTTCCGGAAACGCCTCTTCCGTGATGGCGGCCACAATGACTTCGAATCCCTGGGCCCGCGCTGCATCGAGCACCAGCAAGGGAAAATTTCCATTTCCGGCGATGAGACCAATTCGTTCCGGCATGATTAAGACATTTTCTGAGTGCTGGACAGCAAAAACAAAGCCACCGGCCTCGTCGTGAGTGACTTCAATCCCGATAAAATCTGGCCGTACGCTCCTGTCATCCTGAGCGGAGCGGAATGTTTCGCTTGCGAAGCATTCCCGGAGTCGAAGGACCCCTATAGGCTCACAAATCCCGGGCCAGGTAGCGGTCCTTCGACTCCGCAGAAAGTTCGCAAAGCGAACTTTCTACTCCGCTCAGGATGACAACGGGCGAGCCAGTTCCTTCGCAGGCCCACGATGCCATCGAATAGAGACCCGGACTCGGACACAGGCTTGCTTATGCTTCGCGTCACGTTGCACAATCCTCTCACGCGAATTTTGCCGCGAAACCTCTTATGACTGAAAATCCGCCCATGATCCAGTACCCGTCAGGACACATGTGGGGCGCAGCGGTACGGGCGGCGGCCAGGGGTCGTTTCAAATTCTCCATCCGCTGCGAAAGTGCCTTCAAGGCGCTGATGAAATCGGGCCTTGAAACCCACAAAGTTGGCCTGTCCGAGTTCGCGGAGCGCAAAGCCGAAGCCCAGGGCAACATCGAGAAGCTGGTCCGGGCCATGATCAACGCCCAACTGACGAAAGACCCTGAGGTTGACGTCCTCGACGAATGGACAATTTCCCACGCCCTCCACGAAGAGAAGCTGTGTCCCGGACTTTGGCCGATTTGTTAAGGAAGATCCGGCCCGCTACTTGATCACGCCGCGTTCCGAGGCTTCGATGAATTTTATCAGCATGTCCACGTCCTCCCCGCGCTCGGACTCGGACTTCAGTCGCTCCAGCGCCTGGGAAGTATTCAGTTTGGAGGCCAGCAAGAGCCTGTAGGCGTGGTGGATTTTGCGAATGCGCTCCTTACTGAAGCCCCGCCGCTCCAGTCCCACGGCGTTGAGCCCATAAGCGTGCGTGTCACGAGCCGCCGATGTCTTCGAGAAGGGCAGCACATCCCGGGTGATGGTGGTGCCGCCGCCGATAAATGAGTGCGCTCCAATGCGCACGAAGTGATGCACCGGGCACAACGCTCCCACCACCGCCCAATCTCCGACCGTGACGTGACCTCCCAGAGTTGCGGCATTGGCCAGGATGACGTGGTCCCCGACGAGACAATCGTGGGCGATGTGAGTGTAGGCCATGACCAGGGTGTGACTGCCCACGCGGGTCACTCCGCCGCCTTTGACCGTGCCCCGGTTGATGGTGACAAACTCGCGAATCTCGTTGTGGTCGTCGATCTCGAGGCGAGTGGGCTCGCCGGCATAAGTAATGTCCTGCGGCGCCATGCCGATCGAACAGAAGGGAAAGAACCCATTGTCCGAACCGATTTTTGTTGGTCCTTCGATGGTGACGTGCGAAACCAGGCGGCAACCTTCGCCCAGCTCGACTTCCGGCCCAATCACGCAATAGGGACCAATCCTGCAGGAAGGATGAATTTTCGCGCGGGGATCAATGATCGCCGTGGGATGAATCTGACCGGAAGTCTTCGCCGGAAATTCAGGCTGCGCTGGAGTGTTTAGCTGCGGGCGTTTGGCCATACGGAAGTTATTCCGGTTCGTCCGCCTCCGCGACGCCATCCGAGCCGCCACGCCCGCGGGCGGTGTCCACCAGTTGGCAACTGACGACGGCTTCGGCCACGCGCCTGGCGCCAACGTAAACCATTCCCTCCATGCGGACGGCAATCATGCTGGCCCGGGCGCGCCAGTTCTTCAATTCAACTTCGATCCGCAACTGGTCACCGGGCACCACCGGCCGGCGGAACTTGGCCCGCTCGATTCCGGTGAACATGATGAGTTTGTCCTTCCGGTCTTCCACCTCGGTCAGCAATAATGCCCCGCCGGCCTGGGCGATGGCTTCCACAATCAGCACGCCCGGCATGATGGGCAGATTCGGAAAGTGCCCGGCAAAAAAGGGCTCGTTAATCGTCACATTCTTGATGGCCACGATGCGCTGCCGGCGCTGGATTTCAATCACCCGGTCGATCAGCAAAAAGGGAAAGCGGTGCGGCAGAATGTTGAAAATGTCGATAATGTCCAGCGTGGTCTTTTCCGGCGCCGGGGTTGTGGTCCCAGGATGAGCGGTGTCGGTCATTTTCTCTCGTCAGGCTGTGTTCGTCAGGAGCGGATTATACTGTACCGCGACTCGGCCGCGGAATACTGCGAGAATAAGGTAACGGATCGGTTTCGCGAAAACCATTAACCACGAAGGACACGAAGGCACACGACAGGAAGCCTTGATGACTGAACCCTTCGTGATACTTCGTGTCCTTGGTGCTTCAACGATTTTACGGACTGACTGTCTCCGAGAATGTCCCTATGAAAAAGGTCCTCAAGAAGCCACAGCCATCCCAGCCCGCCCTCGCCGAAACCGCCAATCGGCTGCGCTTCTTCACTGAGCGAAAAGACACCATCACCGAAACCATCCGTCAATTGGTCGAAATCGAATCACCCAGCGACAATAAACCGGCCGTGGACCAACTGGGCGCGCTTCTGGCCGGCCGCTTCGAGAAAATTGGCGGTCACGCCAAATTCCACCGGGTTCAGGATTTCGGCGACCACCTGCAAGTGGACTTTGGCGGTACGCGCGGCGGCAAACCGGTCCTGCTGCTGGGCCACATCGATACGGTTTATCCCATGGGCACGCTCTCAGCCATGCCGTGCCGCGTTTCCGACGGACGGTTGTGGGGGCCCGGCGTCCTCGATATGAAGTCCGGCATCGCCTTGGCCCTGCATGCTCTCGAAGGCTTGCGGACCTGGCACAATGACAGCCTGCCGCGTCCCGTCACTGTGCTGCTTGTGTCCGACGAAGAAGTCGGCAGCACTTCCTCCCGCCGCATCACCGAAAGCCTGGCTCGCAGATCGGAGGCAGTGCTGGTGCTCGAGCCCGCTTACGGAACGAAGGGCGCGCTGAAAACCGCTCGCAAAGGCGTGGGCGAATACACCATCAAAGTGACCGGAAAGGCGGCGCACTCAGGACTGGATTTCGAAAAGGGCGAGAGCGCGATCCTTGAGATGGCAAAGCAAATCGTGGCCATCTCCAAACTGGTTGACCTCAAGAGCGGAGTGACGTTGAACGCCGGCCTGATCTCCGGGGGCACTCGCACCAACGTGATTCCCGCCCAGGCCACCGTCTCTCTCGACGTGCGCGTGGCGCGCCTGAAAGACGCGGCTGTGATCGACCGCCAGCTCAGAGCATTCAAACCTTTCAATCGCAAGTGCAAGCTGGAAATCACGGGCGGCGTGAACCGTCCGCCCATGGAACGCAGGGCTGGAGTGGCCGCGCTCTTCAAGAAGGCTGGCGAGATCGCAGGGCAACTGGGCTGGAAGCTGGAGGAAGCCGCGGTCGGAGGCGGCTCCGACGGAAATTTCACTGCCAGCCTGGGAATCCCCACGCTGGATGGCCTCGGAGGGGTGGGAGAAGGCGCCCACGCCGCTCATGAGTCCATCATGATCTCTGAATTGCCCCGCCGGGCAGCGCTGCTGGCGGAACTGATCGAGCGCGCCTGATGTGGACGCGGGCGACCCGCCCGCGCGGCATCCACCGCCTCGACCGCACATACTTTGACTACGGCCCCTATGTAGCCTAGAATTTCCACAGGGTTGCTCGCCAACTCGTGGTGCGCTCAGGAGCGCTTGGCAAACCCGCTAGAGAGGATTCACATGCCTGGAAAACTAGGGTTGCCGGAAATTCTGATTATTTTGGCCATTGCGCTTCTGATTTTTGGACCAAGCAAGCTGGCCGACCTGGGCAAGGGACTGGGCGAAGGCATCAAAAACTTCAAGTCAGCAGTGAAAGACGGCGAGCAGGACGCGGACAAGAAGACCTAGATTTCCGGCGCCTCCCGGAAGCTCCACCACTATTTCTTCCCCCCGCCACACCCGTGTTCCAACAGCATCCTGGACACCAGCGCCACGGGCAAGCCCACCACGTTGAAATAGTCCCCTTCAATACGCGGAATCCAGCGCGAAGCGATGCCCTGAATGGCGTAGGCGCCGGCTTTGTCCATGGGTTCGCCGGTCGCGATGTAGGAGCGAATGTCTTCGTCGCTGAGCGGGATCATCGTTACCTGAGTGGTTTCGGACCGGGTGTCTTCAAAACCAGGTTCAAGTTTCTGGTTCTCAGTTCTCAGTCCGAGGCAGACGCCGGTGATGACCTGGTGGGTCCGTCCTGAAAGCAGACGAAGCATGCGCTCTGCATCGTCCTTCGTCGCCGGGCTTGCCGAGAATCTCGCCCTCGACCACGACGATAGTGTCCGCGCCCAGAACAAGGTTGCCGGGATGCTGACGGAGCGCGGCCTGCACCTTCTCTCGCGCCAGGCGCTCCGCGCAATCGCGTGGGCCCTCTCCCGGCCGCGGCGATTCGGGAATGTTGGTGGGATGTGCCGTGAAGGAAATGCCCGCGTTGCGCAACAACTCCTGGCGGCGCGGAGACGCGGAAGCGAGTACGAGCATGGCCTCAAATTGTACCGGACAGTCGGGCGTCAGACCTCAGACCTCGGCAAAGCAAACACTGCGCAGGCGAGTGAGGTCAACGTCTGAGGTCCGACGTCCGGCGCCCGACCTCCTCCCTGTTAGAATCACATATTGACCGCTGCAGCCATGGACGCCGCCTTTCTCCGCAATTTTGCCATCATTGCTCACATCGATCATGGCAAATCCACGCTGGCGGACCGCCTGCTGGAGCTGACCGGATCGCTCACCGCGCGCGAAATGCAGGCCCAGGTGCTCGACTCCATGGACCTGGAGCGGGAGCGCGGCATCACCATCAAGGCGCATGCCGTCCGCATGATGTACACCGCGCAGGATGGCCACACCTACCAGCTCAACCTGATCGACACCCCGGGCCACGTTGATTTTTCTTACGAAGTTTCGCGCTCGCTGGCCTCCTGCGAAGGAGCGCTGCTGGTGGTGGACGCTTCGCAGGGAGTAGAGGCGCAGACCCTGGCCAATGCCTATCTCGCCATCAACAATCGTCTCGAAATCATTCCCGTCATCAACAAGATCGATCTGCCCAGCGCCGATGTGGAACGCACCAAGGAGATGATCGAAGGCGCGGTCGGGCTCGACGCCTCCGACGCCGTACTGATCAGTGCCAAGACCGGCCAGGGCGTGCCCGACGTTCTGGAAGCCATTGTGAAGCGTGTGCCTCCGCCCAAAGGCAATCCGGACAACCGGCTACAGGCGTTGATTTTCGACTCCTGGTTTGATCCCTACCGCGGCGTGATCGTGCTGACCCGGGTCTTCGAAGGCACCATCCGCAAGGGACAAAAAATCCGCCTGATGTGGAATGGGCGCGTGCTGGAGGTCGAAACCCTCGGGGTTCTCACTCCCAAACCGGTAGAAGTGGAAGAACTGCGCGCCGGAGAAGTCGGCTTCCTGATGGCCAACAGCAAGACCGTGGCCGACACGAAAATCGGCGACACCATTACCGACGAAGCCAATCCCGCTATCGAGCCGCTGCCCGGCTTTGAAGAAATCAAGCCCATGGTCTTTGCCGGGCTCTACACCGTGGACGCGCACGAGCACACCCAGCTGCGCGAAGCGCTGGAAAAATTGCGCCTCAATGATTCGTCGTTCTTTTTCGAGCCGGAGAGCTCGGTTGCGCTGGGTTTCGGCTTCCGTTGCGGCTTTCTGGGCCTGCTGCACATGGAGATCATCCAGGAGCGGCTGGAGCGCGAATTCAACCTGGAGCTGATCACCACCGCCCCCGGCGTCCGCTACAAGATCACAAAAACCGACGGCACGCTGATCGAGGTGGACAACCCTTCGCGCTGGCCGGATCCGAGCGAGATTGCCAAAGTACAGGAACCGGTGATTCTGGCCACGATTCTTACTAATGAAGAGTATGTGGGCGGGATCCTGAAGCTGGTTGAAGACAAGCGCGGCAAGCAAAAGACGTTTGAATACGTGAGTTCGTCGCGCGTCATGCTGCACTACGAGCTGCCGCTCAACGAGATCGTGCTCGACTTCTATGACCGACTGAAGACCGTCTCCCGCGGCTACGCTTCGCTCGACTATCACCTGGCCGATTACTGGGAATCGCCCATGGTGAAACTGGACATTCTGGTGGCGGGCGAGCCGGTGGACGCGCTCTCCATCATCGTGCACCGAGATTTTGCCTACGAGCGCGGCAAGCTGCTGGTTTCCAAAATGCGGCAACTGATTCCCCGGCAAATGTTCGAAGTCGCGATCCAGGCTTCGATCGGGTCGAAGATCATTGCCCGCGAGACGGTGTCGGCGATCCGCAAGAACGTGATCGCCAAATGCTACGGCGGCGACATTTCCCGCAAACGCAAGCTGCTGGAGAAGCAAAAAGAAGGCAAGCGCCGCATGAAGCGCATCGGCCGGGTGGATATTCCGCAGGAAGCGTTTTTGGCGGTGCTCAAAGTGGGCGAGGACAGCTAGGACTTCGGTTCGTCCCAACAAGCCACTGAACTCAGCCCGATCTAAGCTTTACCGACTATCGCTCCCAAAATATGACCATGGTATAATGACCATAGTTTTAAAAGAGGTTGCCTATGAAAACCATGCCCGCGGGCGTATTCAAGACAAACTGTCTCGCTGTGATGGACGAGGTCAAAACCAGGCGCGAGGCAGTCGTCATCACTAAACACGGCAAGCCGGTAGCGATGCTCGTGCCGCTCAAAACCTCTGGAGACGACATTTTCGGATTTTTCCGCAATCGGGGCCGCATCACCGGCGACGTGGTTTCTCCGGTTCTTTCACCGGATGAGTGGGGCGAGTTGGGATGATTCTGGTCGATACCCATGTTGTACTCTGGCTGGCGCTCGAGCCGGCCAGAATTTCCAGGCGGGCTGCAGCGGCCATTGAGGAAACTCGTCTCAGCGGTGAGGGATTGGCGATTTCCGATATGACTCTGCTTGAGATCGCCGTCATCGAAAGCAAACGCCGCATCCAGCTGAATGCCAGCCTGGAAACGTTCCTGACCGAAGTGGAGTCGAGGTTTGTTGTCCTTCCCATCACCGGCCGGATTTGCGTACGTGCGATGGCCCTTGCAGCCGCCTATCCCAAAGATCCAGCCGATCGCATCATTGGAGCGACGGCTCTGGTGGAGGGAATTTCGCTGGTCACTGCGGACAATAATATCCGGAAGTCGAAGGCACTGCGCACGATCTGGTAATCCGGGGAATCTACTCCGTCCAATCAAACGATCGGGTCACGGCTTTCTTCCATAGCCGGTACATCTCTGCCCGCTTCGGCTCCTCCAGGCTCGGATTCCAGGTTTGGCCCACCGACCATCGCGCCCGCAGATCGTCGGTGCTCTTGTAGAAACCAACCGCCAGGCCGGCCGCGTAGGCCGCGCCCAGAGAGGTCGTTTCTTTATTCAGGGGCTTGACCACCGGGCGGTTCAGAATGTCGGCCTGAAACTGCATCAGCAGAGCGTTGTCCACCATGCCACCGTCCACGCGCAGGACGTCGAGCGCGATGCCGGAATCCTGCTCCATGGCCTCGACCACTTCGCGGGTCTGAAATGCAGTCGCCTCGAGCACGGCGCGCGCCAGATGTCCTTTGTTGACGTAACGGGTCAGGCCGGCGATCACGCCGCGGGCGTTGTGCTTCCAGTAAGGCGCGTACAGACCAGAAAACGCCGGCACAAAATAAACGCCGCCGTTATCTTCCACCGTGCGGGCCAGCGTTTCAATCTCAGCGCTGGCACTGATCAGGCCCAGATTGTCGCGCACCCATTGCACCAGTGCGCCGGTGATGGCAATGCTGCCCTCGAGCGCATAGTGCGCAGGGTGGTTGCCGAGCTTGTAG
This sequence comes from Terriglobia bacterium, assembly GCA_963757835.1. Lineage (GTDB taxonomy): Bacteria > Acidobacteriota > Terriglobia > Terriglobales > Acidobacteriaceae > JAIQFF01. The sequence continues at coordinate 62,917 of CAVWSP010000001.1, read as the reverse complement.
GCGACGGTGGCAAGGAGCCCGTGGCGGGAACGCACAGCGCGTTCGCCGGTATTCATCAGCAGGAAGCAGCCCGTGCCGTACGTGTTCTTGGCTTCACCGGATTTGAAACAGGTCTGGCCCACCAGGGCGGCCTGCTGGTCGCCCAGGATGCCGGCAATCGCAACTCCCTTCGCCGCGCCAACTTTGACCGTCCCGTAGGCTTCGCCGCTTGAGCAGATGCGCGGCAGCATGGCGCGGGGAACGCCGAACGCCGTCAGCAATTCTTCGTCCCAGGAGAGCGTATCGAGATCCATCAGTTGGGTGCGGCTGGCGTTGGTGACGTCCGTGATGTGAAGGCCGCCGTTGGGGCCGCCGGTAAGGTGCCAGGTAAGAAAGGAATCGATGTTGCCGAAAATGACTTCGCCGGCTTCGGCTTTCTTCCGCACGCCCGGCACATGCTCGAGCAGCCAGCGAATTTTCAGGCTGCTGAAGTAAGTGCTGAGCGGCAACCCGGTCTTAGCGCGGAAACGGTCGGCTCCGCCTTGGCGCGAAAGTTCGGCGACGTAGTCATCGACTCGAGTGTCCTGCCAGACCAGGGCGTTGGCCACGGGCTTCCCGGTTTTCCGCTCCCACAGCACCGTGGTTTCACGCTGGTTGGTGATCCCGATCGCGGCCAGGTCAGCGGCGCGAAGTTTGCCCTGCTCGAGCGCCTGGGCAATCACATCCTGAGTGGACCGCCAGATTTCCGCGGGATCGTGTTCCACCCAGCCTGGCTGCGGATAGATCTGTTCATGTTCCTTTTGCGCCGCGGCTACCGTCTTGCCGGCAGCGTCAAAGACACAGAAGCGCGTGCTGGTTGTGCCCTGATCGATCGCCCCGATGTAGTTGGCCACGCGGCCTATGGTATCGGAGGCTGCGGCGTACGGCAAAGACTGGCGCACGAAATATTGTCGTTCGCGGCGACCCTTGCACGAGCGGGAGGCTCGCGCCCACATTGCTAGTGCCTGGCGGAGAACTCGAAAGCTATATAAAACAGCTGCACGATGGTCAATCCCACGATCACGTATGTTGCAATTTCCATCCGCCGGCCGGATTCGCGCACGCTCTTCACCACCTCGGCCATGTCCGTCGTCGCCTGCAACAGCTTGTCGGTAAGTTCATCGAGGTGATCGGTGGCGCTGCGCATTTTGTCCAGCACACGCGAGGTATCGACCAGAGCGGTCGCCGCCCGTTCGCTGTTGCGCAGATCAAGCTCGGTTTTGCAGGCAGCCCACCAGGGACTTCCCGGCGGATTATCGTACATGCGCTGCCGTATCTCCTCCGAGGAGCGCGAGCGGAGAAGTTGCACCAGTGCCTGGACCGTGTCGCTGGTCTTGGGATCGAGAGTCGGAGTCGCCATAGTCAAATAAGAGACGATTGATAATAGGACCCATCAGTAACCCTGGACAGGTAACGGAAGACCATGCAGATTTTGCTCAAGGCCTTGGACGACCGTCTAAGACTTAAGCCACTGATATGAAAGGATTTTATTGGTTTACCTTCGTGTACCGGAGCCCGCTCTTTCCAACTCCGCTCGGTCCCATTTCGCCAGGTTGGCGGCGGCTTCGTAGGTGCTTTGCAGAAATTCGAGCAGGGCTGACCGGGGGGAAGGCGCTGTGCGAACGTCGTCGTACATCAGAAAGAATTCTTTCATCCCGGAATGATAGAACGCCTGGGCTGGACGCACCGGGCTCTGGCCGTAACCCGCCGGTTCCGGAGCGGCGTAGGTATAGAACGCCGGCCCTGTGATCTCGCCGCCGCCAGGCCAGAAGCCCGCGCTGATCACCTCATGCGAGTAGGCTTCGCGTGTGATGGGGTCGGCGCCTTTGCGCTCGGGGGCGCGTCGTCCGGAAAAGCGCGTGACTGCCAGATCGAAGCTTCCCCAGAAGAAATGCACCGGGCTGTTCTTGCCGATGAAGCGCGAACGGAATTCCTGGAAAACGCTGTCCACCGCCAGAAGAATGCGCCAGAAACGGGTCACGTATTCCGGATCATAGGACGCATGCTGGGTATCGAGATCAAACGCAATCGGGTTAGGAATTTCAACCGGCATGTGCCAGATCTTCACGTCGATGCCGAGCTCCGAAAGTGCCGCCATGAACTCCTCGTAGAAAGCAGCCACGGAACGCGGCGCCAGTGGAATGCTCTTGTCCCTGCCTGCACTGGTCTGGATGACGAGGTTATGCCGGAGAAAATCGAACTCCACTTCGAAGATGCCGTGCCGGTAGGGTATGGCTGAAGTGGTGAGTCCGTGTGCGCTGATGTATAGGGGCACCTCCCACCAGTGATTGATGAGCGGGCTTTGCGCCAGACGAACCTTGCCCACAATCTGGGTCCACATGTGAAGCGTAGCGCATGTGTCCTGCCAGGCTCCGATGGGCAAAGCGGGCCAGGATTCGGGCTTGGAAGTGAAGTCGTTTGGGGTCATTGGTCTCTCCTGGCTGCCACCTTAACAAGGCTCGACGGCGCACATCCTACGCCATCAGGGTACTCGTGTGCTGTCCCGGAACTACATCGAATATCGGAATGCAAGCGTCGCAGGTTGGGCTGGCTGAAACAGCAGGTTCCTCCACTGTGCTCGCTTCGCTGCGCTCCGGTCGGGATGACAATATTATTCAACCAATTTCCGGGGCGCGACACTATTTTGTGGTTGCCGAGGACGCAGCGGCCTGCCCTGCGCTGGCCTGAATCAGCTTTTCGACTGATGGGGCCACCATGATCAGCAGCTGGGCCTGCGCCTTTTTGGCTTGCTCGACCAGCGCCAGCTGCGCCGTCACCCAGGCAGCCGGGGCCGGCTCGCCGCGGTCAAGATAATCCAGGGCGGTCAAACCTGCGCCCCCGAGTGCCGAGAGGTTCAGGGAAACCGGCGCGACCTGCTGCAGCAGAAGAGATTTTTCAAACTGGGGTTGAAGCTCAAGCTGGTTATCGCGCCATCGGCTGAGCATCTTCCTGATGCGGGCTTCGGTACCCGGCCTGCCAGCGCCGCCAGTAAGTTCATTCACCGCTTGGGCAAACTCCCGGGCAGTCGCGCTCTCGGGACGCACCGCGTCCACCACGCGATTCAGCGGCGAAGCACTGGTGGCCGGCTCGGGCGCGGTTTCTTCCCGGGTGTAGTCCTTCACCGGCTCGAGCACATCGGCCAGAGCTTTGAGGGCTGCGATGTCGTCCGTTCCGGCAATGCGGCGAAGCATGGGCGCGTAGCTCGAATTGTGCGTGAGGCCCAACCCGTCCAGCCAGCGGCTGGTCACCGCCATGCGCTGGTACATCGAGTTCACGTCGCGGACATCCTGCGGCGACCATAATCTTTCAGCAATGGCCGCGGTGCGGGGCCAGATGCGGGAATCGATATTTTCCGGCGAAACATACTCCGACCACATGCAAGCCTCGCCGCCCAGAATGAGCTTCTGTTCCTCGGGAGTCAGGTTGGCGGCGCCGCCGCTCAGCGGCTCGGTCGCATAATGCCGCTCCGCTGACCACATCAGGTCAACGTAAAAGCCGGACGAAAGCAATCCGCGATAGCCCTGCTTCGCCGCCTGAGCCAGCGAGTCGGGCCCGCGCCACGATTGAATCACGATGTCCTTTGGCAGATCAGGACGAAGAATTTCATCCCAGCCCAGCATGGTCTTGCCGTGCTTGGCGACGATCTTCTGTACTCGCTGGTTGAAGTAGGCCTGCAGGTCGTTGTTGTCTTTCAGGCCATGGGCCTGCTTGAAGGCCTGGATCTTGGGATTCGCGTCCCACTCCTTGCCGTTTACTTCGTCGCCGCCAATGTGAAAAAACCGGTCGGGAAAAAGCCCGGCCATTTCGCCGATGAATTTGTCGAGAAACTTGTAGGTCTCCTCTTTGGTGGGATCCATAGCGGGATCCATAACGCCCCACTGGCGCTCGATCTGGTAAGGCCCCGCCCCGCTGGCCAGCTCGGGATAACCGACAAACCAGGCGGTGGAGTGTCCGGGCATATCGAATTCCGGGACCACGCGAATGCCCCGCTCGCGGGCGTACGCGATCAGGTCGCGGACTTCGGCCTGGGTGTAGTAAAGCCCGTCCGAACCCATCTCCTGCAGCTTGGGAAATTTTTTGCTTTCAATCCGGAAGCCCTGGTTTTCCGAAAGATGCCAGTGAAATACGTTCAGCTTCACCGCCGCCATGCCGTCCAGGTTGCGCTTCAAAACGTCGAGCGGGATAAAGTGCCGCCCCACATCGATCATCAATCCGCGCCAGGGAAAGCGCGGGCTGTCATCGATGGACACCGCGGGCACGGCAAAGCCTGCGCTCGAAGTCCCCACCAGTTGAAGAAAAGTTTCGAGGCCGCGCATGACGCCGAGCGTAGTCGCGGCGTTCAGCTTCGCGCCGGAATCGGTCACATCAAGTTTGTACGACTCGTCTTCGCCCAGCTCCTGCACAGCTTTGGTTCCCGCAGTGGCCTGAATGACCAGGGTAGCGCTCGGGGAATCGGTGACCTTCATGTCGATGGGAGGCATCCCGGTTTGCTGGCGAAGGTGGCCGAGGAAAATCTCGACCGCGCGATCCAGCCGCCCCTCGTGCTCGCCGGCGATCGAGACCGAGAAGCTGCGATCGATCAGAAGCTGGCCATTCCCCGTCTGCACTTTGGCGGGCAGGGGCATGAGATTCAAGGATTGCTGCGGCTGTGCTTCAACCACGGACGTGAACATCATGCACACCATCACCGCCAGAATAGTTCGCACGATTCGCTCTCCCCTGATTTTGCAGTCTGATGATACGGAAATGATACGAGGATGGCACGAACTCGGCAGCATAGTGGAAACCGCCACCGAGGTGCAACTGGGGATGGAGGTGTTATATCCGTGAAATCGGCGTGAATCCGTGGCCTGGAAGTTTCTAACCCACCGCCTAATTGCGTGCAGCACGCGAATTCGTTGCCACGGATTCACGCCGATCAACACGGATAAACCTTTACAATTTGTCTTCGGAGGACCCTGGAAAGGGTCTGCCCGTGTCGGACCCTACCCTTCGGCCACCATTTCGCTGTAGCAGCCCAGGGCGACGCCCCACAGGCAGGGTTCAGAGGCCAGCCGCTGCAAGCCCATCTCGCCGGCGCCGGGTGTGCCGTGCATCCCGGTCCAGATCACCAGGAACTGGGCTTTTTCCTCGTCCAGTTGCACTTCCAGAATTTCGCCCGGCTTGACCTGGCGGCGCATCCCCTGAATGACCACGCCCGTGCTGCTCAGGTTCTTGACGCTCGCCAGCTGCATGAACGGCAGATCATGCCGATCCACGCCCCAGACTCTTACCGGCAAACATGCGGTGACGCGAGGCTTGCGGCGACGATCCATTCCCAGGCTCCTTTTGCCCCGAAGGCAGAACTTCGAAGCTTGCTGCTGATGAGGATCGTACGGTGGGGGAATGGCGAAGAAAACTTACCCCGGTCACGCTGGCCTGGTGCCCGTGGTCACACGGTTAACCCATTACTGTACATATACTTAGAGGGATTGCCTCGAATCGCGTTCGGTTCAATTCGGGAGCGAGCAAGAACCCGGCCCGCGCGGATCGCCACAGGAGCCACAGGCCCCGGTTGACCGTGCCGGAGCCGCCGACGCACCTTTGGCACTCACGGCAAACACCGAGAGCTGCGGCGCCAGCTTGCTGCCGTGGCACTTGGGACACTCCGCCTTCTGCCGGCCATAGACCAGGGCTTCGAACTGGTGATCGCATTGCTTGCAGATGTACTCGAAAATAGGCATCGTGACTCCTTTACGACAGCCTGCGCATCCCCATTTAAAATCATGAAGTGGAGAGTGTGCAAACGAAAACGCCGGCTTTCATGGCGCGGCGTGGCCTGAGCGGCGGGCACCGGCAGACCCTGGCCAGCTTCTTCCTCTCGCGGCGCATTGCGCTGCCTCCCTCCGAGGCGCGCTTCATCGAAGTCGAACCCGGCGTCAAGGTCCTGGTCAACTGTCACTGGCAAAGCGAGCGGCAGAACGCGCTGACCGTGATCATTGTCCATGGCCTTGAGGGCTCGAGCGATTCCAGCTACATGCAAGGGATTGCCGCCAAGGGCCTTGCCGCCGGCATGAATGTCGTCCGCATGAACCAGCGCAACTGCGGCGGCACCGAGGCCCTGGCCCCCACGCTCTACCATTCCGGCCGCTCGCAGGATATCGCCGCCGTGGCGCGGAATCTGATCGAGCAGGACCACATCTCGCGCTTCGCCCTGGCGGGCTTTTCCATGGGCGGCAATCTGGTGCTGAAACTGGCCGGCGAATGGGGAAGCACAGGTCCAGCGCAATTTCGCGCCGTGGCGGCAGTCTGTCCCGCGGTCAACCTGGCTGCTTCGGCTGACGCCCTGCACCGGCGCAGCAACCGTCTGTATGAACTTTATTTCTTATGGAGCCTGAAGCGCCGGCTGCGCACCAAGGCCCGCCTGTTTCCCGGCGCGTTCGATACCTCCCGCCTGCATGGCATTCGCAGCCTGCGCGAATTTGACGACAGAATTACCGCGTTCTATTGCGGATTCAGCGGCGCCGACGACTATTACGACCGCTCCGCCGCCGCGCACGTGTTGGACCGGATCTCCGTTCCCACTTTCATCCTGAACGCGGCCAACGATCCTTTCATTCGCATTCTTCCCGAAACGCGCGAGAAAATTCTGCGCAATCCCAACATTACTTTCGTCGAGACGGAAGACGGCGGCCACTGCTCCTACCTGGCCGAATCCAACCGCAGCAGTGACGGCCGCTGGGCTGAGTCCCAGGTCGTGGAATTCCTGCGCGCAATGTAGGCGCGGGCGTCCCCGCCCGTGTGGGTCGGACACTCTTGTCCGACCCTTTTGACTTTGACGGCAGAGAAAGGAAAACTCAAAAACAGTCGGACAAGAGTGTCCGACCCACACACCCGGTCGAGCAACACTCGACGCGCTTTCCTATACAATCACGGCGGATGAAGTTCCCGCAGTCGATCCGCGTCGCCATCATCCTGCTGGCGCTCCCCATCTGGCTTTCGGCAGAGCCTGTCTCGCAACTGCGCCCCACCGATTACGTCAACGACTTTGCTCACGTCCTCGATCAAACCACCGTCGCGCAGCTGGATAACATCTGCCAGCAGCTCGACCAGAAGGCGCATGCGCAGATCGCCGTGGTCACGGTAAATTCCCTCGACGGTTCCGACATTGAGAGCTATGCCGTCGCCCTGTACAAGCAGTGGGGCATTGGAAGCAAGGCCACCGACCACGGAGTCCTGATCCTGCTGGCGGTGCAGGACCATAAATACCGCATCGAGGTCGGCTACGGACTGGAGCCGATCCTTACCGATGGCAAGGTCGGAGGCTTTGGCCGCGAAGCGGTCCCGCTGCTGCGGCAGAACGATTACAACGGCGCGGTCTCGCTGATGACTTCGCGGGTCGCCGATGTCATCGCGCAAGATGCCGGCATCCAGTTGACGGGGGACCGTCCGCAATTCACCTCGCAGCCCCAGGGCGGACCTGAGCGGGGTTTGTCCGGAAAACAGTTGCTCATTCTGGGCATAATTCTGTTAATCGTCCTGCTCACTCCCCTGCGCAGCGTGTTGTTCTGGATCCTGCTTTCCGGACTCGGTGGCGGCGGGGGCGGTTACGGAGGCGGTGGGGGTGGATTCGGAGGCGGCGGGGGCGGTTTTGGCGGATTCGGCGGCGGCAGTTCCGGCGGCGGTGGCGCCAGCGGAAGCTGGTAAGTAGCGCCGGCGTCCCGCCGGCTGTCCCGAGGGCATCCCTTCGGCTACGCTCAGGGCAGGCTTGCCCTCGGCGCGCGCGGTCATCGTGTTGGCGAGTTTAAGGACAGACGGGCGGGACGCCCGTCCTCTATCTCTATGAGGTTCGCGAAGCAGGAGGTTTCGGAATGGACGCAGAAAAACAGATCGAAGAATTTCTCAGCCGCATGAAGCGGGCTGCCGGGCAGAACCTGCAGAGCATCATTCTCTACGGCTCCGCCGCGACCGGAGACTTCCAGTCCGATTTCTCCAACCTGAACCTGCTCTGCATCCTGCGCGAGACTTCGTTTTCCAACCTCTCCGCCATCGCGCCCGTGGTGAAATGGTGGCATCGTCAGAAATGGTGGCGTCGTCAGAAAAATCCCGCGCCCCTGATCATGACCCAGGAGGAACTGACACACTCATCGGACGTGTTCTCCATCGAGTTCCTCGATATGCAGCATCACCATCGCGTGCTTTTTGGCGAGGAAGTACTGGGCCCGCTGCAGATCCCCATGCACCAGCATCGCGCCCAGCTGGAATATGAACTGCGCGAGAAACTGATCCTGCTGCGGCAGCGACTGCTGGAGGCCGGCGACAATGACCGCGCCCTCTGGCAGCTGCTGCTGGGATCGGTGTCGGCATTCGCAACCCTGTTCCGGCACGCCCTGCTGGCGTTGGGCGACGCGGCCCCGCACTCCCGGCGCGAGACCATCCAGGCGCTGGCTGCCCGCATTCCATTCGAGCCCTCGGCGTTCCTGCAATTGCTCGACATCCGCGACCACAGGGCGAGCCGCAAACAGTTCGACGCCAAAGACCTTTTCACCCGCTATCTGGCCGCCGTGCAGCACGTGACCGCCGCAGTCGATACAATGCTGGATAAAGATAAATGACAGTATTCGAGCGGGACCGGGTTTGACCGTTCCTGCGACTCTTGATTCAGGAGGAAAGTATGGTCAAAGTTCTAATCGTGATCGGTATTCTGGCGCTGCTGGCCTTTGTCGCCTTCGGCCAATATGTGGGCGTCCGCAACACGCTGGTGACCAAGAATGAGGCGGTGAAGGCCTCCTGGTCGCAGGTGGACATTGTGCTGCAACGCCGCGCCGACCTGATCCCTAACCTGGTCGCAACCGTGAAGGGCATCGCGCAGCAGGAGCAGACCGTGTTCGGCGACATCGCCAAGGCCCGCTCCGCGCTGCTCTCGGCCGGCACTCCCGCGGGCAAGATTGCCGCCAACCAGCAACTGGACGGCGCCCTGGGCCGCCTGCTGGTGATCGTGGAGAATTATCCGACGCTGAAGTCGAACGAAAACTTCCTCCGCCTGCAGGACGAATTGGCCGGCACCGAGAACCGGATCGCGGTCGAACGCAAGCGATACAACGATACGCTGCAGGACTACAACACCTACATCCAGAAATTTCCCAACAACATCTTTGCCGGATGGGCAGGTTTCAAGCCCAACGACGCATATTTCGCCGCATCCGAGGGATCGCGCCAGGTGCCGACGGTGAACTTCACGCCGGCGGCTCCACAAACCGCGCCACCCCAAACTGCGTCACCCCAAGCCGCGCCGCAGCCCGCGCACTAGCGTGGAAGCTGATTTCGCCGTTGAACTTGGGACCGATGACGAAACCCTGGAATTGCCCTGGGCCGCTGCCGATGGCGGCCCGCGCTACTACGACCTGAAGCGTCAACCCGAGCTTCTGCTTGAGGTCGAAGAGGCCCGCCGCGCGCCGGAGTTGGCCGAGTTTCTTGCGGTCATAAACTCCCCCGGCGCAATTCTCGAAAGCGCGAAGTGTGACACCTGGTCGAGCACGGAGATCAATCCTGAAGAAGAAATCTTCGGGGCGGCGTACAAGTTCGGTTCTTACGTGGACCTGCTGTTCTCGCCGGAGACCGCGCGCTGTTCTTTCGCAGAACACGAACAATTCGCAAAGCGGATTACGCAGCTCCTGAAGCGCGTCCCTGAAATTCCGGCGGCGGCGGAATTGCTGATCCGGCGCTGTTTTTACCAAGCGGGCGGGGAACTTCGCGACGGCTTCTACATCACGCTCTATCTCTTCGGCTACGGAGACGACGACGCACAAGCCCGCCAGCGCTGGGCGATTGCGCTGAAACTGGCGGAGAATGCCATCCGCCAGGTGTTAATGATGTAGGCGCGAGCGTCCTCGCTCGTGCAGAGTCATCCCTGCCACTGCCCTGGCTTCACATCTGACGGGCGGGGACGCCCGTCCTCCATTTCCACCTCGTGCGCAAGATCGACAGCAGCAGCATGCCCAGAAAAATCGCCGCCAGGCCAAACGACGCGGCCCGAATGCCGGCCGCATGCTTAGGCACAATCGAAAGCCGTCCATAGACGAATTCAATGTGCACCCAATAGACCAGCAGCGAGGTTTGCCCCAGTTGGATCAGCGGGCTGAATCCCCGCTGGCCCGCGCCCCACCGGCACCAGGCGTAAGTCGCGGCCAGAATCGCCATCAGCAGGCCTATCCGAATCAGAAAGAAATTTGGACTGGTGTGCCAGAAGTCATAGACCGCGTACAGTCGCTCGGGTCGCGCATCCAGCCATCGCGCCAGATAGATCAGACCCACACCAGCCACACCGGCCGTCGCGAACAGGAAACCTTCTCGCCGGCGCGCCCAATTGCTCAGCAGGAGGAACCCAATCGCCAGGCCGGCGAAGGCGAAGGCCGTCCAGGGAAAGATGGGGAAAAGCCAGCCTTGCGGCTGCCCCAGATTGTGCACTCCGTCAATGTACGACTCAATGGGCCAGGGCAGCCATTGCGGACGCCACGTGGTCCAGAGCGGCGGGGTCAGCAGAGAAATCGCCATGGCCACTGCCCCCGCCGTCGCTCCGAGAACCTGCCGCATGCGGGTTGGCGGACCCAGCTTCAACGCAATCCAGCACATGCCACCCATCAGCATCATTGAAACGCCGATGGTATTCAGGATGTCCACCCGCAGCAGATCGCTCCACGGCGACCAGCCCCAGGCGAGGACATATTCCTGCAGGCGAAACAGCAGCCCCAGCAGCAGAATTTCCGCGCCGCGCCGGATGGTCTTTTGCGCGATCGCGTCCGGCGCCACACCCTTATGTCGCAACTTGTCGGTTACCAGCGCGAAAGAGATTCCTGCCAGGAATAAAAACAGCGGCGCGGGCAGAGTTCCGCCCAGTTGGGACCACATGAAGAATGTCGTCTTGCGGGCTTCGGGATTCAGCCAAGAGTCATAACAGTGGGTCTGAAACATCAGCACGCAAGCCAGGCCGCGCATCCAGTCGATGTAGGCAAGACGATGGGTGGGGGAAGGGGACATGCAACGCGAAAGTATAAGGCACGAACACCCACGTAGGGGCAGATGTCCTCATCTGCCCAGTCGAGCGCAGCTCGACCGGTTTTTGCAGGGGTGGCGCACCCGCGGAGCTGCGCTCCGCCGGGCAGATGAGGACATCTGCCCCTACGCAAGCCAGTTCGCGCTAAGCTCGCAACCGTCGTAAGATATCTCTGTGCCAGTCGCACCCAATCTCGCCGCCAAACAGGCCTTGCTGGAGGAGCATCTCCGCGGCCTGGGGCGGACCCTGGTCGCCTACTCGGGTGGCGTAGATTCCGCTTTTCTCGCCTGGGCCGCGCACCAGGTTTTAGGCAGCAACATGCTGGCCGTCATCGCCGACTCGCCCAGCCTGGCTCGCACTCAGCTCGCGGACGCGACTGCCTTCGCCGGCGAGCAGGGCATCCCGCTGGAGATTGTCGTGACCAGCGAACTCGATCGCCCGGAATACGCCCGCAACGACGCTTCCCGCTGCTTTCATTGCAAGGATGAGTTATTCACCACCATGGAAGAATTTCGCAGCCGTCACGGCTTCGATTCCATCGCTTACGGGGTAAATCTGGACGACCAGGGCGACTTCCGTCCCGGGCAAAAAGCTGCCGAGCAGCATCGCGTGGCAGCGCCGCTGCGCCAGGCTGGACTCACCAAGCAGGATATCCGCGAGCTTTCCCGCACGGCCGGACTTCGCATATGGGACAAACCGGCTTCGGCTTGTCTGTCGTCGCGCATCGAATACGGGCGCGAGGTTACACGCGAGGCCCTGAGCGTCGTCGAACAGGGCGAAGACGCGCTTCACGCCCTCGGCTTCCGCCAGGTACGGGTCCGTCACCATGGAGATATCGTGCGCATCGAAATCGCCCGTGACGAACTGACGCGTGCCCTGAGCCCCGAGATGGTCGCCGAGTTCACCCGCATCTTCAAGGCGCTGGGCTTCAAATTTGTCACCCTCGACCTCGAAGGCTTCCGCTCCGGCTCCATGAACACATTGCTGTCCGCCGAAGTTTTGACCCGCGGGCGCTGACCGGAGTCCGTGTGGGTCGGACACTCTTGTCCGACGCTCTCTGAAGTTGATGTTGGGCTGGCTTTTTGGGCCTGTCCAACAAGAGACCCTCTAATTTGCTCAACCGTCCAAAGTCCAGGTCAAAGGCGTCGGACAAGAGTGTCCGACCCACACCGGGCGAACGGTCCGGCAGGTGGTCGAGTCCGGGACTTGATCCGGAGCGCCGCTCCATCGCCTCTTCGTCGTGTGAGATAATCGTGGTCAATCTTCAATGTACAGGCGGTTTCTAGTGACGTTTCTGCGGCGCGCCACACTTGTGCTTCTACTGATATGCCTGGGCTGCTCTGCCCAGTCGGCGCCTCCCGAGGTGTCGCGGCGGATCGAGCAGCAGGTGCGGATTTTTTACACCATTCCTCCCAACGTGAAAGTCGTTCTAGGCCCGACCAAGCCCAGCGAGTTTCCCGGTTACGACGCTTTGACCATCACCTTCGATGGCGGCGACAAGCAGAAGACCTACGATTTTCTTCTGGCCAAGGATGGAAAGACGCTATTACGCATGACCAAGCTGGATCTCAGCAAGGACCCCTTTGCCGAGATCATGAAGAAAATCGACGTCAACGGACGACCCACCCGCGGCGACAGCAAGGCCAAGGTGGTGGCCGTCAACTATGACGACTTCGAATGCCCGTTCTGTTCGCGCATGCACCAGACCCTGTTCCCCGGTCTGCTGAAGGAATACGGTGACCGCGTCCTGTTCATCTACAAGGATTTTCCCCTGGCCGAGATTCATCCCTGGGCCACGCACGCCGCGGTGGACGCCAATTGCCTGGCAGCGCAAAACCCGGATGCGTACTGGGATTTCGCCGACTACATGCATGCCAACCAGAAAGAAGTGAACGCCGAGAAGAGTCACGACGGCCAGTTTGCCGCGCTCGACCGCATCGCCATGGCGCAGGGGCAGAAGCACAACCTGGATGCGGCCAAACTCCAGGCGTGCCTCAAGGCGCAACAGGACGACCGCATCAAGGCTTCCGTCCACGAGGGCGAGGACCTGGGCGTCGAAGCTACGCCGACCATGTTTATCAATGGCGAAAAGGTAGATGGAGCGCTCCCGATCGATGAGCTTCGAACTGTCCTCGACCGCGCCCTGGTGCAAGCGGGCGAGACGGCGCCGGTGCATCCTGCCCCGGCCCCAGCCGGCGCGGCGCAGCCGGGGAGCAAATAACCCTGAAACCCACCACGGGATGGACCGGGCCCGGTATCCAACGGCAATGCGGAGGACCTGATTTGAAGACACACGATCTCTTGCGTCACAGCCTGGTTGCACTTTTCGCTGTCAGCCTTCTGATTTTTTCCGCCGGCTGCACCTCCAAGCGCGCCGGCGACGATGTGGCCGCCACCGTCGATGGCCGCAAGATCTACAAGGCGGACGTGGAAAAGTACTATCAGAACCAGACTGCCGGCTCCGACCAGGTGCCGGTCGGAGAACAGGCCACCAGCCTGCGCCTCAGCATTCTGAAAGAGCTGATCGACAACGAAATCCTCATGCGCCGGGCGGAGAAGCTGGGACTGCTGGCCACCGACGAAGAAGTGGACGCCAAGCTCAACGAAATCAAGTCTCCCTACACCAAGGAGCAATTTGACGCCCGCCTGAAGGAAAAGAAGATTACGGTCGATGACTTCAAGCGCGATCTGCGCCGTTCCCTTACCGTGGACAAAGTCCTCAACAAGGAAATCACCTCCAAGATCAACGTGACTGACCAGGACATCACCAACTACTACAATGCGCACAAGGCGGAATTTAACCTCATCGAGCCTCAATATCACCTGGCCCGCATCCTGGTGACCGCCACGCCCAACCCCCAGGTCCACAACCTGAAGAATGACAAGGCTCAGAACGAGGCCGACGCCCGCAAGAAAATCCAGATGATCATGAACCGCCTGGACAGCGGCGACGACTTCGGGACCCTGGCCATGAATTATTCGGAGGATGCGGAGACTTCGAGCAGTGGAGGCGACCTCGGCTTCGCGCCCGAGTCTTCACTTCATAACACCGACCCCGGCACCCGCGACGCCGTGTCCAAGCTGAAACCCGGACAGTACAGCGGCCTGATCACGCTGGCCAACCCCATGAACAAGCAGGTCATGGGGTTCCAGATCGTGAAGCTGATTTCGAAGGAGCCGGCAGGACAGCGCGAGTTGGCCGATCCGCGGGTGCAGCAAGCCATCCGTACCCAGCTCCGCGACCGGCGCGAGCAATTGCTGAAGGCAGCCTACTACGAGGTCCTCCGCGACCAGGCCAAAGTAGAAAACTACTACGCGCAAAAAGTCCTCGACGGCAACGGCACAGCCCAATAAACCGCAACCCACGTAGGCCCGGACGCCCTCGTCCGGGCGGGCGAGCGCAGCTCGCCTCGGGGTTTTGGTTGGCCTTTCACAGCGAAAAACTTGCCGGGCTTTGCCCGGCTGGGCGGGTGAGGGCACCCGCCCCTACGTGGTCCGGCGGGATCAACCGCGTTTCCTACTCCACAATCGCCAGCACGTCGCCGGCATTCACTGCCGCGCCTTCGCTCACCGACAGCTTCAGCACAATCCCCTTTTTCGGCGACTTGATTTCGTTCTGCATCTTCATGGCTTCGACTACCACCACGCCTTGCCCGGCTTCCACCGGAGAATTCTCTCCCACCAGGAACCGAACCACCTTCCCAGGCATGGGGGCCAGCAGATGACGAGGCCCTTTTTCGGCGTCGCCACGGGCCTTGCGATTGCGCAGAGATTTGGGATCACTCACCTCGGCGGCGTACGAGTGATCGCCAACCCATATCTGCAGGCCAGACGCCAGTCGCTCGCGCCTGATCTGCCAGGCCTTCCCTTGGATCAGGATTGAAAGCACGTCAGGCTGTGCCTGCACCGCATCCATCTCGACTTCGCCTCCGTTCAGCAGGCAGCGCCAGCTCCCAGTCGCACGATCCAGATTCAGATCGAGGCGGTAGCTGGCTCCGTCGATGGTGACGTCGTAAATCATCTTCGAGATTCCGAATGCAAAATGTAAATGGAGGACGGGCGTCCCCGCCCGTCCCGGACCGCGTTCACCAGACCTCGCCAATGACGGGCGAGGACGCCCGTCCTCCATCTTGTTTTGCGCTACGTCAGGCCTTCGGCGCGGGACGTTCTTTTCCAGGCTGATTCGGCCGGGCCGGGTCTCGAGCCGGCCGGGCTCGCGCTCGAATCGAGCACGCTGAATACGGCGGCAGCCATTGCGGCGATGCTTTTCTCAGTTCCCACATCCTCGCCGCCCGCCTTCGCCGCCAGCAAGCGGTCCAGATACCCGGTATCGATTTTGCCCGACTGAAAATTGCCATCGGCGAGGATCCGCCGGAACAAACCCAGGTTGGTCTTGATTCCACCCACGAAGTATTCCGGCAGGGCCCGGGTCAGCCGGGAAACTGCCTGCTGCCGGTCCTCTCCGTAGCCGATCAGCTTGGCCAGCAGCGGATCGTAGTCGATGGGCACAGTCCAGCCGGCATACACTCCGCTGTCCAGGCGGATTCCCGGCCCGGCCGGCGTCAGTAGCATCTCGATCTTGCCCGGGCTGGGAAAAAAATTATTGTCGGCATCTTCGGCGTAGATGCGGCACTCAATGGCATGGCCCCGGATGACTACGTCCTCCTGCCGGAAAGGAAGTTTCTCGCCCGCGGCAATGCGGACTTGCAGATGCACCAGATCCAGACCCGTGATCAGCTCCGTGACCGGATGCTCGACTTGCAGACGCGTATTCATTTCCAGAAAATAAAAATTCTTCTCTGCATCCACCAGAAACTCGACGGTGCCCGCGTTCCAATAGTTGGCAGCCTGCGCGACGCGGACCGCGACCTCGCCCATGCGCCGGCGCATTTCCGCATCCACCAGCGGCGAGGGCGCCTCTTCCATCACTTTCTGGTGCCGGCGCTGGATGGAGCACTCGCGTTCACCCAGATAGACCGTGTTGCCGTGCTCGTCCGCCAGCACCTGCATCTCGATGTGACGGGGATTGAGAATGGCTTTCTCCAGGTAAACTTCGCCGTCTCCGAACGCCCGCTGCGCCTCGCTTTGCGCGGCTTCCAGCGCGGACTGCAGCTCTTGCGCTGTATGCACCAGGCGCATTCCCTTGCCGCCGCCGCCGGCCGCTGCTTTCAGCATGACGGGGTAACCAATTTTCTCCGCCACCTCCCGGGCCTGCTGGAGCGAATCCAACCCGTAGGAAGTTCCCGGCACAAACGGGACGCCGGCCTTTTCCATCTCCTGGCGGGCCCGGGTCTTGGATCCCATCATTTCCATGGAGGCTGCGCTTGGCCCGATGAACTTTATGCCCGCATCGGCGCAGGCCTGGGCAAACTTCGCATTCTCCGAAAGAAAACCGTAGCCGGGATGAATCGCGTCCGCACCGCAGCGTTTCGCGACTCCCAGGATCTTGTCGATGTTGAGATAAGACTCAGCCGCGGCAGCGGCGCCAACGGAGTAAGCCTCGTCCGCGGTCAGGACGTGTAAGGCCGCGCGATCCACATCGGAATAGACCGCGGCGGAGAGAATCCCCAATTCGCGGCAGGCGCGCATGACTCGCACCGCGATCTCCCCCCGGTTAGCAATGAGAATCTTCTTGAACATGATTCATGTGGGCACGAGCGTCCACGCTCGTGCTCCCGCGCGACCAAAACCGCCCTCGACCGTAGCGCCGGCATCCTGCCGGCTGGCTGGAGGGCATCTTGCCCTCCGTGCTGCGAGGGCGAGACGCCCTCGCGACTGCCGGCGGGACGCCGGCGCTACAAAATACAAAAGCCTCTTCCTATGCAGAAGAGGCTTTTGTCTGCTAAAAAGTGGTCAGCATCCCTACTTGCTGGGCATGGTGATGCCCTGGTTGCCGGGCTGCTTTTCGGCCTTGGCCTTCTTGGTGGCCATGGTCTTGTCCACCCATTCGTCGGCCGTCTTCAGATCCGCGGCGTGGGCGGCTGGATCATCGCACTGCAGGTCTGCCCGCTCGCGGTACAGCAGGTTCAGATAAGCCATCGCATCGTCGTAGTCAGGCCGCAACTGCAGCGCCTTCTCCAACTCCGCAATGCCATCTTCGATCACGGCTGAGTTCTTCTCCCGCAGGTCTTCGCAGACCTTCTTGTTGGACTTGTCCTTCATGATCCACTCGTCCGGCTTCAGACCTGCCTTGGCGCGTTCTTCCATGCGCGGCTGGTAGCTCTGGGTCCAGTCGATCACTGCCACCGAGTAGTAAGGCTCGGGATCGTTGGGGTCGAGGTCATTGGCCTTGCGGTAGAATTTCTTGGCGTCCTCGAACTTTTTCATCTGCAGGTAGAGGTAGGCAATCCCTTTTACGCTGTTGATGTTCTTGGGATCGCGCTCCAGCACCGCCTCGTACTGGTCAATCGCGTTCTGTCCCATGCGATTGTTGTCTTCCGCATCCACGCCGGGAATATATTGCTGGGCAAACGCGGTAGCCAGGTAGAGGCGCGCGTTCAGCAAAGTGGGATCAAGCGACACCGCCTGCTGAAAATGGTTGATGGCCTCTTCGTACTTGGCGTTCTTGTAGGACTGCACGCCTTTGTTGAGCTGGTCGCGCGCTCTCAGCTTGCTGCAGCCCGTGGTGGCCAGCAACGCCAAACCGAGCGCCGCCATGGCCAGCATTCGTATGCTTGTTTTCATTGCGCTGTAAGTCTCCCTTGCCAGAAATCGTCAGGCCTGTGCTTTGTGCCAACGGACGACCCGCACGCGAAGGTGCCCAGATGTGTGCGGTTGAGACGACTGGGCGGACCCGGGTCCGCCCCACCACGGTGTACCAGAAAATTGCAGGACTAACCGCCGGCTTCGATCTTGGCGGTAATCAGGCCCACTTTATCGACGCCCGAGGCGTGCGCGATGTCGATCACGTTGGCCACGTCGGCAAAGGGAACGGCGTCGTCACCCTTGACGAACATCACCTTTTCCGCACGGGTCTTGAAGATATCGGTCAAGCGGCCCTGCAGATTGTCCCAGGTCGTTTCTTCCTGGTTGATCTTCAATGCCGGCGGCTGGCCAGCTCCCCGGTCAATCAACTGCACCACGATGGTGCGGTCCGGAGTGGTGTTCTTGGGCGCATTCGGCGGTGGCGGTTGCGGCACCAGCGCGTCCAGTCCCTTGGGGGTTAACGGCGTGATCACCATGAAGATGATGATCAGTACCAGCAGCACGTCGATGAGCGGCGTGACGTTCATGTCCGCGCTCTGACCGCCGCCCGATCCCATTGCCATTCCCATAACAATTCTCCTCGAATCTCTTGCCGCGAATATCTGGCTGCAATCTCTAAGCTATTGTCCGCCGCTGGGCGCCGCTGGCGCAGCCGGTGCGACTGGCGTCTTGCGCTGTTCGGTCAGCAAACCCAACTGGTCCACTCCCGCGGCGCGGACGTTGTCCACGACCTCAACCACCGACCCGAACCGGGCGCGCGCGTCAGCTTTCACGAAGACCCGCTTGTCCACTCGATTGGCCAGGCGGTCCCTGACTTTGCCGGTCAACTGGTCGGCCGGAAGCTTGTCGGTACCGAAGTAAACCGTCCCGTCCCGCATGACTGACACCAGCAGGGCGTCTTCCTTGTCGGCGTCGGGCATCGACTCCGGATTGTTCACCTTCGCCATGTCAACGCTTACACCGTGCTGCAACATGGGCGTGATCACCATGAAGATGATCAGCAGCACCAGCATCACGTCCACCATGGGGGTCACGTTGATGTTGGAGTTGACCTTGACTCCTTCGTTCCGTTTGTTCAACGCCATAAAACTCACTCTCCTGGGCGCTCACTTGCCGTGCACCCGAGCTGAGGTTGATGCTCAGCGCCTCGGCCTTGCGAACCTCACGCCTTCAACCTCAAACCCTTGAACCCGGCGCCGGGAAGCTCACCCGGCGCCAGATCAGCCACTCTGAGGTTTGCAGCCTTGGGGTTAAGACCTAGCTGCGGCGCATTCCTCGCCGCTTCAGGAAGTAATCGATCAGTTCGCTCGACGAGTTGTCCATCTCCACGTCGAAGGCCTCCACGCGTCCGGTCAGATAGTTGAACATCATGACGGCCGGGATAGCGACGAACAGACCGATTGCAGTGGTCACCAGCGCTTCCGAAATACCGCCGGCGACAGCTGCCAGACCGGTGGCCTTTTCGGACTGAATGCCCTTAAACGCGTTGATGATGCCGACCACCGTGCCCAGCAGTCCCACGAACGGGGCTGTCGATCCGATGGTAGCCAGACCGCCCAGGCCGCGCTTCAGCTCGGCGTGAACGATGGCTTCAGTGCGCTCGAGAGCGCGCTTCGAGGCTTCGATGGTCTCGCCCGGAATCTCACCGCTTTCCTGGTGAGCGCGGAATTCCATCAGGCCCGAGGTAACGACCTTGGCCAGGTGGCTCTTCTTGTTGCGCTCTGCGACTTTGATGGCTTCTTCAATCTTGCCATCACGCAGGGCGCCGGCCACAGCCGGAGCAAACGCGCGTGACTGTTTGCGCGCGGCG
The DNA here is from genome assembly GCA_963757835.1 of Terriglobia bacterium. GTDB lineage: Bacteria > Acidobacteriota > Terriglobia > Terriglobales > Acidobacteriaceae > JAIQFF01. Next base: position 43,352 of record CAVWSP010000001.1, on the reverse strand, counting down.
CTGAAAGCCATGGCGCGATCAATCATGACTCCGATTGACCAGCCCGACATGACGAACAGAATGATGACCACTGCCTTCGCTGGAATACCCATCTGGTGCCACAGCGAAATCGGGTCCCAGCCCACGGCCGCCTGCTCCTGGAAAAACCAGGCCGCCATGGTGGACATATGTGTAAATGCGAGTGCTGCTAGATTGGCTACGAACATGAGTCGCGTTCCTCCTCAGAGCTGGTCAGATTGCAAAACTATTTCATGCTGCGAAACTACCTGGCGGTTTGGCAGACCGAGAGTCTAACCTCCGGCCAGGGTAAAGTTAACCGTAATCTGCGTTTCCACTTCCACCGGCTCGCCGTTCAGAATGTACGGCTTGTACCTCCACTGCTTCACCGCCTCAATGGCGGAAGGAGCCAGCATGGGATGGCCGCTGATCAGGCGCAGATTCTGAATCGTGCCATCCTTGCTGATTTCAGCCTGCAACAGCACCGAACCTTGGATGCGGGCCTGCCGGGCAAGGGGTGGATATGTGGGCTGAATTTTGCGGATGAGCAAGCCCTGGGTCACGCCCTGGGACACCCGCACGCGCTGCGGAGTGGCCACCTTGGGCACGGCAATCGGGGTTGAGTTGATGATGCCGCCGATCACTCCACCCATTTGTCCGCCAGCTGCACCCGGGACGCCGCCCACCACACCGGCCATGGTCGAGACCGGAGGCGGCGCCTCTTCTTCTTTGATCATTTGGACTTTTTCCGGGATCTTGGTGGGAGTGCGCAATTGCCCGTTAATGATGTCAGTCTGGATCTGCTTTACCACCTTGATGGGGGTCGCAGCGGGTGGTGGTGGCGGTGGCGGCGGTGGTGGCGGGGCCACCAGGAACGTCATCAGCTGGGTTTTGGGCAGAGCTTCGGTAAACAGCAGCGGGATCAGTACCAGCACCCCGACCAATGCGATCTGCAAACCGAACGACAGAAAGGTCGTCAGGCCGCGCTTTGTCTTCAGCCTGCCACCCGATTCAATGAGGCTATCTTCAAACATGAGGATTCTCCTGCAAGACCCTACGTATGTTTAGACACCGCCCGCCTATACTTTGCTCCCAAGCGACAGAGAATACTGCCCTGCCTGCAATGCCGCCTCAAACTGTTGAAACCACACCCAATTCCATCCCACACCCGCCCCGGATCTCGAGGCTACCGGCCGCTCGCCACACGACCCTTGCTGGGGGCTGCCTTGCTCTTCCCGGCTATGACCGCCACCGGCTTGCCCCGGCTCAAACGCCAGTCCTGATAGGCGACCAGAATCGGAGCGGCAATCGCGATCGAGGAATAGGTTCCGATCAGAATTCCGATCACCAGGGCGAACGAGAAGCTATGCAACACCTCGCCCCCGAACAGGTACAGAGCCACAACCGTCAAAAACGTCAGACCCGCAGTCAGGATCGTCCGGCTCAGCGTTTGATTAATACTCCGGTTTACGATTTCTGACAACTTCTCCCGCCGCATTAACTTCAGGTTCTCTCTGATGCGGTCAAAGATCACGATGGTGTCATTATTCGAATATCCGATCAGGGTCAGGATGGCCGCGATCACGGTCAGCGAAATTTCCTTGTTGGCCAGGGAGAAAGCGCCCACCGTGATCAGGGTGTCGTGAAACACGGTGATGACCGCCGCCACGCCGTAAATCCACTCGAAGCGGAAGGCCAGATAAACCAGCATCCCGAGCAGCGAAAACGCGACCGCCCGCAGGGCCTGCCCCTTCAGTTGTGAGCCCACCTGCGGCCCCACGATCTCGACCTGATAAACCCCAAAATCGGAAAGGAAGAATCCGTCCGGCAGCGCCGCGACCACCGCAGGGTCGGTCGCGCTCTTCAGTTCATCGAAGGAACTCAGAACCCCGCCCCGGGTCTTGTCGCGATAGTCCACGATGGCCTTGGCCACGGTTGCATAACGCTGGCTGGCATCGGTGCCGGCGTGCAGCGGGTCCTTTTCCAGTAAATAATTCGCGATTGTCAAAGAACTGCTGTTGTTCAGGTCCAGCTTGCCCGCCGGAGCGTTGGTCTCCAGCGCATTGATGATCTGAATTTTGCCCTGATCGAGCGCCTTTTCGCTGGTCTCTCGTACATCGAGGTCGATCAGCACTTCGTTGTTCGTGATCACGCCCAGGCGCTGTATCTTCGCCTGGGTCAATCCCACCTTGCCCAATGCCTCGTGGATGGCATTGTCATTGGGCGGATGGGAAAACTTCACATAGACCAGGGTCCCGCCCCGGAAGTCAACGCCCAGCGGCACCCCATGCCAGAACAGCATGGAGAATACGCCCGCCACACTGAACACCAGCGAAAAGGCGAGAAAATACCACTTCTTGCCCAGAAAGTCTATGTTTGGATTTCGAAAAAATTCCACGCTGTGGTCAAACCCCTCTTTTGTCTGCTTGATCTGCCTTCTTGCGTCCTTTGCGTCCTTTGCGGTTTAAGGAGCTCTTTACCGCAAAGTTCGCCAAGGAACCCGCAAAGAGCGCAAAGAAACTCGTTCAACTACTGCCCGGACTTGTCCTTCAAATACTCAACGCCTCTCCGCGCTGGTGGCGGCTCAAAAGCCAATCAAAAATCATGCGCGAGACAAACACTGCGGTAAACAGGTTGGCCAGCAAACCAAAGGTCAAAGTGACCGCGAATCCCTTGACCGGGCCGGTGCCAAACATGAACAGGATGGCGGCCGAAACGATGGTGGTCACGTGAGTATCGACGATCGTGATCCAGGCATGCGCAAAGCCCTGCTCCACTGCCGAGGGCGGAGTCTTCCCATTCCGCAGTTCCTCCCGGATGCGCTCAAAAATCAGCACATTCGAGTCCACGCCCATGCCCACGGTCAGGATGACCCCGGCAATTCCCGGCAGGGTCAGAGTGGCGCCGAAGTATCCCATGAAACCCAGCAGAATAATCAGGTTCAGAATCAGCGCCAGGTCGGCGTTGATGCCCGCGCCGCGATAGTACACCAGCATGAAAAGAAGCACCGCAAGCATGCCGATAACCGCGGCCCGGACCCCTGCCCGGATCGAATCCGATCCCAGAGACGGACCCACCGTACGCTCTTCCAAGTACTTGATGCCGGCCGGCAGCGCGCCTGAATTAAGCACCAGGGCCAGGTCCTTGGCGTTCTGGTCATTCATTCCGCCGCCGCTGATGCGTCCCTGATCGCGGATCTGCTCGTTGATGGTGGCCACTTCCCGCACCCGGTTGTCCAGCACCACCGCCAGTTTGTCGCCGACGTGCGAACCGGTGAAAGCGGCGAACTTTCTTCCACCTTCATTGGTCAGAACGAAACCCACATCGGGTGAATTGGTATTGCTGTCGCGCCCCACCGTGGCCCCGCCCGAGCGCAAGTCCGCCCCGGCCACCGCCGAACTGCGTGTCACCAGGTAATACTGCTCGCCGGTATCATCGCCGGTCCGGCCGCCGATACTGGTTCCGCGCAGCAGCATCGAGTCCGGAGGCAGCACGCCGTTATGTTGCTGCAATGCGTCCTGCTCGCTGGAATACGGGCCGCCCAGCACCTGCTTGATTTCAAGCATGGCGGTGGACTGCATGATTTCCTTCACCCGGCCGGGATCGTCCACGCCGGGGAGTTGCACCAGAATCTGGTACTGGCCCAAACCGTGCTCCTGAATGACAGGTTCGGTCACGCCCAGCTGATCAATGCGGTTGCGGATGGTCTCAATCGCCAAAGTGACAGCGCGGTTCTTCAATTCGGCCAGGGCCTGCGGCTTCATGGAAAAAGTCCATGCGTTCTCCGCCCCCGAGTTGAGGTCGTATTCAGGCAGCCGTTCGCTTACCACCGAGCGCAAATCCGAAGTGTTTTCCGGGGGCACGCCTTTGAGCACGATCTGGTCGGGATGGCCTACCGGATCCGGCTTGCTGATTTCGGTGTAATTGATCTTGTGGGTGCGCAGGTCTTCCTTGAGCCGCTCCACCGCGCGGTCCGAATCGCCGTTCACCGCGTCATTCACCTGCACCTGGAGGATCAGGTGGGTGCCGCCCTTGAGATCGAGTCCCAGATGAATGCGTCCCGTGAGCGCCGCCAGCAGCCCGCTGCCCGAGAAGTCCTTCGGGATTCCGAAGATGCCGAACAGGAACAGCAGCAGGATGCCAACGCTGAGTCCGAGTTTCCAACCTAGAGTCTTGTTCATGGCCTGACGATTTTCTTCTTCTCTTGGTGCGCCGTCTCTGGTAGCGCCGGCATCCCTTCGACCGCGCTCAGGGCAAGCTTGCCGGCTGTCCCGAGGGCGTCTCGCCCCCGGCGGTGCGGCGCAGGAGCCATCCACACAGCCACCGGGAGGGCGGCGCTACTCATGCCGCTTTATTGTTCTTATCCTCCGGAGCAACTACCGATGCCACCGAGGCCCGGGTCACTTCGATGCGTAAATTGTCCGGCGGGACACGCAGGTGTATGTAATCGTCGCGCAGCGCGATGACCGTCCCGCGCAATCCCCCGCTGGTCACAACCTTGTCTCCTGTTTTCAGATCGTTCAGCATCTGCTGCCACTTCTTCTGGCGGCGCTGCTGCGGCATGATCAGGAGAAAATAAAAGATGGCAAAAATGAAGATCAGGGGAGCGAACCCCAGCCAGCCCCCCGACCCAATGCTTTGTAGCGCCAGTAAGTGTGCGATGCTCATGCAGCGACTCGTTCCACTCCAATAGATCAGGACTTCGCCCCCTGGCGCGTCCTGGCCCTGTGCATTTTACCGCAGGATTTCTCACTTCCCAGGCCGGAGATTCTTTTGCTTCAGGCATGCCCTGGAGACGCCGGACTCACGGTTTCACTCCGACCGATCCCCAGAAAGAAGTTGGGCCCTGTTCCCAAGCGCAATAGAATGACGCACCGACCGCATGGTGTCAAGGTAGAAGCTGAGGTTGTGGACAGTATTCAGGACCTGGGCCAAAACCTCGTTGGCAGCATAAAGATGCCGCAAATAAGCACGGGAGTAGCGCCGGCACACGCGGCAGCCGCATTCCGGGTCCAGCGGACCCTGGTCGCCAGCGAATCTGGCCTGTTTGATTGAAATCCTTCCCTGGGAGGTGAACAACAGACCATGCCGTGCCGCCCGCGTGGGCAGCACGCAGTCCATCATGTCGATTCCGGAATTGGCATATTCGACAATCTCCTCCGGAGTGCCTACGCCCATCAGGTAGCGCGGCTGGTCGGCAGGCAGATGCTCGAGCGTGGCCGCCACGATCTCGCGGGTCAGAGCGCGCGGTTCGCCCACGCTCAGGCCCCCGATAGCGTATCCCGGAAAGCCAATCTCGATGGTGCGCTCAGCCGATTCTTTGCGCAGGCCAGCATCCATGCCGCCCTGCACAATGCCAAAAAGCGCCTGGCTTCGGCCATCGTTTCCGGTTTCTGGTTTCTGGTTTCCAGTTTTGGCTTTGCCGGAAACTGGAAACGAGAAACCAGAAACTGTATTCCATGGAACTTCGTGTTTGTGCCTTTCGAAATATTTCTTGCTGCGGGCTGCCCAGCGCAGCGTCAATTCCATCGACTGCCGCGCCCGCTCCCCATCCGCCGGATATTCGGTGCATTCGTCAAACGCCATAATTATGTCGGCGCCCAGGCCGATCTGCGCCTCCATGGCGCTTTCCGGGGTGAAGAAATGCGACGATCCGTCCAGGTGGGAGCGGAACTTCACTCCCTCCTCCGTAACCTGTCGCAACTCATTCAGACTGAAAACCTGAAAGCCGCCCGAGTCCGTAAGAATCGGGCGCGGCCAGGCCATGAAGCGATGCAGTCCGCCCAACTGCCGCACCTGCTCCACTCCGGGCCGTAGATAAAGATGGTAGGTATTCCCCAGAAGGATCTGTACGCCCAGTTCTTCCAGGATGTCCTGCGAAACGCCTTTGACCGAAGCCAGCGTCCCCACCGGCATGAACACCGGAGTTTCGATGACTCCATGCGGCGTGCTCAGCCGGCCGGCGCGCGCAGGACCAGCGATGGCATCGATCTGAAAAGAAATGGACAACTTTGGAATTGTAGCAAGCATAAAAGCGTAAACCACGAAGGACACGAAGGTGCACGAAGGAGTTCCCCTGCCGCGGGTTTCCTTCGTGTAACTTCGTGTCCTTCGTGGTTAATGCCTTGTTCTATGCAGCAGAGAGTGCTCGAAGTGCGTGCGAAGCGGTGGTGTTACTGTGTGGGTCGGACACTCTTGTCCGACGCCTTTGACTTTGGTTTGTGGCTTGCCGGCGGGTACCAAAACGCAACGTCAAACGCGTCGGACAAGAGTGTCCGACCCACACAACGTCATTATGACCCGGTAATTTTCAATCGGAATTCTTCCGGCAGGCGGTCGCGGATTTCAGCCGGCAGCCGGTCATGCACGCGGCGCGCTCCCAGTTTAGCGGCATCGACTACCGCCATGGGCGCGGGCGTGGCCACGGCCACCCCCAGCCAGATCAGAGCGGAAAGGGCGAAGCCCACCAGCGCAGCCAGTTCCAGCCAGAAGGCGTGCCGGGGATTGAGATGGAGGATGACGCCAAAAGCCAGGAGGAAGACGGCGGCGGAAAGCGATGCCAGCCCGATCAGGGCGAGGTCGATATTACGGTGAAGGCGCTGGCGGTAACGGCAGTGGGCACAGCCGTCAAAGTGGTCTTCGTAGTCTTCACGCATCTCCGGCGCCAGGCCGGAGATGTCGTAGCGCCAGCCCGCCAGAATTTTCCCAACAATAGGATCAACGCACTGACTCATACGAGGCTACAGCTGGATCGCTTCCATCGGCTGCGATTGTTGTGCCAGCATCACCCGGTTGTGCAGCAATGTCCGGCGTCGCCCCAGGGCCTTTTCCGCTGTCACTCGTGCCAGCTCGGGATGGTTGTTGAGCTCAGATAGATGCGCCAACACTATGTATGATGCGTTTCCGTCGTATTCGGTGCATAAGAATTTCGCGAGCTTGTCGTTCGACAGGTGCCCCGTCTGGCTTCCCACCCGCTGTTTGACCGACCAGGGATAAGGCCCGCCCCGCAACATTTCCAGATCGTGGTTGGATTCGATGACCAGAATGTCGCAACCGCGCAACTGGTCGCATACATTGGGCGGCATGTAGCCCAGGTCCGTCGCGATTCCAACCTTGATGCCGTCGGCGCGCAAGGTCACTCCCACCGGATCGGCGGCATCGTGCGGGATGGTGAACGGAGTAATCGAAATGTCGCCGACCTGAAAACCGCGGCCCGCGGAAAAAAATTCCAGCCGCGCCAGTTGCGGCAGTTCACCCGCCTCGTCTCGCAGCGACCGTGCCCAGGCCTGGTGAGTGGCGCCGGTCATGAATACCGGCACCTGAAATTTTCGCGCCAGCACCGCCAGCCCGTAAACGTGATCGGAGTGCTCGTGAGTAATCAGGATGGCGGAAAGACTTCGTGGATCCTCGCCCTGCGCCCGCATGCGCTTGACCGTCTCGCGGCAGGAAATTCCCGCGTCCACCAGAATTCTGGTGCGCGAAGTGGAAACGATAGTGCTGTTTCCCCGGCTGCCGCTGGCCAACACAGAAACCGAAACTCCCATCCTCGAAGAATACTCGCGCCGCCTGTGGAAACGCGAGTAACTAATGGGATGAGGAGAGGCGGACGGCGGGCGTCAGGCGGCGGACCTCAGCTTTCAGCCCTCAGCTCTCAGCTCTCAGCTCTCAGCACCCGCAGCACCCTGTCATCCTGAGCGAAGCTGGGCGATTCGCTGGCGAATCGCCCAGCGAAGTCGAAGGACCCCTAGCAGCATAACGAGGCTTGCAGTGGAACGGGTTTTTGTCACTCCCGTACTCTCGGTCAGCACCGCGAAACAAGATTACCGCTCCATCACCTGAAAACTGATGGCTGAAAGCTGATAGCCCCCCCTACTTTCCAAACAAAATCGCGATCCCTCTCCTCGCGGTCGCGCCGCCATACGCCCCGGCAATTCCCGTGAGGAAGCCCAGAAACGATTCGTAGATCTGGGCGCGATAAGGCTTCTCGGTCAAGAGAGCAAAGGCGGCAAGCTGAACGAGCGGCACAAAGACGGCGACGGTCAGCGTCCATCGCCACGGCCGCTCGGGACGAAGCGCGCCCAGCAGCATGGTGGCCATGAGCACGAAGAGCGCGGTCAGCAGTAAATCGCCAACCTTTACATCGAGAAATCCAGCGCACACTCCTAGCAGAGCGCCAAGAACGTAGATGCCGCGATCGCTTTGGTCTGCCATGTTGAGCTTGCCGAGCCGGGGACCTGTGTGGGTCGGACACTCCTGTCCGACGCCTTTGATTTTTCCTTGTAACAGACAAACGTCAAAAGCGTCGGACAAGAGCGTCCGACCCACACCCACACGCATTAATATTTGTAGAAACCTCTTCCGCTCTTTTTCCCCAGCCAGCCTGCGTCCACCATCCTGATCAGCAGCGGACACGGACGATACTTGGGATCGCCCAGGCCGTCCTGCAGCACGCGCATGATGTCGAGACAGACGTCGAGGCCGATGAAATCCGCCAGGGTCAGCGGGCCCATGGGATGCGCCATGCCCAGCTTGAATACTTCATCGACCGCTTCCGCGGTGGCCACGCCTTCCATCACTGCGTACATGGCTTCGTTCAGCAGCGGCATGAGCACGCGGTTCGAAACGAAACCGGGCGCATCGTTCACTTCAATGGGTGTCTTGTCGAGCTGCAGTGCCAGATCACGCACCGTGGCGAAAGTCTCCTGCGAGGTGGCCAGCCCGCGAATCACTTCCGCCAGCTTCATCACCGGCACCGGATTGAAAAAATGCATTCCGATAATTTTCGCCGGACGCCGGGTGACGGCTGCCAGGCGGGTAATCGAAATGGAAGATGTATTCGACGCCAGAATTATTTCGGGACGGCAGATCTGGTCGAGATCGCGGAAGATTTCCGCCTTGATCTCGAATCTCTCCGTGGCCGCTTCGATCACGAAATCGCAGGTCGCAAGTTCGGCGCGGTCGAGCGCGGGCACAATCCGCTTCAGCGCCGCCGCTTTGTCTCCGGCCGTGATCTTGCCCTTGGCCAGCTCACGGTCGAGGTTCCTGGCGATGGTGTCGAGGCCGCGATCGAGGAATTTCTGCTCCACATCGCACAGGGTCACGCGGTATCCGCTGCGCGCGAAAACGTGGGCAATACCGTTGCCCATGGTGCCCGCGCCGATCACTCCCACCCGCTCAATTGGCATAAATCATCGCCTCTCCTTCGCCCTGGAACGTGCTCAGTCTATCACTCCCAAGTGATTGCACTGCTTAGATTTAAGGTTCGCTTAAGCTTCGAAAAAATATCCTCCGCGGTACGGCCGATTTGATTTGCGTCGGCATCCGAAGATTTAGCAAACCGGTCCCAGGAGTCGTTTCGAGGGCAGGCGTGATTGCAATCAAGCCTTGCGAACGATGGCGCCGGGTGGGAGGAACTATGCGCAGCATGAAAATGGCAACCCTGGCAGTCGCGATGACCTTGATGTTCAGCGGCCTCGCCCTGGCCCGCGACCACGATCAGTATAAAGACAACAACAATCGCTGGGACAAGCATAGCGATCGCGACCGTCACCATGATCGCGATCATGACCGCGCTCGCGACCGAAATCGAGGTAATAGCAACTGGGGAAACTGGGGCAATGACCGGGACCGAGACGGCGACCGCGACCATGACCGATGGGAGCGTGGCCAACGTCGTAACGACGGCTACTATGGCGGCGGCCAGATTTACAACCGCTACCCTCGTGGCTATCCGGGCGGGTACGGCTATCCCAGCGGCGGCTACGGTTATCCCAGCGCGGGCGGGGGCTATGGCTACCCCAGCGGGGGCTACGGTTACCCGGGCGGTGGCTACGGCCGGGGCGGAAATGGGGGCGGCTACAACTTCGGCTATCAGGACGGCAGCTACATGGCGCAGCGGGACATGGCCCAGAACAAGCCTTTCAATCCAAATCCCCGCAACGAGTTCGGAAACCGGACGCACGGCTACAACGGTTCGTTCGGCGATAAGAACTACTACCGTTCGCAATACAGCAGCGGTTACGCAGCGGGATATCAATCCAGCTATCGCGGAGGCAGAGGCTGGGGCTACTGAGAAGGAGCAGTTAGGGATTGGCTAGCAACTCAAGGAAGGCCGCCAGAGTATGGCGGCCTTTTTCTTGCACGGTTTCTGGCAGTGGCTCAATTTGAAAAGCGTCCCAGCGGCGTCATCCTGAGGGACTTCAGTCCCGAAGGATCTGGCGTGCATCCGCCGCAAGGCAGGGGTAAAGGGTGTATCTGCTTCACGCCAGATCCTTCACGGCCTGAAGGCCGTTCAGGATGACGCCGGTGGGTAGAGAAATTTCAAACTGAGCTTCTGCCCGATTTCTGACTCACTTGACGCTTAGCGGCAGCCCCAAACCAATTGCCAAATGCTGTCTTTTACTGCCGTTCCAGACTCTCGTCAACGGCGACCCTGCCGCCCTTCTCCACGTCGATCACGCGATGGAGCGGCTTGAATCCCGACATAGTAATGTCAATCACGTAAGTGCCGGGGTTGAGGTAGAAATCCACGGGCGAGGGCTTGTCCACAATACGGTTGTTGACCGCGACCTGTGCGCCCTTGGGCTGGGTCTTGATGTTCACCGCTCCCATGCCCGCCGTGTCTCCGCCGCCGAACAGCTTCTTGAATCGTCCGCCGATCTTGATCTCGTCAGTTGAACCCAGCGCTTTGAGCGCGGGCGCGAAATGGAAGACCTGGCCCGCCTGCAGGTTGGCGCTGGAAGACTGCTCCAGGTATCCCTGTTTCCTGACCAGGAAAGTGTGCGCGCCCGGCTTGTCCACCGAGATCTGCGCCGGAGTCACGTGCCCGGTATCCTTGCCGTCGATAAAAATCTGCGCTCCCGCCGGCTGGCTGCTGATCGCAACCGCGGCCGTAATCTGCGCCAACTGGATCACCAGAAATAATTTGCTTCCGGAAGCCACATCGATGGTGCGGCTCTCGGGTGCATATCCCGCGCGGGCGACGGTCACGCTATGCTGCCCGGGCGACAGCCCGGCGAGGTTGAAAGGAGTGATCCAGCTGGGATCATTTCGTCCGTCAATGCGAACTTCCGCGCCTTCCGGAGTGGAATTGATGTTCAACTGACCGGGAATGACGGTGGCAGATACGGCGGGTTGCGTCTTGGCCTTCTTCTTGTTCTTGCCGTACCTTGGAACCACCGAAACCGCCGGCGCTTCCTGGCCTACTGTAACCTGCTCCGGCTGTACCGGTGCGGCGGCCGTCACCGGCGGCTGAGCCGGGTTCCACGCCGGCTTTGCCGCGGCCACGGGCGCGGTCGCTGCCGGCGCTGCCGCTGAACCTTCGTCGTCCGAATTTTCGGAGTGGATGCGGTAGGCGATAAGTCCCACCACCAGCAGAATAACGGCCACCGCGCCCGCGATCGAATACAGGAAAAGTTTGGGCGGAGTCTTCTGGATTTCCTTGACCGCCTTGCGCGCCACTTCCCGCGGCTGCACCTTGGGCTTCTCGGGCTGTGCCCGAAATGAGGACACTACCGGCTCGGGCACCGGCTCGTCCGCGGCTGGAGGCGGAGGCGGGGCGACGTAAACTTCTTTCAGCGGCGGCAGTTCAGTCATTTCGGAAAAGCTGGGGCCACGCTTGGCGCCTTTGGCTTCTTGCGCCATCGACGGATCAACCTGAAATGCGGGCGTCTCGGAGGCAGGCTCAACCGTCTCGGCCACTGCGCTGGCCCGTTCCTGAAAATTGCTTTGCCCGGACGCTGTCGCCGGAGCTGCGGGGGCTTTAGCTGCCTTCGCCGGCTGGACTGTGGAAACGGCGCCCGCGCTTTCCCATCCTGCAGCTGCTGCGGCTGCTTTTGCCGAAGCAGGTGGCGCCATATCGTTCGCGCTCGCGACCTGATTTGGCGCGGAAGGCGCAGATGCAGATCGCGTTTTGGCGGCCACGGTCTCAGAATCCTCCGCGCTATGTTCCCCGCCTCCCGCCGCTTTGGCAGGTTTTGCCGCCGCCGCGGGCGCTGGCTTTTGCGCCGCCGGCGCGTTCAATCCCTGGGCGGGCGCGGCTGCTTTCTTGTCAACTGCCTTGGCCGCGCTTTCCTTGCAGCGCTCCAGATCGTTGACCAGTTCCTGTCCACTCTGATAGCGATCTTCCGCCGCCTTGGAGAGCGCTTTCATGATGACTTCGCTCAGCACGGGATGGATCTTGCGGTTGACCACCACCGGGGCCGGCGGCGTATTTTCGACAATCGCATGCCGCACCTGGTCCGCGTCGTCTCCGGGAAAAGCCTTGGTCTCGGTCGCCATCTCGTACAGGATCGCGCCCAGGCTGAAGATGTTGGAACGCCCATCCACCGGATCGCCCCGCAGTTGCTCGGGTGAAACGTAGTGCAGGACCTCCGGCGCCTTGCCCGAAGCCTGACAGGTAAATGCTCCCATGCAGGAAACGCCGAAGCTCAGCACTTTGACCGTGCCGTCCCACGTGACCATGATCTTGGCCGGCTCCAGGCTGTAGTGCACGACGTTATGCGAGTGCGCGTGGTCCAACCCCTGGCAGGTCTGGCGCACAATGTCCTGCAGGTCCCAGATGGAAAAGCCTTCTTTGCGGGCCAGCATGGTGGCGATGCTGTTGCCCTGCACATACTCCATGGCGGCGCAGCACTGGGTGTCGATTTGTTCGACGCCGATAAGCTGCGCGATATTGTGACTGCTGAGCGGTGAAGTGCCGGCGGCTTCCTGCAGTATGTACTGCATCAGCGTGTCTGCCTGTTCGGCCAGCGCGTTCAGTTGGATGGTCTTCAGGGCGATCGTCTGCCCGCTCTCCGCATCGGCGGCCTTATAGACCGCGCCAATCTCGGAGTGCGTAATCTCGCTGAGTATCTCGAAACGCCCGATCTTGTTGGCCATTGCTTCCTGAGCCCCGATAAATCAATGAATAGGCAGTCTTCTGGAAAGACGCCAGCGGTCGCCCTTGGGGGAAAGGTGCGACTAGAATATCGCGGCTCAATCCGGGATGGGAGTTACGAAGGTACCCGAGAAAATACAGGGCTTCTGGTAGCGCCGGCGTCCCACCGGCTGGCGGGTGGGCGTCCCGCCCGCTTTGCCGATTTCCGTAGAAATACGCTGGCGAGTTTACTCGGCTGGAGGCTCGACGATGGTCAACGACAACGTCTTGTGATCGCGCTCGGACAGGGTTACGGTTTCCGGATCGGAGCGCAGGACATCGCCCCCCGATGCCCTGTATCTCGCCAGCAGGCGATACGTGCCGGGGGCCAGACCTGTAACCGAGAAGTGGCCGCTCTGGTCTGTCCTCACGACGCGCGAGCGCAATCGATTGTAGGGCGTCTCGGGTTCTGGAGCGACCCGCACGCGCGCTCCGATGATCGCACCATCGTGGCCGCTGACCGAACCTTCCAGTTGCGCGCTCGCCGAACTGACTACCACCTCGAGTCTGCCGCCCGTGCCCCCCGCCTCCACTTGCAATCCCTTGTCGATGAGTTCGTCCGCTCCCAGACGCACCGATTTGACATACCAGTTTTTTTCCAGTCCTTCCAACATGATGGCGTAGCTCCCATCGAAGACTGACTTGAGCTGGAAGGTTCCGTCTTTCTTGACCTGCCCCCCCGCGCCGAATGTCCTATCTTCATCGGTTCCGAGCAAGAAAATGCTGATCCGATCCAACTCCGGTTGGTCCCCGCCGGCAGCCGTGACCCGGCCCTGAAAGCTGGCGCCGCCACCGAAGGCAATGGTCAGGGAGTCGATATTCTCGCCACTCACTTCGAGCTTCTGTTGTCCCCGTGCCCCGTAAGAGCCCTCGTCGTCATCTCTTTTGTACGCAGCGATCACATAGCTACCCGGCGGAATGCCCTTCAGTTTGAAGGCGCCTTTTTCGTCAGTTGTATCCTGGCGAGGAACCACGAAATCATCCATTGCGCGCGGGAAGATAAGGACTGACGCGTTCTTGGCGGGTCCGCCCCGGCCAATGACGTGTCCACTAATCTCCGCGGTTTTAATTCGCTGCATGAAAACATCGGCCTGCACCTCGTCGCCCGCCTTTACAGAAACCAATGTCGCCTGACTGGCTTGGGCTACGCTGGGGTAATACACCGATGCGTATTCGCTGCCCAGAAACTCGTGCACCACGTAGCTCTCATCCGACGGCGTATTCCGGTCGGGTTCATACGAATCCGTCGCCTCGATGTAGTAATCGCCTGGCTTGAGTCCGAAAATTCGATATTGGCCGCGATCGTCGGTCTGCGCCCCAGAAACAGCGTGGAGTTCTGACTTGCGGAAAAAAGCAAAGCGGTCTTCCTCTTCCATCTCCTCCTCGCCGGGCTTGCGCAGAGCGATGACCTCGACGCGAACGATGCCTTCTCCATCTTCGTTGGTGACGCGCCCGGTAATCACTCCGGAGACGATCATGCGAAACAGCACATCGCCGACCCGGTCCCCGGGCTTCAGCGACAAAACCGCTCCGTCGGCGTTTCCCCTGGCCTGGTATTGCTGGTTCACAAATCCCGCACGTGTGGCGAAAAAATGGTAGCGGCCGGGAACCACATCCTTGATAAGGAAGTGCCCGTCGCTGTCGGTAGTGGCCGCAAACATCTGTTGTTTCTCGGAATCGGAACGCTCCGGCGTTAGCGAGACCCGGGCCGATTTCAACGGACTGCCATCGGCGGCGGTTACCACACGACCAGCGACCACACAAGTCAGCTTGGGAGGCACCCCTGATTTCGCGGCGGGCGGAGAAGTCTGTGCCAGCAGGTTCACGCTTACGACCATCATGGCAGCGGATAGAAGGCGCCGCATGCGTACCTCTTCATCCAGGGAAAAATGATCCTCGGAAAATGAACCCTCGGGAAAGGGGATTTCCACGAGGCCAGGCACAAAATCATACGCCTGTTCGAGGAGTGGCATCTCGCAAAATATTCGGATCACTCAAGCCGCAATGGCATCCATAGCGTCCATGAGGACACCGTGCGATGAAGCTCTCATCCGCTCCGCGGGCGACGGCGTGCCGTGTCCGGCGGCAGCCCAGACCTGGATACTGGCCGCGACCATTCTCGCGTCCAGCATGGCTTTCATCGACAGCACCGTGGTCAACGTCGCTCTGCCTGCGCTCCAAACCAGCTTTCGGGCAACCGTGGTCGATGTGCAGTGGGTGGTCGAGTCTTACGGATTATTTCTGGGCGCCCTGATTCTGGTGGGCGGTTCGCTCGGCGACATGCTTGGCCGCCGCCGGGTGTTCCTGGCGGGGGTCGCGATTTTCGCCGCGGCTTCCGCGGGATGCGGCCTGGCTTCAAGTATTCATCAATTGATCATGGCCAGGAGCATTCAAGGTGTGGGCGCCGCGCTGCTGGTGCCCGGCAGTCTTGCCATTATCAGTACCTCCTTCGACGAGAAGAGCCGGGGCCGGGCAATCGGCACCTGGTCGGGCTTTACCGCGATCACCACCGCAATCGGACCGGTGCTGGGCGGATGGCTGGTGGAGCATGCCTCCTGGCGCTGGGTATTCTTCATGAACCTTCCGCTGGCCGCCGCCGTGATCGTCATTTCGCTGGGCTGGATCCCGGAGAGCCGCCGCGCCACCGCAGGCAGAATCGACTGGTCAGGCGCAATTCTTGCCACCATCGGATTAGGCGGCCTGGTGAACGGCTTCATCGAATCGATCAATCTGGGATGGAGAAGTCCGTGGGTGTTCGGGAGTTTGATCGTCGGTCTCGGCAGCCTGATTGCGTTTGTGATTGTCGAGGCCAGGGTCAGCGCGCCCATGCTGCCGCTCGGGCTGTTCGCCTCCCGTCGTTTCAGTGGCGCGAATCTGCTAACGCTGCTTCTGTACGCGGCGGTAGGAATTTTCTTTTTCCTCTTCCCGCTGAACCTGGTCCAGGTGCAGGGATACTCGACCACCGCCACCGGCGCGGCCGTCCTTCCTCTGATTCTGCTTATCTTTTTGCTCTCCCGCTGGTCAGGTGGGCTTGTGGCCCGCTACGGCCCGAGAACTCCGCTGATCATCGGCCCTCTCATCGCTGCTTTGGGTTTCGTTCTATTCGCCTTGCCCACAATTGGAGGCACCTACTGGAAAACATTCTTCCCGGCAGTAGTTGTTCTGGGCTTCGCGCTGGCGGTCACCGTGGCGCCGCTCACCACCGTCATTATGGATTCCGTAAATCAGGACAGGGTCGGCACCGCTTCTGGAATCAACAATGCCGTGGCGCGCATTGCGGGCGTGCTGGCGATTGCAGTGCTCGGCATCGTGATGGTGAAATCCTTTGCTGCTCGACTGGATTCCAGCCTCTCCAATTTCCCGGTGCCGCCGGAGGTCCAGCAAGAACTGCGCGCCGGCGGGAACAAGCTCGCCGGTCTGCAGCCGCCTGCCGGCCTCGATCCCGGCGCGACCGCCGCGATCAAGGGATTCATCGGGGAAGCCTTCGTCTTTGGTTTCCGAATCGTCATGATGATCTGTGCCGGCCTTGCTCTGGCCAGCTCCGCGGTAGCGTGGCTCATGATTCCGCAGGATGATGATCGCTCCCCGCCCGCGTCCGCGTCCCCGCTCGCGTAGGGGCAGGTGTCCTCACCTGCCCAGCCGGACGAAGTCTGGCAACCGACCGATACCCAGACGCAGCCAGTGGTCATGGTCACTGCCTTAGCATCGCCGCGCTACCTGCGCCCCGGCCGAATTCGGCTGCCAGCTTGGGTTTTCGGGCAAGCCCGAGCCGGCGTCTTCCAGCCCAAGAAACAGATATGAAGACGCCAGACGGATACCGCATGCGCAATTTCCTGCGCACTCGACTGGGTGCGCTTCTGCCATCTCCTGTATTTGTCGCACTTAGCTTGGAACGGAGGTTGCAGTCAATGGCCTGACGATATGAGGCCGTTGATCACGTCTCTCGTGCTGTTGCTGGCAGGCAGCCTGTCAGCCCAGACCTTCAATGCGCCCAGCGCGGCCTTGAGCACCGCTCCCAGGAGTTCGGAGCAGGTATTCAGCAAGAAGGTATTCTGGACGGAGGTTGGCGCCTACACCCTCTCCAATGTCCTGGACGGCTATACCACCGTGTCCCACCCTCAGGGTTACGAAGAAGCCGGATTCCCGCATGGAAGTGCGTACCTGCTCGGCCAGCATCCCTCGGCGGCTCGTTATGTTGCAACCATGGGCGCCATGCAGGTGGCAACGTCCTTCGCAGCCTACCGCCTGGAACACAGCCAGAAAAGGTTCCTGAGGCTGGTCGGCCACGCCCTGATGATTCAGGGAATTTACGCCCACACCGACGGATACATCGGCAACGTTGTGGTGCTGAACCAGGGCTCCAGCCTGCCCCCAGCCAGGTCATCTCTCCGACAACACCCCTGAAACGGCCCTCATCATTATCATGCGGGTCGGACACTCTCGTGTGGGTCGGACACTCTTGTCCGACGCTTTTGATCTTGTTTTTGATTCTTGTTTGATTGTGTTGTTGATCCTGGTAGATCCCGGTTTTTGATCCCGGTTCCGATCCTCGTCGGAGTCTGGTTAACCAATCTGGCTGAAGATCAACCCCACCCGCAACTTCAAAGGCGTCGGACAGGCTTGCCCTGAGCGAAGTCGAAGGGAGTGTCCGACCCACACATAATCCGACCCACACTTGAAATGATTACACCCCTGCACCGAGCTGGCCCTACCATGCCGTGACCGATTCCCGGGTTACATACTGTTCAATGGTCACGCCCGCGGCCGCTGTGTCCAGTTGGTGTTGCACGCCCAGCACCGGCCTCCAGGCCGGGATGGGAATCGTGGAATTTGAGAGCGCGCCCAGATACATGGTGGTGCCGTCGAGGGTCAGGGTCCCGAAGCGCAAATGGGTGTTACTGTCGCCCGCGGATTGAGCGCTGCCCGGGCCCTTCTGGTAGCCGCTGGCACTCACCCGCTGCAGAAAGTACGTCATGTGGTGCCAGGCCCCGGTCGAAAACTGGCAGGGAGAGAGCCCTGTGTTGACCCACGTGAGAACACCGTTCTGCGGAAGCCAGAGCTGCCACTGATTGCTGCGATAGTGGCACTGCGAGCCGAACATGAATTCGTGCACGCCGTCATCGAACCGCACCGCGTGGAACAGGTCGAATTCGATGGCTTGCACCGTGGATGCATCGGTGGTGGTTGGAATGTAGAACCAGAGGTCCCAAAGGAAATTTGTGCTTTCCTGAAACGCGCTGGGCGCATGCTTCCAGTAGAAGAGACTGTCGTCGTACTGACACTGGCTGCTGACCAGCCAGTGCTGTCCGTAATCCTCCAGGTCAGGCGCGTTCCTGGTGTTGGGGTCGAAGCTGTTGGCAAAGGTTGCGATGCTTCCGTGGTTGCACTGGCCGCCCACGTGACTGTGGTTATCGACGGTCCAGAAAGAAGAAGGGGACGCCAGGGACGGAGCCACCAGGTTCGTGATCTTGACGGCGTCCGCGGGCGGGTTGGGTGGAACCAGCCCGGTGACCCTGATCCAATAAGTAGGACTGGCCAGGAACGAGCCGCCTGCATCCCATGCCCTGACATACACGAAATGAGTTGTGTCCGGCGGCAGGATTACCCAGGCGTCGAGCACCGAACCCATGGTCTGATAGACGTTCTTGTCATCGACGTAAACCACATATCCGGTTACGTGCTGATCGCTCTCAGCTGTAGCCTCAAAGTGGACGGGGGAGTTGACCGGGCTGGTCCGGCCGGCGCTGAGGCCCGGAGACTGTAGAGACACCAGGGTCACGGCGGCGTGTGCCGAAATACCGGCGCACAGGCAGAGCGCCGATATCAGAATCAGACTCCGGCAGGCCATGCTCCCGGGTTTGGCCGGCCTCCCGGCTCGCTCCATGAGCGGGCATGAACTTAGGGACAACCTCTTGCTTTCATAACTATGCTCGGCAACTGCGGTTCGCGCACTCTGCTGCTTCATTCCAATGGATCCTGTGAATCTCGATTTCTGTCGCCAGATTCACAGTGCAGGAATGCATTTGCCTGGCCACAAGTGTGCGGCCTTCTCGTACCCCACAAAGCCTTTGAAAGCCATCAGGAGTGGGCGTGCCGGACCAAGCCCGGCTTAAGCGCGTTCCAAAATCGAACCCCTTTTGGGACGGGCGAAACACTCTTTGGGAATGGGAGTGGGCGTGAATCCCGTTGCTTAAGACGAGCGGCCAGCCTCGGGATGGAATTTCTTCACCGCAACAATGGTGAGCACGATGAACAACGCCAGCACCACCAGCTGGGCGACCAGGAATGGCGGCTCCGACTGGGTCGGGGCCAGGGCTTTCAGCGCCGGCGCCTTCTCGAAGGACTGCACTACCAGCACGAAGACGTTGAGATAGAGCGCAATCATGGCCGTGACCACGTAGATCCAGCGCCAACTGCCGGCCATGTGGAAGCTGTAGCGCGCCAGGGTCGCAATCGCCAGCACCACCAGCGAGATGATGCCGACCTTATGCGCGGGCAGGAGATGATCGAAAGGAAAGCCGAACCCGGTCACGCTGGTCAGCACGGTGGTCAACAGGAAGAGAGCGGTCATGCCGTTGAGCCGCTTCGCCGAGAGCAGCCCAAATAGAACAATCAGGCCTGAAACGATGCCAATCAGACTGATGATTACGTGCACCAGGGTGAAGGTCGAGAGCGACATGCCCAGCATCATTATGCGGCCCTTTCCGAACAGGGCTGAGATACTACGCCGACAGCCGGGAATTCTCCACAGGATGAGTAACAGCTCAGCTTGAAAACAGCTGCGGCGGAGCAGGCCCCGTCACTTCGCTAAAGCATGGTGATCGAAGCTGATGACACGTGTGACCTTCCATACTCCATCTTTATTTTGCCAGAGGTGAATGAACTTGGCCTCGCCGATGGACCCGGCATCCTCGTGTCCGGGGTGGTGGAAGCGATGGATCCCGATCTCCACCGCGCCATAGTTGGCAATGGGATATACCTCGAGTGTCCCGGGAACGAGTTCTCTGGTCACCTTGCCACAGATGTTGTTCTTCACACCTTCAACCAGGGCTTGCCGTCCGCTGCTCAGACCGGTCTTGTCATGATAGAACTCCAGATCGTCGGCCAAAAACGATCCGAATTTCTCCAAATCGCAGTGGTTGTAAGCGTCGAAAAGTTTGGTGTCCAGCGACTGGATGGTTTGAAAAAGCGGGTCGGGCGCAGGCGCGGCCTGTGCGTACAAGCGAGCCAACGGTAGTGCAAGCAGGGTGACAAAAAGCAGTGCCGACAGCGAAGCCAGGGCCTTTTTCATGAAGGGATCCCTTCCTGGGAAGTATTCCTACCTGCGTCTACGTATCGGCCGCCTGGTTTGTTCCACTCCGGCCATTCCCTCGGGCCGATCCGCAAATCTATGTGGTGCGGATCGAGGTCAGCCAGGCCCGCAGCAGGTGCCGCACCTTGGCCCCCTCCGGCCTGCGCCTGACCGCGTCGATCACCGCCAGGCGCGCTCGCACTCCGTGCCCCCGGAATCCCACCCAATAAGGCACATAGATTTCGCCGGCTACGGGCACGGCGGAGATATGCAAATCGCGCACCCGGAAGAACCCGGTGGTAAAGAGCAACCGCTGCACCTTGACGATGACAATCTTTTCCGCTTCGTCGTCGCCCAGCAGGGGCTCCGAACAGTTGCGGGTCTCGAGATACAGCACTTCGCGCTCGCCCGGAAGTTGCTCAAAGTGATAAAGGTCGAGCGATCCGTTGACCGCATCCAGGCCAAACACCCGCAAGTCGCGCTTGCCGCCGTTCACGATTTCGATCTGAAAGAGGCGGAAGGGGATGTAGAAATCGGCCACTGAGCGCAGCGGGCCGAAAGTACTGTCGCGCAGGAAATACAGCATGCCGGAAGAGAAGTGCTCGGTCGCTTCTTCGCGGGTGACGTTGGGCCTGAGGCTGCGGATGCGCGCCATTCTGAAGTTCCGTACTTCGTGGAGGCCGGGCGTCCCCGCCCGGCGGGGCGGGCGAGACGCCCGCCCTCCATCCCGAATTACCGGAAATGGAACCAGAGTCCGACCACGGTGGCGATCAGCGCCAGGCTGAAAATCACGTTGAGGCGGTGCTCAGCCGCAGTTTCCGCCGCCGGCTTGTGGTCCGGAGGCCGCACCAGGGTGACGTCCATCTTCTCGTCCACGGTGGCAAAGGTCAGGCCGGCAAGTTTCTGGCGCTCCGGCGCCGGCGTCACCAGGCTGACTCCGATCAGCACCACGCAGCAGATCACGAACATCAGGATGGAGTAGTGCAGGAAATTCATGTCCACCAGGCCGCGCAGAAACCCATTGTCGAAGGCGTGGCCGCCGGCGGCGCGGTCCATCAATTCGAGAATAAATCGCGCCGCGCCCATCACAAAACCGGTCAGCAGCGAAGTGATCGCGCCCTGCGCATTCAGCCGCGGCCACAGAATGCCCAGGATGAAGCAGGCTGCAATGGGCGGGCTGATGTAGCCCTGCACGCTTTGCAGGTAGATGTAGAGCTGGCTGCTGATCAGGTGAATGAACGGCACCCAGGCCAGGCCGAGCACCACCATCACGCCCGTCATCACGCGGCCGAAGCCGACCAACTGCTTCTCGCTCGCGTCGGGCTTGATCTTTTTGTAGAAGTCGAGTGTGACCAGGGTGGAAGCCGAATTGAACACCGAACTCATCGCCCCCATCAACGCTGCCAGCAGAGCTGCGATCATCACTCCGACGAGGCCGGTCGGAAGCAGATTGATGATGAGCGTGGGATAGGCAATGTCCCCGTTCAGCACTTCGCCATGGGGCCCGAATTTAAACAGGTCGCGGTAGAGGGCAACCGCGATCAGGCCGGGCAGCACCAGCATGAACACCGGCAGGATCTTCAGAAAGCCGGCAAAGATGGTGGCTGCCTTGGCGTGTCCTTCATCCTTGGCCGAGAGCACCCGCTGCACGATCACCTGGTCAGTGCACCAATACCAGATGCCGAGAATGGGCGCTCCAAAGAAAATACCGGTCCAGGGAAAGTCGGGATCGCTCATGGGCTTGACCATGTGGAAGTAGCTGGCGGGCAGGGCGGCGCGCAGGCCGGCGAATCCTCCCACCTGGTGCATTCCAATCACAGTCAGGATGACGGCGCCGACGATCAGGATCAGGGTCTGCACCAGGTCGGTATAAATGACCGCAGCCAGTCCTCCGGCAATGGTGTAAATACCGGTGGCGATAACCAGAATGACGGCTGCCGTCAAGGGACTCCAGCCCACCACGCGTTCCAGGACAATGGCAGCCGCGTAAAGGTGAACCGAAATCTTGGTGAACACGTAGGCCAGGATGGAAATTCCCGCCAGATACACGGCGCATGACCGGCTGAAGCGGCGCTCCAGAAACTCCGGCATGGTAAACACATTGGATCGCAGGTAGAACGGGACAAACACCCAGCCCAGAACCAGCAGGATCAGGCAGGCCAGCCACTCAAATGAACCCACGGCCAGGCCCGAACTGGCGCCGGAGCCGGCCAGCCCGATGAAGTGTTCAGTGGAAATATTCGAAACGAACAGCGACGCCCCGATGGCAAACCAGCCCACGTTGCGGCTGGCCAGGAAGTAGTCGGTCGAGGTGCGTTCCTTGCGGGCGAAGTAGAAGCCGATGGCGAAGATGACGACGAAGTAAACGGCAATAATCGCTATGTCTATTCCGGTCAGTGCCTTGTGGGTAAGGTGTGCCGCGGTTTCGCCCATACTCCTCCATCCGCCGCCGGTTTCGGGTGAGTTTCGTGCGACATGCTAGTGGATTAGGCGGATAGAGGCAATGGGAATTCAGCCCGGCGCCAGAGCCAGTCGTCAGTCGTCGGTCTTCCGTCCCCAGCAGAATCTGGTCTTTCTGAGAACTGCCAACTGATGACTGACCACTAGAATTTAGAACTCAATAAAATCAGTCGCCAATCGCTGATCGCAAGTCGTTACCAGGGTCTGGTTTTTCTGACGACTGACGACCGATGAGGCTGCCCGCGCCGGGGCAGCCACCGCTACGATCACAATCCGGAGGAAAAAAAAGGGACTGGCCTGTGTCGATTTCACCGTGGCTCGTTCGACTTAACCGTAAGAACAGGGCGCCAGAGTTGCGTAGGCTGGCTTTCAGGAGGAAGGAGAGGTGAAGCATGCCATGAAACTTATTCGCCGCCCGGGCCGTAACTTTCTGAGTCCCAACGTCGTTCTACATATCTAAGAGGACTGATTATCATGATTTCGGGCTTGGACGCAGTTACGGGAGCCGGAACTTCGCGTCTATCCTGATAGAATGCTGCCTGCGGTTTTGGCCGCACCGTCCTGCAGGCTCCCGGAGTTCGCTATGACCCTGACTCGATTTGTCACCAAAAACGCCTTCCGCAACAAGCGCCGCAGCATCCTGACCGTGCTCAGCATCGGCGGCTCGCTGCTTCTGCTCACCTTTCTGATCACCATCTGGCGCAGTTTTTATGACAGCAAGCCCAGCGAACAATCGGCGCAGCGCCTGATCGTGCGACACAAGGTGTCGCTGGTCTTCAATCTGCCCAGCTACTACAAGCAGAAGATCCAGGCCATTCCTGGCGTGAAGGAAGTGGTGAATCAGCAGTGGTTTGGCGGGCAGTATAAAGACGACAAGCCGGAGAATTTCTTCGCCCAGTTCGGCACTGACCCCGATGAACTGATGAAGGTGTATCCGGAATTCAAAATACCCGCCGACCAGCTCGAAGCCTGGCAGCATGATCGCGCCGGCGCCATCGTGGACGTGGGCCTGGCCAAGAAGTTCGGCTGGAAAATCGGCGACCGCCTGAACATCACGGGAAAGATTTTCCCCTTAAATCTGGAACTGACCATCCGGGGAATCTTCACTCCGCCCGATCCCACGCAGTCGATTTACTTCAACAAAGACTACATCGACGAAGGCTTTCCCAAGCTCAAGGGGAGCGAAGGCTTCTACGCGGTGCTGGCGGATTCGCCCCAGGATGTTCCCAAGGTAGCGCAAGCTATCGATGAGACCTTTCGCAACGCCGACCGTCCCACCAAAACCGAGAGCGAGCATGCCTTCCAGCTGGGATTCATCGGGATGCTGGGCAACATCAAGGCTTTCATCATGAGCATCTGCCTGGCCGTGGTTTTTACCATCCTGCTGGTGTCGGCCAACACCATGGCAATGTCGATTCGCGAGCGCACCCGGGAAGTCGCGGTGTTGAAGACCCTGGGCTTCACCCGCAACAGCATTCTGGGATTATTCATCGGCGAGGCGGTTTCGCTCTCCGTGGTGGGAGGCCTGGTGGGCTCATTGCTGTGCTTCTTTATTGTGAGCGCGATGGCCAGCCAGGGCGGAATGTTTACCGGAATGAAGGTCACGCCGATCACGATCCT
This sequence comes from Terriglobia bacterium, assembly GCA_963757835.1. Lineage (GTDB taxonomy): Bacteria > Acidobacteriota > Terriglobia > Terriglobales > Acidobacteriaceae > JAIQFF01. The sequence goes on along the minus strand of CAVWSP010000001.1, from coordinate 19,068 downwards.
GGCGGCGCTGCTGATTGCCGCCGTGGTCGGATTCGCCAGTTCCTTCATACCTTCCTACCATGCGGCCAAGGTCAACATCGTGGACGGCTTGCGGCACATCGGATGATGGCACCTCAGATCAAAGGCGTTAACCACCAAGGACACTAAGGAACACGAAGGAAACCCAAGCCGGTATTTTGAAGGAAATGTAAATGGCCATCCCTCTCAGCTATAACGTGCGCAATCTGCGACTGCGCAAGAGCCTCACCATTATGACCGCGCTCGGAATCGCGCTGACGGTAGCGACTGCGGTCTTCATCATGGCGCTGCTCGCGGGCCTGGGCCGCGCTTTCGCCACGACCGGCGATCCCCTCAACGTGCTGATGCTGCGGAAGGGTTCCGACTCGGAGCTGGCCGCCGGCGGAGTCTCGCGGGACGCCTTTCAAGTATTAAAAGAACTGCCCGGCATCGCCCGTAACAGCAAAGGCGAGCCCCTGGTCTCGGGCGAAGACATCCTGGTAGTGGTGTTGCCGCGCAAGGGCGGGACCGGAGAGACCAACGTGACCACCCGCTTTATGTCCCCGATGGGCCTCGAGATGCGTCCCCAGATCCACATTACTCAGGGCCGATGGTTCACCCCCGGGCAGCGCGAAGTGGTGGTCAGCAGTTCCATCAACAAACGCTTCGAGCATGCCAACATCGGCGATTCGGTGCACATCGGGAAGGGCGAATGGCCCATCGTCGGCATCTTTGACGGCAGCGGCACCGCGCATGACTCCGAAATATGGGGCGACGTCAACCAGCTGGTCACCGATTTCGAGCGCACGGTTTATTCGTCGGTGCTGGTGCGCGCGACCGATCCGGCGGCGGCCCAGGCGCTCAAGAACCGCGCCAACGACGACCAGCGCCTGGAGCTGAATGGCGTCCTCGAACCCGACTACTACGCCTCGCAGACCAAGTCGGGAGGCCCGATCAAATTCGTAGGCTGGATTGTGGCCTTCATCATGGCGGTCGGATCCTGCTTTGCCGCCGCTAATACCATGTACGCCGCCGTGGCCTATCGCGGGCGCGAGATTGCCACTCTGCGCGTAATTGGATTTTCGCGGCCCAGCATTCTGACGTCGTTCATGCTGGAGTCGCTGCTGCTGTCCTTGCTGGGCGCGACCCTGGGCATCATCCTGATGTTGCCGTTCAATGGCATGACGACCGGAACCCAAAATCAGGTGACTTTCAGCGAGGTCGTGTTCAGCCTGCAGATGACACCCGCGGTAGTCGGAATTGCGATCCTGTTCGCGCTCATTATGGGCGTGGTGGGCGGCTTCGCTCCGGCGTGGCATGCATCGCGGCGCGATATACTGAGCGCATTGCGGGATTAAGATCGGCGGGCGAGACGCCCGCCGGACAGCCGGCGGGACGCCGGCGCTACGTTAGAGCCGGCGCTACGAAAAGAATATGCCGATTGACGCAAAACACGAAGACCTGCGCAGCCTGAGAATCGACCGCTCGGCCCGCACCGGCGGCGAGGGTGAGCCTCCGGCCTGGGCGCGCCGTTACATTCTGATCGGGATCGCGGTGCTGGTGCTGCTGGGCGTGGTCGCGCTGTCCTACCGGTTGCTGTCGCACGACGCTCCGGAAGTAACCGTGGCGCGGGCCTCGGCGCAGAGCAGCGATGTGGGTGGCGTCGTCCTCTCCGCCAGCGGCTACATTGTGGCCCATCACAAGATCAACCTGAATTCCAAAGTCACCGGCCGGGTGAAGTGGATTGGCGTGGAAAAAGGCGACAAAGTGAAGGAAGGCCAGGTCCTGGTGCGCCTTGAAGACGACGAATTCCGCGCCCAATACGATCAGGCCAGTGGCGCGGCCGAGAACGCCAAGGCCTATCTGCAGGAACTGCAGAACGGATCGCGTCCCCAGGAGATTCAGCAGGCCCAGCACAATCTCGATGAAGCCCGGGCGACGCTGGCCAACGACAAGATAACCCTCGACCGCACTCGCGGCCTGGTAACCCAGGGCGTGCTCTCCAAGCAGGCGCTCGACGATGCCACCGCCAAGTTCGAAGCTGACCAGCAGCGGGCGAATTCGCTGGAGCAGGGTTTCCAGCTGGCCAAGATCGGTCCGCGGCCGGAGGAGATCGCCCGCGCCCGCGGCGCCCTGCAGCAGGCCGAGGGCCAGGCGGCCTACGCCAAGTCCCTGCTCGACGCGACCGTGATCCGCGCCCCGGTGACCGGAACCATTCTCGAGCGCGCCGCCGAAAAGGGCGAGCTCGTGACCTCGGGATTTGCCAGCACGGCAGAAGGCGGCCCGCAGGGCCTGGTGGTTTCCCTGGCTGATCTCAACGATCTGCAGGTGGAACTCGATATCGCACAGGACGACTTTGCCCGGCTCAACCCCAGGCAAAAAGCCGTGGTTACGACCGATGCCTTCCCCGACCGCAAATATGACGGCGTAATCGCCGAAATCTCACCCCAGGCCAACCGGGCCAAGGCCACGGTGCAGGTGAAGGTGCAAATCCTCAAACCGGATTCGTACCTGCGGCCGGACATGAACTCGACAGTCAAGTTCCTGGCCGACGAAACCAAGCCTGCGAGTTCCCAGCCGCAGGGAGTTTTCGTGCCCACCGCGGCGATCAAGGACCGCGACGGCAAGAAGATCGTCTTCCTGGCGTTCGACGGCAAGGCCATGGCGCGGGAAGTAAAAATTCTGTCGCAACGCAGCGACGGCGTGCTGGTGCAAGGGCTCAATGGCGGCGAGGATGTCATCACCACCGGGCCGCAGGATTTGAAAGACGGCGACAAAATCAAGATTAAAGGACAGTCATGAGCGCAGCTACCATTCCCCACACCGCAATCCAAACCAAAGTCGTGCAGGCCCGCAACGTCAGCAAGGTTTTCAAGCGCGACGCCTTCGAGGTCAAGGCGCTGGACGATGTTTCCATCGAAATCGGCGGCGGCGAGTTCCTTGCCCTGATGGGCCCTTCGGGCTCGGGCAAGACCACGCTGCTGAACATGATTGCCGCCATCGACCGGCCCACCGCCGGCGAACTGCTGGTGCTGGGCGACAACATTTTCCGGTTTAGCGACTCCCAGTCCGCCCACTGGCGCAACGAGCATATCGGCTACGTCTTCCAGACCTTCAACCTGATTCCGGTGCTCACTGCATTTGAAAATGTCGAACTGCCGCTGCTGCTGACCAAACTCTCCGCGCAGCAGCGCCGCGATCACGTGATGACCGCGCTGAAACTGGTTGGCCTCGAAGAGCGCGTCAGCCATCTGCCCAAGCAACTCTCCGGCGGACAGGAACAGCGCGTAGCCATCGCCCGCGCCATCGTGAGCGATCCGACGCTGCTGCTGGCCGACGAACCCACCGGCGATCTGGACAGCCACTCCGCAACCGAGGTGCTCGAAATCCTGAAGCGCCTGAATGAAGACTTTCACAAGACCATCGTGATGGTGACCCACGATCCTCACGCCGCGTCATACGCGCACGTGACCCGCCATCTGGAAAAAGGCATGCTCCTTCCCGGATAGCCGCCTGTGTGGGGACGGGTCTCCGACCCGTCCAGGCCAAGCGCAGTTCGGCTCGGGTTCTCCTGGGAGAAGGTTGATATTGTTGAAGGGCACGACTTCGCAGGTTTCGGAGACTCAATCTGCCCGGACAAACCGACCACTGCGGCTAAAGGCCAGGCGGCGCGCCTCGCGGTTCGCCAGCGTCGGCATCACCATCCAGCACGCGTAGCGGGACTTCGAGTCAAGAGAACCCGGCTCACGACGACCACCCACACGACGCAGATCAAGGGCGAGACGAACCTCGAATAGGCGCCGTACGGTGACCAGAACCCATCATTCAGCCACGTGGTACCGCCAAGCAGCACCAGCACGACGGCTGCGACCCCGGCCGCGAAGAGCGCGTTCGAGATCAGTCGGGCCCGCCAGAGCCCGAAGGCCCCGGACATAATCAGCATCGCCCGCGGAAACGAAGTCAGGACGACGCCGGCCCACGCTAAGTCATTCAGTCCCGAGGTAAGCGTCTGATTGCCCTTGCCGGCAATCGAGTACGCGAGAGCTGCGACCACCATGATGAGCAAGAGGAAAAGCGCTCCCACCGCTGCGCTGGAAGCGGTTGCCGCCGCGCCCCAGCCGTCTTGCCCGGCATCCGCCAGGGTGGTCCGGAGCGCCGCAGCGAACCACATCAGGTTGAGGACCGCCAGTCCAGAGAACACCGCGGCGATCAAGATGCGGGCGCGCTCACCGTCGTAGAACCCGACGAGTGCCTCGGGCGACGCGCCAACCTCCGGCTGATGACCATAGATGACGTACGCGATGACAAAGCAAAAAAGGGATTGAATGCCGCCGGTGCGCCACAAGCGTTCCCAAAAGGCAGGGCTGGTGTACACGCTGGTGGAGGATGAGGCTGTGGTGGATGCGCTCATGAGACTCTCCTCGAACGAAGATAAATTGGGCCGCCCCCGGCCCGAGTTTCAGACAATTCGGTGGTGCATGGTTCGGCCGATTGGGGTGAAATCTTAGGTTCGGAGCGGGGGCAAGTCAAGAAGGGCGGGCCCTCTGGGGAAGTGCAGACCAATCTGTTGGCGATAACAGCCTGCGGTTTGCCGCTGGCGCAAAACCTGCTCGACTGGGATTGCTTCAACCCGGACAAAACAAATCCAGGCGGCTAAGTCCGGTCACTTTCCTGACGTCTCACGGCGACGCTCTTCCACGGAAGCGGGCGAAGGGCGTCCGCTCTACACGCTGGGCAGGTTGCGAGAGTGACCGAAACCGCTGTCGCTCGGGTCCGCGACCCACTGCCATGCCCGCCGCCCGTTTTCCCGCACTACAGTCCGCGCTTCGCCGTATTCCACCAGGCGATTGAGGACAGTGGTCACCGAAGCCAGCGGATCTTTGTGGCGCAGCAATACCGGCGGAATGCGCTGCTGAATGTGCTCGCACACCTCGCGCGCGCCCAGCGGCCGCGCCGCTTCCATCAACACCATGCGGCAGGCCTTGGTGAATCCCGGCTGGCGTCCACCGCTCTTGCGGTCCACCAGTTCCAGCAGTTCTTCGCTCAACACTTCATCGCCGAAGAGGTTGGCCAGTCCGACGATGGTCTGTTTCACCGTGCCGATGCGCTTCATCACATCGGCGCGCTGGCGCATGAGCTGGCGCAACTCTTCGTGCGCCGCTTTCACAACTTCCTGAACATGAGGATCCGAACCGCCAGGAAGACTTCGGTTTCCCGTGCCGTTGCTACCGCCTCGCCCAATGTCCATGACCCACCCTCCGGAGCTCATTACCCGTCTTCCTCCTGCTGATCTTGCGGCGCATCCTGCTGCAGCTACACTGCGCCTTGATGCGTCATACGCGAGGACTCGGCTCCTGGTTCCAGAAAAAATTGCGCGATGCAAATGCTGCCCAGAGGACGCCCCGGGTTGCCTATGCTGGCTTAGACGCGGTGACCGGTGAAAGGTTAAGCACTGAGTTGTAAAATCAGTGCCCGGCTTGATCCACGATCGGGCCCGAAGACAAAGTAGCGCCGGCGTCGGATGGAGGCCAGGCGTCCCCGCCCGGCTGGACGGGCGAGACGCCCGTCCTCCCTTTGACACTACTTTGCGTTTTCAACCAGAGCACAGAGAGGAAGTAACCAGTACGGTCTTCTGGGCGTGCCCTCTTAGAGCACCGTCGATCCGGTCTTACGTCTTGACAAAACTGAGACAACTGATAGAGTTCGACTTAATTGTCCCAATCTCTATTAGGGTCTCCAGGTGCTGACGCATGAAGAATGTTTACGAGGTTCTGAGACAGAAAGAGCTTGAGTTGTCCCGGTTGGAAAAGGAAGTGGAGGCGTTGCGTGTAGCCGCGCCGCTTCTCTCCGAGGACAAGGAAGCTGGCAATGACAACAAGCCGACTCTGGCTCCGTCGGCTGCGACGCAGCAGCCCATCCGCATTCCACAGACGGCGGTCAACGCCGCCGCGCCGGCGGCCCGCGCCGCGGGCTGGGAAGACACCGCCAAGCGCTGGCCCTAATCTGAGTTGCTGGCGCAAGGCCTGTCCCCAGGGCAGGCTGCCCTTTGGATCCAGCCCGGAGCCCTGCTTCGGGCTATAGCTTTATTGGAGCGCATGAAGGCGCGGGCGTTCCCGCCTGTGCTGACCGGGAAGGGCGGGAAAAACCGCCGCTACCCTGGATCCTACGGCTCAGATCGAGCCGGCTATTTTCGAGTCAGACCGTCGCGTCAGACCGTATCGCGTAAGCGTGTCGCGTAAAACGTATCGCATAAAAGTATGAGCGCTTCAGGGCACCCTGCATCGGGCTTGAGCGGAGTCCGCCGCCGCATTCCTCGTTACCCGGTGGCCATTCCCGTGGATATCACCGTGTTGCGGGCCGGAGCTCCGGCCAACATTCCCGGTCGCTCTCTCGACATCGGCGAAGGCGGCGTGGCCGCCGTGTTGGCCGCCGAACTTCAACCCGGGGAATGGGTTGCGGTCGAGTTGCAGCTGCCCAACGCGGGCCACGCGCTGCACACCAAAGCCGTAGTGCGGCACCATAACCAGCTGCGGTGCGGCTTCGAATTCCTGGGACTCTCGGGCGACCAGAGATTGATGATTCGCAGCTGGGCTGGCACCTCCCAGCCACTGCCCTCAAGCCTGGCGCCTCGGACTCCTGTTTCTGCCTCCCCTGCAACCCGCATGACCTCTCCTCAGCAGACGCGGGCTGCGGGCATGCAGGCACGGCAGCAGGCCCGGCCCACGCCGGCCCAGAATCTGGCAGTCGAACGCCTGCTGCGGTTAACCCTGGCCCTGTTGCTGGTGGTGGGAGGCTGGGCCCTGTGGCAATGGCACCGGGGCTGGCAGCAACTGGAAGCGCGCACGGTCAGAAAAGATGTGCACGCGCAGCCCCCCTCCGCCAAAGTCCCCGCGGAAGTGATGGAGCGATTGCTGGTCCGCCGGGTAGAGCCGATGTATCCGGAAGCGGCCCGCCGCTCCAATCTACAGGGCGTCGTCTTGCTCGACGCCATCATTGCCGCTGACGGCACGGTGGTCAACATCCGTCCGCTGAGCGGCCCCGACACCCTGGTTCCGGCCGCCATGGACGCCGCCCGCTGGTGGCGCTTCCGCCCCTATCGCGTCCAGGGCGAGCCCGCGCCGGTAGAGACCACCCTGTCGGTCGAATTCCGCCCGTAGGTGCTGCGGAGCTCGCGTCCTTGGGAAGGGAACCCTCTGAGAGACCACGACGGCGATCCTGGGAAGGGCGCACTCTGTGGGACCACAGCGGCGATCCCGGGAAGGGCACGACTTTAGTCGTGCCGCACAAGCGCAAAGAGCGTGGCGGCTTGAGCCGCAGGGGTCCGCTTCATCCAGAATTGGCGGCGGCCTTCGACAGCCCCTTGTCGCGGGTTGAGAAAGCACACCGCAGCGGCTGAAGCCGCCGCCATATCCCGCGATTAGTGGCACGAGTGAACTCGTGCCCCTCCCTAAACCCTTCTCGCACTCTTGCCATCAAGAGAACCTATACCTCCCCAGAACCCACACGGATCGAGCCTGTCTAGCCTCTTCGTGCTTTGCTTCCTCAGCCCTTCATCTGCGACACTGGCTTCGAATCAGACTCGCTCCCCATGGGCAGAATCCACGTTCTTTCTGAAAACGTCGCCAACCAGATCGCCGCCGGCGAGGTGGTGGAGCGTCCGGCGTCGGTAGCCAAGGAACTGCTTGAAAATTCCCTCGATGCCGGGGCCACCCGCATTCAGATCCAGGTCGAGGCCGGGGGCAAGAAGCTCATCCAGATCACCGACAACGGTTGCGGCATGGTGCGCGACGACGCGTTGCTGGCCTTCGAACGCCATGCCACCTCGAAAATCAAGAATGCAGCCGACCTGCTGAGCGTGGCCACGCTGGGTTTCAGGGGAGAGGCCTTGCCATCGATCGCCTCGGTTTCCCGCCTGCGCCTCGAAACCCGCGCTCCCGACGAGGCCTCCGGAACCATTGTCGAAATCAATGGCGGCAAGATGTTCAAAGTTGAAGAAGCCGGTTTGCCGGCGGGAACTTCCATCGCGGTGCGTGATCTCTTCTTTAATATTCCGGCGCGCAAAAAATTCCTGAAAGCTGAATCCACCGAGCTTTCGCATATCGCGTCGCTGGTAACTCACTACGCCCTGGCCCATCCCGACAAGCATTTTGAATTGCACTCCGCCACCCATGCCATGCTGATTGCCCCGCCGGTCGCCGGATACAGCGAGCGCGTGTACCAGGTTTTCGGCAAGGAAGTTCTCGACCAACTGATTCCGATCGCCGCGGTGCAACCGCTGGAACGCATCGGCCTGCCGCAACCCCCGCCCTGGCGCCGCAAGGAACAATGTGGCGCGGGCGCCCCCGCCCGCGAAATGCCGGTAGCCGAAAAAGAAGCCGGTGCTGCCAGCGAAGAAGCCATTTCTGAATCCCAAACTCCTGAATCCCATACCCCTGAAGTTCCCGCCTTCGGCGAGTTCCACGTCCACGGCTTCGTCTCCAAGCCCGAAATCCAGAAGCTGAACCGCAACTCGATCTACGTCTTCGTGAATGGACGCCTGATCCGCGACCGCCTCATCCAGCACGCCATCATCGAGGCCTACCGCAACATCCTGCCGCCGACGGTTTTCCCGGTGGTGCTGCTCTTCCTTGACCTGCCGAGCGGCGAAGTGGACGTCAATGTCCACCCATCGAAGACCGAGGTGCGCTTTCGCCAGCAGAGCGTGATGCATGATTTCGTGCGCGACTCGGTGCGCGCCGCGCTGATGAAGGCGCGCCCCGTGCCGCAGTTCGCGGTCGAGATCAGCGCCCACCCCACCGCCAGCCCATCGCTGGCGGGCCGGGATGCAACCCCCAATGCCGGCTGGCGCTCGCTCTACACTCCGCCCGTGTCACAGCCTTTCAGCCTGCAGGCTCCGGTCGCGCCGCCGGTCAGCGGACGCTTTCAGTTTGGCGAAGGCATTTCGGTCGAAGGCAACGCCGCTTTGTCCCTGGTGCGCGCCCCCGAGCCCGCACCCGACTCGATGGGCAACGACAGTTGCGCTCCCCCCATCCCTGACGACGCGGAAGCGCCCGGTGATCTGGCCCCGGCGCTGGCCTCGCTCAAACCATTGGGCCAGATTCGCGACTCCTTCATCCTTGCGGTAAATCCCGAAGGTCTGTGGATTGTCGATCAGCACGTGGCCCACGAGCGCGTGCTGTTCGAGAAAATTCTGAAGCAGCGCGCGGCGCAGAAAGTCGAAAGCCAGCGCCTGCTGCTGCCCCTGGTCATCGAGCTCACGCTGGCCCAGCAGGCTGTCTTCGCCGACATCGCCGACGAGTTGTCCAGGAACGGATTTGAAGTCGAACCCTTTGGCGCCCGCAGCATTGCGGTAAAGATCGCTCCCGCCGGAGTTGACGCTTCCGCCGTCGAGCACATGCTGCACGAACTGCTCGACCAGTTTTCCCGCGAAGAACAGGCGCTGAACCTGGAGAAGATCCGCGGCCGCATCGCCGCCTCCATTGCCTGTCATGCCGCCATCAAGGTCAACATGCCGCTGGAGCAGAACAAGATGGAATGGCTGCTGGCGGAACTGGCCAAAACCGACTGTCCCATGACATGCCCGCACGGCAGGCCCATAGTTCTGCGATACTCAATGAAGGACATCCAGAAGGCGTTCAAGCGGATTTGACACTCAGCTGTTAGCTCTTAGCCCTTAGCTTTTAGCAAGTGATTTGTGTAACCCCCTGACATGACGGGAGTCGAGGCCCAAGGCCGGCGACAACCAAGTGGAGGCCGGGAGCTAAAGGCTAAGAGCTAAAAGCTAAGAGCTGCTTTTATGACTGACAACGAACTCGATCAACTGCGACGCGAGAAGTGGCACTTGAATGGCACGCCACTGCGCACCCTCGACGACGCGCATCGCTTCATCGAGACCGTTGGATTTTGCCTGATGTATCCCATGCGCCCGCCGTTGCTGGCCCCGACCTTCATCGGCGCCTGGACAGGATCGGAGAAACATCTGCCCGCCCAGCAGCATGCTTACGCGGATCCGCGCGCGGGGGAGGCCACCGAAGTCATGGTGCGCCTGCTGCGCAATCATGACGCGTACGAAGCCAACCAGTTTGAAGAGAACAACGCTTTCCTGGTGGCGGGCTCGATTTTCCCTTACTTCTATGCGCTGGTGGGGGAACGCAATCCCAAGCAGGCGCCGCAGCCCAAGCCGCGTTCGGAGTATTCGCAACTGGCCTGCGACGCCTTCGAACTGATTCGCCGCGCCGGGCCGATTTCGAAGCAGCAGATGCGCGAAGACCTGGGCGGAAGCGTTTCGTTTGTCGCCCTCGACCACGCCCTGGGCGAACTCTGGTCGAAGTTGCGCATCACGCGCGTGGACTACAAGCCGGAGGACGGGGCGTTCTGGGATGTGCTCTACCGCTGGGCGCCGGACGCGGTGCGCGAAGGCATCGGACTCTCGGTGGGAGAAGCGCTGTCGGCGCTGCTTTCTAAATACCTGGATTGCGTCATTGCCGCCGACCAGCAGGAAGTGGAATCATTCTTCGGAAATTTTGTCCCGCGCTCCCGCGTGAAGGAAGCAATCAACGCCCTGCAGGCGGCCCGGGAACTGGATTTCATCCGGGTGGGCAACCGCTCCCTGATCCAGTTGGCACAACCCAAAGCCCCGGTGATCGCCAGCAATCCCGCGGGGACAAACCGTGTGAGGACGCGCACTCCTGCCCGTCCCACAAAATTGTCCCGCCGGGGTTAGGCAGCCTGCTGAAACCCGGCCACGGATCATAACGGATCTTCACGGATCAGAGCTGAGAAACAAATCTGTGAGATCGGTTACGAATCCGTGGCGATTTCCAGTCCGAACAATTTCAAGACTTATTTCACCACGTCTTCCGTCTTCTCCGCGCCTTTCTTGACTCCGTGACCAACCGCCTTCGCGCCTTTGGTGACGCCGTGCCCGGTCTTCTTGGCAACGTGAGTCGTACCCTTGGCTACATCCTTGGAAGTGTCGGCTGTCTTGTCGGCCGCTTTGTCAGTGGCATGCGCCGTTTTCTTCGCAGCCTTCTTGGTGGCGTGGCCGGTGTCCTTGGCCACGTCTTTGCTCGTGTCCACGGTCTTGTCGGCAGCCTTGTCAGTGGCATGCGCGGTTTTCTTGGCCGCCTTCTTGGTCGCGTGGGCGGTGTCTTTGGCCGCGTCCTTGGTGGCGTCCGCAGTTTTGTCGGCCGCCTTGTCCATGTCAGATGCCATGCCTTGCGAGTAGGCGAACGACGCCACTCCGAGCAGCATGACCGCAATGATTGTTGTCCATCTTGCTTTCATATTTTCTCCTGTTAAGTGAAACGGGTGCGGAGGGAGTATCCAATATTTCAGGCGTAAAGGCAACGCCGGGCGGCCTACAGTCAGTCGCCAGTTCAATTGCGCCGATTCGCGTCCTTTGCGCTTTTCTTTGCGTCCTTTGCGGTTCAAGATTTTGGGATGATTCAGGCAGGATCAAAAGCCTTTACCGCAAAGGACGCAAAGAAAAGCGCAGAGCTCGCAAAGATGCCCGACCCTGCCCCACTCTTATTCCAGTTCCCCCTCGAGCGCGGTGAGAGTTTCGTCATCCACATCCCATTTTTTCAGGATGGCGAAAATCGTTTTGGAACCGAATCCGGCCCGCATCAACTGGCGGAAAACGCGGGCCGCATCCTTCTGGTTCTTCGGCTTCTGCAGTCGCTTGCGATGCAGGTAGTCGCGGGCCTGCTGCTCTTCGTTGACTTCGTCAAAGACCGAACCCACCGCCTGGTCGATCACTTCGCCGTGTACTCCTTTGGCTTTCAGGTCGGTGATCACACGGCGGCGGCCAAATTTTTCATTGTCCCGGCGGAAGGACGAAAACGCCGCGGCGTATTTGGCGTCGTTCAGGTAACCCTGGTCCTTCAAGCGGCGGATGACCAGTTCCACCAGCGTCTTGCCGTACTCGGTATCGGCTTCAACCCGGGGACGCAGCAGGCGTTTGAGTTCAGCCACCGAACGCATGCGCCGGGCCAGCGCGCCTACCGCGTATTCGTAAAGAACGTCTTCGGAATCTGTCTTTTTGGGGCGGGGAAACGGCATACCAGCGCTTTATTTTCCATCATGTAAATTGTTTGTAAAAAAACCAGATCGCCTGCTTACTGCAACTTACGCATGGAACTCCTGTGCTACCAACTACGTATACACCAGGGATGGCTGAAATTCACGGAGTGAGTAGAAGCCAGGCGGTGACTTTCCCCCCGCCGGGTCGTCTATCATGGAAAGAATTAATGAGGGAGTTAGTCATGCTTACGATTGATGTGGAAAGAAACGGCGGAGTGGCGGTGGTGCACTGCAGCGGGCGCCTGGTGCGCGGCGTGGAAGTCTGCACGCTCAGGAATGCCGTGGTCGCGGAGAAGAGCACGCGCATCGTGGTGCTCGATCTCTCGCAGGTGGAATTCATGGATGCGGGAGGGTTGAACGCGCTGGTGTCGCTGTATCACTGGACGCGTAACCACGGCATCCAGTTCAAGCTGACGCATCCGTCGCGCCTGGTGTACGAGATGCTGACGCGCACCCGCTTGAACCGGGTGTTCGACATCTCGTCGCTGCACGATGCCCTGGCCATTCTCAGCGGCGCCGATTGTCATCGCGCGAAATACGCCTCCGGCTTTATGGTTCCGGCGCAAGCCCTGGCGGCAAAATAGCCCAGTGTGGGTCGGACACTCCTGTCCGACGCTTTTGATTTGGGCTCTTGTAGAGAACGCTCAGCAGCGGAAGGATCTTCAGCGGTTGTAAGGTTGCAGGAAAAAACCAACTTCAAAAGCGGCGGACAGCAGTGTCCACCCACACCGCCAGAAAAAGGGGCGCGCATGAATGAATGCGCGCCCCTGGTTTTTTCCGGTGACTGCGTTACTTGCCGCTGAAGCCAGTCTGCTGCATGGCGTTGCGGGAAATATCGCTGGTGGAAGAAACGCCCTGCATCCGCAGTTTGAAATCGTCGGCGTTGGAAGCGTTTTCCAAAGCGGTCTCGTAGTTGATCAATCCTGCCTGAAACAAATCCCAGAGTGACTGATCGAAGGTCTGCATGCCGTATTGCGAAGTTCCGGCGGAGATGGCATCGCGGACGGCGCGGGTCTTTTCCGGAACCAGGATACATTCCCGGATGTAGGCGGTGTTGATCATCACTTCGACCGCAGGTACGCGGCCGTCGCCGTCGCAGCGCCGCACCAGGCGTTGGCTGATGACCGCGCGCAGCACGGCAGCAAGCTGCAACCGAATCTGCTTTTGTTCGGGCGGTGGGAATATGGCAATAATACGGTTGATGGTTTCGACCGCGTCCAGCGTGTGCAAGGTGGAGAACACCATGTGGCCGGTTTCGGCGGCGTGCAGCGCGGTGCCGATGGTTTCGAGGTCGCGCATTTCGCCGACCAGAATTACGTCGGGATCCTGACGCAGGGAAGCGCGCAAGGCGGCGCCAAATGACGGCGTGTCCACTTCCACTTCGCGCTGGTTGACGTAGCCCTTCTTGTCGCGGTGCAGAAATTCGATGGGATCTTCGATAGTGATGATGTGCTCGGCGCGAGTGGAGTTGATGCGGTCCACCATGGCGGCCAGCGTGGTTGATTTACCGGATCCGGTGACGCCGGTGACCAGAATCAAGCCGCGCGGCATTTCGCAAACCTGTTCCACAATCTTGGGCAGGTAGAGTTCGTCGAGGGCGCGAATCTTGGTGGGAATGACGCGCAGTACCAGTCCCACGTTGCCGCGCTGCTGGAAGACGTTCACACGGAAGCGGCCCAGTCCGGCGACGCCGTAGGCCATGTCAATTTCCGTAGTTTCCTTGAATTTTTGTTTCTGGCGCGCGGACATCATGCTGAACGCCATGGTCAGCATATCCTCGGCGCTGACGCGGGGCTGGTCAGTCAGTGGAGTCAGGTCGCCATCGACACGCAGATGCGGATAGTTGCCCACCTTCAAATGCAAGTCGGAGGCCCGGCGCTCCATGGCGATGCGCAGCAAGTCATCAATATTCATTCGACACTTCCCCCAGATAACCTTCCCGTATGATGAACCGAAAAGTCACTCAGCCCAAGATGACCTAAGTAACGGCGGGAAACGCGGCAGGGGCAAGCCTTTTGGCTCCCCCATCCCAGCCTACCGGCTAAGACCCTGTCATCCCGAGCGCAGCAGGAGCGTTCGCTGGCGAACGATCCTGCGGAGTCGAGGGACCTGCTTTACGCCGGCAGCATCGAGTTGACTTAGTCCACGGACTTAGTCTAGTATCGCCGGGTGGAAGTCAACATTCATGAGGCCAAGACGCATTTCTCGCGCCTTTTGCAGCGTGTAGCAGCGGGGGAAGAAGTTGTCATCGCCCGTGCGGGTGTGCCGGTGGCGCGACTAGTGGCCGTCGAGCCGAAGAGAGGCAAGACTCGCCCTTTGGGGATGGACGAAGGCCGCATCTGGATTGCGGACGATTTCGACGCCCCGCTGCCCGATGATCTGCTGAAAGCGTTCTACGGGGGCACTTTGCATGAGTTGACAGGAAAACCTCGCAGGAAGCGCAAATGAGGTATCTGCTGGACACGATGGTGTGGCTATGGAGCGTCGGTCCGTCGCAAACGATTGGAGCGGCGGGGCTAAAGATCCTCGCCAGTTCGGAGGAGGAAGTTTATCTCTCCGCGGCCAGTTCATGGGAAATCGCAATCAAGAGCAAGTTAGGCAAGTTTAAACTTCCTGAGGCTCCCGGCCACTATGTTCCCAAGCGATTGTCTGAGCAGGGCATTCGATCGCTTCCCATAAATCAGGATCACAGCCTTCGGGTCTGCGATCTGCCGTTACACCACTTCGACCCCTTCGACCGCATGATCATCGCTCAGGCCATGGCCGAGGAAATGACGGTACTTACGTCGGACCGTGTTTTCGAGAAATACCCCATTGACGTGATCTGGTGCGGAAGATGAGGCACTCGCTTGCGTAAGGGCGGGCGCCCTCGCCCGCTCTGCCGGGCAAGGCCCGACTACCTGGTTTCGGCAAAGGGACTGGAAATCCCGTAAACCTCTGGCGAGCTGCGCTCGCCCGCCCCGGACGAGGGCGTCCGGGCCTACGCGGGTTTCTTATACTCCTACGGGCTGCTTGCTGCCTACCGCTACCGTTGTAAGCCACTTATACTTGTCGGGCTTTTCTCCCCTGACGATGGCGTAGAACTCTTTCTGGATGGCCTTGGTGATAGGACCGACCGCGCCCTGGTTCACGCTGATCTTGTCCACGGAGCGAATGGGTGTGACCTCGGCGGCGGTGCCAGTGAAAAATACTTCGTCCGCGATGTAGAGCAGCTCGCGCGGAATGCCCTGCTCAGTCACGGGAATGCCAAGGTCGCGGGCAATCTGCAACACGGATTCGCGGGTGATTCCGGGCAGGACCGAATTGCCCAGCGGGGCCGTATTCAGCACGCCGTTGCGCACCACGAAGACATTTTCTCCCGAGCCTTCGCTCACGTAGCCGTTGGCGTCGAGCGCGATGCCTTCGACATAACCGTTGACGATGGCTTCCATCTTGATCAGTTGCGAGTTCATGTAATTCGCGGCAGACTTCGCCATCGCCGGAAGGGTGTTGGGCGCAATGCGGGTCCAGGACGAGATGCAGACGTCCGCGCCTTCCCCGGAATCCGATGAAAGATACTTTCCCCAGGGATAATTGCAGATGTAAACCTCGGTGGGCGAGTTGAACGGGTTGACCCCGGCCTCGCCGTAGCCGCGCAGGACAATGGGACGGATGTAACAGGGCCAGACTCCGTTGTTCTTCACCACCTCGGCCATGCCTTCGACCAGTTCTTCCACGGTGAAGTCCACGTCAATGCGATAAATTTTGGCCGAATCCAGCAGGCGCTGCATGTGTTCTTTGGCGCGAAAGATAGCGGGGCCGGCGGGCAGGGCGTAACAGCGGACGCCCTCAAATACCGAGGAACCGTAGTGGACCACGTGCGACATCACGTGCAGGGTGGCCTTGTCCCAAGGGATGAGCTTGCCGTTGTGCCAGATTTTTTCGGTCTTTTGGATCGCCATGAATACTCCTTACAGGCTACGAGGATTATAACCGAGGGGCGAGGACCGCCTATCGCGCATTAGGGAGCACAGGCGGTTACACAGGTAATCTTCAGCTTAGGTTGGGGATTTTGCGCGGTGTCCACATTCTGACGGCAAGCCAGCGATCAACGCCACGGTGCGCAGAAAAGATCGGGCTGCCCATCCCCCGACTCCGGGAGCATAATTCCCTCATCAGAGTTCAAAACGTAGGCGGAAGACCGACTTTTCGAACGATCTCACGGTAGCGCTCATCGGAATGCAGGAAATCGAGGTCCGGTTCATATTGCAAGAAAATCAGCTTCGGCGAATGCTCTTCATAGGCCAGTTGAAGGTAGCGGATGGTTTCTTCTTTCATCCCTAACCGGGCATAGACGTAAGCCAATGAAATCGGCGGAATATATTGTTTGGCGGCCTTTTTCTTAAGGCTGACCAGATCTAACTCCTGCACCGCCTTGAACCCTCCACTTTCATACGCCTGCCGCACGGCGGTGGCGCCGGCCGGAGCGCCGCCCGAGATGAGACTTTGCTCGAGCTCCTGGACCGACTCCTTGTTCTTTCTTTGCAATCTGTAGATGTCCGAAAGAAGGTCGTGTGCGCTAGCGTCATTGGGGCGCGCCGCAAGCCGAATCCGCGCCTCTTCGGCGGCCTCGTCAAATCGTCGCAACCGCCACAGTTCCACCCCGAGAGCCCACGGCCGTCCAAAAGGATCGAGTTCCGTGGCCTTTCTCTGTTCCTGTAAAGCTTCTTCAGTGCGATTCAAGGCGTTCAGGACGTAGCTCCGCAGATGATGGGCCTCGGCAAAGTTCGGCTCCAGTTCGAGGGCGCGAGCCGACTCCCGGTCAGCGCGGGCGAAGTCCCAGCGATAGAACAAAAAGAGGGCCGCTTTTGCGTGGTGCGCATCCGGCGAGTTCTCATCGAGTTCTATCGCCCGCGCGGCGGCTGTCTCCGCCTGCGGGCCCGCCTCCTGAGGCCTTAACTCGCCTAGCACCGCCCCGGCCTCGTAGGCATTCGCCAGACCGCTCCAGGCGGCGGCGTAGTCGGGCTGGATTTCGATCGCCTTCCGAAAGAATCTTGCGCTCTCCAGAGCGTGGTAGGAGAACCATTCATATCGTCCCCGCAGGAAAGCGTCATGCGCCCCTGCGCTAACGTAGCGAACCGGCAAGGGCGATATGGGAATGCTCTTCAGTTGTTGAAAGATCGCCTGAGCCATTTCTCCGGCCAGAGAGAATGCCCCGCTGAGCTCTCGATCGTAGCTTTCTGCCCACAGGTGGGTATCGCTCGACACACGAATCAGTTGCAGAGTCATATGCACCCGGGTCGGCGATCGAACGATCGAGCCTTCCACAATACCATCCACTCCCAGCTCGCGCGCAATATCGGCCAGCGGGCGCGCCGCCCCTTTGTATCGCATCGCGGAAGTTCGCGATACGACTCTCAAAGAACGATCCTTGGCGAGCGCTGTAATGAGTTCGTCGGTCATGCCGTCGGCGAAATACTCCTGAGAAGGGTCCCCAGAAAGATTCGCCAGAGGAAGCACCGCGATGGCTTTAATCTGGGGCGGCGGACCGCTGGCTAAGAAACGGTCCCGAATTCCGCCTACATTAAATCCCAGCAGGGCCCCAACTAACAGGCATAGCACCAGCGCCGCAATCAGTGGCAGCCGCCAAGCGCGAGGTTTGGCCGCGGCAACCGGGGAAGGCGAGTCCTGAATCGTGACAGCGGCTGCCGCTCGGACCTTTATTTCCGGCGAAGACTCCAGCAAGCGGCCATTTCCAGTCTGTCCGGCGACGAAGCGGTATCCTTTGCCGGTAACGGTCTGAACGAATCGCGGCCGATCGGGATCATCCCTGAGGGCCTGCCGGATCTTGCGCATGGCGGTGTTGATGCCATGCTCGGTGTCGAGAAAGACATCCTTGCCCCACAGGCGCTCGACAATTTCCTGCCGGCTGACCACGTTGCCATCCTTTTCCGCCAGCAGGATTAGCAACTCCATGGGAATGCGTTCAAGCCTCAGGACTCGGCCGTCGCGCCGCAGCTCAAAGCGTGCGGAGTCGAGCTCGAACTCGCCGAACTTGTAGCAAGATAGAGGCACAGCAAGCCTCAAAAGCAGGGACCGACTATACCATCAGCGGCAACGGTCCGGCTGAACGGTGTGATGGCTCAACCACTTACGGGTTCACCCACTCTTTACCCAGGCTTTATCCCCCATCCATTGTGCGACTGGAGAGTCCAGCACAGGATGCCCTGGCCCGAACATTCAGTACTCAAGAAGGAGAATTACATGCAATCGATGTTCAAGCAGATGACAAGAGTTCTTGGGATAGTTCTCTTTGCAGCAGTCATGGTTCCGATGGCATCCGCCGGATGTGCAGACCCTTTCCAGGGCAAAGGCAGCACGCATCTTTCACCTCAATCCTGGAATGGGGAAGTTGACTCTGGCAGAGCCTCGCTCCTGCGGGTTTCCGATCGCGATAACGACGATCCGATGGTGGGAATGTGGCACGTCAGCTTTATCGCCAAAGGCAACATTGGCCCCGGACTTCCGCCGGACGGCGTTCTCGTGGACAACGCACTTTCTCAGTGGCACAGCGATGGCACGGAAATCACGAGTTCGTCGCGTAATCCAACCACAGGAAGCATCTGCCTGGGGGTATGGAAGAGGGTTGGATTCCGGCATTATAGGCTTAATCACTTCGGCATCAGCTGGGACCCAAGTACCGATCCAAACAATCCGCAGGGCTTTGCAAACATCCGCCAAGATCTCTATCTGGGATTCGATGGGAGGGCCTTCCGGGGGACATTCAGCATTGAGCAATTCGATCAGGCAGGGAATCTACTCGTCGGAATCAAGGGACAGCTCATCGGAACGCGTGTCGACCTAAACACGTCGGTTGGTGACCTTCTCTGAGGTTAGGCCGGCAACTTGGGTTTCGAACAAGTGACTCGAGGAGGATCGGCAGCGCGGGCTGCCATTCCTCCCGACGTCGGTAGCCTCGGATCAGTTCAATTTTACTTGGCGTTCAAG